>CAVYZS010000008.1:0-209128 GCA_963773085.1 Ilumatobacteraceae bacterium | reverse complement strand
ACCGCAAAGCTTGTCCACTCGACCACGGGCCTGCGGGTCGGAGGCACGAGCATGGACCCGGAGCTAGAATCCAGGCCTCGCCGACGTAGCTCAGCTGGTAGAGCACATCACTCGTAATGATGGGGTCCCCGGTTCGAGTCCGGGCGTCGGCTCACAAGAAAGCCCCGCAAACGCGGGGCTTTCGTTGTCAGAGCCGGTGACGCCGGGGTTGTGCGTCAAGCGTCTGTGTCAAGTTGGGGCTCGGCCGGTCAAGGGACATTCGTTGGCACTGGCGTGGGCCGGCGCTCCGGAATGGCCCCTGAGTGTCGCGAGGTCGCCTAGGAGGTTGGCTCGACGACCTTGGTGACGACCCAGCGGTGCTTGCCGATCTTGCGGTCGCGGACGAAACCAAGCTTCTCGTAGGTCGACAGGGCGCCGTTGAAGAGAAAGCCGGCAGGAACCGAACCCGCGGCTTCGGGATAGCCCTCTACCTTGCCGCCGCCGAGACGTGCGATCAGATCGAGCGCCCCATCGAGCGCCGCCGTGGCGACGCCCTGGCGCCGGTGCCCCTTGCCGACGAAGTTGCAGGCGATCCGCCAGTCCGGCGAGGTCGTGAGGCTCTTCTCATAGGCGGCGCGGTTCTTGATCTTCGGCACCTCGTCCGGCGCGCCGAACTGGCACCAACCCACACAGTCGTCGCCATCGAACACCAGGGCCGCATGAGCCCTGCCTGCCCGTACCCGTGCGAGCTTGCGTTCCCGGTTCAGCGCCGGCTCGCGGCTGTCATCCGGATGAAAGCCCATGCACCAGCAACCCCCGAAGACGCCGCTATTCGCCTCGACCAGTCCGGCGAACGCATCCCAGCTCGACTCGTCGAGAGCCTTGATCGTGTACCCCGACCCCACGTCAACTCAGCCTAGCCCGCCGGCACTAGAGCCCTGGGCTCAGCCAGCCGGTCAGGAATGACGCCTGACCTGACCTAGCCGACGCGACCGAAGGTCCAGGTTTCATCAAGTACATCGGTGATGAGGACCGCATCGCCAGCGTTCGCGTTCGAGATCTCGGCGACTCGCGCACCGCTGAACGATGCGAACCGATGCCGCGCGCGAGGTGGAGATGGACATGCCCGCTGGCAGGTGGCGAAGGCGCATGCGGAGGCGTTGAAGTACAAGGTGCACGAGCACGAGATCGTTTCTGCGGACTCAAGGCCGGAATCTCGACAACGCGATCCCCATCACGTCTCAGGGGCTCTGGTAGCGCAAGCCGGCCGCGAGGCTCGCGGATCTCGTCGAGCGTGTACCGGTCGAGCCACCACCGGCGCAGCGCTGGCGCTGCTACAGCACCATCCCGTCCTGCCGATAGTCCCGGTCAAGAACGACTCCTGTGTCCCGGCGGGGCAGTTCCTTCCGGATGCCCCGCCGGGCCGAGGAAACGTGACCGAAGACCAACTCGGGCAGCGCTTCGTGGGCGGCCTGCGGCACATTCCCCTGTTCGAGGGTAACCCGATTCCCCCATCTAAGGGTAGGCCGCCCTGAAGGAGTCGGCGATATAGCGAGGAGTGCAACCGACAACCGTCCACCCCCGGAAGGGAGCGCGCCAGATGTACCTCGCGACCAAGCTGCGCCAGCGGCTCGCCAAGGACGAGAGCGGCTTCACGCTCATCGAGCTGCTCGTCGTCCTCGTGATCATCGGCATCCTGCCGGCGATCGCCGTTCCCGTCCTATCTCGGCTTCAAGGACCGCGCCAACAAGCGCGCCGCCGAGGCTGACGTCCGCGCGGCTGTGCCGTCGGCGGAGGCCTACTACTCGGACAACAACAGCTACGGCGGCATGACCGTCGGCAAGCTCAAGTCGATCGACTCCGGTCTTGCCAGCGCTGTCGTGGTCAAGTCGGCGTCGTCTGCGGCGTACTGCCTGACCGCTACGGTCGGCGGCTTCACGTCCTACTTCAAGGGCCCGGGCGGCATCGTCACGCTCACCGCCGTCTGCTAGACCCTCGAACCTGCACGACCTCGAGAAGGGCGCGCGGAACTCCGCGCCCTTCCTCTTTTCCCGGCACACGCCGGCCCGACGACAGCGTCAGCCTCGGGACAGGCGAGGTGCCGGCGCACCACGTCGCCGCGTCTCTGCAAGAAGCGCAGTCTGTGTCTGGACTACATAGCCTCCATAGACGCAAATCGAGCAGAGCAGCAGCGAGCTCCGAGATCTCGTCGAGCCTGTACCCCTCCTACCACCATCTCCGTAGGAGCCCTTGTGCAGTGAGGGATAATGCTGGCATGTCGAGCAGCGCGCAGCCAGCTTCGCTCGAGGTCGACCCTCACGTTTGCATTGTCTGCGGTGCGGCGATCGAGGACGACGCGGCGATCGAAGACTCGAACGGCTGGCGCTGGCTATCGGACGGTCGGGGCAGTCTGTTGCCGCTTTGCCCGACCTGCCCTCTGCCGACAGACGTCGCCGAGCTACGCGCTGAACTGAGCTATCCACCGCGCACGGCGAGGGCCCGCGGGCTGACCCGCCCGATGCTCTGAACGAGCTAGTCGGCGCCCCTCATCGTTAGGCAGCCAGTACCTGACCGCCGTTCGGATCAGTTGCGGCCAGCCGGTCTGGTCGAAACCAGAGGGAGGGACCAACGACTCCGAACGCGACGGTGTACAGGTCGTGCAGGTCTACGCGGGCCGTGCCGGTGCCGCCGAGCGACGCGGCGACGAGCCCGCACAACAACTCGTCGGCTTTGCCAAGGCGCGGGTACCGGCCCAGGGCACCGCCGCCGTGACCGTGCTGCTGGATCCACGCGCCATGCACACCTGGAGCGTTGCCGACCACGACTGGGTTCGGGCAGAGGGTCCGTTCGAACTGCGGGTCGGCACGTCGTCCCGCGACATCGCCGTACGCCTCACTCAGTAGTCCTCACTCGGTAGCGGTACGCGGCTGGATGCCGCCGTCATCAGCATCGACGAACCAGCCAACCGACAGCGCCGGGAGGTCGACGGTGTCGGCTGCTGCCTGCACACCCCACTTCAGCAGTTCGACGGGGACGCAAGCCCTGCCCACTGCAACGTCGACGCCGGCAAGGTCACGGCGTGCTCGGCGAAGTTGGCGATGCCGAAGAAGCGACCGTGTGCTGGATGCCGTCGTTCCCACGCCAACACCGATGGCTCGGCCGTGCGGTGCACCCACGTCACGCCCCCGTCGCACAGCGCCTTCGTGCGACGACGGGTGGACGACAGCGTGCGCATACCGTCCCAGATCCTGGCCTGTGCCGGCGGCAACGCCCGATCCACGGTCGCCCACGGCATCGCCGGGCGATGCAGCCAACGCGAATCGTCGACATGGCGGGCATCGGCCACGTAGCCGTAGTCGTTCGGTAGACCGATCTCGTCACCCATGTAGATCAACGGGATGCCGGCAAAGGCGAACACCACGCCATAACAGAGCAGCAACCGCTGCACGGCCACGTCGGTTGCCGGTTTGTCGCCGGATCGCAGCGCCGCATCGAGTCCGCACAGCGCCGCCGCGCTCCCGCACGTGCGCTCGTCGTCGGCCAACGGATTCGAGGAGAACGCCCGGCCCTCGGCGAACGACCCGGCGAATGCGCCGCGGTAGAACTCGGCCAGGAATCGTCGGTGTGCAGGTCCGTCGAGACCGGCGCGGATGGCGGCGCCGTCGTCGACCGCCCAGCCGATGTCGTCGTGACATCGCAGGTACGACACCCAACCGGCGTCGATGGGTGTGGCCGGAAGAGCCGACAGCGACTCGACAGCCAAGGTCGCGTCGCGAGTGGCCAGGCTGCTCCACAGCATCACCATCAACTGGTTGTGGTATGCGAGGTGGCACTCGCGTCGCGCGTTGCGGTGAGCACCGAGATACGGCACGAGTTGATCCGGAGCGACGATCGCTTCCGCCTTCAGGATCACCCCAGGCGCGGCGATACCGACGAACGCCCGAAATGCCTGGGCGATGAGGTGGGCTTCGGGCTGGTTCTGGCAGTTCGTACCCATCCGTTTCCACGTGAATGCCACGGCATCGAGACGCAGTACGTCGACACCGGCGTTGGCCAGGTCGAGCATCACACCGAGCATCTCGACGAAGACGTCGGGGTTGGCGTAGTCGAGGTCCCACTGATACGTGTGGAACGTGGTCCAGACCCACGCGGCCAGTTCGTCGTCGAACGTGAAGCTGCCCGGGGCCATCTCCGGGAACACTTCCGGCAGTGTCGCCTCGTACAGGTCGGGCAAGGTGCGATCGGGAAACAGCAAGTAGTAGTCACGGTGTCGTTGCGAACCGGCGCGCGTGGCCACCGCCCAGGGGTGTTCACGGGCCGTGTGGTTGATCACCACGTCGAGGCACAGGCTGATGCCACGGTCGCGCAAGTCGTCGGCCAACTTCTCGAGGTCGGCGCGTTCGCCGAGCGCCGGTTCGACCTGGCCGTAGTCGACCACGGCATACCCACCATCGTTGGCCCCGAGCCGGGCCTGCAACACGTGCATCAAGTGGAGGTAGGTCACGTCGAGTTGCTCGAGGTGTTCGAGGCGGCCGCGCACACCGTCCAAGGTGGTGCCGTAGCGCTCGGCGTAGGCGACGTAGCCGACCTGCTCGTTCGATTGGAACCACGCCGGGTCGGCGGTGCGGCGGGCATCGAGATCGCGCAGCGACACCTTCCGCTGCCCGGCGGCCGTGGCGACCTCGACGAGGATGCGCTCCGTCAGGGCGTGCAGATCGTGCCCGGGGTACAGCGCGGCAACGACCTCGGTGGCAGGTTCGAGCCACGCCTCGACCCTGGCCCAGAAGGCAGCTCGCTCGGCATGGCTCAACGCCGAGCCGAGAGCGTCGTCGATCACGCTCCGCGCTCGACGTCCATACCATGCTCCCCGGCTCGACTCAGTGCGCCGGCGACAACCACACACACGTGTCGGACGGCAACTCCTGCAACGTCGTCTCCGGTTGTGAGGCCAAGATGATGCTGCGGCCGGCGACGAGCGTCGCCGGAAGGTCGACCGTGTCGGCGCCGACGTTGGCGATGATCAGCACGCCGTCGCGTTCGAAGGCCACGCAATCGGGGTGATCGACGTCGACCCACTGCAGATCGCCCGACAGCAACGGGCGATGGGCCAAGAGGGTGCGATACCAGGCCAGCATCGATTGCGGGTCGGCACGTTGATGCTCGACCGACAACTCGGCCCAGTCCTGCGGTTGCGGGAGCCACGGCTCGACGGCAACCGGGGAGAAGCCGAATGATGTCGCCGGATCGGTGGTCCACGGAATCGGCACACGGCAGCCGTCGCGGCCGCGCTCCTTGCCGTTGGTCGTGATGAACAGCGGGTCTTCCCTGACTTCGTCGGGCATGTCGAGCATCTCCTCGAGACCCAGTTCCTCGCCCTGGTAGAGGTACAACGCTCCGGGCAGGGCGGCCGCCAAGGTGATGGCGGCTCGCGCTCGGCGCCGCCCCAAGTCGAGATCGATCGGAGCGTCGACGTACACCAGGTTGTTGCCGGTGAACGCCGCCGGATCGGTGGCGTTGAGCCGCCCGAGGCGGGTGACGATGCGCTGGGTGTCGTGGTTGTTGAGCGTCCACGCCGGGAACCCGCCGACAGATGCGAGCATGTCGAGCGAGTCGGTGATCGCCTTGCGGATCGGTGCGGCCAGCCAGGTGATCAACATCAGGTCGAAGGCGAACGACTGGTGGAACTCGTCGCCCTGCATGTACTTCAGTATCTCCTTGGGTGGGCCGTACGACTCGCTGATCGTCACCAGGTGGCGCCCGGGGTGGGTCCGTTCGTAGTCGTCGATGAGCCTGCGCCACCGCTTCCACACGTCGTGGCCGGTCGGATAGAACTGTGCGTAGATGTTGCGGCGCCAGGCCTGACCGTCGGTCAGCCCGGGCGGCGTCGGCGGCGCGTCGGGCATGTCAGGATGCTTGCCCAGCACAGGGACCGCGTCGACGCGGAATCCCTCGACGCCGCGATCGAACCAGAAGGTCAGCATGCGATCGAAGTAGTCGATGACGTCGGGGTTGTACCAGTTGAAGTCGGGCTGGTAGGGCGTGAACGTGTGCTCGTACCACTGGCCGGGTGTGCCGTCGGCCTCGGTGACACGACTCCATGCCAGGCCACCGAAGATTGCTCGCCAGTTGTTCGGCGGCTCGTTGCCGCCCGGCCCCTTGCCGTCGCGGAACCAGAACCTGGCCCGCTCCGGCGAACCGGGCGCCGCCTTCAGTGCCGCTTGGAACCAGGCGTGATCCGAGCTGCAGTGGTTGGGGACGACGTCCATCAGGATGCGGATCGAGCGAGCCGAAGCTGCGGCGACCAGGCGATCGAAGTCGTCGAGCGTTCCGTACGTCGACTCGATGTCGAAGTAGTCGGCAACGTCGTAGCCGTGATCGCGCTGGGGCGACGGGAAGCATGGCGTCAACCAGATTGCGTCGACACCGAGGTCGCGTAGGTGGTCGAGCCGCTCACGGATGCCTTCGAGATCGCCTCGGCCGTCGCCGTTGCTGTCGGCAAACGAGCGGACGTAGAGCTGATAGACGACGGCGTCTTTCCACCAGAGATCACCAGCCGAACCAGTGGTGTCAGGGTTGCTCATCGTGTTCCCTTTCGTTTCACAGCTGCAGTTGTCGAGCGCACGACGAGCTCCAACTCCAGCAGTTCGGTGCTCGGCTGGCGGTTGCGCATCGAGAGCGCCTCGACGACGAGGTCGGCGCCCCGCTCACCGGAGTAGAACAAGGGCTGGCGAACCGTCGACAGGCCCATCAGACCAGCCAGATGGATGTCGTCGTACCCGACCACCGACAGTTCGTCGGGAACCTTGATGCCCAACTGCGTTGCGGCCTCGAGACAGCCGACGGCCTGCACATCCGACGCGGCGACGATCGCCGTCGGGCGCTCGGGCAACGAGAGCAGCTCTGTCGCCATCTGCCGAGCAGCGGAATGGAGGTATGCGCCATAGCGCACGAGCGACGTCGGTACCTTCAGCCCCGCTTCGGCCATCGTCGCCCGGAATCCTTTCTCACGGCGAGCGCCGGCGATGAACCCGAAGGCGTTGTGCGGCGGCTCGCTGACGAAGGCGATGCGCCTGTGGCCGAGGGCGATGAGGTGCCTGGTTGCCAGGGCCCCGCCGGCCCGGTCGTCGATGCACACGCTGGGCAGGCCCGGATGTGACGTGTCGACCAGCACCGTGGGGAACCGGGCGGCAACCAGCCGATCACCCTCGTCGCCGACCAATGGCAACGAGATGATGATCATGCCGTCGAGGATCGGGCTTCGTGGAAGTTCCATCAGCTTGGCGCGGGCCTGGGCCGGAGACTCGATGTTGTGCAGGACGACCTCGCAGGCGTGCGGTGCCAGCCGGGAGACGATGCCACGAATGCGTTCGAACGCTGACTGCTCGTCGAAGAACGGCACCAACACGGCGATGAGCCGGCCACTTTTACCCTGTTCACGAGGGGGTTTTCGGACGCGGCGATACCCGAGTTGCTCGGCCGACGAGCGAACCTTCTCGCGGGTCACCTCGCTGACCTGTGGGCTGCCACTGAGGACGCGCGAAACGGTGCCGATTCCTACGCCCGCATGTTTGGCGACGTCAGCCATCGTGGACATTGTGGAAATAGTAGTCTCAGCTTCCATTGCCCGCGTTACTGCAGCGGCATGGCGACGGTTGCGAGGTCTATCCGAACAGTATTGGAACGATTTCGCAGTTGTTTCGTAACGGTCAGAGCAGCTCAACCTATGTAGCGCACATCCGGCCAACGTTCCGCGTTGCCCCGGCCATCGGTGAACTCGACGGCGACGAATCCATGCCGCTCGTAGAAACGGCGGGCCGAGTCGTTGCTCTGGAACGCCCACAACTGGAGGCCGTCGGGTTGTCGCTGCCGAGCCAGGGCCATGAACTGATCGCCGAACCCGCGGCCCATCCAGGACGGATCGATGTACAGATGATGTAGCCAGCCGCCGGCGAGCATGAGCTGGCCGACGACCACGCCATCGAGATCGGCCACCCACACCTGCATCCCAGGTATCGCCTGTTCGGCCATCCACGTGGTGATCTCCGCTTCGCTGTGGGGCTCGGGCACCTCGGCCATCACGAATGCCTTCGACCGGATGTAGACCCGCGCGCAACCGGATGCGTCGGCGACCACGGCTGGACGGATCGTCGGCACACCCGGCTGAGCAGCCCTCAGCACCCCCTCGAGGCCCGGGTCGGCCATGGCGATGGCCTGTGACCAGGTGAACCAGCACACGTCGGGGCTCTCCCCGTGCGGTGGCGCTGGAGCGACCGGCGGCGCTGTGACGTGGTAGCGAACGTCGAGGTGGGTGTGCCCGCGACCGCCGGGATGCACGTCGACGTGCATCAACGGTGCAGATTCGGTGCCGGTCACCGGAAGCCCAGTCTCTTCGCGCGTCTCTCGCAGGGCTGCATCGAACGGCGTCTCACCGCGATCGATGTGGCCACCGGGCTGCAACCACAGCGACAGTCGTTTGTGGAGATGCAGCACCACGCCCGCATCACTCGTGACGATGGCCGAGGCGGTGACATGCATGGGTGACGCCTCCTCGTCGAACGGATCATCGAGGGTGTCGAGAGCCGTCAGGAACGAGGCGATCGAGTCGCGCTCGCGGGCATCGACCGGGCGGCGCGCCGGCGACGTCACGACGCAGCTCTGCTCTTCGGTCATCGGCGGTGTCGATCACAGGCTCCGACGGTAGACGCAACCGGATGGAACATCGAATCTTTCGGAATCCCCGCTACAGCTGGGCCGTCGCCTGCCGATAACTCCTGTGTAGGGAATCGACAGTCGGGTGAACCGACATACCACTGAGGCGGGAAGACAGATTCAAATGGAACCGGATGCACAACTGGCACCACGTGTGCTCCTGGCAGTGAGCGACGCACTCTTGCGGCGTGTCGCCTCCGCTGCGTTGCGCACTCGGGGCTTCTCGGTCAGCGCTACGACGGAGGGACCGGCGGCACTCACGCTGGCCACTTCGTTCTCGCCCGACGTCGTCATGGTCGATCTGCAGCTTCCCAGTCCCCACGGCGGCACATTGTTCGACACGATTCGTGAACTGACGGACTCGTATGTTGTCGGCATCGCTCCCCCCGATGCCGACAACATGCGTATTCGAGCCCTGCGTGCCGGCGCCGACGACGTGGTGTCAACCCCGGTGAACCCCGACGAACTGGCTGCCCGCTGCCAGGCACTGCTGCGCCGTCCGCGGCAGCTGCACTCGGGGTGGGATCCGATCCATGCATCGGTCATCACCCTTGGTCCGCTCACCGTCGACGTCGGCCGCAAGGAGATCCGCGTGCGCTCGCACGACATCCCCGTGACACGTATCGAGTTCGCCCTGTTCGAACAACTGTGCCGTCGGCCGTCCGAGGTCTGTGCACGAACTCAACTGCTCGAAGAGGTGTGGGGCCCGAACTGGGTCGGCGACACGCACGTGGTCGACGTCCACCTGTCGAACCTGCGCCGCAAGCTGCAGCTGCGAGCCCCCGAGTTGCGGTTCATCCACACAGTTCGTGGTGTCGGCTTCCGGCTGAGCAACGATCTGTTGCGCCCCGAGATCGACCGCCGCGAACTCGTCCTGGCCTGACCCGAACTTCGTCGCTGCCAACACGCTGAGGATGTCGAGAGCGACAAAGTTGCAGTTGCGCTGACTCACCGAGGGGCCCGGCCGACTCGGACGGTTCGCACGTCGAGTCGTTCTCCCGTCTCTTCGTCGACAACGGCTCGACGAGACTCAGCAATAGTCGCCGAGCAACCACCACTGCTGCCGCTCGAGGCAGACCAGCAGCAACGATCCTGTGCCGACCAACCCGGGCCCGGTCAACCTGGGCCCGGTCAACAGTTGGAACCGCGCTGATCGCCGTGCCCTGGTGACATCCCACCAGCGTTCCTCCAACGGCCACGGACCGGCCCACGCCACCACGGGCACGGTCGATGCACCCCGCTGCACGGTTGCCGGTGGGGCGCTGACCGCTCCCCTGCCGGTGACCCGCACCGGACGTCCCTCGTCGTCGAGCACGTCGATGGGCAATGGCTCGGCATACACGACCGCCGGTGACGGGCTCGGCAGGCTCCCCGGCCATGGCCCCTCCGATGGTGTGAGGCGTTGGGCAGGCTCGGCAAGATCAGCGGTGACCGCCGGTACCCAGGCATAGGCGTCGGCGGGTAGCCGGCCTCCGGTAGCGGCAGGAACCAGGACGTGTTCCGCTCCTGCCAAGGTTGCCAAGCGTGCCACGGCCCTGGCCGCCCACTCGTCGGCTCGAGTTCGCCCGCCCCACAGGCCCAGTTGCACACCATCGTCGCCACGGACTTCGACCGGTTCCAACCGGAGCATGGTGACGCCGGCGGAGAGCGCAGCGCTGCTGACCCAGGCGTCGAGCTGCCAGCGAGCACGTTCGACCATCGCCGCGACCGACAACCCGGTGGAGCGATACCACAGTCGTTCGTTGCGTTCGCCGTGATCGGTCTCGGCGGTGATGACCAGCCGAGTGCAGACCTTGCCATCGGCGCTCAACGCCTGGCACAGCTCGTCGGCCAACTGCCGGGCGACGAACGCCAAGGTGTCGACATGGTGGGCCGGGTCATCGAGCACCTGGAGCGCGACCAGCCCACGGGGCGGTTCGATCGTGTTGGGAGGACGATCGTCGCCCCCCGCAGCCAGACGGTGGGCAAATTCGCCCTGGCGACCGAACCTGGCAAGCACATCGGCGGCCGACAACGCGGCCAGCTGACCCAGCCGATGGATACCGAGCCGCTGCAGCAGTTGCACGAAGTCATCGTCGAGATCGGCAATGGTGGCCAACAACTGCACGGGAAACGGAGCCAGAAACCCTGCGGTGGCCTCGACACCAGGCAGCACGATCACCGGATCAGGGCCAGCGTGCCTGGCCGCGATGGCGGCGGCAAACCGGCCATCGGCCACACCGAGACCGAACCCGGCTGCCCCGCCCGCTGCCTCACCCGCTGTGCCGACCATGTGCGTTGCCATTGCCGCCTCGCCACCGAAATACCGTGATGGCCCTTTGGCCAGGAACGAGAGCATGCCGGGTTCGGTGACCTCCACCCGCGGGATGAGCGCGGCGATGGCCGTGACAACGCCTTCGAACCGGCGAGCATCACCATCGGGATCGTGGGCGACAAGGCGTGCCTGCGGACAGCAGGCCTGTGCCTGACGGCGGCGCTGCCCGACGACAACGCCTTCTCGCGCTGCCGCCGACGACTGGGCGATCACCCGGTTGCCGTGCAAGACGACAACCGGCTCGTCGGCCGCTGCCTGGGCGGTGACCACCGGCCAGTTCGGGCACCACAACACTCCGAGCCGCACCACGGTCGAACCGTAGCGAACATCTGTTCGATGATCAAGACCGTGTGTGGCGGTGATCATGTATCTTCCCCGAGCATGGCACTCTCCCGTATCGACATCGGCGACGGTCCGTCGCCGAACTCGCCTGAACACCGTTACGCCTGAACATCATGAGGATCGAACGCGATGCTGCCATCCCGGTGATCGATCTCGGAGATGGCGACTCGATCGCCCGGATTGCCCAAGCATGCGAACACACCGGGTTCTTGGTGATCACCAACCATGGTGTCGACCAGCAGGTGATCGACACGGCATGGACTGCAGCAACGAGGTTCTTCGATCTCGCCCCGGCCGACAAGATGGCCGTGGCGATGCCCTACGCCGGCTATCCGTATGGCTATGCGCCGCTGCAGGGTGAGCGCCTGGCGGCATCGTTGGGCACCGATACTCCGCCCGACCTCAAAGAGACGTTCTCGATGGGGCCGATCGATGTCCCTGCCACGAAGCCTGGTGCTGCAGCGGAGTCCTTCGTCTACGAGCCGACGCCATGGCCACCGGCACTCGCCGAGTTCCGGCCGGCGATGGAGGCCTACTACACCTCCATGGCCGGCTTCGTCGCCCGCCTGATGAGCCTGTTCGCCCAGGCTCTGCAGCTGCCGAGCGACTTCTTCGACTCGCGCATCGATCGTCACACCAGCGCGCTGCGGGTGCTCAACTACCCGGCGCTCAGTGAACCGGCGCAGCCCGGCCAACTACGCGCCGGCGCCCACACCGACTACGGCACGGTCACCGCTTTGTTCACCAGGGATGCCACCAGCGACACTCCGGGTGGGCCTGCAGGCGGGCTCGAGGTTTTGGTCGATGAGCGCTGGACGGCGGCCCCGGTCGTGGCCGACTCGTTGATCATCAACCTCGGCGATGCCATGGCACGCTGGACCAACGACCGCTGGCGCTCGACCTTGCACCGGGTCGCGACCCCACCGGCAGACGTCGCCGCGCCGTCACGCCGGCAATCGATCGCCTTCTTCCACAATGCCAATTGGGACGCCGTGATCGAATGCATCCCGAGTTGTCTCGCTGCCGGTGACACGCCCCGCTACGCGCCGGTCACCGCCGGCGAGCATCTGATGTCGAAGTTCCGGTCGACCCAGTACTGACGTGTTGTCGAGTGACGGGACAGGATCAACCGGGGCCATGTGCCCGTCGGCATCGGGGAGCCACATCGTCGCTCGTCGTGGCCGGGGCATGCGCCTGCCCCCGAGTTCGATCAGCACTCGCCGGCCCGATGCCACCCCGTACCCATCGCCGAGCCCGACCCATTGGCCGTCTTCGGCAGTCAGTCGAAGGTCGGCTCCGAGCGCAGGTACCCCCACGGTGAGCATCACCACACCGCGGGACTGCGCTCTGGCCTGCAGCCGGCGCACGGCACCTGCACCGAGTCGGCCGACCCGTTGACCGACCACGACGACATCGAACCCGTCGATCATCGCCGCCAGTACATCGACCCACGGCGGGTTGCCGGCGACCATCACCAACCGTTCCAACGCCACCCCGATGTCGGCCGCGGCGCGGACGCCCACGTCGGGAAGGCCGGCGACACCGACCCAAGCCCCCTCCCGCGACGGCGCCGCGGCCAGCGCCAGGGCCAGCGACACCCCGGCCCGGCCGCCACAGGCCACGGTTGAGCCACGCTGGAGGGCGGGTAGCAACTCGACGAGTGACTCGTGCACCGGCAAGGTGCGTTCACGTGCCGGGACAGCCGTCGTCAATGCAGGAAAACGTTCAGGGAGACGTTCAGCGAGTGACGGCACTCGATGCAGTGTATCGAACAGATGTTCGTTCTTCAAGAGACGAGGAAGGCGACACATCACCGATCGAATAGATCTCCTCGAGACAATCCGATGGCATCGGTCGGGCGATCAGGAAGCCCTGCGCATACCGGCAGTGCAGCGCTCGCAACATGTCGAGTTGACCCTGCTCCTCGATGCCCTCGCCAACCGTCTCCATCCCGAGGTTGGCAGCCATTTCGATCAGACCGCTCAACACCGATGAATCGTTCTCGAGGCTGCTCACGACAAAGCTGCGATCGAGCTTGACGATGTCGACGGGGAACGCCCGGAGGTGCCGCAGCGATGCGTACCCTGCGCCGAAGTCGTCGAGGGCGATGCGCACACCATGGGTGCGCAGCTCGCACAGTGTGATCGCGGCAGCCTCGATGTCGCTGACGACCGACGATTCCGTGAGTTCGAGTATCAGTCGCGACGCGTCGAGGCCGGAGCTGGCCAGCGCCTGTTGAACATCGTCGACCAGCCCCGCATCGCGCAGTTGCACTGCCGACACGTTCACGGCGATCTCCAATCCGTCACGACGTGGGTCGAGCTCGACGGCGCGACGGCATGCCTCCATCAGCACCCAGCGGCCGATGGGGATGATCAATTCGGTCTCTTCGGCCAACGGGATGAACTGCAACGGCTCGACTCGCCCGCGACGAGGATGTTCCCAACGCAGGAGCGCCTCCAGACCGACGGGCTTACCGGTCGCGACCTCGACGATCGGTTGGTAGTGCAGCACGAACTCGTTGCGCGCCAACGCCTCGGCCAGATCGACGCGCATCTCCAGTCGATCGATCATGTCTTGGCGCATGCCGGGTTGGAACACCTCGTGATGACCCTTGCCCGATTGCTTGGCGAGGTACATCGCTATGTCGGCATCGCGCAGCAGCGCTTCGACGGAACTCTCGCCGTTGCTGTGGGCGACACCGACGGAGACGTTGGAGTGCACGATGCGACTGCCGGGAAGAGCGATCGGTTGGCGGATCGCCGCGATCGCCCGTTGGGCGACCGCCCCACCGGCCGCAGCATCGGAACCGCTGACCAGCATGGCGAACTCGTCGCCGCCGAGCCGGGCTACAGCATCGCCAGGTCGGAGCAGGCTCGACAGGCGTTCTCCCACGACCTGCAACACGACGTCGCCGGCGGGGTGACCGAGGCTGTCGTTGACGAGCTTGAAGTCGTCGAGATCGAGACACAACACGGCGACGGGGACATCGCTCGACAACGCCTTCCCGACATGATCGCTGAACAGCGTGCGATTGCCGAGTCCGGTCAGGGCATCGTGGGTGGCCTCGTGCAGCAACAAGCTGCGGCTGGCCTCCAACTCCCTGGCCATCACTACGAGTCGCAGCACGACGAGGCCGAACAACACCACGGTTCCGCCGAGCAGCACCGGGAGCTCGAGGCTCACACCGGCCGCGGATCGCGCCGCAATCGTCAACGGTGCGGCGACGGTCACCAGCGAGAGAAGAATGATCCGCCGCGGTGAAAGACGCGGCGTCTGCCTGTGGGGCGCGGCGGCAATCTCGCCGACTCGAGGGTGCAACAGCACAGCGACGATCAGGGCATAACTGATCCACCAGCCGAAGTCGACCGGGTCGCCTTCGCTGTACACGCCGTAGAGGGATTGGTACAAGTAGCCGAGATCGGCGACCAGCAGGGCCAACAGGGCCACCGATACGATCCAGTACGGCGCCTGTCGACGAACCTGTCGCACGGCGAGTTGTGCACCGATCGCGATCAGCAACAGGTCGCCGGCCGGGTAGGCGACGTTGATCAGTCGTTCGAACAACGGGAGGGTCTGATCGAACGCCGTCGGCTCCACGAAATACACCCACAGCAGCACTCCTGCACTGGTGGCGACGATGAAGCCGTCGATCACGCCGCCCGCGTCGCGTGCCGTGGCACGGGACCGCAACAACATGATGAGGCCAATAGCGATGAACGGGTAGCCGGCGACGTAGAAGACGTCACCGACGTTGGGGTAGGAGTCATTGTGAAAGACGTGCTCGAGCAGCGCGAAACACACATCACCGACCAGGAAACAGGTCTGCCCGACCAGGATGACGAGCCACGCGGCACGATGACGGTCCAATCGCCAGGCGATGACGAACCCGAACGCAAGCATGGCCGCAACGCAGACATCCCAGTACACAGCTGCCGCAGTGCCCTCGATGGCGAAGAAGTAGAGCGAGGCGACGATCAGGGTGAGAGCGAGGAACGCCCAAACGCGAGAGGCTGATTGTCCGCCAGATTTCACATAGAAGTATCGGTCGGCGTCGGCCGGACCTTGAACCCCGATACCGGAGAGTTGCTAGTGGCTGGCCTGCCACTTGGCAAGTGCGGCGGCGCTGCGCTCGCGCAGGGTCTGCGGCACCAGTTGCGCGTACGGCGATTCGGCGGCTCCGCCACTGGCGGCTGCCCCGCTGTCACCTGTCGCTGCGGCCGCGGCTGGCTCCTCCGGAGCGTCGAACGTCGGCATCTCCATGCCCGGCTTCCAGTACTGGTACATGTTGCGAACGACGTCGGACAGGCCGTCGCTGTTGAATCCCTTGGCGATGTCGACGGAGATGATGTTGCCGTAGATGTACACCGAGTCGACCTGGCCGGTCGACAGCAGCCGACGGGCAAGCACGGCTGCCGGGCGGGGTCCGACCGCGTCGAGCACCGATGTGAATCGTTCGTGGCCCATCCCCGTGAGACTGCGATTGGTTTCGAACCGCAGCACGCCAGGGCGCGGGCTGGGCTTTTCGACGACGGCAACCTGTTGACCCATGAGCGACGACCATAGTTCCCAAGTGCCCTACGCTCATCCTCCGATGCAGACCACGCACACGTTCGGCGAGAGGGCCGGCACGTCGACCGGCGACGCAACCGACGAGACCGCCGTGACGTGGATCGACGTCGTCGACCCCACCGTCGAGGAACTGGACGTGCTCGCGATCCAGTACGGCCTCGCCCCGCGCACGTTCGACGAGGCCCACCGCCGGGCAGCGCGCCCCACCATGCACCGCTTCGACGACCACGCCTACGTGGTGGCGTTCTCCGGTTCGCTGGCAGAGATCGACATGTACCTCGGGCCGACGTGGTTCATCACCGTCCGCCGGCACGACGCCGATGGCCGGGAATGGGATCCGCAACCGATCCTCGACCGATTCGAGCGCCGCGACGCCACGACCAAGACGTCGGGACAACTGTTCGCCACGCTGCTCGAAGAACTGATCGACGGCTACTTCGACACCACCGATGTGTTGGAGGAAAAACTGGAGGTGATCGAGGACAACATCTTCCGCGACAGCGAGCGCACCGAGCAGCGCTTGCAGCGCGATCTGTTCGATCTGCGCCGGAAACTGCTGGAACTACGGCGGGCTGTCGTGCCGTTGCGCGAGGTGCTGTCGGCAATCCTGCGTCGCGAGGTCCAGTGGATCGACGGCGAGGCCCTGGTCACGTGCCGCGACGCGTTCGACAAGCTACTGCGCGCCGTCGATCTGGTCGACGAACAGCGAGAACTCGTCGGCAACGCCGTCGATGCCCATCTGGCGGTGATGAGCAACCAGATGAACCTGGTGATGAAGAAGCTCACGGCCTGGGGCGCGATCGTGTTCGGAGCCACGTTGATCGCCGGCATCTACGGCATGAACTTCGTTCACATGCCGGAGTTGGACTGGCGATTCGGCTATCCGATGGCGTTGGGGATGATGGCCGGGTTGAGCATCGTGCTCTACCGGGTCTTCCACAAGCGTGACTGGCTGTGACTCAGGCCCAGCGGATCTGAATCTGATCGCGCAGCGCGTCGATGACGCCGCGGTCACCCGTGATCTGCAAGACGTCGAGCGGACCACGGTTCCACAAGGCCAGGAAGATGTCACTGGCCGAGCCGGACACCAGACAGTCAGCAGCACCGGCCTCCGCCTGGTCACGCACCGTGACCGGCGCCTCGGTGCTGATCGACACGGTCCATCGCCGATCGCTGTACTCGGGTACGACCCGCAAGGTGCGCGGGCTGTCGGAGTGCAACGGGCTCCGCGACCGGGGCAGGAACCCGGTGAGGAACTCGTCGATGCCGTCGACGGCAACGTCTGGAGCGAAGGGGGTGCGCCGGCCGACCGCCGACTCGGCATCGACGCGATGCATCCCGGTCTCCATCGTCTGGCGTCGAGCCCAGAAAAGCAAGCGCGGTGTGGCCGGAT
This sequence comes from Ilumatobacteraceae bacterium, assembly GCA_963773085.1. Lineage (GTDB taxonomy): Bacteria > Actinomycetota > Acidimicrobiia > Acidimicrobiales > Ilumatobacteraceae > JAENVT01. The sequence goes on along the minus strand of CAVYZS010000008.1, from coordinate 191,819 downwards.
CGGTCAAGAACGCGGCGTAGTCGACCGAGGTGTCGCCGCCGGCCAGCGTCTCGCACAGCCTGGTGGCGCCATGCCGGAACCATGTGATGGTGTCGGCGGGTTCCGGGAGAGGGCCGAGCGAATCGCCGGGTACGTCGCCGAGCTTGGTTGCCCGGCTGGCCACCACCGCCGTCGCCCAGCGATGTACCTCGCCGACATGCAGGACGAGGTCGGAAACACTCCAGCCCGGGCAAGTGGGCACCGGTGCGTCGAGCCTTGCCTCCTCGGCCGCCGACGCCAGTGCCGTCGCCTCGGCGGCCAACACGGCCAGGTATGCGTTGAGATCCATCTGGTTATCTTGCCCGACTAGGCGATCCGACGACGACCGCCACTACCGTTCGGCCATGACGGAGATCTCGCTCGAGACGTTCGAGAAGGAAGCCGGCGAATTCCTCGACGCAAACGCACGCAAGAAGGAAGCAGAGCGCAAGTTCGTGTGGGGCGAAGGCTCCGACAAGGTGGCGATGTTCGAGGAGCGCAGCCGCACCGACCAGCGCAACGACTTGCATCGCGCCTGCGCCTGGCGTGGCAAGAAGTTCGATGCCGGGTTCGGATGGATCACCGGACCCGTCGAGTACGGCGGCCGTGGGCTGCCCGGCGCATACGAGAAGGCCTGGAACGCCTTGGAGGCGCAGTACCAAGTTCCCAACCAGGCGGCGTTCACCATTGGGCTGGGGATGGTCGCGCCGACGATCCTGGCCCACGGCACCGAGTCGGCCAAGCAGGCCTACCTGACCAAGATGTACCGCGCCGACATCGTCGGCTGCCAGTTGTTCAGCGAACCCGGCGCCGGTAGCGATCTGGCCAGCCTGCAGACCAAGGCCGAGCGCGACGGCGAGGAATGGGTCATCACCGGCCAGAAGGTGTGGACCACCGGTGCCCACTACAGCGACATCGGCGAGATCATCGCCCGCACCGATCCCGACCTTCCGAAACACAAAGGGCTCACCGGGTTCATCGTCGACATGAAGGCCCCGGGTGTCGATGTTCGACCGCTTCGCCAGATGACCGGTGGGGCGAGCTTCAACGAGGTCTTCTTCAACGAGGTCCGCGTTCCCGACGCCGACCGCCTCGGAGATGTCAACACGGGATGGAACGTGGCTCTGACAACCTTGATGAACGAGCGTGCCGCGATTGGCGCCGGTGGCGGAGGCGGTGGTGGCGTCAACCTGTATGCCCGGGCCATCGAGATGGTCCGCCATCTCGGCATGGCCGACGATCCGCTGGTTCGAGACCGCCTCGCCGACCTGATCATCCACGGTCGCGTGTCGGGCTACAACAACCAGCGGGCGATGGACAAGATCAAGGCCGGGCAGTTGCCCGGACCGGAGATGAGCATTGCCAAGCTCGCCGGCACGATGAACATGCGCCGTCTCGGCGACTTCGTATCCCACGTGCTGGGGCCGAAGTTGATCGTCGACACCGGCGAGTGGGGCACGTATGCGTGGAGCATGTTGGTGCTCGGTACGCCTGGCGGCAGGATCGCCGGTGGCAGCGACGAGGTGATGCGCAACATCGTCGGCGAGCGCGTGTTGGGTCTCCCGAAGGAGCCAGGCATCGACTCGAAGTCACCGTTCCGCGACCTGAAGGTCGGTACTCAAGTCAGCTGAGGGCGGCCGCTGGTCACGGTGTGTCGACCGATGGCAGGTAGCGGTGACGGTCGATGATGGCGTCGTTGCTGGCCATCAGCAGATCGGTGTCGACCACGTCGAACCCGGCGTCGAGCAGGGCCGGCAATGCCGGCAGGCTCGACGGGGCGAACGTCGAGACGACGTCGGCCATGACATCAGCGCACGCCCCGACCGAGAGTGCCGCGGCGAGGATCGGGGCGATGTCGTCGGCGTCGCCGGCCATGATCGGGCCGATGCGTACGCCGTGAGGATGCCATGGATTCCACCATGTCGACGCGACGACGGCCGCAGCACCGATCCGGAGTCCTGCCCGGTGGGCGAGGTACCAATCCGCCCCGATCGACTCCGCGTAATCGATGTCGATGCTGCGGTCGCGTCCGGTGATCGCCGCGTCGACGGCAACGATCGCGGCTCGCTCGGCAGCGACCAGTTCGACGTCGGTCGGCCACGGAGTCAGCGCATCACGGCGGGCGTCGAGGTAGTGGTACCGCTCGACGGCGCGCATCCCGAACTGCTCGTACAGCCGTTGGGCGCGCGGGTCTGTCGACGCAAACGTGAACAGAGAGCCGCGATGGTCGGCGAACAGGGCCTGCAACAGCTGTCGACCGATGCCGCTGCCCTGGTGCGCGGGAGCGACGAACAGATCGGCGAGGTAGGCCACGCCGGACCTCGTCAGCGTCGCTCCGAAACCGACGATTGCGCCGTCGACCTCAGCGAGGATCAGCCGACCGGTGTCGAGCTCGTGTCGTGCCAGTGGTTGCTCCGGTAACGGCGCGACACCGATATCGGGTTGCGTGCTGACCCACACGTCGATGCAGGCCGGCACATCGGCTTCAGTCGCGTCGCGGATGATCATCGGATACTCATCCAGTGGACACCGTCGGCACAGCGGTGTGCAGTCCGTGCTCGTTGGCCCAGCGGCCGACATCGCGCCGCTCCAGGGCTGCAGCCAACAACTCGGGGAGTGCGTCGGGTGTGCAGGCCAGGGCCGGCACACCGAGCTCGGCGAAGATCGCGGCCTGGGCGTGGTCGTAAGCGGGAGCGCCTTCGTCGCTGAGCGCGAGAAGGACCACGATCGTGACGCCGGCCTGACTCAATGCGGCCACGCGTTCGTGTAGCAGCGAACTGTTGCCTCCTTCGAAGAGATCGCTGACGAGCACCAGCACAGTGTCGGCCGGACGGGTGACCAGTTGCCGGCAGTAGCCGACGGCCTGGGCGATATCGGTGCCACCGCCCAACTGCACACCGAACAGCACATCGACGGGGTCGTGCAGCAACGGTGTGAGGTCGGCTACGGCCGTGTCGAAGGCAACCACGCTGGTGCGCAACGCCGGCATCGACGCCAGCACGGCGCCGAACACAGCGGCATAGATCACGCTGTCGGCCATGCTTGCGGACTGGTCGATGGCCACGATCACGTCACGCGACAGGCTGCGCTGGCGGCGGCCATAACCGATCAGCCGTTCGGGGACGACGGTTCTCTGCTCGGGCAGATAATGACGCAGGTTGGCGTGGATGGTGTGGCCCCAGTCGATGTCGCTGAGCCGCGGGCGGCGGCTGCGCTGGCTGCGGGCCAGCGCGCCGTGCACTGCCTGTTTGGTGCGCGAGGCCAGCCGCTGCTCGATCTGGGCAACCACCTGGGCGACCACCTGGCGGGCGGTGGCCCGGGTCGTGTCGGGCAGCAACTTGTTGAGCTCGACGAGCAACGTGACCAGGTGCAGGTCAGGTTCGACGGCGCGTAACATCTCCGGCTCGAGCAACAGCTGGCGCAGGTTGAGTCGATCGATGGCGTCGCGCTGCAGCACCTGCACCACCGAGGTCGGGAAGTACCGGCGGATGTCACCGAGCCAGCGAGCAACCGACGGCGCCGACGAACCGAGACCGCCGGCCCTGCCGCCGCCACCACGCTTGCCCGGCTTGGTGTCGTAGACCGCGGCCAGGGCAGCATCGATCCGGGCGTCGTTGCCGTCGAGTTGCACACCGGTCACGCCGCCGCCGGCAACGGCATCGTCGGCTGCATCGTCGATGCCACCGAGCACCATCCGCCAGCGCCGCATCCGCTCCGGATCGCTGACCCGACCAATGGGTGGTGCCGCTTGCTCCGTGCTCATCACCTCGTTCGTACCTCAGTCATTGCGGTACACCCAACAGGTGGCGCACGGTGGCCAGCGCAGCAGCGGCCCGCTGGCCGTCGACGTCGCTGCCGAACCCCGACCATGCCGGAGCGGCCTGGTGAGCGAGCAGCAGGCCGAGTTGACGACGCTCGCCCGGTTCGAACGCACCGAAGGTGCGCCGCAGCAAGGGCGCCGTCGGCGATGAACGCATCGGGTGCGAGCGACGACACCCAGCCGTCGATCACATCGAGCAGTTCGGCGTCGTGCACCAGCACCGTGCCACTGCCGGCCAGAAAGCCCTCGACGAACGCCGCTCCCGCCGCCGGCGTCGTGCCGACCGAGAGGGCCCGCGACAGGCGCGCCCCGACCAACGCCCGGTTCCAGGTGCCGCCGTCGTGCAGCAAGCGAGTGGCGCGGCCCTGCACCAGCCCGTGCACGTCGCTGCGCTCGGCCACGACGGTGAGCACTGCGGGCCACTCGAGCACGGCGCGCCGGGTGATCGACCAGCGCCGAGCGCGGCCTGCACGCCTGCCAGCCGTTCGACCATCGCGGCCGCGGCATCGTCGTCGAGCGAGCGACAGGCCATCACCGCGCCGGCGAGCGACGCGCACCACGAGCCCGTCGAACACGGTTCGCAGGGCACTGGCGTCGGTGCCGCGCACGTCGCCGTAGCGCAGCGCTCGGGCGAGCGGACCGAGCGTGTCGATCACCTGCACGACGTCGGGATCGTGCGCAGCCTGGGCCTCGACCCGGGCGACGACCGGTTGCACGACGTCGGGCAGGTCGGCCAGCAGGGCGATGTCGAGCACGGCGACGAGGTCGGCCAAGGCCTCGACCGACGTTGCCCGCTCGAGCAATCGATGTGTGGCCGCGGCATGCACCGTGGTGCCGTGGGCCGACAGCTCGATCACCCGGATGGTCGAGCTCCGGTTCCCACAGCAGCCGCCACGTCTCGCGAAACGTGCCGCTGGTGCCTCGACCCTCTTCGACCGAGCCCCACGGCACGCCGAGGGCGCGCAGGCGGTGCAGCAGCACCGAGCGGGCCCGGCCGTTGGGGGTGCGCACATCGAGTTCGACAGTCTGGGCTGACGGCCGCCGGCTTGAGCCGCACCCGACGCTGCTGGGCGGCCAGGTCGCGGGCCAGCGGCACCTGCGGGGCGTCGTCGGGCACCTCGCCGATGGCGTCGCCGACGATCAGTTCGCGGTCGATCAGCGCCATGCCGCTGGCGCCGGCCATCACCGTGTCGGCAGCGTCGAGCACCTCGGCCAGCCCGGGTCGTGGCCGGTTGCGCAGCGCAGCGAGCGCGGTGGCGGCGCGTGTCGCGGCGATCAGATCGTCGGGCGACGCCGACATGCCGCGATCGCGCAGCAACCGCGCCGCGCCGACGAACCAGCGGCTGATACCCGGCTCGCCGGGGTGCTTGAACACGTGGGCGTACCAGCCGGGGCTGCGCACGCCGGCGCCGTACCCGCTGGCGGCGGCGAGGCGCCGATGGGTCCACGGCACCCAGCACAGCCCGACCTTCACCTTCGGCAGTCCGCGCAGCGTTTGAGCATCGACCGTGGCGAGCGGCAGAGGCTCGGTCAACGCCGGCACGTGCCACGCGCCGCACACGACGGCGATGCGCTCGTGACCGTCGGCGACTGCCCGGCGCAGCACCTGGCGCATGTGTGCCTCGCGCTGCGCCTCGCGCAGCGTGGCTGCATCGCGACCACCGCGAACCGCGGTCATCGCCATCGGCGACCGCCGTCGAACGCCGGTGCGCCGTCGCCGCGGTGCTCGATCACGTCGTCCCACCATCGCTCCGGGTCGGGATCGCCGGCCGCCTCGGCCAGTGCGGCCAGCGGATCGCCGATCGCCGTGTCGAGACCCAGCTCGCCATCGCCACGATCATCGCCATCGTCGTCGGGCGCGGCCAGCGACTGTCGCAGCGGCAGATCCATCGCCCGCACCGGCACGTCGTGTTGCTGCGCCCAGGTGAACGCCTGCCACTCCGGGCTGAACTCGGCGAACGGCAAGAACGCGGCCCGCTGCGGATGGTCGACGACGTAGCCGAGCAACGCGACCGGTGGAACGAGGTGCTCGTGCCCGACCCACGCCAGCGACGCCTCGCAGTCGGCCGGCAACTCGACCAGCACGACCGTCGGATGAGCTCGTCGAGGGCGCGCACCACCGACCGCGCCGACCCGGGCCCGTGATGACGGATCCCCAGCAGCTGCACCGTGCTCAGCGGAGAAGGGGTCATCGCGTCACGCGCGCCTACAACTCGCGGCAGGCTTCGTAGAAGTCGCTCCACCCGGCGCGGTCGCGCACGACGGCTTCGAGGTACTCGCGCCAGGCGACGGTGTCGTGCACCGGGTCCTTCACCACTGCGCCGACGATGCCGGCGGCGACATCGGCGGCGTTCAACTGGCCGTCGCCGAAGTGTGCGGCCAGCGCCAGCCCGTTGGTCACCACCGAGATCGCCTCGGCGGTCGACAGCGATCCGCTGGGCACCTTCAGGCTGACCCGACCGTCCTCGGTGGCGCCGCTGCGCAGCTCGCGGAACACGGTGACCACGCGGCGGATCTCTTCGTCGGCAGCCGGCACCTTCGGCAGCCGCAGGGCAACGCCCATCTCGGCGACGCGTCGCTGAACGATCGCGACCTCCTCGTCGGGGTCGGCGGGCAGCGGCAGCACGACGGTGTTGAAGCGACGGCGCAGCGCGGCCGACAGATCGTTGATGCCGCGGTCGCGATCGTTGGCGGTGGCGATGAGGTTGAAGCCCGGCACGGCCTGCACCTCGCTGGCCAGTTCGGGCACCGGCAGCGTCTTCTCGCTGAGCACGGTGACCAGCGCGTCTTGCACATCGCTGGGCATGCGGGTGAGCTCCTCGACGCGCACGATCGAGCCCGACCGCATCGCCCGATACACCGGGCTGGGCACCAGCGCAGCCTCGCTGGGGCCCTCGGCCAGCAGCCGGGCGTAGTTCCAGCCGTAGCGCAGGCTTTCTTCGGCGGTGCCCGCCGTGCCCTGCACCAGCAGCGTCGAGTCGCCGCTGATCGCTGCCGCCAGGTGCTCGCTGACCCACGTCTTGGCGGTGCCGGGCACACCGAGCAGCAGCAGCGCACGATCGGTGGCCAGCGTGGCGACGGCGATCTCGATCAGCCGTCGCTGGCCGACGTACTTCGGGCTGATCACCGTGCCGTCGGGCAGCGTGCCGCCGAGCAGGTAGGTGACCACCGCCCACGGCGACAGCCGCCAGCTGGGCGGTCGCTCGCGATCGTCGGACGCGGCGAGCGCGGCGAGCTCGTGGGCGAACTCGTGCTCGGCGTGCGGGCGCAGGACAGTGTTCGGCGTGGGCTGCGTCGTCATTGTATCTCCAGTTCGGTGAGCATCTGATGGCGTAGGCGGGCGAGGTCGGCGAGGGCGAACGCCAGACCGATGGTGGGCAGCGAGGGGTCGACGTGGCCGATGGCCTCGCCCAGCGCGGGCAGCGACGCCGGTTGGATGCGGGCCACCACGTTGACCAGCACGGCGCGATGACTGACACCGAACACGCCCGACGACAGCCCGCCGGCAATCGTGTGCGCGGCTTGTGTCGGCGAGGCCCACAGCACCGGGACCAGGTCGGGCACGATCGCCAGCTCCGGTAGCTCGCCGATCGCCTCCATCACGGCCGGCTTCTTCGAGGTGCACGCCAAGCGTGGCGACCATTCGATCATCCACTGCCCCAATGGGCCGGCGGCGACCAGCGCACGTGCGTGACGTGTGGCGTCGGTGCGATGACGCGCCAGCAGCGGCACGACCAACTCGGGCGCCAGTCGACGGCCACTGTGGATGACGGCCAGCACCCATTCGTCCTCCAGCACCGGCCAGTCGGCGACGATGCGCCGCCATGTGGTGGTCGATGCCGGCGGCGTGATCGGCCGCGGGTCGTCGGTCGGGCGGCGCGACCAGCGGTGCTGCCGCACCGGGCAGCACACCGGCGCGCTGGGCGACAGCGCACCCGGCGACCTGCTGCAGCAAGCGTTGCGACGGCGTGGGTTGCGGGTCGTCGGCAGCGAGATCGGCCAACCCACCGGTCGGTGGCACCGGAGGCTCGCGCCGATCGGTGCCGAGCAGCGCGACGGTGACCATCTCGCGCCAGTAGTCGTCTGACGTGCCAGTGACATTCGCAGTGTCGGTGACGGTCATGACGCCACCTCCACGAACGACGAGTCGGCGACGGGCCCGATGTCGACGGCACGGTCGGCGAGATGGACCGTCAGCGGCACCAGCCCGGCGGCGGTCCACTCGGCAGTGATCGTGGACGGGCGGCCGGCGCTGCAGGCCAGCAGCGTGCCGACTCCGCCGGCGCCGTCGACCAGCGGCAGCGAACCGGTCGAATCGGTCAGCAGCCAACGGCCCGCGGCGCGAGTGCGGCGCGGCGACGCACGCACACGGGATAGCGCTCGAGCCACGGTTCGGCGGCGAGCGCCCGCCCCACCTGGGCGCATGCCTCGGCGATCGACGAACCGACGGGAACGGGTGCGGGTTGCGGCTCGCTGTGGCGCGGGCCCACCAACACTCGCAGGGCGACCGCGCCGGGGTAGCGGAACAGGTCGGCGTGCACCTGCGTACCGACTGCCAGCGTCGTGTCGAGGCTCTGCTGGTACGCGGCGAACGACAGCACCATCGCCCAGGTCCCGGTCGCCGCGCCGCGCAGCCAGATGCGGCGGACCTCGATGCGGTCTTCGCGGGTGTCGCTGCGACCCATCACCACCCAGTGGTCGGTGTGCGGCACACCGGCCAGCACATCGGCCTGGCGTACCTGCCACCCGATGGTCGCGGCGACCGAATCGGCGAGCGCCGGCGGCAAGCGTGCCGAGATGCCGGCCCGAGGTGGCGAGGAGATGCAGCACGCCCAGTTCGGCGAGCACCTGCGAATGCCAGTCGGGATGAGCGCCGACCAACCCGGCGAGGCGACGCACCCGGTTGGCCAGCCCGCCGACCTGGGCATCGATCAGCCGCGCGGCGAGGCCATCCCACGTCTTGTAACTGGCCAGCGATGGGTCGGCCAGCCCGGTGCGCAAACGGTCGTCGAGCCACCGGTCGAGCTCGGCCAGCCCGGCAGCCATGCGGGCGATGCGCTCGTCACGCGACTTTCTGGGATCGAGCGGTGGCGGCACCGCGGCGACCGCGGTTACGTCGGGGGAGGCCTCATCCGGCGTGTCGACCGGCGGCGATGTCGTCGGCCCAGTCGGCTGCGTCGGCCGGGCTGGTCGGCGGTGGCGAGCCGCTTGGCGATCCACGACGCCGCGAACGGTGGTGGTTCGCCCTCGGCAACCTGGCCGCGAGCCCACAGCAGCAGCATGGCCAGCGAGTGCTTGCACGGCAAGACGCGGCTCGGACAGCTGCAACGGAACGCGACATCGACGTGGTCGACCGCGCACTCGTAGGGCTCGGCACTGCTGCCGGTGCACCGCCCCCACACGGCCCGGGCGTCGCACCCCGTGCTGGTCCACCGAGCCGGGGACCGCCAGCGGTTGCGCAGCCGTGACCGACGAGGGCCTCGGCGCCAGCGCCAACACCTGCTCGACCTGCCAGCGACCCGTACTCATGCCCGTCACCGTAGTAAAGGGGTGCGACACGGAGCATCCGTGGATGGTGGTGGTCGCAGCACCCGACGGCGCGGTGATATCTGTCGATCCCTTCGACTTGGTCAGGGGTACTGTGCGGCGATGCCCACCTTTGGACCTGTCCTGCGCAGTGAATGGCTGCTCGATCCAGACATCACCTACCTGAACCACGGCACCGTGGGGGCCACACCTCGGCGGGTGTTGGCACATCAGCGGGCGATCACCGACGAGATCGAACGCCAGCCGGCCCGGTTCATGTTGCGCGAGCTCGCTGACACTCGCGGGACGGCAACCACGCCCCCACGCCTGCGTGCGGCTGCCGCCGCCGTGGCCGAGTTCGTCGGAGTGGCCGCCGAGGACCTGCTGTTCGTCGACAACATCACGACGGGCGCCAACGCCGTGATGCGCTCGTTCCCGTTCGCCACCGGCGACGAGATCGCCGTGACCAACCTCGGCTACGGCGGAGTGGTCAACGCGGCGAAATACGTGGCCCGCACGATCGGTGGCAACCTGCGTACGATCGAACTTCCACAACCAGGGGCCGACCCGGGTGACTACGTCGAGGCAATCGCCGGCGGGCTCGGGCCGCACACCCGCTTGCTGATCGTCGATCACCTCACCCCGGCCACGGCGCTGGTGCTGCCGTTGGCCGATATCGCCGGCTTGTGCCACGAGCGAGGAGTGTTGGTGTTCGCCGATGGGGCTCACGTGCCCGGCAACATCGCCGTCGACATCGACGCCCTCGGCGTCGATTGGTACGCGGCGAACCTGCACAAGTGGGCGTGGGTGCCGCGCAGCGCCGGCCTGCTGTGGGCAGCCGAGCAGCACCATGGCTATCTGCACCCGACGGTGATCTCGTGGGGTCTCGACAACGGGATCACCGCCGAGTTCGATCTGCTCGGTACCCGAGACCCGACGCCGTTCCTGACTGCGCCCTACGCCATCGAACTGATGGGCCAGGTCGGCGGACGCGACGGCGTCGAGGCGATCTATCACCACAATCACGAGTTGGCATGGTGGTCGGGTCAGTACCTGGCCGATCGGTGGGGCACCCGGTTCACGACACCGGAGGGGATGATCGGCTCGATGGTCAACGTGCGCCTGCCGGCCAACTTCGGGACGACCGAGGACGACGCCGAGCACCTGCGTGCCGATCTGGAGGCGGCGGCGATCGAGGTGCCGGTCTACCCCGGGCGCGACGGCCTGACTCTTCGGGTATCGGCGCAGATCTACTGCGACCGCGCCGACATCGAACGCCTTGCCGATGCCGTGGTGAAGCTGCCGACGTAGAGCCGTCGCCAGATCGGCGCAGGTTCTCGTCCACCGGAGTGTTTCCGGACACCCCGGGTGGGCAGCAGGCACTCCGATGGGCTGCTAACACTCGGACAACAACACTCAGCTCTCAGCGCCAGTCGATGATCGTGTCGGGATCGGGGCGCAGAGCCGGCTTGAAGTCGGTGCCTTTGGTGAACGCCAGCGGAGTGAGGCACACCTGCTGCACCGTGTCGAACGGGATGCCGACGATGTCGGCGACGGCCTGCTCCATCATCAGGTGGATGGTGGTCCACGCCGTGCCCAAGCCGCGGGCCCGAGCGGCCAACATGAAGCTCCACATCGCCGGCATGATATTGCCGAGAGCCGATGCCGATTGCGCCGCAGGCACACCTTCGAGCCGCCTGCTAGTGGTGCAGCCGATCACCAGGACTGGGCACTCGGCCATGTGTTCGGACAGGTAGGTGGCCGAATCGACGACGCGGTCCTGCTGGGCCTGCAGCTCCTCGGTGTCGCGCTCGACATTGCCGGCGAAACCCGGCAGGGATGTGTAGATCCGCCAGCACTGCGCGTACACGTCGGCGACAGCGGCGATCGTCGCCGGGTCGCGGACGACCACGAAGCGCATCGTGACCTGGTTACCGCCCGACGGTGCTTGCAGCGCGACGGCCACGCACTCGCGGATCAGGTCGTCGGGCACGGGCTTGGTGAAGTCGAGTCGCCTGCGCACGGCGCGGGTGGTTGTCAGCAACTCGTCGGGGCCAAAGTCGAGCAGGCTCATGCGACACTCCTTCGTGGACGGGCAGCCGAGCGTACCGAACAGTGCCATTTCGTACAGTGTCGGCATGGACGTTGAAGATCTGCGGTTGCTCGTCTACGACAACTTCCGGCTGAGGAGAAGGATTACTTCCGCAGCGTCGGGCTGGTCGACCCGTTCTGGGGGACCTGAGCGGCTTGGCGAACGACCCAGTCGGCAAAACCGGGAAGGGTGAAGCGCACCACGCCGCGAGCGGGTGAGTACAAGACGGCGTGTCGGTTGATCAGCCGATCGCGCATCGCGGTGGTCGCCGACGGCACGCGGCCGAGTCGCTCGGCGATCTCCGACGTACGCGATTCGCCGTCGGCGGTTCGCGTCTGCGCCGCGGCGACGAGGTACGTGCGGTCGGCAGGCGAAACCCGTTGCCACGTCGTGACGAACACGCCGGTGCGTAGATCGTCGTTGGTCTTGCGCTCGGCGATTCGCGCGTGACGGGCACCGATCTCGGCGTCTTCCCCGGCGGCGTCCCAGCAGTACGACCCGACCAGCTGGATGGCGTAGGGGTATCCGCCGCTGGCCCTGGCGAGGATGTCGAGGGCTGCTGCCGTGATGCGTCGGCCGGCATCGACGATGGGGATCTCGATCGCATCGCGTGTGTCGCCATCGTTGAGCAGGCCGATGCTCGTGACCGCGAGACGCTCGAGGAAGGTGACGTCGGCCTGTTGAAACGTCTGTTGGGTGTTGGGCAGGCCAGCGCCAACCAGCGCGAGAGGCAGCCGTTGCACGTTGGCGACATCTTGGATAGAGACTCCGAGTTGACGAAGATCGTCGGGCGTCGCGGCCTGCAACTCGTCGGCGAGCATGACGATGGTGCGGTGTCGTTTGGCTGCTGCCCGGGCGAGTCGCTCGAGCAACGAGTGGACGGAATGGGCAAGCACTCGCGGATCGCGTCCGCCGAATCGCGCCTCGACACCGATCCCGACCGGCGCGGCTTTGACGGAGACCTCTGGGTCGATGCGTCGCAGGCCACGCCGAGTTGCACCCGTGAGGTGGGCTTCGAGCGCCGGCTGTTGTTCGGCGATCCGCTGCACGAGCGACTCGGTGCCGGACCACCGCAACACCAGCGACTGGCGCTCGAGCGTGACATACCGTTCGATCTCGGCGAGCAGCACCGTTTTGCCGGTGCCGCGGGGGCCGACGACGACGGAGTGGAACTCGTGACGCCCAGGACCTCGGCTGAGACCCATGAGGATGGTGTGCAGGATCTCCTGACGACCGGCCATCAGAGGTGGCGCAACGCCGAAGCCGGGGTTGAAGGGGTTCTCAGGATACTCCTGGATAGTTGCGCGCTTCGTAGCCATCACACCGTTCACACTTCCGACTTTCGCTCGCCGAATGAGCAGCTACGCGACATCCTGGCAACCTCCGTTGCCCTCCTGGATACAACTGGATACTTGACGTCGGAGGGCATGGATACAGTCTACGAAAGGGGTGTGACGCGGTAGCCGAGGGTAACGCCCGGGACCGCTAGGTTGGGGCGGTGACACGGGTCCTGATCATCGGCACGGGCGACATGGGCGATCGCTTCGCCGCCGGGTTGGCTGCCTCCGGCCGCGTCCGCGAACTGGTGCTCACCGACACCTCATCAGAGGTCGGCGCCAAAGCAGCAGCCATCGCCAGTGCGTACGACTGCATCGTTCGCGCCGAAACGTTGGACGCTCGTCGACAGGGCGACGTCGAAGCACTCCTACGCCGCGCCCAACCCGACCTCGTGATCCAGGCGTCCGCGCTTCAGAGCCCGTGGGCGCTCGTCGGGCGCGACGACCCCGTCGCCGTCGCGATCGCTGCTGCGGGGCTCGGGCTGCGGTTGCCTCTGCAACTCCCGGTGCTGCTGAGCGTCATGCGTGCCGTCCACGCGGTGGGCTACGAGGGCCCGGTTGCCAACATCTCCCTTCCCGATCTGACGCATCCGATACTGCAGATGATCGGCCTCGCGCCGACCATTGGCCTGGGCAACGTCTCGATGCTCATGTTGCGGGTCCGTTCCGCACTCAGGTCCGAAGGCGGACCCGATGCCGAACTGCCACTGCTGCGCGTCGTCGGCCAACATCACCACGTCTACGGCGTGATGCAGTCGACGCCGCCGACCGACCCTACGAGCGGACCGATCGTGTGGCTCGGCGAACTCGCCGAGCGGCGCGACCAGCTCGCCTACCAGGCTCCGCCGATGGCCCCTGGCATTCGCTACAACGCAGTCACTGCCGCCGCGGCGTTGCCAGTGCTGCTTGCGCTCCTACCCGGCGCAGAGCCGTTGCGCTGGTCGACGCCGTCACCGTTCGGTCTCCCCGGCGGTTACCCGGTGCAGATCGACAACGGACACATCGACCTCGACCTGCCGGCGGGAGTGGACCTCGCCGACTGCATCGCCCATTGCCAGCGCTCCGGGCGGGGCGACGGCGTCGACCATGTCGACGACGACGGCACCATCCACTTCACACCCGAGTCGACGGCCGCGGTGGTCGATGTCGCCCCCGACATTGCCGAGCCGCTGCCGCTCGTCGACCTCGACCGGCGGGCCACTCGCCTGCTCGATCTGCTCCGGTAGGCACGTGGCGTAGGGTCGTTGACATTCCGTGCTCCTTGCCAGCACGATGCTTCCTGACGAACCGCGTTCAAGTGCGTGGGCACGTGTTCCGGTACGAGAACGTGTCACGTCGTCAGGAAGCCCGTTGGCACCACCGGGTGGACGTTCATCACCTGCGAATGTTCTTGAATGGCCTCGAGTAACTGCACCGGCGTGAAGTCGCGGTGATGTTGGTGATCAGGTCGCCCGAACGTGGTCTGTTGGTTGCGTACCGGATTGAGGATCAGTGAGAAGATCCGCCGGTCCCACGGCGACATGTTCGGCGGCGAACTGTGCACCATCGAGTCGCCGAAGATCAACACGGTGCCAGGCGGGCCTTTCGGGCAGTACAACCCGCCCGCTCGGCGAGGGGCTTGACGACCTCCGGCGCGACGGTCCACAACGGATAGCTGGTCGTGGTGGTGTCGAGCGCGGTGGGTGCCGGGCCGTCGCGATGCGACCCGGGGATGAAGATCAGTGGACCGTTGAACTCAGTCACCTCGTCGAGAAAGATGTGCAGGTTGAGCGCGAGGGGCTCGGGCACGCCGTCTTCGCGGTGATGCGTGGCGAAGTCGTAGTGCCATTGCCACTGCTCGCCGGTGAAGGCTTCCTTGGCGTTGACCTTGACCTGCTGGATGTACAGGTCGTCGTCGTCGAGGATCTGCCGGGCAGGTGTGACCAGGCGTGGGTCGCGAACCAGCCGGGCGAACAGCGGGTCGCGGAGATGCAATCCCATCGCAGTGCGCACGACATCGCTGGATCGTTCGCGGAAGTTCTCCGGGACAGCGCTCGTCGAACAGTCGCGGCAGACACGCCGTGATTGCGTCGACCTCGTCACCGGAGAACACACCTGGGATGGCGATCACACCGTCGCGGTGGAAGACGTCGAGCTGATCTGCGTCGAGGATCACAAGGCGAGATTAGCGATCGAAGCGGCTCAACCCAGCCTGTTCGCTGGCCACGTTGGCGGCCTCGGTGAGATCCTTGCGGCCCAGGCCCTCGGCACGCATCGCCTCGTACAACTGCATCGCCAGGTCATTCAGCGGTGTGACGGCACCGTGCCGCACTGCCAACTCACCGAGCAAACGGTGATCCTTGTGCTGCAGGTCGATCGAGAAGCCGTCGTCGAAATCGCCGCGGGCGAGTCGTGGAGCGAGGTAGTTGAACAACCAGTAACTCTGCGCGTCGGTGTGGCGGAACACGGCGAGCATCGTCTCCACCGACAAACCAGCGGCACGACCGACGGCTAGTGCTTCGGACGCGACGAGGTTGTGCAACCCCGCCATGTGGTTCGACACCAATTTCGCCGTGGCACCATCGCCGGCGGCACCCACGTGCAACACGTGACGGCCGAGCACTTGCAGCAGCGGACGCGCCCGATCGACGGTCGACGCCAATCCACCGCAGATGAACGTCACTGCTCCGGCGCGGGCAGCATCGACGCCCGAACCCTCCTCGTCGCCACCGCTGAGCGGCGCTTCCAGGTAGTCGACGGAGACACGTGCGGCCTCACGCTCGACCTCCCGCGCGGTCATCGGGTCGATGGTCGAGGTGTCGACGATCAACATGCCGGGGCGGCACGCGGCGATCAGGCCCGTTCGACCCAGCACGGCTCGAGTGATCGCTTCCGGATGCGGCAGCGAGACCAGCACTGTGTCGGCGTCGCGTACGAGATCGTTCACGTCGGCGGCTACACGCGCCCCGCGACCGATGAAGGGCGCGACCCGGCGATCGTCGAGATCGAACAACGTCAACCCCACTCCGACGTCCAGCAGGCGATGGGCGAAGATCGAACCCAGCGTCCCGACCCCGAGCAACGCCACATGACCGATTCGCTGTTCCACTGGAGGAGATCGTGCCACGCGCCAAGCAGACTAGGGGCGTTCGAAGGAAGTGGTGAGGATGAGTCGTTTGCAGTCGACGGTCGGTAGGCAACGGGCGGTGGGGTGCATCGTCGGATCAGCGGTCGGTGACGCCCTCGGCGCGCCGTTCGAGTTCGGATCGGCGGGCGAGTACTCGTCGAGATTTCCTCGACCGGTCCACGGCGGTGTCGGCGAGATGGTCGGCAACCACATCTGGGAACCGGGTCAGTTCACCGACGACACCGAGATGGGCGTGATCGTCGCCGAGAGCCTGCTGGCCCGCAACGGCATCGATGCCTACGACCAGTTGACCCGCTTCCGAGCGTGGGGCCACGACGCCAAGGACGTCGGCAACCTGACGCGCGAGGTGCTTGCATCACCCCTTCCCGCGGCAGACGCGGCGCGTGAGGTGATGCGGTTGCGCGGCGGTCGCAGCACAGCGGGCAACGGCTCGCTCATGCGCGCCGCGGCCGGTGCCGTGTTCTTCGCCGCCGACGGCCGTGAGGCGACGGTCGATGCAGCACTGCAACTGTCGGCGGTGACGCATGCCGATCCGCTGTGCCTGTGGGCGGTGGCGATCCAGCACGAACTCATCCGGGTGGCGCTCGACGGAGACGATCCGGTCGACGCGGTCGACTCTGTCGTGGCGTTGCTGCCCGACGAGTTCAGGTCTGTGTACGAGCCGCTGCTGGCATCGACATGGACGCCCGACGCCGGCGGACCGGGCAACGGCTCGGCGATGGGTGCCTTGGCGCAGGCGGTGTGGGCGCTGCGTCGGTTCGATACCTTCGCCGAGGTCGTCACAGCGGTGATCGATCTGGGCAAGGACACCGATTCCGTCGCCGCCGTCGCCGGGGCGTTGGCAGGCGCCAAGTTCGGCATCCAGGACATCCCGACACGATGGGTCACCTACGTCCATGGTCAGGTGACCGGCGTCGATGGCAAGGCGCGACATTACGACCACCTCGCGCTCCAGGAGTTGGCGCTGTCGTTGCTGGGCCATCCGTCGCCACCCGATCCCGGCGACGAACCCGTGCTCGAACCGCGAGAGATCGTGCCGGGTCTGTGGGCCGGCAACCGCAGCGGGGCGCGCACCGTTCCCGACGATTGGGCGGTCGTCTCGCTGTGCCGCATCGATCAGTCGATGCGCCGGCCGATCCGACGCGAGGCGTACCTCATCGACCAGGACAGCGACCACAACCCCTCGCTGGCTGCCGTTGTCGACGATGTGCTCGACTCGATCGACGCCCTGGTGGCAGATGGTGGCCAGGTGGTGGTCCACTGCCTCTTCGGACACAGCCGAACCGCGTTCATCCTGGCCGCACACATGATTCGACACGGTCGCTCGCTCACCGAGGCTCAGGCAGTGCTGGCCGAGGCCTGGCCCGTCGCCCACTACAACAACGCCGCGTTCCTCGCCGAGTTACGGCGGCGCGACCGCAGTTGAGCTGCGTCGGGTCAGTTGCCGGCGAGATGATGCCGGTGGCGACCGGAGTACCAGAGACCGGTTGAACGAGAGCGGCGGAAGGTGCCGAGGTACCCAACGGGACGCACGACGACGTCGACCTCCCAGGCGCGCCCGGTCTCGTGGCCGGGCAGCGTGCCGGCGTCGTCGAGCAATGCGCCGTACCAGCCGGTCATCGAGTCGACGACGAGCGTCGCGGTTCGTCGATTCGACGGATGCAGTGTGAGGTGGCTACGGCCGCGCACGTGCCGTTGCATCGGCCCGTCGATGTGCGCCGTGAGGTGCAGTGGGTCGGACCCGGCACCGTACGGCGACGGCGTTCGCGACTCCCTGATCCGCCGTTCGACGCCTTGCAGCCACTCAGGATCGACCCTGATGTGGACGTCCTCGGTCGTACCGACCGATCGAGCGAGGTAGCAGCATCCTCCGGTCGTCCACAGCCACGCCGCGAACCAGTCGAGTTGCCCGTCGGCGTCCCACACCTCGCTGATGAGAGACAGCTTCGGGTCGTCGAGGGGCTTGCCGGCGTCGTACCACCATCGCAACCCACGATCCGGGCGCGACCATCCGAAGCCGTAGACGAGCAGGTGCAGCAGGGAACTCCAGTACGCGAGGGCACCGGGCACGAAGTCGTCGCCCGGCTCGGGTGCATGGAGCATCGGCCGGTGTGAACGGGGAGCGGCGAGAACCTGACAGGTCCACGGGATCGAGAAGCCCCATTCGGCTTGTTCACCGAAGACGTTCTGCACCTCGGTCGCCTCGAGCCCATCGGGCCACTCCGGCACGGGAACGTGTTCCAAGAGGAACACGGAGTCGACGCTCAACCGGACAACACCTCGACCACGTCTTTCACTCTGTACATCGAGCACGCTCGATTCACTGACACTCGGCCCCCGAGCATCCAGCCTAAGGCGGCGACTCGCGATCCGTTCGTGAGCGGTCAGCACGAGTGCTAACTGTCACACGCGGAACGCTTGCAAAAGCTAGCACAATCGGTATCCTGACAGTGGGCCCAACGAGGGCTCACGATGAGCCCGCAGCGGCTCGAAGGAGGTGGCGGCATGACCACCGCAATGACCACCATCAAGAAGTGGCAGGACGCTTACCTGACGGGGATTGCTCGTGTGGAGGAGCCCGTCGTCAAGTTCACCGGCAAGGCCATGGAGGCCGTCGCCGACTACGTTCCTGCGCAACCGCATTGGGCGTTTCTCGACCAGGTGCCCACGATGACGGAGTTCGTCGACAGCCAACTGAAGTTCCGTCGGCGCGTTGTTGACGAGCAAGCAGTCTTCGTACGCAATCTGATGAAGGCAATGACTCCGGCCAAGGCGCAGCACACGCCGAAGGCTCCCGTCAAGAGGGTCGTCAAGGCAGCCTGACCTAGTTCCACGCAGCGAGGGCGGGGTCGTTCGCGACCCCGCCCTCGCTGTCTACCGGCCGCTACATTCGAGGTCTCGCCAGATCTTCCAAGGAGCGTGAGCATCGACGGTTCGAGCACCGAGTTCGCCGGCAAGGTCGCAGTCGTCACCGGTGCGGCGTCGTTCATCGGCACGGCGATCTGCAGCAAATTGGTGGCCGCCGGCGCACGTGTCGTGCTCGGCGATCTCGACGACCGGATCGGTGGCGATGTCGCCAGAGATCTGGGCGAATCAGCACGGTTCGTGCGAACCGACGTGACGCGTGACGCCGATCTCGATGCGCTCATCGACACCGCCATTGCCGAGCTCGGCGGTCTCGACTTCGTCGTATCGGCATCCGCCGCCTTCGACGATTCGCAGATGGACACGACGCGCGAGCAGTGGCATCACATGTTCGATGTCAACGTGATCGGGGCGGCGATGCTCATCGAGAAGGCTGTGCCCCACATGGAGCGGCGTGGGGGTGGCGCGGTGGTCCTCATCGCCTCGATCTCGGCCAAGCGTTCGCAACCGAATCGCCTCGTCTACCCGGTGACCAAGTCGGCGCTGCTGGGCCTGACCCGCAACTCCGCCCAGCTACTGGCCGGCCGTTCGATCCGGGTCAACTCGGTCTCTCCGGGCTGGACGTGGAGTCGCAACATCGAGCGCCGCTACGGATCACGAGAGCGTGCCGACTCGGTCGCCGCCGAGTTCCAAGCCCTCGGGCGCCTCGCCCATCCCGACGAGATCGCCGATGCCGTGCTGTATCTCCTGTCCGACCGGGCATCGTTCGTGACCGGCTCGGACCTCGCCGTCGACGGTGGGTACGCAGCCATGGGCCCCGAGGCGCTCGGCCAGGCGTTCGAGAAGATCCCGGTGATCGCCGTCGAGAAGCCGCCGTCGTGAGCGACATCGAGCCGGTGCTCGACATCCGCGCTCTGCTCGGCGAGTGCCCGGTGTGGAGCCGACGTGACCGCTGCCTCTACTGGATCGACATCGATTCGCACCTGGTGTACCGCTACGACCCCGACCACCAACGGAGCGAGCACCGAGTGCTCCCGGGTCGGCCGGGTTCCCTCGCGCTCACGCACGACGCCGACCGCCTGCTGGTCTCGATGGAGCATCAACTCGTCGACCTGACCTGGTCGACCGGGCAGGTCACGCCACGCGCCGTCCTCGAGGCGGATGACGTGGCAACACGGCTCAACGACGGTCGGACGGACCCTGCCGGCAGGTTCTGGGTCGGCTCGATGGACGACCCGACGTACAGCGGGGATCGTGCCGGCATGCTCCATCGCGTCGAGGCCGGTGGCGGCAGCGAGGCGATCCGGACCGGTGTCGGAGTATCGAACGGGCTCGCCTTCAGCCCTGACGGGTCGGTGATGTACTGGGCCGACACCACCCGCGATGTGGTGTGGGCATACGACTACGACGTCGAGTCGGGGCTGCCGCGCAACGAGCGGGTGTTCCTCGACTTCTCCACGTTGCCGGGTCGACCCGACGGGGCGTGCGTCGACGAAGCCGGGTGCTACTGGGTGGCGTGCGTCTATGGGTGGGCGGTGCTGCGCGCCACGCCGAACGGTGACGTCGATCGGATCGTCGATCTCCCGGTCGAGAAGCCGTCGATGCCCGCCTTCGGTGGCCGCGACCTCGACACCTTGTACATCACGTCGATCAGCACCGGTGGGTCGGTGTCGCTTGCTCCGGGCCAGCCCTTGGCGGGCGCACTGCTGACGATGGTGCCCGGCGTGAAGGGGCTTCCCGAACCGCTGTTCGCCGGCTGAGGGCGCGTCACCGCGCCTGTTTGTTGACGATGTTCGGTGGCATCTCGCCGCTCAGCACGGCGATCACCGAGCGCGTCGCCATCTCGTTCATCGCCGCGATCGCCCGGTGGCTGATCCCGGCGACGTGCGGGGTGACGAGCACGTTGGGCAGGTCGAGCAGTTCGGAATCGAACGGCGGCTCGTCGGCGAACACGTCGAGCCCCGCCGCGGCGAGACGACCGTTGCGCAGCGCGTCGGCGAGCGCAGCTTCGTCGACGATGTGCCCAGCGCGACGCGTTGACCAACACGGCGGTCGGCCGCATGAGCCCCAGCTCTTTCGCCCCGACCAGGCCGCGTGTCTGATCGAGCAACGGCACGTGCAGCGAGACGACGTCCGACTGCGACAGGAGTTGGTCAAGGGCGACGAGCTCGGTCCCGTCCGGCGGCACTGTCAGCACCGGGTCGCTGACCAGAACTCTCGACCCGAAAGCCAGAACGCGGCGGATCACGGCGCGCCCGATCGTGCCCGACCCGATGACTCCGACGGTGGCGCCGACGAGGTCGTTGGGTGTGATGCTGCCGGCACGATCCCATCGGTGTTCCCGCAGGGAGCGATCGTGCTCGACGAGACGGCGCACCAGGGCGAGCATCAGCGCCAGCGTGTGGTCGGCGACCGTCTCCTCGTTCGTTCCCGGCGCCGTGGCGATGAGGACTCCGGCCCGGGTGGCCGCGGGGACATCGATGGAATCGACGCCGACGCCCGTGCGGGCGATCACTTTCAAGCTCGGGCGGGCTTCGAAGACATCGGCTGAGAACGGATCGTTGCTGGCGATCACCCCAACGGCGTCGCCGAGCAAGGCGATCACCTCCGCCGACGACCGCGCACCGGTCTTCGGTTCCAAGCGGATCGACAGGCCCGCCTGTCGCAGCAGCAGCCCGCTCGTCGGCCCGTCGGCGTCGTAACCGGGCCAGGTGACCACGATCTCGCCCGTCAAGCCATGTTCCTGCATGGACGGCTGAACCTAGCAGCGCGGACCGGTCAAGCCGCGCCGGTCGACCTCGGCGAGCAACTCCTTGTCCGACAGCGCGCGCACGGCGCGCTCTGCGGGTGTGAGGCGCACGACGGTCGTCGTCGGGGCGGGCGAAGGTTCGGTTGCGTGCGCCGCTTCTTCGAGCTGGTCGATGAAGGCCTGCGCCTCGTCTCGGGTGAACTTCCCTGCTGCCTGTCGCTGATTGAACCCCATCGGCCCGCGGGCGTCGCGGAAACCGTCATGTCCTGCGGCTTCGAGGAGGTCCTCCAGCTCGCGAACCTGCTTCCCCGATGCCGGAGGGCCCGATGCCTGACCGAATGCCATCACCGACCATCCCACACATCGCGCTGCGGCAACGCCATGGTCGCCACGCTGCGACAGCAGCGACTCAGTCGATGTGCTTGTCGTTGATCGTGTCGGTCTCGATGATCTGCGACGGCGCCGGCAGCCCCGAGGCCGCCAGAGCAGCGCCCAGCTTGCCACCCATGAACGCCTGTTGGGCTGCCTTCGACTCCCACTTCTCGATGACGACCCAGCCATTGGCCCACGGACCGGCCGCGTGCGAGCGGATCCCCTCAGGCCAGTCGCCGGTCCCGTCGCGGTTGATACCGAGGGCGTCATTCACCGCCCAGTAATCCGCTTCGCTCACCTCTTCGAACACGATCACGATTGCATACGACATGCGGTCTCCTTCCAGAGTTCTCGTCATGCGAGGCTATTCGACGCTGATCATGCGCTGTCACAGTTCGAGACGTGCCAGGACCGGGATGTGGTCGAGGTCGTTGGCCACGATGACGTCATCGAACTCCTCGCGTGCCTCGGCGGCGAAGGCGTTCTCGTCGCTGTAGCGATCCGAGAAGTGTGTGAGCACGAGTCGTCGCGCTCCCGAGCGTCTTGCAAGCCGTCCAGCCTCTCGGGCGGTGAGGTGGCCGCACCTCGTCGCCAGGTCTTGCTCGGTCGACAAGAAGGTGGCCTCGCACACCAGCAGGTCGACCCCGTGTGCGAGCTCGAGAGCGCCGGCGCACCACGAGGTGTCCATCACGAACGCGAAGGACTGACCAGGCCGGAGTTCGCTCACGTCATCGAGCCTCACCGTGTGCCCGCCGACCTCGAGGCTCCCAGCGGTCTGCAGGCGTCTGATATCAGGGCCGGTGACCCCGTACGCCGCCAGTCGATCAGGGAGCATGTGCCGGCCGGCGGGCTCCTCCACACGCCACCCGACGGTGTCGACACGGTGTTCGAGCCGGGCACACCGCAGGATCAACCGGTCATCGGCGTGGACGATCCCGGGGTCGGCGGCGGGACGACCGTCGACCGCAACCTGCTCTTGGCCTGCCGAGGCGTAGCGCAACCGATCGAAGAACTGCTGGCCGCCGCTCGGGTAGTGGACCGGTACGGGGAGCCGACGCTGATCGAGTGCCCGGCGCATGATCACACCGGGCAGGCCGAGGCAGTGGTCGCCGTGGAAGTGGGTGATGCAGATCCGCGTGACAGATGCAGCAGAGACATGGGCGAACACGAGCTGACGCTGCGTGCCCTCGCCCGGGTCGAACAACACACCTTCGCCGTCCCAGCGCAAGAAGATACCCGTTGTGGTTGCGATGCCGTGTCGGCGCCTGGCTGGCCGTCCCCAACACGATGAGTTCGCGCGCACTCACGCGTCAGCCGCCGATCACCACAGGGATCGCCCCGAAGTCGCCCGGGTCGGTCTCCAGACCTGCACCGCCGCGTACCAACAACGCGACGATGTCGCCCGGTGAGGCACCGGCCAGATCGAGCGACACGCTGTAGGGCAGGGCGACGCCGAAGTTGCCGGCCATCGTGACCTCCTTGTCGAACTCGAGATCGGACCGTCCGGCGACGAACGCACTCACCACCACCGTCGCCTCGAACCCGCTCGCCACGCCCTCGACGGTCAGCGGACCAGCAGGCACGACCGACGTCGCGTCGGGCACCGTGATCGTGGCGTTCTCGTTCGCCGCGGCGAGCACGAACCAGCCAGCAGACGGGCCGAGCTGACGCATCAGCAACACGCTGCGCGGCGTCGAGATGGCGACGCCGTCGACCGACGCGTAGACGTCGATCTCGCCGCTGCGGAGGTCGCCGGCTCGAAACTCGCCGAGCACCGGCCCGTCACCGAACACCTTGGCCAGGAAGTCGGTGGCCGCCGCTTCAGGGGTATCGAACACGACGTCGGCAGCGGGCCAGATGGCCGGCTGCTGCACCTCCGCTGGCGGAGCCGTGGTCGTCGCCGGCTGGGTCGTGGTCGTGGTCGCCGCCGGTTCACTCGTGGTGGTCGTCGCCGACGCGGCCGTGGTCGTGGTCGCCGCCGGTTCGCTCGTGGTGGTGGCACCGCCGGACTGGTCATTGCCACATGCGGCGAACAGTGCGGACATGACGAGCACGCTGAACATCCGGTTCCGTTGCACCGCTCCTCCCAGCAACACTCTCCGCAACATTCTCTGGCCTCAATGGTGCGCCGCTCGCGCCACTGGACAAAGAGCACAACGTCCTACCCGCGCCAGGGGAACGCCAGGTCACCTGCCGCAAGGGACGTTCCGCTTTACAGCAGGTCGCGTCAGGGCCCAAGATGGACACTCACAGTGTTCAGCGCAACGCTCTCGAACGCCCCCCGAACGAGAAGAGTGCAGGCGTACCCGAGCGTTCCCTGGAGAGGGGATCACGTCATGAGGAAGCGCACGTTGTCGACTCTTGCGGTCACCGCCACCCTGGCCATGGGCTTGGTGATCACCCCGCCCCTACCCGTGTCGGCGGCCGGGTCGGTGAGCCTCACCACGTTCGGAACGGCCTACACCCAGGACTTCGACACCCTGGCGTCGTCGGGGACGAGCGACGTCGTTCCGTTGGGCTGGGACTTTGCCGAGGTCGGCACGAACGCCAACACGCTGTACACAGCGGGCACCGGCTCGGCAACTGCCGGCGACACCTACAGCTTCGGGGCAGCGAGTAGTTCGGAACGGTCGTTCGGCGGTCTCCTCAGTGGATCGTTGACACCCACGATCGGTGCTCAGTTCACGAACAACACCGGCGGGACGATCACCAGCCTCGCCATCTCGTACACCGGCGAGATGTGGCGGGCCGGCGTCGCCAACCGCAACGCGGCCGACCGCCTCGACTTCCAGCTGAGCACCGATGCCACGTCACTCGCGTCGGGAACGTGGACCGACTACGACGCTCTCGACTTCGACAGCCCGAACATCAGCGCCCTCGCGGCTGGAGCGCTGGACGGAAACGCTGCCGGCAACCGCACCACGATCAGCTTCTCGATCACCGGACTGGCCGTCCCGAATGGCGCAACCCTCTGGATCCGATGGGCCGACTTCAACATTGCCAGCTCAGACGATGGCCTGGCCGTCGATGACTTCTCGCTGGTGCCGTTCGGCGACGCCACTGCCGAGGAAGCTCCGGCGGTGGCCGGCTCCGTGCCCGCCGACGGGGCCATCGACGTAGCCGTGAACCAGAACGTGGTCGTGAACTTCACCGAGCCGGTGAACGTGACCGACCCGTGGTTCACGCTCACCTGCGCCACCAGCGGTGGCCTCTCGGCAGCGGTGACGGGTGGCCCTATCAGCTTTACCATCGATCCGACGACCGACTTCGTCTTCGGCGAGCAGTGCTCGCTCGTGATCGACGCCGGCAAGGTGTCGGATCAGGACACCAACGACCCGCCCGACACCATGGTCTCGAACTTCACGGCCGGCTTCACCGCCGAGGCCGATCCCTGTACCGAGGCGTACACACCCGCCTACCAGATCCAGGGCAGCGGCCCGGTCGCTGCTGTGACCGGCGCCGTCGCAACCCGGGGAGTGGTCGTCGGCGACTACGAGTACCCCGGTAGCGGCAGCACCGCGGCCTTCCTTCGTGGCTTCTACGTGCAGGACGCGAGGGGTGACGGCGACGCGGCGACGTCCGACGCCGTCTTCGTGTTCAACAGCAACAACAACAGCGTCGCGCTCGGCGACGTGGTCGCGGTGACCGGCACAGCGGGTGAGTTCCAGGACCAGACCCAGATCGCTGCGTCGTCGGTCCACACGTGCGGGACCGGAATCGTGGCGCCCGTCGATGTCACCTTCCCTGTCCCATCGGCCACCTACCTCGAGCAGTACGAAGGGATGCTCGTGACAATGCCGCAGACGATGTACGTCACCGAGCACTTCCAGCTCGGCCGGTTCGGCCAGGTTGTGCTCTCGGCCGACGGGAAGTTGCAGCAGCCGACCAACGTGGTGACGCCAGGCGCCGCAGCCAGCACCCTGCAGGCGCTGAACAACCTCCGGAAAATCATCCTCGACGACGGGTCGCAGGCCCAGAACCCCGATCCGATGCTGTTCGCCCGCGGTGGCAACCCGCTGAGCGCGGCCAACACCTTGCGCGGCGGCGACACGGCGACCGGGATCGTCGGCGTGATGACCTACACCTGGGCCGGCAACGCAGCCAGCGGCAACGCCTACCGGGTCCGCCCCGTCAACGCTCTGGGAGCGTCGGTCGAGTTCCAAGCAGCCAATGCACGACCCACGTCTGCGCCGGCGGTGGGTGGAACGGTCCGGGTCGTCGGCATGAACCTGTTGAACTTCTTCAACACCTTTGCCGACAACAACGTGACCACCCCGGGCTGCTTCCCATCCGGGGCAGATTCCGACTGCCGCGGCGCCAACAGCGCCACCGAGTTCACCCGCCAGTACACCAAGACGGTGGCCGCCATCTTGGCCATGAACCCCGATGTCGTGGGCGTGAACGAGATCGAGAACGACGGCTACGGCCTCGACAGCTCGCTCCAGTTCCTGGTCGATCAGCTCGACGCGGCCACTGCTCCCGGCACCTACGCGTTCATCGACGTCGACGGGAACACTGGTCAGACCAATGCAATGGGCACCGACGCGATCCGGGTGGCACAGATCTACAAGCGGGCAGTCGTGACCCCCGTTGGTCAGACGGCAGCGCTCAACTCGGTGGCGTTCGTGAACGGCGGCGACCCGGCCCCACGAAGCCGTCCGTCGTTGGCCCAGGCGTACGAGGTCAACTCGACGGGTGCCGTGTTCATCGTCGACGCCAACCATCTCAAGAGCAAGGGCTCGGCCTGCGCAGCGCCCGATGCGGCCGATGGTCAGGGGAACTGCAACCAGGTCCGCGTCAACGCGGCGACGGAGCTGATGAACTGGCTGGCCACCGACCCCACCGGCACCGGGGATCCCGACGTGCTGCTGGTCGGCGACTACAACTCGTACGCCATGGAGGACCCGATCGCGGTCATCGAGAATGCCGGGTTCACCAACCTGATCGAGACGTTCCTCGGCCCCGATGCGTACTCGTACGTGTTCGACGGGCAGTGGGGCTACCTCGACCACGCACTCGGATCGGTGTCGATCCTCGGCCAGGTCGACGGGGTCGGCGACTATCACATCAACTCCGACGAGCCGTCGGTGCTCGACTACAACGTCGAGTTCAAGTCGGCGGGCCAGGTCGCATCCCTATATGCGCCCGACCAGTTCCGGGTCTCCGACCACGACCCGGTCGTCATCGGCCTGACGCCGAACGATGCTCCGAGCACCGATGCCGGCGGGCCGTACACCGTGCCCGAGGGTGGCACGGTCACCCTTTCGGCAACGGGCTCCGATCCCAACGGTGATGCGCTCACGTACGAGTGGGATCTCGACGACGACGGCACGTTCGAAACGGCGGGCCAGAGCGTCACGTTCTCAGCCGCCCTACTCGACGGACCGACAACCACGACGGTGACGGTGCGGGCAACGGATCCCGGTCGGCTGTCGGCCACCGACTCGGCCATTGTCACCGTGACCAACGTGGCTCCGACGGTGACGGCGAGCTTCGCCCGCACCAGCCTGAAGTGCGGTCGCAACAACGCCCGCCTCGACATCACGTTCAGCGACCCGGCAGCGGCCGACACCCACACTCTCGCCGTCGACTGGGGCGACGGGAGCTCCCGGCCGGCGAGCCCGGCGAACAGTCCCCTGTCGCTCGCTCACACCTACGCCCTCGCCGGGGTGTACACCGCGACAGTGACCGTCACGGACGACGACGGCGGCGTCACCACTGCCACGGCGTCGGCGACCGTGAACTACGCCACCTCGGGTGTGCTCCCGCCGCTGAGCAACAACGGCACCCCGGTGTTCAACTCGAAGAGCACGATCCCGGTGAAGGTCGTCTTCGTCAACTGCAACGGCAAGATCCCGGGCGACCTGGCGCCGACGATCACGGTCGCGCTGATGTCTAGAGGCACGCCGGTTCTCGTCATCGACAAGCCGGTCTCGACCAGTCACGCCGACACGGCAGGCGTGATGCGGTTCAGCGACAAGCAGTACAAGTACAACCTGTCCGCCGCAGCGCTGCCGAACCCGAGGGGCACCTACCGGATCACCATCACGGTGCCCGCCACCAGTCAGCAGGTGATAGCAGCGTTCCGTCTCCGGACCTGATCATTCACAGACCCGGAGCCGACCAGCCCCGGTCAACTCCGGTCGTCGGGCGCGAGCACTTGCCGGGCAGCTTCGGCGTCCTGCCCGTGAACGAGGACCGTGACACCTGCCCCGCCTTCGACACGCAAGATGCCGCCCTCCGCCTCATCGACGATGAACGCCTCGATGCCGTTCGCGGCGAGGTGGGCCTTGGTGACCTCGGCCTCGCCGCGATCGGGATAGGTTGCCACGACAACGGGCTCGGGGTGCTGGTCGGGCGAATTGTCTGTCATGGACGGAGCGTACGGCGGCAAGCGGCCTCTCATACCACTCTGGTGGTCAGGCTGCCACGCCTGCCATGCCGAAGTCGGCAATGATGTCCACCTCGGCAGCCATCGACGACGACAGCTCCATGAGGAGCCCAGGGATCTCGGAGTCTGCCCACTCGTAGGTCGCGATCGCGTCGGCCGCTCTGAGCAGCGGCAGGGCCAGCTGGTCCCGCGTCACCTGATACGCCGACAACGCTTCAGCATCACCGAGGTCTCGGTCTGCGGACGCCACGACCGTTCGGGCGAGCAGCTCGGCGTCACGCAAGGCGTCGGTCAGGCCATGTGCGCTGATCGGATCCTTCCACGAGCCGGCGTCGCCGACGAGTGCCCACCCCGGTCCCCACGATCTGCGGAGGTAGCCGGCCACGCCGGGGAAGCTACGCACCCCGGCAGGGGCGCGGCCGGCGGCAACACGTGCGGCGATGTCCGGCGAGGCCAGGCGAACGACTTCTTCGAGGGCTCGCTGTCCGCCGCGGCCGATGCGGGACGGCGTGCTACCGGCGAAGACACATGTCAGGCCAGCGTTCGTCGGGATCAGGCCTGCCGCCGCCCCAGCCCGGTACGCCCACTCGTACCCGTCGGTCTCGATGCCGGCCCAATAACCGTAGACGACGCCACCCGCGGCACCGACACGACGTTCGACAGGCGCGCCGACGCCCTTGGCGATGGTGGAACGCAACCCGTCAGCTCCGATGACGACGCCAGCGTCGACGGCGATCGCGCGGCCGGTGTCGTCGTGCCCCTCGATGCCGACGACACGATCTCCTCGACCGCGGCGAACGTCGGTGACCGTCACGCCGAAGCGGACATCCGCTCCGGCGGCCACGGCTGCGTCCACGAGCACGGGGTCGAGCACGGTTCGGCGCGGAGCGTAGAGGGCGTCGACACCGTGCGCAGGCTTGATCGTGACGGAAACGTCGTCGTGTGCGTAGTGGAACGTCGTGCGCCGGATCGGGGGTGTGCCGGCGTCGATGACTCGATCGAGGAGACCCCACCGGTGGAGTTGCAGGACGCCACCACGCATGAGGGCGTGCGTCGACAACGTGTCGTCGCCGTAGTCGCCGCGGTCCACGACCAGCACGGTCAAGCCGGCGTCGGCGAGCAGCATGGCGGTCGCCGCGCCGGCAGCGCGGGCGCCGACGATGACAGCGTCGTATCGGGGGCGGTCGGGATGCATGGCGATTCCCCGTCTTGGTCAGCCGGCGTCGACTTCGATGACGACCGGTACGCCGTTGGTGATGACGTCGAACACGGCCGAGCGCTTGCGCGACTGCTCGACGACCTTGCGCAGCTTCTCCGGGTCGTCGCCACGCACTCTGAAGCTGACCTTGATCTGCTGATAGCCGTTGCGGACGTCGTCCGACAGGCCGAGGATCCCGAGCAGGTCGATGTCGCCCTCGACAGTCGACTCGACCTCGGTCAGCGTCACGCCGCGAGCCGCGGCGATGTTGGCCAGGCCGGAGGTGAGGCAGGCGGCCAGAGCGTGCAGGACGAACTCGACCGGCGTCGGAGCGTTGTCCTGGCCGACGAGCACTGCGGGATGGTCGGCGTCGTAGGTGAACGGCTGCTTGTGGGTCATCTCCTGCATGGCCCCGTAGAAGCCATGGATCGTGGACTGGTTGTGGGTACCGCTGATCCAGCGGTTGGTCGCCCGGAACTGGAACTTGGCGATGTCGGTGTTGCCCTTCACCGCGTCGAGCGTGGCGAACAGGGTGGCGGTGTCGACGCCGTTGCGGGTCGGGTTCTCGATGGTGGTCATTGAGCTCTCCTCGTTGTTGGTGGTGGTGAGTTGCTGGTGGCGACCGGGCCGGGCTAAGCGCCGGTCTCGGGTCTCGTCGGCAACGGTAAGGAAGGTCGGGTCGCAGTGCTTGGAGACCAGATGGAGAGCTTGTGGAGATCGACCCATTCGCTCGCGGGCGCGAGCAACCTCCGAGAAGGGGCACAATTTGACCGTGCAGTACCGATTCGCCGACAGTGTGCTCGACACGACTCGCTACGAGTTGCTGCACGGCGGCGAGCCGGTTCACGTCGAACCGCAGGTCTTCGACGTGCTCGCCCATCTGGTGGAGCACCGCGACCGAGTCGTGGCCAAGACCGAGCTGCTGGATGCCGTGTGGAACCACCAGTTCGTGACGGAGTCCGCATTGACGACCCGCATCAAGCAGCTTCGCCACGCGGTCGGGGACAACGGACGGGACCAGCGGATCGTCCAGACGGTCCACGGCCGGGGCTATCGCTTCGTCGCACCCGTCGAGGAGATGCCGAGCGTCGAGCGGCCGGTGCTCCCGGTGCCGTCCGAGCTTCGCCAGGAGATCCGCTTCTGCCACACGCCCGATGGCACTCGGCTCGCGTACGCGACGGTTGGATCGGGACCTCCGTTCGTCCGCGCCGCGCACTGGATCACCCATCTCGACTTCGACTGGCAGAGCCCCGTCTGGCGCCACTGGCTCGTGGGCTTGGCGCAGCGACGCACGTTCGTGCGCTATGACGAGCGCGGTTGCGGCATGTCCGATCACGACGTGGCGGACTTTTCGCTCGATGCCTGGGTGCAAGACCTCGAAACCGTCGTCGATGCTCTCGGTCTGGAACGCTTTCCGCTGCTCGGAATGTCGCAGGGCGGAGCGGTCGCTGTGGCGTACGCGGCGCGTCATCCGGAGCGGGTGAGCAAACTCGTGCTGTTCGGGGCCTATGCGCAGGGTCGCTTGCGCCGGGCAACCTCTGACGAGATGCGACGGGAGGCGGCTCTCCAACTGGAGATGGTGCGTCTCGGATGGGGCCGCGACGATCCCGCGTTTCGCCGGTTCTTCACGTCGAGCTTCATCCCGGATGCACCGCCTGAGTTGTGGGAGTCGTTCGCCGAGTTGCTCCGACGAACGTCGTCGGCACAGAACGCGGCGCGGTTGCTGGAATCGTGGGCTCAGATCGACGTCACCGACGAAGCAACACGCGTCCAGGCACCGACTCTGGTGATGCACGCCACGGATGAGCTCCGTGTACCCGCCGAGCAGGCCCGAAAACTGGCAGCGCTGATCCCGGGTGCACGGTTCGTCCCCCTCGCCAGCCGCAACCACCTCCTCCGCGCCGACGAACCGGCATGGGCGGAGTTCCTGCACGAGGTCGACGCCTTCCTGGGTTGACGTGTTCCTGGTTGACCGGTCGCATGGCGGCGTCGGCTGATCTCCAGATCGTCTTCAAGACTCCGGCGTCTGTGGGCCGCACGATGGCCAACATGAGCACGCATTCAGGTGAAGTGGAATACGTCGTCGATGTCGGCAGGCGACAGGCGCGGCGCGCCGCCGCGACAGCGGGGGCACGCGCCATCGCTCCACTGGCCGTGGGGCTGGTGCCGCTCGCACTGACCGTCGGCACCGCGGGCGCACACGCCGGGCTCCCTCCGCTGGCCGGCTGGCTGTCGTCGGCGTTCCTCTACGGCGGGTCCGGACAGCTCACGTGGATGCAGATGGTCGGCAATGGAGCGCCCGCCGCGCTCGTGGTCGGCACGACGCTGATGGTCAATCTGCAGCTGTTGATGTACGCCGCCACGATGCGCACCTACTGGATCGGCGAGTCGCGCCGGTGGCGCCTCTTCGCCGCCCAGATGTTGGTCAGCCCGGTGTTCGGAGTGGCGACGGCCCACCACCAGACGGAGCCGGATCCGGCATCGAGGAAGACGTTCTACATGGCGTCCGGGTTGACGCTTTGGAGCGCATGGCTGGCACTGACCGGTATCGGGTATGCCTGTGGCGGGCTTCCGTCGGTGCCCGTCCTGACGGTGCTGACGCCCTTGGTGATGATCAGTCTGGCCCTTCAAGCCGTCCGCGACGCCGGTACGGGCACGTCACTGCTCGTCGGCGCCGTGGCGGCCGCCCTGTGCGTCGATGCGCCGTACGACCTGGGATTCGTCGGTGCCGGCGTCGCCGGTGCACTCGCCGGTCTTGCCGTCGACTCGGCGATTCGCTGGACCCGACAAGAACGGGACGACCGGCAATGATCGCCTGGATCACGCTTGGGGCAGCCAGCGTGTTGACCCTCGCGCTCAGGGCCGGCCCATCGCTGATCTCCAGCCGAGCAACCATGCCGCAGGCTCTTCAGCGAACCCAACGACTCGCCGCAGCGGCGTTGATGGGAGCACTCGCCAGTCGGAGCGTCACTCGCCAGGTCGCCACGTCGAACGGTACCGCGGTGTGGATCGCGGTGGCCGTTGCCATCCCGATCGCACTCCGAACACGCTCGATGGCGAGCACGATGGCCGGCGGCGCGGCAACGTTCTTGTTGGCAACGATGATGCTCCGCTGACCGCTTCCGGGCATGAAATGTTCAGCGCGTCGATCTCCGTGTGGTGCGCACGAGCACAGCCCACGTGGCGACCAGGAACACGACGGCGAACGCGGCGAGAACGAGCCAGTAGGTGCCGGTGGACTGCGTGCCGGCATCGCCGTACGACTCGAGCAGCGGAGGCCCGAGTGGCGAGCCGCCCTCGGCGAGGATCCGCCGCGCCCCGAGGTCGTGACCGATCGCCTCGAAGGCCCAGCGCGATGGGATCACCACGCTGAGGGCGGCGCCGGCCCCCGCCATGAGGTTCACCGGGAGGATGGCACCCGAGAACAACACGGCGGGAAAGCACAACATCGGCAGGGCGAGCGTCGCCTGAGCCACATTTCCGACCATCGCCGACGTGAGCAGGCCCAAGCCGAGGGCCGCGACCGCGCACAGCAGCAGGCCGACCCCCATCGAGGCGTACGTCGACAACGGGCGGCTGGGTAGGCGGTCCAACAGGCGAAGCACACCGAGCATGGCCACCACCACGAGGAGCAGGAACGGCACGAGGATGGTCACCTTCGACGCCACGTACGCGCCGAGCCGCAGGCCGACGAGGCGCTCGCGGCGCAGGATCGTTCGCTCGGTGCAGATCTGCAGCAAGCCGTAGGTGAGCCCGAAGAAGAAGGCGGCGAAGACGACCCAGAAGCCGATCATCACCATCGAGCTCGGGCTCGGGTCCTGGAAGTCGAACGCGCCGGGCCGGAAGAGGATGGCGAACATGCCGATGACCAGCGCCGGTGACCCGACCAGGATCGCGAGCGTCAAGCGGTTGCGCACGAACGTCTCGAGCGTCCGTCGTGTGAGGACACCCCATTGCGTGAGCCCGCTCGCCACTGGTCGCCTGATCACGTCTCGGGGACCGGCGTCGGGCGCCGACACGGCGGCGTCCGTGCCGGCTGCGTAGGTGGTGCCGTCCAGATCGGCCAGGCGTCGGTAGAGCTCGGGGACCGAGCTGACCCCGAAGCTGCTCGAGCGCCTCGTCGACGGTCCCGACGAAGCCCACTCGCCCACCTCGCGTCATGAACACGATGCGATCGCACCGAGCCAGGTCCTCGACCGAGTGCGTCGTGAACACGACCGTCGCCGACCGGTCGGCGAGCTGGCGCAGGCGGGCGATCAGCTCCGCGCTCGTGACCGGGTCGAGGCCGGACGTCGGCTCGTCGAGGAAGAAGACGTGCGGATCGGTGAGCAGCTCGACGGCGATGCTGGCGCGCTTGCGCTGCCCGCCGCTCAGCGAGCCGACCCGGACGTCGGCGTGATCGGTCAGGCCGACGGCGTCGATCGCGTCGCGGACGGCGTCGTCGACCTCGGCCGCGCTTGTCGACGACGGGAGCCGCAGCCGCGCGGCGTAGCGGAGCGTGCGTTCGAGCGGCAGGTCGGCGTGGATGATGTCGTCCTGCGGCACGTAGCCGAGCACGCTGCGGAATGTCCCCAGGTTGGCGTACACGTCGATGCCGTCGAAGCGCACCGACCCCGAGGTTGCCGGGGCGATGCCGGCGATCGCCTCCAGCAGCGTCGTCTTGCCGGCGCCGCTCGGACCGACGATCGCGACGAGCTCGCCGGCCGAGAGCGTGAACGACACGCGCGTCGAGCAGCGTCAGCTCGCCTCGGTTGCGGACCCGGACCCGCCGGGACAGCTCGTCGACGTCGATGCGGACGCCCCGGGGTGCGACACCGGCGGCGGGCGTCACCGAGGCGTCGGTCGTTCCGTCGAACGTTGCGATTCGGTCCTGCTTGAAATGTACGTTCATCGTTTCTCCTCGGTGTCGCTTCGCGAGTCGTTAAATAGCACGATCGTTCGTGCTATTTGACACAGTACGACCGATCGTGCTATCTTGTCAACATGCCCGAACCAACGGAAGCGACGCGCCGACGGAGAACGCACTCGCGAAGCGATCGTGCGCGAAGCCGTGTCGCTCGCGACCCTCGACGGACTCGAGGGCCTCTCGATCGGCAACCTCGCCGCCGCGCTCGACATGAGCAAGAGCGGCATCTACGCCCACTTCGGCTCGAAGCAGGATCTCCAACTCGCCACCGTCGACGAAGCCGAACGGATCTTCCAAGCCGAGGTCATCGAACCGGCACTCGCCGCCGCGCCGGGACTCGCTCAGCTCGTCGCCGTGTGCGACGCCTTCTTCGACCACCTCGTGCGGCGCACGTTCCCGGGCGGCTGCTTCTTCGCCGGCGCCGCCCTCGAGATGGGCACCCGCCCGGGACCGGTCAAGGAACAGATCGCCGCGTTTCAAGGCCGGCTCACGGCACTGATCCGCCAGTTCGTCGTCACCGCGCTCGAACAACACGAACTCCCCGCCGACGAGGACCCCGACGCGCTCACCTTCGAACTCAACGGCATCATCCTCGCCGCCAACACCAACTTCGTCCTCCGCGAAGACCCCGCCGCGCTCGACATGGCCAGAACCGTCGTCCGCCGGCGACTCGGAATCACAGCGACAACCGCAACGAGTCAAGGCCTTCGAAAAGCCTAGGAAGGTGCGTGTGGCCTTGGGAGCAGTTGACGGCGAGGATCGCTCGGGCGCGGCCGCGCCGGTTCAGCGCGCTTGTTCGGCAAACCCCATCGTGCGCCAACGCCGGCGGACCGACGAGTCGCAGAACCGAGGCTCGTCGTGTGCTCCGATAATGGATCCGGCGGAACCTGGGAGGGAGCCAAGGAGGTGATTCGCACGGCAAGCGAGGTACGAGATCTTCGATTGCACCGGAGATTTCGTGCCTGGCTTCGGAGTTCGGGGGCTGCGGAGCCTCGTGGCAAGATGCAGGCATCGCTGATTTGGCTCGTGTACCCCGCCGTCAATCAAGTTTGCGAGGCGACCGGGGCCGCGACGGCAGCCCGAGTTTGGTTCGGAGCCGATCGAAGTCGTACGAAGCGAAGCCGATCACCGGACGGCATTCGAAATCCTCGATCAACTTGATCACGTCATCTCGACGAGTCGGATCGTCGACGGCTTGGCGAGGCGTCATTCCGTCGAAGGCAGGAACGTGGTCGCTGATCCAGCGGTCTTCCATCTGTTCACGAATCATGTCCAGGTCATCCTCAGAGATCTCGGGTCCATCCGGCGACGAGTCAGCGTCGCCCCCGACCGAGGCGTCGGGCCATTCGATTCGCTGATATTCGAGGCCCACACCGACGAGGGCATCACGGACACGTTCGAATCGGGCGACCGAGTTGGTCGACACTACGAGGAGGTCGCCGTCGCGGTGCATGCTCGCCCGAACGATATGTTCACCATCGAGATCGAGGAACTCGACCCAGCCGTCGCCATCGCGGTCGTACAACCCGTCGAGAGCGGCCTCGATCGATCGCCACTCGATTCCGGGGCTCGGCGAGAAGTACGCAGTGCTGAGCACCAGCGAATCGCCTTCTCGATTCTGAAGCACTGGCGGGGCCATCAGCCAGCCGTACCATCCCGCCAGCTCGTGGCCGTCGGCGTCGACGTCGAGCAACTCGATCAATCGGGCCCGTCGGGCGAGTGAGATTTCCATAGCCGCACCGACCACTCCGACTGTGCCGTCGCTGGCATCGTCGACGACTCGTGCGAACAGGTATCCCTGATCAGTGAGCACCTGTTCATCCAGCGTGATCGATTCACGGGCTTCGCCGGTCTGGACGTCACGTAGCTCGAATCGGTTGCCATCGAGGCGTCGATACTCCCAGAGCGACCTTCGGCTCTCGGCCAACGACCGCAGCCACTCCAGCTCGGGTGAGCGAATGATCTCTTCGCGTTCGTGTAGGTAGTCGTCGATCCCACCCTCGTCGAACAAAGCGAGATCAACGAGGAATGGATCCCTCACCAGCTCCGTCATCTGTTGCTGCATCACGGAGGTTGGCGCACCACTCGCCTCGAATGCCTCCAAGGCCAACGAGAACAGCTCGCTCCGGCGATGGGGTTCGTCGAGCGACCAGATCGCCTGGCGAAGTACGAGACTACGGCGATCGGACAGCGACAACTTCGGCTCCCGCTGGCAGCACTGCTTGAACTTGCGCCCGGAACCGCATGGACACGGGTCGTTCCGGCCGGCTCGGGCGAACGGCGCCACCAGGTCGGCGAGAAATGCCGCGTCGTGGTCCGAACCCTCGAACGCCATTGCCGTGCGACGCGCCGACAGAGCGGCGGCCGGTAGGCCGGAATCGGCGAGGAGCGTGGCATGAAGATCCAGAGCAGGGCCGAACTCGCCGTCGAGCGTGGTCGACCGTCGGATCGAATCGAGTGCTTCGCGGGCTGCGCCGCCGCGAAGCGCGTTGTGCGCCACGAGGTACAACGCAATCGGTTCGAGCTCGCCAGACCGCATGAGCGTTGCCGCGAAATCGTCGAGCAGTTGGACGCGGTCGTCGTGTCGCTCCAAGATCCCGTCGACGAGGGCCGGCGAGACTGCGCCGTGGTGGAAGTCGTCGCGAAGACGGCGAGGGTTCCATGCGGCGGCTATTTCGGGCCTGCGCACAGGTGTGGCGACCACGAAGTCCGACCAATGCGCCAGCAATCGTTCGAGGGCCTCACAGCAACACGTGTCGAGTTGGTACTCCGAAGCCAGGCGCTCGAGTCGGGAGTCGTGAAACTGCTCGCCCGGCGTCGTGAAGTCACGATCGGCGCGTCCGATCCACGCACCCCGAAGGCGCAGACCTGCCTGTTCGAATACTTCGCCGAACGGGGTGGTCGGCGTGCGAAAGACGCGACGGTCGCGAATCAACGACTCCATGACCAGCTCGTCGCACTCCATCGCCGATTCAGGGTCACACAGTTCGTCGAACACGACACGCACCAACGCGACGGCTTGCTCGACACCGTTAGGACTGACGTTGCGGATGATTTCGAATCGGTCGCCGTCGCACGCTGCGGCGATGAGTTCGTCCGGCTCGATTCCGTCGAGCCAACCATCCGGGCCCACGTAGGAACCATGCTCCGACAGGTGCTGCTCACCCCGAAACGGGTAGGCATGGGCGACCTCGCCACCACCCGCCAGGCTCCAGCTGTGCAGTGACCCCCACGTGAAGGCGCCGAGATCAGGTCTCGCGTCGAGCACGCCCCGGTCGAGCTCGCCGGCCGTCACCCGATGCGCCAGAACCACACCCCGCAGCAGTTCGCTGGTGAGGCTGACGGTGCCGCCGCTCGACACCCAGGTGTCGTCGGTTTCGAGCAATGCCCCATCGACGATCTCCTCTAGCTCGTCGAGGTCGTATCCATCGAATGCCGCCAGCGTGCCACGTTCGGCCAACATCACTGTGAGTTCATCCATCGCCAGGGGCCCTTCGGCGAGGATCGCGTGTGCGTCCGCACGGATGGCGGCGTCGGATGCATCCCACTGTTCGTCCGACCACTCATCGGTCATTGTCACATTTCAGCCCCGATCGCGTCGCGATCAGAAATCGGTTGTGGATGTCGACTCGACGGTGCCGTGGGAAACTGGTGAGGTGATCCACATGATGCTGGTCTGGATCGTGTTGGCTGCCTTGCTCAGTCTCGCCGAGCGAGTGGACCCGGAGGGCGGCCAACGGCGATCGACCAACACCCGCGACCTCCGCACCGATGCCGGCTGGGTCGCGGTCTATCTCGTCTACGCTCCAGCACTCGGCGCCTTCTTGGCGGCGGCGACCTCGGTCGCCTCGTCGCGCAGTCCCGCTGGTGGGCTGGTCGCGGACATACCTTGGGCGCTGCAACTCGGGGCTGCGGTGATGATTGCCGAACTCACGGCCTACTGGGTGCACCGGCTCCAGCACACGGTGCCGGGATTGTGGAGGATCCATTCCGTCCATCACAGCTCGGAGATGCTGCGATGGTGGTCGGCCTTTCGCTTCCACCCCCTCGACACTGCCGTGTCACACGGTGTGCCGGTGATCGCCGCCGCCGCCTGCGGGACAGGACCGAACGTGCTGGTGCCCTACGTCGCGGCCGTGACGGTGGTGACCGTGCTGGCCCACGCCGACGTATACGTACCTGGCACGCGACTGCGCTGGGCGGTGGTGACCCCCGCGTTCCACCGGTCCCACCACGAGCTCGGGCGAGAGGGCACGAACTTCGCGCTCGTCCTGCCGCTGTGCGATCTGCTGTTCCGGACCGCGTCGTTCACCGTCGGCGACCGCTCGTTCGGTTCCTCGAGTGGTGTTCCCCGTCACGGCGTGTTGGCCCAGCTGGCCTGGGGATTCGGCGGTCAAAGCACGAGCGCCACTCCCAGCACGAGTGACGCGACGTTGGCGCAGGCGCTCGTGGCGAAGGCGACCGATGGCGGGACACGGCGTAGCGACAGCATCGCCGCTTCGCCGATCACGACGGCGAGTTCGGTGACGACGAGGGCGGCCGCTCCCCCGACCAGGTCCTCGAGCACGGGATAGACGGCAAGAAACGCGATCGGGTGCGAGATGAGGTTGACCACGAGCCCGGTCACCATCGCCTCCTGCCACCGCCGTGCCGCCCAGCGGGTCAACGCCACCATGTACACGGGGAGTTCGATGACCAAGGTGAGGCCGAGAGCCGTGGTGTAGCTCACGTCCGTGCGGTCACGGCGACCGTGTCGTTGTCAGGGCCGAGCCTTGCGACGGCGACGCGCCATGATCAACCCGACGACCACCAGGGCGACGACGATCACCGCGACAACCACGATGACTGCCGTGGACGAGGACGACCCTCCGGAGTCGGGGGGCGGGACATCGGAGAGCATCGGCGCAACCTGCCTTCGTCACATCGGGGTTGGTGAGCCCGCGGGAGAATATCACCGGGTGATGCCGCCCCCTTGTGACCGCCCGGTCTGACATCGCCGAGTCCCTTCGTCAGGATTGGTTCACGAGTCGGCACCGACGTGCCGATGACTGTGCATGACCGATCTCTCGACCAACGGTGCGGGTGCCGCAGCCACGGTCGAGCGCGAGCAGGTCACCGGCCCGTCATCGATCTGGAGCCTTGTGACTCGGGTTCTCGGAGTGAAGACCGACGAACGGGCCGGGCGCGTCGGCGCGAAGGCCGAGGAACAGCTCGGCCGCGAGTTGGCGAAGCTTCCAGACGGATGGCACGTGCTGCACGCAGTCCCGATCGGCAACCGCGGCAGCGACATCGACCATGTGGTCATCGGACCCCGGGGCGTCTTCACCCTCACCACCAAGCATCACCCCGACGGTTCGGTGTGCGTGTACGAGCAGGCGGTGTGGGTGAACGGTCACTCGACGGTCTACTTGCACAACTCACGACGCGATGCCACGCGCGCCGGCACGCTCCTCACCGCGGCATGCGCAATGCCGGTCGAGGTGCGTCCCGCAATCGTCTTCGTCGATCTGGCCGAGCTGACGATCAAGGGCACCCCGCCCGACGTCCACATCACCACTCGTCGGAGCCTGCGTAACTTTCTGCTGCAACAACCACATCGGCTGACGCCAGCGCAGGTCGAGCACATCTTCGCCGTCGCCCGCAACCAGGCCACCTGGCAGTCTGCCTGAGACAGTCGGCATCCCGGCCCGCGCACTCCCCAGGGAGTGTCCCCGCCACCCCGTAACACCCCCTGCGTACGATCGATTCATGGACACAACTCCCACCTCTCTTCGTCCGTTGGAGCAGCTAGAGGCCGTGATTTGCCAGGGTGCAGCGAACCTCACCTCTGCGGAGCACGACTGGCTACTCGCCGTCGCCGAGTTCGATCGGCGTGAAGGTTGGACGCTGTGGGAGTGCCAGTCGTGCGCGATGTGGCTGTCGTGGCAGGTCGGGCTCGACATCCGTGCCGCCCGCGAAAAGGTGCGCGTTGCCAGGGCGTTGGAGCAGTTCCCGCAGATAGCCACAGCCATGGCGACCGGCCGGTTGTCGTACTCGAAGGTGCGAGCCATCACCCGCATCGCCACAGCCGAGTGCGCGCAGGACCTGGTCGACATGGCGCTGGCCGGCACCACCAACCAGGTAGAACGCATCGTCAGCGCCTATCGCCGCGCCGAACCCGTCGCAGTCGAACGCGAACAGGTCCAGCACGACCGCCGCAGCCTGCACCATCAGATCGATGACGACGGATCGGTGGTGATCACCGTACGACTCCCCTCTGAAGCCGGCGCCACGGTGCTCTCCGCCATCGAATACCTCGTGGCACCGTCCATCGCTCAGCCCGACGGAACCCGTGATCCGCAGTCGGCTCGTCGTGCCGACGCCCTGGTCGATCTGGCAATCGCCGGCCACGCAGCATCAGGTGACGAAGGCCGTACACCCCGCTACCTCGTTCGGATGCACGTCACCCAGTCGGCGTTACGTGGTGGGGACGGGTGCTGCGAGATCGACGGCCATGGCGACAGCCTTGATCAACCGATCGGCATTTCCGTCGAGACGGCGCTGAGGTTGGCGTGTGATGCAGATATCGAGACAGTGGTAACCGACGACGACGGCAACGTGAAGCATCTCAGCCCTCGTCAACGGCTGGTGCGTGGAGCGTTACGACGCCAGGTCGAAGAGCGCGACGACCACCGCTGCCAAGTGCCCGGCTGCGGCCGCCGAGCCCGGCTCGACGTGCATCACCTCCGTCACCGGGCGCACGGCGGCCAGAGCAAACTTCCCAACCTCACCTTGCTATGTCGCTTCCACCACCATCGGCTGCACGAAGGTGGGTGGACCTCCGTGCGTACGCCCGATGGTCTCGAGTTCCACGATCCCCACGGTCGCTGCATATGTGCCAGACCTCCCACCACAGCGGGCGATCACAAAGCGGTCGAGGCTCAATCACGCACGGCCGCCGACGGTCGATGCTGCTGGACCGGTGAACGCCTCGATCTCGACATGGCGCTCACCGCGCTGTTCTCGCTGACCCACACTCCCCAGGGAGTGCCACGCCGAGGCCGTGACGTCTGGGGGTCATAGGGCCCTGGCGCACCAGCACGGGTGGCCCATACGGTTGAACGGTAGAGACAGAGGAGTTCGATGTACGTCGTCATGCCACCACCTGCGCCGAACATGGCGTCGCCGTCCACGGCACCGTGGTCAGCCAAGGAGGCAAAGGCCGTTGCCAGGGCAGCGGAGGCGAGGATCAAGGAACTGCGACCCTGGTACCTCAAGAAGCGCTACATCTTCGCGATCGTGGTCCTCGTCGTCATCGGGTTTGCGATCGCAAACTCACAAGGATCAAACGGCACGGTCTCCGGTGTCGACAACCGAATCGGGTCAGCCGAGGCGAGCTCCGATGTCGGTGGCGTCGTTCTTGGTCAGCGCGACGCCGTCGGTTTCCGCGCGGTCACCGTGACGGTGACGAACAGCAGCAGCAAACGCTCGAACTACATGATCGACTTGTCGATCGAATCCCCCGACGGCGCTACGCAATACGACACGACCTTCGCCTGGGTCATCGATCTGGAGCCTGGGCAGGTCACCACAGTCCACGCGCTCCCCATCACGAAGGCGATTCCCGAGAACGCGATCGTGAAGATCAACACCGTCTCACGCCGCGCCGCCGACTGACGAAACCTAAGCCGCAGCAGGCAGCCGTGATCCGAGGGCTCGAGCCAGGCGATCGAGTTCCGCATTCGGGATCGCGCTCCAGTCGAGTACCAGTTCAGGGAGTTTCTCCGCCCAGGTGACCCACACGCCGCTCAGCGAGAAGGGCTTCGCAAACCAGCCCCACTCTGCGTTCATGAAGCACAGGGCGGCATGCACCGGGATCTGGTCGAGACCTTCCTTGGCCAGCGCATCCTCGACGGCCATCACATGGCGGTCGACCTCGTCGATCATGTTGGTTCGGTCCTTGCCGGCCACGTACAGCCGCTCGTCGACCTTGAACCAGCCGCCGACGTCACGCCGTTCGACACGCCCGCCGCAATCCCTGGCATCGATCACCCACACGCCCGACGGCGCGACCACGATGTGGTCGATGTGGACCTTGGTGCCCGGGACCTTGCGGTCGTCGAGCACCACGGCGCGCTCGTGCAGTTGGAGGTGCAGCGCGAGCAACTTCGTGGGCATGAAGCGAGTATCGGCTACGCCGCTCGTTACATAAAGCGGAAACGGCCAAAATGAGTCATCTGGCCTGGTCTCCAGACCTTGCGACCCTACAGGCCACGGGACGATGCCTCGAAGGCCTCGATGTCCTTCTTCTCGCCTTGCAGGACAAGGCGGACCTTGTCGAGGGGCCGGCCGAAAGCGTGCAGCACGATCTCACCGGGCTGGCCGACCAGAATCACGCCGGGGTCACCCTTCTTGACGACGATGTCTTCCCGCTCGGCGCTGCGCAGCACGACACCGACAGGGGATTTCCGGAACAGCAATCGCCCCATCGTCTTCAGCGGATTCCATAGGGCATCGTCTCGGGCCGGATCGTCGTCGCGTGGTTCCCACGTCGGCTGGGCTCGGCGGATGTCTTCGGTATGCACGAAGAACTCGGCGAGGTTGAACTTGTCGCCGAGCACCGGAATGGCCCATGGTGACCAGATCGGCGGACCGCCACGAAACTCCTCGACGTTCGCGGCAAACTCCTGGGCAGCGACCGAATCGGTCACCCGCTTGGTGTAGTCGGCGAGGAACGGCAGCACATTGCCGGCGACGGCGTCCATGCGGCGCTCGCGCACCAACAGGTGAGCGAGGAGGTCGCGGGTCGTCCAGCCCTCGCACAGCGTCGGAGCATCGGGACCGAGCTCGTCGAACAGATCGCACATTGCGGCACGTTCGTTTGCAGTGATGGTCATGGTTTCACCGTACCTGGCTGTCCGCGCCACCTGACAAGGCAGGCAGAATGGCTGCTTGGCCGCATCCCTGCACGCCCGCAACATCTCACTGGCCCTCGGCGCCCGCCACATCCTGGTCGACGTCGACCTGTCGCTCGACCCCGGTCATCGCATCGGCCTGGTCGGGCCCAACGGCGTCGGCAAATCGACGCTGCTGCGCGTGCTCGCCGGTGCTTTGCGACCCGACGCCGGCGCGGTGTCGCTGGCGCCTCCTGCCGCCACCGTCGGCTATCTCGATCAGGAGCCGGAGCGAACCGAGGAGCTCGTGCTCCACTACGTCGAGCGGCGCACCGGCGTGACCGCGGTGCAGGCCGAACTGCACGACGCCACCGCCGACCTGGCCATTCACTCCCCTGGCGCCGATGACCGGTACAGCACAGCGCTGGAGCGTTGGCTGGCGCTCGGTGCTGCGGATCTCGACGTGCGCATCGGCGAGATGTGGGCCGAGCTCGGCCTGCCCACCCGCCTGCTCCAGCAACCGATGACGTCGCTGTCGGGCGGCGAAGCGGCGCGAGTGAGCCT
The DNA here is from genome assembly GCA_963773085.1 of Ilumatobacteraceae bacterium. Lineage (GTDB taxonomy): Bacteria > Actinomycetota > Acidimicrobiia > Acidimicrobiales > Ilumatobacteraceae > JAENVT01. The sequence goes on along the minus strand of CAVYZS010000008.1, from coordinate 147,981 downwards.
CGCCGCGCTGATGCTGTCGCGCTTCGACGTGCTGCTGCTCGACGAGCCGACCAACGACCTCGACCTCGACAGCCTCGATCGGCTGGAGCGCTTCGTCAACGGCGCGCAGAGCGCCGGCGCGTTGGTGAGCCACGACCGCGAGTTCCTGCGCCGCGTCGTGACCGACGTCGCCGAACTCGACGAGTTCAGCCACCAACTCACCCTGTACGCCGGGGGCTACGACGCATACCTGCACGAGCGGGATCTCGCACGCCAGCACGCGTGGCAGGCGTGGGAGGAGTACGACACCAAGCGTTCGACGCTGGCCCAGCGATCGCAGCGCGAACGGGAGTGGGCGTCGCAGGGCCTGTCGCGGGCCAAGAAGCGGCCCGACGACAACGACAAGAACATCAAGGCCTTCAAGATCAACCAGACCGAACAGTTGGCCGGGCGGGCGGCGCGCACCGAGCGGGCGATGGACCGGCTCGACGTCGTCGAGCAACCCCGCGAGCCGTGGGACCTGCGGATGACGATCGCCACCGCGCCGCGCAGCGGCACGCTGGTTGCCAGCCTCACCGACGCGGTCGTCGATCGCGGGCCGTTCCGCCTCGGCCCAGTCTCGGTGGAGGTCAGCTTCGGCGAACGGGTGGTGATCATCGGGCCCAACGGCAGCGGCAAGTCGACGTTGCTCGCCGCGTTGCTGGGTGACATCGCCCTCACGTCGGGTGCGCAGCGGTTGGGTGCTTCGGTGAAGGTCGGGCGGTTGGAGCAGGCCCGCACGCAGTTGGCCAACTCACCCGGCGGTGACGGCGGTGACGGCGGCCGGCAATCCACGCTCGGCGCGTTCCAAGCGGCAACGGGGTTGACCGTCAGCGAGGCGCGCACGTTGTTGGCCAAGTTCGGCGTCGGCGCCGAGCACGTGCACCGCCCGGCGGAGTCGTTGTCACCCGGCGAACGCACCCGCCTGGTGTTCGCCCTGTTCACGGCCGTGGGATGCAACTGCCTGGTGCTCGACGAGCCCACCAACCACCTCGACCTGCCGGCCATCGAGCAGATCGAGCAGGCCGTCGACACCTTCCCCGGAACCGTGTTGCTGGTCAGCCACGACCGCGAGTTGCTGCAGCACGTCCGGCGCACACGCACCATCGAACTCCGCGCCGGGCAGATCGTCTCGGATCACGCCGAGTGAGCCCCCCGAATCCGGGGATCAGTACGGTGCCTTCAACCGCCGGAACATCGGGAAGTGCCTCACGTTGCGGGTCAACAACTCGGCATCGAGCAGGCGGGCCGTCGCCGCGACGACGTAGTCGATCGGATCGATCCCCGAGTGCGAGCGCATGTATCGACGCGCCAGGCTGGCCGCCTCGTCGGCGACCGAGACATCGACCGGCGCGTCGATGCACTCGTCGAGCAGCGATGTGATCGCGGTCATCTCCGACGGTCGCGCACCTGCAAGGACCTCGAATCGAACCATCGACGGCACGACGACCTCCTCGGCCGCATGCCGCTCCAAGGCAGCGACCGCTCTCGGAACCCCACGCAACACATCGACGAGCACGTTCGTGTCGACCACCACCATCAGATTGCCCGATCAGCAAGCGGTGCACGGATGCGACGCTGATACGCCAACCCGTCGTCGGGTCGCTCGTGCCATACACCCACAGCGGAGCCGAGCGCCCGACGGAAGCGGTTGGCCCGTTGCTCGCCGGACTCGAGCCCGAGGCGAGCCTCGACTGCCTGGCGAACAAGTTCGGCCATCGAGATACCCGTCTGCGCGCTCTCGGCCGCGAGTGCGTTGTACTGGTCGTCCTCCAGTGTGATCTGCAGCCGATGGCTCATGACATCATCTTACAGCAGCTTACGTCACTCGGTGTCGTCGAGAATCCGTCGTGACATCTCGATGACGGCGGGAACCAACCTGATCACTCGCAGCGTCGAACGGGCATGACGCGTTCACTGCCCACTGCCACCCTCGTCGCCGTGGCGACGCTCACGCTTGCCGGCTGCTTCGGCGACGACCCGGAAGCGGTCTCGACTTCGTCGACCTCGACGACCGGGTCCACCGTGGAGGTGACCGACACGACGTCGCCTCGCCCGACGACGCCGACCACCACCGCGCCGAGGCACCCCGCACAGTTCAGTTCGGCCGGGTCGTCGAGGTTGAGGTTCTTCGCCGAATGCCCCGACCTCCTCTCCTACATGCAGGACGAGGCGCTGAAGCGAGTGACGGCGTGGGGTCTTGGGGGGACGCCGTGGAACTACGGCGGCGGACCGGTGCCGATGATGGAAGACGCCCGTGCCGCGACAGCCAGTGGTGCGCCGGAGACGACCACCGCCGCAGCCGCCACTCCCGCACCAGGTGCACCTGCGGTTCCGAACTTCTCGGGCACCAACACGCAAGAGGTCGGTGTCGATGAGGGCGACATGGTCGAGACCGACGGCACCCACGTGTTCGTCGCCTCGCAGGACGGCGTCAGGATCGTCGACGTCGCCGAAGCACGAGTGACCGCCAAACTCGACGTGCCCGAAGGTGCCCATCAGCTACTCCTCGACGGTACGCATCTGCTCGTGGCCACGCAGCCGTACACCGGCATCGACACCGTCGTCTCGGTGTACGACGTCGGCGACGTGACGGCCCCCGTGCTGCTGCGCCGCAGCCACCTCGAAGGTCACCTCTCCGCCGCCCGGGCGATCGACGGCACCGCCCGCCTTGTGCTCACCTCGTCGCTCGCCGCCCGCCTGCCCTTCGTCTACCCGAACCAGTTCGGCCTCGACGAGGACCGCGCCCTGCAACGCAACAAGGACATCATCTTGCAGTCGACGATCGACGACTGGATGCCGCGGTTGTTCGACGAAACTGCTGACGGAACGTTCGGCGACATGTCGAATGCCCTCGACTGCTCGGCCGTTGCCGCGCCGAGCGAGTTCGCCGGGTTGGGCGTGTCGTGGATCGCTTCCCTCGACGTGCGCAACGCCGGCCAGCCGATCGGTTCGGCGGGCATCGTGTCGAACAGCGACACCGTGTACGCCTCGCCGACCAGCATCTACATGGCGACCGTGCCGTGGGACTGGTATCAACCGGTCGATGGTGTCGTCGCTCCGCAGACCACGCAGCCGAAGACCCTGATCCACAAGTTCGCGCTGGGCGAGGGTGGCTCCGCTTCCTACGTCGCTTCCGGTGAGGTGGCCGGCCAGTTGCTCAACCAGTTCTCGATGAGCGAGTACGAGGGCGACCTACGCGTCGCCACGACGTCGTTCGGTTGGAACGGCTCCGCTCAGCCGTCGTCGGCCGTGCGAGTGCTACGCGCCGACGGCACTGACCTGGCTCAGATCGGCATCGTCGACGGGCTCGGCAACAACGAACAGATCTACGCCGTGCGCTTCCTCGGCACCCAGGGCTACGTCGTCACCTTCCGCCAGACCGACCCGCTGTACGTCATCGACCTCAGTGACCCGACGGCGCCCGCGCTGACCGGCGAACTGAAGATCCCCGGCTACTCGGCGTACCTCCACCCGGTCGGCGACGGCCTGCTGCTGGGTGTCGGCCAAGATGCGTCGACCGATGGGCGGTTGCAGGGCACGCAACTCTCGCTGTTCGACGTGAGCGATCCGGCCAACCCGCAGCGACTCTCGACGCTGCCGATCGGTGGCTCCAGCGAGGCCGAGTGGGATCACCACGCCTTCCTGTACTGGCCCGAGGACGGCACGATCCTGCTGCCGGTGTCGCCCGGTTGGAACAGCTGCGGCCCGGCGGTCGACTGTCTCGCCGGCTCACTGACCAACCCGGTCGGTGGAGTGATCGTCGCCCAACTGCAAGGCACCACCCTGGTCGGCCGCGGCACGATCTCGCACGAGTCCCGCGCCGACAACACCTGCTGGAACCCGCTGCAGCGGTCGCTGGTGATCGGCAGCGAACTGGTCACGATCGGCGCCGGCGACATGCAGTTCACCGACCGGGCCACGCTCGCTGCCCGCGATTCCGTGCAGTGGAGCGACCCCGAGCAATACGGCTGCTACTGGTACGCCGGGTGAGCTGACCCGCTTCCGCTCCTCGCTGGCCGCTGTGCATCTTTGAGGGTGATGACAGGGCGGCGGGTAGGATGGACGGACGGACAGCGATCTGCGCTGGACGTTCGCAATGATTTCGGTGGGTGCCGACGATGAAGCGATTGATCGCGATTGGTGTTCTGTCCGCTCTGTTCGGCGCGGCCTGCAGCGGCGGCGGAAGCACCACGCCGACGACTGCACCGGTGGCGGTGACGACGAGTGTCGTGGATACGACGGTCGCGGCCACCACGGTCCCGCCGAGTCTCCACGACAGCGGCCCCGACCACGACCCTGCCGCCCACCACGACCACGATCGCGACGGAGGACCTGATCAGGCAGGCCGTCCAGGACTACTCGGACGCCTACCACCAATGCGGTGCCGTGCCGGCGGACTGCCTGCCGGAGACCTTCACCGCCGTGCAGGGACACTCACGCGCCACGGTGATAGAGCTGGCCACAGGAATGGTGGCAGAAGGTTTGTACTTCTCAACCGACCTGCGCGGTTCGTATTTCGTCGATGAATCAGTCACCATGGGCTCAGCGACCGAGGCGAACGCCGTCTTCTGTGTGTTCGACGCCGGGGCGGTAATGGGTCCAAACGGGCCAGACGGACTGCCGACAGTGGTCAACGACGTGATTGCCAGCGTCCGCTATAGGTTCCAGCTATTCCTCGAGGACGGTGCCTGGCGGGTGGGCGAGCAATCGCAGCTCGAGCGCTTGGGTGAGGGAAGCCTGTGCCCATCGGCCGAATAGCAGCGGTAACTCTGGTCCTCAGCGCAATCTGCAACACGGGAGTTCATGGTGAGCAGCTTCCCGGCGCCGGAACCGATCCAATTGGCCCTGGCGGGGAGGCTCAGATTTCTACTTGGGTGATCGGGGCGATCAATGGGGGCGTGTCAAAGCCGACGGGCACGACGTCGTGCTCGGCCTGGGCGTTGGTCGACGGCTCCAACTTCGCCAGCGTCGGCCTCGGCGAGCCGACGGTCATCAATCCGGCGACAGGCGCGCGGTCGACGGTCTTCTTCCGCATCTGTGACGGGAAATACCAGTTCGTCTACGTCGGGCCACATTCCCCTGTCGACATCGCCCGAGTCGCCTACCAGCGCATCGCAGCCCTGGTGCCACGACCTGAGGTGTCGTTCTCACCTCCTGTCGACAAGATGATCGTCAACTTCGAGACGTGGCTCGGCGTCACGCCACGACCACCGATCACGGCGACGGCAGCAATCCCAGGGTTGTCCGCGACCGTCACGGCTGAGGCCTCCGACATCGAGTGGGCCACCGGGTCACACGTCGCCGGCGACGCCACGCTGGTCGCCTGCCAACCGTGGGGGTCGACCGACTTCGCCGCGGACGGCTGCGTCTGGACGCCGGCGTATCCGTCGGTCGGCAAGGTCACCGGCACCACCGATCTGCGCTACCACGGCACGGTCACCATCATCTGGCAGGTGTCGTGGCAGGCAACCAACGGAGCCAGTGGTGCGCTGGGTGACCTGCGCACAACGACTCCGGTGGAGATGGGCGTGCAGGAGATCCAAACCATCGGCGACGGCTGACATCGGCAGTGACTCGTGCGATGAGAGATGTGCGTCCGCCGGCGGCGTCCGCCGGCGGCTCATCGCTCATCGCACGGGGCTATCCGGCGGACTCCCAGGCTTCGGTGATCCAGCCGGTCACGGCGTCGTCGACGTCGTCCGGGCCGCGCACGTTGACCACGTGGTACACGGTGCGACCGGCCACGATCGGTTTGCGGGAGATGCGCCGGTCGTGAACCGTGCGCGGCATGAACAGGCACAGCGCGACCCATTTGGTCATCGGGCGCAGCTGCAGTACACCAACACCGTCGCGCTTCACGAAGACCCCAACCGACACCGGCTCCAGGAACGGCTCACCGAGGGTGTGTAGGTGGGCCATCACGGCGTCGAACACCGGTCGCTCGAAGCTGGGCCCGGTGCTGAAGTACTCGTCCAACGTCATCGCCGGCGCGCACTCGTGACCTTGCCCACGACGGGCGAATTGACGCCGGCATTTCGGGCACGTCCACGACACGTCACAAACGGTACGCCCGCAACCAGGCTGCTGGTCAACGACTACCTTTGACCCATGCCCGATGTTGCCTTCAAGGATCTGTGCATCGACGTGACCGCGGGCGACGGACGTCCCGCTGCCGTCGCAGCATTCTGGAGCGTGGCCCTCGACCAGCTGGTAGTGGTGCACGACGACGGCGAGATCCACCTCGACGCGCCACCCGACGGGCCCGAGCAACGCAGGGTGTGGATCAACACCGTGCCCGAATCGATCGCCGGCAAGAGCCGCGTGCACATCGACATCCGCGTCGCCGACGGCGACCCGGCCCCACTGCTGGCCGTCGGGGGCACCATCGAGCGGGCCCCCGACGGCGAGATCACGTGGCACATCGTCAATGATCCCGACGGCGTGCCGGTGTGCGTGTTCGGTCCACATCCCGCCGACCCATCGGCGCTCGGCCCGTTCGAACTCGTCGTCGACTCTGTCGATCCGACGGCCATCGCAGGTTGGTGGGCCGATCACACCGGAGGCACCGTCGGTAGCCGCGAGGGCGTGCCGTTCGTATGGATCGAAGGTGCCGCCGGGTTCCCGTACATGTTCTGGGTCTTCCACCGCGTGCCTGAGCCGAAGACGGCGAAGAACAGGGTCCACTGGGACGTGACGCTGATCAGCACCACCATCGCCGGCCTGATCACCTCCGGGGCGACGTTGTTGCGCCCCAAGGACGACGAGACCCGCTGGTGGGTGCTGGCCGACCCCGAAGGCAACGAGTTCTGCGTCTTCGAGTAACCAGTGACAGTGAGTCAGCGAACGGCGATCAACGGGTCGTCGACGACGCGGCTCTCGACACCCGTGACGCCAACCGGACGAGGGCCACGAATCGTCACTCGACGCACGCGACGCTCGGTGCTGCCATAGTCGTCGACGGCGTAATGCATCGTCGCCCGGTTGTCCCAGATCACGACGTCGCCATCCCGCCACCGATGACGCAGCACGAACTCGGGTTGCGTCATGTGCTCGTACAGCATGCGCAACAAGCCGTCGCTCTCGATCCGTGACAAGCCGACGATGTGACTCGTGAAACCGGGGTTGACGAACAGGTTCGGACGGCCCGTGGTCGGGTGCACCCGCACGACCGGATGGATTACCGGCGGTACGTCGAGCGAATCGTCGAACAGTTGCTGCGCATCGGCACGGTCGAGTGCGGAGTCGAACGGCTCGCCCCAGTACGCCAGCGGCGAGATGCGATGCACCGCCTCGAGCTGACCGACCATCTGCTGCAGCGGCGCGGCCAGCCTCTCGTAGGCAGTGCGGGTGTCGGCCCACATCGTGTCGCCACCCGACTCTGGCGTGGCGTCGCCGACCAACAGCGATGCCGCCGGCGGTGCAGGTATGAAGGTGACGTCGGTGTGCCAGCGAGCATTACGTCCGCCCTTCGCGCCGTCCTGTTCGAGGATCTCGGGGAAGTCGGGATGCCCAGGGATCACCGGATGCGCCGGTGTCGGTTCACCGAGCAGTCGCGCTAGAGCAACCTGCTCGGCATGGGTGAGGTGTTGTTCGCGCAGCACCAGCAGGCGATGATCCTCGAGCATCGACGAGAGCCATGCGGGATCGACGCCGTCGCGCACGTGGGCACCGCTGAGTTCAGCACCGAAGACGCCGGTGATCGAGGTGATGGTCCAGGTGTCGATGGTCGCAGTCATCCCGACCAGCATGCCACCGTCGACGGCCCCGGCCCGCTTGATCCCATCGAAAGGTCAGCGGCGTGCAGGCCGGCGTGATAGCTGTGGTGCGTGAACATCACGCCCCGGACCATGACGAGCGGTGCTCCTGACCGGGCACGGCGGGTTCGATCGGCTCGAAGTGCGCGACGACGTCCCCGTGCCGCAACCCGGACCGGGGCAGGTGCTGGTGCGTGTGGCGGCAGCGGGTGTGAACAACACCGACATCAACACACGGATCGGTTGGTACGCGCCTGACGTCGTGAACACGATCCGGGTGGACCCTGATGTCGCGGTGCCAACGATGCGTTCCGACGTCGGTTGGGCAGGGGAGGTTCCGACCTTCCCACGAATCCAAGGTGCCGATGCGTGCGGCCGAATCGTTGGCGTCGGGACCGGTGTCGACGAGACTACGCATGGACGATCGGATCATCGTCGAGCCCGTCTTCCGCGATGCGGCGGATACCGAGGCCCGGCCGATGTACTTCGGCTCCGAGGTCGACGGAGCCTTCGCCCAGTACACCGTCGTGCCATCCCGGCACGCGGTGCGCGTCGATTGCCCGTGGACCGACGCCGAACTGGCGTCGATTCCCTGCTCGTACTCGGCGGCCGAGAACATGTTGAGCCGCACGATGGTTGGCGTACGAGACAGGGTCGTGGTCACCGGTGCCTCGGGCGGTGTCGGTTCGGCGGCGATACAACTCGCCAAGCGGCGCGGCGCCCACGTGACGGCCGTGGCGGCATCCGCCAAACACGACGAGGTCAAGGCGCTCGGCGCTGACCTGGTTCTGCCACGCGATGTCGACCTGGCCCGGGCACTGGGGCGCAGGAGCATCGACGTTGTGCTCGACGTGGTCGGCGGGCCGTCGTGGTCGCAGCTCCTCGCCGTGCTTCGACCTGGTGGGCGCTACGCAACGAGCGGCGCGATCGGTGGTTCGTGGGTGGAGCTCGATCTCCGAACCCTGTATCTCAACGACCTCACCCTGTTCGGGTGCACAGTGCTCGACCCCGACGTGTTCACCGCTCTCGTCGGCTATGTCGAACGTGGCGAAATCCGTCCGGTCGTCGCCGCGACCTTCCCGCTGGGCGACATCGTCGCCGCCCAGCGTCTGTTCCTGACCAAGCAGCACGTCGGCAAGATCGTCCTGACGGTGGACTCGGGCTGACCGTATAACACCCCTTTGTCATGATGGGTGGATGGAGTTGGCTGAGGTGCACGACCTGGTCGGGCGGGTGGCGGTGGTCGATGCCGGCTGTGCCGATCGGGTCGTGTTGGAGGCTGCTGCGGGTCAACTGCGGCGGTTGAAGTCGTGGGTCGAGGCCCGTGAGGTTGTCGTGGCGCGAGGGTTGGCGGCGGTGTCGTCGTTCCCGGAGAAATCCTTGGCCGACGCCTCCCGCTGCAACATCCGTCAGGCCGAACAGGTCCTGCGCCGTGCCGGGACCGTCGCACACCTTCCCGAGTTCGGGGTCTCGTTGGACGCCGGTCTGGTGTCGGGTGAGCATGTCGATGTCCTGACTCGGGTGTTGCGCCAGGTCGAGCCGGGTGTCCGTGACCGGCTGGCTGCCGACGCTGAACGGCTGGTGTTGATCGCCGAAAATTCGACAGCCGGAGGAGTTCGCTCGCACAGTTCGTGGCCAAGCGCGACGGTTGGAGGCCGATGGTGACGGGCTCGACCGCCTCGAACGGCAGCAGCGGGCGGTGCGGTTGAACACCTGGATCGACCGCGACAGCGGGTTGGGGCGCTGGTCGGCGATCTGGGATCCCGAGACGATGGCTCAGGTTGGAGAACCGCCTCGACGCCCAAGTCCAAGCCCTGTTCCACGATCGCCAACCCGACGGCTGCCCCACGGACCTGCTCGAGAAACAGTCCTACCTACGCGCCCACGCCCTGCTCGCCCTCTTGGATGGTGGCGGGGTCCGCTTGGGTCGACCCGAGATCGTCGTTGTCGTCGATCACACCACCGCCGAGCGCGGAGCCGGTCATCGATTGGGGGTTACCCGTCGAACTCCCCCGACAGGTCCTGGCCGATCTGTACCAGACCGCCAAGGTGTACACCGTCGTGGTTCGTAACGGGGTGATCATCGACGCCCCCGGCCAACTCGACCTCGGACGCACATCACGAGTTGCCAATCGTGCCCAACGACGCGCCCTCGGCGCCATCTACGCGACCTGTGCGATCCCAGGATGCCGAGTGCGGTACAGCCGCACCAAACTGCACCACGTCATCTGGTGGCACCACGGCGGACCATCAGATCTCGACAACTTCCTACCGGTCTGCGAACAACACCACCACAACATCCACAACGACGACTGGCACCTGACCCTCACCCCCAACCGACAACTAACCATCCAACTCCCCGACGGAACCATCATGACCACCGGCCCACCCAACACGCGGCGCGGCATGACACGAGTACGCTTGCCGCATGCCATGGGGTGACGAATCCGCCGACACCAGGTTGCACGGCACCGCCATCGCCGACAGCGTGCTCGACCTCTTCGGCAACACTCCGTTGGTCCGCCTGAAGCGCACCAGCGAGATCCACGGCATCGAGTGCGTGCTGGCGATGAAGATGGAGACCACCAACCCGGGCGGGTCTTCGAAGGATCGGCCAGCGCTGGAGATGATCCTGGCCGCCGAACGCGACGGTTCGCTGAAGCCCGGTGGCACCATCGTCGAGCCGACCAGCGGCAACACCGGTGTCGGCCTGGCCATCGTCGCCGCGCAACGTGGTTACAAGTGCGTCTTCGTGATGACCGACAAGAACGGCCCCGAGAAGATCTCGCTGCTGCGCGCCTACGGCGCCGAGGTGATCGTCTGCCCCGTCGCTGTGCCGCCTGAGGACCCGCAGAGCTACTACAAGGTCGCCGAGCGAATCACCCAGGAACGCAATGCATTCCGCCCCAACCAGTACGCCAACCCGAACAACCCGCTGGCCCACGAAAAGACCACCGGGCCCGAGTTGTGGCGCCAGACCGGTGGGCGGATCACCCACTTCGTCGCCGGCGCCGGCACATGCGGCACCATCACCGGCACCGCCCGCTACCTCAAACGGCACAACCCGAACATCAAGGTGATCGCCGGGGACCCGGAGATGTCGGTGTTCTCCGGTGGGTCCGGCCGGCCGTACCTCGTGGAAGGCGTCGGCGAGGACTTCTTCCCGGCGGCCTGGGACGCCTCGCTGTACGACGAGATCATCCCGATCAGCGACGAAGACAGCTTCCTAGTCGCCCGCCAGGTCAGCCGCGAAGAAGGCATCCTCATCGGCGGAAGTGGCGGTCTGGCTGTTGCCGCGGCCCTGCAGGTCGCCCAGCGCGCCGAGCCCGACGACATCGTCGTCGTACTCAACCCCGACTCCGGCCGTGGCTACCTGTCGCGCATCTTCGACGACGCCTGGATGGCCAACTTCGGGTTCCTGCGCGAGTGCGACCAGTGCATCGCCGCCGTCCTCGAAACCCGCGGCAACACGCCCTCGCTGCTGTACGTCAACCCGTCCGACACGGTGCGGCGCACGATCGAGGTGATGCGCGCCAACGGCGTCAGCCAGCTGCCGGTCTGCAAGAACACACCTCCGTTCGCCAACGCCGAGGTGTCGGGCTCGGTCGACGAGCTCGATCTCATGGAGTCCGTCTACCGAGACCCGTCGATCATGGACACCGCCGTCGAGAAGGTGATGGGCCCCAAGCTGCCCACCATCGGCGTCGGCCAGAAGGTCGGTCTGGCCGTGGAGATGCTCGACAAGTCGCCGGCCCTGCTCGCGCTGTCGGGTGGGCGGCCGCTGAGCGTGCTGACCCGCACCGATCTGTTGACCTACTTCGAGGTCGTCGCCAATGGCTGAGATCAATGGCTGAGACCAATGGGTGAGATCAATGGGTGAGTTCGAAGAGCAGTCGTCGTGGGGTTTCGAGACCCGCGCCGTGCACACCGGCCAGGAACCCGACCCGGTCACCGGTGCGGTCGTCACGCCGATCTCGCTCAGCACGACCTTCGCCCAGGACGGCGTCGGTGGTCACAAGGGATTCGAGTACTCGCGCAGTGGGAACCCGACGCGCTCCGCCCTCGAAGCGTGCGTCGCCTCACTGGAAGGCGGGCGGCACGGCCTGGCATTCGCCAGTGGATTGGCGGCAGAGGACAACGTCCTTCGCCTGCTCCAGCCGGGCGATCGCGTGCTGCTGGGCAACGACGCCTACGGCGGCACCTTCCGACTGATCTCCAAGGTGCACACCGCGCTGACATGGACCGCAGTCGATCTGATCGACACCGACCTCCTGGCCGCCGAGTGGCCAGCCGACACCAAGCTGGTCTGGCTGGAGACACCGACCAATCCGCTGTTGCGCTGCTTCGACATCGAGAAGATCTGCGAAATCGCCCACGGCCGGGGCGCGCTGGTGTGCGTCGACAACACGTTCGCCACGCCGTATCTGCAGCAGCCGCTGTCGCTCGGCGCCGATGTCGTGGTGCACTCGGCCACCAAGTACCTCGGCGGGCACAGCGACGTGGTCGGCGGGTTCCTGGCCCTCGACGACGACGACCTCGCCGGCCGCTTGACGTTCACCCAGAACGCGGCGGGCGCTGTGCCTGCGCCATTCGACTGCTATCTCGTGCTGCGCGGCGTCAAGACACTCGCCGTGCGCATGGAACGCCACTGCGCCAACGCCCGCTCGATCGTCGATCTGCTGGTCGGCCATCCGTCCGTCGAACGGGTGCTGTACCCGCAACTCCCCGACCACCCCGGCCACCCCGCGGCAGCCAAGCAGATGCGCGACTTCGGCGGCATGGTCAGCTTCACCCTCAGGGGAGGAAGCCAAGCCGCGCTGCGCGTCGCCGCGGCCACCACCTTGTTCACCCTGGCCGAGTCACTCGGTGCCGTCGAGAGCCTGATCGAGCATCCCGGGCAGATGACCCACGCCTCGGCGGCCGGGTCACCACTGGAGGTCCCCGACAACCTGCTACGTCTTTCCGTCGGCATCGAGTCCGCAACCGACCTCGTCGCCGACCTCGCCCAGGCTCTCGGGTAGACCGCGCTGCAACCCGGGTTCGGGGCGGCTGACCATGATCGCCCCGACGATCACGATCGCCATCCCGACGAGAGCGAGAGGGTGCAGCGTGTCGCCGCGAACCGCGACCCCGAGCACCATCCCGATGATCGGGGTGAAGAAGATGCCGATCATGCCGCGCACGGTTCCGGCCCTGGTCAGCAGCACCCCGTAGAAGGCGAAGGCGATCCCGGTGCCCATCGCGCCGAGCATGAACAAGGCACCCAGCGCCTCCATGTCGAATCCGCTGCGGGCCAGGCCGATGATGCCGTACGGCAGCGACATCACGGTGGCGATGAGCGCCATCCACATCATCGGCGCCAGCGAGCCGTATTTCCATTGCATCGGTTGGGCGATGTTGGCGGCGAGGGCATAACACAGCAGGGCGATGCCCAGCAGCACCACTCCTCTGGTGTCGGCCGAGGTTCCCTCGTCGATCGATGTGATCGAGATCACCGCGATCCCGGCGAAGCCGACCAGCACGGCAACCATCCGGAACATCGACGGCAGGCGACGCACGTAGAACGCGGTCACGACGGCCGTGACCAGCGGCAAGCCGCCGTTGATCATCCCGGTAATCGACGAGCTGACAGTGCGTTCGGCGATTGGGTACAACAGAAATGGGGCGGCCATCCACAGTGCGCCCAGTAGGACGAACCGCGGCCAGTCGCGGCGCTCGATGCGCCGGCGGGCCGAAGGCAACAACGCCAGCACCATGGCACCGAACGCGCAACGACCCAGTGGCACGACGCCTACTTCGACGTGATCGATGGCAATGGCGATCCACAGGAACGAGCTGCCCCACATCGCCGCAACGGCTGCCGTCATGCCCCATTCGCCCGGCCCGAAATGACCGATCGAGCCTGCTCCACCCGATCGTTGCACGGCGAAAGTCTAGGAACGAGAAGCCCGAGGGCGCTGCTGAATTCAACCGTTGATCGTCGCCGCCACCCGCGCTCCGCTGCGCAGTGCACCCTCCATGAACCCGCTGAATTCGTCGGTGTGTTCGCCGGCCAGCAACAGCCGACCGTGGGCGGCGCGCAGCAATGGCGCCGCGGCAGCCATCTGCCCGGGCCCGAAGCAGCTGTATGCACCGAGGCTGAACGAGTCGTTCGTCCAGTCGGTGTGCACCCGCTCACCGGCCAGGCCCCTGGCACCCGGGAACAGTCGGTCGATCTCGGCCACGATCCGATCAGGGGCTTCCGGCAGCGCGGCAAATGCAGCACCGTCGTGCGACGACAGCAGGTTGGTCAGCACGCCACGATCGCCGCCTTGATCGTCGGTCGTCTCCCACAGGTGACCCCACGCCCGCTCGGTCAGCACCTCGCCGTTGCGCCCGTAGTCGCGCCAGATCCGACGATCGAACTGCACGCTGATCTTGCCGCCCACTCCATATCCCACGGCACCCAGTTCCAGCGGCATCGACGGCCAGATCCGCGACAGCACCGGTAGCGGCACCGCCGACACGATCGTCGCCGCGGTGATCACCTCGCCGGACACCAAGGTGATCGTTCCGGTGTCGGCGTCGATCGACTGCACCACGGTCGCCAGGCGCACCCGCTCGCCCAACTGTTCGGCCAGCCCCGCGGCCAACTGATCGTTGCCACCGACGACGCGATGACATTCGCGTCGTCCGGCGGACTGCAGGCGAGTGAGCCCGCCGGCGAAACGTTGGCCGACCTCCTCGGGCGGCAGCATGTACTCGGTGCGGATGTGACGGCCGATCACCAGGCGCGCCAACACCGACAGATCGAGGGAATGCATCAGGTCGGCCAGGCTGGCGAACTCGCAGGCCTCGTCATCGGCCAATCCGGCAACCGCATCGTCCCACGTGGCGATGTCGGGCTCGAGCGACGCGTGCATCGACATCGGCACCGCCCGACCACCGGCATCGAGCAGCGTTGCTGCCGGGTCGAGGTCCGCGGACCGCTCGGTGAGGTGCAACCCGAGCCTCGCCGCCAGCGCCAGCACCTCGGCATGGTTCGAATCGATGAACTCGGCCCCCCGCTCGCACGTCTGACCATCGGAGAACCGATGGCTGAACACCCGACCGCCGACTCGCTGACGAGCCTCCAGCACGATGACGTCAGCGCCACGCGCCACCAGTTCGTCGGCACATCGCAGACCGGCGAGCCCAGCACCGACGATCGCCACGTCGCTCATCTCAGAACAGCGTCGGTTGCTCGGGGATGATGCGGCGCGGCACGCCCGGCCATGGCACGTAGTGGTCCATGAACACCCAGGTGCGCCGGTGGATGGCCGATGGGCCGTAGGCCTGCAACGCGGCCTTGTGGACCGGGCACGGATACCCCTTGTTGGAGTCGAAGCTCCATTGCGGATAGTGCTCGGCCTGCTCGCGCATGATCCGATCTCGAGTCACCTTGGCCAGGATCGATGCCGCCGCCACCGACAGACAGTGGAGGTCGGCCTTGACGCGCAGTTCGACGTAGGGCACCTCGGCGCCGACGAAGTTCCACCTCCCGTCGACCACGGCTGCATCCGGGGTCACACCGAGCCCGGCCAGCGCCCGGCGCGTCGCCAGACGTTGGGCTTCGGCCATACCCAGTTCGTCGCACTCGTCCTGCGACGCCCCACCGACAGCCCAGGCATCGCACCACGCGGCGATGCGATCGAACAGGAACTCGCGGTTGGCCTCGGTGAGAATCTTCGAATCGCGCACGCCGTTGACACGCCGCTGACGCGGCAAGACGGCCGCGCCGACCATCAAGGGCCCGGCCCATGCACCTCGGCCGACCTCGTCGATGCCGACGATCACGTCGTACCCGGCAGCCCACAGCTCCTTCTCGATCGAGCGCGTCGGCACCCGGCCGGCCATCAGCGCAACACGATGGCCGGGTTGCCGGCGGCGACTTCGCCGACCCGCCACCACATGTCGGAGAGAGAGGATGCGGCCGCAGGATGGATCGCCGCCAACAAGCCGCCCGATGTCTGCGGATCCATGCACAACGCCTCGCCGACCGCGCCGGCCGACGACCGCAGCTGACCGGCGACGTAGTCGCGGTTGCGCGGATCCCCGCCGGTTCGCACGCCGCGTCGAGCCGCCTCCAACGCGCCCGGATAGGCGCGCAGCCCATCGGTCTCGACGATCACCTGCACGCCACCACGTTCGGCCATCTCCCAGCCGTGTCCGGCCAAGCCGTATCCGGTCACATCGGTGGCCGCATGCACCGCGCTGCCGAGTGATTGCAGTTCTTCCGACGCCACCCGGTTCAACCGGCGCATGCCGGAGATCGCCGCGGCCTTGTCGTCGGCCGACCCGCCGGCGAGAGCCAGTCCTGTTCCGAGCGGTTTGCTGAGCATCAACACGTCGCCGGGGAGTCCGCCACCCTTGCGGAAGACACGTGCCGGATCGACGATTCCCTGCACGGCGAGACCGAAGATCGGTTCCGGATTGCGGATCGTGTGGCCGCCGGCAACGGTGCCTCCTGCCTCGGCGACGACCGCAGCCGCAGCATCGAAGATCGCCACGATCGCGTCACGTGGGAAGTGCTCGGGGAAGGCGGCAATGTTGACGGCGATGACCACCCGGCCACCCATGGCGAACACGTCGCTGCACGCATTGGCCGCAGCGATCGCCCCGAAGTCGCTGGGATGGTCGACGAGCGGCGGGAAGAAGTCGGTGGTGCTGACCAGGGCCACACCCGGAGCAACTTCGTAGATCGCCGCATCGTCGAATGGCGCAAGGCCCACGAGCAGCGACGGGTCACGGCCGGCCGGCATCTCGGTGACCATCTTCGTGACCATCTCCGTCAACAACGAGGCGCCCCACTTGGCTGCGCACCCGCCGCACGACGTCCACTCCGTCAGTCGCAGGTCGGCGAAGGGATCGGCGAACGAATCGGCTTCCACAGCGGTCACGGCGCCAGCCTACGGTGCCTGATCTAGCGTTGCGGCATGTACGCCATCGGGCCCTATCGGTTCACCGAGACCGACGCAGAACGCACGGTGAACTTCGCCGACCTGGTCTTCGACCTCTACGGCGAGGGGCGCGAGGCGTCGGTGATCGAGCATCTCCGTCCACCTGCGCCGACCGGCGACCTGGCCACGGACCTCGCCGCAGTGTGGTCGTCGTGGACCGCCGCCGGGCCGGCTCTGCGTGCCGCCGGCCAGCTTCCCAGTCGGGTCGACGGCACGGTCGTGCAGCTCAGCGTGTCGCCCGGCGGCTTGCCGAAGCTGCCGGTCGAATCAGCCGAGGTGACATGGAAGGGGATGGCCGGCGACCGCCAGGCAACTCGCCGCCACCATGGCCGCCCGTGGCAGGCGTTGTGCGTATGGAGCGCCGAGGTGATCGACGACTTCCGCGAGGCCGGCCATCCGCTCGCTCCGGGTCGGGCCGGCGAGAACATCACCGTCAGCGGGCTGCCGTGGGCCGACGTCCGCGCCGGCGTGCAGTTGCGGGTCGGCGAGGTGCTCTGCGAGGTCAGTGCCTACGCATTGCCGTGCGCAAGCAACAAGCCATGGTTCATCGACGGCGACTTCCGGGTGATGCATCACGAGCGCGGACCCGTCAGCCGGGTGTATGCGACCGTGATGGAACCCGGCCGGATCGCCGTCGGCGACGCTGCCATCCTCGAGCCCTGACTCGCCCGGCCGGTCGGCCGATCAGGCGGAGGGCCACAACGCCTCGCCCGACAACTGACCCGTCGACCAGGCACCGTAGGTCAGCGGCATCGGGGCACCGCTGACCTCCCACAGCACAGCGGGCCGCTCGCCGTGCCAGCGGATGGCGAACGACAGTCTTGACGCCAGCCCGATCGCCAGCCCATGGGCCTCGAAGGCGACACCGAGCCACCCCGGCGGGAAGCCCTGAGGCATCAGCGCTGCCGTGTGCTCGTCGGACGTCACCAACTGGTGCTCCACCCAACACGGCACACGCCCAGGGGCCCCGGGCATCACGTCGTCGGTTAACCCCTGGACGGCGAGCGGGAGGTTCATCCTGCGCAGATCGTCCACGGCCCGGTGTTCACCGGCAGCATGCAGGACCCGCGCCGCAGCCTCGATACTCATCGGGGTGCCGATGGCGGTGCCGGACCGCGCCCATCGCTCGAGTTGCTCGGCGACGTGTGGCACCCAGATCGAAGGGCGATCGCCGAGGCGCACGAGCTCGGCGACCCCGAGCAGGAACGTCGCCGGGTCGACGTCGTCACCCGCCGACCTTCCAACGGCCGGCCCGTTGAGCAGCAACTCGCAGCGGGCCGCGGTGACCGCTTCGACCATCGACGCATCGGGCAGCAGCAACCGGCTGGCCCGCTGGGTCTGGGCGAGCCAACCGTGCGACACCTGATCTGCTGACGCAACCATGTCGGGCAACGCGGCACCGGCCGCCATCCCACCGTGGGGACGAGCGACGGCCACCGCCGCCTGGTGCCCGATCGGATAGACGACCGCGTCGGCAGGCAGCTCGATCCCCTGGGCCGGCGTCGAGGTCGGCGGGCGTCGCGACAGCAGGCCACCGCCGGTGAACGCCACGGCGATCGGCAACGTCGACTCGTTCGTCACCTCGATGATCGTCAGACCGCCGGCGTCGGCGACGGAGTAGACCCGCTGCACGGCATCGCCGCCGGGTATCCGCACCCGAGTCTCGACGACCGGCGTGCCGTCGAGCGTCGCCTGTCGTGTCGAGGTCTCGTGCTGCGGGCGATGCCAGCGGTCGTCGGCAGCCACGAACCAGTCGGTCGTGTTCGAACCATCCCACGGCTCCAGCGCCCCCCACGGCGTGATCGTGGCGCGCCAATGCCCTCCGACCACCCCCGTGCTCGTCATCTAATCGAGCTCGCTCTTACGACTCCGCTGCATGAGTGCCCCGAGAGCCTCTGCCGCGGTGCGACCGTGATGACAGACGCCGACCACCTGCTCGGTGATCGGCATCTCGACGCCGTAACGCCGGGCCAGGTCGAGCACGCTCGGCGAGCTCTTCACGCCCTCGGCCACCATGTTGGTCGAGGCCAGCACCTCGTCGATCGACTTGCCCTGGCCCAACAGCAATCCGACGGTGTTGTTGCGGCTCTGCTCCGACGAGCACGTGGCGATGAGATCGCCGATACCCGCAAGTCCCGAGAACGTCGTGGCGTGCCCACCCATCGCCATACCCAGCCGGGTCATCTCGGCCAGGCCCCGTGTGATCAGCGTGGCACGCGTGTTGTCGCCGAAACCCATGCCCGACGCCATACCGCTGGCAATGGCGATCACGTTCTTGACGACACCACTGACCTCACACCCGACCACATCAGGGTTGGTGTAGATCCGCAGGCTCGGCCGGCCGAAGATACGTTGCAGCTCGGCGGCGATCACCTCGTCGTCGATCGCCACCACGCTGGCCGCCGGCTGGCCGCCGAGGATCTCCTTGGCCAGATTCGGACCCGTGAGCACGGCGACGGGATGGCCAGGCATCTCGTCACTGGTGACTTCGCTCATCCGCTTGCGCGAGCTGCGCTCGATCCCCTTCGTCAGCGACACGATTGGCACCCAAGGTCGCAGGAACGGCGCCGCCTGCGATGCCACGTCGCGGTACCCGTGCGACGGCACGGCCATCACCAGGACGTCGGCGCGGCTGACCGCTTCTTCCAGCGAGCTCGTCGCTCGCAACTGCTCGGGCAGCACGAAACTGGCCAGGTAGTCACCGTTCACATGGGCATCGTTGATCTGCGCTGCCAGCTCCGGTCGGCGAGCCCACAAGATGGTCGGAGTGTTGACCGCAGCCATCGCCGCGATCGTCGTGCCCCAGGAACCTGCGCCGATGACGGCAACGTTGATCGGCATGAACACAGCGTAGGTGCCTACGATGCCAGCAGTGAATGCCGTCGTCCTCGTCCCGGTGAAGGCGTTCATCAATGCCAAGGCCCGGCTGGCAGCCGTGCTCGGTGACGCCGAACGCGAGCGTCTCGCCCGATGGACATCGGTTCGCGTGCTCGCCGCGGCCGGCGAGCTCCCCACGTTCGTCGCCTGCGACGACGAGCAGGTCGCGGCGTGGGCGAGCGAACACGGTGCATCGATCCTGTGGCATCCCGGCGTAGGTCTCAATGCGGCTGTCAACAACAGCGTCGTCGACCTTCGCGAGGCGGGCGTCACCGACGTCGTCGTCGCCCACGGTGATCTTCCCCGCGCCCATTCGCTGGCCAGGTTGACCGAGCCGGGCATGCTGACCCTCGTTCCCGACCGCCACGACGACGGCACCAACGTCATCGCTGTCCCCACTGACATGCCGTTCCAGTTCTCCTATGGCCCGGGATCCTTTCAACGCCACCTCCGCTCGGCGATCGCCGCCGGGCTCTCGGTGCACGTGCGCCGCGATCCACTGCTCGCCGTCGACATCGACACTCCGTCCGACCTCGCCCATCCGCTCGTCCAGGAAGTGCTTCCGACATGGCTGCAAACGAACCCGGTCAACCAGCGCTAGCAAGCGCCGGGTTCACCCACAACCTCGCCGTGCCGGCATCGGCGCTGGCCATCGCCGCCCATCCCGACGACACCGAGTTCGGAGGCGGGGGCACCCTCGCCAAGTGGGCCGACGCAGGCTGTGTCGTGCACCACCTGATCTGCACGGACGGCTCGAAGGGAACGTGGGACCCCGATGCCGATGTGCGCGCGCTCACGGCGCAGCGTCAACGCGAACAACGTGAGGCGGCGCGGCTGCTGAGCGGCGCCAACACCGGATCGGTGATGTTCCTCGATCGCGTCGACGGCGAACTGGACAGCGATCTGCAGACTCGCGGGGAGGTTGCCGGCGTGATCCGCGAGCTGTGCCCCGAGGTCGTGCTCGGTCACGATCCGTGGAAGCGCTACCGCCTGCATCCCGACCACCGCCATGCCGGGCTCCTCGCCTGCGAAGCGATCGTCGCGGCCCGCGATCCGCACTTCTACAAAGAGCAGCGATTGGCGGCGCACCGGCCGAAGGCGTTGTTGCTGTGGGAAGCCGACGAGCCCGACCACGTCGAAGACGTCGGCGGCGATGACCTGCGCTACGTCCATCGCAAGCTCGATGCCCTCGAAGCGCACGTCAGTCAGTTCGAGAGCACGATGAAGGCCGTCGACGACGATCAGCTCACCGCCTTCCGCAACCGCATCGGAGACCGGCTGCGCGGCCTCGGCGAGCCGTTCGGCTACGCCGCCGCAGAGGTCTTCAAGCTGATCACTGATCTCTGACCCACGAATCGACGCCTCACGAATCGACGCCTGTGAACTGGCCAGGCCGACGACCGGCGCCGACTCCTCCGGCGAAGGCCTGGGCGATGCGCCATCCACTCCGTCGCTGCGGGGCCGACGACACTGAGCCCGGTGTCGACCAGATGGCGGCGCTGCGTGACGACCAGGCAGAAGTCGAGCGCTGATCCCGACACGGCGTTGTCGGCCCCGGCACCAGCAACGTCTTGATCTCCCCAGTGCCATTGCTCCCCATCGGGCCCGGTCAGATGCACAGCAACTTCGTCGGCCGGCATCGTCAGACCGCGAACCGCGTAGCTGAACGGCCGGGCGCGTACCCCGAGGTGGGCGACATGGCGCAACCGCGCCGTCGGCCGACGGACGACCCCCAGCGCATCGGCGACGTCTTGACCATGTGCCCAGGTCTCCATCAGCCGGGCCGTGATGAACGAGCGGGCCGCCATCGGTGGGCCGTACCACGGCACGCGGGCGGCGGGGTCGACTGCCGACGCGATGTCGATCAGCGCCTGCCTGTCTTCGCGCCAGCGACTCAACAACGCTTCGGGTTCGATCGATCGGCCCGGTTCGATGGACGCCTCGGTTCCGCCGTTGGCCAGTAGCCACTGCACGTCGGTCGCGAACGCTTCGGGGTCGGTGAGAGCCAGCGACGCCCGTTGGTCGAAGAACCAGAGGTGACTGATCTGGTCACGGATCGCCCAACCGGGCGCTGGTGTCTCGATCAGCCACTGCACACGCGGCAACGTCCCGACGATGCCGTCGAGATCATCATGCTCGGCAGCGAGGTCGTCGCACATCGAACGCATCGCCCCATCATGCACGACATCGACACGCGAGAAGCGGGCTGGAACGGAAGAACGGAGGGCGTCGCGCCCTCCGTTCTCCTGCTCCGTGTATCGACGTCGTCGACGGAATTACCTACGGGCTGCCGCTGCCTTCTTGGCGGGAGCCTTCTTGGCCGGCGCGGCCTTCTTGGCCGGAGCCTTCTTGGCCGGGGCCCGCTTCACTGCGGCCTTCTTCGCCGGAGCCTTCTTCGCCGGGGCCCGCCTCACTGCGGCCTTCTTCGCCGGAGCCTTCTTCGCCGGGGCCCGCCTCACTGCGGCCTTCTTGGCGGGAGCCTTCTTCGCTGCTGCGGCCTTCTTCGCCGGAGCCTTCTTCGCTGCGGCCTTCTTCGCCGGAGCTGCCTTCTTGGCTGCTGCCTTCTTGGCAGGAGCCGCCTTCTTGGCCGGAGCCTTCGTTGCTGCCACTTGTGTTTCCTTCTTTCTTGGTTCGGTTAGTTACCTGTTGTTGAGGGCTGCTTTGAGCGTGCTGCTCGCCGTGAACTTCATCCGCGTCGATGCAGCAATGTTCACTGCAGCGCCGGTCTGTGGGTTACGGCCAGTGCGCGCCTGGGATCTCGAGGTGCTGAACGAGCCGAAGCCCGGCCAGGCGACCTTGTCGCCCGTCTTGGCAGCGTTCGTGACGATGTCGAAGAACGCACCGACAGTTCGCTCGGCATCCGCCTTGCTCACGTCGGCGCTCTTCGCCACCGCATCGATCAGCTCTGCTTTGGTCATGTTGAGTTGATACCTCCGGGTATCGAGTTGTAGTAACGGAGCGTTACGTCCACAAATCGTGCGTGTTTCGCGCGCCAAATACAAGCATCAAAGTTATTGCATTTGCAATCACACCCAAGTGAGCTGAGATGAGTGATCAAGAACACACCGCCGGAATCGACGGGTGCAGGGCAGGATGGATCATCGCGACGACCAACGGCGTGGTCGTGCACCCGACATTGGCCCTCGAAGGCTTCGCGCTCATCGGCATCGACATGCCGATTGGCTTGAGCGACGGGCCGCCGCGGACATGCGACATCGAGGCGCGCAAGTATCTCGGCCGTGCCCGAAGCTCGGTGTTCCCGGCGCCGCCGCGCGTCGCGCTCGCATGCACCACATACGAATCAGCCTTGGCCACGTCGCGGTCCACAACGGGCCGCGGGATCTCCCTGCAGACGTACAACATCATGTCCAAGGTCGCCGAGGTCGATCGTCTCATCGACCCGACGAATCAGGACCGTGTCATCGAGGTACACCCCGAGTGCGCGTTCAAGCTGCTCAACGACGACGAAAGCCTGCCATCGAAGAGGACACATGACGGCACGGTCATCCGGCGACGCCTGCTCGCCGCTCACTTCGACCTCCCCGCTGCAGTACCGCCTGGCGCGGCGATCGACGATGTGCTCGACGCCTACGCCGTGCTGTGGAGCGTGCGGCGCTTCCAACGTGGCGAGCACCGGGTGTTCGGCGACGGCATCATCGACGGGCGCGGCATCGAGATGCGGATCGTCTGCTGATTCATCATCAGCAGGCGAGATCAATCAGTGAAAGCGTTGGAGAGTCGCTGGGCGTAGTCGTCGGCCTCGGCATCGGACTCGTAGCGCACGCGTGGCCAGAAGAACCCGCGTAGTCCGTCCTTGCGGCGCCGCGGAACGACATGGACGTGGAGGTGGGCGACGCTCTGACTGACGACATTGTTGATCGCCACGAACGTCCCGTCGCAACCGAGGGCCGCGGGCATGCGCGACGAGACCCGCTGAACGCGCTCGAACAGACCGCCGACGAGATCAACCTCGAGATCGGCGAGCGTGACGGTGTGGCGCCTGGGCACGATCAGCACGTGCCCCTTGAACACCGGCGAGCGGTCGAGAAAGGCGACTGCAACGTCGTCACTGAGCACCGTACGAACGGGCACCACCCCGTTGACGACATCGCAGAACAAGCACGGCGGTTCGATCACGATTGCATTCTGCCGTCGCGGCAGGATGGCGGCATGGACACCCCTCGCATCGCCCCGATCACGATGTAGCAGCCGACCGAGCAACATGCCGAGAAACATGTAGGGCACCCAGGTCGCGGCGACTATCCACCATCACCCGCGCTTGCTGGACTACAACTGTCACGTTGCTCAGTTCGCTCGTCCTCCTGAACCGACGTCTGGAGTTGTGTTGACCGATCTCGCCCCTACCCGTCATGGTCGAATCGATCTCGAAGGGGGTGTGCGAACTCGGATCGTGCTCGACACCTCGGTGCTCGTCGCCGACCCGTCGTGCATCGCCAACTTCGTCGGGGCCGATGTGGTCATTCCGTTGACGGTCATCGAGGAGCTCGACAGCCTCAAGAGTCGGGTCGACGACGTCGGTCGGGCGGCACGCACCGCGCTGCGCGCCTTGGAAGAGCTACGGGTGAACGCCGGCGGATCATTGGCTGACGCCACGCCTGTCGGCGACGGGTCGTCGGCCACCACCGTCAGGATCGAGATCAACGGAGTGCAGAAGCACCTGCTGATCGAGCACGGCCTCGACCCGGCGATACCCGACAACCGCATCATCGGTGCCGCTCTCGGCCAGCAGATGCACGGGCCGACGTGTGTGGTCTCCAACGACGCAGCGCTGCGCATCAAGGCCGCCCATCTCGGATTGCAGGCCGACGAGCACCGCCCGGTTGGCCGCAGCATGGCGACGCGCCCGGCCGGGTGGGGCACATACGATGCCGGCCACGCAGCCATCGACTGCCTCTACGCCGCCGGCGCCATCGCCATCGATTCGATTCCGGCGTGCAGTCAACTGCACGAGAACGGATTCGCCGTCCTGCGAACCGGGTCCCAATCGGCATTGGCGCGCCGCGTCGATGACGACCTCGTGTTGCTCCATCACAATGCGCCAGAGGCGTGGGGGCTGCGAGCGCGTTCGAAGGAGCAACGATTCGCGCTCGAACTGCTGCTGGATCCCGACGTCAGCGTCGTCGCCCTCGACGGCCGTGCCGGCACCGGTAAGACGTTGCTCGCCGTCGCCGCCGGTCTCGAGCAGGTGGTCGAGAGCCGTCGCTACGAACGACTCGCCGTCTACCGCCCGCTCGTCGCTGTCGGGCGAGCCGACGTCGGGTTCCTCCCCGGCACCCTCGAAGAGAAGCTCGACCCGTGGATGTCGGCCATCCACGACGCCATCGTCGCCCTCACCGACCAACGCAGCAGCAACGACGCCAACCGGTTGATCGACGAGCTGATCGGTCGCAACCAACTGGCGCTCGAGTCGGTCACGTTCCTGCGCGGCCGGTCCCTCCACCGCCAGATCGTCGTCGTCGACGAGGCCCAGAACCTCGAGCCGACCACGCTGAAGACGGTGCTGACCCGGATCGGCGAGGGCACCAAGGTGATCTTCACCGGCGACACCAGCCAGATCGATGCCCCGTACATGGGCGAGTCGAACAACGCCCTGGCGGTGTTGATCCAGGCCTTCGGCGGCCAGCGGTGCTTCGGGCACATCACCTTGTCGTCGTGCGAGCGCAGCGCCGTCGCCAGCCTCGCAGCCGAACTGCTCTGAGCAGCTGTTCCAAGACCTGGAACCGCACCGCGTGACACCCCGGGCGTAGGGTTGGGCTCATGGATGCGGAGCTCGACGCCATGCGGTTCGCGGTTGTCGATGTCGAGACGTCGGGCCTGTCGTTGCGCCGTCACCACGTGCTGCAGATCGGCCTGGTCGTGGTCGATGGAAACGGCTGTGTGCTCGACCGATGGTCCAGCCTGGTCGCCCCGCGGCGACGGTGGTGGTTCCGTGTCGGCCCCGTCGGCATCCACGGCATCCGCCGCCACATGGTGCTGTCGGCGCCACCAGGTCAACAGGTATTGGCCGAGCTGTCAGCCCGGCTGGGTGACGCCCATTTCGTGGCCCACAACGCCGCGTTCGATGTCGAGTTCCTGCGCAAGGCCGGCAAGACCCACGGCGTCGCCGTGCCCATCGTCAACCCGTTGTGCACCCTCACCATGTCACGCCGTCTCGATCCCGACCGGCAGATGTCTCATCGTCTCGGCGATCTGTGCGCCCGGTACGGCGTCGAGCTGGTGCGACCCCACGATGCCCTGGCCGATGCCGATGCCACTGCAGCGGTGCTCCCTCACTTACTGCGAGCCCACGGCATCACCAGTGCCGCTCAGCTGTCGCTCGCCTCGTAGACCGCCAACAGCTGCAGCGCCGCCTCGGCACCGAGGTCGTGCCATTCCGGCGGTTCGAGCACGAGTGCGTGCGGGCCCAGTCGCAACAGCAATGTTCGCAGCCATTGCTCGCTCGCCACCGCCATTCGCACGACCGAGACGACACCATCGTCGTGTTCTTCGCGTACCGGGTAGCGCTCCGCCGCCCATCGGGCTCGCGGCTCCAGCCGAAGCACCACTGACGGCACGTCGCTGTCGGCAAACCACTGATCGCCGCTCGGCGGGGCGACCGTCGGCGAGCCCTCCATCGGTGGAGCGATCACGCCGGTGCGCTCCCACGTCTCGAAACGGTCGATGCGAAACGTGCGCGACTCCCCCGAGCGGCTGTCATCGGCGATCACGTACCAGTGCCCGCGGTCGAGGAAGATCGAGCGCGGGGTGACGTCGCGTTCGGTCGCCTCGTCTCGGTTCGCCGACCAGTAGCGCACGCGCAGCTGGGCGTTGTCGTTGACTGCCTCGGCCAGATCTGCGGTGGCGGGCGGCTGGGGAACATCGACGACGACGCCATCGTCGCCGAGCACGTTCGCCAGCTTGCCCAGGGCGCGGGCGAGCGAGCCGTCGGGGTCCGCGCCCGGGAGCGACATCGCGGCTCTGGCGGCCGAGAGCAGGGCGAAGCCCTCCGGTGCGGTGAGCCGCAGGGGCTTGGTGAACAATCGGGGCAGGCCGGCGAAAACGATGCCCTCGTCGATGAAGACATCGATCATCTCGTCGATGAAGGGCGGCAGGCCGCAGATTGCAGCGAGCTCGAGGTCTCCGATCAACTCGGCCTCGGTGAGCTCGAACCTGGCGGCCATCTCGGCGACCGGCACCTCACCACGTTCCATCAACCACGGCAGCATCACCAGCAACCGGCGCAGCCGGTCGTCGGATCGCCGTGGTCCGCGTCGCGTCGTCACGTGCGTGCCGCCATCGAGTGCAGCCAATCGAGCAAACCAGCGCGCACATCGGCCGGCGCGATCAACTCGGCATGAACACCCCAGCCGAACAGCCACGAGCGAAAAGCATCGAGGTTGCTGCAGGGCACCTCGACCTCCACACCGCCATCTGCCGATCGACGCACGATCGACTCCTCACCCAGCTCGCGAACAGCAAAGGTCGCTCGCGTGCTGTCGACGCGGACGATCGCCGTCTGCCCTTCGTCGCCGCCCAACTCCTTCGGATCGGCTGGGAAGACCGTGCGGGGATCGAAGTCGTCGGGCCGTTCGAACTCGGCGCCCCCGCCGAGCTCGACCGAACCCTCGATCCGATCCACCCGATAGGTGCGTACCTGGCGATGGCCGATGTCGTGGCCGATCACGTACCAGAAGCCCTCGCGGAGCAGCAACGCGTACGGCTGCAGTGTTCGCGCCGCGCCGTGATACTGGAACGCGACTGTAGCCCGGGCCGCAATCGCTTCGCGCAGCGATGGCAGCAACTCGAGCTGCGGAAGGTTGGCGGTGATCGATGCCGAGCTGTCAGCTACTCCGCCGAGCTTGAACATCCCGAACTCGGCCTCGGTCGTGCGCGCCGCAGCGACGGCAACCTGCAACGCCCTGCGTTCGGCGTCGGTCAGATCGAGGTCGCGCAACTCGTAGCGATTACGGTCGACGCGGTAGGCGGTCTGCCCGGCCCGAGCGCCACCGAGCACCTCGGTCTCGATCGGCACACCGATGTCGCGCAACAGGCTCTTGTCGCGCTCGAATGCACCGCGCATCGCCGCGTGCCCGGCCGGATACTGCTCCCGGAGCTGGTTGACGATCTCTTCGAGGGTCAACGGCACACGCGTCTCGAGCAGCAGCGCCAGCAGGTTCGTGGTGCGCTCGAGCTGATCGGCCATGCCCGGAGCGTAGGGAATTCCCGGCAGCATCGGCATACCCTGAGCGCATGTCGGTACTCGACCAGCTCCCCGTGGTGGGCGAGAAGCGAATGGCGGTCAGGGTCACTCCCGACGCCCGCCGTCAGATCGCGGCCGGGCACCCGTGGATCTTCAACGAATCGATCACGTCGATCAGCCATCGTGGTGGCGTCGGCGATCTGGCGGTGATCTTCGACAATGATCGCAACTTCGTCGCCATCGGTCTGTGGGACCCGGGCTCACCGATCCGGATAAGGATCCTGCACCACGGCAAGCCGGCGACGATCGACGGCGAGTTCTGGCGCCAGCGCATCGCGGCCGCGTTCGAGCGGCGTGCCGCCATCGGCGACGACACCGACGGGTACCGCGTGTTGAACGGCGAGAACGACGGGTTCCCCGGCTTGGTGCTCGATCGCTACGCCGACACATTGGTACTGAAGCTCTACTCCCCCGTGTGGATACCCCATCTGCGCTCACTGGTGCCGGTGATCGGCCAGCAGTTCGACCCGACTGCGCTCGTGCTGCGTCTGGCGCGAACCATGTCTGAACAGCGGCTTCACGGGTTGAGCGAGGGCATCGCGTTGATCGGTGAGACGCCGACCGCGCCGGTGATGTTCCACGAGAACGGGTTGATGTTCGAAGCTGATGTCGTCAACGGCCAGAAGACCGGCCACTTTCTCGACCAGCGCGACAACCGCGCCCTCGTCGGTTCGATGGCGGCCGGAATGCGCGTGCTCGACATCTTCGCGGCATCCGGTGGGTTCGGTGTGTACGCCGCGGCCGGCGGCGCGACCAGAGTGACCAGTGTCGACCAGAGCGAGCCGGCGCTGGCCGCCGCTGGACGCAACTTCGCCCACAACGACACGCTGCCCAACGTGCGCCACTGCGAGCAGGACTCGATCGTGGGCGATGCCTACGAGGTGATGGACCGTCTCATCCAACGCCGCAAGCATTACGACATCGTCGTCGTCGATCCGCCATCCTTCGCCCAGCGCAAGTCCAACGTCGAACGAGCGCTCTATGCCTATGGCCAACTCACCCAGCGGGCCGTGCAGTTGACGCGTCCCGACGGACTGTTGGTGCAGGCCTCGTGTTCCAGCCGGATCACCGAGGAACAGTTCTACGCGGCCGTGCGTGGCTCGGCACAACGCGCCGGCTACGACCTGATCGAGATACGCCGCACGGCACACGCTGTCGATCATCCGGTGACGTTTGCCCAGGGTTCGTACCTGAAGGCGCTGTTCGCCAGGGTCACACCGCTCGATCAACCGTGATGCGGTGATCTAGATGCTGCGGTTGGCGCGGTACCACTCGATCAGGGCGTTGGTCGACGTGTCGTGGTGCGGCGGGTCGGTGGCGACCAACTCCGGCGTGATCCGGTTGGCCAACGCCTTGCCCAGTTCCACGCCCCACTGGTCGAAGCTGTTGACGTCCCAGATGCAGCCCTGGACGAACACGATGTGCTCGTACAGGGCTATCAGCTGACCGAGCACGTTGGGAGTGAGTCGTGTCGCCAGGATCGTGGTGCTCGGTCGGTTGCCGGGGAAGACGCGATGCGGCTGCTGGTGAGCCGGGATTCCCTCGGCGATCACTTCGTCGAGTGTCTTACCGAACGCCAGCGCCTCGCCTTGGGCGAACAGGTTGGCCATCAGCAGATCGTGCTGGGCGACCAGCGGATGGTTGGGCTGGGCGAATCCGATGAAGTCGATCGGCACCAGCCGGGTGCCCTGGTGCAGCAGTTGGTAGAAGGCGTGTTGACCGTTGGTACCCGGCTCACCCCACACGATCTGGCCGGTGGTCGTCGCGACCGGCAGCCCATCGAGACGAACGCTCTTGCCGTTGGACTCCATGTCGAGCTGCTGGAGGTAGGCCGGAAACCGCCGCAACTCGTGGGCATAGGGCAGCACAGCCTTGGTCTGGGCATTGTGCACGTTGCCGTACCAGATCCCGAGCAGTGCCATGATCACCGGGGCGTTGAGGTGCAACGGGGCTTCGAGGAAGTGGCGATCGATGATGCGGAAGCCATCGAGGAACTGGCGGAACCGTGCCGGACCGATCGACAGCGCCAGTGACAAGCCGATGGCCGAATCGACCGAGTAACGCCCACCGACCCAGTCCCAGAAACCGAACATGTTGGCCGTATCGATGCCGAACGCGGACACCTCCTCGGCGTTGGTGCTGACCGCCACGAAGTGCTTGCGAACCGCCTCATCGCCGAGTTTCGCCGTCAACCAACTTCGCGCCTGTCCGGCATTGGTCAACGTCTCGATTGTCGTGAACGTCTTCGAACTGACGATGAACAATGTCGTCGCCGGGTCGAGATCGGCGAGGTTGCCGGTGATGTCGGCACCGTCGACATTGCTGACGTACCGGCAGCGCAGGTTGCGGTCACCGAACGCTTCGGTCGCCAGGAAGGCCATCGCCGGGCCGAGGTCGCTGCCGCCGATGCCGATGTTGACGACCGTCTGCATCGTCTCGCCCGTGGCCCCGCGCCACGCCCCGCTGCGCACTCTGTCGGCGAACGTGGTGATCCTGCCGAGCACCTCGTGAACGTCGGGAACGACGTTGTGGCCGTCGATCATCACGATGGCGTCACGTGGGGCACGCAACGCCGTGTGCAGCACGGCGCGCCGCTCGGTGACATTGATGGCCTCGCCGTCGAACATCGTCGTCCGCCGTCGCTCGATGCCTGCCGTGCTGGCCACGGCAAGCAGCCGGCGCATGACGTCGTCATCGATGAGGTGCTTGGAGTAGTCGATCAACAAGTCGCCGGCCTGCACGCGGTAGCGCGCCGACCGTTGTGGGTCGTCGGCGAACAACGTGCGCAGGTGCGCGGGCCGGGCGACCGACTGCAGGGCAGACCATGAGGGTGTGGTCGTGATGTCCATCGCTGCGAGACGCTAGCCAGCCGAGACCCAGAAATTTCAGTGTGGCAATCGTGCCGCCGCTCGAGCGTCGAGTATCACCACCGTGTTGGGACGGCTGACCCGATCGATCGGCAATGTGTGATCGTGGAGCAGCCATCGTTCGACGATCATTGCCTTGGCCACGCCGGTAGCCAACACCAGCCGGTGCCGGGCCGCGTTGACGACCGGGACGGTGAGGGTCATGCGCGCCCTGCCGTTGAACTCCCCCGTCAACGCCACGGACCGTTGATCATCGATCACCGGATCACCAGGTGGCCACGACGCCGTATGGCCGTCGTCACCCAGACCGAGGTGCACGACATCGAGCCGTTCGGGCAGCAGCGCCGCGTACCGCTCACTGCCCGCAGCACGATCGGTCGCCGTGACCGGCATCAGCCGGATCGTCGGCCGGAGCGGCCTCAAGACGTCGAGCAGCAGCGCGTTCCGGTCGGGATCCCCGTCGGGCGCAAGCCGCTCGTCGACCTGGAAGACGGTGGTTGCCACCCAGGGCACCTCGAGTTCAGTCAAGGCCTCGAGCATGAGGGCCGGCGTGGACCCGCCGCTGAACGCAACCGACGCTGCGCCACGACGTGACACAGCGCTGCGAAGCTGTCGGGCGATCCAGGCTGCGGCCTCGTTCGCCGCGGCCGGCGGGTCGGGTGCGACGGTGATGTCCATGGTCGTGGCTCGTACTCTACGAACCGTGCTCGACGGTGACGACCAGGGCCGACCCCATTCCTGTGCAGAAATCGGGCACACTGTGCGCTCGACCGAAGGGACCAACATGAAACCGATCATCTGTGGAGTGCTCGCATCCATCGCCGCCTTGGGCCTGTTGTCCGCCTGCGGAGGCGACGACCCGTTGACCCTCCCGCCCGACGTGACAACACAAACGGGAGACACCCTGCCGCCCGGTATCACGTTGCCGACGGATATCACGCTGCCGGGAGGTGTGACAATCCCGGACCTCACGATTCCCGAGGGAGCCTCGATCCCCAGCGACCTCAGCGTGCCGCAGGAGCTGATCGATGTGATGATCGCCCAGTTCGAGGCGGCCGGGATGAAGGTCGACAAGGAGTGCTTCACCAAGCTGCTGTCCGACGACGGACTGCGCAAGCTGGTGGCGGCCGGTGGAACACCCACACCGGAAGTGATTCAGAAGTTCTTCAGCTGCATCAAGACGGGGTGACGAAGGGTCCCACCCGACATGTGCGGGTGGGACCCTGCATCAACGAGTGATCAGCTTTCGAACTGGGTGATCGGATCGCCGATCTCGGTGAAGGTCTGCGTGGCGACGTTCCACTGAAGGACCTGCAGCGTCTGGAAGGCGAACGGATCGTCGGCGCCGTTCATCTTGTACTGAATTCCTTCGCGGACCAACGTCGGTGCATAGGTCATGTTACGGGCAGCCTCCATGATCGACTTGCGGCTCAGCGTTCCCGTGTCGAGTGCGGCCCTCAAGATGGCGACCGTGATCTCACCGACATTCCACCCAGCCGAGGTGACCCCCGGATCGCCGGCCAAGCCGGCAGCGGCATAGGCGTCGAGGAAGGTCTTGACGCCCGGGTCGGCAGCGTTCTTCGGGTCATTGGAATCGGTCAGGTGGTTCGAGGTGTACACGCCTTCGGCATTGGCACCGGCCAAGCCGAAGAACAGCTTTGACGCACACGTGTTGGTGACGAACACCAGCGGCGACCAGCCGGCGGTCTGAGCCTTGGCGTTGGCGAGTTCGTTGAGGAAGGCCGGGCACTGCAGACCGAGGGGCACTGCGATGATTGCGTCGGGTGCTTTGCTGGCGATGCTGCCGACCTGCGTGGTCGGCGGGTCGTTGACCGGTGGCTCGACGGTCTGCTCGTCGACGATCGTGAAGCCGAGCTCGTCGGCCTGCTTCTTGAACGCATCGACGTACGCCTTGCCGAACTCACTGTTGACGGAGTACAGCGCCACCGTGGCGCCGGGCTTGAGTTCGTTGAGCTTGGTGGCATAGATCGAAGCCTCGATGTCGTAGGGGATCAGGGCGCCGGTGGTCCATGGGTAGTCGGCAACTTCGCCCCAAGACGGCGAGCCGGTGAGGGCGAGCAGTTGCGGGATGCACTCCTCGTTGAGCACGTCGCGAACCGCCAGGTTGTTGGGCGTGCCGATGATGCCGGAGAAGATGTGGGCGCCGTCGTCGATCAGGCCCTCGACAACGCCGGGAGTCTGCGTGGCGTCGTACTGGTCGTCACGGATGTCGGCGGTGATCGTGTACCCGGGCAGGAGACCTTGCTCGCCGGCGTAGTCGAGGAACAGCTGGAAGCCATCCTTGACCGGCCCGAATGCGGCCGCCGGGCCGCCGGAAAGCGGCATCGCCGAGGCGATCTTGATGTCGCCTTCAATGGGCTGCTCGGCGAGCGCGGCGTCGGCGCACACCGAGGTGTCAACCGTCCAACCCGCCGCGGGGGCCGGTTCCGTGGCTGCAGTGGTCTCTTCGGTGGCGGCGGCCGTCGTTTCAGTGGCTGCCGCGGTGGTCTCGCTGGCAGCTGCGGTCGTTTCGCCGACGGTGGCGGCCGGCGAGGTGTCGGAGCTGTTGCCCCCGCCACCACAGGCCGCCAGGATCAGCACCGCAGTCGCGCTGAAGGTGTACAGACTTCGTTGACGTTTGGTCACGTCATTCCCCCTCGTGGATTGGCTCGCTGATCTCCTCAGTGAGTGGCACGGTCACCTCGGCCTGAATCGGCTCGGGGACAACCACGGCGATTTTACGCCCGATCTTGCGGAACAGGCCAACCAGCCCCTGCGGGGCCAGGAATATCGTGCCGATCACCAGCACTCCGAGCAGGAAACTGGCAATCGGCCCCTTGCCGAAGTTGCCGGGCAGCCAATCCCAGTTCGGTGCGTTTCGTTTCAGGTAGTCGTCGGCGAAGAAGTAGGCGAACGCACCGACGATCGGCCCGGTGAAGGTGGCTACCCCGCCGAGGATCAGGGCCAGGAGGTACTTGATCGACGTGAGGATCGTGAACGAATTCTCGTCGACGGTGCCGATCTTGGCAGCAATCAGCCAACCGGAGACACCGGCCATGGCCGCCGAGATGCCGAAGGTCACCGTCTTCACGAAAGCCAGGTTGACACCCATCACCGCGGCAGCTGTCTGGTTGTCGCGAACTGCGACCAGCGCCCGGCCGGTGCGGCTCTTGCGCAGGTTGCGCACGATGACGTAGCAGATGATCATCAACACCAGCCCAACCCAGAACAGGTACAGAGCGCGGTCGGCAGCGGCTGCTCGTCAGACCGGTCCACGTCGGTGGGTTGACCCGGAACTTGGTCAGGGCCGATTCACCGGTCACCGCCGTGACCTTGCGGTCGAGGAATTGAGCGGCGACCGTCGGCCAGACGTAGGCGATCGCCAACGTGACGAGGGCCAGGTACGGGCCCTTCAACCGTAAGGCCGGCAGCCCGATCACGACTCCGATCAAGAAGCACAACCCACACGCCTGGAGCAGCGATACGAACGGCAGGTTGTCCCAGAAACGAACCGTGTACCCGAGATAGAACGCCGAGATCCCGGCGAACGCCGAATGGCCGAGCGAGATCTGCCCGTTGAAACCGAACAGCAGGTTCAGCGACAGTGCAGCGATGGCCAGGGCCATCGCGTCGGTGTAGTTGCCGAGGCTCGACGGCCGTGCCCCGCTGACCATCCACCAGACCAGCAGGACCAGCCCGACAGCGACAAGGGCGCGCAGGACCCAGTGCAGCGCACTGCCGGACTTGATGATCTTCGGTGTCATCACACCCGCTCCACCTTGGCCGAGCCGAACAATCCGGAGGGCCGGACGAGAAGCACGACGAGGATGATCAAGAACGCGACGGCAGTCTTGGTCTCGATGCCGATCCAGTCGCTGCCCGGCCAGTCCTCGGGATAGTTGCCGACGAGGCTCTCGATCACACCGAGGCTGAGACCACCGATCACGGCGCCGCCGAGGCTGTCGAGCCCGCCGAGGGTCGCTGCCGCGGCCGATAGCAGGAACACCGAGAACATCGATCCGATGCTGACGTTGGTGTCGATCCCGGCCTTGAGTGCACCCCCAAGGGCGCCGATCGATGCCGCGAGCGCCCAGCTGAACATCAAGATCTTGTTGGTCGGCACTCCCACCAACTTCGCCGAGGCAGGATTGTCGGCCACGGTGCGCATCGCCAGCCCGACCTTGGTCTTCTTGAACAGCAGGAAAAGCAGCCCAGTGATCACCAGCACGACGACGAACACGCCGATCCGTTCGATCCGCCAGGCGGCGCCGAAGATCGTCACGAAGTCGTCGGGCTTGTGGGGGAACAGCGAGGGGAACGGCAGACCCTGACCCGACTTGGGGAACAACAGCCCGCTCAACGAGTTCAGCGCCTGGAACAGGCCGATGGCGATCACGACGGCGGCGAACGCGGATCGTTTACCGGCCGGACGCATCAGGCAGACCTCGATCAGCGCTCCGCCGGCGAAGGACAGCACTGCCGAGATGGCGATGGCCAGCAGCAGGGGCACACCCTTGTCGTGCAACCACCAAGCGACAAGCGTGGAGAACAACGCCATCTCGCCCTGGGCGAAGTTGATGTTGCTGGTGCCGCGATACACCACCACGATGCCGAGCGCGATCAACGCGTACACCGCGCCGATCGACAATCCGTCGAGTATGTACTGGAGAAGGTCCTTCACGGCGTCACGCTCTTTATGCCCCGAGATAGGCGCGGCGAACCGCATCGTCGTCGGCGATCGCCGCTGGTGAACCTGCTGCCACGATCCGGCCGGTCTCCAGCAGGCACACGTGGTGGGCAATGTCGAGCGCCAGGTTGGCGTTCTGCTCGACGAGCAGCACCGACAGACCGCGCTGCTCGTTGAGTCGCTTGATGATCTGGAACAACTCCTTGGTGATGATCGGGGCGAGGCCGAGACTCGGCTCGTCGCACAGCAGCAACTTCGGCCGGCTCATGAGCGCCCTGGCGATGGCCAGCATCTGCTGCTCGCCGCCCGACAACGTGCCGGCCTTCTGCGATCGCCGATCGAACAATCGCGGGAAGGTTTCGTACCACAGGGCGATGTCACTGTGCACCTCGTGATCTCGGCGCACGAACGCGCCGGCGCGCAGATTGTCTTCGACGCTGATGTCGGTGAAGGTGCCACGACCCTGAGGGACTTGAGCGATGCCGAGTCGCACGATCGAGTCCGGAGACGCCCTGGTGATGTTGTGGCCGGCGAACTCGATCACCCCCGTGCGCGGGATCATGCCCGACACCGCCCGCATGGTCGTGGTCTTGCCGGC
Organism: Ilumatobacteraceae bacterium; assembly: GCA_963773085.1. Classification (GTDB taxonomy): domain Bacteria; phylum Actinomycetota; class Acidimicrobiia; order Acidimicrobiales; family Ilumatobacteraceae; genus JAENVT01. The sequence continues at coordinate 111,939 of CAVYZS010000008.1, read as the reverse complement.
GCCGTTGGCGCCGAGGATGACCGCCACCTCACCCTCCTGCACAGCCAGGTCGACCCCGCGCAACACTTCGACTGGCCCGTAGCCGGCAACGAGGCCACTGACGTTCAGCAACGTGCTCATACGTCGGTCCCGAGATAGGCGGCAACGACGTGCGGGTCGTTCTGCACCTCGGCAGGCGGCCCCTCGGCGATCTTGCGGCCGAACTCCATGGCCACCACCTTGTCGCTGATGCCCATCACCATCGCCATGTGATGCTCGACGAGCAAGACGGTGAGCCCGAACTCGTCGCGGACCGACACGATCAGTTCGCTCAGCTCGTCGACCTCACCATGGGTCAGGCCGCTCGCCGGCTCGTCCATGATCAGGAACGACGGTTTGGCGGCCAGAGCCCGAGCGACCTCCAGCCGCTTCAGGGTGCCGAAGGGCAACCCCGCGGCCGACCGGTAGGCCAGCGGCGCCAGACCGAGGCGTACGAGCAGGGTCTCGGCCTCGCTGCGGATTCGCTGCTCTTCGTGTCGGGTGGCGATCCGCAATGCAGAACGGACGAAACCTGCCTTGCCCAGGGAGTGGGCACCGACCATCACGTTCTCGAGCAGGGTCATACTGGGAAACAGGGCCAGGTTCTGGAACGTGCGGGCAATCCCGTGCCGGGCGATGCCGTGCGCCGGCACTCTGAGCAGATCGTCGCCCCGGAAGAGCACCCGTCCCTCGGTCGGTTGATAGATCCGGCTGACGACGTTGAACATCGTCGTCTTGCCGGCGCCGTTCGGACCGATGAGCCCGCAGATGTGGCCCTCGTCGATGGTGAAGCTGAGACCGTCGAGGGCGTGAATCCCCCCGAACCGCACCGACACGTTCTGTACATCAAGAAGACTCACGTTGCGTCACGGCCCCCCGGTGCCTGTTGATCGCCACACGGTAGTACGTCCGGGCGACGGGCTCGACCGTCGGCCACCTGCCAAGCTGAAGGGTATGGATCAACTCGACGAGATCGCTCCACCACCCGACGAGACTGGGGTCGACGTCGAGGACGAGGTCGAGGTTCGCCCGTGGTGGCAGAGCAAGCTCAATCTCGGTGTTGTCGCGATGGCGATCGCACTGTTGTGCGGCTCTCTGGGCTGGGTGCTCGGAAACAACCGGGCGGTGCCCGACCCCAACAAGACCGACATCGGCTTCATGCAGGACATGCGCTTTCACCACGAACAGGCGGTGGAGCTCGGGCTGCACTACCTGCAGAGGCCGGGAACGGATCCGAACCTCCGCGACATCGCCCGCGAGATCGTGTTCGGGCAGAGCATCGAGATCGGCAGGATGATCCAGCTGCTGCGCGATTTCGGGGCCGCCGAAACCAACGAGACCGACGTGGCGATGAGCTGGATGAGTGAGCCCACACCCCTCGAGCGCATGCCGGGACTCGCGTCACAGGCCGACATCGACAAGCTCGCGGCCAGCACCGGCACCGAGGCCGACCAGCTGTTCGTCGACCTGATGATCGCCCACCATCAAGGCGGCCTGCACATGGCCGAATTCGCAGCAGCAAATGCCATCGAGCCTGAGGTCAGACAGCTGGCGACGTCGATGGTCACCGGCCAAACGGGTGAGATCAACGAGATGCGGACCCTGATCGGCCAGTGACGCGCGGCATCCCGAGGCGATGACCATTTGTGGATTGGTGTGCGTAAGCTCGTCTCATATGCGTGCGTGGAGTGCATCGGCGGTGGCACTGAGCCTCATGATCTTCGCTGGTTGCACCGTGCCGCGCCCCGGTGTCGAATCCACCAGGTCGCGTCAGAACGACGGCGGCAAACTCATCCAGAACAACACCCCGGACAACAGCACCACCACCGACACCACCCCCGACACCACGCCGATCCCGGTGCAGGAGGGTGTCATCAACTTCGGTGCCAACAAGGTGGCGCGCCCGTACGACGGCTACTTGACCGCCGCGTTCAGCGACATCATGGCCTTCTGGAATGAACAGTTCCCAGCCGTCTATGGCACCGCTTTCACACCGCTCGCCGGTGGCATCTTCGCCGCCTACCCGGATCGCACCGAACCGATCCCCGGCTGTGGCACCCCGCAGACGGCCTACGCCGAGGTGGAGGGCAACGCGTTCTACTGCGTCGACGGCGACTTCATGGCATACGACGACGCCGAGCTGCTGCCGCAGCTGGTGGATCAACTCGGGCAATCGGCGGTCGCTGTCGTGCTGGCGCACGAGTTCGGGCATGCCGTGCAGTTCCGGGCCGACGAGTTCCAGCAGCCGACGATCCTCAAAGAGCAGCAGGCCGACTGCTTCGCCGGCGCATGGGCAGCGCATGTGTCACGGGGCGAGAGCGTGATCATCAAGTTCTCCGACAGCGACGTACGCGGTGGGCTGGTTGCCATGATCCAGGTCCGCGATCCGGTCGAGTTCGAGGGCAGGATCGACGAGAGCTCGCACGGCACGGGCTTCGATCGGGTCGGCGCCTTCCAGGACGGCTTCCTCGGCGGTCCTGCACGCTGCAAGACGTTCTTCACAGAAGGCCGTGAGAACCAGCTGATCAACATCGAGTTCCGCACAGACGACGTCAACCGTGGCAATCTGCCGTTGATCGATCCGAATCCGAACGCCAGCGACGGCCCCGCCGACGTCGTCACCCTCCTCCCGAACAGCCTCACCCGGTTCTGGAGCGAGCAGCTCGCGGCGAGCAACCTCACCCTCGACATCCCCACGGTCACGCTGTTCACGGCCGACAGCGATCCTCCGAGTTGCGACGGCGTCGACAGCTCCGAGTTCGAGGGCGACATCGCCTACTGCGCGCCGTCGAACACGATCTTCATCGACCAGAGCTTCGCCGAGTCGTTGATCGCCGATCCGCTGCTGGGAGACATGTCGGTCGGCTACCTGGTCTCCAAGGGATACAGCGAAGATGTGCAGGGCCTGCTCGGCAGCACCTTGGAAGGCGAGCCGCGAGCCTTGCTCGACGACTGCCTGACGGGTGCCTGGGCCAGGGACATCGTCCCACCCATACCCGACGAACGCACCGACAAGACTGCCCTGTCGGCCGGCGATCTCGACGAAGCGATCGTCACCGCCATCGTTCGCAGCGACGACAGCAGCGACACCAACGTCAACGGCAGTGCGTTCGAGAAGATCGATGCCTTCCGAGCCGGTGTGCTCCAGGGCATGCAAGCCTGCCAGGACCGCATCACGCCGTGACGGCGCCGTGAGCAGCACCCAGGCTGGCGTCCAAGCCGGCCCGGTCACACTGGCCGCGCTCGACATCGGCACCAACAGCTTCCACCTCGTGGTTGCCCGGCTGCTCGACAACGGCTACGAGGTCGTCGCCCGCGAGAAGGAAACCGTGCGCCTCGGCCATGGCGGCGGAGACATGAAGGAGTTGTCGGCCGAGGCGATCGACCGTGGCATCTCCTCACTCCGCCGAATGCAGCGCATCGCCGCAGCCGACGACGCCACGCTTCGAGCCGTGGCCACCAGCGCCGTCCGCGAGGCCCACAACTCCGAGGTCTTCTTGAGCAGGGCTCGCCGCGAGGCGAACGTCGACATCGAGGTCATATCCGGGTTGGAAGAAGCCAGGCTGATCCACCTCGGTGTGCTGCAGGCCGTGCCGGCGTTCGACCAGCGATTGATCCTCGTCGATATCGGCGGCGGCTCGACCGAGGTGTTGATCGGCGAACGAGGTGAAACGCTCGCAGCTCGCAGCTTCAAGCTCGGCGCCGTGCGCCTGACCGATCGATTCTTCCCCGGTGGCACGATCTCGGCCGATGCCATCAGCGGCTGCCGTTCCTACATTCGCTCGATACTGGCCACGTTCGAGCGCGAGGTGGAGCAGCTCGGATTCGATGTCGCCATCGCCTCATCGGGCACGGCCGAGACCGTGGCCAGGATGATCCACGCGTCGCACGACGACACGCCGTTGCACACATTCAACCGCTTCGAGTTCACCGTCGCCGAGCTGCGGACGATCACCGGGACGCTGGCCAACAAGCGCTCGTCCGACGATCGCCGGGGCATCCCGGGGCTCGACCCCGCCCGAGCAGACATCATCGTGGCCGGGGCGCTCGTCCTGGAAGGCGTCGCCGACGTCTTCGGGGTCGAGGGCTTCGTCTTCAGCGAGGCCGCACTGCGCGAAGGAGTGCTGCTCGACACGATCGCCCGATTGCAGGGTGGTGCCCTGCACCATCTGCGCGATGTCTCGCGGCGGTCGACCCGGGTACTGGCCGAGCGCTGCGACGACGATCTGACCCACTCGGCGCATGTCGCCGCGCTCGCCTTGCAGCTCTTCGATGCGACCGAATCACTGCACGGACTGCCGACCGAGGCACGCGAATACCTCGAGGCCGGTGCCCTGCTGGCCAACGTTGGCCTGGTCATCTCGCACAGCAAGCACCACTTGCACAGCTACTACGTCATTCGCAACAGCGAGCTCACCGGCCTGACCGACAACGAGATCGAGATCATCGCCCAGATCGCCCGCTACCACCGCAAGAGCGCTCCCAAGGGCAGCCACCTCGAGTTCGGACGGCTCTCGGCCGACGACCAACACGTGGTCAAGACGCTTGCCGGGATCCTGCGGGTGGCGATCGGTCTCGACCGCAGCCACGACGGGCGGGTTCGTTCGTTGACGGCCCACGTCCGTCGAGGACGGTTGATCATCGAGGCGGAGGGCAAGCGCGGTAAGGAGATCAGCCTCGAGCTGTACACGGCCAACGAACGCTCGACCCTGCTCGAAGAAGTGCTCGGTCAGCGCGTCGACGTCGTCGCCGCCCTGCTCCCCGCCGGTTGACTGACCGCCCTTCACCGAACTTTGTTGCTCCGAACATGCTGAGCCTGTCGAAAGCGACAAAGTTGGCTGCTAGCCGAAAAGGCTGTGCTGGTCGAGGGTGCCACCGAGGTCGACGGGGGGACCGTGGTGGTCGTGACCGATGGCGTGGTCGTGGTCGACTTCACCGCAGTCGTGGTCGGCGGCACGGTGGTGGGGGCGACCGTCGTGGTGGTCGAGGAGGTCGTTGTTGTGGCATCGGGGTTGGCGTAGTTGAACGACGGCAGGCTCTCACGCCTGGTGTACTGCTCGGGCTCCTTGCCGTCCTGGCCCCAGACGTAGACCAGGTCGCGCTTGTTGACCATCGACGGGAACACCTTGGCAATCGCCTGATTGAGCCGTACGCAGCCATGCGACGCCGGCTCCAGCGGCACGTTGTCGGCACCGTGTACGGCGATTCCGTAGTTGAAGTAGACCGGATTCATCATCCCGCCCAATGGGCCGACACGCTTTCCCTCGTACCGACGGGTGAACCGGAAGATGCCGCCGGGGGTCTTGGCATCGGCGCACTCGTCCTTTGTGACCGGCTCCGCCAACGGCTCGCCATTGGCGTCGGTGTCGAGGGTGAGGATCTCGCACCACTTCTGCGGCGTGCCGTCGGGATTCTGCACACCGGTCGAGATGTGCGCGATCAGCTCCGGGACGTCGTCCTTGAACACGACCAGCACCTGCTCGGGAACGTAGATCTCGACATGGGTGGAGCCCGCGCCCGTGGGTCGGCGCGGTGGGATGGTGATGCGATCCTGCATGACCTGCCACATCTCGTCGGTGATCCGACCCTTGGCATTCGACCGCGGCGTCTTCAGGATCAACTTCTCGTAGGCCCACACGGCCTGCTGCGTACCGGACCCGAACAGGCCGTCGATCGGGCCGGGTGCGAACCCGAGCTCGGTCAACCGCTGCTGCACGGCCTTGACGTCGTCGCCAGCATTTCCCTTGCTGATCGTATGGTCGAGACTGGTCTTGACGATCGCCGGGTCCGTGTTCACCACGATCGGCAACGCCGTGATGGCCGCCGCTGTCGTGACGGCCGCCTGGTTCACGGTGGTCGGCACGGTGTCGGCGCCGCTGGCACCGCCCCGTCCCGACAGGCCGGCGGCGATCACGACAGCGAGTACTCCGGCACCGGCGACGGTCGGCATCCACTTGCCGATGGGCGAACGCGCGACGGGACGTCGGCGGCGCGGCGGCGGATTTGGTGGTCTGCGGGCATTCAAAAGAACAGGACTCCGACTGGGGGGCGTCCCTGTCAATCTATCAGCAGGCGCCGCTCGGCTGGCTGAGGGCGGGCGTCAGATGACCTGACGCTGGACCGGCTGCAGATCTCGCAGTTCGCGGCGCAACTGCACCATTTCGCTGATGATCTTGCGAATCACGCTGCCCGCCGCCAGGGTGCTCTCGCCTCGGGTACGTGGGAAGTAGTCGACGCCGAACTGGATGACTGTGAAGCCCAGCTTCTTGGCTCGGATGATCAGTTCGGCATCGATGAACGAACCTTCGCTGGACAGCACGATGTGATCGAAGATCGACGTTCGGCACAGCTTGAACGCGAAGTTGATGTCGCGCATACGCACGCCGAACAGCCGCCGGATCAGGAAGTTGTAGAAGAAGGTGTAGACGGTGCGCAGCGAACCCTCGCCCGTGCGGTCGAACCGGAATGCACTGACGATGTCGGCCTCGTAGTAGCGCATCAGCCGAATCGCCCGCGAAACCTCGGCCATGTCGAAGGGCAGGTCGGCGTCGCTGTACAGCACCACATCGCCGGTCGCCGTGGCGAAACCGGTCTTCATCGACCCACCCAGCTTGCGGTTGCGCGGATGATGCACGACCCGCACGTGAGGATCGGCGGCGGCGATCTCGTCGGCCAGCTTCGCAGTGCGATCGGTCGATGCATCGTCGACGATGATCAGCTCGTAGTCGAGGATCTCGTCGCAGGCCAACAACGCCTGACACTCGGTGGTAGCGGTTTCGATCGCTCGATGGATGTACGCCTCTTCGTTCCACATCGGGAAGAAGACGCTGAGCTTTCTGAAAGGTGTCACGCCCCGCTCAGCTGCCATCGGCGCAAGGGTAGCTGGCGCACTCCCACCGGACCCGTCGCCAGGTAGCGTGCCAGTAATGGACCCCGGCACGACCACCGACGCTCAACTCGCGCCGCCGTCTCCGGAAGCTCGGGAATCGACCTTGCCCCCGCCCCCACCGCCGTTCGAACCGCCGGATGCGCCCGCTGTACCGTTGGTTCGGCCAGCCAGACTGGCCGGCCAGTTGAGCCCTGGGTGGCGTCTGGTCTTCGGACTGGGTTGGGCGCTGGTGGTCGTCGGCACGGCCGCCGTGTGGGAGGCATCGCGGGTGATCGGACTGTCGACTTGGTGGCTCGGCCCCGACGCCGAACCACGCCTGCTGTTGTTCCAGCTCCTGCCGTTCTACGGACCGATCATCGTGACCATCGCGGCGATCTCCAACTGGCGCTACGCGCCCTACCTCGGCATCGGTGTCGCAGCATTGGGTGCCGCCATCGGCATCGGCGACCTCGGCAGGGTCCGCTGGATAGCCGTCGTCGAACTGGTCCTCGCCGGGGCCGCGTTGTGCATCAGCATCGCAGCATTGGCGGGTATGTACCGTCGAGTGGGCGACGCCCACACGGTCAGCTGAGCCTGCGGTCCTTCTCGACCACCACCACCCCGCGATCGCTGAGAACGAACTCCTCACGGTCGGCCTCGAGGTCGTGCCCGATCGAGCGACCGGCCGGGATATCCACGTTCTTGTCGATCACGCAGCGGTGCAGCCTGGCCCCCGGCCCGACACGCACCCCAGGGAACAGGATCGACTCGCTGACGACGGCGGACGCGTCAACGTAGGTCTCCGGCCCGAGGATCGAACGCTCGACCTTGCCGCCCGACACGATCGAACCGGCACACAACAGGCTGTTGTCGATCATCGGCCGTTCGCCACCCGGACCGTGGTCGATCTTGGCCGGCGGCAACGGGAGTTGCAGGCTGTAGACCGGCCACTCGCCGTTGTACAGGCTGAAGGGTGGGACGGGCGCAATGAGGTCCATGTTCGCCTCGTAGTAGGCGTCGAGGCTTCCGACGTCGCGCCAGTAGCCGCGCTCGTGCTCGGCCTGCCCGGGGATGACATTGGTCGAGAAGTCGTACATGTGGGCAACGCCGGCCTCGGTCAGCGTCGGGATGACGTCGCCGCCGATATCGGTGGCGATCGTGTCGGTACCGGTCGGGCTGACCACATCGATCAGCGTCTGCGTGTCGAACACATAGTTGCCCATCGACGCCAGCACCCTCGACGCGTCGCCGGGCATCGTCGGCGGGTTGGCCGGCTTCTCGTGGAACTCGATGATCTGTCCGGCGGCGGATGCCTCGATGATCCCGAACTGCGACCCCTCGGCAACCGGCACGGGGATGGCCGCCACCGTGACACCGGCGCCGACGGCGAGGTGGTGCTCGACCATCTGGCGCGGATCCATGTGGTAGATGTGATCGGCGCCGAACACGCAGACGATGTCGGGGCGTTCGTCGCTGATCAGGTTGAGGTTCTGGTAGATCGCATCGGCCGAGCCGCTGAACCACTGTGGGCCGCGGCGCATCTGTGCCGGCACCGGCGTGACGTAGTTGCCGAGCAGCGTCGAGAAACGCCACGTCTGACTGATGTGCCGGTCGAGGCTGTGGCTCTTGTACTGGGTGAGCACGACGATCTTCAGGTACCGGGCATTGGCGAAGTTCGACAGCACGAAATCGATGATTCTGTACGTCCCGCCGAAGGGGACCGCCGGTTTGGCGCGGTCCGCCGTCAACGGCGCCAAACGTCTTCCCTCACCGCCGGCCAGAACGACCACGAGTACCTTCGGCTCAGCCATGTTGCGGCACGTTAGACGTTTCTCGACTTGGCTCGGCGAGCAGCCGTCGGTACCAGTCGATGTGAGCCGCCGCCGGACGCTGCCACGACCAGTCGATGGCCATCCCGCGCCGCTGCATCGCGGCTCGACGGCGCGGCTGCGAGTATGCCTTGACCATCCGGTGCAGCCCGTCCATCAACGCCACGGCACTGGCCTCGGGCACTACAACGCCCGTCCCCGAGGTGGGAGAGTCGTCGACATCGATGACGGTGTCGTGCAGCCCGCCGACGTCGGTGACCAGCGGCAACGTGCCGTACCGCATCGCTTGCATCTGGGCCAGACCACACGGCTCGAAACGACTCGGCATTGCAAACACGTCAGCGCCGGCGAACAGTCGGTGCGCCAGCGACTCGTCGTATCCGCGGACGAAAGCCACCTGACGGGGATGATTGGCCGCGGCCGAGCCGAGTGCATCGGCGAGCCATTGCTCGCCGTCGCCGAGCACGACCAGCGTCGCCCCGAGACGTTGCAGGAAGGGCGCCATCGGTACGAGCAGATCGACACCCTTCTGGTCGGCGAGCCTGGTGACCATCGTCAGCAACGGGCCCCCACCGTCCGCCAGGTCGTATCGCGCGAGGAGTTCGGTGCGCATCGATGCCTTCGGGCCGAGGTCCGTCGACGAAAACGGTGTTGGCAGGTGCGGATCGGTCTGCGGATCCCACGTCCCGGTATCGATCCCGTTGAGAATGCCGACCAGTCGGTCGCCTTTGTCCCGCAGAGGCCCGTCGAGACCGAATCCCCCGTTGGGTGTCGTGATCTCGGCCGCATAGTTCGGACTGACGGCAACGACGACATCGGCCAAGTGGATGCCCCCGAGCAGTGGATTGCAGTCGCCCCATTGCTCGAAGGCGGCGACGTGGTGAGGCAGGGTCTTCAACCAACCCGGATTGGTGCGTCCCTGGTAACCAAGGGTGTGGATGGTCAGCATCGTCGGCGGCAGTTCGGCAAGGTGGCCCAAGGCCGCGCAGGTGTGCCAATCGTTGAGGTGCAACACGTCGGGTGCGACGGTCTCGGTCAACGCGGCGAGCGCTGCCGAGAAAGCCATGAACCGGCGATCGTTGTCGGGCCACCCGACACCGTCGGGCTGGAGGTACGGATGGCTCTTGGCGATGCCGTAGGCATCGATCAGGGTGATCTGACCGATGCTCTCCAGCGTGCCGTGGCGCGCCCTGGCCGGGCCGGCCCACTCCGGCACGTCGAGCTCGACAATGGTCTCGTGCTGGAGTGGGGTGGTGAAGTAATCGGGAACGACCAGGTGCACGTCGACGCCCTGGCGCCGGAGCTCGGCGACCAGCCCCGCCGCCGCCGCGGCAAGCCCGCCGACTCGGGCCAGTGGGGCAAACTCTGCCGAGGCGAACAACACCTTCACGGGCGCAGCGTAAACCAAGAAGAGAGCTGTCATCGCCGGTAGCGTCTCGTGTCTATGTCGAAGGTGCTGACCTCACTACCACAGGGTGAACGCGTCGGGATCGCGTTCAGCGGCGGTCTCGACACCTCGGCCGCCGTGGCCTGGATGCGGCACAGGGGCGCGCTGCCGTGCGCCTACACCGCCGATCTCGGCCAGGTCGACGAGCCCGACCTCACCGGCGTGCCCGACCGTGCCAAGCAGTACGGCGCCGAGCTGGCCAGGCTGATCGACTGCCGCGCCGAGCTCGTCCGCGAGGGCCTGATGGCGTTGCAGTGCGGCGCGTTCCACATCTCCACGGCGGGCAAGACCTACTTCAACACCACGCCGCTGGGACGAGCGGTCACCGGCACCTTGTTGGTGCGGGCGATGCACGATGATGGTGTCGACATCTGGGGCGACGGAAGCACCTACAAGGGCAACGACATCGAGCGGTTCTACCGTTACGGACTGCTGGTCAATCCCCAGTTGCGGATCTACAAGCCGTGGCTCGATCACGACTTCGTCACCGAACTCGGCGGGCGGACCGAGATGAGCGAGTTCCTGATCACCCACGATCTCCCGTACCGCGACAGCGTCGAGAAGGCCTATTCCACTGACGCCAACATCTGGGGTGCCACCCACGAGGCCAAGCTGCTGGAGGAGCTGAGCAGCTCGATGGAGATCGTCCGGCCGATCATGGGTGTCGCCCATTGGCGCCACGACGTGGCCATCCCCGGCGAGACCGTCACCGTCGGATTCCACGAGGGGTGGCCGGTGACGATCAACGGCAACGAGTTCGCGTCGGCCGTCGAGCTCGTGCAAGAGGCCAACGCCGTCGGTGGCCGTCACGGTCTGGGCATGAGCGACCAGATCGAGAACCGGATCATCGAGGCCAAGAGCCGCGGCATCTACGAGGGCCCCGGTCTGGCATTGCTGCACATCGCCTATGAGCGACTGGTGACGGCGATCCACAACGAGAACACCATCGAGAACTACCGCACGATGGGTCGTCGCCTCGGCCGGCTGCTGTACGAAGGACGATGGTTCGACCCGCAGAGCCTGATGTTGCGCGAACCGCTGCTGCGTTGGGTCGGCGCGGCGATCACCGGCGAAGTCACGCTGCGCCTGCGACGCGGCGACGACTACTCGATCCTCGACACAACCGGGCCGCACCTCACCTACGCGCCGGAACGGCTGAGCATGGAAAAGGTCGACGACGCCGCGTTCGGGCCGCTCGACCGAATCGGCCAGTTGACGATGCGCAACCTCGACATCGAAGACAGCCGCTCCAAGCTCGACGTCTATCGCAACGCCGGCACGCTCGGAAGCGGCGGTTTGATGGAATTGGACGACGGCACGTCCCGCTAGTCGGCGCTAGGTGAGCAGTTCGGCGACGATCGCCGCGACCAGTCGCGAGCGGTCGATCATCGTGTCGATCACCACGTACTCGTGGTCGGCGTGGGCGCCACCGCCGACGGCACCGAGGCCATCGAGGGTCGGCACGCCGATCGCTGCGGTGAAGTTGCCGTCACTGCCACCGCCCACTGTGACGCCGTTGAGTTCGTCGAGGCCCGCCTGCGCTGCGGCGGACCGGGCAACGGCAAAAAGGCTCGCCGAGGCGGACTCGGGCATCGGAGGTCGGTCGAGGCCACCGGTCACTTCGACGCCCACACCGGGCACGTCGCTGGCCAGCGTCGACATCAGCCGCTCGACTCGTTCCTTCTCACCCGCAGCGGAGACTCGGGCATCGACGCGCACCCGGGTCATTGCGGGCACGACATTGTCGGCCGTGCCCGCCGTGGCAACCGTTGGCGTCACGGTGGTCCCAGTAGCAGGATCGCCGAAGGTGGCGATCCTGGTGATCAACTGCGCAGCGGCGACGAGCGAGTTGATCCCCTTCTCGGGTTCCAGTCCGGCGTGGGCCGCCCGACCGTGGACGATCACCTCGAATGTTCCCGTGCCCTTGCGCCCAGTCTTCAGCGCACCGCGGTCGGCGCTGGGCTCGAGCACCAACACGGCCCCGCACGCCAGCGCCCGCTCCTCGATCAGCGCCCGCGACGTCTTCGAGCCGACCTCCTCGTCGGCGGTGATCAACAACTCGACACCGTCGAGGTCGTCGAGTAGCGAGAGCGCGTGGACCGCCTGAACGATGCCCGCCTTCATGTCGAAGACCCCCGGCCCGGTTGCCCTTCCGTTGCTGACGGCGAACGGTCTGGCCGCCAGGGCGCCGATCGGGAACACCGTGTCGTGGTGGCCGACGATCAGCACCCGTGACCCCGACCCGAACCGGGCGTGGACGTGTGGACCAGCATCGCTGTCGACCAACTCGGCCTCGTGGCCGAGCCTGCGCTTGATCACATCATGAACCGCCCCGGCTGATCGAGTGATGGCCTCGACGTCGTGCGAGGGAGACTCGACCGATACGAGGTACTCCAGATCGGACAGCATTGCGTCGAGTGACAGCACCCGCCCATTGTTGCCGATAACCGCGGATCAGCCGTGTTTGCCAGAGTTTTCACCCATGCTTGCGAGCGTTTCACCCATGCTTCAGGGTGGCCAGCCCGACCAGGATGATCGCGATGCCGGCGGCTTGGCCACCGGTCAGGCGCTCGCCCAGGAGCGCCAAGCCGATCCCGACCGAGATCACCGCCTCGATGCCGAGACCGACCACGTAGGTCGTGCTCAGCCCGCCGCGATACACGGCGCGGGCCAGGAAGCCGGCGCCGATGACGAAGCACGCGGCAACGATCAGACTCGGCCATAGCCGGGTGAATCCGGCGGAGAGGCCCATGAACGCGCCACCGACGCTGAAGGCCAACGAACCGATGATGATCGTCACCATGCGCACCTCCTTCGCTGGTCGCTTCACCACTACAGACCCGCCACGCGCCCTCTGGATACGTGACGAATGCCTCAGGCGGGTATCGACACCACTACGCCTCGGCACCCTGCAGCGTGATCGAATGGCCCGATGACACGCCGTGACGAGCTGGCCGCATTCCTGCCGCGCTCACCGCGACGCGCTCACCCCCGCCGACGTCGGCCTGCCCGAAGGCCGTTCACGGCGTACCAAGGGATTGCGGCGCGAGGAGATCTCCATGCTCGCCGGGGTCTCGGTGACCTGGTACACCTGGCTCGAACAGGGCCGCCCGATCAACGCCTCGGTCGACGTGCTGACAGCGCTGGCGCGTGCCCTGCACCTCGATGATGCGGCACGCCAGCACCTACTGGCCCTGGCGGCACGCGAATCACGTGAACCGGTCGAAACGGTCGAACACGCCCCCGACGCATTGGTCCGTCTCATCACCTCGATGGAGCCGGCGCCGGCCTACGTACTCGGGCCACGCTGGGAGTTCCTGGCCTGGAATCGGCCGCAGTCGCTGCTCTACCCGACCATCGATCGGCTGGCCGACGAGGACCGCAATCTGCTGTGGGTCGTGTTTGCCGAGCCGCATGCTCGACGGCTCCTGGCCGACTGGCCCGCTCAGGCCCGCCGGATCATGGCCGAATACCGCTCCGGCACCGCAGCGATGCGCCACGACCCCCAGGTAGAGGAGTTGATCGCGCGGCTGATCGCCGCCAGCCCGGAGTTCGCCGAGTGGTGGCCGCAGCTCGACGTCGCCCAGTTCCAGACACGACTGCGTCGGTACTCCCATCCCCGTGCCGGCAACCTGGTCTTCGAATACCAGCAGCTGACGCCCAGCGAGTGGCCTGGGCTGCGTGTCGTCTGCCAGTTGCCCGTGCCCGGCGACGACAGCGCCGAGCGCCTGGTCGCCTGGCGCACCATCGCCTGACCCTGACCCTGCCCCAAGACCGTGCGATGAGCGATGAGCCGCGCCGGGAGGCTCATCTCTCATCGCATGGGTGCCGGTAGCCTCGAACGGCCATGAACGAGATCGCCGAGGCCACGCGCCGTCGCACCTTTGCGATCATCAGCCACCCAGACGCCGGCAAGACGACGCTGACCGAGAAGTTCCTGCTGTACTCCGGCGCCGTGCAAGAGGCCGGTTCCGTACACGCCCGCGAGGGGCGACGATCGGCGCGCAGTGACTGGATGGAGCTCGAGCAACAGCGTGGCATCTCGATCAGCTCGACCGTGATGCAGTTCCCCTACGGCGATCACATCATGAACCTGCTCGACACGCCCGGGCACCGTGACTTCTCCGAGGACACGTATCGGGTGCTGTCCGCTGTCGACGCCGTGGTGATGGTGCTCGACGCTGCCAAAGGCATCGAAGCCCAGACGCTGAAGCTGTTCCAGGTCTGCCGCTCGCGCAACCTACCGGTGATCACGTTCCTCAACAAGTACGACCGGCCTGGCCGCAACCCGCTCGAACTGCTCGACGAGATCGAGAAGCAGATCCAGCTCCGTCCGACGCCGGCGACGTGGCCGGTCGGCGATGGTGAAGACTTTCGCGGCCTGATCGATCGTCGTACCGGCACCTACACCAAGTTCACCAGGACGGCCCGAGGCGCGTCGGCGGCAGCCGAGGAGACCTCCGATCTCGCCGAGGCGAGCGCAGCTGGCAGCGCCGAGAACAGTCGGGCGTGGAAGGCCTCCCTCGACGAGTGCTCGTTGCTCGACGCGATCGGCGCCGACGTCGATCTTCCATCGTTCCTCGCCGGACAATCGACCCCGGTGTTCGTCGGATCGGCGTTGACCAACTTCGGCGTGCGCATGCTGCTCGACGCCGTTGTCGAGCTGGCACCGTCGCCTTCGCCGCGCCTCGATCGTGACGATGTGCCGCGTGCGCTCGACAGCCCGTTCTCGGCGTTCGTGTTCAAGGTCCAGGCCAACATGGATCCGTCGCACCGCGACCGCATCGCCTTCGCCCGCATCTGTTCGGGCAGGTTCGAGCGCGGGATGAGCGTGACCAACCAACGTACGGGTCGCGATCTGACGACGAAGTACGCCACCACTGCGTTCGGACCCGATCGAGAGACCGTCGACGAAGCCTTCCCGGGCGACGTCGTCGGGCTGGTCAACGCCAGTGGCGTGCAGCTCGGCGACACGCTGTTCGACGCCGGGTACGCCGGGTTGGCGGTCGAGTTCCCGCCGATTCCGAGGTTCTCGCCCGAGGTGTTCGCCAGGGCCAGACCGCTCGACAATGGCCGCTTCAAGCAGTTCCGCAAAGGGCTCGCTCAGCTCGACGAGGAAGGTGTCGTGCAAGTGTTGCGCGACCCAGACGTCGGGGAATCGGAGACGATTCTGGCGGCGGTGGGCGAGCTGCAGTTCGAAGTCTTCGCCTACCGTTTGGGGAGCGAGTTCGGCGCGCCGACAGAAATCCTCTCGGCTCCCTATCAGGCGATTCGCCTGACCGACAAGGAATCCAGCGAGCGTCTGCGTCGAATCGGCGGCATCCGGATCCTCACGCGCGGTGACGGAGCGCTGGTTGCCCTGTTCGAGAATCGGTACCGGTTGCAGCGGTTGGAAGGCGACGAGCCGGAGCTGACGCTCCTGCCGATCGTCGCCGGCTGATCAGCTCCGCAACATCGCCAGGTACATCCCGACATCGTCGGCGATGGTGAATCCCAAGCGCTCGTACAGCCGCACGGCCCTGCTTTGCTTCTCGACGTACAGCCTGACCGATCGACCGACACGGTCGGCGTGGGCCAGCACCCCACGAAGCACGCTGGATCCGATGCCGTGACCCCGGAACTCGGGAAGCAGGGCGACATCGATGACCTCTATGTAGGAACCGTCGGCATCGACGATTATCCGACCTACCGGCTCAGCGTCGACCACCACGATTTTCTTGTCGGCCCGCGGATGATCCAACCTGATCGACATCGACTGGGCACGGAACTGCATGCCAACGAGACCGTCGAACACCTCGGGGCCGAGCGGGCGCAAGTCATCTCGCGTCGATGCGTACAAGTGCTGCTCGAACGCGGCATCGGCAGGTAGCGCTGGGCGAAGCTCAAAAGCGACTGTTGTAGTCATCTGGTTACCGTCCTCACACCGTCCGGGGGGAGGCCCGCGGTGCACCCAGTACACTGCCTTCAGCCACGCTGAGTGTCAATGGCTCAACCGTAGGTCATTTGACCTATTCTTTGCCGCTGGTCAGTCGGCCTGTCATGGATTGTCAATCGATCCTCACGATTCGTGGTCCTCGAGGGCTTCGACCAGGAGGGCTCGTTCGTTGTCGCCGAGCGGGATGGAGGCAACCAGTTCCAGGCCCCTCGCACTCATCTTCCTGGAGGTCTTGCGGATGACCTCGATCAACAGATCGTGATCGATCCGCGTCGAGAACGAGCCCAGTTGGGTCTCGATGAACACCAAGCAAGCTGCGTCCTCCATGGCTTGGGAACCGTCGACGGACTCGCGGCGGATCAGCCGCTGGACCCGCTCGATCTCGTTCGGTGCATATCCAAGGGGCTGCAGAACTGAAGCAACGTCGCCGGCGTGACGCGACTTCTGATCCCTCCGCCACCTCAGGTAGCCGGCTCGACCCGTTGGATAGGTGTCGCGGCGCAACTCCCAGCGGCGCAGATGATGGGCGCGAGCCGCCAGGAGCAACTCTTCGTCGGGCTCGTCGACCAGTTGGTCGATCCATTCGGCCGCCAACCGCCCGTGGATCAACGCCAGCGCGACCTGCTGGCCACGCACGTCGACGACGTTGGGATCCACCGCGTTGGCCGCATCGATTGCCGCCGCCGCTGTCTCGTAGCGGGCGCTCAGACCGCGCACTCCGACTCGCCGACCTCGGCCACGAACGGCCCGGTCTCGTCGAAGTCTGCATAGAACTCGGGGGCATCGTCGGGTGACGGGAAGAAATCGAGTTCCTTCAACCCCTCGGCGATCGCGGTCGCGCCTCCCGATCGATCCATCCAGCCCCGGAACGACTCGCCGGCGGTGCGTTCGGCGGCGAAGCGACGGACCACCCGTACCGCGGCATCGGGCGCAGCCTTGGCAGGGAGGCGCAGCGCCTTGTCGCCGAAGTAAACCTGTTCCTGGCCGACGTACCCGCCGAGCAACATCTGGTACCCGGGCGCCGAACGGCCGTGCGCACGGCGCTCGGCGCCGAAGAAGCCGATGTCACTCGTGTGATGCTGTCCGCAGCTGTTGGTGCAGCCGGAGATGTTGATGCGAACGCCGCCGATCTCGGACAGACCCTCCTCCTCGAGCTTCTCGCCGATCGCCTTGGCCAGTCCGCGCGACTGGGTGACGGCGATGTTGCAGGTATCGGCACCTGGGCAGGCAACGACGTCGCGGGCCAGCTCGGCGCCAGGGCGGGCCATCTCGATGGCCTCCAACCTGGCGTACAACACCGGCAGCTGGGCTTCGGTGAGGCCGCGGAAGACCACGTTCTGGCGGTTGCTGAGGCGCACGTCGGCCCCCAACTCGCGCTGAATCGACGCCAGGGCTCGGAACTGCGCGGCCGTGACGTCGCCGAGAGCGGCGTAGGCGACGGCCGAGACCGCACCATTGGCACTGCCGCGCACGACGCTGGTGGCCACCCAACGCTGATACGGGTCACGCGGCGTGAGAGACACGCTGACGCCCTGACCGACTTGGGTCGCTTCGATCGTGCTGGAACGCCCTGCGGGGGCGTCACCGACTTTCTGCACGATCTCGGGGATTCCTCCGGGCCACGACGACGATGCGGGCAGCGTGTGGCGCATCTTCAGGACGCGCCGGCGAACCTCGTCGATGCCGAGTTGGTCGACCACCCACTTCAGGCGGGCCCGCAGCTTGTTGTCGCGGTTGCCGGTCTGATCGAAGACACGCAGGACCGACTCGATGGTCGGCAGCAGGTCTTCGCGCGAGGTGAACTCCTCGAGGGCCAGGGCGGGATGCGGGTTGGCACCCAGGCCACCGGCGATGTACACCCGAAAGCCGGCTTCGGTGGAACCGTCGTCGAGGGTTCGGGTCGTGGCGATCACGCCGACATCGTTGAACATCGCCTGCCCGCAGTCGGTCGAGCACCCCGAGAAGTTGATCTTGAACTTGCGCGGCAGGCGCTGTCCGAGCGGGTTGCGCACGAAATGACGGAACGCCGCTTCCGCCCACGGCGTGACGTCGAGGAACTCGTGGGGGCAGGCGCCGGCGAGGTGACAGGCCATCACGTTGCGCACCGTGTCGCCGCATGCCTCGCGGGTGGTCAGGCCGACGGCGCCGAGGGCGCGCATGACATCGGTCACCCGGGTGAGCTCGACGTAGTGGATCTGCACGTTCTGCCGAGTGGTGATGTGCCCCCAGCCACGCGAGTAGGTCTCGGCCAGGTGGCCCATCAGATCGAGCTGCTCCGGCGTGATCGTGCCGGCCGGCAGCTTGATGCGCACCATCTGGTTGGTGCCGCCCTGGCGTTGGCCGTACACGCCGTTGTTCAGACGCATCACCCGGAACACGTCTTCACTGATCTCGCCGGACAGGTACTGGGCTACGGCCCGCTCGAATCGATCGATGTCGCGCTGCTGCTCGGCGTCGAGGTCGCGGGGCCCCGGGATGATGGGAGGAATGATGGGGGTGATGGTCATCCGGCTCCTCCTGTCGACAACGTGTACGTCGAATTCCCGATAAATCCGACTCAGATGGTCAACAATAGCCGGGACCGTGCCGATCCGCAATCGCCTTCGGCATTACCGCGCAGGATCTTCGCCGATCTCGCGCAGGGCATCGCCGAGCGCGACACGCAGCCGACGGGCGTGGTCCGGGCCGAGGTGAGCGACCAGCCCTGCGCCGGCATGCCCGACCTCCTCGACCGTCAGCACCACACGCGGCTCGGCATCGTCGTAGTCGTCGCAGATCGCCACGGCCCAGGAGACCTGCATGGCATCGTCGGCACCCTCGGGGAGATCGTCGGCGGAGAACGGATAGTCGTCGATCGAACGGCGCATGTCAGTGCCTGCGTGCTGCGAATTCGGCGGAGGCGGCGGTCAGCACGCTCCGCACGGTGGCGACGATGAAGGACAGCTCCTCTTCCCCGGCAATCAGTGGCGGCGCCAACGTGAGCACCGGCTCGGCGCGGTCGTCGACCCGGCAGATCAAACCGGCTTCGTACAGTCGCGGCGAGAGGTAGTCGCGAAGGAGCCAGTCTGCCTCGTCGGGCGTGAACGCCCCTTTCGTGGCCTGGTCGCTGACCAACTCGATGGCCCGGAAGTAGCCATCGCCACGCACGTCACCGACCAGCGGGATGTCACACAGGCCATCGAGGAGTTGGGTGAACCGGGACTCGTTGGCCAAGACGTTCCCGCAGAGATCCTCGCGTTCGAAGATGTCGAGGTTGGCGTTGGCCACCGCACAGGCCACGGGATGAGCGCCGAACGTCTGGCCGTGCAAGAACGTGTTCGGATCGTCGAGGAACGGCTCGGCGATGCGGTCCGACACCATCACACCTCCCAATGGCGCATATCCCGATGTGACACCCTTGGCGAACGTCACCAGATCCGGTTGATACTCGTACCGATCGCAGCCGAACATATGGCCGAGACGCCCGAACGCGCAGATCACCTCGTCGCTGACCAGCAGCACGCCGTGCTGGTCGCAGATCTCCCGGATCCGTGCCCAATAACCCTCCGGCGGGGCAAAGGCGCCGCCGGTGTTCTGCAGCGGCTCCATGAACACCGCGGCGACCGAATCCGGCCCTTCCATCTCGATGCGCAGGGCCAGGTCATCGGCACAACGCAATGTGCAGGCATCGAGGTGCTGACAGTCATGGCAGCGGTAGCGATAGGGGGTCTGCACCTTGATCGCACCGGGCATCAGCGGTTCGAACGGTGTCTTGATCGACGGGATCCCGGTCACGCTGAGCGCCCCGATCGAAGTGCCGTGGTAGGCCAGGGTGCGCGAGATCACCTTGGTTCGTGCCGGTTGGCCGATCAGCTTGAAGTACTGCCTGGAGAGCTTGATGGCGGTGTCGATCGCTTCGCCGCCCGACGGTGTCAGGAACACCCGATTGAGATCGCCGGGCGCCAACGTGGCGAGCCGGGTGGCCAGCTCGATCGCTGGTTCGTGGGCGAACGACCAGACCGGGAAGTAGCCGAGCGTCTCGGCCTGCCGGGCCGCAGCATGGCCGAGCTCGGCTCGACCATGCCCGGCCTGGACCGTGAAGAGCCCGGAGAGCCCATCGAGGTAGCGGTTGCCGTGCTGGTCCCACACGTAGCAGCCCTCGCCGCGGGCGATGACAGGCACTTCCGAGTCGACGTAGGCACCGAGACGGGTGAAGTGCATCCACAGGTGGCGGCGGGCGCGTTCAGACAGATCGGACCCGGACGAATCTGACATGATCGGCAGGCTACGACACCGGATCGCTGAGCGACCCTCCCGCCCACCACCGCTCGAAGCGCGGTTTGCTGGCGATCGAGACCGGCTCGACGAGATAGCCCGAGGGCAGACGCACGTAGCTGAACCGGCCATAGCCGTCTTCAGGAGCTGCCGCGGCCAACTCCAACGTCCCCCCATCGCCCAGCATCTGCTCGGTGTCGGCGCGGACGTCATCGGACCAATACCCGAAATGATGGGCGCCCGGCGCGTCGTGACCGTCCCAGATCGAACCGGCCGGTCCTTGCAGCAACTCGAGGTGCACCGGACCCTCGACGGAATAGGTGAGGGCCAACTGCAGCACCGCCGGCCCAGTGCCGGGTAGCCACACCGACATCGGCCGGTTCTGAATCGAAGCCCAGGTGACCACGCCGTGCTTGCCGACTTCGGCCATCGCCGCCTCGAGGTCTGTCACCCGAATGCCGATGTGGAAGAGCTGTGAATGATCGAGCATGATCGCACCATATCCCTGGGTGGCACTGCCGGATATGGTGCGACCGATGGACCAACACCTGCCGATCCTGTACTTCGACCACCCGTTCCCCGATGCATATCTCGACCTCGTGGACGGTCGGGCAGTTGCTGTGGGCCCCGACGACGCCGACCTCGGCGCCGCAGTGGCCGTGCTGGCCGGCGCCAAGCGAACGTGGGACGCAGATGCGTTCGCCCTCGGTCCGAACATGAAGGTCATCTCCCGAATCGGAATCGGTTACGACAACGTCGACGTCGCCGCGGCGACGGCCGCCGGCGTGATCGTCTGCAACGCTCCGGATGCGCCGTCGGTCTCGACGGCGGAGCACACACTGATGCTGATGTTCGCCGTGGTCAAGAACCTGCCGGTACAGACCGACCGGGCCCGCCAGGGACTGGCCGGCGCCACCACCGGCAGCGCACTGGAACTCGACGGCACAGTGCTGGGATTGGTGGGTTACGGCCGAATCGCTCGCCGGGTCGGCGCTGCGGCGCGGGCACTCGGGATGCGCGTGTTGGCCCACGACCCGTATCTCAGCGAGGCCGAGGGTTGCGAACTCGTCGACCTCGACAGTGTGTTCACCCGATCCGATGTGATCTCGCTGCACGCCCCGGCCGTCACCGATACCCGCCACATGATCAACGCGGCATCACTGGCAACGATGAAGCGTGGTGTGTACCTCGTCAACTGTGCCCGCGGCGGTCTGGTCGACCAAGACGCACTCCTGGCCGCGTTGGATTCCGGACAGGTCGCCGGCGCCGGTCTCGACGTGACCGATCCCGAGCCGCTGCCGGTCGGGCATCCGCTGCTGCAGCACACCAACGTCATCGTGACGCCTCACGTTGCGTCGGCGACCGTCGCCGGACGGCGTCGGCTGTATGCCCACGCGATCGACAACGCCCTCAACGTGTTGGCCGGGCGACCGGCCACGATCGTCGCCGCGCCAGCCTGACAAATCTGCCTGAGGCCAGTCGCGACGACGAACTTTGCTAGAACCGGGCGATGGACACCTTGCGAACCCAATGGAACGAGGGACGCGACACCCTCGGAGTGTGGCTGGCTATCCCATCAGTGGTCAGTGCCGAGGCCGCCGCTCGAGTTGGGTACGACTACGTCTGCCTCGACAACCAGCACGGAGTGCTCGACTACCAGCAGACCGTGGCGATGGCACAGGCCATCATGCTCGGCGGGGGAACTCCGATCTGCCGCGTGCCGTGGAACGAGCCGGGCATCATCGGCAAGATGCTCGACGGTGGCATCGAGGGCATCATCGTCCCGATGGTGAACTCCGTGGCCGAGGCTCAAGCCGTGGTCCGCGCCGGCCGGTATGCGCCGATGGGTGCGCGAAGCTTCGGCCCGGTGGTGGCGGGCTGCGCCGGGCAAACCACTTCGACTGGTCCAGTGATGGCATCGCCCTCATCCCCATGATCGAGACCGTCGAGGCGATCTCCAATCTCGACGAGATCCTCGCCGTCCCCGGCATCGATGCGATCTACGTCGGCCCGGCCGATCTGTCGATCACGCTGGGATTGCCCCCGGGGAACAACGACGGCGACAGCAAGTTCGACGACGCGTTGGCGACCATCGTCGCCGGCTGCCGCAAGGCCGGAGTCGTGCCAGGTATCCATGCAACAGCGGCCCTGGTCGAGCGACGGCTCGAGCAGGGCTTCCGCATGATCACCGTGACCAGCGACATGCTGGCGATGCGAGGCTCGCTCGTCACCGATCTGGCCACCGCCCGCGGTGCACGACCCACCGCCAGCAAGTCCGCGGCGATGTACTGACCGCTCGCCAACTTTGTCGCTCTCGACACGCTGGACGTGTTGAGAGCGACAAAGTTCGGGGAAGGGGGCGCGCTCAGGCCGGGCGTAGGGCTTCGGCAGGGTCGAGACGAGCGGCACGCCCGGCCGGATACAGACCGGCGATCGCTCCGACGATCAGCGCGGCGGCGATGCCGCCGATCAGCACGCTCAAGCGGGATCGTCAGCGGCACGTCCTGGCGGCGCGCGTACACGGCAGTGACCACGCATCCGAGCCCGACTCCACCGATGCCGCCCAACGTCGACAACGTGGCTGCCTCCGTGAGGAACTGCAGGCGGATGTGCCGGCGGGTGGCGCCGATGGCTCGACGCACGCCGATCTCGGTCCGGCGTTCCAGCACCGAGATCACCATGACGTTGGCGATACCGATGCCGCCGACCAGCAGCGAGACACCACCGAGCGCCAGCAGCAAAGCGCGCAGTCCGCTGTCGACGGCTGCGCGGGCCTTCAGCGCATCGGAAGGACGCGAGATCTCGACCTCGTTGGGCGCCGACGGGTTGGTCGTGGCCGCCAAGACGGCCCGCACTGCTTCGACGGACTTCGGCGCCATGCGCACGTAGATGCTCGATACCTTGCCGTCGTGGCCGAGCAGATCGTGAGCCGCGCCGAAACCGATCAGGGCGGCACTGTCGAGTGATGACAGCAGCGGAACCGGATCGAGGATCCCGACCACTGCCCACCACCGACCACCGATCCACACCATGGGCGAGCCGGACAACGACTCGATGCCGAGACGGCGGGCAGCCGTCGAACCGAGCACGACGGCCGGCAACGACTCGTTCGACGCATCGATGAATCGCCCCTCAGCGATAGTCGCCCCGACGGTGTTGAGGAGCGAGGTCGTGGCCGCATCGACGGCGATACCACCGGTCTCGGAGGCAGGGATCAGATCGGTGCGACGCACCGTCTCCTGCAACCCGGCGACGGCACTGACATCGTCGACCGGCCCGATCCTGCGGATCATCGAGGGAGCCTCTTCCGGCAGAGTCGCAGCCTCCCCGAACACGCTCTGACCGGCACGAACCTCGAGCAGGTTGGTGCCGAATCGGTCGAGTTGAGCCAGCAGGTCGGCGCGGCTCGACGACGAGATCCCGACCACAGAGACCAGCGCGGCGATGCCGATGGCGATTCCCAGCGCTGTCAACACCGTGCGTGCGGCTCGTGCACCGAGTGAGCCAACGCCGACGCGGACGACGTCGATCGGTCGCAGCGCGCCGCTCACGTCAGAACGCCCGTCGCCTGAAGTGAGTCCGAGATCAGTTGACCATCGAGTACCTCTTCACGGCGGGGAAATCCCTCGGCCAACTGCTGGTCATGAGTGATCACGACCACCGTCGAACCATCGCGATGCAGGGAGTGGAAGAGCTCGACGATCTCGGCACCGGTGCGCCTGTCGAGATTGCCGGTCGGCTCGTCGGCAAGCAGCATCGCCGGTTCGGTGACCAGGGCTCTGGCGATTGCGGCCCGTTGGCGCTCGCCGCCCGACAACCGACTCGGCCGGTGGGCAGCGCGCTGGCTCAGACCGACGCGCTCGAGGCACTCGATCGCCCGGCGTCGCCGCACGCTCCTCGGCACGCCTTGGTACAACAACGGCAACGCC
The DNA here is from genome assembly GCA_963773085.1 of Ilumatobacteraceae bacterium. Classification (GTDB taxonomy): domain Bacteria; phylum Actinomycetota; class Acidimicrobiia; order Acidimicrobiales; family Ilumatobacteraceae; genus JAENVT01. Next base: position 87,659 of record CAVYZS010000008.1, on the reverse strand, counting down.
ACGTTGTCGAGCGCACTCATCGTCTCGACGAGGTGGAACTGTTGGAACACGAACCCGATCATCGATCCACGAATCGCTGACAGCTTCCGATCGCCGAGTTTCGACACATCGTGATCCGACACGACGACCCTTCCCGACGTGGCTCGATCCAGACACCCGAGTACCTGTAGGAGCGTGCTCTTGCCTGATCCCGACGGCCCGACGATGGCCAGCGATTCGCCGGCCTCGATGCGCAGGTTGATGCCACGTAACGCTTCGACACCGCCCGGATACGTCTTGCACACGTCCACCAGTTCGACGACGTTCACGGTGCGACCACCACGGTGTCACCCTCGGCAAGACCGGTGCCCGTGATCGCGACGATCCCGTCGCCGAACTCCCCCGGCTCGACAGCTACGAGCTGCGTCGAACCACTCGAGACACGTTCGACCGCGTATCCACCCTCGGCCAGGGCGACCAGGGCACGGATCGGGACGACCAGCACACCGGTGGCCTTCGGGGTGGTCACGACGACGTCGACCGGCGCGGCGTCGAGCGATGCGACGGGTGACTGCAGCGACACACGCACCTCGATCGATGCCGCAGAACCTTCCTGTTTCACGGAGGCCACGCGACCGATCGTGGCAATCGTTCCGGGAACCCTCGAGTCGTCGGGCAGTTCGATCTCCACCGCCGCACCGGGCTTCAGGAGCTCGATCTTGTCGAGCGCCACGTCGAGTGTCACAACCTGCTCCGCGTCCGTCACGCTGACGATCTCTGGCGACACCTGATCGCCGACGTCGGCGCGTTGTTCCGCCACCCGCACCGGCCCCTTCACGATCACGAGGTCGACGGGATTGACGACTCCGGTCTTCTTGAAGCCGCGGCTCTCCTGCCAGGCCTTGATGGCCGCCGTGGTCTGCTTGTCGAACTCCTCGTCGACGGTCAGGTCGGCGCCGAAGCCGAGATCGGTCAGGTTCTGCTCCAGCTGGGCGACGTCAGCGCCGTCATCGATGCCCGAACGAAGCGGACGCCACATCGGCAGGTCGCCGTAGAACAAGGCGGGGCCTGCGTGACCGTCGACCTGCCATGGCGCGTCGCCCTGGACAATCACGGTCCCCGGTTCGGGAAGTCCCGTGATCGTTCCCGTACCCGTACCTCCGATCTGTCTCGACTCTCCGTAACCCAGCGAACCGCGCAGCTTCTCCTCCTCGACGAGGTCTGTCCGCGAGACCTGTGCTGTTTCACGCGGCGCGGGGACCTCGGGCTTTCCGTCGTCGGCAGTCGTCGGCCGACGTGTCACAACGGTCACGCCAGCCGCGACTGCTCCGATTCCGACGACCGCGACGATCAACCAGCGCCGCTTCATCCGCCGTCCGATCGCGTCGAGATTGCGAAACCTCCGCCAGGACCGCCGCACGCTTCACTGGCGGCCTTGAACTCGTCGTCGTTGAAATCGATGGCCGGGACGTCACCGTCTGTGCCGCGCATCGGGACCGACGCCAACGGCGATGCTGAAGCCGCCACCATCGGTGGAGAACTGCGGGTCGGGCATGTCGATGCCGTGGTCACGCATGCACTTGGCGAACGCCAGCGCCTGCTCCTGCATCTTCTTCTGGTCCTCTTCGCTCGGCGGGTCGAATCCCGCGGCCGCGTCTTCCATGAAGTGCTGGCAGGCCTTGTTCGCCGCTTCCATCTCCTTCGGATCCGGTCCCTCACCCGCGTCACCCAGGCCGACGCCGGGCGCCCCACCGATCTGCACCATCACACCACCGTCGTCGCTGATCTGAGGGTCAGGCATGTCGATGCCGTGCTCGCGCATGCACTTGGCGAACTGCAGCGCAGCCTCGTTCGGATCGATCACCCCGGTGGTGTCCGTCGCCTCGCCAGACGAGTTGCCGGATGTGTCGCCGGTGTCCGGTGGCATCGTCGGCGCCAGCCGTCGACAGGCTGGCGACCTCTCGATCGTTGGCGGCAGCACTGCCGCAGCCGGCCAGCATCGCTGCCGCGGCGAACATGATCATCAGTCGTTTCATGCGGGATCTCCTCCGTCGTCCGCTGTCCCCCGTGGTCGGGGGTGCTTGCCGGAGTATCGCCACCCGTCCTGACAACAGGCTGAGAGTTGCTGAACGCTTTCTCAGCGTCCCGCGGAGGAGATCGTCGTGCGCCGTGGCAGCATCCGCTCGTGCGTGTGCTGGTGGTCGAGGACGAGGAACGGCTGGCGGCGGCAATCGCCAGCGGCCTGACCGCCGAGGGCTACGACGTCGACGTCGCTCATGACGGGCTCACCGGAGTGTGGCGCGCCCGCGAACATTCGTACTGCGGCGATCGTCTTGGATCTCCTGCTCCCGGGCATGAACGGCTTCCAGGTCTGTTCAACGCTGCGGGGCGAGGACAACTGGACACCGATCCTCGTACTGACCGCCAAGGACGGCGACTACGACCTGGCCGAGGCGCTCGACACCGGAGCCGACGACTTCTTGTCGAAACCCTTCTCGATGGTCGTGCTGTTGGCCCGCCTGCGAGCGGTCGCCCGTCGACGGGCCGAGATCGAACCGACCGTCTTGCGACGCGGCTCGCTCTGCATCGACGTTCGTCGTCGCACCTGTCAGCGTGACGACGTCGAAGTACGACTCACACCGCGCGAGTTCGCGCTCTTGGAGCACCTCGTTCGACAGGGTGATTTCATCAGTTCCAAAGATGAGTTGTTGGCCGAGGTCTGGGGGCCCGACTTCGTCGGTGACCCGAACATCGTGGAGGTGTACGTGAGGTACCTGCGCAAGAAGCTGGACACTGAAGGCAGACAGCCCGCTGATCGAAACGATCAGAGGAGTCGGATACCGGGTCGTCGATGACGGGGCCGATCGATCATGAGCCGATCGATCTCGAACACCGTCCGTCGACTGACGGATTCCGTCCGGGTGCGAGTCACGGTGCTGGCCACGTTCCTGGTGGCCGTGGTGTTGATCGTCGGTGCCCTACTGCTGACCCGGGCGGTCGAGGATCGCTTGGTCAGCGACCGCGAACAGGCTGCCGCGGCGGCGGTTGGTGCGACGGTGGATCAGGTCGAGAACGGAGTGCCATTCGGTGCGATCGTGAATCAGACGTTCGATCAGGGCGCTGGGCGTCGGCATCTTCAACGACACCGGGGCGCCGGTCGGCGGCGAGTTCACTCTTCCGATCAAGAACATCACGGTCGTTCCCGGGACCGGCGCCGCCCGCCGACCAGGTGATCTTCGTCTCGGGAGTCTCGCCGCACGACGTCGCCTACGACGCCGCTCCGGTCGCCGTAGCGGGCGGCAACTTCTACGTGGTCGGCATGGCTTCGTTGGCCGAGGTCCGCCGCAGCGTGCGCACCTTGTGGTCGGGGCTGCGGCTCGGCATCCCGCTGGTGGTCCTCGCTGTCGCCCTCGTTGCCTGGTTCCTGGCCGGGCGGGCGCTTCGGCCGGTCGAGGCGATGCGTCTGGAGGTCGAGAACATCTCGGCGACGACCCTGCAGCGCCGGGTACGTGAACCGAACAGCCACGACGAAGTCGCCCGGCTGGCGCGCACGATGAACTCGATGCTCGGACGGCTGCAGGCCTCGCGCGAGCACGAGCGCCAGTTCCTGTCCGATGCATCCCACGAACTGCGATCACCGCTTGCCTCGATGCGGGCCCAGCTGGAGACCGGCTCCTGGCCGAGTCAGGCCTCCGGCGTCAGGGCCGAAGCGACACGCCTCGCCCACATCGTCGACGACCTGATGGATCTCGCCAAGGCCGACGAGGCGGCACCTCCATCGGCAGAAACCGACTTGGACGAGGTCGTCTTGGAGGAGGTCGCGGCCATCGCGTCGACGCTCGCCGATCTCGATCGACACGTCGAACGTCGGCGCGGCGCGCCTGATCGGCGACCGGCAGGCACTGGCGACGGATGGTCCGCAACCTCGTCGACAACGCCGGACGGCATGCGACGAGCGTCGTGAAGGTCTCGCTGACGAACATCGACGGAACGATCACGCTGACCGTCGACGACGACGGCGACGGAGTTGCCGAGGACGACAGGCAGCTGATCTTCGAGCGGTTCACGCGTACCGATTCATCGCGGTCGCGTCACACGGGCGGCGTCGGTCTTGGTTTGGCGGTCGTTCGAGCGACCGCTCAGCGACACGGCGGCGACGTGCACTGCGACACGTCACCCATCGGTGGGGCACGCTTCACCGTGACCCTTCCCGCCGGTCAGGCCAGGTAGAACGCCGTCAACTGCTCGGCTTCGTCGGCGACCTGTCGGCGCTGCGTGGTGGTCAGCGTCGCCAACTCGGCGAACTCGACCCGGTTGCGGCGCCACGCCCACGTCGCCGCGACGGCGCCGTCGACCAGGACGGTTCCGACCGACTGGGGGTTCCACGTGTGGAAGATGGCTTGGCGGAATGGTTCGGGCAGAATGCCAGAACGGCGGCAATGGGCCAGCAAGGTTGCATCCCACGTCGGCAGGAACCGAACCGGCGCGGGCGTCTCCGGATCCGGTAGCGCTGCGTCGGCCAGGTCGAGCAAGACCGTGCCATCCTCGTCACGAAACATACGCAGATCCATGTCCGACACCACGGGCTCGAGTCGTGTCCGCGGAACGCCGGCCCACGTGGCCGCGTCGGCCAGAGTCGCCGGTCCGAACGCGCCGAGGTAGCGGTTCAACAGGAGCCGGAGACCGTGCCTCCTCGGACGACTTCCTCGGTGGCCTACCCCGGTGACGGTAATCCACTGCTCGGCGAGACCGTAGCGATCGGCGCGGCGGCGCTCCCAGGTACCCGACGGCGGGACCCTGACCATATCGAGCCACAACCCCGCCCCTTCCCACAACGGCTTGGCGAAACCGACCCGGTCCATGGCCGCGATCAGCTCGGCAGACGACCGCGGCCCATCGGCCAACTCGGCACGCAACACCTCGGTCAGCGCCTGATGCGGAATGTCGATCAGCTTCCGCGTCTTGGCGATGCGTAACCACCACTCCCGCCGGCTGGTACGAACCCCGGCGCAGATCGTCCAGAAATCGGCCGCCGAGCCACCATGTGGATGGTGCAGCGCATCAGTGTCGCCTGTACGACCGACCGGTCCTCCAGGGCGCGGGTCAAAGCGCCGCGTTCGAAGTCGACGAGGCGGCTCCACAGCCCGACGTAACCCGACGGCGCGTACTGGGTTTGCAGCCCACCGACGTGCTCCAACGCTGTCGGGATGTCGATGCTGGCCCGGCTCAGCAGATGTTGTCGGGCGAGAACGGCTCGGTTGATCTGACGCGTCGACAACGTGGGCTCGGTCACCTGCCCACAGTACGCGTGACGTTGACGGCGACTTCCGCTCGTCATACCGTGAACGTCTCCTGACGAATCTCCACCCAAGGAGCAGCCATGCCAGAGATCACCAAGTACGAGCCCGGCACACCTTCGTGGGTCGACCTCGGCACGCCTGACCCGGTCGACGCGAGCCGGTTCTATTCGGGTCTGTTCGGTTGGTCGATCACCGAGGGTCCACCAGAAGCCGGCGGTTACCGGATGTGCATGCTCGACGGCAAAGCGGTCGCCGGTCTCGGCATGCAGATGAACACCGACATGCCCCCGTGGTGGACGACGTACATCAGCGTCGCCGACGCCGACGAGACTGCGGTGGCGATCAAGGAGGACGGCGGAAGCCTGCTCGTCGAACCGATGGATGTGCTCGACGTCGGGCGCATGGCCGTCGCTGTCGATCCGGCTGGGGCGGTGTTCTCGATCTGGCAGCCTCGGCTTCACATCGGCGCCGGCATCGTCAACGACGTCAACACGTTCTGCTGGAACGAACTGATGACCCGCAATCCGCAGCGTTCGGTCGAGTTCTACGGTGCGGTGTTCGGGTGGACGGCCAACATCCTTCGCCGATGCCGGTGTCGCCAACTACACCGAATTCCACCTCGGTGGCCGCGGCATCGCGGGGATGCTGCCGATGGAGGGCGACGCCTGGCCGGCCGACATGCCGAACAATTGGAGCGTCTATTTCGCCGTCGAGAACTGCGACGCCGCGGTGCGCGTTGGTGGAGGAACTCGGTGGCGTCGGTGATGGTTCCACCGACGGACGTGCCGCCGGGCAAGTTCGCCGTCGTGAAAGATCCTCAGGGAGCCGTGTTCAGCGTCATCGCCCTGCACCCCACGGCGGCGTGATCAGCCGCGCAGGGAACTGGCCGCACCGAGAGCGAGCACGAGGCACAACGGCGAGTAGACCCGCCTGTCCATCCGCAGGAACCGGGCCGACACGCTGCCGGGTGACACCAGCTCTGTCCTACCGCTGAAGCCCAGCACGGCACGCGTTCCGAGGGCTGCGGCGACTGTGGCAACACCCATTCGGCGCACACGGTTGCGAGGTGTCGGGAGCCCAGCCACGAGGGCGCTGGCGACTGCGAGCGATCCTGCGACGGCGTAGCAAGCGATCGGCGAGGGTGTTGCCGGGCGACCGATGACGGTGTCGTTCAGCCGTTCGCGGCTGCCGAAGGGAAAGGTTGAACCACGGCCCCACGCCGCATGAAGCGCGCCGATCCCAGCGAGCGTCGCGGGTGTTGCGATTCGTAGGAAGCGACGCATCACTCACGGTCCTGTCGATAGCCGGTCGCGCCGTCGATCAGTTCCCTGACGATGTCGGCATGGCCGGTGTGCCGGGCCGTTTCCTCGACCATGTGGACGAGCACCCAGCGCAACGACACTGCCTCGCCGAACCAGGCCGTCGCCGTGCTGTCGAGATCTACCTCGGCGATCACCTCGTCGGCCGCCGTCCACGCACGACGGTAGAAGGCGACGATGTCGGCGGTGGTCTCGCCGTCTTCGACTCGGAGGTCGGCGTTCTCGTCGTCGTCATCGAACGGCAACGGCTCTGTCTCACGCCCGAACGTCACGCAGAACCACAGGTATTCAACTGCTGCGAGGTGCTTGACGAGCCCGAGCAGCGTGGTGCCCGATGGCACCATCGGTCGGCGCAGTGCGGCGTCGTCAAGGCCCTCGAGCTTCCACAGCATCAGTTCGCGATGCCGCTGCAGCGACGTGTGCAACGCTTCTCGTTCGCCAGCGTCGAACGGGGTCTTGGTGCTCATCGGGAGGTGAGCGGGCCTGAGAGGTCAACGACCCAGCCGCTGTGTGGGTGTGTGGGCTCGCCTCCCGGCTCTTCCATCACGCCGTCGAAGGTCACGAACTCTGACACCACCAACTTCCTCATTGTCGCGAGACTAGGTGCCGGGCTCTGTGTGACACCCTTCTGCGATACTGCGATCATGCGTTCGATCGAGGTTCCGGAGCTTGCTGATCTCGAGGGGTTGGGGCCGCGCCAGTTGGAACGTGTTCTGTTCGAGTTGGATGGCGTTCGGCGGCGGGTCGAGACGTTGATTGCCGAGACGGTCGGCGTCGCCGAGCGAACTGTCGCCTATGCCGACGATGGCCACGCCTCGGTGTCGGGGTGGGCCAGGGCGACGTGCAACTGGTCGAGTAGCGACACCAAAGCAATGGTGCAATGCGGGCGGATGTTGCACGCCGTACCCGTGGCAGCCACCGCAACGCATCGTGGCTCAGTTGGCGTGTCGCAGACCCGGCTGTTGGCCCGGGTTTTCGCCAATCCGCGCTGTGCCGAACAGTTCCCCGACTCGGCTGGTTTGCTCGTCGATCATGCGGCGACGTTGTCGTACGACGACTTCGCCGTCGTCGTGCGCCGCTGGGAAGCTCTCGCCGACACCGACGGCGCCCACGGCCAACATCAACGAGCCCACAACTTCCGCGACGCCCATGTTGCCATCGTCGGTGAACGGGTCTATCTCGACGCCCAAGGCGGCGTCCTCGCCGGAGCGATGATCGAGGAGATCTTCGAACGGTTCTGCAAAGCCGAGTTCCACGCCGACTGGGACACCGGCGTCAACCAGTGGGGCGATCGCATGGTCCCGGCGTTGTTGGAACGAACCGACGCCCAGCGCCGCTTCGACGCCCTCCTCGCGGTGTTCACCACCGCCGCCGCGTCCGGCGCTGTCGGCACCTTCGACCCGCTGGTCAACATCGTCGTCGACCAGATCACCTACGAACATCACCTCACCCAGCTGGCCGGCGGCGCCTGCGCACCCATTGACCCGGCCAGCGTCGACCAGCGGCGCTGCGAAACCTCCACCGGGCACCAGATCGACCCGGTCGACATCATCGCCGCCTCGCTCACCGGGCACGTCCGCCGGGTCGTGTTCGACACCGCCGGGGTGGTCATCGATCTCGGCCGCCGATCACGCCTGTTCACCGGGGGCGCCCGCGACGCGGTGTTCCTCGGCAACCGACAATGTATATGGCCCGGGTGCACCCAGCACTCCGGGCGCTGCCAAACCGACCACTCCACACCATGGGCCACCGGTCACGGACCAACCAATCCCGACAACGGAGCACCGATGTGTGCCCGGCACAACCTGTTCAAACAACACGGCTACCGCACCTGGCGCGACCCCACCGGACAATGGCACACCTACCGACCCGACGGAACCGAAATCGGGCGCACTACCACGCCTGAAACCGGGACCGCGGTGCACCGGGTTCTTGTCGACGCATAGTTTCAACCGAGCCTGAAACGCAGCGTGGACACCTGGCCGGATTGAGTGACGCCCACCGTCTCCAGGTTGATCAGGGGGCCCGGTCGGTCGAAGAATCGGACGCCGGCACCGAGTAGCACGGGCACCAGAAAGACCCGCACCTCGTCGATCAGGCCGCTATCGATGCACTGCTGACCGACGTTGGCACCGATGATCAGGACATCCTTGCCCGCCGCGGCCCGAAGTGCCGTGGCGACGGCCTCCTCGATGTCGCAGTCCAAGAACGTGATCGTCTCGTCCTCCTCGTCGTGCGGCGCATGGTGAGTGAGAACGAACTGCGGCCCGTCCCACGCTCCACCGAAGACCTTGCGTGCCTCGGGCCGCTGGCCAGGCTTTCTTCCGACGTCGTAACTCCGCCTACCGGCAAGAACCGAGCCGGTCGAGGTGATGATGGCGCTGGGCGGCGGGTCACCACCGAATTCGGTCGGCCCGCCGAACTTGAAGACCCAATCCATTGCGTCGTCCGAGTCGGCGATGAATCCGTCGAGTGACATCACGACTTGCCACAGCACCATTGACATGCGTTCAGCGGTCGTCGTCCGGCTCGTCCTCACCGGCGACATCATCGCCGGCATCAGGCGGGGGATCGGTCACTGCTCCACCGGGTGGGGTCATCGACAGGGTGAGCCCGTCGATCTCGAGCACGATCTCCGGTTGGCCGGACTCGTTGGTGATGCCGGTCGGCCGCGACGACTTTCGGTGCACGCTCATGCTGCACCGTACCCCGGCGCGCTGCGACGCCGCTCAGAAGCGACCGCCGTCGACCAGGAACTGTTGCGCCGTGCAGGCGGCACCGTCGTCGGCGGCGAGGAACAGCACCATCTGGGCGAACTCGTCGGGCATGATCCGGCGCTTGATCGCCTGATCGTCCATCGTCGCCTGCTCGCCCTCGGGCGTCCACCACTTGGTGAGCTGCCGCTCGGTGGGTACCCAGCCGGGCAGCACCGTGTTGACCCGCACACCGTGCGGGCCGAGCGAGCGTGCCATCGTGCGGGTGATGCCCTCGACGGCCGACTTGGCGATCGCGTAACCGGGGAACATGTCCTCTTGCATCATGTAGCTGCTCGACCCGATGTTGATGATCGACCCGATGCCCGGCCTCGATCATCTGCGGTGCCAACGCCTGGATGGCGAAGAAGTAGTGGCGCAGGTTGGTGTTGATCCGATCGTCGAAGTACTCCGGAGTCATGTCGCGCCAATCGTGCCGATCGTCACTGGCGGCGTTGTTGACGAGCACGGTGATGCCTCCGAGCGCATCGAACGGCCGCCGCGCACGCCGCCTTGCAGCGCGGCGATGTCGAGTAGATCGACCTCGTAGAAGATCGGCGCGTGAGCGACGCCGGCATCGACGCAGCGCTGGATGGTGGCGAGGGCGTACTCGACGTTCTTGTCGACGAACGCGACCCTGCTGCCCTGGCGGGCGAACTGCTCGACCATCGCGCTGCCGATGCCGTCGGCACCGCCGGTGACGAACACGGTCCGATCGACGAGCGATGGGTACGAGGCGTAGTTGCTGGTCACGGGTTTCCTCGGCTGGGTGGGCGACGATACGAGATGGGGTCGAACTGGTACAACTCGGCGGGGTTGTCGACGAGGATGCGCTGTCGAACACCGGCGTCGTCGGGCATCCACTCGAACGCCAAGCGGCGCGAGTTCGTCCAGGGATGGAGGTCGTGCCTGACCGGGATGCGGCCAGTTCGTCGCCCACAGCATGCGCTCGGGAGCATGTCGGACGAGGGTGTGGACGAGTCGAGTGACCGCTGGATACGTCGTGAGCGTCATCGACGGCCGATTCGTAGGGCGCCGAGAGCTTGACCCAGCAACGTCCGGTGTCGAGCAACCGCAGCAGCATGCGGAACCGTTCGTCGGCGGGTTCGACCGGTGGCATGTAACGGCCGACATGATCGATGACGAGTGGCGTCGGTAGCGCGACGCAGGGCGTCGAACCGGTCGATGAGATCTCGGCCGTTCATCTGCAGCTGGATGTGCCACCCGAAGTGGAGCGATTCGTTCGGCGACGGTGTGCATCATCTCCCACGGCACGGCACCACCGGGCAGCATGTGAAAGCGCGCACCGCGAACACCCTGCTCGCGTCAAGGTGCTCGAGATCGAGGTCGGTCACCGCATCGTCCACGACGACGATCGCTCGGGCTTCGCCACCGAGTTGGGCAACGGCGTCGAGGAGGCAGGAGTTGTCGAGCCCGTACGTCGTCGGCTGCACGACCACGACCCGCTGGAGGCCGAGTGCGGATTGGACCTTGCGATACTCGTCGACCGTTGCGTCGGGTGGCCGCAGGAGGGACAACGGCGACACGGGGTATCGGCTGTCGTAGACGTGCATGTGCGTGTCACACGCGCCGAGCGGGAAGTGCGGATCGATCACCGTGTCCGCTCCACCACGCACGAAGGCGGCGGGCGTGCTCGGCGTTGACGGTGCGCGGCGGCATCTCGCCGGCGAGCATGGCGCGCACCTGTTCGACGGAGCTCGACGCCTGGGCGTCGGCGTTCTCCGGCGTGAGACCGCCGAGATGAGGCGTGGCGACGACGCCCGGTCGATTGGCGAGCTCCGGCGAAGGTCGCTGGTCGGGAGCCCGACCGACATCCATGGCCAACCCACCGAGATGGCCGGAGTCGAGCGCCGCGGCGACGGCGGCCTCGTCGATCAGTTCGCCACGCGACACGTTGACGAGGATCGTGCCCGGTCGCATCACGGCGAGAGCGTCGGCGTCGATGAGGTTGTCGGTGTCCGGCGCGGCGGGAGCCAGCGGGAGCACGAAATCCGACTGAGCCAGTACCTGCGTGCAGGGTCGTCTGTTCGAAACCGTCGCAGCGTCGCGTCGGCGACCGGATCGCAGACCAGCACGCGCATACCGATCCCGCGCAGCAGCTCGGCCAGGTACGAGCCGATCGCGCCGTAGCCGATGATGCCGGCGGTGCGCCCCCGCAACTGCCGACCCGGCCGTTGCGGCGGCGGCACGTCGCTGCGATAGCCGATCGTCGACTCGCTGACACCGCGGGCAACGTCGAGCATCAGAGCCAGGGCAAGTTCGGCCGTCGACGGCACGAAGCTCTTGTCGGCGTGGCCGACCAGCACGCCGGCGAGAGCTTGCCGCGGGAACGTCGATCGTGCTGATGTCGACGGCGCACCGCAAGAAGGCCAGCAGACCGGGCGACGCGTCGAACACGGCCGCCTCGCCCGGGGTGGATCGATGGGCGATGATCACGTCGCAGTCCTTCGCCGCTGCGATCAGTTCTGGCGTGCTGAGATCACGGCCGAGTGGGTTCGAGACCACGTCGGCAATCGCCGTGAGCTCGGGCAGCGCCCGCCCGTAGTACGCCTGGAGATCCTCCGGATTGTGGGTGAGGAACGCCGTCAGCACGGTGTTCATGGGCTCATGGGCTCATCGGCTATTGAGCGGTCCAGCCACCGTCGACCGGCAGGATCGTCCCGTTCACCATCGCCGCCGCGTCCGACGCCAGGTAGACGACCGCTCCGGCGACATCGGCGATCGTGCCGACCCTGCCGATGGGAATCCGATCGACGACGGCGCGTCGATAGTCAGGATCGTCGAGTCGCTCCGCGGTTCCGGGGGTGTAGATGAAGGTCGGCGCGACCGCGTTGACGGTTACTCCCAGTGCGCCCCATTCGAGCGCGAGCACTCGAACGATCTGGTTCACCGCGCCTTTCGATGCGCAATACACCGCGTGATCGCGGATGCCGACCAACGACGCCTGGGAGCTGAGCGCGACGATCCGCCCTGAGCCCTGCGCGACCATCACCCGGCCGGCCGCCTGGGCCGTGAAGAACAGACCCCTGGCGTTCACGCCCATCATCTCGTCCCAGTCGCGCTCGGTCACGTCGAGCGCCGGGTGATTGGCCCCGAGTCCGGCATTGGCGACGAGGATGTCGAGCTGTCCGTGGCGATCGACAACCTGGTCGATCGTGCTGACGAATCGACGACAGGTCATTCACGTCGAGCGAGTGCGCTGACGCCGCACCACCGGCGGCGGTCACCTCTCGTGCCACGGCTTCGGCATCGGAAGCGGTACGGGCTGTGACCGCGACGATCGCTCCCGCCGCCGCCAATGCGTCGACCAGCCCGCGACCGATTCCCCGGCTCGCACCGGTGACGAGTGCGACCCGACCGCCGAGAGAGAACGAAGGAAGGTGATCGCTGTCCATCGGCGACACCATAGACAGATGTCCGACTTGTTCAAGACACGCGATCGGCGTGGTTGTACCGTGCGGTCATGACTCCCCGCTTTGATCTCATCGGACTCGTCGTCGCAGACGTGGCCGCATCACTGGCGTTCTACCGGCGTCTGGGGCTCGACATCCCGGCTGGCGCCGACACAGAACCGCACGTCGAAGTGACACTCCCGGAGGTCTGCGACTGGCATGGGACACCCAGGACACGGTCCGGTCATTCGACGAGTCGTGGACCCTGCCATCGGGTGGACACCGGATCGCCTTGGCTTTCGTCTGTGACAGTCCCGACGACGTCGACTCGACCTTCCAGGCCTTGACTTCGTCGGGCTACACCGGGTGATCGCGACCCGTGGGACGCGTTCTGGGGTCAGCGCTATGCGGTGGTGCTCGATCCCGACGGTAACCACGTGGAGCTGTTCGCCAACTCCGGTGTCAGCTGATGAGTGTTCCGAGCGAAACGCCGGCCAGCTCCTTGACCTCGCGGGCCAGGTGCGGCTGATCTGCGTACCCGTTCCTGGCGGCGACTTCTGCCTTCGACACGCCGTCGTAGCTCATGCGCACCGCCCGCTGCAGGCGCAGGATTCGGGTCAACATCTTGGTGCCGTAGCCGAACGCTGCCGAACTCCTGCGCTGAAGTTGTCGGGGGCTCAGCCCGACCTGCTGTGCGATCGCACTGCTGGTGTGACCCGACCCTGCCAACGTCGCGACTTGCGCCATCAGCCGGCTGTCGGCCTCGGAACCGGCAAGCCCTTCGGAGGCGATGTCTTCCAACGTCTCGGCCACCTCGTGGCTCTCCGACAAGAGATCGGTGATCTGGCGAACGCGTGCCGGGCTCCACACGGCGTCGATCGAGACCCGGGTATTGACGAGCTCGTTTGCCGGCACGCCGATGACCAGCGGCCCCTGGCCGGGAGCCAGACGCAGGCCCGTCATCGTTCGACCACTCACGGTTTGGAAGAGCTGAGAGTGGGTGTCGGGTCCGGCCACCATCACGTACGCTCCGTCCCAGATGAGATCCATGCAGCCATCGGGAAGTATCCGCAGCACTTGACCTGCGTCGGAGACGGACGACCAGACGACGCCACCGCACAGCCGACTCGGGTACTCACGATGCACCGAATCATTCTCGCGCGTCACTTGATCGCCAGAGCGTTGGGTGGTGACGCCACCCCATGCGGCACGTTGAGAGGTGCCGACACGAACAGACACGTGTACCGCCCGTCGGCTGCACAGTCGGCGGCGAGCCGTGACAGGTCGAACAGCTCACCGAGCGGGATGCCGAGCATCGGCAGCAGCAACGAGTGGGCGAACACCTCGTGCATCCGCTCGGGATGATCGGCCTTCAGCGCGGCGACCTCGTCGGGGTTCTGGCCGGTTCCCGGTGGCCATACCTCGACCGCAGGGTTGTCGGCACCGATGGCGGCGATGTGCAGATCCCACAGGAACTCCGCCGTGCGCTCCCCCGACGGCAAGCCCGGTGCCTTGAGCACTCGGGCGATCGGCTGCCGTGGCGCGCATCGCCTCATCCGTCTCCGTCTCGTACCACTCTGTCCAGCCGGTGCGCATCAACATCACGTCGCCACGTTCGAGTGGAGATCCCTGGGCATCGAGCGTTGCCATGATCTCCTCCGGCTCGATCACGTCGGACTCGGCGTACTGCAACGGTCGACCCTGGGCTGCCCGCCAGCGTCCGATGTCGCACAGTACGGCGCGACCAGCAATGCCGCGGCGGGCCCAGTGATCGATCCCGTGCTCGGCGTCGGGTACTCCGTCGTAGAAGCCGTTGGGAGTGTTCTTCACGTGGCGGAAGCCGTCCCATTGGGACGACGACTGGGTATTCCATTGATGCAGCAGGTCGTCATGCCCGGTCGATCGATCGACGACCTCGTGAGTGTGTGGGAGCCTGCCGAACAACGGCGGATCAGGGAGATCGGCCGACCAGTTGAGCGCAAACACCGCGCCCTTGGTCACGAGTCGCGCCGCGTTCACCAATGTCTCGGGTGTCATCAGGTTCAGGCATCCGAAATAGTCAGGTCCTCCCGAACCAAGCAAGTCCCCAGCTGGCGGGCAGATCGTTGAACATCGGAAGTTCCCGGTACGACGGCAGTGGTGGCATGAATCGCATCGTATGTGTCGCATCGCGGCAATGAAGGGTGCCACGATGATCCACGTGATGAACGTGGTCCCAGGTGACGACAAGCACAACCGCTGCTGGTGGGGAACGTCGACCCCTGACTACATCGCCTATCACGACACCGAGTGGGGCTTCGGGGTCGACGACGACCACCGGCTGTTCGAGAAGCTGTGCCTCGAGGGCTTCCAGTCGGGCCTGTCGTGGCTGACCATTCTGCGCAAACGGGAGAACTTCCGCGCCGCGTTCGCCGGCTTCGACCCCGTCGTCATCGCCGGGTTCGACGAGAACGATGTCGACCGGCTGCTGGGCGATGCGGGGATCGTTCGTCACGGGGGCAAGATCCGCTCGACGATCAACAACGCGACCCGGGCGCTCGAGCTGATCGACGAGTTCGGCTCCATCGCCAACTACATGTGGCCGCACGCCACGTTCTCCGATCCCCCGACCGAGATCCCGGCACTGACCGCGGCGTCGACGGCCATCTCCAAAGACCTCAAGCGACGCGGCTGGAGCTTCGTCGGACCGACGACGGTCTACGCGTTCATGCAAGCCATGGGTCTGGTCAACGACCACCTCGACGGGTGTTGGGTGCGGCAACGATCCGAGCAGGCACGCCGCAAGATCTACCGCAACCACACGAAGGGCACGATATGAGCGACTTCGATCGATTCGCGGCGATGAGCTTCGACTGCTACGGCACCCTGATCGATTGGGAGACCGGGATCGCCAACGCCCTGCGTCCGTGGGCGGCTGGCAACGGTCTGACCCTCGACGATCAGGCGCTGATCGCCGCCCACGGCCGTCACGAGACCCACGTCCAAGACGACATGCCCGGTGCGCTGTACCCGATGATCCTCGCCGAGACCCTGCGCCGCATCGGCGCCGAGCTCCGAGCCCCGGTCACCGACAGCCGACGCCGCCGCCTACGGTCAATCGGTGAAGGACTGGCCGGCGTTTGCCGACACCAGCTCCGCGCTGAAGCGCCTGTCGACGCGCTTCAAGCTGATCATCGTCAGCAACATCGACAGGGGCTTCGTTCGCCGCCAGCAACCCGCGGCTGGGCGTGACCTTCGATGCGATCGTCACCGCCGAAGACGTCGGTTCGTACAAGCCGCGGCCTGGGCATTTCGACCGGCTGTTCGAAGAGATCGAGCGCCTCGGCGTCGCACGCGACCAACTGCTGCACGTCGCCGAAAGCCTGTTCCACGATCATCAGCCGGCGGCTGCACTCGGTCTTCCCTCGGTGTGGATCCACCGCCGTCACGACAAGGGCGGCACCGGCGCGACCGCGGTGCCGTCGGGAGACGTGTCACCGACGTGGACGTTCACGTCGATGGCCGGAGTTCGCCGATGCGGCAGTCCCTGTGTAGAGCAGCTCCGAGTTCCTCGGCGATGGCCACCAGGCGACCACGGACACCCGGCGGTTCGAGCACTTCGATCAGCCCGCCGAAGCCGGCCAGTTCGCTGGCAAGCGAGAAGTCGCTCTGCCCGCGGATCTGCACCTCGACCCGGCCATCGTCGATCGGCCATCCCGATTCGCAGCCGGGTACCGAGGACGTAGCGCGCCCGTGGCATCGCCTGCTGGTCGACCAGGGCGCGAACCACGATCGGCGTGCGCACGTGCTCGATCTCGGTGGTGATCATCTTCCACGCGTCGGCGAGCTCGAAGCCCGGTGGGCGTACGACCGGCTGATCGGTGGTCTCGACTGATTGGATCCGATCGACGCGAAACGTGCGCCGACCGGCTTCGGTGTCGGCGACGAGGTACCACGAGCCGCCCTTGGTGGCCAGCCCGAGAGGATGCACGGTGCGGCTGCTCGGCAGCCCCTCACGGGCGACGTAACCGAGCACGATCTGACGACCGGCGATCACCGCGCTCTGCACGGCATCGAGGTGCACGGGCGTCGGCCGCTCGGCCCGGCCGCCGCTCCACGCCGTCGAATCGTGCACCACCGCCGCCGATGCCGCCTCGGCGCGTTCACGGAAGGGCTCGGGAAGGGCCCGAACCAACTTGCGCAACGCCGCACGAAGCTCGGGAGTTGTCGCCTGCGGCCCGGCCAGCAGGAACAGCGCCTGGGTCTCGGCCGAGGTGAGCCCGGTGAGATCGGTGCGCCCATCGCCCGCCAGACGCCAGCCACCATTTCGACCCTGCATCGAGTAGACCGGCAAGCCGGCCACACCGAGGGAATCGAGGTCGCGTACGCGCGGTGCGCTCGGAGATCTCCAGCTCGACGGCGACCTCTGCCGCGGTGACCTGCCCTCTGGTCTGCAGCATCAACAGAATGGCCACGAGTCGGTCAGCACGCACGTCACGATCTTCTCATGTAAACAGGACACAAGGTGGCCGCTTTGAGAGCGCATACTGCTCCCCATGTCCACAGAAACACTCCCTACCCAAACCTCACCCTACGTCTCCCATCACGACTGACCCACGGCCGCTGTTCGCCGCAGCGGTCGACATCGCCGAGCCAGTGATCGCCGGGGTGCGGCGTGATCAGCTCGAGCAGTCCTCGCCATGCGTCGATTTCGACGTGAAAGAGCTGCTCGACCACCTCGTGTTCGTGCTACATCGTGTCGCCGCGATCGGTCGCGGCGACGAGGCGTTCGCTCCTGCGCTCGCTGGGCGACGACGTCGTCGAGCACTCCGACTGGGCTGCCGACTGGCGCGACCGGGCGGTCGACGTCGCCGCCGCGTGGTCCGACGACGCGACGCTCCGGCGCACCGTCGTGCTGCCCTGGGCCACGATGACGGGCGCGGAGACCCTGGCCATGTACGTCTCCGAGGTCACGACGCACACATGGGACCTGGCAACAGCCACCGGCCAGCGTGCTGCATGGGACGACACCGTCTGCCAGACGGCGCTCGACACGATGCGCCGCGACCTGCCGATGGCCGACCGCGCGCCGCTGTGGGAGGCCTTCCGCGCCAATGCTCCGGCCAACCTCCAGTTCGACCCGCCGTTCGCCAACGCCGTGGCTGTGTGCAAGCGACGCTCCGTTGATCGATCAACTCGTCGCCTGGACGGGTCGGCAGCCGTAGACCGCCGCGGCTACGTCCGCCGCGGATCAGCGCTGCGCCACCGAGGTCGACGTACCCCACGTGTCGGACAACACGTACCCACTCGGCCATGGATCATCGGCATCGACGAAGTAGTGATGCAGGCCGGTGATCCATGCCCGACCTCGGACCGTGGCCTCGATCGCCGGGAACGGGACCGACCGACGTCTCGCCGACGATCGTGCCGTGGAACTCCGACCCGATGATCGACGAATGGGTCAGCCCGCCGCCGACGCCCAACACCCCTCTGGCGTGCAGCACGGCCATCCGCGCGGTCGTGCCGGTGCCGGTCGGCGAACGGTCGGAGCGACCTGGTGACACGATGCACGTGTTGCGGGCGCTGACCCGGTCACCACTGTGCACCAGCGGACCGGCGAACTGCACGATCGACACGTCGTGGATGTCAGGCAGTTCAGGGTGGGTCACGGGATGCTGCTCGCGAGCCGCTGTTCGGATCTGCTCACCCAGCACCGCGAGCTCGCGGGCCTCATCCGGCGGACGATCTCGAATCCCAGGGCGGCAGCGTCGACGATGGCGTAGATCATGCCGCCGTAGGAGATGTCGATGGTGATCGAGCCGTGACCTTCCAAGTCCAAGGCCGCGTCGAGCGCGAAGGCGAACGCCGGCACGTTCTTCAGCGTGACGCTGACGCACTTGCCGTCGCGCACTCGGCGACGATGTCGACCGGTCCAGCCGGCATGTCGAGACGAAACCTGGTTTCCGGCTCGATCATGGGTATCACGCCGGTCTCCAGCAGCACGGTGGCGATACACATCGTGTTGGAACCCGACATCGGCGGATACTCCGTCGGTTCCATGATGATCGCACCCGCCACGCAATCGTCGCGGGTCGACGGCACGACGAGGTTGACATGGCGGGCGACGGACCCGCGTGGCTCGCACAGCAGGAGCCGGCGGATGTCGTCGTGATCACGCTCGAAGGCAAGCTTCTTGCTCATCATCGTGTCACCGGGCGGTGGAAGTACCCCGCCTGTGATCACATCGCCCTGCTCGCCCTCGGCGTGGCAGCCGACGACCGTGATGATCCGCTTGGCGACCATTCAATCCCTCGATCTCGGCGGTGACCGCTCAGTGGCTCTGGCCGAGCGCCGCCTTCAATCCATCGAGATCCTTCGAGCCGAACACCACCCTGTTGTTCGTGGCCACGTAGACCAGATCGATGTCAATGCCGGCCTCGGAGACGATCCTGGCGAGATCAGCGAGCGCACCCGGACGGTCTTCGACCTCGACCACCACCACCTCGCGTTCATTGGTGATGACGGCCTGATGCGTGATGGCGAGGGCGTGGCGGGCGGCTTCGGCGTGCGGCACGAGGATGTGCAGTTCGGCGCGTTCACCCATGCCGACGCAGGTCGCTGCTGCGAGGTTGACACCGGCGTCGCTGATGGCGGCCGCTATCTGGGCGAGAACGCCCGGACGATTGTCTACCTCGATCACCAGATCCATCGTCATGAACTACCCCCTGTAGGTCTCAGCCGAGATTCTGCCACTCCCGATGGCAGGCACCGAAACGGGCAGCGCCGGAACGCCGTGAAACTGGCTCAGCCGACGGGTTGTGCGACTCCGCTCCATGATCGGCCGAACCACCGTTGGATCCGGCTGGAACCGAATTCGATCTTGTCGGCCGCAAGATCGTGGGATGGCCCTTCCATGTCGCCGAACGGGCTCTGACCGCTGAGGAACGTGACATCGACGCGGGCCACTTGATCCTCACCGAACTCGAGGTAGCACATCCCGTGGCCGTCATAGGTCGCCGTTGGTGCGTCGCCGCGCATGATTGCACCGATCTCGTCGGCCACCACGGCGGCCTGCCCTTCGGCGAACACACCCGCTTTCGGGGTTCCGACGCTCGTCACGTCACCGACGGCGTACACACCGGGGAACGACGTCTCGAGCGTCAACGGGTCGACCGGGATCCAACCGTCGACTGTCAAGCCCGACTCCACGACGACTTCTGGCGCACGGTGCACAGGTATGCCGAGGAACAGGTCGTAGGGCAATTCGCTCGCCGTCGCTCAACATGGCGACCTTGCGGTTCGGGTCGAGACCGCGCACCAGCCGATCGGGATGCCACTCGATGCCACGCTCGGCGAACGCGACCAGCAGTGCTTTGGACGCCGCCGGCGACGGCGGGATGGGCACGCCCATCGGCATGACGAGAGCGATCGAGGACTCGTCGCGAACACCGCGAGCGGTGAGGTGATCGTGCATCAACAGTGCCGTCTCGCTCGGTGCTGGGGGACACTTGAACGGCGTCGAGGTGACACCGACGATCACCCGCCCACCGTCGAAGTTCGACAGCACCTCGCGAAGCGCGAATGCCCCGCCGACCGTGTAGAACTCGTGGCCACCGTCGACCAGCCCGGGTGTAGCGGCCGGATGGAGATCGGCCCCCAGGGCGACCACGAGGATGTCGGCCTCGAACGTCCCGGCGTCGGTCTCCACCCGTTTGCCGACAGGATCGATCGATCGCACGGTCGACTGTACGAACCGCACGCCGGGCTTGACGAGAGCGCTGTACGGGTGATGCACCGCCGAGGCAAGCGTCTTGCCGAACATCACGTCGAGTTTCGAGAAGCCGAAGACGAAGCCATCGCTGCGATCGATCAGTACCACGTCGACCTCGTCGCCGAACTGCTCCGACAATCGTGTGGTGAGCTCCAGGCCCCCGAAACCGGCGCCGAGCACGAGTATCTGCATGGCCGGCGACCATTACCAACCCGCTGGGCGCGTAGTGAGTCCGGATCGCGCCCGACGATGCTCGGGCGCGTTGAGACGGGGTTCCAGCGCCCGACGGCTTGATCGGCCGCGCGAGCCCGATCAGGGTCGGATGACGAATTGGACATGGCCTCCATCAAACACCACAACCACCGGAATGCTTCGCGGACCGGACGGGCGACTTGTCCGCAGCGTGGCGAGTAGACAGGATGGACGGATGGTCAGGCGCGCGACGATGGGTGTTGCCTCGATGGCATTGGCTGCCGGGCTCATCGGGTGCACGTTCGGCCCCGCTGTCATTCCCCCGACCACGACCACGACGACCACCACGACGACCACGACCACCACGACGATTCCTGCGACAACCACGACGAGCACCACCACCACGACGTCGACGACGTCGACGACGTCGACGACCAGTACCACCACGACCACGACGCTCCCGCTGATCACCGAGGGTGCCGTCATCATCGTCGCCAACGCCTCGAACGTGAACGGCGCGGCACGACAACTCAGCGAGGAACTCGGCGCTCGCGGGTTCCACATGGCCGACCCCACGAATGCCGCTGGCAACGAGGAGCGACTCGACGTCAGCAAGGTGTACTACCTACCGGCAGGCGCCGACGTCGCCACGTCGATCGGTCGGCTGATGGGGGGCGTCGCGGTGACCCGCATGCCGGTCCCGGTCTGGATCACCGGAGGGCCTGCCGCGCTCGGCGAGGCGACCGTGGTCGTGATGCTCGGTAAGGACCTCGCCGACAAGCAAGACGATGCTCACGGTTTGACCGGGCCGCATACCTCCTCGGCGGGCTTCCGTGGCGACATCGAGGGCCTGCGGGCGGTCGCCGTCCTGGCCGTACTGGCCTACCACGCCAAGCTCGGGCCATTTCACGGTGGCTACGTCGGTGTCGACGTGTTCTTCGTGGTCTCCGGCTATCTCATCACCTCGTTGCTGATGCGGGACCTGCAGCTCTCAGGCGCGAAGGCGCTCCCCAGCTTCTGGGCGCGGCGAGCGCGCCGGCTGTTGCCTGGATCGTTCGTCGTGGTGGTCACGACGGTGGTGCTCGGGCGACTCTTGCTCGACCCTCTGGCCCAGCGTGACCTGATGCGCGACGCGTTCGCCGTGACCACGTTCACCGTCAACGTCGTGTTCGCCCACCGCCAGAACGACTACCTCACCTCCCAGCTCGCCCCATCACCGCTGTTGCATTTCTGGTCGCTCGCCTTGGAGGAGCAGTTCTACATCCTGTGGCCCCTCCTCCTGCTCGCCGCGACGAGGGCTCCGTCGACGATGTCGCTGGTTTCCTGCGGCGATGATCGTCGTACTGCTGATGGGATCGCTGACGCTGTGCATTCGACTGACGACCGCACCATCAGCCGCAGGCGTTCTTCCTGCTGCCGACCAGAGCCTGGGAGCTGCTGGCCGGTGCCGCACTGGCTGTTGCGGGCACAACCCTCGACAGGATCCCAGCGCAGTTCGGGCGGCGGCGGGATGGCTGGGCTTGGCAGCCGTCGTAGTCATTGCGACCCGCTTCGACGACCTCACCCGATTCCCCGGCCTTGCCGCAACCCTCCCGGTCTCGGCAACGGTGCTGGTCTTGGCTGCCGGCGGCTGTCGGTACGGGCCGGCTCTCCTGCTCGACATCCATCCGTTGACCTGGCTGGGTACGAGGTCGTACGGCACGTATCTGTGGCATTGGCCGATTCTCGTCTTCGCTGCCGCACGATTCGGACCGCTCGACGCCGTGCAGCGCGCCGGGGCCGTGATCGTCGCCATCGCGCTCGCAGCGCTGTCGTACCGACTGATCGAGAACCCGGCGCGGCGATCGGTCTGGCTCGGTGCCAAGAACCGCCGAAGCCTGGCGCTCGGTGCCACGCTCGGTGTCACCGCCGCGTGTATGGCCGCCGTGATGCTCGTCGCTGTCTCCATCGCTCATCGGTAACGGTAGTCGCCGCATCGCTGAAGCTCGTGGTGCCATCCACAACGGTCGCGACGACCGCGCCGCGCCCCGTAGCAGGCAACGGCCAACCCTCCGAACGCCGGCATCGACGCCGGCATCAACGCCGACATCAATGCCGACATCATCTGGCGTCTCGGTCCCGACAACGGTGCCGACCACAACCGCCGCACCATCGGATGTGACGCTCGCCGCAATCGTCGAGGCCAACACGGCGACACTCCAAGAGAGCGCGATCACCGAGGTCGTCCCGTCGAACCTCACACCGAGCCTCGGAAAGGCGCGCTCCGACAAGCCGCAGATCTACGCCGACGGATGCATCCTGAACAACGGCCAGATCGCCAAACAGGACTGCATCTACGGCGACACCGGCTCCTCGGTCACCGTCGTCCTCTTCGGCGACTCCCACGCTGCCCAATGGTTTCCGGCGTTGCAGCAGATGGCCCAGCGGAACCAGCTGGCGACTGGACGTCCGCACCAAGAAGGGTTGCCCGACCGCAGACATCCCGATCGCCGATCGGGCGCGTGGACCGGAATGCGGACCGTGGCGCAGGCAGGTGATCGCCGACCTCGCCGACGAGCACCCGGCGCTGGTCATCATGTCGGCCTACCGGTACAAGACCACGAGTCGGGCGGTCGGTATCGAGCCCCGACGACGTATGGCGCAATGGGTCTGCAGACAACGCTCGACGCGCTGCGGCCGCTCGCCGCCAACGTGCTCGTGCTCGGTGACACGCCGACGCCCGTTGAACGACGTACCCGGCTGTGTCGCCTCCCATCTGCGCCATGTCAGCGCCTGCATGAACCCGCGGTCGTCGGCGGTCAAGCCCGGACGCCTGACCGTCGAACTCGACCTCGCGGTCGCCCATGACGCCCGGTTCGTGCCGACCGCCGACTGGTTGTGCACGGCGACCGACTGCCCTGTAGTGATCGGGAACCTGCTCGTCTACCGCGACAACAGCCACATCACCACGGCCACCTCGATGTGGTTGGAGCCGTATCTCGAGGCGGCCGTGAAGCCGCTGATCAACGGATGAGCCTCGCGTTGTAACCTGCGACCGTCATCACCTGAAGGAGACATTCATGACCCGCAAGGCCACTCTCACCGGCGTGCTCCCTCATGTACCGCTGTTTTCCTCGTGCAATGCGAAGGAGTTGAAGAGCATCGCCCGACTGACCACCGGGTTGCGTCTCGCCGCGGGAACAGTCGTGACCCGCCAGGGCGCGACGGGACACCAGTTCGCGATCATCACCGAAGGAACGGCGAACGTGGCGATCGATGGCAAGGTGGTCGCGACCTCTCGGCCCCGGCGACTTCTTCGGTGAGATCTCGCTGCTCGACGACGGCCCACAGACGGCCACCATCACGGCCGAGACCGATCTTGCCGTCGAGATCATCGGCCACGCCGAGTTCACCCAGTTCCTGCAGGAGTCGCCCTCGGTGACCCGCAACATCCTGAAGGGAATCGCCAGACGCCTGCGCGCTGCCGACGCCCAGATCTTCGGCGACGCGGCCGAGACCTCGCCCGGCTGAGATCACTCGCCGTTCTCGAAGCGGTAGCCCATGCCGGAATCGGTGATGAAGTGCTTCGGGCGCGCACCGTCGGCTTCCAACTTGCGGCGGATGTGGCCCATGTGGACGCGCAACAGGTTGGGGTCCGGGTCGTACGACGAGCCCCAGATTGCAGTGATCAACTGGCGATAGGTCACCAGACGGCCGGGATAGCGAACGAGGTACTCGACGATCGCCCACTCGGTGGGCGTCAAGTCGCACCTCCTCCCCAGCTCGGCCCCGACCTCTCCGGCGCGGACGTAGGCACGGTGTGCAGCCAGATCGAGCCGGAACGACGAGGTCGTCACCTCGGCTGCCGTCTCGTCGGCCGTCGGGTTGCGGCGTAACACGGCACGCACCCGAGCGAGGAGCTCGGCCATCCCGAACGGTTTGGTGACGTAGTCATCGGCCCCGGCGTCGAGTGCCTGCACCTTCGAACGTTCGTCGTCGCGCACGGTCAACACGATGATCGGCATCGTCGTCCATCCACGTAACGCCTCGATGACGAGCACGCCATCCATACCGGGCAGCCCGAGGTCGAGGAGCACGACGTCGGGATGTTCGGAGGCGGCGACCTGGATGGCTCGTTCGCCGGTGTCGGCCTCGAAGACCTCGTAACCGCGAACTCCGAGGTGCAAGCTGAGGGCGCGCCGAATCTGTGGCTCGTCGTCGACCACCAGGACGCGGATCACGGCTGATCGTCCTGGACCGGCGACGTGTGTGGCGATCGGCAGGGCGATGATCACCGTGAGCCCACCGCCGGGCGTGTCGTCGAGCTCCAGCCTGCCGTGCATCGCCTGCACGAAGCCCTGGGCGATCGACATCCCGAGACCGACGCCATCGGCCGATCGATCGTCACCGAGTTGTGCGAAGTGGTGCCATGACCTTCTCCCGGAGATGACGGGGAATACCGGGCCCACGGTCGACGACGCAGACGTGGATCTCGTCGCTCACGACGCCGACGGTGAGCCGAGCCGGGGAGGGTCCCGCCATGACGAAGCGCATTGGTGATGACGTTGTCGAGACTTCTCTCGAAGAGCGCAGCGTCGCCGCAGCGCGGTGGGCAACTCCGGCGGGACCTCGACTTCGATTCGATCCGCTGTCAGCCCGATGCCGGCGAGGGTCACGCCGATCGACTCTGCAACGTCGACATCACGGCAGTCGACGGCGAGCGCACCGATCTGCAGCCGCTGGCGTCGAGCAGATCGCCGACCAAGCGATTCAGTCGGTCGGCCTCCTCGTCGACGGTCACCAGCGCGTCATGGACCTGTTCGGGACGCCACTGGACGTCGTCGGTGTGCAGCAGCCCCGACACCATCGCCTTGATCGACGCGAGCGGTGTGCGCAGGTCGTGTGACACGGCTCGCAACAGTGCCGTGCGCGCCGCGTCGACCTGGGCGAGCGCCTCTGCCTCGGCCGCCTCGCGTCCGAGCTGGGAACGATCGATGGCCACGGCCAGCTGATCGGCCAGTGCTCGCAGCACCCGCTGATCGTCACCGGACAGCTGCCGGCCGAACAGCTCGAGCACGGATAACTGACTCCGGGCTCCGACGAAACGCCGACGGGCAACGTGCTGATCGGGTCGTGTCGACGGGTTCGTCCGGTGACGTGTCATAGCTGCGCTGGAGCAGATCGTCCGACGTCAGATCGAACTCGATCGAGTGTGAACGTGTCGCGAATCTGTTCGAGCAAGCCCGGCAGGGCGTCGGGGTCGGCGGCAAGCGTCGCCGCCGATCGC
This sequence comes from Ilumatobacteraceae bacterium, assembly GCA_963773085.1. Taxonomy (GTDB): domain Bacteria; phylum Actinomycetota; class Acidimicrobiia; order Acidimicrobiales; family Ilumatobacteraceae; genus JAENVT01. The sequence continues at coordinate 61,687 of CAVYZS010000008.1, read as the reverse complement.
GCCAGTGCCGTCGCTTCGATACGCGCCCGCTGCGATTCATACGCCCGCCGAGCGGCGGTGTCGACGAGCGAACCGACCGTGATCGCCACGGCGACGAACACCACGAGGCTGACGATGTTCTCGGGCTCGGCGATGGTCAGCGTGTAGTACGGCTGGACGAGAAACCAGTTGATCAGCAAGCGAAGCGAACACCGCAGCCACGCCGGCCACGACGCGCCCGCCCATTGCGGCGATCACCAACACGAGCGCCAGCTGGACCAGCAATACGGTCGACAGAGCCAGCGCGTCGCGGAACGGCAAGGTGATCGCAATCAGCAAGGGCAATCCGACCACCGTCAGCACCCACGCCAGCAGCCGACGCGGGCGAACGCGACGGTCGCTGGGTGGCCGACTGCCGATGCGGCTTCGCTGCACCGACGTCGTCGCTGTCCTGGTCGGCGATGACGTGCACATCGACGCCCTCGGCGGTACGAATGACGCGACCCGGCGAGCGAGCCGCGAACAGTTCCTGCAACCGGCTGTGACGACTCGCGCCGAGCACCAACTGGGTGGCCTTTTCGGCGTGGGCGAACGACACCAATCCTTCGGCCGGTGATGCGGCGACGACGTCGTGCACACGACCACCGAGCTGTTCCACGAGTCGACGTTGCGCCGAGAACTCATCACCGCTGTCGGTGCTCAGCCCATCGTCGGAAAAGACGTGCACGCCGACGAGATCGCCGCCGACCCGGCCGGCCATACGCGCCGCACGGCGAATCAACATGTCACCGCCGGGCCGTCCGGTGATGCCGACCACGATCCGTTCGCGGGTCTCCCAGGTCTTGCTGATCCCATGGGTGGCGAGGTACGTGCGTCAGCGACTCCTCGACCCGATCGGCCACCCAGAGCAAGGCGAGCTCGCGCAAGCGCGCCGAGGTTGCCTGGCCGAAGTAGTTGCTCAACGCGGCATCGACTCGCTCGGCCGGGTAGATGTTGCCGTGAGCCATCCGCCTGCGTAAGCGCCTCGGGTGACATGTCGACCAGCTCGATCTGATCGGCGTCACGCACCACCGCGTCGGGAACGGTTTCGCGCTGCACAGTTCCGGTGATCTCGCTGATCACGTCGTTGAGCGACTCCAGATGCTGCACGTTCAAGGTCGAGATCACCTCGATACCGGCCTCGAGGAGAAGCTCGACATCCTGCCAACGCTTGTCGTGACGCGAGCCCGGGGGCGTTGGTGTGGGCGTACTCGTCGACGAGCACGACATCGGGCCGACGACTCAGGATTCGCATCGACGTCCATCTCGTAGAGCGTCGTGCCGCGATACACGACCGCGATCCGCGGCAGGACCTCGAGATCACCCAACTGAGCCATGGTCTGTTCCCGTCCGTGGGTCTCCACCAGACCAACCACGACGTCGGCACCGCGCTGCTTTCGGCGACGACCTTCTCCGAGCATCGCGTACGTCTTGCCGACGCCCGGCGCAGCGCCGATGTAGATGCGTAATGCTCCACGCGGCATCGATCCAGTCTGCCAGGTCGTTCCGAATGACGATCACAACCCAGATAGATTTGGCGTAGTGCCTCGCATGCTGGCCGGTGATCAACTCATCGCCGAAGGACGCGAAGGCGGCGCCACCTCCGCCGCCACCGACGGCTTTCCTTCGGGCCAACCGAGCGCGTTCCGAAGTCGAGTACAAGCGACGGTGCCGCGACGAGGGCAAGTTGATGTACCACATGCAGGTCGGGCTGTCGACGTGGCCTGCGACGGAACTGGCGTTGGTCGAGGTCTACTCGGCTCTCGCCGACTCGGGGCACACCGTCGACCGGTTCGGGCTGGCGCTCGACCGTGCAATGGGCGTGCCCGAGGTCGAACGCCAGGTCACGGTCAAGGAGACCGGGCCGCGAATCGGCGTGCACGAGTGGCAACGACTCGGCGAGGCGGCACCGATTCAGCCTCATCTCGGCGACTACATGATCGGATTCCCCGCTGGGTTCCAGAACACGCTGCGGGCCTTGTCGGCGGGCGTCACCACGATCGGCAACGTCGGCCAGTACACCGCGTACGACCTCATCGGCGGGTCCGACGAGATCCTCGTCACGGAAGAGACCGTGCGGGCGCTCGCGGCGATCGGTGCGCTCCGCGACCACGGCGCTCTCGCACACTCGAACCTCGAGGACGGCTCGGCCACGCAGGCGTCTCACTTCGGCGCGTACGTCGGATGGGCAGCGCTCGAGCTGTTCGTCGTCGAGGACCTCATCGGAGCACGGCTGGCGCATTGCTTCGGCAACACGATTCAAGACCCCGAATGTCGAGCCGTCGTGCACTTCGCGCTCGACGATCTCCGCGGACGGGATTCGATCGGCTCGATGGTGTACGGCAACACCGTCGATCATCGGCCTGGCGATCGAGCCCGCAACCTCGCCGCGGTGACGGCACAGTTGAGATGCGACATCGCACTCCAGCTACGGCGTCCGACCGGCCACGCCGTGAACCCGGTGCCCCTCACCGAGGCGGAGAGGATTCCGAGTGCTTCCGAGATCGTCGAGGTGCACCGGCTCGCCCGCGACATCGAAGCCGACGTGCGTAAGTCACCGGACGTCCACGACTGGTCGCGCCTCGAACGGCTCGGATCGATGACGGCGGCGTACGCAGGCGAGTTCCGCGACCGGGCCCTTGCCGTGCTCGAAGGCGACGGTGTCGACGTTCACGACGCCGCCCAGGTGCTGCTGGCCCTCCGTCGAACCTCGATGATGGAGCTCGAACGGCGGGTGGATCTCGCTGCGCCAGCCGAGATCGGCCGGCTGGAACCGTGGAAGGCATCACACGTTCGCCGACTCGCCGATCGACTCGACGAAATCGGCACCGCGACTCGACGGCCTCCGCGTCGTGCTGGTCGTGCTCGAGGTCCACGACCTGGTGCGAGATGCTCTGGCGCGGGTGCTCCCGGCCGCCGGTGCCGAAGTGATCCTGCTGGGCTCGAACACCCCGATCGACGGCATCGTGCGCGCCGCGAGCGAAGAGGACGCCGATGCGATCGTGCTCGGCGTCTACAACGGCAACGCCCTGGCGCTTGGTGAGCGAATTGCCGACGGTGCACAACGGGAACGATGGGGCGGACGGATCTACATGGGCGGCATCCTCAACCAAGACACCGGGCAGGGCTTGCCGATCGACGCCCGCCCGGCGCTCGCGGGCCTCGGTGTGCGTTGCGTCGACAGTGTCGACGAACTCCTCGTTCTGCTCGCCCGACACTGACCGCACCCGCCCGAGCGTGTGAAGAGAGCGTGTGAGGAGGGCGTGTGAAGAGGGCGTGAAGGACTGCCGCCGATCCGTGAAGGAACCGTGACTGTTGATGCGCGCGACATCGCCGTCACGTACAACGGCTTCGTGAACTCGCAGGAGGTAAGCCCAAATGAGTGACATCGTCTTCATCGCGGTGATGATCGTGTTCTTCGTGCTCTGCACGCTGTACGTGCAGCTGTGTGACCGCATGATCGGATCCGACGAACTGGCCCTGGCCGCCAGAGGCGCCGACCCGGATGTCGACACCGAGTCACCGACGTTGGTCGCGGCGGTTGCCGGAACCGGTGAGGTGACGTCGTGATCGCGGCCGCGTTCGACAACGCAGCAGCTCTCATCTTGTGCGTGCTCACTGTTGCGTACTTGCTGTTGGTCATCGTGTTCCCGGAGCGTTTCTGATGAGTTGGCAGTCAATAGTTCAAGCCTTCGTGCTGGTGGCGATGCTGGTCATCGCGGTCCCGCTCCTCGGCCGCTACATGGCCGCCGTGTACGGAGCCCGCAAGGACGGCTCCGCTCCCGGGGACAAGTTCTTCAACCCCATCGAACGGTTCATCTACAAGGTCTGCCGGATCGACCACAAACGCGAGCAGCGCTGGAACGTCTACGCGCTGTCGCTCGTGGCTTTCAGCCTGATGTCGGTTCTCTTCCTGTACGGCTTGTTGCGTCTCCAGGGGAACCTGTTCTTCAACCCGACCGATCGTCCGAACATGTCGCCGATGGGTTCGTTCAACGCAGCAGTCAGCTTCGTGACCAACACCAACTGGCAGTGGTTCTCGGGCGAGGTCGCGGCCAGCCACCTGACCCAGATGGTCGGCTTCACGGTGCAGAACTTCGTGTCTGCGGCCGCAGGCATGGCTGTAGTGGTGGGTCTGATCCGCGGCATCACCAGGACACGTTCGCGGACGATCGGCAACTTCTGGGTCGACCTGACCCGGACCATCGTTCGCATCCTGCTGCCGCTGGCGCTGGTGTTCACCGTCGTGCTCATCTCCCAGGGGGCCATCCAGAGCCTCAAGGGCGATCGGATCGCGACCACCGTCGACTCGACGAACGAAGTCACCGAGCAGCACATTCCCGGTGGACCGTTTGCGTCGCAGGAGGCGATCAAGGAGCTCGGCACGAACGGTGGCGGTCCGTACAACGCCAACTCTTCACACCCGTTCGAGAACCCGAACGGCTTCACAGACATCCTCGAGATCTTCTCCCTCTTGCTCATCTCGCTCTCGCTGGTGTCGATGTACGGCCGTCTCGTGGGTGACAAGCGGCAGGCGAAGGTCCTGCTGGCCGTGATGGCCGGGATCATGGTGGTCTTCTCGACGTTCGCCATGTTCGCCGAGCAGAACGGCAACCCGAACCTCACTGCCGCCGGAGTCGATCAGTCGGTTTCGATCACCCAGTCGGGCGGCAACATGGAAGGTAAGGAGATCCGCTTCGGTGCTGCGAGTTGCGGCCTGTTCGCCTCCTCGACCACGGGGACCTCAACGGGTGCGGTCAACTGCATGCACGACTCATTCACGCCGCTCGGCGGAATGGCACCGATGATGAACATGATGCTCGGCGAGATCTCCCCCGGTGGGACCGGGGTCGGCTTGGTGGGCATCTTGATCATGGCGCTGCTCGCCGTGTTCATCGCTGGATTGATGGTCGGACGCACCCCCGAGTACTTGGGCAAGAAGATCCAGGCTGCCGAGATGAAGCTGCTGACGTTGTACATCCTGGCGATGCCGTTCGCGATGAAGCCGTTCGCCGCAGCTTCCGCCGTGCTGAAAAGTGCGAACACCTATCAGACGGGCCCACACGGGCTCTCGGAGATCCTGTACAACTTCGCCTCGTCGGCCAACAACAATGGCTCGGCCTTCGCCTACCAAGGGACGGGAACCCAGTGGTACACGACCACGCAGGGCCTCTCGATGCTCATGGGCCGGTTCCTCACCATCATCCCTGCGCTGGCGATCGGTGGCGCGCTGGCCCGCAAACCGAAAGTCCCCGCGACCGTCGGGACGATGCCGACGGACACCCCACTCTTCGGCTTCCTCGTGGCCGGCGTCATCATCATCATCGCCGGACTGACGTTCTTCCCAGCACTTGCCTTGGGACCGATTCTCGAGCACCTCTCACTGTGACCAGTGACCGATTTCTGAGGACATCATGACTGCAACACTGCAACACGCCCCCGAGCCCCGTGCTCCGAAGGTCCGCACCAAGGCACCGGGCTCGAAGTCGATCTTCGACCCGGCGATCATCAAGACCGCAAGCGTTGGTGCGATCAAGAAGCTGAACCCGCGCACGATGATGCGCAACCCGGTGATGTTCATCGTCGAGGTCGGCTCAGTGCTGACCACGTACCTCTTCATCCGCGACTTCTCGGACAGCACTTCGACGCAGAACTGGTTTGCCGGTCTTGTCGCTGCCTGGCTGTGGTTCACCGTGCTGTTCGCCAACTTCGCCGAGGCGATGGCCGAAGGGCGCGGCAAGGCTCAGGCGCAGGCACTGCGCAAGACACGAGCCGACACCATCGCCACGATCAGGATGCCCGATGGAACGACGACACAGAAGGCCTCGTCGGTGCTCCAGGTCGACGACCTGTGCATCGTCGTCGCCGGAGAGATCATCCCCGGCGACGGCGAAATCATCGAGGGCATCGCCACGGTCGACGAATCGGCGATCACCGGTGAATCCGCTCCGGTCATCCGTGAGTCCGGCGGTGACCGTTCGGCCGTCACGGGTGGCACGCGCGTGTTGAGCGATCAAATTGTGGTGCGCATCACGGCAAAGCCGGGCGAGACGTTCCTCGACCGCATGATCGCCCTGGTCGAGGGGGCAAACCGACAGAAGACACCGAACGAGATCGCCCTGTCGATCCTGCTCGCAGGTCTGACGATCATCTTCCTCTTGGCGGTGGTCACGCTGCAGCCGTTCGCCATCTACTCGGGAGCCGAGCAGAACATCATCGTCCTGATCGCCCTGCTGGTGTGCCTCATCCCCACGACGATCGGTGGCCTGCTCTCGGCCATCGGCATCGCCGGCATGGATCGGCTCGTCCAGCGCAACGTGCTGGCAATGTCGGGGCGTGCGGTCGAGGCGGCCGGTGACTGCACCACCTTGCTGCTCGACAAGACCGGCACGATCACCTACGGATCCCGTCAGGCATCAGAGTTCATCGCGGTGACCGGCGTGACGGCCGGCGAGCTTGCCGAAGGGGCGCTCGTCTCGTCGCTGGCCGACGAGACCCCCGAAGGACGATCGATCGTCGATCTGGCCGTCGACGACTTCGGTCTCACCATCATCGAGGACCCCAACGCTGTGCTCGTCCCGTTCACGGCCCAGACCCGCATGTCGGGGATGGACATGAGTAGCGGGCGTCAAGTGCGCAAGGGTGCGGCGGATTCCGTTCGCCGCTTCGTCGAGGTCGAAGGCGGTTCGTTCCCGCTCGAGGTGTTGCCGGTGGTCGAGCAGGTGTCGAAAGACGGTGCGACGCCCCTGGTCGTGATCGACCGTGCATCGGCGGCAGAAACCTGGCGGGTCCTCGGTGTGATCCGGCTGAAAGACACCGTGAAGGCCGGGATGCGTGAGCGCTTCGACCAGATGCGCGCGATGGGCATTCGCACCATCATGATCACCGGCGACAATCCGCTGACAGCAGCCGCGATCGCGGACGAGGCCGGTGTCGACGGGTTCCTGGCGGAGGCCACGCCCGAAGACAAGATGGCGTTGATCAAGCGCGAACAGGCCGGCGGCAACCTGGTGGCGATGACGGGTGACGGCACCAACGACGCGCCTGCGCTGGCTCAGGCTGATGTCGGTGTGGCGATGAACACCGGGACGCAGGCGGCCAAGGAGGCCGGCAACATGGTCGACCTCGACAGCAATCCCACCAAGCTCATCGAGATCGTCGAGGTCGGCAAGCAGTTGCTGATCACGCGCGGTTCACTGACCACGTTCTCCATCGCCAACGACGTCGCCAAGTACTTCGCCATCATCCCGGCGATGTTCTCCGGTGTGTTGCCGGTGCTCGACAGGTTGAACGTGATGAAGCTCGACAGCCCCAGTTCGGCGATCCTGTCGGCGGTCATCTTCAACGCCCTCATCATCATCATGCTGGTGCCGCTCGCCCTACGCGGCGTGAAGTTCCGCGCCGAAGCCGCCGCTCTGGTGCTGCGGCGCAATCTGCTGATCTACGGCCTCGGCGGCATCATCGCCCCGTTCGTGGGCATCAAACTCATCGACATGCTCATCTCTGCAACAGGAGTAGTGAACTGAAATGCGCGCACTGATCCGCCAACTGCGGCCGGCCGTCATGATCGTGATCGTGTTCACGCTCATCTGTGGCGTGGCCTACCCGTTGCTCAGCACAGCGATCGGCAAAGTGGCCTTCGGCGACAAGGCAGAGGGCTCGCTGATCAAGCGAGACGGCGTCATCGTCGGGAGCAAGCTGATCGGCCAGACGTTCACCGCTGAGCAGTACTTCCATCCCCGGCCGTCTGCCGCAGGCGCCGGCTACGACGGCTCGGCGAGCTCCGGCTCGAATCTCGGTCCGACCAACCCTGATCTGCTCTCGGCGGTCAGCGAGCGTGTCGCCGCGTATCGCCAGGAGAACGGGCTGGCGCCCGATGCCCTGGTGCCGGTTGACGCCGTCACCGCTTCGGGCTCCGGCCTCGACCCGCACATCTCGGTCGCCAACGCACGCCTGCAGATCGCCAGGGTTGCGAACGCCAGAGGGCTCGACGTCGCCGTCGTGGCGGAGTTGGTCGACAAGAACACCGATGGCCGCCAGCTGTGGGTGTTGGGCGAGCCGGGTGTCAACGTCCTCGAACTCAACCTCGCACTCGACGACCTCGCGACCTGAGCGTGACGCCGAGATCAGCCAGGGACTAGCGCCATGGCACGGGGAACACTGCGCATCTACCTCGGCGCATCGCCAGGCGTCGGTAAGACCTACCGCATGCTCGGTGAAGGTGTGCGTCGCAAGGAACGTGGCACCGATGTGGTGATCGGGGTCGTCGAAACGCACGGTCGTCACCAGACCGCAGGCCAGATTCGCGACCTGGAGATCATCCCACTGAGGCAGATCGACTATCGCGGCGCGGTGCTGCAGGAGATGGATCTCGATGCCGTTCTGGCGCGACGACCTGAGGTCGTTCTCGTCGACGAGTACGCGCACACCAACGCGCCGGGGTCGAAGAACGAGAAGCGTTGGCAAGACGTGGAGCAACTGCTCGACGCCGGGATCGACGTGATCTCGACGGTGAACATCCAACACCTCGAATCCCTGAACGACGTGGTCTCGCGCATCACCGGTACGACCCAACGCGAGACGGTTCCCGACGACATCGTCCGCCACGCCGACCAACTCGAACTGGTCGACATGGCCCCCGAGGCGATCCGTAGACGAATGGCCCATGGCAACATCTATCCGGCCGAACGGGTCGACGCTGCACTGGGTAACTACTTCCGTCCGGGCAACCTCTCTGCTCTTCGCGAACTCGCCCTGCTGTGGGTGGCGGATCGAGTCGAGGAATCGCTGCACAACTATCTCGACGCCCATGGCATCGCCGACGCGTGGGAGACGCGCGAGAGGGTCGTGGTGGGGATCACCGGAGTCGCCGGAGGAGAGGCCCTGATCCGTCGCGCCAGCGCGGATTGCCGGACGTGCCAGCGGGGAGTTGCTGGGAGTGCACGTCGCCGTCGACGACGGTCTGACCCCTGCTGATGCTGACGCTCTGACCGCGCAACGACGACTCGTGATCGAGCTCGGTGGGACCGTCCACGAGGTGGTCGGCCACGACACGGCCGAGTCGCTCGTCGCCTTCGCCAGGCGTGAGAAGGCAACACAGCTCGTACTGGGCGCCAGTCGTCGCAGCCGCTGGCACGAGATCGTCCACGGATCCTTCGTTGCCCGCGTCACCCGCCTCGCCGGCGAGATCGACGTTCACGTGATCGCCCACCGAGCCGCGGACGGCGAAGATGTCGTTTCGTCACCACGACGCGCCTCACCGAGCCTCGATCGTCGCCGGGTGATCGCAGCGTGGTGCTTGACCGTCGTCGGCATCCCCTTGCTCATGGTCGCCACCGTGTCGCTCCGCGACCACATCGACTTGTCCACGGAGCTGCTGCTGGTGCTCTCCCTGGTCCTGGGCATCGCGGCACTCGGCGGGAAGGTCGTCGCCGTCGTCGCCGCGCTTGTGTCGTCGTTGCTGGTGAACTGGTTCTACGTCCCGCCGTACGGCACGCTGACCATCTCCGAGGGCGAGAACCTGACCGCCCTGCTCATCTTCGTCGCCGTATCGGTCACCGTCGGGACGCTGGTCGATGTGGCCGCAAGACGATCGCAGGAAGGCCGGCGAGCGCGGTTGGAAGCCGAGGCGCTGGCCCGTTCGACCAGCAGTCTCGCCGCCGACCCGGAACCGTTGCCGCACTTGGTCGACCAGCTGCGCACGACGTTCGACCTCGCCGGTGTGCGGATCGTCGGAACCGACGCCGCCGGAGCATTGACGCTCGCCGAGGCCGGCGATGTCACAGGATCTCCCACTGCGTCGATGCCACTGACGACCTCGCTGCAGGGCGTCGCCGGATTGCAGGCAACGCTGCAGGTCTTCGGCCGCCCGTTGTCGGTCGACGACCACAACCTGTTGCGAGTGCTGGCCGACCAACTGGCGATCGCCATCGAGAGTCAGCGGCTGGTGGCCGAAGCGGCTGAAGCGGCGGCGCTGGCCGACATCGACGCGTTGCGCACGGCTCTGCTCCGTTCCGTCTCGCACGACCTGCGAACGCCGCTGGCCTCGATCAAGGCGATGATCTCCGGACTTCGCGATCCTGCGGTGCGTTGGACCCCTGACCAACTCGGCGAAGCGCTGAAGACCGTCGACGAGGAGACCGATCGGCTCAACCGGCTGGTCGGCAATCTGCTCGATGCGAGCCGACTGCAGTTCGGTGCGCTCGCGATCGAAACGCGGCCGACCATCGTCATCGACACCGTGATAGCAGCGTTGCACAGCTTGAACATCCGATCCGAAGACGTGCAACTCGACATCCCGCTCAGCGTGCCGACAGTCATGAGCGACCCCGCTTTGCTCGAACGAAGCCTCGCCAACGTCATTGGGAACGCAGTGCGGCACAACCCTCCTGGCCAACGCGTTCGCATCGAGGCGGCCCAGGTCGGCGACTCCGTTCACGTGCGCGTCATCGACCGGGGGCCCGGTGTGCCGGCCGCGGACCGGGCGCGGGTCACGACACCGTTGCAGCGCCTCGGTGATGACCAGACGAACGAAGGCATCGGCCTCGGCTTCTCGGTCGCTCGAGGATTCGTCGATGCCATGGAGGGAGTGTTGTCCCTCGATGACACTCCCGGCGGTGGCCTCACCGTCACCATCGCGCTGCCGAAGGCACCCGACATCGCCGCTTGATGCCCTCAGGTGCGGGTGGGCTACGTTCCTGGGTTGTGCAACTCGGGGCGATTCTGATCACGGGCGACGTCGGCAACGATCCTTCGTTCCTGAGGGACATGGCGCAGTCGATGGAGGGCGCCGGGTTCGACGGTGTGCTGACCAACGACCACGTGGTCGGCGCTCACCCGGATCGCCAGCGCCCCGGCGAGAAGGTCAACACCTTCGACGTGCCGTGCCACGAGCCGCTGGTGCTGCTCACCTTCCTCGGCGCGGTCACTAGTCGTCTGCAGCTCGCAACGTCGATCGTCATCAGCACACAACGCCAGACGGTTCTGCTGGCAAAGCAGGCCGCCGAACTCGACCTGTTGACCGGAGGCCGGTTGCGGCTCGGCGTGGGCATCGGACGCAACTGGATGGAGTACGAGGTCCTCGACCAGGACTTCTCGAACCGCGGCCGGCGCATCGAAGAGCAGATCGCCGTCATGCGCCAACTGTGGACTCAGGAGCTCGTGACGTTCGACGGCAACTGGCATCATCTCGATCGCATCGGGATCAACCCGCTACCCGTCCAACGCCCGATCCCGATCTGGATGGGTTCGTTCTTCGGCAACCTCGTCGAGAAGGTCCTCGAGCGCACCGGGCGGCTCGCTGATGGTTGGATGCCGCAGTTCCCGCCGGGCGACCTGCTGGCCGGCGCGTTGGACCGCCTACGCGGTTATGCCACAGCAGCCGGACGCGACCCCAGCACGCTGGGGATCGAATGCGGGATGCGCATCAGCATCGACGACGATCCGCAGTCGTGGACCGAGACGGCGCAGGCTTTCCGGGCGCTCGGCGCCACCCACCTCCGTGTGTCCAGTACCGGTGGCGGGTACTCGTCACCGGCCGAGCACCTCGCTGCCTGGATCCGCTGGCATGATGCCGTCGCACCGGTTGTCCGGGGCTGAGCCGACAAATCCGAAGGGATCACCACCGATGACGACAATGACCGTGGCCGACCAGGTCGAGCGGGTTCTCAAGCCGATCCAGCAGTTCGTACGCGGTTGGATGACGGGTCCGCCGGCGGATCGTCTGGCCGCCGAACTGGGATTGCGATCGGGTGAGGACCTGTGGATCATCGGGCGCGCCGCTGTGCTGGGCGACGGTGACGCCGATGTTGCCGCTGTCCGGTCTGGCGTTTCTCTCGCCCGACCGGGTTCGTGCCGCCTGGGAATCGCTCCCCGATGGGCTCACGCACCGGCAGGTCGCCGACGCCTACGCCGGCCTCTGCTGCGCGTGGGGTTCAGCCGAGCTCGCCCGCCTCGACCAGGCGCGAATGACTCGTCTCGACGTGTTGGGCCGAACAATCACCGACGCAGCCGACGGCTCGATCGGCGCGGTGTTCGCGGGATGGCGCGCCCAGCCGCAACCCGACGACGTCAACGCCAGAGTCGCGCTCACCATTCACGTGCTGCGCGAGTTGCGTGGCGCAGCTCACATCGTGGCCATCCACGCTTGCGGACTCACGGCGCTCGATGCTGTTCTCGTGTCACCCGCGGCGCCCCCACGGACCGGTCCGGTCTGGGCAGAGCACCTCGGATGGAGCGGGCCGTTCGCCGAGGCCGAAGGTGCTCGCCAGGCGCGGGCCGAGGCCGAGACACTCACGTCGCGAATCCTGTATCCCATCTACGGGTCGCTCGGCGACGCCGCGCTCGACGAGTTCGCCGAACTCGTCGAGACGACACGCAACGCCATCGACATGTAGTTCAGGCCTCGAGCGACGACAGCAACCCGAGCAGCGCCGCCGGTTGCCCGGACTGATTCCGCAGGGTGAGTGAGCCGCCCTCGAGGCGCAACGCTCGGCGGGCCGCGACCAACGCGCCATACCCGCAGCAATCCATGAAGGTCATCGCGGCCATCTCGACACCACAGCCTTGTCTCGATCGGCCAGGCAGGCTCGGATGACCAGGTTGCGGCTGGCCACGTCCAGCTCTCCGCAGATCTCGATCACTCGGTTCGAACCCTCGGTGGAGACACCGAGCGTGAACGTCAAGTCGTCGAGGTCTATGGAGGATGTGGTCCTTCGGTCAGCACGTTTGTCCCGTACTCGCACGTTCCTACCTCCCCGGGGCGATGGCGCAACCTGGGTCTGGAGCAACGCGGCAGTGAGCGAACGATTCCGCTCTCGTCAGCACCATACTCCGATATCTGACCTTCGTCGCTGACAACATGCTGGACGTGTTCGCAGCGACAAGGTTCGGACCGAGGACAGCGGTCAGCGGCGTTGGGACGTCGGCGGGGGCGGCAACGTACGTGTCTGAGAAATCACGTCGATGTTCAGCGTGCCCGCCACCAGTGCTTCGGCGACCTCGGTGAGGCCGCGGTTGGTGTTCCGAGCGAACGATCGCAACCGGGCGAACGCTTCGTCCATGTCGACATTGCCGCGTTCGGCGATCATGCCTTTGGCCTGCTCGATCGCGATGCGACTGATCAACGCGTGCTGCAGGTGGCCCTCCCTGATCGCCGCTTGTCGAGTGGCCTGGTCCTGGACGATGGCGATGCTGGCCACATCGGCCAAGGCCTGTGCCAGGGCGATCTCGGCATCGGAGAGCCTGACCGGTTCCGACATGAACAAGTTGAGGCAGCCGAGAATGAGATCTTTCAACCGCAGCGGGACGGCACAGACCGAGGGGAATCCGGCGAGGACGCATTCGGCACCGAACTGCGGCCACGGGGAAGACCCGCCGAGGTTGCTGCTCGAGACGATCTTGCCGGTGTGGAAGCAGTCGAGGCAGGGACCTTCGTCGTTCTGGATCTGGAACAACTCGAGAAGTTGGACCTGCTCCGTCGACGCTCCGATCACGCGCAGATGCCCGAGTTCGTCGGCCAGCAGGATCCCGGCCGCAGCCGCTTCGAGCAATTCGACGCTGCGTGACGTGAGCACTGTCAGTACATCGATGACATCGAAATCGTCGACGAGCGTGTCGACGATCTCGACGAACGTCGTTGCGGTGAGGGCCTGTCGTTGGATAGCCCGCTGTTCGGAATCGTTTGACACGTTGTCAACCTCCTTTTCCGGGTTCGTCGCGGTCGTCGGCGAGGCGTAGTCGACGACCGACGATATCGGCAGCCACCACACCTACGGGTAGGCCATGGGCGAACGCGTAGGCACGGATCCGCACGAGCGCCTCAGCGATCGAGATCCGCAGTTGAATCGAGACCATTCCTGACGCCTGATGGATCTCGGCGCGATAGACGACTGCCTCTTCGAGGCCGGAGGCCAGCACCCCCGGCGGCGCCGCGTCCTGCAGGCTCAGGACGGTCTCGGTGAGCACGTCGGCCAGGGCGAGGCTGTCGTCGTTCTGCGCCGCGCTGAGCTCCCCCTCGTTGTCCTGGTAGAGCGTCAACACGCCGATCCGTGCCCCGTTGGTCGCCAACGGGTAGGCGAAAACCGCGCCGATCCCGGCCTCCTGGGCCATGTCCGCGAAGGCCGGCCAGCGGGCGATTGCCGGCAAGTCGAGGCGAGGGGCATGCACCGGTCGACCGGAGCGATACGCGTCTTGGCACGGGCCTTCACCCATGGTGAACTGCAGGTCTTCCAGCGCGGCCATTCGCTGACTGGAGACGCAGAGCGGACCCTCTTGTCCCCCACCCATGACCGTGATTCCCGCGCCGGTCACATCCAGCACGTCGATGCACGCCGCGCAGAGGCTGGCGGTCGGCGATCTCGCGGCCTCCAACGCGAAGGCGACGGCGATACGGGCCGACTGGTCGGCGTTCACGGGCCGCGCTCCGGCACCGCTTGCTGGACCGCCAGATGCACCATGCTTCCCACTTTCACGACAGGACGGACGGCAAGGTCTGGACCGGATCAGGCACTGCGACAACGTGCTTCGAACGCTACCAGCCGCGCCGAGAATCGAACAGCGCCGAACGGGAAAACCGTACGCCGGCGGGTATTCTGACCTCGTCACCCGAACACGTGTGACGTGCCCGCTCCAGACCTCGGCAGGCGGTTTCGGCCGAGTTGTCGAAGGAGCGACGCCATGCACACGATCAATGCACCCGCCGACAGCAGGGACGCCTACCAAGACCCGATCACCGCTGCCGTTCGGCCGACGTCGAGGGAGTTGGTGGTGGCCCGCCGGTACATCCACGTCAAAGCCATCGTCATCGCCGTGCTCGCCATCGGGAGCTACTGGCTGCTCGTCCTCGTGCCGACGCCACTGGTTGCCAAGGTCCTTTCGGCTGCGGTACTTGTCGTTGCCTTGACTGCGGTCGCCACGTCGATCTTCCACGATGCCAACCACGCCTCGTTCAGCACTTCGCGCACGCTGAACCGAGTGGCCGGGTACACCGGCGATCTCCTTGGCGCCAGTTCGTGGATCTGGAGGTTCAAGCACAACAACCTGCATCACGGCAACACCAACATGACCGGGATCGACGCCGACATCGATCAGGCTCCGTTCGCTCGGCTCGCGCCCGACCAGCCATGGCACCCATGGCATCGCTACCAACACCTCTACATGTGGGTCCTGTACGGGTTCCTGACGTTGCAATGGTTCCTGATCTCCGACTTCGTCAACCTGACGCAACACGGCATCGGGCAACACCGCTTCGCTCGTCAACCCCGGCGGCGCGACGTCGTCATGATCGCGCTCGGCAAGGTGCTCCACATCGGCTGGGCGATCGCTCTTCCGTTGATGTTCCACAGCTGGTGGGTCGTGCTGACCTTCTACGTGGCCATCTCCTGGACCATCGGTCTGCTGCTGGCGACGATGTTCCAGCTTGCGCACTGCGCTGAACCGGCAGAATTCCCTGCTGCCGACACCCCACGCAGGGGCACGGATTTCATCGCCCACCAGCTTCGCACGACGGTTGACGTGCATTGCCGCACACGGCTCGGTGGTCGGATCCTGCACTGGTTCATGGGTGGTCTCGACTTCCAGGTCGAGCACCACATCGCTCCCCGCCTTCCTCACACGGTCTATCCGCTCGTCGCCGAGCGTCTGAACGAAGCCTGTGCCGAGCGACATCTCGTCGTACTCAGCCACCCGACGCCGTGGCAGGCCGTCAAGTCCCATGCCCACTTGCTGAAGGTGATGGGCGCACGCCCCTGATCCGGACCTGTTCAACTGGCGCCCTCACCGGCCTGCCTCGCAAACGTGCCCGACCCAGGGGACGGGTCGGGCCGGGCACGTTCGGATCGCTGAATGGGGGCTCAGCGCTCGCCGGGGGGTCCTCAGCGATCTGTTACCACCTCTAATACCGCAGTCGCCCCTGACCCAAACATCGAGGCGAAAACATTCTTACAAGGTGACCGACCAGCAATCGGTGCTGCCGTTTGCCCCTAACGTATCGATCGGAAGCAGTTCGATCCGGCACCTCGACGATCAGGAGACCCAGGCGTGACTGACATGGGAAACAGCGATTCGCTCACCGTCGACCACGCCGCGGACGGCGCGATCGTCGTCCACGGCGACATCGACGTCGCCGGCGGCCCGATTCTCGATGCGGCGATTCGTGCGCGCGAGAACGACGGCCCGGTCGTCATCGATCTCGGCGACGTGTTCTTCATCGATTCATCGGGTTTGCGAAGTCTCCTCAACGCCAGTCGGCGGGCGCACGACCGGAAAACGACCGTGGTACTTCGCGAGGTTGGCTCCGAGGTGCTCCGTCTCCTCGAGATCACCGGTACGAGCGAGCAGTTCTCGATCGACAACCACCATGGCTGAGGCGGAAGTGATCGGACCAGTCGTCATTCGGCTGCCGCCCGATCCGTCACTCTCCCGCGTGCTGCGGTTGGCGGCCGGCGGCATCGCCGCGATCGCCGGCTTCACCGTCGACGAGATCGACGACATCAAGATCGCCGTCAGCGAGGTGCTGCTGGCCCTGATCGAGCACGGCGGCGGGCAGCAGATCGAAGTGCAGTACGCAGTCGAGGACGACTCGTTCTCAGTACGCGGCCGAACCGCCATCGACGACTTCGACAGCGAACATCCGGATCTGCTGCTGTGCCGCACGGTGCTCGCCGGGGTGTGCACTTCGCACGGCATCGAACTGGTCGACGATCATGCCCAGATCTGGGCGGCGGTAGCGCACGCATCGATGACGTGAACCCGATGCACAGCCGCGCCGACAGCGATGAAGGATGGCTGGAGGCTGCGTTGGAGCGCTTCAACACGAGCCGCGATGCCGCTTTGCGTGACGAGATCACCGCGCGAACCTCGTGGCTGGCGACGCGCGGTGCCCGGCGCTTTGCGGACTGTGGTGAACCGTTCGACGACCTCGTCCAAGTCGCCCGGATCGGGCTCCTCAACGCCATCGACAGGTTCGACCCGGCCCATGGCGTACCGTTCGGCGCCTACGCAACCCCGACGATCATGGGCGAGCTTCGTCGGTACTTCCGCGACCATACGTGGAGCGTGCATGTGTCACGACGTGCCAAGGATCTTCGACCGGCCGTGAATGCGGCCAGCGAGGCGCTGTCGAAGGAGTTGCGGCGATCTCCGAAGGTTTCCGAGATCGCGGCTCGAATGCGGATCCCGGACGAAGCCGTCATCGAAGCGTTGGAGGCGAACAACGCCTATCGTGCTCACTCCCTCGATCCCACGGGACGAAACTCGCCTGCTGTCGACGCGACCGACGAACCGGTTCTCGATCGGCAGGTCATCGTTGGGCTGCTCGACAAGCTGCGCCCGCGCGAGCGCGAGATCCTGTACCTCCGATTCTTCGACGAACTCAGCCAGGCCCAGATCGCCGACAAGATCGGCACGAGCCAGGTACACGTCGGACGGCTGATCGTCTCCAGCCTGGCCGAGCTCCGTGGTCACCTTCGAGAGGACCCGTCTGCACCGTCCTGAGCCCAGCTCGACCTGCGTTTGAGCCGGGATCGAGATGGGTACAAGATGGTCATGCTTCCCCGAGTCGTCAGTCGACGGATCCGCCCGCTGTGGATCGCCGCGGTGGCCTCCGCGGCATGGGTCAACCGCAAAGATGTCGTTCGCTGGTCAGAGTTCCTGCGCCGCGCAGCGCTACAGCGTCGGAGCCGCCCCCTGTCCGAGTGGATCACCGAGGCCAAGGTTCGCGCTGCCGTGACGTCGGACCCGGTTCTCCGCCGCGATCCCGCGCTCAAGGACCTCGCCGTGCGCGACGGAGTCGTGACGTTGCTGACGAACACCGCCGCGTGGCCCGATTCCGACGAGCATGTGCAGCGGCTCAAGCGGGTCAAGGGCGTCGCCGACGTCGAGGCCTTGAACCTTGTCGACATCTGAGGCGTGATAGATAGCACCCATGGCCACGACTGCGGCAGGCGCCTCCACACCGCCTCGATGGGGGGAACAGACACAACGAGCCATCGACAACTTCCCGGTGTCGGGCGAACGGATCCCACGGAGCCTGATCGAAGCACTGGCGATGATCAAGGCCGAATGCGCAGCGGTCAACAGTGAACTCGGGGTGGTGCCTCCGACGATCGGTGCCGCGGTCCGTCAAGCAGCCGACGAGGTGGTGCGCGGCGAGATGGCCGACCAGTTCCCGGTCGATGTGTTCCAAACGGGCTCGGGCACGAGCACCAACATGAACTTGAACGAGGTCATCGCCAACCGGGCATCGGAGCTCCTCGGCGCAGCCGTCCATCCCAACGATCACGTCAACGCATCGCAGTCGTCGAACGACACGTTCCCGTCGGCAGCGCGGATCGCCGCGATGCTGCAACTCACCACTGCGCTCCTTCCGGCCCTCGACTCGCTCCGCCAGTCGCTCACTGATCTCGCCGGGCGGCATTCCGACACCCTGAAGATGGCCCGCACCCACCTGATGGACGCCGTGCCGATGACGTTCGGGCAAGAGGTCAGCGGGTGGGCGCACAGCATCGAGCTGTCGACCGCTCGGATCACGGCGATGCTGGGGCGCCTCGCCGAGCTACCCCTCGGCGGAACTGCCGTCGGAACGGGCCTGAACGCACCTGCCGGCTTCGGCTCGCTGGTCGCGGCAACGATTGAGCTCACGTACCGGTATCGGCTTCACCGAGGCGAGCAACCACTTCGAGGCGCAATCGAGCCAGGACGTGATGGTCGAGGCCGGAGCAACGTTGAAGGTCGTCGCGATGTCGCTGAACAAGATCGCCGGCGACCTCCGGCTACTCGCATCCGGCCCGAACGGGGGCCTCGGCGAGATCAAGCTGCCGGCGCTTCAGGCCGGAAGCTCGATCATGCCGGGAAAGGTGAATCCGGTCATCCCCGAGATGGTTCAACAGGTCGCCGCCCAGGTCGTCGGCAACGACGCAACGATCACGTTCGCGGCGACGATGTCGACCCTGCAGATCAACACCGCCATGCCCGTGGCCGCGCGCAGCCTGTTGTCATCGATCCACCTGCTCACCAGCGCGACGGTGCTGCTCGACACGCGTTGCATCCGCGGCGTCGAGGTCGACGAGACGCGGATGAGGAACAACGCCGAGCACTCGCCGGCGATCGTCACCGCGCTCGCGCCACGGATCGGGTATGACGCCGCGGCCAGGTTGGTGCATCAAGCCGAGGACCAGGGCATATCGCTGGCCGAGTTGCTCGAAGCAGAACTCGCCGCAACGGGCGACGCGGGCGGCACGTCGCTCGTCGAGGCACTGCTGGCGATGGCCCGGCCACCCGACTGAGCAGCGCCCTACGCACCGACGAAGTCGACGCACACCACGGCAAGGTCGTCGAAGCGGTCGGTGACCAAACCTGCCACGGTCTCCACGAACTCCTGTGGGGCCATTGCGGCATACGACGTGGCGAGTCGGCCGAGCCTGGCGAGCCCGATGTCGAGGTGTTCACGCCGCTGCTCCACCAGACCATCGGTGAACATCACGACGCGGTCACCCGGCCGCACCTCGATCGACGATGATTCATAGCGATGTCCCTCGAACAGCGCAAGGGGCGGCCCCGGGCGCTCGTCGAGGTATGTCGACGTACCGTCGGCGGCAACGACGAGAGGCGAGAAGTGGCCCGCCTGCGCCCAGCGCAGTGTGCGCGCCCCGATGTCGAGCACGGCGTAGCAACAGGTCACGAACGGTCCGTCGGGTTCGTTCAACCGGGTGGTCACGTCGTTGGCACGGTTCAACACGTCACCAGGCTCGGTGTGCTCGGCCGCGATCGCTCGGAAGACGTTGCGCACCTGCACCATGAACACGGCGGCCTGATGGCCGTGGCCGGCGACGTCGGCGATCACCACAGCGACACGCTCGTCGTCGAGTGCAAAAACGTCGTACCAGTCGCCACCGACGGGTTGACGTGGATCAGCGGGCTCGTACACGGCAGCAATGCGCACTCCGGGCAGTTCCGGAAGCGTGGTCGGCAGCGCGGCGGCCTGCAACAGAACGATGGCGGTGCGCTCAGCCGCTTCCTGCAGCACCGCCTCCCGTGACGCCTCCTCAGCGGCCACCATCTCGGTGTCGTCACGCGATGCAGCGATGTAGCCGTCCCCGAACTTGGCGACTTGCATACTTCGATAGCCGTGCTGAACGGCGCCGTCCTGCGCTGTTCCAGCCCAACGCAGACGATCGCCCCGGTAGGGAACGCCGGTCTCGACGACATCGCACAACCGAGCGAACATTCCCGACGCGAGCCACTCCGGATGGATTTCGCGGACCAGCCGGCCTACCAGGCCATCGCCGACGGCCACAGCGTCGTTCGCACTGTGACTGTTCACGAACTCGATCACGAAGTCGACGATGGCGCCGTCGTCTGATCTCACGGCTCGACCGATCGCGACATCGTCGAGCATTGCCTCGAGGGCACCTCGGAACTCGACCTGCTGGATCGCCTTGGTCGCGACGATCCGGGCGAGTGCGAGCGTGACGAGCGACGACACCGTTCCGGCGAGCGTCGTCATCGCGTCGGTGATCGGCCGCCGGGCAGCCCAACCGACATGCATCACACCGACCGCTGGGCCGGTTGGATCGGCTCGGAGTGGCACGGACAGGCTGGTCTTGTCGAGGTCGACAACCGTCGCATTCGTGCGAACTGCCTCGCTGATGGGACCCCCGTCGACATCGCCCACTCCAGTTGCCGTCAAGTCGGCGGCCTCTGCGTCGCTGAAACCGGCAAGCGCCGCAACTGCCAACACGTCGCGGTCACGCAATGCGACGATGGCGCGGCCTTCGAACGTATCGAACAGGAACGAACAGACGCATTCGGCGACCTGCTGTTCGTCGAGTGCCGTGGTCAACGATTCCGAGAGTCGCAACAAACGTTCGACCTGACGGCGGAATACGAGGTCGTCCTCAGTCACATCACTGACCGCATCCAGTGTGAGGGGTCGCGCCACAAGAGAAGTGATCCTGGGAGCCGGACACGGGTTCGACCGTAGCCGATTGGACCAACAAGCCACCGCTGGAAGGTTTGGCCGCATCATCGAGCGGGGTACCAGATCCATGTGTACGCAACGCCTGTACCTGCCAGGTTCGACTCCGTGACCGTGTCAGACCACTATTGCTGAGATGAGCACCAACGCGATCGATCGTGAGCAGCGGACCTTCGAGTCCGTGCCCACGAGCGCCCGCGCCGCACGCCAGTTCGTCACCGAACTGCTTCGACAGCGCGGAGCGACGCCCGCAGTGGTCGGCGACTGCGCACTGGTGGTCAGTGAGTTGGTCACCAACATCATCGAGCACGGCGACGGATCCGACTTCGTAATAGTTCTCGACGTCGCCGACCCGGCATGGTGGGACGTCGAAGTGACCGGCGGGGCGGCTGATGCTCCCCTAATGGTGCTCGAACCCGAGATGTGGACCATCGCCGGCGCGGATGACGTCTCCGGGCGGGGTCTGGGCATCGTCCGGCATCTGATGGACCACGTCACCACTGACACGTCCGGCGGACAGCTCAGTGTGCGCTGCCGCCGGAGGCGATCAGAAGGATGACCGGTAGGGATCTACAGACGCTCGATGGTGGTGGACTGCCGGGCGAAGCGCGGCATCAGCAGCGCTGACAACACGACGACGACGGCAATCAGAACCGCCAACCACGCCATCGACGATTCGAGAGCGAGCGACGTCGTGAACGACTCGGTCTGCACCGCTCCGACGAAACCGGCGATGCCGAGCGCGCTGCCGAACAACACTGCCCCACTCCGTGAACGGGTGGCTCCGCTGATCAGCAAAGCACTACCGATGGCGATCTCGATCAAGCCGAGCACGGTGGTATGAGCGAAGCCCAGCACTTCAACGACCGGAGTCTCCATCGGGCCGTCGAAACCACCGCGAACGATGGCGATGAGGCCGACGACCAGGATCACCAAGCCGGCCACCGCAGCGATCACGGCATCCGGCTCGAAATGCGATGCGTACGCCTTGCGCACCTGTCCGCCGGAGGCGGGAACTACGGGTGCGACGACCTGGCCATCGGCCGTCACGTCGAAGACCGTCGTGGGCGGCGCTTGGATGGCGACATCGCTGCGTTCGTGGCGAGGACCTTCAGTAAACGTCATGACTTTGGCTCCTTCGGAGATTCATGGAGAATGAACGTGCGTTGGAGTGAATACCCGGAGCTGGGCGGGTCTAAACCGAACGGCAAGCCACAACTAGGCTGCGCCGGTGATTCGCGAGCGACCTCGATCCGTGGCGTTCGGAGCGCACCTCGATCAGCACAGAAGGTTGCTGATCGCCGCGTCGCTGGGTGCCGTGGCCGCTACTGCCGCTGCATTTTTCCTCCCGTGGCAACTCAGCGTGCTGGCCGGTTGGGATGTCGCTGCCGCAGTCGTCGTCGGCTCCGTGTGGTCGTTCATCGTCGTCCTCGACGCCGATGCGACTCGCCACGTCGCAACACGCGAAGACGACAGTCGGGCCGCCGTCGACTTGATCATGGTCATCGCCAGTGTGGTCAGCCTGGTCGGCGTCGTGATCGGTCTCGCCCACGCCCGGGACCATCACGGGGTGATTTCATCCGTGCTGACCGGCGTCGCCGTGTTCACGGTGTTCCTGTCATGGTTCACCGTCCACACGTTGTTCGTGTTGCGCTACGCGCACCTCTACTACAACGAACCCGTCGGTGGAATCGAATTCACCACGGCTCACGAAAGCCCCGACTACCTGGACTTCGTCTACGTCGCCTTCACGATCGGCATGACGTTCCAGGTGTCCGATACCCAGATCACGAACCGCACCATCCGACGAACCGTGATTCGCCACTCACTACTGTCGTACCTGTTCGGCGCCCTGATCGTCGGAGTGGTGATCAACGTCGTCGGCAACCTCATCAGGTGACGTGTATGACATCGATCACGTCCGCAAAAAGGTTGGTTTCCTGACTTGACCGGTACAGTACTTGAGAGGTACTATACCGATACAGACACGATTGGAGTCAGATATGGAACCGTTCTTCAACCTCGCCAACCAGTTCACTCAGAACTCGCTTCACGGGGTCGCCACCAGCGCCCTCCCGAACGCACCGGTGCAGCCCTACACCGCGCCACGCCGCCGCATCCGCAAGTTGCTCGCCGTGGCTCGCTCGCCGCTGCGGCGGCCGGCCACCAGCGTGCAGCCGATCCGCTACAGCACAGAGTGCTGATCGTCCCTAGGTTTCCGCGACGGATTCAGCCAGAATCATGGGATGGGCAGAGTGACACTGCAAACGATCGCTGATCGCGTCGGCGTGAGCCGGATGACAGTGTCCAATGCGTTCTCTCGACCGGACCAGTTGTCCGAGGAACTGCGCGTCCGGATACTCAGTGCGGCTGACGAGCTCGGCTACTGCGGGCCAGACCCCGCGGCACGGGCGCTGGCCCGTGGCACAACCGGCGCGGTCGGGGTGCTGTTGACCGATTCCCTGCGCTATGCCTTCAGTGACGAGGTGGCGACGACCTTTCTCGGCGCCATCGCCGAGGAGTTGGCGCCCACGGGTCTCGCCCTGACCTTGTTGTCGGCGTCGGAGAGACCCGAGACGATCCCGGCACGCGACGTGCCCATGGACGGCGCCTTGGTCTACTCGTGTAACACCGACTCGGCCGCCGTCGATTGGCTGACGCGGCGCAGACTGCCACTCGTCTTCGTGGACCAGGAACCCGTGCCAGGGATTCCGAGCGTCAACATCGACGACCGCAGCGGGGCACGGGCCGCTGCCCAACACCTCGTCGACCTCGGCCACCGCCGGATCGCCGTCGTGACCACCAACATCTCCGGTCCCATGGGAATCGTCGCCGATCCTGTCGCGCTGGCGGGTGGCCACGTCATCAAGCAGCGCCTGCTCGGTTGGCTCGACGCGCTGCACGCTGCCGGTATCCGACCGGTCGTCGTGCAGCAGTGGCCGAGCGACGAGAACTCCGGACACGTAGCAGCACGGCTGCTCCTCGAGACGCCCGAGCGGCCGACGGCGATCCTGTGCTTCAGCGACGTCATCGCCTACGGAGTAGTTCAGGAGGCAATCGTGCTCGGCCTCGCTGTTCCCGACGATCTCTCAGTCGTCGGCTTCGACGACAACCCGCTCGCCCAGCGCATGCGCCCGTCATTGACGACCGTGCGCCAAGATGTCGCTGCCAAGGGTCACGCGGCAGCTGCCGCACTGACCGCTGCGATCGAGCGAACCCGAACCGGTGCAGGCCCCCGAGTTCGCAACGTGTTGCTGCCGACGGAGCTGATCATCCGCGACAGCACTGCCGAGCCGTCCTCGCCTTGAACAACCCCGGCGGGATCGCACCCGCGCCACGACGCGCGGGTGCGATCTCGTAATCCCGCCGTGGTCCTATGAGTCGGAAGATGACGACGCAGAAGGCGAAGGGTTGTACATCTGACCGAGGAGGCCACCCCAGATGGTGTGCCAGAGCAGCACCGCAACCGGCAGCTTCCACTCGTCCGGACCCTCGAAGCTGAACAGTCCGAGACCGCCGCCGAAGGTGGTGGGGCTGTCCTTGCGCAGGTACACGTACGGGATCAGGAAGCCGATCGAGATCAACCCGAGTACGAGTCCCCAGATGATGCCCTTGGCGATACCACCCACGGTGGTGTTCGGAATCGGGATCCTACTGCGGATCATTGCCGCGTAGAGGAGCGCGAACATCAGGCCATCGACGGTGTGCAGCGTGAAGCCTGTGAAGAACGATCCGCTCGAGCCGAATTGCTCGAGGGGCGTTGCCAGGAAGAACCCATTGAAGTCTGCCCACGCGAGCCCAGGCAACCCGATGCCCACGAGGTAGTAGCCGATCATCGTCGTGATGTGCGTGGCCAGCAAGCCGGCCAGTAACGCCCCACCGACCGGATGGGCCCTCAGCCAATTGGCCCACCAGTCGTCCGGAGCGAGAGCACTTCTGCTTTCTTGTGTATCCATCACACTCGTACCCCCAATATGTGCAGGCCACGGTGGCCCGCGCCCGAATTGTATTCACAAACGCACAAACGGGAGTGTGATGGGAGTGGATCAAGGCCCACGCCTGGCGTCGTCCATGGCGACCCCTCAGCCCTGCTGAGCGAGGCCGACGACCTGACCTGCCGGGTCGGCGATCAGGGCAAACGCAACGCCCGGCACTCGGGTCGTGGGTTGCACCACGCTGCCGCCGAGTCGCTCGGCGGACGCAATCGCCGCGTCGATGTCGGCGACGCCGACGAAGAACGTGACGAGCTGCTCCCCGCCCTGCACCGGACCGATCCCGGCAGGCAAGGTGTTGGGGATCCCGCAATCGACGTACGTGTAACCGGGGATCGCACCCTCGGGGAAGTTCCACCCGAAGAGACCACCGAAGAACGACCGGGTGGCATCGGGATCGGCGGAACGGATCTCGGCGTGAACGATGGGGTTGGACATGATGACCTCCGTTTGGCAACGGGCGTCGGTTGACACCCTCTCAGCTCAACGACGAACGGCGTCGGCCGGTTTCGACAGGTCCACCGAATCCCCGATCCAGTGTTCGGCGAGCAGCTCGATGCTGCGGATCCGGGCGGACAGGTCGTAGGCGACGGAGGTGACCATCACCTCGTTCGCACGGGTGCGGGCAACGAGATCGTCGAGCTCCCTGATCACGGTGGAGATCTCGCCGACTATCCGGCTGGTCGGCAGGCTGTTGGCTTGGTCGAGGTCGGGGTGAACGGCAGCGTCCTGCGGCGAAGGCAGCCGGATGAAGCGTCCGGTGCGACGTCCGAGTGCCGTGAGTCGACCCGGGGCCGAGTGCCAGTCCGCGTCCTCCTTCGAATCGGCTGCGAGCACGTTGGCGGTCACGATCATGTACGGCGCGTCGAGCACCGCCGACGGCTGGAACGTGTGGTGATACAACTCGGTGGCCTGCATGGTGCCTCCCGTGTCGAAATGGTGGGCGAAGGCGAACGGCAACCCGAGGTGGCCGGCGAGCTGGGCGCTGTACCCGCTGGAGCCGAGCAGGAACACGTGCGGGGAGGAGGTTGCAGCGGGAGTCGCCTGGAACTGATTCCACAGACCGGTGCTCGTGCGTGGATCGCCGAGCAAGCCCATCAGATCGAGGAAGTCGCGGGGGAAGTCGTCTTCAACGAGCGGCTCCGACGTGCGCCGCAGCACGGCGGCGGTGCGCTGATCGGTACCCGGTGCACGGCCGATTCCGACGTCGATTCGTCCGGGATACAGCCCTTCGAGCATCGCGAACTGCTCGGCGACGACGAGGGGTGAATGGTTTGGCAGCATCACCCCGCCTGAGCCGACGCGGATCCGCGACGTGATTGCCGCCAGGTGGGCGATCAGAACTGTCGGCGCAGTACAGGCAACGCTGGGCATGTTGTGATGCTCGGCGACCCAGAAACGGGTGTAGCCGAGCTCATCGGCTCGTCTGGCCAACGCCGCAGTGCTCTGCAGCGCAGCGCCGCTGGACTGACCGTCGTTGAGCACCGACAGATCCAGGATCGATCGTCGAACAACTCCGGGCTCGCTCGTCACGGTGTTCTGTCTACCTCGGTATCGACTTCGCCGTGCCACTGGGTGATGGGTTCGGCGTCACTTCGACGTGGGAACCTATGACCATGACGTACCCCACTGGTGACGCTGATCAGACCGAAGCCCTGTTCGGTATCTCGTTCGACGAGGTGCTTCGAGCAGAGGAGTTCCTCATCGCCATGACCCGGTTGTCGAGCACCGGCGCGCTCGTTCTGCGCGACGCCGTCGTCGTGGTCAAAGATGACGACGGCAAGGTGCACGTTCGCGAGACGGTCGATCCGCAACCCGGCAGCACGGCTCTCTCCGGGGCGATGTGGACCGGTCTGATCGGCTTGTTGATCGGTGGTCCGGTCGGTTGGGTCGCGGGTGTCGGGCTGGGCGCCGGCACCGGCGCGCTGATCGCCAAGTTCGTCGACGTCGGCATCCCGGACGAGTGGGTCGAATGGTTCAAGAGCGCTGTGCAACCGAACACCGCCACGGTGGTCGCACTCGCCGCCGACATCGACCTCGAAGCTCTGTACCGGGAGGCGGAGCGGTTCTCCGGCGCAACTCTGGTACACACCACGCTTGCGCCGAGTGCAACTGCACACCTCACCGCCGCGCTCGAGCTCGTGACTCGACCTGAATCGACCGCAGGCACTCCGGAAACCCCCACAGCGGGATAGTGACCGGTTGCCGGATCACTTCCATCGGATGCCGGGGCGTGTGAAACGATGTCTCGCATGACCAGGGAACTGCTGTCGAGTTGGAAAGACGGCGCAACAAAGCAGGCGATCATCGCCTTCGTCGAGCGCGTGTGCGGCGAGGACGGGTCAGCTGCCGCGCCGGTCGAGGAACGTGTCGCGGTGTTCGACAACGACGGCACGTTGTGGTGCGAGCAGCCGATGCCGAGCCAGCTCGACTTCATTCTCCGTCGATTCGCGGAGATGGCGCAGGCGGACCCCGAGTTACATGATCGCCAGCCCTGGAAGGCCGTCGTCGAGCATGATCTCGGCTGGTTCGGTGCGACCATGTACCAGCACTACGCCGGGGACGACACCAACGTCAAGACGTTGTTGGGGGGAATCCTGGCCGCCTTCGCCGGGATCAGCGTGGAGGATTTCGAGGCGCAGGCCGATGCCTTCCTGCGCAGCGCGCAGCATCCGACTCTCGGTCGCCGCTATGTCGAGTGCTCCTACAAGCCCATGGTGGAGCTGCTCAGATACCTCGACGCCAACGGCTTCTCGAACTACATCGTGTCGGGCGGAGGTCGCGACTTCATGCGACCGATCAGCCAGGACGTGTACGGCATCCCCCGCGAGCGGGTCATCGGCAGCAGCAGCACCTTCGCCTACATCAGCAACGAGCACGGCGGTACCATCGTCCACCAGCCCGAGGCCGACTATCTCGCCGATGGCTCGGAGAAGCCGGTGCGGATCTGGAACCGAACCGGGCGGCGACCCCTGCTCGCCGGCGGGAACTCGAACGGCGATGCGGCAATGCTGGAATTCACCCATCACGCCGACAAGCCCACCCTTCGCCTCCTTGTCCTTCACGACGATGCCGAGCGCGAGTTCGACTATGTCACCGGTGCAGAGCAAGCGCTCGAACAAGCCCGCGCCGACGGTTGGACAATCGTCAGCATCAAGAACGACTGGACCACGGTCTTCTAACCGATCCGCCTGATGCTGATCCGCCTGCTGCGCACCTACCTCCGTCGCTACAAGCCACAACTCGTCGCCGTGCTCGTGTTGCAGACAGCGCAGGCGTTCGCTGCGCTCTACCTGCCGAGCCTCAACGCCGACATCATCGACAAGGGTGTCGCCAACGGCGATACCGGATACATCTGGTCGATCGGCGGTCTGATGCTGATGATCACGCTGATCCAAGTCGTCTGCGCGGCGACCGCTGTCTTCTTCGGGGCAAAGGCCGCGATGGGGTTCGGGCGAGATGTACGCAGTGGCATCTTCCACCAGGTATCGGGGTTCTCGGCGCGCGAGATGGGCCAGTTCGGTGCGCCATCTCTGATCACCCGCATCACCAACGATGTGCAACAGGTGCAGATGTTCGTGTTGATGACGTGCACCTTGCTCGTGGCCGCCCCGATCACTGCAATCGGTGGGATCATCATGGCAATCCGCGAGGACAGCGGGTTGGCGTGGATCCTGACGGTGAGCATCCCGGTGTTGGTGTTCTGCATCCTCACGGTCGTGCGGCGGATGGTGCCGCAGTTCCGCAAGATGCAAGAACGCATCGACACCGTCAACCGCGTGCTCCGCGAGCAGATCACCGGCATCCGAGTGGTGCGCGCCTTCGTCCGCGAACCCGCCGAGGCGAAGCGGTTCGCCGATGTCAACGGGGACCTCACCGACACGGCGCTCGTGGCCGGTCGGTTGCAGGCTTTCTTCTTCCCGATCGTGATCCTGGTCCTCAACTGCTCGAGCGTCGCCGTGTTGTGGTTCGGCGCCCACCGGGTCGCCGACGGGCAGATGCAGATCGGCGCGCTGATCGCCTTTTTGAGCTACCTCGCGCAGATCATCATGGCGGTCATGATGGCCACGTTCATGGTCGTACTCGTTCCGCGCGCTGCGGTGTGCGCCGACCGCATCGTCGAGGTGCTCGACACCCCATCATCAGTGGTCCGGCCGGAAACACCCGTCACCGAGGTTCACGCCAGCGGCACGCTGGAGTTGCGCGGCGTCGGTTTCCACTATCCGGGCGCCGAAGCGCCAGTTCTCACGAACGTGTCGTTGCTCGCCATGCCCGGCCAGGTCACGGCCGTCATCGGCAGCACCGGCGCAGGCAAGACCACGCTGCTCAGCCTGATTCCCCGCCTGTTCGATGCAACGTCGGGCAGCGTGCTCGTCGATGGTGTCGACGTGCGCGAACTCGACCCCGACACGCTGTGGGGCCGGATCGGCCTGGTGCCGCAGAAGCCGTACTTGTTCTCCGGCACGGTGGCCAGCAACCTGCGCTTCGCCGATCCCGATGCAAGCGACGAAGAGTTGTGGACCGCGCTGGAGACCGCCCAGGCCGCCGACTTCGTGCGGGCAATGCCCGGCGGGCTGCAAGCGTCGATCGCCCAGGGTGGCGCCAGCGTGTCGGGCGGCCAACGGCAGCGCCTGGCGATCGCCCGTGCCCTCGTACGCAAGCCGGAGATCTACCTGTTCGACGATTCGTTCTCGGCGCTCGACCTGGCCACCGATGCCAGGTTGCGGGCTGCCCTCGTTCCGTACACCGCGCAGGCGACGGTGGTCATCGTCGCCCAGCGGGTCTCGACGATCATCCACGCCGACCAGATCTTGGTGCTCGAGGATGGTGAGTCCGTCGGCCTCGGCACTCACGCCGAGTTGCTCGAGACGTGCCCGACGTATCGCGAGATCGTCGAATCGCAGATGACGGCGGAGGAAGCGGCATGAGCACCCGCTCGACCGACCGGCGCGCCGACCAGGAACCCGACGACGAGGCCGTCGTCCGCCCACCTGACGCGCGACCATCGGCCTCCCCCGGCCCGCTGCGCGCCATCGGCATGCCGGCGGAGAAGTCGAAGGACTTCGGCGGGTCCACCAAACGGTTGCTGGCGCGCATGCGGATCGAACGAGCCCGCACCATTGCCGTGCTGTGCTTTGCCCTGCTCAGCGTGACGTTGACGGTGCTCGGCCCGAAGGTCCTCGGCCACGCCACCGACCTCATCTTCGACGCCGTCAGCAACGGCCAGCCGATCGACTTCTCCGCGCTGGCCGGCGTGTTGCTGACGGTGCTCGTCCTCTACATCTGTGCTGCGGCACTGTCGTATCTGCAGTCGTACACGCTCGCCGGCGTCGTGCAGCGCACGATGTACCGGCTGCGCGCCGACGTCGAGGCCAAGATCCACCGCATGCCACTGAGCTACATCGACGCCCAGCCGCGCGGCGACCTGTTGAGCCGGGTGACCAACGACATCGACAACATCTCGCAGAGCCTGCAGCAGACGCTCAGCCAGGCGCTGACCTCGGTGCTGACGCTCGTCGGGGTGCTGGTGATGATGTTCGTGATCTCCCCCCTCCTGGCGACCATCACGGCGATCACGATCCCAGCCTCGTTGCTGATCATCCGCTTCGTGACCGCCCGCTCGAAGAAGCGGTTCGTCGCCCAGTGGCGCCACACCGGCACGTTGAACGCCCAGATCGAGGAGGCGTTCACCGGGCACGCGCTGGTGAAGGTGTTCGGTCGTCAGCACGACATCGAGGACAGGTTCCGCGACAAGAACGAAGAGCTGTACACCGCCAGCTTCGGCGCCCAGTTCATCTCGGGGATCATCCAGCCGGCGATGATGTTCCTCGGCAACCTCAACTTCGTGGCCATCGCGGTGATCGGTGGGCTGCGCGTCTCGTCCGGGGCGATGAGCCTCGGTGACGTCCAGGCGTTCATCCAGTATTCGCGCCAGTTCACCCAGCCACTGACGCAACTCGCATCGATGGCCAACGTGCTGCAATCGGGTGTCGCCTCGGCCGAGACGGGTCTTCGAACTGCTCGATGCAACGGAACAGAGTGAGGACCCGGCCGCCGATTCGGTCGATGTCGTCCCGCGCGGCAGGGTCGAGTTCGAGCACGTCGCCTTCTCCTACGACCCGCACAACCCGCTGATCACCGATTTGTCGCTGGTGGCCGAACCGGGTCAGACCGTCGCCATCGTCGGACCGACCGGTGCCGGCAAGACGACACTGGTCAACCTGATCATGCGTTTCTACGAACTCGGCGGCGGCCGGATCACACTCGACGGGCAAGACATCGGCGACATGGCTCGGCACGACCTTCGCTCCAACGTCGGCATGGTGCTGCAGGACACCTGGCTGTTCAGCGGAACGATCCGCGACAACATCATCTATGGCAACCTCGACAGCACCGAGGAGCAGTTCCACGACGCGACCCGGGCAACGTATGTCGACCGCTTCGTGCACTCACTTCCGGCGGGCTACGACACGCTGATCGACGACGAGGGTGGCACTGTCAGCGCCGGCGAGAAACAGTTGATAACCATCGCCAGGGCCTTTCTGTCGGACCCGGCGATCCTGATCCTCGACGAGGCCACCAGTTCGGTCGATACGCGCACCGAGTTGCTCATCCAGAAGGCGATGGCCGCGCTGCGATCCCAGCGAACCAGCTTTGTGATCGCCCACCGCCTGTCGACCATCCGCGACGCTGATCTCATTCTCGTCATGAACTCGGGAAACATCGTCGAACAGGGCACGCACACCGACCTGCTCCACAAGCAGGGGGCTTACTTCGACCTCTACAACGCACAGTTCGCCGCGCCGGCCACCGACGTGCAGTGAGCGGCGCCGTACGTCAGGTCACGTCGACGGCGCCGAGCTCGCTGACCACTTCCGAAACCTGGCGACCCGTGGGCTCCAGCCCGGTGTGAGGGTTGGCCGAGGGGAGCTTGCGATACACGATCGCCGCGGCGACCACGCACACCGACGCGGCAACGATTGCCGCGAGGTGCATGCCCGACACATACGCAGCCCGGGCCCCGTCGGCAACCTGGCCCCCCGCCGTACCGCCGACCTGGCGAGCCGCCTGGAGTGCGCCGGCAAGGCTCTCCTCCGCCCGGCTCTGCAGCTCCGCCGGGAGTGAGGTCAACACCGAACTCAAACGTGAGTCGTATCGGCTGGCGACGAGACTGCCGAGCACAGCGACACCCAAGGCGCCACCCAGCTCGCGCGTGGTGTCGTTCATCGCCGAGCCGACGCCGGCCTTGCCGAGCGGGACCGCCGACATGATCGACCCGGTCATCGACGGGATGGTCAGCGCCATGCCTGCGGCCATCGTCATCATCACCGGAAGGAGCTTGAGGTACGACGTGTCGACTTGAGCGAGGGTGAACAGCGCCATCGCCCCGCTCACCCCGAGCAACCCGCCGGCGACGAGGCGGTTGACGCCGAAGCGTGCTGCGAGCCGCGGCGACTGCGGCGCGGTGAGCATCATGACCGCCGCGAACGGCAGTTGCTTGACGCCGGCCTCGAACGTGCCGTAGCCGAGGACGAGCTGGAAGTACTGGGTGAGCAGGAAGAAGAACCCGAACATGGCGAAGAAGACCAGCGTGATCACCCCGGCGGCAACACCGAACCGCGGGTCGAGGAAGTAGCGCAGGTTCAACATCGGCGCGGAGTTGCGCAGCTCCCACATCAGGAACGCGGCGATCAGCACAGCGGCCACGCC
This sequence comes from Ilumatobacteraceae bacterium, assembly GCA_963773085.1. Taxonomy (GTDB): domain Bacteria; phylum Actinomycetota; class Acidimicrobiia; order Acidimicrobiales; family Ilumatobacteraceae; genus JAENVT01. The sequence continues at coordinate 28,993 of CAVYZS010000008.1, read as the reverse complement.
GAACAACAGCAGGCTCTGGGCGCTCGCCCAGCCGTGCCGCGGGGCCTCGATGATCGCGTAGACCAGCGTGCCAAGCCCGGCGATCGACAGCAACGCACCGAGCGGATCGAGCCGACCGGGGTCCGGGTCCTTCGACTTCGGCAGAAGAATGTGACCAGCCACCAAGGCGACGGCGATGATCGGCACATTGACCAGGAACACCGATCCCCATGAGAAGTGCTCGAGCAGGAACCCACTGGCGACGGGCCCGATCGCCGCGCCACCGCCGGAGATGCCCGCCCAGATGGCGATTGCCTTGCCGCGCTCGTGACGCGGGAAGACGTTCGTCAAGATCGACAACGTGGCGGGCATGATGAACGCCGCACCGAAGCCCATCACCGCTCGCCCGGCGACGATCGCCGGGGCACTGTCCATGAACGCCGAGAACACCGATCCGCCGAGGAAGACAACAAGCCCGAACTGCAAGGCACCCTTGCGGCCGTACCGATCACCGAGGGTTCCGGCGGTGAGCAGCAATCCGGCAAAGACGAGTCCGTAGGCATCGACCATCCACTGCTGCTCGGAGATCGAGGCGTCCAGCTCGCGAGCGAGCGTCGGCAGGGCGACGTTCAGCGCGGTGTTGCCGACGATGACGACCATCAGGCTGGTGCACAGCACGGTGAGGATCTTCCACCGGCGGTCGTACACAGCCGGTTCGATGTCGAAGTGGCGCCGCGCTGGAGCTGGTCTCGGGGGATGTTGCCATCGGTCCTCCTAACAAGAACGCTACGGCATAGTAGCGATTGCAGCAGAACATTGACAACCCGACTGTTGCACTCAGATGGATGGCATTGTGCGAACGGACCATCCGAGACGCTACGATTCCGTCTCGATGAGCGACCAGTTACCTTCGCGCCGCGAGCGTGTTCGCCGGCTCGTGCTGGCAACGACTGCCGATCTCGTCGCCGAGGTCGGCGTGGAGCGCACATCGATCGACGAGGTCGCCAGCCGCTCCGGTGTCGCCAAGTCGACCATCTACCGTCACTTCGCCAGCAAGCAGGCGTTGGTCGTCGAGGCCGTGCACGCATGCACCTACATACCGGTCGTCACCGATACGGGTTCGCTCCGCGACGACTTGATCTCGTGCTTCAGCGGGATGACGAAGGCCTCGTACGAGGGGCGCCTCGGCGACATGATGTTGTCGTTGATGGACGCCGCGCAACACGATCCCGAACTCGGCCGCCTTGTTCGAGCTCAGGCCGACCAGCGTCGCCGGTTCGCTACCAACGTGCTCGAGCGGGCGGTCGCCCGAGGTGAACTTGCCGACGACGTCGACATCGATCTGCTCGTCACCTTGCTCTCCGGCCCGCTGGTCTACACCAAGCTCGTTCGCCGCCAGCGAGTCACCGAGGAACTGGTCGCCGCGGTCGTCGACCACGTGCTGGCCGGCCACCGGATCCCGTTGGCTGCTCCGGCATCGGAGTAGCCGCACGGCGAAGCAGCCGAGCCGTTGTCGTCACTCTGGTGAAATAGGGAAAAAGTCCTTTGCGCAATGGGCTCAGAAGGCGCAACGTAGCGAGATGAATCATCGCGTCACCGAGAGCCTCGACATCGAGATGCGGGCGCTCGAGCGCGAACAGGCAGGCGCCGTGCACCAGTTCCGCCTCGAGCATCTGGCCATCCGGCTGGAGAGCGGACCTGTGGCAGTCCAAGAGACCATCTGCGGATTCACCGCCGACCGTCTGGCGATGGTGCTCGATGGCGGAGACACGCTCGTGGTGAGGTTGCTGTCGCGGTGTCGCACGACGATCGCTGCGCTGTGCTCCATCCGCTGGGACAGATCGACTCGGCTGGCTCATCGTCGTGCGGGCATCGACCGGCGACCTGGTTCTGCTGAAGGCATGGCGAGCGGAGGTCCATTTTTGCCGGCGTCACACTGACCGCTTCCTGCTCATCTCGTGTTTCGGGAGTGACTGTTCCGGGTACTTCAGTACCAGCAAGAGCAAACATCTCGAAGGGAAGCAAACAATGAGCAGCACACTGTTGTGGGTCATCGCCGTGATCCTCGTGATCGTCGGAATCGTCCAACTTCTACAAGGCCAGATCCTGTTCGGTGCGGCGCTCATCGTGTTCGGCTGCTTGGTGGGCCCTGGCGGCTACAGCATCTTCCGCGGCCGACACGCGTAGACGGCTCCGCCGCCGACCCGACTAGCGTCGCATCGATGCTGTGTCGGGGACATGAACATGGTTGAGACGATCGCCGCGCGTTTCGAGGTCCTCGACGACCGATTCAAGGTGTGCCGCGGCGACTCGCGGTTCGAACGCCTCCACGACGCGAGTCGCTGGGCAGAAGGGCCCGTCTACGTCCCCGCCGGGCGATACCTCGTGTGGAGCGACATCCCCAACGACCGGATGTTGCGCTGGGACGAGACGACCGGCCACATCGGTGTGTTCCGAGAGCCGTCCGGGTATTCGAACGGCAACACACTCGATGGCCAGGGACGTCTGGTGACGTGCGAGCACGGCACGCGGCGCGTCTCACGCACCGAGCACGATGGGTCCGTCGCGGACGCTCGCCGACCTGTGCAACGGCAAACGGCTCAACAGTCCCAACGACGTCGTGGTTCGCTCTGACGGCTCGATCTGGTTCACCGATCCGGCATACGGCATCGACTCCGATTACGAGGGCCACCGCGCCGTCAGCGAGATCGGTGCCTGCAACGTCTACCGACGCGACCCATCGACAGGAGCCGTCGATGCCGTCGCCTCCGATTTCGACCGCCCGAACGGCCTGGCGTTCTCGCTCGACGAATCCCGCCTGTACATCGCCGACACGCGTCGGAACCACATCCGGGTGTTCCCCGTCGATGCCGACGGGCTTGTCGGCGACGGCGAGGTCTTCGTCGAGTGCACGGTCGGAGTTTTCGACGGGATCCGCCTCGACGACGCCGGTCGGGTCTGGGCAGCAGCCGGTGATGGTGTCCACTGCTTCGATCCGGATGGCACCCTGATCGGGAAATTGCATCTGCCCGAACCGGTCTCCAACCTCACGTTCGGCGGCATCCAACGCAACCGACTGTTCGTCACGGCCACCACGTCGCTGTACTCGATCAGGCTCAGCATCAACGGCGCGCCGCCCGTCTGGTCCGCCTGAAACTCAGCGATCACGCACCACGCGGAAACCGAGGTTGCCAGTCGAACTGTCGGGCGTGCTGGCGCTGCGTGCCGCGACGCGGTATCGATTGCAGTACGACTCGTGGCAGAGGTAGGAGCCGCCGCGCATCACGCGATGTGTGCCGCTCGCGGCCCCAGACGGGTTCTCCCGCTGGCTGCGCGAGTAGTAGCCGGGGTCGAACCAATCGGCGCACCATTCCCACACGTTGCCAGTCAGATTGAACAGGCCGAATCCGTTGGGCGGGTAGGAGTCGACCGGGGCGGTTCCGGCGAATCCGTCGGCCATCGTGTTGTGGTTGGGGAACGATCCCTGGAACACGTTCATCATGTGAACGCCATCGGGTTCGAGGTCATCGCCCCACGGAAATATCGCGTCAGGGCTGCCCCCGCGGGCGGCGAACTCCCATTCGGCCTCGGTGGGAAGTCGAGTGCCGCTCCAGGCACAATAGGCCTGCGCGTCGTTCCACGACACATGGATGACCGGATGGTCGCCGCGCCCGCCGAGGTCGGATTGCGGACCGTCCGGCCGACGCCAATCTGCGCCGTGAACCTGCCGCCACCACGGCGCGGCCGCGGCGGCCCGGGTCGGCGGAAAGTCGTCGGGGAGAAAACCACCGAACACGAACGACCACCCGTATCGTTCGGCTTCGGTGATGTATCCCGACGCGTCGATGAACGTTGCGAAACCATCGTTGGTCACGGCGTACGCATCGATCGCGAACGGCGACACCTCGACCTCGTGGATCGGTCCCTCACCGTCGCCGGCGTAAGAGCCAACACCGACGGACCCCATCCGAAACGCCCCGCCATCGAGCGCAACCATCGTCGCGATGTGCTGATCCGCTGTACTCGAACCGGTGAGCGGCTGGGGATGCGCCGTTGAACCCTGGCGATCGTCCGGCGATGGCGCGCAGCATAGGTGGCTGTCGGACATCTCAGGTCAATTCCCCATGCAACGAGATCACTCAGCCACCTGCATGGCGCGAAGTGTACGTGTCGCGACCCATGACGAATCGGGCAGCAGACTTCGGAACACCGACTTCTGCTTTCGCGCCCACAGGGGCGGTACGGGCGTGTCGCGACCTACGACGAATCGTGCGGATGCCGTGTGCGTGGCGCGGACTACGCATCCGATCAGAGGTATTTCTGCTTCTGCATCCACCGGAAGACGAAGACGCCGAACAGAGGTGGGATGTAGAACGTGATCATCCGGCAGGTGATCGCCGCGGCGAACGCGATGTCTTCCGGCACACCGAGCGACATGAATCCGGCGGTGAGCGCCGCCTCTGTCACACCGATGCCGCCCGGCACGGGCATCAGCCCGGCGAAAAGCGAGACGCAGATGCTCACCAGCACCAGATCGAGGTAGTCGACGTGCTGGCCGAACGCGAGCAGCACGACGTACTGCGTGAGCGCCCCGATCAACTCCGCGACCAGGTTGCCACCGAACGCGACCATCAGCCGTCGCCGGGACTGCAGCAACGGGACGACGAACTCGCGGACCTTGTGCACCTTGTCGAACAGCCAGTTGCGGATGGCTGTCACCGCGAAGATCACGACGATCGCAATCACCAGAATGACCAAGAGCCATATCAGCAGGGTCTTGGCCTGCTCGACCGAGAAGTCTTCTGTCAGATTGAAGTTCAGCGACCCGAGACCGAGCAGCAGGATCGAGGCCATCAGGAACATCTGACAGAGAAAGCCGGTGAAACTGTCGAGCGCTCCCATGGCCACCGCGGTGGTGGGTTCGACGCCGTTGCGCTCGAAGAAGCGGACGTTCACGGCGACGCGCCCTGCTGTCGACGGCATTGCCAAGCCCACGAACGTCATCGCGAACTGGAGCGCCGTGAGCCGACCCAGGGGCACTGGAGTGGGTGTCATCCCGGACAACGCCACCGCGTTGGACACGCGACCCATGCTCGAAACGCCGAACGCAACGATCAGCAGGGGGAGGCTGGCCTCGCTGATCGCCTCCACGACCGTGTCGATCCCGATGTCCATGAGACCAGAGATCAAGACGTTGCCGGCGATGAAGAGCAGCACGACGGTCAACAGTCCGCCCAACGTGACACGGCGCAGGCGCTGCAGATCGCGCGGTAGCTCACCCGCTGCGGTAACCGCCGCTGTCCGCAGAGCGTCGATATCGAGCCCGACGTTGTCACAAGATTTGCGCAGGGTCGGCGTGAGGGCAGCGGGTTGCACGTACGACGTGACGTCGGCGAGTCCCTCGACACCGAGTTCTTCCACGGCCACGCCCAAGGCGCGCTCCGTGCCGACCAGGGTGGCCATCGTGACCAGCATCTGCGCCTGGTCGATGAGTGGCTCAGCGGCGTCGGCGATGATCCCTCCGGAGGACAGATCGGCGAATCCGATCGCGTCACCGTCGATGAACACCCGGCCTGCATCGATGGCGCCATGGAAGAGGCCGGCGGCGTGCAGGTCTGCAAGAGCTCGCCACATCGCCACGAATTGCTGGTCGCTGAGTGACTCGATACCGACCAGCAGGTCGCCGCTTCGCTCCAAGACCAGCACGGCGTCGCCGATGACATTCGTGCCCGCGGCAATGACGGAGTAGGTGTTCACTGCACGACGTTCAGCGAGCAAGGTGAGGAAGGCCTCGTGCTCCACCTGCTGCAGCCGCGAAACTGTCAACGTGCGACCGCCTCGGCGATACCAGAAGTGGCTCCACAGGGTGATCAGGAACTGACCGTCCCAAGCATCTCGCCCGAAGATCTTGACGTCGAGTTGTGCGCCGGCATCGGTCTCGGCAGCGACCCGCACCATTCCGTTTTGTCGCGAGACGGTGGTGGGCACCGCCCGCACTCCCATGCTGGCGAGCACCTGCTGCACGGTGCCGAGCTTCGGCAGATCTGCCGGCGAGCCGAACAGCAGGTGCACTGCGGCGGCGACCGCTGATCCAAACGCCATTGCTCCGACCGTGGTACCCGCTGTGGTGATGCCGAGTGCGAACGACGACAGCCCGGAGATGGTGACCACCCAGCGGCCGAAGAATCGATAGGGACGACTGAGATGTGCCGACGCCACACCGGCGATGGAGACCCAGAATGCCAAGCCGACCACAGGGAACTCGGCCGCACCACCCACCCGGAACAGTGATGGTTCCCACGACGGCCAGTCGCCGTTGGCGAGACGCCCGATGATGGGACCGACCACGACGACCATGAGTCCGGCGGCGCAGAGCGACAGGACCAGCGCCCAGTGGCGACGCAGGATCGCGACGGCAAGGATCACGAATCCCCACACCACGATTGCGTCGTGCCCGACGAGCCACAACGGATCGAGCGCACCCGGGAGACTGGTCACCAGGTCAATGAGTGCTGTCTCCAGCGCACCCGTCGGCGATCCGGCTCGGAACGCGAAGATCGTGACGACAACGCTCGCGATCACGAGCATGATCACGTCGGTGGGATGCCGAACGCGAGGTGTGTCGCGAGGAACGGCGAAGAACTTGCCGGACAGGCGGCGACCCGCTTCGAGCACCGAGGCTTTTTCGGAACTGACACGAGTTGGATGGGACCGACCGTTCACTCCCGCTGCACTCCCCTCGGTCTTTTCGACAAGTTAGCACCAGGTAGGTGGCACCGGGAGTGAACAAATCTCAGCCGAACGGCGTGCTCAGGGTTCCGATCTGATCACTGGTCGCGTGCCGCTCGGCGCAGTGGGCGAAAGAAAGCGCGCAACTCGTCGACCAGCAGCGCAGGTTCCTCCAGGGCGGGAAAGTGACCACCTGATGGCATCTTCGACCACCGCTCGATGTTGTACAGCCGATCTGCCCACGGCCTCGGTACCCTGCGCACGTCTCGCGGGAAGATTGCACAGCCGGTCGGGATGTCGATCCGCCCTCCGGTCAAATGCGTCGCGGCCCGCTCGTGCGCACGCTCGAAATACAGCCGAGAGGCAGATGCAATCGTGCCCGTCACCCAATAGGTGGTGATCTCGGCGAGCAACTCGTCGCGTGTGAAGCTCGTCTCCACGTCGCCATTGCAGTCGCTGTAGAGCGCGGTACTTGTCCACCAGCCAGGCGGCCAACCCCGCCGGGGAGTCGTTCAGTGCGAAGGCAAGAGTGTGTGGCCTCGTGCTGTTGATGGGGACGTGGACGACCGTGCCATTGGCCTGGTGGGTAGCCCAATCCTCCAGACCCCTGAGGTCGGTGTCGCTGAGCACGTCGTGTTCGCCGTCGGGCGGTGGCTCGCCGAGCGGCATGGTCAGATGGAGCCCACACAGGTGCCGACCTCTGTCGGCTCGGGCCAGCTCGGTGCTGATGATCGCACCCCAGTCTCCACCTCCTGCGCCATACCACTCGTACCCCAGACGATCCATCAGACCAGAGAAGGCAATGGCGATGCGTCGTGGCCCCCAACCCGGCTCGACTGTCGGCCCGGAAAAGCCGTAGCCGGGTATCGATGGCGACACGATGTGGAACACGTCGGCCGCGTTGCCACCGTGAGCGACGGGATCGACCAGTGGCCCGATGACCTTGACGTACTCGAAGATCGAGCCCGGCCAGCCGTGCACCAACAGAAGGGGGAGCGCATCAGCGTTCGGCGAGCGGGCGTGGATGAAATGAATCGGCTGACCTTCGGCATCGACCAGATACTGGTCGAAGGAGTTGATGATCGCTTCCTGGGCACGCCAAAATTACAAAATATAAAACTATACAATATTATAAAAAAAATTATTATAAAAAAAATAAGTCGAACGTCGTCCGCCAGTACTCGCACAGCTCCTGGAGATAGCTATGGCTCACACCGAGGTTCCACCCATCTCCGACGAACGAGTCGAAGTAGCGCGTTCGCCCGAGCCGTCCGCGGAGATCGGCGAGGGTCGACTCCGGCACGGCGACGGTGAAGGGCGCGCAGACGTCCATGACGAACTCCTCTCGGGTCCCGCAGAGAGTAGACCGCAATGAGAAGGCCTGCCGCGGACCGAACATCATCGCCTCACGGCTTTGACCTAATCGAATAGAGTTCACGGCGATGACTGACACCCCCATTCCCGATCCTCCCGGCGCGCCGACTCCTGGTACGGCGCCGACACCCCCACCGGCGGGCCTGTGGCAGCGCTACCGCTCCATGCCGATGTGGCTCCAGATCCTCATTCCCGTCCTCATCGTCGCGATCATCATCCTGTTGATCATCGCCTTGTCGAGTTCCGGCGACGACGACGGCTCCACCTCGGCGACCACCGTGCCGTCCGGGGAGAGCATCGACGAGGTGATGAAAGGCTTGATCATCGTCGGTGGTGTCACCGGAACTTCTACCACGACCACCAGTAGCACCATCCTCGAGACCACGACCACCGTTGCCGAGACGACCACCGTCGCCGAGACCACGACCACTGCAGCTGCCACCACCGTGCCGGCAACGTCGACCACGTCCGCCGGAGTCGTCGCCCCGACCACCACCGCTGCACCAACCACCACTGCTGCGCCGACAACCACTGCTGCGCCGACCACCACTGCTGCGCCGACGACCACTGAAGCCCCGGCCACAACCACGACGGTGCCTGCCACGGCGGCGCTTCCGACTGCGGCCGACTTCGTGAGCCAGTGGAACTCGGCGATCACCGGGACAAACGTGCCCGAGATCAGCGAGAATGAGGCCACGGAGCTCACCGGCGATTACGCCGGCTACTTCCTGGTGACCCTGGAACCCGTGCGGGGTTCCACGCTGCCGGCCCAGGTGGGCCTGATCGCCCAGATGACCGCACCTCAATCGGGTCAGCTTGCCAAGGTCTTCCTGGTCTGGATCCCGGGCGCGGACGAAGAGTCGAGCGATTTCTACTGGGAGTCATTCGGTGTGCTCACCCAGGCAGTAACCCCTGGCACGGCGGCCGACGAGACCGCTGACATCGAGACCGCGCTCGGTAAGGAGCCCGGCATGCCGCCGTTCACTACCACCGCGACGACGACCAGCACCAGCGGCAACGTCTACAACCTCTTCAGCCAGCCGTACGACAGCCCCACGGCTGGACCGATCGACGTCTCGGCCATCTCGGTGACCTGACCGGGTCGAGCCCGTCGCCTTGCGAACGGACGGTGTCGAAGATGTGGGCGCCGTGGGTGGCCAAGAGGTAACGACCCCGGTCGGCCTTGAACCCGGCCTCGACGGCGCGGGTGGCGGGATCGGTGATCGCCGGGGGAAAGTTTGCCCGCCTCGAGGGCCTGCCGGGCGATCGAGAAGTGGAAGCGGTCAGGTGCGGTGATGACCACACCTTCCACCGCCGGATCAGCCAGGATGTCGGCCGCATCGGTGCAGGTCGTCTCGACGCCAAAGCGGCGGGCTACCTCGCCGGCCACCGCGGCGCTCGGATCGGCCACCGCGATCAGCTGGACGCCGTCGGCCTTCTCCATCGCCGGCAGGTGAGCCACCTGGGCGATTCGTCCACAGCCGATCAGCGCCAATCGTACGGGGTGGCTCATCGTGGCAGCCTTCCCTCATCGGGCGCGATTCCGGCATCCCCAGGCGTAGTCCCGCGCCCGAGCCGCCTGAACGGGCGCGATTTCGGCATCCTCAGGCGTAGTTCCGCGCCCGACGATGTTGTAAGCCTCATAGGTAGCCGAGGCTGTGGGCTTCGGCGGTGAGTTTGGCGCGATGGTCGGGGTGGGCGATGGCTATCAATCCCCTGGTTCGTTCCCTGATCGTCCTGGCGCGGAGTTCGGCGACGCCGAATTCGGTGACGACCTTGTCGACCGTGTTCTTGGAGTTGGTGACGACTTCGCCGCTCGGGAGCCGGGGGACGATCCGGGAGACGGTGCCGCGGGCGGCGGTCGAGTGGAGGACGATGAAGCCTTGGCCTCCGTCGGAGTACATCGCACCGCGGGCGAAGTCGACCTGGCCGCCCGATGACGAGTAGTACTGGCCACCGAGGGTTTCGGAGGCGCACTGACCGAGGAAGTCGACGGACAATGTGGCGTTGATCGAGACGAAGTTCTGTTCGCGAGACAGCAGACGCGGGTCGTTGACGTAGCGAGCCGACCACAGTTCGATGGCGGTGTTCTCGTGGAGGAAGTCGTACAGGCGGCTGGTGCCCAGGGCGAACGTGCCGACGACCTTGGTGCGGTTGTGGAGCTTGCGGACGCCGTTGACGACACCGAGTTCCACCAGATCCACCAAACCGTCGGAGAGGAGTTCGGTGTGCACGCCCAGGTCGCGGTGGCCGGCGAGGGCCGTCATGATGGCGTTGGGAATCGCACCGATCCCGGTCTGCAGGCAAGCCCCGTTGGGGATGCGTTCGGCAACGTGGGCAGCAATCGTGCGGTCGTCGTCGTCGATGTCAGGAGGGGGAACCTCGACGAGCGGCGCGTCGTTGCAGTACCAGCCTTCGATCTGAGAGATGTGGATCTGGTTGCGGCCGAACGTCCGCGGCATGAACTCGTTCACTTCGAGGAAGAAACGGCCGCGGCCGATGAAGCTCGCCGAGTAGTCGGCGGACACGCCGAGGGAGAAGTAGCCGTGCCTGTCCGGTGGTGAGGCGCAGGCGATCACGAGCGGGTCGGTGGTGCGTCTTTGCATGTGTGAGAACACTTCTGAGAAGTGGTTGGGGACCAGATCGACCGTCCCATTGCGAAAGCAGGACCTGGTGATCGGTGACAGGAAGTACGAGACGTGGCGAAGGCGGTCGCCGTACTCGCCGTGGAGGTACGGGCGGTCGCGCAGGGCGTGCATCTGATGGACGGTGACGTCGTCGATGGACCCGCCGGCGGCCGCAGCTTCGATCGCATCGAGCAGGGCGACCGGTTCGCCGTTGCCCAACGGGACGATCAGATGCTCGCCGCGGCGGATGTGGTCGAGGACGGCGTCGGCAGAGCCGGCGGCCGCTGGGGCGCCGCGACCGGTGTTGTGGGCGAGGCCGTCGTCGGCGGGGTCGTCGTGGAACGGGCTGCGGTCGGTCATCGTCTCGAACCATAGAAGGTCGCATCGGTACTCCCCAACGGCTGATGCCGCGAACGGTCGATCTCTCGCGATTCAACTCAGTCGATGTCGTTAGCCTCTGAGGAATGGACGACAACAGCCCCATCACGGTTACCGAGGCGGTCGACATGTTGCGCACGCTCGGGTACACGGCTGAATTCGAGCTGGTCGATGGGCTCCTGCGAAGCGATGGAGGAAGTTCGCCGTGCGCGGTCGACGAGGCGATCGTCGAGCGGCTCTACCGGTTCGAAGGACCGAGCGATCCCGGTGACGAGATGATCGTTTTCCGGACTACTCGATCCCGTGTCCGGAATACGCGGCACGCTCGCGGCCGCATTCGGGCACGCCGCTGACCCCGAGCTCTACGAGCACCTGTCCGGTCTGCGCACCCGTTTCAAGTGAAGAAGTGCGCCGAGATGTCGACCAGTTGCGAACAAGGCCTGCATCAATAGCGACACCGGCCGGTGACGACGGAGGCCGGATCGGTCAGTGTGAGCAGCCGGTGGCCTCAGCGAGCGCTCTCGACGACATCGCCGGACAAACGCTGTGACAACAGTTCGCCATCTGGACCTGACCGTCGACTTCGTCGAGTTCAGAAACCTTGCGCGAGGCGATAGTACGCCTGGTTCCACCGCAGCTCATCGCCGAAACGCCGAGTCGTCGTCTCGCTGTCGATGACGACGAGTTCCGTCCGAAGCATCGTCACGAGGTCATGAACCGCCTCGGTATCGACGCTCGACGACAGCACCGTGTGGTGCGGTCCGCCACTGGTCAACCAGCACTCGAGCGCCGTGGTCATCGACGGTCTGGGCGTCCACATCGCGTGAGCGACGGGCAGCAAGGGCATCGGCTCGTCTGGCTCGACGAGATCGACCTCGTTGAGCACGAATCGGAAGCGGTCGCCGAGATCGGCGAGCCCGACAATGATCGCCGGGCCGGGATCGGCGACGAAGCGCAGGCGCACCGGGTCGTTTCGGCCACCGATGTCGAGCGGATGAATCTCCACGCGAACAGATGATGTCGTGATCGATGGGCAGACCTCGAGCATGTGAGCGCCGAGAACCTTTGGGGTGCCCGGTCCGAGGTGATATGTGTAATCCTCCATGAACGAGGTCCCGCCGGGAAGACCGGCCGACATCGCTTTCAGGGTGTGGACCATCGATCCGGTCTTCCAGTCGCCCTCCGCACCGAAGCCGTAGCCATCCGCCATCAGCCGTTGCACGGCGAGGCCGGGAAGTTGTCGCAGGCCACCGAGGTCCTCGAAGTTGGTCGTGAACCCGCGAAATCCCCCGTCGTCGAGGAAGTCGCGCAGGCCCGCCTCGATGCGGGCCGCGTCGCGAAGCTCTCGTCGCCCGCTCGGCCCCCGGACGGAGCTCGGTAGCCACGTCGTAGAGATCGAGATACGTCTGGACCAATTCGTCGACCGCGGCATCGCCGACCTGCTCGACGACCGCGACGAGATCATTGACCGCATAGCTGTTGACCGACACTCCGAAGCGATGCTCGGCCTCGACCTTGTCGCCGTCAGTGACTGCGACGTTGCGCATATTGTCGCCGAACCTCGCCATCCGTAGCTGCCGAAGCGCTGCCGCACCCGCGCAGGCACGCATCCAAGTGACTATGCGTCGTTGCACCGCGGGATCGCTGACATGGCCGGCCACCGTCTTGCGGGCGATGCCGAGTCGAGTCTGTACGTGGGCGAACTCGCGATCACCGTGGGCAGCCTGGTTGAGGTTCATGAAGTCCATGTCGATCGTCGACCAGGGCAGCGACTCGTTGGCCTGCGTATGCAAGTGGAGCAACGGTTTGCGCAACTCATCGAGGCCCTGGATCCACATCTTCGCGGGAGAGAATGTGTGCATCCAGGTGATCACGCCGATGCAGCGATCGTCGCGGTTCGCGTCGAGGCATGCGCGGCGAATGTTGGCCGAGTCGATCAACACGGGTTTCCACACGACCTCGGCGGGTTGCGACCCGTCCGCCAGAAGCATCTCGGCGACGCTCCTCGACTGGGTTTCCACTTGCCGCAGCGTGCCCTCGCCGTACATCGACTGACTGCCCGTCAGGAACCAGATCTCCCCGGCTCCGGGATTGCGGGAGTGGGTTCGCGAGTCGTGAATGTCGATGAGCGAGGTCATGGCTTGTCCTGTTCTGTCGAGATCGCGGGGCGCTGCCCGTACTCGTTCTGGTAGCGGTCGTAGAGGGCGTCGATGTCGGCCTGCGCAATCGGGATCGGACTGCCGAGCTGACGGGCGATATGCACGCTGCGGGCCACGTCTTCGCACATGACGGCGGCCTTGACAGCGTCCTGGGCGGTTCTCCCGATCGTGAACACCCCGTGGTTCTTGAGCAGGACGGCATTCGAGCGATGGTCGCGAAGCGTGTCGACGATCGCCCTGCCGATCTCCTCGTCTCCGATCTGGGCGAATGGACCGATCGGGATCTCGCCGCCGAACTCGTCGGCCATCATCGTCAGCACACACGGAATCGATTCTCCGCGACTAGCCCACGCTGTCGCGTAGGTGGAATGTGTGTGCACGACGCCACCGACGTGGGGCATCGAGCGATACACGAAGGCCGATGTGGCCGTGTCGGACGACGGCTGGAGGTCGCCCTCGACGACGTTGCCGTTGAGATCGCAGACGACCATCTTCTCGGGCGTCAGCTCGTCGTACGGCACACCCGACGGCTTGATGACGAGGAGATCGGCGCCGGGTACCCGTGCGGAGATGTTTCCCGCCGTCCATACGACGAGGCCGTAACGAACAAGCTCGCGATGCAAGGCCGCGACTTCGACCCGCAATCGATCGATGGTTGCGGCGATTGAGCTCGTGGTGCTCATGTCATCGCCTCGCGGCGAAGTCGCTTGAGCCGGCGCATGACATCGGAGCCGCCGCGACCGAAGTGATCGTGAAGCTCGGTGTATTCGGCGAACAGCCGGTCGTAGCGATCGGAGGCGGCAGGGGCAGGTCGATACACGGCGGGGCGCAACGAGCCCATGGCCGCCGAAGCCGTGGCGACATCGGGGTAGGCGCCCACGGCGACCGCGGCATGGATCGCTGATCCCAATGCGGGCCCTTGTTCGGAGCCGATCACGGAGAGCGGCCGCCGAAGGACGTCTGCATAGATCTGCATCACCATCGAGTTCTTTGCCAGGCCGCCGGCAACGATGTACTCGTCGACTGCTACGCCATGCTCGACGAGCGTGTCGATGATCGTTCTGGCCCCGAAGGCCGTGGCCTCGACAAGCGCTCTGTACACGTCCTCCGGGCGAGTGTTCACGGTGAGGCCCAGCACGACGCCCGACAACTCGTGGTTGACGAGCACCGAACGGTTCCCGTTGTGCCAATCGAGGGCGAGCAACCCGTGTTGGCCGACCTTTTGAGCCGCGGCGAGGTTGCTCAGGTGATCGTGGAGATCGATCCCTGCCGATGCCGCGGCGTGCACGTACTCGATGGGAACTCCGTAGTTGGCGCACCATGCGAAGAGGTCGCCCACCCCGCTCTGGCCGGCTTCGTAACCCCAGCTTCCTGCGACGATGCCCCCGTCGACGACGCCACACATGCCGGGAACGTTGCGCAGGGCGTCGCAGTTCACGACGTGGCAGGTCGACGTGCCCATGATCGCCACGAGGCGGCCGGGCTCCACCGCCCGTGCTGCTGGCGCCGTGACGTGCGCGTCGACGTTGCCGACCGCGACCACGATCCCCTCGCGTAGTCCGAGGCGTGCCGCAGCGAGAGCGGTGAGGGTGCCCGCCGGTTCGCCGAGCGCACCGACAGGCTGGTCGAGCTTCTCGGCGACGAAGCCGGCGAAGGCGGGGTTGAGTTCGGCGAGGTAGTCCGTTGACGGGTAGACGCCGTCCTGTCGAATGCCCTTGTATCCCGCGGTGCACGTGTTGCGCACGTAGCGGCCGCAGAGCTGCCAGACGATCCAGTCGGCAGCCTCGACCCAACGTTCCATAGCGCCATAGATCTCGCTGTCGTTCTCGAGCAGTTCGAGCCCCTTGGCGAACTCCCATTCAGACGAGATGAGCCCGCCGTACCGACTGAGCCACGGCTCGTTGCGGGCCGCAGCGATCGCGTTGATCCGATCTGCCTGAGGCTGCGCCGCGTGATGACGCCAAAGCTTGGCGTAGGCGTGAGGTCGGTCCTTGAACTCCGGCAGCTGTGACAGCGGCGTCCCATCGACAAGTGTCGGGATCATCGTGCACGCGGTGAAGTCGGTGGCGATCGCGACGATCGCCTGGGGGTCGACGCGCGAAGCCGAAACAGCGAGACGGACTGCTGTGCCGAGCGAGATGAGGTAGTCGTTCGGATCCTGAAGTGCCCAGTCAGGGGGCAGCTCCTCGCCGGAAATCGGCAACCGTTCGTCGATCACGCCGTGCGGATATGCGTGCACGCCGGTGCCGGCTTCGAACCCGTCGGACACGCGGACAACCAAAGCACGAGCTGCCAACGTCCCGAAGTCAACGCCGACCACGTACTTGTCCGAGTATTGCGCCGACACGGCTCGACCACTCCTTCACTGAGTCAGCGTCGGAAGTCGTTCGATCAGGTGTGATCGAACGAGGGCGACCGACGTCACGATCGTCGACACTGTGAACGTTAACACTCACGGTGTCAAGTATTTCGAATCTGTTCGCGAAATCTCTTGACCCGGGGAGTTGTTAGCGTTAACAATTCACCTCAACGAGTCACGGTGACTCGGAGTCGACCTTGGGGAAAGCGCACAACGGCGCTCGATTCGAGTGCCTCATGTCGACGAAGTGAACCTTCATGGGGAGGAACAGAAATGTCGAGCAAGAAGCCGATAGCGGGTGCGACCTTGGTCGCGCTCGCATTCATCCTGGGCGCGTGCGGCTCGGACTCCGCCAGTAGCAATGCGACGGACGCGCCGGCAGCAACGACGGCGGCCCCCGCAGCCGAAACCACAGTTGCACCTGCCGCCACCACCGGCGCCGCCGCCACCGGAGACATTCCCGACCTGAGCAAGTACAGGCTCGGCTTCGCCCAGGTCGGAGCTGAGAGTGGTTGGAGAACTGCGAACACGAAGTCGATCCAAGAATCGGCCACAACCGCAGGAACCGACCTGCTGTTCACCGATGCCCAGGGCAAACAAGAAGCACAGGTCGAGTCGATCCGCGGGTTCATCGAGCAGAAGGTCGACCTGATCGCCTTCTCTCCAGTGGTCGAAACCGGGTGGGATGCCGTGCTGGGCGAGGCCAAGGCCGCAGGCATTCCGGTCATCCTCACCGACCGGGCAATCGATTCGAAGGAGACAGATCTGTTCAAGACGTTCCTCGGGTCCGACTTCATCCTCGAAGGTGAGAAGGCCGGCGAGTGGGCCAACGACGAGTTCGCCTCTGCCGACAGCGTGAACATCGTCGAGCTGCAGGGCACGACCGGCTCGGCGCCCGCGCTGGACCGCGCCGAAGGCTTCCGCAACGTCGTGACGGACCCCAAGTTCAAGTTCGTCGCCTCGCAGACCGGCGACTTCACCCGTGAAGGCGGCAAGAAGGTGATGGAGGCGTTCCTTCAGGCCAACCCGAAGATCGACCTCGTGTTCGCCCACAACGACGACATGGGCCTGGGTGCCATCGAGGCCATCGAGGCCGCTGGCCTCGTACCCGGCAAAGACATCAAGATCGTCACGATCGACGCTGTCCACGACGGCATGCAGGCACTCGCTGACGGGAAGATCAACTTCATCGTCGAGTGCTCACCGCTCCTCGGGCCACAACTGATGCAGCTCGCCGGGAAGGTCCTCGGTGGCGAAACGGTGCCGACACGAGTGGTGACCGAGGAAACCACGTTCACTCAGGAACAGGCCGTAGCAGCGTTGCCCGATCGGCAATACTGATCTCAAATGTTGCCCCGGGCCCGGCGTCACCGACGCCGGGCCCCGGCGCGGTGAGCGAGCCGGGATGACACGATGCTGACCCACACGAGCGAGCGAGGTCCAGTCACAGAGCCGGGCCTTCCCACAGTCGAACTGCGCGGGATCACGGTGACATTCCCCGGTGCACGGGTGCTGGACGGAGTGTCGATGAGGCTGCTGCCGGGCGAGGTCCATGCTCTGCTCGGCGAGAACGGCGCAGGGAAGTCGACGCTGATCAAGGCCCTCACTGGTGTGCATCGTCCGGCCGCCGGCGAGATCCTGTTGCGCGGAGAGCCAGTCACGGTTCGCAGCCCATCTCACGCCCAATCGCTCGGAATCAGCACTGTTCACCAAGAGATCAACCTGGCAACCAACCTCAGCGTGGCAGAGAACGTGATGCTTGGTCGGGAGCGCCGGCGATTCGGAGCCATCGACCGTAAGGACATGCGCCGCCGAACTGCCGAAGTGCTGGCCCAACTCCACCTCGACATCGATCCGGGTTCACCCCTCGCCTCGCATTCCCTCGCCGTTCAGCAACTCGTGTCGATCGCCAGGGCAGTTCAAGTCGAAGCACAGGTGCTCGTGCTCGACGAACCGACCTCCAGCCTCGACGCCCGCGAAGTCGACGAGCTCTTCGAGGTCATCGAACACATTCGGGATTCGGGGGTCGCAGTGCTGTTCGTCAGCCACTTCCTCGATCAGGTGTACCGCATCAGTGATCGCATCACCGTCCTACGGAACGGGCTGCTGGTCGGCGAACACCTCACCGCCGAGCTACCGCGATTGCAATTGGTGTCGGAGATGCTCGGCAGGAGCCTGGGCATGCTCGATGAGCTCGACGTGACAGCTCGGTCCAGCGCCGATATCGGCTCTGCCCCGCTGTTCCTCGAGGCCAACGGTTTGGGGCGCCGCGCGATCGGGCCGATCGATCTCGAGTTGCACAGCGGAGAAATCGTCGGGCTGGCTGGGCTGCTCGGTTCCGGACGTACCGAGATCGCTCGGCTGCTGTACGGCGCTGACAGGGCCCACACCGGCACCGTCGTCGTGGAGGGCCAGGAGATGCGCATGCGCAACCCGCACGTGGCCCTTGGATCCCGCATCGCCTTCTCGTCGGAGAACCGAAGGTCCGAAGGGCTCATCGGCGACCTCTCGGTTCGCGCCAACATTGTGTTGGCGATGCAGTCCGAGCGCGGCTGGGCGCGGGCGATTCCTCGACGTCAGCAGGCGGAGATCGCCGATCGCTATATCAAGGCGCTCGACATCCGACCAACGGACCCCGAGGCAATCGTGCGCAACCTGTCCGGCGGCAACCAGCAGAAGGTCCTGCTCGCTCGCTGGCTGCTCACCGCTCCGAAACTGCTCATCCTCGACGAGCCCACGCGAGGCATCGATGTCGGTGCCAAGGCCGAGATCCAGCGGCTCATCACGTCGCTGGCCGAGGACGGGATGTCGGTGCTGTTCATCTCCGCCGAGCTCGAAGAGGTGGTTCGACTCTCCCACCGGATCGTCGTGATGCGCGATCGCCACAAGGTCGCCGAGATCGTGAACCACGGCACCACGGTCAACGACTTGATCGCAATCATCGCAGAAGGCGCGGGTCCGAGCGACGACAAGGGGGCACTGGCGTGAAGGCTCTCTTCAGCCACCGTTTGATCTGGCCGATACTCGTCCTCGTTGCCCTGCTGGTCGCCACTCGATTGCAGGCACCGAACTTCTTCAGCATTCGCGTGGTCAGGGGGAATCTGTTCGGAAGCCTCATCAACATCGCCCGCAACACCGCCCCGACGCTGCTCGTGGGACTCGGCATGACCCTGGTGATCGCCACCCGCGGGATCGACTTGTCGGTCGGCGCTGTGGCCGCGATCTCGGGGGCGGCCGCGACGATGTTCCTGCAGGGCACCGGCGACCCGAATCGGGTCGCCAACGTGCTCCTTGCGGTGGGCATCGGGCTAGGGCTGGCTGTTCTGTGTGGCGTGTGGAACGGATTCCTGGTCACGGTCATCGGCATCCAGCCGATCATCGCCACGCTCGTGTTGATGACTGCCGGGCGCGGTCTCGCTCAACTCATCACCGACGAGCAGATCATCACGGTCCGCTCGCAGCCGTACAAGCTGATCGGTGGCGGCTACTGGCTCGGCCTGCCGTTTTCGATCATCCTCGCGTCCGCCATCTTCGCCGTCACCGCACTGCTCACCCGCCGAACGGCGCTGGGCGTGTTGCTCGAGTCGGTTGGAGTCAATCCGGAAGCATCGCGCTTGGCGGGTGTCCGCTCACGCTCGATCACCTGGACGGTGTACATCATCTGCGCTTTGTTCGCCGGCTTGGCCGGGCTCATGATCACGTCGAACGCAACAGCAGCCGACCCCAACGGCACCGGGCTGTTCCTCGAGATCGACGCCATTCTTGCTGTCGTCATCGGCGGCACGTCGCTTGCCGGTGGCAGGTTCTCTCTCTCCGGCACATTGGTGGGCGCCTTCATCATCCAGACGATGACGACGATGATCCTGACCCTGGGAATCGCACCGGAGATCACGCTTGTGTACAAGGCGGCGATCGTTGCTCTGGTCTGTCTCATCCAATCGCGTGAGGCCCGCTCCATGGTGACCCGGCTCATCTTTCGGCGAGAACCGGAGCATCTCGCGCCTGCGGCTTCTCCCGAATCGATCGTCGGAGACGGCACGGTCACGGTGTCCACCGCCGATGCCTCGGATCTCGTCTCCGTCGCCAGCGACGTCACCGGAGAATCGTGATGTTCGCCCACGGCGCCTTCGCCAGCCAGCAGCCCGGTTTGGTGGCGGTCTCGGCGCATGGCAAGCACCGGTACTGGTCTCGCTACCTGCCCGTGACAGCGACGGGTTTGCTTCTGCTCCTTGCGCTCGGGATCGGCGCGGCGCTCTACGACAGCTTCCTCACCGGACAAGTGCTGGCGAATGTGCTCATCACCAACTCACACCTCATCGTGCTAGCGGTCGGCATGACGTTCGTGATCCTGACAGGTGGAATCGACCTGTCTGTCGGCGCAGTTGTCGCCCTCTCGGCAATGATCGCTTCGAAGCTTCTCGCTTCGGGCTGGACATCGCCCACTGCGATCCCCGTCGTACTCTTGACCGGCAGCCTGCTGGGATTGCTCGTTGGCTTGATGATCTACTACTTCAAGATTCAACCGTTCATCGCCACCTTGGCGGCGATGTTCCTGGCCCGTGGGTTGTGCTACGTGATCTCGGTCGAGTCGATCCCGATCCGCGACGCGTTCTGGGTGACGATGTCGCAATCGCGGATCAAGGTCTTTCCCAACACGACCGTTACTCCAGCCGTCTTCGTCGCTCTCGCCGTCGTCGCCTGTGGGTTCTACGTTCTCCACAAGACGCGTTTCGGACGCACCGTGTACGCCATCGGCGGCGGCGAGTCCTCCGCATCGCTCATGGGCCTCCCGGTGCCGCGGTCCAAGATCGGCGTCTACGTCATCAGTGGGTTCTGCGCTTCGCTCGCGTCGCTCCTGTACACGTTCAATGCCGTCCAGTCCGGCAACCCGCTCCACGCCATCGGAATGGAGCTCGACACCATCGCCGCCGTTGCGATCGGCGGCACGTTGCTCAGCGGTGGGTACGGCTTCGTCATCGGCTCGCTGCTCGGAGTCCTCGTGCTCGGGACCATCTCCACCCTCGTCAAGTTCAACGGCACTCTGAACTCGGGCTGGACCCGGATCGCAACGGGTTTGCTGGTGCTCATGTTCATCGTCATGCAACGAATCCTCACGCTCGGCCGTCACGGTGAGGGCTGACCTGCCGGGCGGTATCGTCGACCACGAAATGACCCGACCACCCGGCATGCACGACGTAGCCCGCGTGGCGCGGGTCTCGCACCAGACCGTCTCGCGCGTGCTCAACGACCACCCTCACGTGCGACCGGCTACGCGTGAGCGGGTTCGAGATGCCATCGCCGAGCTGGGCTACCGGCGCAACGCTGCTGCACGCTCGCTCGTCACAAGGCGCTCGAGCGTGGTGGGGTTGCTGACACCGAGGACCAACCTCTTCGGCCCGAACAGTTCGATGATCGCGATCGAGGTTGCCGCCCGCGAGGCGGGTTACTTCGTCAGCTTGGCCAGCGTCAGCGAGTCGTCGGCAGAGGAACTTCGTACCGCTGTCGAACACTTCAAGGATCAAGCGGCTGAAGCGGTGGTGCTGATTGCACCGGCGCGAGAGTGGATCGCCGCGGCTCGCCTGGTCGCCAGGGACCTCCCCGTCGTCACCATGTGCTCCGACTTCCGCCTGACGCAACCGAAGCTGGCGTCAGTCTCGATGGACAACGAGGCTGGCGGCAAGCTCGTCACAGAGCATCTCATCGACCTCGGCCATAGCGACATCGCCCTGATCGAGGGACCCGCTACCTCACCCGAGGCCGCGGCGCGGCGACGCGGGTGGCGTAAAGCCCTTCACAGTCACGATCTCGCTGCCGATCGGGCTTTCAGTGGCGATTGGAGCTCGGCAAGTGGGCACGCTGCCGGACTCCAGATGGTCGCCGAGGGCCTGCCCACCGCCGTGTTCTCGGCGAACGACCAGATGGCACTCGGCCTGCTCCGCGCCTTCGCAGAGGCCGGTGTTTCGGTGCCCGGCGACGTCTCGGTTGCGGGCTTCGACGACGTCCCCGAGGCTGCGTACTTCGTGCCGCCGCTGACGACGGTCCGCCAGGAGTTCCCGGCGCTGGCGACGAGGTGCCTCGACCAACTCGACCGCATGCTGCAAGGCGAGCCAGGGCAGAATGTGCGCATTCGTCCACGCCTCGTCGTTCGATCCAGCACGTCGTCGCCTCCGACGGTGGTCCGGTCGATCTCGCGGAGTCGTCGCAAAGGTCGTCCGTGATTCCCTAACTCGTGCGGTGGCGTAGCCGCGCCCATGCTTCTGATCAACAACGGGCAGCAATGACCCTGGTGCGGTCGCACAGGGCGTCGAACAACGCAAGGAGCTCCGGAGCCCGGTCGATGATGGCGGCTCGCTGGCGGGCGACGGTGGCTTCGTCGCCACGGGCGATGGGGCCGGTCAGCGCTGCCGGTGCCCCCACTGCTGCCCAGTTCTCGAGCGTGGCGTGCACCAATGGGAGCAGGATGCTGCGGTCGGAACCGGTGATTCGAAGCATGATCTCGGCAGCGTCTTCCAAGGTGACGAGGAAGTTCGACGGCGATCGACGCGGCGGCATGGTACGCGGCGCGGTCGGCGTCGGCGATCTCGAACGCGTGCATGCCGAGTTCGTCAGCGAATCGACGAGCCACGGCCAGGGCCCGAGGTGTCGTGCCGGCGATGGCTGCGCCCGCGCCGGTGAAGACTGGCCTCCTCGCGGGTGACGGTCATCAGTGGGTGCAGCCCGAACGCTTCGTGTGGTGCGAGCACCTCGAGGCCGAGTGAGCCGGCGCAGTGACCGACCATCGGGCCAGGTCTGATCGCCTCGGACGCCCGCGCGATCTCGTCGTCGGGCACGGCCAGCAGCACGATGCCGAACTCGGCGCCGTCGAAGCCGCTGTCCGAACGGCCCGTTCAGCCACGGGAGGGCCGAGACCAGAGCGTGCCCGACGCGTCCGTTACCGACAACGGCACAGCGGTCGAACGGCGATGGGTCGGCTGGGGCGCGCATTGGGCGTTCGGTCTTCGTCATGTCGCTCGCGGAGGGTATCGCACACAGAACTGCTTGGTCATTGCGTTCCGATGGGGATGCTCGCGGAGCTGCGGGCGACTGCGCAGGTGGTTGCGTCACCGGTGCGTCCGCAGAGCCATGCCAGAGCTTGTCGGACGTCGTGAACGACGACGAAGGCAATCGTTCCTGGGTGGTTGGCGGCGTCTCGACCCGCTTGTTCGTATCCGCTCACGTTGAGCCATTCGCCGACCGTGGAGCCGAGGTCGGGGATTCGGGTGTGCTGAGACTTGATGATGGTGGTGTTTTCGACCAGCTCCGACGGACTGGGGGTGAAGACCACGTCGGGTCGAGCCAACACGGCTGCGGCAACTTTGACTTCGACATTCGACACGGGGATCACGACTCCGTCGGGACCGATGCTTCCGGTGCCGGCGACACGGAGATCGCCGACGAGCGCTCCTGGTGTGAGCAGATCGAGGTAGGTGAGGGTGAGGATCAGTCCCGCTGAAGGCCCGGTGTCGTTGCCGGTGTGGATGTGCGCCCAGCTCGGGAGTTGGTCGGAGGACGTGGAGTTGCTGTCTGGGTGCCAGCACCGTGTTGGCGAACTGCCAGGCCGCGTTCTCGCTTTGGACGATGTCGGACTGCGGATCAGTGGTGGTTGCGGCGTAGTGCTCGAAAACCTGCAGTCGGGTGCCGCCGCTGACGTAGGTGAGCCGGTACCAGGCCGACAGTCCGTTGTTCAGGTCGGCGTCGTCGAGTTCGACCCGGGTGGCTTGACCTCCGACGCGAACCTCTTCTTGTGTGCCCGTCGATTGTGGGGCTGACACATCGATGACCGGAACAACCCGGCCCGCCGCCGGATCGGCGGATGCGATGGCGACGTCTCCGCAGAGGCCGTCTGCTGCCAGCAGCGAGAACACGATTGCGAACGAGGTGAGAGTCGGTGTCATGTGGGCACCGTGAGCCGCGGCGCCCCACAGGACGGCGACAACGGGGCCCGAAAAGTTGCAGTTCGTCAACAGTGCCGATCGAGCGCGTCAAATTCGGCTCAGGGCCTGCTCAACGGCCTGTCCGCGCTCCGCTTCTGCGGAGCGTCACCCCTCTGACGGACAGGTCTCGTGGTACTCGGCGAGATCGCCGATGTAGGTGTCCCATTCCTCTGGGGTGAGGCTGCGGCCGGCGAGTTCGCAGGCGGCCGTCACCCAATGTTCCGGGTCGAGATCCCACACCAGGAAGTCCCGGCCGAACCCTCCGCCCATGGCCAGTTCCATGCCGTCGGGGCGAACTGCACCGGCAACGGTCTCCGTATCGGGGATGATCATCCGGTCGCCGATCTGCTCCCCACTTTCGACGTCGTAGAGGGTGACCGAATGATCCTGGCCTGTTGCCATCGCGACCCTCCCGTCTCCATTGACGGAGACCTCGGTAGATCCTCGTGTACCGCTCAGGGTGTGGAGCACCTGCCGTGTCTCGAGGTCGTACACGACAACGTCGCCTTCGACCGTGGCCGCGACGAGCCGGCCGCCCGGTGCGACGGCGAGACGCGTCACGGAGGCTCGTGCCGTTGAACACGTCAGCCTCGATCGTGCCGAGACGATCGCCCGATTGGCCATCGAAGACGATGATGCCGTTGTCACTCGAAACCACCACGCGATCACCGTCGCCGCTGCCCGATAGGTAGTTGAGCCCGGTGACGGGGAGCGTCGGTTCGATCCGCTGCATCGTGTCCTTGTCGATCGTCAGGATTCTGTTCCGTCCACGGTGCGATCCAGAGGCGATGCTCGCTCTCGAAGATCGATCCACAGTACGGCGGATCTGGGCAGGCGATCTCAGGGAACGAGGTCGATGCCGAGATGGTCTTGGTCTCGACGTCGTAGCGCTCGAGGACCAGTGTTGCGTCGGCCGCCACTCTTGCTCCGATCAACGTGCGGTCGCCCGACCATCCGGCGAAACCCCATCCGCTGAGTGAACCGATGATTTCACCGGTCGCAGCATCGAGTATGTCCAGGTCGGTCGGGACTTCGGCTGCCGTCGCTCGCCGCGGAATGAGTCGCTGGCCGTCGGGGCTGTACGAGACTGGTTCGTAGCCGTTTCCGAGTCGTCTGCTGACGGGTCCCGAGCCGTCGATACGCCAGCGAGAGACGTTCTGCGTCTGGCTGGGGAAGCTGACCAGCTCGGTACCGTTGCGGGCGATCCAGAGCGAACCAGCACTGCCGTTCTGCGCGTCCAAGGCGCGGATCAGGCCCCCGGTCGACAAATCGCGCTCTTCCAGACGACCTGACGCGTCCGCGCAGTACAGACGATCGATCTGGTCCGCGATCGCGCACGGATCGGATTCCGGCACATTGGTTGCGAGCGAACGTCGTTTCATAGGTCTCCCACTTTGGGTTCGGTGACCCGAGATCCCATCGGATCCTCCCCGTCGGCCCCTCACCGAGAAGGCTCCTTCCACCGTCGAATGCGGTGAGTAGGTTCGATTTCCCCGGCGGGAACTCGAGCGAGCCGACATCCGCGAGTGTGCTGGGATCGACGAGACGTACCGTTCCGGTCGTGGATCCGACAGCGAGCAGATCACCCTCTACGAAGGCGAGGCCCGCGGTTGTCCACGTCCACGTCGAGTCCGGATCGCTGGGGAGGCCGTCGAGGTGACCGATCTCGGTGCCGTCTGGAATCGAGTAGGCGACCACGTCACCGTCCCTGCCACCCGACACGTACAGTCGTGTCCCGTCGGGGCTGAAGGTCGCGTTGTCGACAGGGTAGGGAAGGTGGAGGGGTCCGGTGACGAGTTCGTGGCTCTGCGTGTCGTGCACCCCGATGTCGGCCTCGAACTCGATCGGTCCGCTGGCGAGCTCAGCCACGTAACGGCCGTCGGCGCTGCTGACCATCTTCTGTAGCCAATAGTGTTCTTCGAACAGAGGTGACCAGGGTTCGCCGATCTGGCCGGTGTCGAGGTCGTACGGGTGCAGGTGCTTGTCTTCCAGCACGACGAAGGCCGTCGTGCCATCGGGGAGGACGATACCCCTCGTCTCTGTCGCCGGTTGTGTCAGGCAACTCGTGCGCACCGAGTGCGCCGGTGTTGGTGGTGAACGTGGAGAACAGTGCCGAGCGAGTTCGTGGTGTGTCGTTGATTCGATAGGCCTCGAGGGCCAGCAAGGCCGCTGTGTCGCGCTGCGTCGCCCGAAGAGAGAGCGATCGGCCGACCAGTGCTTCGAGCTGCGCACTGTCCTGTGCGACCTGCGCGGCGTCCGCGGAGTCGCGGGCCTGCTGGCGCTGCGTAAACGCGATGCCACCGGCGATGAGGGCGAGGACGAGCAGGCAAGCAGTCGCGACGAGACGTCGTCGGAGCCGACGCGCGTTGCGTCGCTCTCGTTCCAGCCCGGCATCGCGCGCCGTTCGACTGGCGTCGACGAAATCGTGCTCGTCGCTGCTGAGTTGTTGACTCATGGTCCGGCAGCGCTTCGAGTACTGCTTCGAGGCGGGAACCCCGATAGAGCTCACCGTCGGGACGACCACCCTCGTCCCACGTACGAGTCGCCGTCGCCAGGTGTTGGAGTTGGGCGAGCCAGCGACGATCGGCGTCCAGCCATTCGCGCAGCCTCGGCCAGTTGCTGAGCAACGACTCGTGGGCGACCTCGATCACGGGTTCGCGAGTGGCGAGGTCGCGATCGGCGACCAGCAGGCGGGCCTGGACGAATCGGTCGGCGACGATCGCGATCGGACTCGGACAGTTCACTGAACCGGGCTCGCCTGCGGGTGTCGGGGGCGCCCTGGCCGGGGGCGACCAGCCGGCCGAACAGTTGACGTGTTTGTGTTCGCATGTCGTCGTCGAGCGAGGTGTAGATCTCCTCGGCTCGACGTCCGATCGCGCCGCCGAGGCCGCCCAACTCGTTGAAGCTCCGTCGACGTGATGACGTTGTCGACACGGCGCTCGTACAGCTCCGCCATCGCGAACTGCAGCAACGGCAGTCCGGCGGGGTGGGCATTGGCCTCGGCGACGATGGCTGTGACGACACCTTCGTCGAAGTCGACACCGTGCTGTTCGGCGGGCCGGGCGACGGCTTCTTCGAGGGCCTGGGGAGTCAGCGGCGAGAGAGCGAAGCTTCCGTCGGCGACCATCTGGCCGATCGACGCGTGCTGCAACGGCCGGTCGTAGAGATCGGCACGCACGGTCGTGACACAACGAACCCCGTAACTGCCGGCAGCCACGACGGCGCCCAAGAACCGCTCCCGCTCGACCTCGTCGGCCAGCGTCCAGCACTCCTCGAATTGATCGACGACGAGCACCAGTTGGCCCGGAGCCGACGGCGACCGCCTCCTTGAGCCACTCGATCGGATCGCCGGAGTCGCTGTCGGTCGCGGCGACCTGGCGCAGCGCCTGGCGCAGCGCCACCGTCGGTCGGTCGCCGGGCACCATCGTGGCGACGCGTGCGCCGTCGTTGCGCAGCAGCGGCACGAGGCCGGCGTGGACGAGTGAGCTCTTGCCGGACCCCGATGGACCGACGACCACGACGAAACCTCTCGCCATCACCGTCTGATGTAGCAGAGCGGCAACGTCGTCACGACCGAAGAAGTCGGATGCGTCGCCCTCGGTGAAGGCGCGCAAGCCCTTGTACGGATTGACCGAAGCCGACACCGTGGCGCTCAAGGCGCGCGCAGCGCGGCGGCGTGGTGAATCCGGCGAACTGCTCAGCGATGGAAACATTGGGGACAACACGCCCTCGGGACGGCCGACCGCGTCACGCCAGGCGACGATCAGCTCGGCCATCGATTCGAACCTCACCTCGGGATCGCTCGACGTCGCCCTGGCGAGCACTGCGTCGAGCGCCTCACATGGCTCGGAGAGTGTGCCCGCCAGGCTTGGCAGGCGCCACCGACCGGCGGGTTGTACGACTGACAACGGCGATCGGCCGGCGAGCAGTTCCCACAACATGCACCCGAAACTGAAGATGTCGGAGCGAACGGTGTCGCCGCAGCGATCGACCAACTCCGGTGCTGCGTACGCGCGGGTCCGCTCCCCGGCCTGACCAAGCATCGTCGAGGTGACGGCGATGCCGAAGTCCGACAGGTACGCGTTGCCGGTCTCGTCGAACAGCACATTCGACGGCTTGATGTCGCAATGCACGACACCGGCCGTGTGGGCGGCGAGCAACGCGCTGCCGACCTCCTCGACCAGCCGGCTGACCCGGGCCACGCTGAACGGTCCGTCGTTGACCATCGCGGCGAACGCCGTGCCCCCGAGGAGCAGGCGGAACACGAGATAGGCGCCACCCGGTTCGCGCCAATAGTCGTACAGCGGAACGATGTGCGGATGCTCGAGTCTCGCCACGAGTTGCGCCTCGGCCTCGAACCGTTGGATGAACTCCGGATCATTGGCGAGGTCCGGGCGGATCGCCTTGATCGCCACCTCTCGATTGGTGCCCGGTTGCGTCGCCGCGAACACACGGCCCGATGCTCCTTCGCCGAGTACATCGTGGACCGTGTAGCCGCGCAGCAACCTGGCGCGCGCATTCAGATTCGGGATCGGCTGCCCCGACGCCATCGATCGCTCCAACGCAACCAGCTCGCCGGACGGATCGAGCCCCGTTTCGTCGGCGAGCCTCGTGCGGAACGACTGAAACGCGCGAAGCGCGTCGGCGTGACGCCCCGTTGCGAACAACGCCTGCATCAACAGCGACACCGGCCGCTCGCGCAACGGATGATCCGCGACGAGCCGTTCGAGTTCGGGGATGACCCGATGGTGGTGGCCGACAGCGAGCAGCGCCTCCGCCCGCTCCTCCATCGCGACGACACGCATCTCGTTGAGCCGGTTGGCCTCGGCGAGCAGCCACCACTCGGCACCGAACTCGCCGTACGCAGTGCCCCGCCAGAGCGCGAGCGCCCGGTCGTAGATCTCGAGTCGCCCGCCCGGGCTCCGCCGTACCGGCCTCGGAGAGCAACGTCTCGAACTGCTGCGAATCGACCACCGAATCACCGAGTTCGAGCAGATAGCCCTCCTGAACCGTCGAGATCGACGCATCGCCGAGCGCCGTACGGAGCCGTGACACGTACGTCATCACCGAGCGGGCGGCACCATCGGGAGCCAATCCATCCGGCCACAGGCAATCGACGAGGCGTTCCGAGGAGATCGATTCTCCAGGTCGCGACAGCAGCAAGGCAAGCAGCCGACGCTGCTGTGGACCGCCGACAGCAACGGGCACGTCGTCGAGTCTGGCCTCGACCGGTCCGAGCACTCCGTAGCGCATCGCAACCTCCAAGATTGCTGGTCAGATCGTATGCCATCGTGACGGACCGCGTTTGCAGTTCGTATACAACGTCTGGTCAGGGCCTGACCGACCGCGGCATGCAGCCGGGATGTCGACGAACTGCAACACCTGGCGCGTCGTTGTCGCCGTTGTGTCTACGCC
>CAVYZS010000007.1:0-223217 GCA_963773085.1 Ilumatobacteraceae bacterium | reverse complement strand
AGCCGAGTCCGGAACTGGTCGACGAGCTGATTCCACCACCGACGCCCTGGACCCGTGTCATCGGTACACCAGCCGAGCTGAGCGCCTCGACGTCGCGCAGGATCGTCCGCGCCGAGACCTCCAACTCGGCGGCGAGCTCGGCTGCTGTCAACCTGCCGCGACGCTGCAGGGTCGGCGACATGTCGACCAATCTGCCGGCGCGCATGCGGCGAATCTACGGAACCACGACAGGAGATGTCATGTTTCGGCGACAACATGCCTGCATGACCGACGATGTTCGAGGATCCGGCACGCCGACCAACCATGGCAACTGACGACCCCACCGGGCAAGAGCGAGTTCGAGGCCTACCGCGACCCGGACGCGGACCCGCCGGCGTTGGTCGTGCAGGTCGGTGGGACTGAGTTGCGGTACCACTTGCGGTGCATCGAGGACCTGCACAAGATGCTCATGGCTCACGGCACGTGGATGCCCCTCGGAAACGCTGACGAGCAGAAGGAGGCCAAGCAGGGCACCGTAGAGGCGTGGGGGCGATCGGCCGGCAACCCGGTGGGCGGATGGTACGGGCTCAAGAAGGGCCTGCGCGGGAGATTCGGCAACTACGTGCCGCCGGTGCTGGAGGCACTCGGCCTGGCCGAGGTGCAGCACAACCCACGTGACAACTCGATGCCGCGCCCTCTAGCACGCGCCACAGCCCAACACACATAGCCACGGTGCAGTTACGCTTCGGGCATGGGGATGATCACCGCCTGCTCACTCGATTGCCCTGACAGCTGCAGCCTCGAGGCAACGGTCGAGAACGGGGTCCTGGTCGGCCTCGACGCCGCCACCGATGGCCCGAACCCGGCAACGAAGGGGTGGATCTGCGCCAAAGTCAAACACACACCGCAACTCCTGCACGGGCCCGACCGCATCACCACCCCGCTTCGTCGCGTCGGTCCCAAAGGTGCGGGAGAGTTCGTCGAGACCACGTGGGACGAAGCTCTCGATCTGTTCGCCGCCAGGATCGGCGAGGCGGTGAGTGCGCATGGCTGGGCTTCGGTCGTGCCGTATCTGTACAGCTCGTCCGCCGGCAAGATGGCCCAAGCGGGTCTCTCACCCTTGGTGTGGGAGCACCTCGGCGCCGCCCGAACCGACATCACGATCTGTGCCGCGGTCGTCGGTGAGGCGTGGGACCGTACCTATGGCTCGATGCCGTCGGCCGATCCGGATGATCTCCGACACAGTGAGTTGATCGTGGTGTGGGGAGCGAATCCCGAACGTGTCGCAACCGCACCTGTCGCCGGTGATCGAAGAGCGCCGCCGTGCCGGCGCCCGGCTGATCGTCGTGGACCCGCGCCGAACGCCGATCGCCAAACGAGCTGACCCTGCACCTTGCCGTGCGGCCGGGCACCGACGGTGTGCTGGCGATGGCCGTGGCGGCGTTGCTCCAGCGCAACGGTCACATTGATCACGAGTTCATCGGCCGCTGGGTCGACGGCGCAGAGCAGTATCTCGCCGCCTGTCAGGAGTGGACACCATCGCGTGCCGCCGAGGTCTGCGGCGTCGCCGCCGCCGACGTCGAGACGTTCGCCGAGATGTACGGCACGATCCGACCGGCAATGCTGAGGGTCGGTTGGGGTCAGGAGCGCAACCGCAACGGCGGGTCTGCCAGCCGGGCGGTGTTCGCCCTTCCCGCGCTGGCCGGTCAGTTCGGCGTTCCGGGCTCCGGTGTCTTCAACTCGATCAGCGGGGGCACGGGTTTCGACACGGATGCCGTTCGGCGGGGTGTCGTCGGCGATGTCGCGCCGCCTCCGCGGCGACCGATCAACATGAACCGGCTCGGACGCATCCTGACCGATGACGAAGGTGGGCGAGTCGAGGTGCTGTTCGTGCAGGGTTCCAACCCGGCCGAAACCTGCCCGGAACAGGCCATCGTGCTGCAAGGCCTGGCCCGCGACGATCTGTTCACCGTCGTGCACGATCTGACGATGACCGACACCGCACGATTCGCCGACCTGGTGCTGCCGGCCACTTCGCAGTTCGAGGTCGACGAGGTTGTCGGCAGTTACGGGTCGTTCGTGCTGCAAGCGGCGCCCGCCGTGATCCCGCGAGTCGGCGAGAGTCGGACCAACGACGAGGTCAGCGTAGGTGTCGGCATCCGTCTGGGCCTCGACCCGCAGCTGTGGGATCCGGACCCTCAGCGTATCCGACGCCTTGCTCTCGGCGATCGGGTGCTTCCGTTTGCCAAGCTTCCAACGGGCGGCATCGTGCAGTTCCGAGACGTTGACCCCGGCGGCAAGGTGCAGTTGGTGTGCGACGCTGACGGCGTCGACCCGCTTCCCGCATACCGGGCTCTCGAGCGGCCTGATCTGCCGCTGACACTGATCACGCCGGCCACCAGTCGCACCACGAGTTCGATGTTCGGCAACATCGCCCCGGCAAGCGCAGACCTGCACCTGCATCCGGCGGATGCGGCATCCAGGGGGCTCGCCGCCGGCGACCGGGCGAAGATCACCGATGGCCGACACACGATCGAAGCGACGGTGGCCGTCGACGCAGCGTTGCGACGCGGTGTCGCCACGATGCCCAAGGGGATGTGGCGTCGCGACGGTCACAACGGCTTCACCGCCAATGTCTTCGCTCCGGATCACCTCGCCGATCTCGCCGGCGGAGCGACCTTCAACGACGCCCGGGTCGAGGTGTCGAGTCTGTCGTGACCGGCGTTTCGCCAATTGTCGTCGTGGTGGGTGCGATCAACGTCGACCTCGTCGTCGCCGCGCCGAGGTTGCCTGGCCCTGGTGAGACGGTGGTGGGTGGGGGATTGCAGACCTACGGAGGCGGCAAGGGCGCCAACGCGGCCGTGGCGGCGGCACGCGCCGGTGCCACCGTCCGCCTGATCGGCGCGGTCGGAGCCGACGACACGGGTACCGCGGCGTTGAGCGAGCTCGGTCGGGAGGGCGTCGACATCAGCGATGTCGCCGTGCTGGCCGGCGAGTCGACCGGTGTGGCGCTGATCGTGGTCGACGAGAATGGCGAGAACCAGATTGCCGTTGGCGCCGGCGCGAATGCGGCGCTGAGCGTCGACCACGTGAAGCGGCGCCTGCAGGCGGTGTTGCCGTCGGCCGGGTGCGTGCTGGTGAGCACCGAGATCCCAGCGGTGGTTGTTGCCGCCGCGGTCGAGGCGGTGTCGGCCGCGGGCGTGTTGTGCATCCTGAATCCGGCGCCGGTGCTGCCGATCGTCGCCGATCTGCTCACTCTCGGCCCCATCCTGACCCCCAACGGTTCGGAGCTGAGCGACCTCGTGGAGCTGCTGGGCAATGCTGGTGGCGGGTCTGCTGTCGGCGACGCGTCGCTGATCGTCGCCACGAGTCATCGGCCGGTTGTCGTGACCCAGGGTGGTGACGGGGTGCTGCTGGTCACTGCCGATCTCGTCGGTCACCAGGTGTCCGCACCGACGGTCACCGTGCGTGACACCACCGGAGCCGGTGACACCTTCAACGGGGTGCTCGCTGCTCGACTGGCCCGTGGGGACGACCTCAGCGTGGCCGTCCCCGTGGCGGTCGCCGCGGCGTCGCTCTCTGTCACCCAGGTGGGAGCACGTGGTGGCATGCCCACGGAATCGGAGATCGAGGCGTTCATGCGGTGACGCCATAGAGGCCGCCGTGTCAGGCGCTGTCGAGCAGCCGCTCGTCGAAACCGAACGGCAACTCGAGACGGTGGGCGGACAGCAGCGATTCGTTCCCGAGAATTGCCGACGTGTCGTCGTCGGACACGACACGACCGTGGTCGAGCAGGACCGAGCGCGTGCAGAGTTGCAGCGCGTACGGCAGATCGTGGGTGACCAACACGATGGTGATGTCGAGCTCGCCGAGGATCTCGGCGAGCTCGCGTCGCGAGGCCGGATCGAGGTTCGCCGACGGCTCGTCGAGTACGAGCACGTCGGGGTCCATCGACAACACGGTCGCGAGCGCGACCCTCCGACGCTCACCGAAGCTGAGGTGATGCGGCGCCCGATCGGCGTGGCCTTCCATGCCGACGGCGCGCAGCGCAACGTCGACACGGGCATCGAGCTCGTCGCCGGCGACGCCGAAGTTGGACGGGCCGAACGCGACGTCCTGGCGGACCGTGGACATGAACAGCTGGTCGTCGGGGTCCTGGAACACGATGCCGACCCGCCGACGGATCTCGCCGAGGTTCGGCTTGGCCACGGTCAGTCCGCCGATGTCGACCGTGCCGCTCTGGGGAATGTGGATGCCGTTGAGGTGCAAGATGAGGGTGGTCTTGCCCGCGCCGTTCGGGCCGAGCACGGCGACGCGCTCGCCTCGTTCGACGGTGAGCTCGACACCGTCGAGTGCCACATGTCCGTCGGGATAGGAGAACGTGACGTCGGAGACGTGAATGGCGCTGGGGCGTTCACGGCACCATCCAGGCGCCCAGCGCAATCGTCGTTGCGGCCATGGCCGGGAGGAGGCACACGAACCACCGAGCGCGCCCGTCGTCGCCGGCGAGCAACGGCATCGAGCCGGCGTAGCCCGCGACTCCATGGCCAAGTAGACGCGTTCGCCACGTTCGTACGACCGCACGAACAGCGCGCCTGCCGATGAGGCTGCTGCCCGGGCCTGCCAGAGCCAGCGGGCCTGGCCACCCCGTGATTCGCGGGCGATGCGCATCCGCCGCATCTCGTCGGTCACGACGTCGCCATATCGGATCATGAAGGCCATGATCGCCGTCAGTGTTCGTGGCACCCGCAGGCGCTCGAACGCCGCGACAGTTGCGGCACGGGCGTCGTGCATGCCAGCACGAGTGTTGCCGCCACGCCCAGTGTGCCTTTGGCGATGATCCCCCACGCGGCCCACAGACCCGCCACCGACAGAGGGCACTCCGAGCACGTCGACCTTCGGTGCGCGGCCGACCAGTGGCATCAACAAGGCGAAGGCGACGAACGGCAACTCGATGCTCAGACGCCGGGCGAGTTGCGCGATGGGGATATCGGCGTAGGCGGCGACGCCGACAAGAATTGCCGCGTAGAGCCCGAACGCCCACCATTGCTGTCGGGGAGTGGCGACCACGGCAGCGATGAATGCGATCGTTCCCACAAGTTTGCAATGTGCGGCAACGCCGTGCAGCGGCCCCCGACTGTCGAGGAGCCGCCCCGTCCCGTGCGCGCCCCCCACCGACGCAGCCTCAGGCCGCCGAGTTCTCGGTGACGACGCGAGACCGCGATGCCTTGGCGAGCTTGGATATGCCGAAGGCTGCACCGAACGTGATCGTGACACCGATGATGCCGGCTACCCCCGTGCTGAGGCTGTCGTCGTGAATCCCCTTCACCGTGTAGTCGGCCAATGGGCCTCCGGCCATGGAATGGTCGCGGACCTCGGTGTCGAGGCCTTTCGCCGCGCCGACCTTCTCGAGCCCGTCCGGATTGGAGCTGGCGTGCGGTGACACGAGGAATGCAAGCAGGAGGGCGACCGTGAATCCAGCAACGATGAACACTCCGAACGAGGCTCGCCGACTCATGATGTTGCCCTGACGGGCGTCGGCGGTGTCGAGCGGCCTGCCGATGGCGAGCCGAAGGGTCGACGCGCCGTGGACGAGATCGGGTCGAGTCGCCAGTACGGCCGCAAGTGTCATCGCGGTGATCACTCCCTCGCCGATGCCGATCAGTACGTGCACGCCGACCATCGCCGTGGCGACGGTGCCCACCGACGTCGCCCCGTTGCCCCCGATCGCATACTCGAGCGCGAACACGACCGAAGCCATCACCGGCGCCAGCGCTGCAGCGATTCCGGCAGCGACCACGAGCGCGCCCCTGGTGCGGGGGAACAGCATCCGCAGTCCGACGAAGACGACGTATCCCGCGAGCGCCCCCACCAGTGCCATGTTGATGATGTTGAGACCCAAAGCCGAGAGGCCGCCGTCGGCGAACAGGAAGGCTTGCACGATCAGCACCACGGTGACCGCCAGCGCACCGGCCCACGGCCCGACGAGCACAGCGGCGAGCACAGCACCGAGCAGGTGCCCACTGGTTCCGGCGGCGACCGGGAAGTTGAGCATTTGCACGGCGAACACGAATGCGGCAGTGAGCCCGACCAACGGGACCTGCCGATCGTCCAAGACCTGGGCGGTGCGGCGGAGGCAAACAGCGACACCGCCCACGGCCACAGCGCTACCGGCGAGGGACGTGCGCCCGTCGATGAATCCGTCTGGAATGTGCATCTCCACCCCCGATGAACGCTGTCACCGGGAATTATACAATTGCGACCCAGTCGCAAATCAAGACCAACGCCGGGAAAATCTCCTACGTTTCGGCGCACTTCCGGCAGCGTCCGACGATCGCGAAGTGCGATCCGTCGAGCACGAAGTCGTAGTCGCGTTCGAGCGTGCGTCGGGCAGTGTCGAACACCCGCCGGGGCACGGCCACATGACGGCCACAGCTCTCGCAGACGAGATGGCGGACATCGGTCGAGCACCGCCGTGCGTTCGTAGATCGCCGGGCCGTGCGACAGGTGGATGTGGCGCACGACCCCGATCTCCTCGAGAAGCGCGAGCGTGCGGTACACGGTGGAAACGTGGATCTCGCCGAGCGATTCGGCGAGTTCTTCGGCCGTGAATGCTCGTTGCTTGGCGCGGACGGCGTCGAGAATCGCCGTGCGTGTCTTGCCAACGGTGTGCCCCTCCTCGCGCAGGCGCGCCGCGATGGCGACCGGGTCGACGAGATCGCCGGCGTACCTCCGGCGGACAGTGGTCATGCGTCGTCGACCAGCGACGAGATCCAGGCACACACCTCGTCGACACCCACACCGGTCTTGGCAGACGTCTCGATCGTGCGGACGTCAGGATTCACGTCGCGAAGGTTGGCGCGGAAGAGATCGAGGTCGAAATCGAGGTGAGGAAGCAGGTCGATCTTGTTGATGATCACGACGTCGGCGGACCGGAACATGACCGGGTACTTCAGCGGCTTCTCCTCGCCTTCGGTCACCGAGAACACCATCGCCCGCACGTCTTCGCCGACGTCGAATTCGGCGGGGCACACGAGGTTCCCGACGTTCTCGATCACGACCAGATCGAGGTCGGCGAGTGGCAGTCTCGGCAGCGCCGAACGCACCATCGTGGCGTCGAGATGACACTCGCCACCGAATCCGTTGGCCGTGTTCACCAGGGAGACCGGTGCACCGAGGCCGGCGAGGCGATCGGCGTCGAGCGACGTCTCGACATCACCTTCGACGATGCCCACGCGAACCGCGGATCCCAGTTGCAGCAGCACCTCGCGCAGCAGAGTGGTCTTGCCGGCTCCCGGCGATGACATGAGGTTGACGACCTGCACGCGAGCATCGTGGAAGTCGTCTCGGTTCGCCTCCGCCGTGCGGTCGTTCTCGCCGAGGATCTTCTCGAGAACCTCGACGCGCAGCCCACCGGTCTGATATCCGGAATGGTCTCCGACGCCCCCGTGATCGTGTTCGTCCCCGTGGTCGCCATGGTCATCATGGTGGTGCTCGTGCTCATGGTCACCATCATCGTGCGAGTGTCCCGTGCCATCTGCGTGGTAGTGGAAGCGTCCCATGAGTGTTCCTCCGTTCAGGCTGGACGAACGCTACCGCGGAATGCCGAGGCGTGGCAGGGCCGGGGGTGCCGCGATGAGGGATGTGCGCACGGCCCCGGCTCATCTCTCATCGCTTGGCCATCTGGAGGGCGAATTGCTCGAGGAAGACTCGGCGCGACGACGCGTCGCCCGTCAGTCGGCCGACGAGGGGGTCGCCCGTTCGACGGGCGCTCACCAGGTCGGGGATGGCGACCTGCAACGTGACGTCGGGCGTGCCTTCGGGTGGCTCGATCTGCATCCCCGCGAGATCGAGCACGAGATCGACTGTGTCGGTCCGGTCGTCGTGGCTGTCGTGGTTGCCTCTGGTGGTGATCAGCCGGGCGCGGATCTTGACCTCCGGGCGGCGTCGCCACGGAGCCAGCAGGGCGAACGCCACGCGGTTGGCGTCGAAGGCGTCACTGGGATCACCGCTGAGATAGCGGGCACCGAAACGGGCGACCGACCGCAGGATCGGCTCGATGCGCCGACCCTCGTCGGTCAGGCGGTAGACGCTACGCGCGGCCGGCGGGGGAAGGTCCACTGCTGCGACCAGTTCGATGGCCTGCAACGAGCGGAGTCGTTCCGTCAGCAGGTTGGGAGCGATGCCCGGCAGAGCAGACCGTAGGTCGGTGAACCGGCGGTCGCCCATCGACAGCTCACGAACGATCAGCAGTGTCCAGCGATCGCCGATGAGGTCGAGGCCCGCAGCGATGGGGCAGTACTGGCCGTATGTCCGATCCGGAGTTCGAGAATTGGCAGTTGTCATGTTGTGTTGCTCAGTCTATAGTCTATTAGTATAAATTATCAACTAACTGATCTCCATTCTATACCAACAGCGAAGTAGGATGTGCAATGAAACCAGCAACTCCCGATCCGGTGACCGATCGCAATCCTTGGGTCGTCCTGGCCAGCACGAGCTTGGCCGTGTTCGCCGTGTTCCTCGACACCACGATCCTGTTCGTCGCTTTCCCGTCGATCAGCGCCCAGTTCTCCTCGGCCGCGCCCGCGTCGCTGTCGTGGATCCTGAACGCCTACACGATCGTGTTTGCCGCACTGCTGATTCCTGCTGGGCGACTTGCGGATCGAATCGGTCGCCGAAGGATGTTCCTGATGGCCGCGGTGCTGTTCACGGTTGCGTCGATGCTGTGCGGTGTTGCGCCGACGGTCACCTTCCTCATCGCTGCCCGCATTCTTCAGGCGATCGCCGCGGCTGCGTTGGTCCCCTCGTCGCTGGCGCTCGTGTTGCAGACCTTCCCGCGTCACAAGATCCCGGTAGCGGTGGCAATCTGGGGGGCGGTGGGCGCGGTCGCCGGGGCGGCCGGTCCGACGCTCGGCGCCCTGGTCATCGAGAACCTCGGTTGGCGGTGGGCCTTCTTCATCAACCTTCCGGTGGGAATCGTCAGCTACGTCCTCGGCCGGAGAGTTCTGCCGGAGTGGCGGGAGCAGAATCCCGGTCGATTGCCCGACGCGGCGAGCGTCGCCTTGCTGACCGCCGGCCTGGCGCTGGCCGCGTTCGGCATCGTACAAACCGACGAGTGGGGCTGGGGGAGCGGCCGCTTCACGTTGGTCGAACTGGTCGCTGTCAGTTTGATCGCTGTGTTCGTCCGACGGAGCGGCAAGGTCTCCAACCCCGTGCTGGACCTCACCCTCTTCGAGTCGCAGTCGTTCCGCTGGGCCAACGCGGCGACGCTCGTGTTCGCAACGGGGTTCTCGGCGATGTTCCTCGGCAACGTGTTGTTCCTGACGGGAGTGTGGCACTACTCGATCCTGCGTGCTGGGCTGGCGATCTCGGTCGGGCCGCTGATCGTCGCGGCAACTGCACCTCTGTTCGGCAAGTTGGCCGGGAGGATCGGACAGCGACGACTGCTGGTCCCCGGTGGGCTCGTGTGGGCCCTCAGCGGGCTGCTGCTCGTCAACCGGGTCACGATGCAGCCCGACTACGTCGGCCATTACCTGCCCTCTGTCGTGCTGAGCGGCATCGGTGTGGCACTGTGCCTCCCGCAACTCTCCTCCGCAGCGGTCCAGGGACTGCCTGCACACCGCTTCGGATCGGGCTCCGCCGTGAGCCAGGCTGTCCGCAACCTGGGTGCCACGCTCGGGGTCGCCGCGGTGGTGGCCTTCACGGCGAACCTCACCCCCTCGACGGCGCTCGACGCGTTCCACCACGTGTGGTGGCTGCTCGTGATCAGTGGTGTGTCGGTTTCAGTGCTGACATCGCGGCTGCCTCGCCGGGTGAGCACCGTGGTGACCGCCCCGGTGATTCGTGAAGGGGCGTACACGTGATGCTGCAGATTGGCGCCACGAGGTTCGACGGCACCACTGCACTGCTGCCCGACCTCGCCCAACCCGGTCGATTCAGCGTGCACCTCGACGAGGCGTGGTCGTCGCTGACCGGAATGCACGGCGGATACCTGTCGGCGCTGGCGATCAAGGCGGCCGAAGAGATGGTCGGCGTCCGACCGATCAGGACAGTCACGACGACGTTCTTGCGTCCAGCGCTCGCCGGCCCGGCGACCGTCGAAGTCGACGTGTTGCGACAGGGTCGATCGGTGAGCAACCTCACGGTCACGTTGTCGCAATCGGCTCAGGTCGTGGTGGTGAGTCAGATCACAGCGGCGGCGGCTGTGGAGAGTGCCGCGTGGGAAACGATCCCCGCGCTCGGCCTGCCACCGGTCGAGCGGTGCGTGCCGATCACCCCACCCCCCGACATCCGTCATTTCGATCACGGAGTGGCCATGCTCGATCCGGCCGATCTGCCCTTCAGCCATGGGCCTCGCGCCCGAGTTGCCGGCTACCTGCGACCCCGGGAACCACGTCCCATCGATGCCGCCTGGCTGGGTATGGCCCTCGACTGGTTTCCCCCAGCATCGTTCACGCGGGTTGATCCTCCGACGGGTGGGATCAGCATCAACTACACGGTCCACATGCATCGCACGCTCGCGACGCTCGGCGACGACGAATGGCTCGGCGGCGTGTTTCATGCCGACATCAGCGCCGACGGGGTCGCCCTGGAGAAGGGTCTCATCACTGATCCCACTGGTCGCGTCCTGGCCGAGTCGTTCCACACCCGTTGGACGGCACTCCCTCGCCGCTGACCAGGCACGAATTCTCCGGTTGCA
Organism: Ilumatobacteraceae bacterium; assembly: GCA_963773085.1. Classification (GTDB taxonomy): domain Bacteria; phylum Actinomycetota; class Acidimicrobiia; order Acidimicrobiales; family Ilumatobacteraceae; genus JAENVT01. Next base: position 212,539 of record CAVYZS010000007.1, on the reverse strand, counting down.
CCGGACATTCGGTACCTCGCCGCGCGAAACTCGGTGCGATGGAGTGATCTGGGTTGGTTGGGACGATCTGACGCCACTGGATGTCGCAGTGCGCAGCAACGCCGCCGACGTGGTCACCTGGCTTCGCGTCATCGGCGCCAAGCCGGCAGCGCAGCTCGGCTGAGGTTCAGCCGATCTGGATGGAGGCCAGGACCTCGTCGAGGGCGGCTCGGTCCTGCGGCGATGTGGTCGGGAGGGTGGTCGCGCCGATCACGAGTCGGGTGCCGTCCACGTCGAGGACCCAAATCTGGAGGTGAAGGTGGGAGGACCACGCAAAGTACCAGGGAGCGTCCTCAATACTCATGCCGGGGGAATCCCAGAGGGCGTACACCTGGCCCACGCCCACCTTCTCCTTGCACTCGGCCCGGTTGTAGGGGGGGACGGTGAACTCGAACTGCTTTCCGGCGTAGCCGTCGACGGTGACGTCGACCGCTGCGGTGGCGGCGAAGTCGGGTAGGTTCGACCACGCCGCCACGAGGTCATCAACGGTCGGACCAACCGGCGGGTCGAGCAGCACCCATTGACAGGCGTCGGCGTAGATGTTGGCTATGCCGTCGAAAACCACTCCGGGTGCGCCGCCCTGGTTGTCGGCGTACGAAAACCCGCCGACGACCCAGTTATCCGGCGCCGTGAACGTCACCGGAATGTCGTTCGCGGTTCCAACGGGAAAGCTCACAGTCTTCGTTGTGGGTGCGACGGTGGTAGTTGGTGCGGCGGTCGTCGGTGCGGCGGTTGGCTGTACCGCGGGCGCCGGATCCACATCGTCATCGGAGTTCAGGCTGTTGATGGCGATTGCGGCGACGCCGATGATGGCAACGACGGCAGCGGCAGCCATCGCCAGGCGACGGCGGTTTCTGGTTTCGCTGGTGGGTGGTGAATCGATGGACACGTAGATCTCCTCTAGTGGAACAAGGTCCCGTTGGGGTTCGAGATGAGCGGCGTCGAGTCGGAGATGAGAGTGCAGACGCTGTCGCAATGCCTCGGCCAGCGCGGGGTCGGGCGGGACTCTCATCTCGTCGTAGTGATCAGTCATGTCAGGTCCTCGGTGAGATGGCTGCGAAGCTCGTCGCGCGCACGCGCAAGCAGTGAGTATGTGGATGAAACAGACGACCCCAGCATGTGGGCGATCTCCCCAATCGGTATGTCGTCGACGTAGGCCAGCATCAGCACGACCCGATGCTCTGCTGAGCAGACCGACAGATGATCGAGCACCTTGCCGGCCGACAGTTCCGCGGACTCGGTGTCGCGGGCGCCGGCCCAGACCAGCCGCAACTTGCGTTGCAGCCTCTGTCCGCGCCGCCATGCGTCGAGGTAGCGCGAGCGGGCTACCGAGAGCAGGAATCCGACCGTCGGCATTTCGGTCTGTCCCCTCGCGAGCCGATCGACGACGGTCATCCAGCTGTCCTGCGTGAGATCCCACGCCTCATCGCGATCGCCGCCGCACAACCGCAGCAGGTAGCCATACACCACGGGCAGCGCACGATCGTAGAAATCGTCGAATGAGGCGTCGTCGAACACCTTCGCCGGGAGGTTGGCGTCAGCGCTCATCACACCCCTTTCAACGAACGAGCACCCATACATTTCCGAAATGTCTGCGAAGGCGCTGCGCTCCCTAGTTTCGTCCGTAGCGCCCCGCTTGACGAGGAGATGGCCCGGGCCGAGACTCTGGGAATGTCAGAACAAGAGATCGACGCCTACCTGGCGGCACTGGACGAACCCAAGCGCGGCACGCTGGAGGAGTTGCGTCGCACGATCCTTGGGATCATTCCGGACTCTGAGCAGTGCATCTCCTATGGCATGCCGGCCTTCAAGGTGCGCGGCAAGGCGGTGGCCGGCTTCGCCGCATTCAAGAACCACCTCAGCTACTTTCCGCACAGTGGGTCGGTGCTGCCCGAACTCGCCGAGGATGTCGCCGCCTATTCAGGTTCGAAGGGGACGTTGCAGTTCGCGATCGACACGCCGCTCTCCCGGGAACTCGTGGCGAAGCTCATCGCCGTCCGAATGTCTCAGCTCCAGATCGACGGTGCAGCTAGCGGGAGCGACCCAGGGTGACCGCGGCCTCGCGGTGCAGGCGACCGAAGTTGTAGTACGCCGCGCACGCGCCCTCCGACGAGACCATGCAGGTACCGATCGGGGTCTCCGGGGTGCAGGCAGTGCCGAACACCTTGCACTCCCATGGTTTGATGACGCCCTTCAACACCTCGCCGCACTGGCACGCCTTCGGATCGGCGACGCGCACGCCGGGCACGGAGTAGCGCAGTTCGGCGTCCCAGTCGGCGAACTCGGGGCGAAGCCGCAACGCGCTCTGTGAGATGAATCCGAGCCCGCGCCACTCGAAATGGGGCCGCAGCTCGAACACCTCGGCGAGGATCTGCAGGGCACGCGGGTTGCCATCGTCGCGTACCACTCGGGTGTACTGGTTCTCGACCTCGCAGCGTCCTTCGCGGATCTGCGACAGCAGCATCACGATCGCCTGAAGGATGTCGAGCGGCTCGAAACCGGCGGTCACCAACGGCTTGCCGTACTTCTCGGGCACGAAGCGGTACGGCCGGTTGCCGACGACCGTTGACACGTGGCCGGGCCCGAGGAAGCCGTCGAGCCGAAGGTCGGGTGATTCGAGGATGGCCTTGATCGGCGGCACGATCGTGACGTGGTTGGAGAACACGTGGAAATTGGTCACGCCGCGGGCTCGGGCGTGGAGCAGCGTGATAGCCGTGGACGGTGCGGTCGTCTCGAACCCGACGGCGAAGAACACGACTGCGCGCTCCGGATTTTCAACTGCAATCTGCAAGGCGTCGAGTGGTGAGTACACGAACCGAACGTCCGCGCCGCGAGCCTTGGCCCCGAGCAGGTTGCCATTGCTCCCCGGCACGCGCATCATGTCACCGAACGACGTGAAGATGACCCCCGGTGTCTCGGCGATCGCGATGGCGTCATCGACGCGTCCCATGGGGATCACACACACCGGGCAACCGGGTCCGTGCACCAACTCGACCTCCTCGGGCAGTACGTGCTCGATCCCGTGGCGGTAGATCGTGTGGGTGTGGCCTCCGCACACCTCCATGAACTTGAAATGGTCGTCACCGGCGAGGTCGGCGATCCGAGCCACGAGCCGGCGCGCGGCGACCGGGTCGCGATACTCGTCGACGTATCTCATCGGCGCCTCATGCGGTCGGGCGAAGTGCAGTCACCGAACCGGCGCCGCCTGTGGCCGGCTGCAGACGCGCTGCCAGCATGTCGCCACCCCGGCTGATCAGGCTGGCAGCCATCGACAGGCCACCGGCCATGAGCTCTCTGGCCTCATCGGACGATCTGATCCTGGCCCAGGCCTCCTTCAGTTCCTCCAGTCCCTGTTCGCCGGACTTGGCTCCCATGACATAGCCGACGATCACCCCGATGATCACTCCCATTGTTCCACTCCTTTCGGCATTGCGGTGTTGACAGCTGACGGCGACGTCATCAATGCGTCGACCTCGTCGGTGAACATCTCACCCATCATCTGCAGCGACGCGAGAGCGAGGTTCGCTTCCTCCTCGTCGATCTTCGACATCGCGAATCCGACGTGGATCAGCACCCAGTCGCCCGGCGCGAGGTACTCGTCTTCGAGTAGCGCGACGTTGATCATCCGCCCGACGCCGTTGACGTCGACCCGGGCAAGGTGTTCGTGACCCACGTTCGTCTCCACGATCTGCCCTGGAATCCCTAGACACATGTCATTGCTCCATCTCGGCGACGATCTCGACGCGGACCGTCACCTCGGGCTGCACCTTCAGCATCAGGATGCGCGGTGGTTCCATACCGAAATCGCGGATGTCGAACGTCGACTGCCCGGCGAGGCGCATCGTGTGGTCGTCGAGCATGTCGATCGTCATCTCGTCCTCGTAGGTACGCGTCACACCTCGGAACGTCAGCTCCCCTGCGACGAGGTACCGCTCGGGATCGTCGCATTGTTTCATGCCCTTGAGATCGCCGGAGATCGTCGGATAGCGACGGGAGTCGATGCGCCGCCTCATTTCACGGTCCTCCAGGGCGTTGCCCGACTTGAGGTTCTCGACGGGGTACTCGAGATGACCACGAGGTGTCTGATCGACGTTGACCCTGGCACCGTCGATGTCGAACTCGACCCAGCCTTCGAGGCCCTCGGCCTCGGTGTGGATCGGATGCACGTTCGAACGCGCGATCGATCCACACGCGGGACCGGTTCGGGACGATTCGGTAACGGTGCACGGGCGATTACATCTCGCGGATCTTGAGATACCGGGCGACGTCTGGAAGCGACTTGACCACGACGGTGGCGACGAATGCGAACAACAACGAGAACAGAAGTCTGTGGATCATGATTGAAGTTCCTTTGGTGCGGTGGACAGGATGTCGACGAGGACTCGCCGGACGGTTCCGGTGGCAGGTGTCACCGCCGAGGATACGGGTTCGGACAGGCCGAGGCCCTCCTCGACGGTCAGGGGTTGGCAGCCGACGATCACCACGCGGGGCACGCGGCCGCCCAGGCCGGCAAGCAGACCGAGCACGACGGCGGGGCTCATCGAGTGTGCATCGACGTTGGTCGCTTCGACTGACTCGACATCGGGCTCGAAGACCACGAGCGTGCCGGGCGGTTCGCCAAGCGGCATGGCGTCGATCAGCACCAGTGCGTCGTAGCCGTCCAGGAGTTCGTAGGCGAGGTGCACGCCGCGGATGCCGAAGTCAGCGATCGTCACGCCGTGGGGGAGCGACGTCGCGTCGATGTGCTTGACCACCTCCACACCGAATCCGTCGTCGCTGAGGAAGATGTTGCCGATTCCCGCTATCAGGATCTTCATGGCAGGATCTTCATGGCAGGATCTTCATCGCAGCACCTCGATCTCATCGGGGTGGAAGTACAGGAACCGGCCCTGCCATTCGAGCATGTCGGCGGCCGGGTCGTCGTCGAGGGCAACAGCGACGTGCCGGTCGCCGTCGACGTCGTTGAAGACGCCCTTCACCGTGGCCAGGCGGCCGATGTAGAACAGATCGTGAGCATCGGCTCGATGAGATGGGCGAAGGCGAACGCGCGTGCCGCAGCCGACGTCGACGTCACCGATGCGGATGGTGTCGCTGAAGGGATCGAACGACGCGTCCTGGAAGGGATCCCACTGGGTCACGGTCTCGGACAACGCGTCGTCGATCGGCCGCAGCGAGCGCACCGCGCCGTGCAATCGTGACCAGATCTCCACCGGCATGTCATCACAGCGGTCGACGATGGCAGCAGCGCGTGGGTCGGTGCCGCGGGCCTCGGCCTTCTCCTCGTCGGTCAAGGTCATCACCCGCAGCGCGAGGATCTCGTCGATCTCAGTTGCGTCGCAGAAGTCTCCGGCGCTCTCCGGGGCAATCGCCGGGAAGTCGTAGAGGATGATCGGCGACGAGAGCATCACATTGTGGGCTTCGGTGTTGCCGATGAGGACGGGAAACGTGCCGTCGTTGGTGCAATGAGCGACCGCATGCTCGGCGTACGGAGCAGGCTCGAGGAGGGAGATGAACGAACCACCATCGATGGCCAGCAACGTGTGCACGGCGATCAACGATCGGCGCATAGCCGTGTCGCGATCCGCACCCGTTTCGACCCAGTCTGTCGTGTTCGCGACCCCGATCGTCACCTTGAGCAGCGCAGCGTCGTCATGGGCCAATTCGGTCGAGACGCGCACCACGCCATGCACCTCCTCGCACCGGCGCGTTGCCCGTCCGGTCAGGTTGCCGACGCTGTCATCGAACACCTCGACGTCGTCGCCGGCAGGCAGCGTGAAGTGGACTTCTGCCATCGCTGCGTCGAGCGGTAGCAGCTCGATTGCGTCGAGGTCGACCTCGCGTTCCAGTGCTTCGTCCCACGTCACGACCGTGCGGCCGTCGACCTCCAGGGAGCCGATTGGGAAGAAGGACGCTCCGCCATCGGTCGTCCGTTCCACCTGGCGATGGCGGAGTTGGAGGCAGCGGATGCGAACGGTGAGCAGCGGGCGATCGCCAGGGTCGACGATCACCTCGCTGCGCATCGAACATCGCTCGGCGCCCGACGATCGGGCGTAGGCGGGTGGGGCAAGCACACCGAACTGCCAGCGCAACTGGTTTTTCTGTGCCGAAGCCCGGTACGGGTAGAGCACGTAGCCTTCGTAGAGCACGGTGTCCGCGACCAGGCGCGCCGGTGCGAAGCGGTCAGTCGACGCGTCGGCGTTGGGCGACACCGCCGAACTCACACGTCCTCCCCGGCATCTTTCAACAACCGCTCGAACGTGTCGTCCCAGGTCAACAGGGCACGCTCGGCCTTGTAGCGCTGAAGTGCGTCGATGGTCTCGTGGCGCAGGCGCAACCAACCTGTGTTCGGGAAGTACAGATCCATCGTCTCGCGCCACAGGACCACAGGGAGACGGTATGACGCCTCCTCACTCCACGAAACCGGCGCGGCAGTCAACCCTGCCGCACCCTTCGCGAACACCGTGCCGGAGAACATGATGACGATCGGGAGCTCGCCGCTGTCGAGGGAGTGCATGAACTTCGCGGCCGCGATCTCGAAGTCGTAGGTGCACGTGATCGGCAGGTCGATCTCGGTGCTGCCGGTGAACCCGCTGACCGTCGTGCCGACGTTGGTCCACAGGAACGGCCGAAGGGTGTCGCCCCACCGAGGGGTCTCGCCGAACAGCTCGGTCAGCCGACGTGCTTCGTCGGGCTCGTATCGGCGGCGTTGCGGCTCGATCATGATCTGGCTACGCAGCGCCATGGCGTGAACGGGAAGGCCGTCGGAGGCTGTGATTCGCAGCCGCAGCATCAGCGTCGGCACGGCGGCATGTGCTTCGGCGTGAGCGCCGACCACCTCGAACGTGACCGGGCTCGTCATCGCCCGCCCCCGGCGCTGCGGGCTGGCTGCGATCTGTCGCGAACTCGCTCGAAGAAGTCGTCAAGCGCGGCGTGCGCCTCGGCTCCACCGTCGAAGCCCTTCCACAGCCTCCTCAGCTCGCCGACCAGCTCGTAGCAGACATCGATGGGTACGAGGAAGCACTCCGGTCGCCATCCCGGTCGCCCTGCTGGTGGCACGGTACCGGAGCGAGTCTCTGCGCTGCGCACGAGGAACGCTTCGACGTCGGGTCGCAGTGTCGCCAGCTCAGGATTGGCCACGACGATCTCGTTCCAGGAATCAAGTGGCAACAAGGATTCTGTGGCGCCGGCGGGACTCGGATAGAACGCGGCGATCTGATCGAGCTCTGAGTTGACGAAGAAGAAGGCGACACCAACTGGTATCTGCAACGCGTCCCACTGCGCCGGGGTGAGCGCAAAGTCGGGAAAAGAGACGAAACGGTCGGGCACGGCGCGGAACCGGCTGCCACCGGCACCCGCCGGGGCGAACACCATGTAGCACGGCCGGCAGGCGCACATGATCGACCGCGATTCGAGATCGACGACGTGGCCGTGCTCGTCGGGGATCGGCTCGGCGCACAGCTCGCAGCGCTCGCCCGGCCGCGGCTTGGCTTGCAGTGGCATGTCCCGAATCCGCTTGAGGACCGCGCTCGAGCGGCTGGACTCCGCTCACAGCACTCCCAGGTGTGTGTCGAGCGCCGCCCCGCAGCCGGTCGCGGGGTCGAAGGACGCCGGCTTGGTGCCGAGTGAGATCGGAGTTGCAACGGCATGATCGGACGGCTCCTCGACGTCGATGATCACGATCTCGGGCGCAGCATCGACGATGGCTCTCTCCACCGTCGTGCGCAGCGTGACGGCCGATGAGGGGCAGCCGTCGCAACTCCCGAGCAACCGCAGGCGCACCGCGCCGACGCGCTCGTCGATCTCCAGCAGTTCGACATCGCCACCGTGGCCGGCCAGGAACGGGCGCACCCCGTCCAGAGCCCTGGTGATCCGAACGTTCACGTCGTCGGGATGCAATCCGTTGGCGATGAGCAAACTCGCCAGGAGATCGTCGGCGGTGATACGGGCGACGAGATCGGGGGCGTGTCTTTCGGCCAGCTCCATCACCCGAGCCAAACCGGCGCCGTAGAGCTCACTGACGAGCTGCAGCAGCTCGACAGCTTGTTCGAAGACGCGTCGATCGGCCCGGGCCTGCAGCTCGTCGAGCTTGCGCTCGATGGCGTCACCGATGCTCTGCTCGTCGATATTCACCGTGCTGCTCCGTTCAGGGTTCAGGCCAGATCCTCGTGGTTGTACATGGTGGGTGAGTGCACCTTGTTGAGCACATGGCCCTTGCCGAGGTACATGTGCACGCCGCAGGGCAGGCAGGGGTCGAAGCTGCGGACGGTGCGCATGATGTCGATCCCTTTGAAGTGATCGAGGTCGTTCTCCTCGAAGATCGGGCATCCCTGTACGGCGTCCTCGTATGGGCCTGGCGTGCCGTAGACGTCGCGCGGGTTGGCGTTCCACGGTGTCGGTGGGTACGGGTGGTAGTTGGCGATCTTGCCGTCACGGATCACCATATGGTGCGAGAGCACCCCACGCACCGCCTCGGTGAAGCCGCAACCGATCCCTTCGTCGGGCACGGTGAACGGTTCCCACGTCTTGGTCTTACCGGCCCGCACCTCCTCCAGCGCCCTGTCGAGGAAGTGCAGCGCGGCGGCGGCGGAGTAGGCCTGGAAGTAGGTGCGCGCCCTGTTGCGTTCGATCGTGTTCGACCACTGCGGGATCTTCCACTCGAACGACACGGGACCCTTCAACGCTGTCTTGGGCAGGTTGATCTGAACACTGCTGCCGGTTGCCTTCACGTATCCGCCGAGATCCACCAATCCTGACAACGCGGTCGACCACAGGCGAGCCAGGGGCCCGCCGCCGGTGTCGAGTGCGAGGTGATCAGTGCCGTCGAACCAGCGCGGTGACATGACCCAGCTGTAGTTGGCGTCGAAGTCGCGCTTCTGCGGCCTCGGGATCGTCGTCTGGTTCCACGGATGGTTGCGGTCGACGGGGTTGCCGAGCGGATCTTTGGAGACGAAGATCTCCTGATCCTCCCAGCTCTGGTAGTACGAGCTGCCGAGCAGGATGCGAATGCCGAGGTTGATGTCGACGAGATCGTTGGTGACCAGTTTGCCGTCGACCACGACTCCCGGCGTGACGCCCATCGCCCGGCCCCACTGGGTCATGTCCTTGTACTGGAAATTGCAGACGGCGGGGTCCTGGTAGGCACCCCAGCAGCCGAGGAGGACGCGCCGGTTGCCGACCTGTTCATAGCCCGGCATCGCCTCGTAGAAGAAGTCGAACAGGTCGTCGTGCAAGGGGACGACGCGCTTCATGAATTCGACGTACCGCATCAAACGGCTGGCGTAGTCGGTGAACAGTTGAATCGTTGCCACCGTGCCAACGCCACCGGGGTACAGCGTCGACGGGTGCACGTGCCTGCCCTCCATCAGGCAGAACATCTCCCGTGTATACCTGCTGACCTGCAGCGCCTCGCGGTAGAACTCGCCACTGAACGGGTTCAACGTGCGCATGATGTCGCCGATCGTCCGACAGCCGTGCTCGCCGGCGTGTGGCGCTTCGGTGCGGTTGGCGAGATCGAGCACGCCCGGGTTCGTCTCGGCGACCATCTTCTCGCAGAAGTCGACGCCGACCAGGTTCTCCTGGAAGATGTTGTGGTCGAACATGTACTCGGCTGCCTCGCCGAGATTGACGATCTGCTCGCCGAGTGCCGGCGGGTGCACGCCGTATGCCATGTTCTGCGTGTAGCACGAGCACGTCGCGTGGTTGTCGCCGCAGATGCCGCAGATGCGGCTGGTGATGAAGTGGGCGTCCCGCGGGTCCTTGCCCTTCATGAAGATGCTGTAGCCGCGGAAGATCGACGACGTGCTGTGGCACTCGGCGACGGTCTTGTTGGCCCAGTCGATCTTGGTGTAGATCCCGAGGCTGCCGACGATGCGTGTGATCGGATCCCACGACATCTCGATCAGTTGCTTGTCCTGGCCTTCCGGCCGCAGCGTTTCGGTCTTTGTCGCCATCGTCCTACCTCACGTCCTTGTAACCGGTGAGCAGCTGGCTGCCCTTCGTTCTCCACTTCGGTTCTTCGTCGATGGTCTTCGCCGTGATCTTGCGCAAGTTGCGCACGATTGCTCCGTAGAGGCCGCTGGCCATCGTCGACACCCGAGCGCCGGGCGGTTCATCCATGAACGGCATGAACTTGTCGGGGAAGCCGGGCATCGTGCAGCCGATGCAGATGCCGCCGACATTCGGGCAGCCGCCCACGCCGTTGATCCAGCCGCGCTTGGGAACGTTGCACTTCACCACGGGTCCCCAGCAGCCGAGCTTGACGATGCACTTCGGCGAGCCGTATTCCGTGGCGAAGTCGCCCTGCTCGTAGTAGCCCGCCCGGTCGCACCCCTCGTGAACGGTCGCGCCGAACAACCACTGCGGTCGCAGCGCCTCGTCGAGTGGGATCATCGGCGCCTGCCCGGTGGCCTGATACAGCAGGTAGGTGATGGTCTCCGACATGTTGTCGGGATGCGCCGGGCAACCCGGCACGCACACGATCGGCAGACCGGCCTTCGACTTCCAGCCCCATCCGAGGTAGTCGGGCACGCCCATCGCCCCGGTCGGGTTGCCGGCCATGCCGTGGATGCCGCCATATGTCGCGCACGTACCGACGGCCAGCACTGCGAGGGCGTGCGGAGTGAGGCGATCGAGCCAGTCGTTGACAGTCATCGGCTGGCCGGTTTCGGGGTTGTTGCCGAAACCCGTCCAATAGCCGTCGCCGTTGATCTGCTCGTTCGGGATCGAGCCCTCGACGACCAGGACGAACGGCTCCAGCTCCCCGCGCGCCGCCTTGAAGAACCATTCGAGGAAGTCGTCGGCGCCGCGGTTGGGGCCGCACTCGAAGTCGATCAACGGCCAGTGCACGGCGATCTTCGGCAGTCCCGGGAGCGCTCCCAAGGCGATCTCTTCGATTGCCGGTTGGGTAGCCGCAGTCAGCGCGACCGAATCACCATCGCAACTGAGGCCGGCGTTGAGCCAGAGGATGTGGACGACGAGTTCGTCCGGAGGGGCTTCCGTAGCGGTCACACTCACTCCCTTGTGGCAGTTGCGCCGACGAGGCTCGGCGCAGGAACGGTCGGTGCCGGGACCACGTCGTCGAGGCACCGCATGACAGAGACGTACTACGCCCATGAGCTGATTGCGTCAATGAGTGCGTTTTCCATCTACACGCTGATGCACTACTCCGTCAGGGTCGTTTGGACATGTCGCTGTAGGCGGCAATTGCTGCCTGGCCGATGCTGATGCCTCCGTCGTTCGGCGGGATTGCTGAGTGCACGAGCACCTCCAGTCCCAGACCGAGAAGTCCGGTCTCGACCACCTCCGTGAGGCGCGAGTTCTGGAAAACTCCGCCGGTGAGCGCGACGGTGTCGAGGCCATGCTCTGCCGAGATCCGGCCTGCCATCTGCACCGTCGCTCGGCCGAACGCTTCGTGGAACCCGGCGGCGATGAGCGAACGATCGACTCCCCAATCCAGGTCGGCGAGCATCGCCGCGATCAACGGCGCCGGGTCGAGCACGAGCGTGTCGTCGTCGTGAGCGATCTCGACGCAGCCGTCGTACGTCGGCGCGTCACCGCGTTCGATCGCGCCGGCCAATCCTTCCAGTTCGATCGCCGCCTGGGCCTCGTAACTGACCCGTTGCCGTCCGCCGAGCAGCACGGCGACCGCATCGAACAATCGGCCGGCGCTGGTCGTGATGGGCGAGGCCGGACGTTCGGCGAGATCCAACACAGCCCCAACCAGGGACGGGTCCATACCGGAACCGGCCGCTCGTCGTGTCGCGTCGTCGCGCCCGGTCGCCATTTCCGACCAGACTGCGCCCATTCGCCAGGGCTCGCGGATGGCGGCCGCGCCGCCGGGCATGCGCACCGGTCGCAGGTGACCGACCCGGCGCGACGAAACGAGGTCGGCGATCAGCATCTCCCCGCCCCACAGAGTGCCGTCCGGGCCGTAGCCGAGACCGTCGTAGGCAATTCCGAGCACTGGCTCCGTTCGGCCGTGTTCGACCAGGCACGAAGCGACATGAGCGTGGTGGTGCTGTACGGCGATGGTGGGGAGATCGACCTGCGCGGCCCACTTGCTCGACAGGTACTCGGGGTGCATGTCGTGGGCCACCAGCTCCGGGTCGACGCCGTACAGCCGGGGCAGGTGCTCTACGGCCTGCAGGAACGATCGATACGTTGCCAGGTGTTCCAGGTCACCGATGTGGTGACTGGCGACGACCCAGCCGCTTCTGGCGACGCTGACCGTGTTCTTGAGCTCCGCCCCAAGTGCGAGAACCGGCTGCTTCGCCCGGAACGGCAGGCTGAGCGGTTCGGGCGTGTACCCCCGTGAGCGCCTCAACACCTGCATGCGCCCGCGGGTGACGCGGCTGACGGAGTCGTCGCAGCGGATGTGGATGGGGCGGTCGTGCTGCAACAGACCGTCGACCAGCGGGCCGAGCCGTGCGGCGGCATCGTCGTCCCGGTGGGCGATGGGCTCGTCGCTGAGGTTGCCGCTGGTCATCACCAATGGCCGGCCCGCCCGCTCCAGCAGGAGGTGGTGCAAGGGGCTGTAAGGCAGCATCAGCCCGAGTTCGGGAAGCCCCGGGGCGACCCCATCGGCCACCCTCGCACCGGCCCGCCGCGGCGCGAGCACGATCGGTCGACGGATCGACGTCAGTGCTGCAACGCCGACTTCGTCGAGTGTCGCAGAGCTCGTGCGCTGTTGCCGGCGATGCGACCATCACAGCGAACGGCTTGTCGTCGCGCGCCTTGCGCCGGCGTAGCGCGGCCACTGCCGTCGCGCTCGTCGCGTCGGCGACGAGGTGATACCCGCCGATGCCCTTCATTGCCACGATCTGTCCCGCCATGATCGCCGCGAGCGCGGCGTCCAGCGCTGCCGGACCGACGATGCCACCGGCGGCGCCGGCGTCGTCCGTGAGGTCGTGCCACGCCAGCCGTGGACCGCACTCCGGGCAGGCATTGGGTTGGGCGTGAAACCGGCGGTCCGCTGGATCATCGTACTCCGCCTGGCAGTGCACGCACATCGTGAAACCCGACATCGTCGTTGCCGGCCTGTCGTACGGAACCCCCAGCACGATGGTGTAACGGGGCCCGCAGTTCGTGCAGTTGGTGAAGGCGTAGCCGTGGCGCCGATCGTCAGGGTCGTCGATCTCGGCCAGGCAGTCGGCGCAGGTGGTCGTATCGATGCTGATCGGCACATCGGCCGAGCCGGCATCGTGACTCTCGACGATGCGGAACCCGGCCCAGTCACCCGACGGCTGTAACTGCTCGGCGGCGATACCGACGACGCGGGCAAGCGGTGGTGGGTCCTCGAACAGAACGCGCGTCAGCTCGGCGACGCATTCGGGGGAGCCTTCGACTTCGATCAGCACTCCGGCGCTGTCATTCAGCACGTAACCGGCGAGGCCGAGCGCCACGGCGTGGCGATAGACGAACGGCCGGAACCCGACCCCCTGCACCGTTCCCGTGACTCGGAGCCGCTCTCTGGTGATCGTGTCGACGGCCACGGCGTCAGCAGATGCGGGGAAGCGGGTCGCCGACCAGCATGTCAACGATCCGTGTCCCGCCGAAGCTCGTGAGCAGCACGACGATTGCCTGCGGCTCGGCCATGATCTCCCCGATCGCGCGTTGCCCTGGTGCCGAGCGGATTCGATCGCATCGCATCGAGCGCGTCATCGGCCTCGTCCGGAGCGACCACGGCGAGGACCTTGCCCTCGTTGGCGACGTACAGCGGATCGATCCCCAACAGGTCGCACGCGCCGACGACCGCCGGCGCGACCGGCAGCAGCGTCTCGTCGAGCACGACGGCGAGGTTGCTGTCGCGGGCGAGTTCGTTGCACACGGTTGCAACGCCGCCCCGGGTCGGATCGCGCATCCACCGCGTCGACGGAGCGGCCTCGAGCAGGACGCTGACGAGTTCGCCCAGGGCTGCCGTGTCGGATCGGATGTCGGCATCGAGCATGAGATCGCCTCGGGCAAGCATCACAGCCATGCCGTGGTCAGCCATGGTTCCCGAGAGCAGCACCACGTCTCCGGGGCGTACCTGTTCCGGGCCGAGGCGGCGGCCGGGGGGGACGAGACCGATGCCTGCCGTCGTGATGTACAACCCGTCCGCTGCACCTTTGCCAACCACCTTGGTGTCGCCGGTGACCAGACCGACCCCGGCATCCGATGCTGCCGCGGCCATGTGGCCGGCGATCTGGCGGAGCTCGGCGATCGGGAAGCCCTCTTCGATCACGAACGCTGCCGACAGCCACATCGGCGTGGCGCCCGAGACAGCGAGATCGTTGACGGTGCCGTGCACCGCGAGGTGCCCGATGGACCCACCAGGGAAATGTCGCGGCTGCACGACGAACGAGTCGGTCGTGAAGGCGAAACGTTCGCCGGTGGGGAGCGCAAGGGTTGCCGCATCGGCGAGCGGTAGGTGACTGCCCCCGGCGAACGCTTCGACGAACACTGCATCGATCAGCGCCGCCGATGCCTTTCCACCTGCACCGTGGGCCAGCGTGATCACCTCGTCGGTGAGTCGCGGCCGGCGGCGGCGGAACGCCTCGATCCGATCGAGGACCTGCGACTCGCGATCCCCCACTGCAGTCATGGTCGGGCCTCCTCGACCGGTAGCCGGGCTTGAACCTGTTGCCACAAGGCAAAGCCCAACGCGGCCTGCGTTTCTTGAATCCGATGGACACTGTCGTCGTCGACGACCAGGCAGTGCAGGACGTCCGGCGAACGAACCATCTCGCCGCCTGCGTAGCCGGCGATGCCGATGGTCAGCAACCCGCGTTTGGCCGCTTCCGCAAATGCCATCAGCAGGTTGCGCGAGTTGCCGCTGGTCGACAACCCGAGGGCGATGTCGTGTTGGTCGGAATGGGCGATCAGTTGCCGCGAGAACACGAGATCGAATCCCACGTCGTTGCCGAGCGCGGTGAGGATCGCCGAGTCGGCGACGAGGTTGCGGGCCGGCAACGGGTTGTCCCCACGGCGGGCGGAGGAAGAGCGCGGCGAGTGATGCGGCGTCGGTGGAACTGCCCCCGTTGCCGAATACGAACAGTCGCCCGCCCCTCGAGAATCGGGTGCTCATCGCTTCGGCGGCGAGCTGGACCGAGGGCGCGGACCGTTCGAGCGTTGCCCGACGCAGTTCCGCGCTGGTGCGTACCTTGGCGCGCGCCGAACGACCGAGGTCGACCAGGAGTGCCCCGGAATCCGACTCGTCGGCCTCGATGAACGGGTAGAGGAAGTCGGCTGCCCCGCTCACGGAACCTCCGCGATTGCGGCGCCGGCGTGGATCAGAACGAGGTCACCCGGCACGACGTCGGCGACGATCGTGGTGTCGATCGTTTCGATGCCTCGTGCCGTGCGCACGCGTGCAGAGCCGGCTTGATCCGTGGCGATCACCTCACCGAGGCGTCCTTCGTCGGAGCACGTGATGCACACCCCACCATCGGCGACCGCATCCGCTTCGGTCGTGGTCAGCCCGGGGTGTTCGAAGCACACGTGAGTCAATTCCCACAAGACGTGGTAGAGCAGGACGAGCCGACCGTCGTGTGCGGCACTGCTCGCTACCTCGTCGGCGTCATGTCCGGTCCACAGCACGTGATCCGCCACATGTCGGCTGGGGCGCGGGCCGACGCCGATCCAGATGGTCATCACACCCCAGGCATCGGCTCGACGAATGACCTCGAGAATCCCCGAGGAGTCGTTGGAGCCGACAGCGAGCACGACATCACCGGCGCGGGCCAACGAGCGCAGCGGCACAACCGGATCCGCAGCGTCGATGCTGACGGCGGGCAACGCTCGCTTGCCCACCACCACGGGGTGGACGAACTCGACCGCGACGTGTCGAGCGTGCTCGGGCCAGTCCGGGGCGATGCACCACAGGGTGCCACCGCGTGCCAGTCGCCGCGCCAAGGCCATCGCCGCGACTGCGAGGTGCTCTCCGACGTCGCCGTCGCCCGTCGGCGCCGTCGGCTCCTGTGGCTGCATTGGCTCCCGTGGCTCCATCGCTGTCTCCCACCTCGAGCAGGCCGCGCCGGGCGGCCGCCGTGCGGACAGTACGCCGTTCGGCGCGACCCATCAAGGGTCCGACCGGCTGCGGCACCCCGAACGAGGCGTCAATTCCGGTGCGGTAACCTTCGCTGCCGATGGTTGATCCGATCGAACGAGTGGCAGCAGCGACGCTCGAGCTCTTCGCCGACCTGTCAAGCCTGGCTCTGTTCAGCCAGGACGTCGATGGACGAATCGCCAGCTGGAACCGGGGGGCGGAACGGATATTCGGCTATTCGGCGACAGAGGTCCGCGGGGAGACCCTCGTTGCCCTCGCGCCCGGTCATCTGCGCGCCGATCTGGAGTCGATCGCGCAGCGCGTCGCGGCAGGTGAGCGGGTTGATCGCGTCTTCACCGAGATCCAACGCAAGGATGGCATGCTCGTCCCGATCGCTCTCTCGGTGTCTCCTGTCGTCGAGTCTTCCGGCTCGTTCATCGGTGCCGTGGGCGTCGTTCAAGATCTCACCGAGACACGCCTCGCGCAAGCAGCCCTGGCAG
Source organism: Ilumatobacteraceae bacterium (assembly GCA_963773085.1). Lineage (GTDB taxonomy): Bacteria > Actinomycetota > Acidimicrobiia > Acidimicrobiales > Ilumatobacteraceae > JAENVT01. The sequence goes on along the minus strand of CAVYZS010000007.1, from coordinate 195,976 downwards.
AGGTCGAGCAGCGCTTCGGGGAATGGGAATCGCTCGCCCACGTCGGCCGCTGGCTGTGGGATGTCGGCACCGACGCGGTGCAGTGGAGCGACGAACTCCACCGGATGCACGGTGTGGATCCGCTCGACTTCGAGGGCACTCTTGCTGCACATCTCAGCGTGGTGCATCCCGACGATCGTGAGCGAATCCGTTCGCAGATGGAGGGCGCCGTGGCCTCCAGTCAGCCGTTCGAGGACGAGTATCGGATCGCCGGCGACGAGGCAACTCGCTGGTTCGCGATACGCGCCGAGCCGGCGATCGGTTCCTCGGGCGACGTGGTCGGATTGCGCGGTGTGAGCCAGGACATCACCGTCAGCGCTTTCCGACGATGAGCCTCACCCGCTCGAGCAGATCCGTTTGCAGACCGGGCTGGCCCGTTTCCTGACCATCGCTCTCCAGCATCGTCGCCAGCCCGCGCAGCGAATGGGCGGCATGTGTGCGCAGCGCCCTGACAAAGTCGTGGAACTCCTCCGATTCACGAATGGCGTGCACGGCGTCGATCACCTCGTCGAGACTTTCACCGCCGGCCCGCGAGCCCATCACGTAACCGGCTGCGAAGACCAGCAGCAATCCCATTGGGTTCACGCCTCCTTCTCCTGGTCCTTGTTCGGGCCGTGGGGTCGGCCAGCTCAGGCCGGCTCCTCGAGCTCTGCCTCGATCTGCAGGCCGGCGACGACGTCGGGGTAGATGCGCAGCATCAGCACCGTCGGCAAGACGACACCGAAGTCGCGGATGTCGACCACCTGCTCGCCACGCACCACGAGGGTGTGATCAGAAGTCATCGCCACCGAGACCGTGCCGTCGAGGGGCCGGCTGACACCGTGGAATGTCACCTCGCCGGCCAGTTGGTACCGGCCAGTGGCACCCAGCGCGGCGCACGTTCGCAGGTCGAGGCTGGCTGTGGGATGACGTCGGGCGTCGACACGGCGAAGCAACTCGGCGTCGTACAGGCTGTTTCCCGACCGCAGCTGCTCGACCTCGATCTCGATGTGCGCCACTGGGAACGGCGATGGGAGCACCCGTCGAGCGGCGACACATGCTTCGATGTGGCCCGTCACGCCGATCGCTCCGAAGGTGATGGGACCCACCGACGATCGGGCATTGATCATCACCACCGAGCGATCCGGGACAACACGGAACCGACTCGGTGTGACATGGCTGGGATCGACCATCGGCAATTCGCCGGCTGGCCTGGGCGCGACGTCGGGAACCGCTGAGAGCGGCGATGCACGGCCGCGCTCGATCCTCGATGTCGGTGAGACCGGTGACCAAGGTGTGGCCGTGACTGCGTGCCAGCCACCCTCGATCTCGGCGAGCACGGCGTCGACCGAACCGGTGGCCACGTACCGCCGGAGCACTCGGTCGAGGCCATCGCGTTCCTGCTTGATCACACCCATCCAGCGCCGCAGGACTTGCTCGCCCTGTTCAGTGAGGCAGTACACGTTTCTGCCCTGCCCACCCCGAGGTGCCTCGGCGGACGGACGGACCAGACCATCGGCCTCGAGCTGGGCGAGCGCCCGGTAGACGCTCGGTCGGTCGACGCGGCCGACCTGCAGCGCGTGCACTCCCTTGGCGAGGCTGTAACCGTGGCGTGGTTCCTCGGCCAGCAGTAGCAGTATGGCCGGGAGCAGGAAATGACGCGGCGCGGCGACTTCGAACCGCGTGTGCCGGCTCGGTTGCACACCGACGCCATCGTGTTCGATCATTGCTGCCCCCAGGTCGCATCAACCGGGTCCTTCCTATAGTCAGTCCGGGCGATTGTCAAGGGCGTCGACCGCCATCGGCACAGCGCTCCATCGACTCCTTCTCTAAGCTCGCACACGTGCACGAACTGTCGATCTGCACAGCGATCGCCAAGATCGCCCAGGAGGCTGCTGCCGGCCGGCCGGTCGAGCGCGTGCGGATCGACGTGGGCCACCTTCGTCAGGTGGTGCCCGACACCTTGCGCTACAGCTGGGAGATGGTGGTGTTCGGCACTTCGCTCGACGGTGTCCAACTCGAGGTTCGCGAGATCCCTGCGGTGATCGAATGTCGGCAGTGTGGGACTCGCACAACACTCGACGATCCCGTCTTCCGATGCGCGGCGTGTGCGTCGACCGAGACCAAGGTGGTCAGTGGCGACGAACTGCTCGTCACCTCGCTCGACGTGTCAGTGGACTCCGTCTGAGTTCAGCAGCAAGGTGGAATGATGGGGGAATATTCAGCTCAATCCGCTCCATGTTGCGATCGAGTGGACCGAACTCTCTCGGCCCTACCCAAACATGTTTCTGGCTCGACAGGTGCGCATGTAGCTGCGACAGGTGGAACTGTCATCTGGGCGAAATTCGTCTCGGTCCCCGCGCTCAGGTCGGCAGATACGGCGCGATCGATCGTCGGCGATTCACCTCCGTCGGACCGGGCACGCCCAGAACGCTACGTATGATTCTGGGGCTGCCCAGTTCGTCCGCCGCCCGTTGCCCAGGTGCCGAAACCCACGCACAGCGCGTAGCAGATCCCCAGGTCACCGGGACGAGTGCGCTCCGCTCCGAGATCTGGGTGCCGGTCGATGGACCGCACCAGCCCAGATGTGGGAGTTTGGCGCCCAGATCGTCTCGGTAGCGCCGAATGCGTCGATCGGGAGCGGTTTGGCACTGACGCCTCACAACCGGAGACCACTGCACGTAATGGGCAATTGCCCATTCATCTCAGCTTGCTGCCGAACTCAAATCGGTCGAGGCGTCGCGCCTCGAGATTTCAGTGGCGATTTCAGCGGAGCGAGAAGATTGCCTTGCGAAGTTCTGTGATCGTGGTGTCGAGCAGGTCGATGGTCGTTTCGAGGCGCAGCTGTTCGGCTTCAGGGACGAGCTGGCACGTCGCCTGGAGCTGTAGCCCCGCGGCGAACAGTCGGTGGATGACCGCGTCGTAGAGATCCTCCGCCATCCGTTCTCGGTCGTCGGCCACAGCGGTCGCACACGCCGCGTCCTCGTGGTCCTGTTGGGCCTGGACCACGACCCGGCGGCTGTCGAGGCGGGGCAGCGACGGAGAGCTGTGGCGGAGAGCGAGATTCGCACCCGACGACGGCGAGCTGGTATGCAGCACGTGTGTGCGAACCATGGAGTGCTCCTCTCAACAGCGGGAGAGGCGCAACCAAGGTCCAGAGTGGCGCAACTGCACGTGAGATGCGTGCCCGGACATCCTACACCTTCTCGACTCAGGACTCGTTGGGTTTCGGGTCGACGTGGGGAACAGCGACCGTCCGCCAACCGCAGATGTTGCGCCGGTAGCACCACGCTCCTACGGTGGACAGATGATCCGCCCCGTGAAGCCCAGCATTGCCATGGGGTTCTACTTCTTCCCGCGGGGTGGCAGTGCACAGGTTGCCCGATATCTGTGCCGGGCTCTCGGCGAGGGCGAGTACGCGCCGACACTGTTCGCCGGCTCGATGGGAACGCCTGCAGACGGCTCCAACGCCCACAAGTTCTTCAGCGGAATCCGGTGTCACGCCCTTGACTACACCCCGGCCCGATCCGAGTGGTGCACGAGCGGCGACGCAATGGCGGCATCCGTTCCGATGCCTGCATCGTACGAGAGCAAGCCCGGGGTCCCGGATCGCATCTTCTTCGACCTCGACGCTGCGGCCTTCGATCGTCAGGTCGCCAGTTGGACCCGTTTCTTCACGTCGTACGCCGACGTGCATCCGAACCTCGTGCATCTGCACCACCTGACGCCGATGCACGAGGCGGCCCGCGCCGTGTGGCCCGAGGCTACCGTCGTCACGCACCTGCATGGCACCGAGTTGAAGATGCTGGAGTCCGTCGGTGCGTGCGCAGGTACAGACGACGACGCGTCCAGGAAGCGTGCTTGGGTCGATCGGATGCGCCGCTGGGCCTGCGAATCCGATCGAATCGTGGTGATCGCCGCCCACGACGAGCAACTCGTGCACGAACTGCTGACCGTCGACCCGACACGCATCACCAAGATCGCCAACGGCGTAGACACCGACGTCTTCGCGCCGAGGCTGCAATCCGACGCCCAACGAATGGCGCTGTGGAAGCGATTTCTCGTCGATTCGCCACGCGGTTGGCGGCCCGGCGGCCCGGCGGGTTCCATCCGCTATCAGGAGCGCGACCTTGCGGCCTTCACCGATGGTGCCGGGCAACCGGTTCCGGTCGTGTTGTTCGCTGGTCGATTCATGCGCTTCAAGCGGTTGCAGCTCCTCATCGAGGCCCACCATGCGCTGCGGTCGACCACGATGTGCCGACCGGTACTCGTGGTGGCCGGTGGATTCCATGGCGAATGGGAAGGTGAGCATCCGTACGACACGGTCCAGCGGCTGGGCGCCGAGGGTGTGTTCTTCGTCGGCTGGCGGGAGCACGACGACCTGTCCGAGATCCTCACGTGCAGCGATGTGTTCGCTGCACCGTCTGTCGAGGAACCGTTCGGTCTTGTGTACCTCGAGGCAATGTCATCGGGCATTCCACCGATAGCGACCTGTAGCGGTGGGCCGCTGTCGTTCATCAACCTCGATCCGGCTCACCCGACCGGATGGTTGGTGCAGCCCGACGATCTCGCCGCGACCACACGTGCACTGGCCGAAGCGGTCACGGACCGTGCCGGACGAATCGCACGTGGTGGGCGCGCCGCGCAATTCGTTCGCGAGCACTACTCGTGGTCCTCATCTGCTGCGGCATTCGTCCGGCTCTACGATGCGGTGATCGACGAATCCACCAGTTCGCGGCGGTCCCAGCGGGCAGGGTCCCCGAGGGGCGTGGCATAAGACAGGATTGCCCCCATCCCGTCGTCGGGCAGAAGGTGCACGATCAGTTGATCGTCCCGGATCTCCGACCACAACGGGTTGTGTGTCGCGACCCGACCTGATGCCGACGAGTACACGGGGAAGGGCACTTCGCGTTGCATGACCAGGTCGTCGACGTCGAGCAACCCGAGCCCGCCGAGCCAACCCAGCCCCGAGGTCAGGCCGACTTCGGCGACACCGCCACACAGGAGATGACCGCTGTCGAGCCACTGGCAGTCCTGGTGATCGACGAAGAACGCTGGGTTGACCCGGGCCGCGTCGAGGCGCCCGTCGATCGACCAGCGGTAGAAACGACGTGAGCCCCATGACCAGCCGACCAGGTCGCCGTCGAGACCGCACCGGGCCATGGCACCGATGTGGTCGTCCACATCGAAGACGGGCTCAGGCGCACAACCAGGCTGCAGCCGGTAGACCGTCGTCGTCGAATCCGGTCGGTACTCGCGCGCAGGGGATCCACATGGCGCTGCCGTCGAAGTCCATGCCACCGGGGTGATAGTGGCGATCATCTCCGACCCGGATCTGCTCGACCAGTCGTCCCGTGTCGTCGACCGCCATCACGAGGCCCCGACGGGCGTCGACGTCGACCGTGGAGACCCACCACATCCCCTCGATCCGGGTCATGCCCTGCGGATGATGGAGATCGAACCGGATCGGCAACTCGTCGACCAATTGCCATGTCGTTGCTCTCGTGATCGACGCAATGGTTCCCGCCACCGCGGCGTCAGTTCGTGTCTGATTGCAGAACATCTGCCACGAAGTATCGCTGACGCGCGCATACGCAGCGTTGATACCCGATGACATTCTGCGCGCCACAGTATGAATATCGGGCACGCGGCCCTACGACGTGAGTTGTTGTCCGGCTTCCGGTACCGAGTCGAGTACCGATCGAAGCGCCTGCGCCGCGCCGAGGAGCGCGGCGCTCTCGAACGGAACGACGATCTTGGTGTTGTCGCTGTCGGCGAACTTGGCCAACGTCTCGAGCTGCAGGATGGCGATCAACGACGGATTGGGGTTCGCGTCTCGGATCGCGTCGTAGACGCTGGCGATGGCTTGCGCCCGACCCTCTGCCTCGAGGATGTATGCCTGCCGGTTGCCCTCGGCGCGGAGAATGGCCGCTTGGCGTTCGCCTTCGGCGGCGCGGATCGCGGCTTTGGCATCGCCGTCGGCGATGTTGATCGCCGATTGCTGGTTGCCTTCGGACTGCAGGATCTTGGCCCTCTTCTCCTGGTCGGCCTGCTTCTGCAGGGCGAGCGCTTCGAGGATCTTCGGAGGCGGGGTGATCTCGACGATTTCGATACGGGCGATCCGGATGCCCCACTTGTCGGTGACGATTTCCATCTGCGACTGCACGTCGGTGTTGATCCGCTCGCGTTCAGACAGCGCCTCGTCGAGTGAGAGGGTGCCGATGACCGAGCGCAACGCCGTGCGAGCCAGCGCGTCGATGGCGATGCCGAAGTTGGCGACGCTGAACAGGGCCTGCTTGGCATCGACGATCTGGGTGAAGATCGTGGCGTTGACGGTGACAACGACATTGTCTCTGGTGATCACTTCCTGACGATCACCCGGCACCGGGATCTCGCGCATGTCGACACGCTGCAACGAGTCGATGAACGGTCCGATGATCACGAGCCCAGGGTCGTGCGTCCTGCGGTACTCGCCGAGCCGCTTGACCACACCGACTTCGCCCTGCTGCACGATGTTGACCATCTTGCGGAGCATGAAGAGCAGGACCAGGATGGTGAGCGCGGCGACGCCCAACGCCCCGATGGTGACGCCACTGAATGCGATCATGTCAGCTCCCAATACTCCTCGGCGGCTCGCACCGTCAGCGTGGTACCGACGACGCCCGTGACGATCACGGCTGTCGATGGTGGAATCAGCGAACCGTCTGCGGTAACAGCCAGCCAGGTCTCGCCCAGCAGGCGAACATGGCCGCTGGGGTCGACGCGCACCTCGTCGACCGTCAGGCCTCTGGCACCGATGAGACCGCCGTGCACACCGCGGACTTCCGTGCCCGGGCCGCGTCGGGCGAACGCCTGGCTCATCTGTGGCCTGACGAACACAACGCCTACCGTCGCGACGCCGACGGCAACGAAGACCTGGAGCACCACCGACGATGGGGCGACGACTGCCACAACCGCCGCCGCTGCCGAACCGGCCGCGCCGAACATCGCGAAGAAGGCCATGTGATGCAGCTCTACCCCTACCAGCACAACAGCCAGAACCAGCCATACGAGGGCCACTACAGCCACCTCCGCCGGAATCATATGCACCGACGCGCGAGATCGCGCTGCAGCACGCAACAAAAGTGTGGCGGAGGTTGTGCGGGGTCAGGTCCGGTCCTGCCAGGTGCAGACGCACGCCTCGTTGCCCTCAGGGTCGGCCAGGATCCAGAAGGCGCGGGCCCGCGCCTCGCTGACGAGGTGACCGCCGGCGGCGATGGCTGCGGCGACGCGCTGCTCGGCGAGGTCGTGTGGCACACTGACATCGATGTGAATGCGGTTTCGTTGGGGGCGAGGGGCGTCCATCTGCTGGAACCAGAACGTCGGGCCTACCCGCAGCGGATCGAAAAGGGCGATGACCTGGCCGCCGGGAACCGGCGGTGGTTCGTCCTCGTATCCGAGGACCGCCTTCCAGAACTGGCGCACGGCGTCGATGTCGATGGCATCGACCGCCACCTCCACCGCCATGCCACGCGACGGCTCACTGACCAGACCGGCCTGACCGGCGAGGTGGGAGATCGTCTTGGCGAGGTCGACGTCGGCATCGGTCAGGCTGTCGGTGGCGTGAGTCGTGAGGACGACGTGTACTCGTCCCGGGTATCGGAGATCGACATCGGGATGGTGTTCGGCGATCTCGGCAGCGTCGGCGATCTGGACGACGAACTTCGCGGCACCATCGAACGACGAGGCGAGGAACGTCGCCTCGATACGCCGCAGTATGACACGCCAGTCGGGGAGATCGTTGCGGGAATGAAACTCCGGTGCGGTGATCTTGTTGGCCATCGCGTCAGCCTAGGACTCGTCACCCACCGGTCATTTCGGCAGCGCCTACCGAGGCAGCAGTTGCGGCTGGGACACGGTGCAACGACGCTCCGTCGAAACCGCACGCAGGCCGTAGACGCCGGCGACGACGGCCGAGACACCGCCGATGGCGACGCCCATGCGCGCTCCGAAATGCTCACACACCCAACCCAGAATCGGTCCGCCGATCGGCGTGCTGCCGAGGAAGACGATCGCCTGCAGGGCCAGCACCCGGCCGCGCATCGACGGATCCGAGCGGAGCTGCATGATCGCCGTAGACGTCGTCATGAACGTGATGCTGGACACTCCGACGAGGATCCCGATGGCGTAGGTGAAGGGCACGTTCGGGGTGATGGCGAGCAGCAACATGGAGGCGCCGAAACCGAAGGACGACATGATGATGTGGCGAACCGTGACGGACGTTCGCCGCGCCGAGAGCAACGCGCCCACCAGTGATCCGATGCTGATGACGCTGTAGATCATGGTGAACGTTCGGTCATTGCCGTGCAACGTTCGCTTGATCAGCAACGGCATCACCGTCTGGAAGTTGAACGCGAAGGTGCCGACGATGGCCATCATCACCAACGGCACGAACAGTTCGGGCATCGCCCGCACGTATCGCAGCCCTTCACGCACCTGTCCCTTGCCGCGGGGCGTCACGACGTGCGGCCGGTTCTCGCTGGTACGCATCATCACCAATCCGAGGATCACGGCGAGGTACGACAACCCATCGGCCACGAACGTCCATCCGTAGCCAACGGTGGAGATGAGCAACCCGGCGAGTGCCGGGCCGACGACCCGCGAGCCGGTCATCAGCGCGCTGTTGAGGCTGACGGCGTTCTGCACGTTGGCCTCTGGAACCATCTCGACCACGTACGCACGGCGTGCCGGGTTGTCGAACGCGGTCGCCACACCGCCCAGCACGGCAACGACGTAGATCGCCGCGACCGGGGGGTTGTCCATGAAGGCGATGAACGCGAGAGCGAACGACTGCACCATGGCAAAGGTCTGAACGATCAGCAACAGCTTGCGCTTGTCAGAACGGTCTGCCACCAGCCCTGACCACGCTCCGAACACCAAGACAGGTCCGAACTGGCACGCCGCCAACAGACCCAGGGCGACCCCGCTGTCGGTCAGCTTCAGCACGAGCAGCGCTTGGGCGATCAGAGTCAGCCAGTTGCCGACCTGGGATATGAGCTGACCACCGAAGAACAGGCGGAAGTTGCGGACACGCAACGACTCGAACGTGCCGACTCGGGTGGGGGACCGGTCGGCCACCGAGGACGACGCCTCCATCAGTTGGCTCCGTCGGAGACGACGACGAGCTTGGCCAAGACATCGGCTGCGTCGGCCAACCGTCGTCGTTCGTCGTCGGTAAGCAAACTGAGTTGGGAGGCGAGCCACGAGGTGCGCCGGTCGCGCACGCCGTCGAGCTGTTCGGCGCCGGCGGGTGTGACCAGGATCCGGGTGACGCGGCGATCTGTGGCGTCGGCAACGCGTTCGACCAATCCGAGCTTCTCCAATTTGCCGACCACGGCGGTGATCGTCGGCGGTGCGACCTGCTCCATGGCGGCGAGTTCTCCGTGGGTTGGACCGCCGTGTTTGGCGATGGACGCCAGAGCGGCCGTCATGGTCGGCCCGAGCCCGGTGTGATCCTGCTGCCGTAACCGGCGTGCGAGACGGGCGACGACGGGGCGCAACGTGTTGGCCAGGTCGATCGGCGTCGTCGTTGGCATGTCGACAGTCTATCGAAATATAGTTCGTTCGTCGAACTAAGTGATTTGCGACCTTGCGTCAGCTGGCGCGGTCGTGCGATCGCAACATGTCGTGCAGGCTGACGGTGTCGGTCTGACCGGCCCTGGTCGAACCGAGGAAATCGAGCAGCACCGACAAGAACCGATCCGGCGCCTCCACATGCGGAAAGTGGCCGACGCCGGCGAGCAGGGCAAGGCGGCTACCGGGGATTGCCTCGTGAGCCGCGGCGGCATGTTCGACCGGAATGATTTCGTCGCGGTTGCCCCACACGATCAGCGTGGGGAGGTGGGCGGCGAGGTACAGGCGATCGAGCGCGCTGACGGTCTGGCCCCCCGGCTCGATCACTCCTCGAATCGTACGAACGAAGGCCTTGCGGTTCGGGGCGCCGGCAAGTGACGCGTAGGCGCGCCACATCTCGCCGAGACGGGGTGAGCGAAGACCGAGTCGACCGAGGAACCGGCCGACATCGTCGCCACGGTCGGCGACCAACCGCGGGAACATCAGCGGCATCAGTTGCTCGGCACCGGGCAGGGTGAGGACACGCAGCAGCCAACTGACCTCTCGCCCCAGCCCGCCGCTGCTCACCAGCACCAATCGGTCGCAGAGTTCGGGGTGCTGGTAGGCCAATTGCATGGCCACACCACCGCCGAAGGAATGGCCGACGATCGTCGCGCTCGGCACATCGAGTGCCGCAAGGAAATCACGCAGGCCGCTGGCGAACGCGCCGAGCGAATAGTCGCCCATCGGCTTGGCAGACTCACCATGGCCGAGCAGATCGGGGGCGATCACGTCGTGCGTTTCGGTGAGATCGGGAAGTACCGTGCGCCACGTTCGCGAGCTACCCGCCAGGCCGTGCAGGAGGAGTACGGTCTCGCCTTCACCGCCGCGGCGGTAGCCCACGTCATGACCGTGGATGGTGACATGCGACAAGGGGAAGTGCTTCACACGACAACTCTCCTGGGTTGTGATGTCGCCGACCAGGGCAAAAGGTCACCGACCGGCATGCATCGGGCGCAGCGGCGAGTTTCGGGAATGGCAGTAGGTTACGACGTCGTAGCTGCTCAACCAGTACTCCTACCTGCGCAGGGTCGCTCGTGACCGACGCCATTTCCGTCGCTGGGCTCGTGAAGACCTTTGGGTCTACGCGCGCCCTCGACGGTCTTGACCTGACCGTCGGCGCCGGCGAGGTCCATGGCTTCCTCGGACCGAATGGATCAGGCAAGACGACCACAATTCGCGTGCTGCTCGGACTGATCCGGGCCGATGCCGGGCACGTTGCCCTGCTCGGTGGCGACCCGTGGAAAGACGCGGTCGATCTGCATCGCCGGTTGGCCTACGTGCCGGGCGACGTCAGTCTGTGGCCAAAGATCAGCGGAGGCGAGGTCATCGATCTGTTCGCCCGGTTGCGCGGCGATTTCGATCAGCGCCGCCGCGACGAGCTGATCGAGCGTTTCGAGCTCGACCCGACCAAGAAGGCCCGGACCTACTCGAAGGGAAACCGGCAGAAGGTCGGGTTGGTCGCCGCGCTCGCGTCGGAGGCCGAGCTGCTGATCCTGGACGAGCCGACATCGGGTCTCGATCCGCTGATGGAATCCGTCTTTCAGGACTGCATCCATGAGATCAAGGCTCAGGGGCGAACCGTGCTGCTGTCGAGCCACATCCTGGCCGAGGTCGAGGCCTTGTGTGACCGGGTCACCATCATCCGCGCCGGTCGGACCGAACAGAGCGGCACGCTCAGCGAGCTGAGGCACCTCACCCGTACCTCGATCACCGCCGAGACGCAACGGCCTGCCGACGCGTTGGCCGACCTCGATGGAGTCCACGGCTTGCAGATCGACGGTGGCCGCGTGCGCTTCGATGTCGACAACGATCGGCTCGAAGCCGTAGTGCGTCGACTCGGAGAACTCGGTGTGCGCAGCCTGATCAGCAATCCACCGACGCTCGAGGAGTTGTTCTTGCGCCACTATGGCGACGAGTTGGCACGGGAGCGTGCGCTGTCAGCCGATGACCGTGACGATCGGCGGCGATGAACGGGCTCACGGGTACTGCGACGCTGACACGCTTCATCGTGCGTCGCGACCGCGTTCGAATCGCTGTGTGGGTCGCGTCGATCGTTGTCCTCGTCGCCGTTACGGCGGCGAGCGTCAAGGGGTTGTACCCGACCCAGGCTTCGCTCGATCTGGCTGCGGCGGCAGCGACCGGGAACGCCGCCGCCATCGCCTTCAACGGCCCTGCGCAGGGTCTCGACACCGTCGGTGGTGAGGTCGCCTTCCAGGCCGGAGCCGTCGGTCTGGTCATCGCGGCGCTGATGAGCCTGCTGATGATCGGCAGGCTGACCCGCGGCGAGGAAGAGGCCGGTCACATCGAACTCCTGCGCTCCCTGCCGGTCGGCGGCTCGGCGCCAAACGCCGCCGCGTCGCTGGTCGTTGCCGCAATGAACCTGGTGGTCGGTGCCCTGGTCGCGCTCACACTGATCGCCCAGGATCTTCCGGTCGCGGGATCGGTCACGTTCGGGTTGTCGTTCACCATGATCGGGCTGGTGTTCGGATGTGTTGCCCTCGTCGCGGCCCAGATCAGCGAGAACACCCGAGTGGTGTACGGCATCGCTGGGGCCGTGCTCGGCGCCTCGTTCGTGATTCGCGCCGTGGGCGACATCGGCGACGGCACGATCTCGTGGCTCTCGCCCATCGGATGGGTGCAGAAGGCCCGTCCGTTCGCGGGGGAGAAGTGGTGGCCCTTCCTGCCCACCGTTGCGGCGATCGCGGCGCTCGTCATCACGGCGAGGGCCTTCGCGGCGCGGCGGGATCTCGGCGGCGGTCTCGTGCAACCGCGACCCGGTCGACCTGGCGCGTCGCCCAGCACTGGGGAGCCCGCTCGGGCTGGCCGTTCGCCTGCAACGTGGAAGCCTGGCCGGCTGGACGGCCGGAGTGCTCCTCACGGGTGTCGCATACGGCTCGATCGCCGACAGCATCGACGACTTCGTCCGCGACAATGAAGCACTTGCCGACATGTTCGCCCTCGCCGGAGGAGGAAGCCTGACCGACTCCTACTTGGCCACTTCGATGCGAATCCTGGCGCTGCTCGGCACAGGGTTCGTCATCCAGTCGACCCTGCGGCTGCGGACCGAAGAGACTCTCCTACGCGCCGAGCCGGTGCTGGCCACACCCGTGTCAAGATCACGCTGGGCGCTGAGTCATCTTGTCGTCGCCGGCGCGGGGACCGTGATCGTGCTCATGGCCGCCGGCCTCAGTGTCGGCGTCAGCTATGGAGTGGTCAGCGGCGATCTCGGTGTCGTTCCTGGCCTGCTGCGTGCGGCATTCGTGTACATCCCGGCCATGTGGTTGATGGTCGGCATCACGTTCGCGCTGGTCGGGCTGACGCCGCGTGCCGTCGCGACGGGATGGATCGTGCTTGCCGCGTGCTTCATCATCGGGCTGCTCGGCGAACTCCTCGGCCTTCCTGAATGGCTCAGGGGAATCTCACCGTTCGACCGCGTCCCGCAACTGCCGGCCGCCGACTTCTCGGTCATGCCGCTTGTCGTACTGGTCGCCCTCGCCGGACTCCTCGGTTGGGCCGGCATGACTGGCCTCCGACGGCGAGACATCGGTTGAGTCATGCCGAGTGGCCACCTCGTCGAGGATGAGTCCGTGTCGGTCCGCGAGGTACATCGCACCGGCGAATGCGGCGAGTCCCACGGCGGGAATCGGCCCAGCACCGTGGAAGTTGAGTAGCACTCCACCGAACGTGCCCATCCACACGAGTCGCGTCGCTCCGGCAGATCGCAGCGTCATCGCCAGACCGACGACCGCCGACGTGAGCGCAATGGTGGCAATGGACGAGAGCGGCGAGAGGTCTCCGGTCATGTGATTCATCGCCAGGTACTCCGTCGTTGACGCAGCGCCATCGACTTGTGCTGCCGGCATTGTTTGGGCGTGTCGGATGACGAGGCCGGTCGCAATTCCGGCGACGGAGTCGAACGCCGAGAAGAACACCAGGTACACAGGTACTGCGACCTTGGTGATGGTCGCGGCCAGGCCTCGTCGGCCGGCGACCGCCATCCACAGCGCAACTCCGAGGGCCAGCGTCAGCACAAGTTGCGCGAAGTGCACGAGGAGCCACCGGTCAGCTGCGGCAGCGAGGTCTTCGTAGACAGTTTCCGGGCTCGCCGAGGGGTGGAGCAGTACCGCACCGATCCAGCCGATGGGTGCGCCGATCAGTAGGAGCCGACGCCATGTCGGTTGTCGAACGTCGCTCATGATTCGAGTCCCGTCGCATCGGTTGCCTCTGCGGGGAGGAACTTGAGGGCGATCAACGCACCGGCGACCGCGAAGCCGGCGGCGACGAGGCTGGTGGTGTGCAAGCCGTCGACGAACGCGGTCTTCGCCGCGTCTGCGAGGGCGCGACCCTGCGGACCGCCGATCTGATCGGCAACCGCGACCGCGCCGGTTACGGATTGCTCGGCGACATCGCGGGCCTCGGCAGGCAGCTGGCCCCCGGCGAGCACATCGACCATTCGAGAACCGAACACCGATGACAGCACACTTCCGAGCACAGCGACCCCGAGGGCGCCGCCGATCTCGCGGGTCGTGTCGTTCACGGCCGAACCGACGCCGGCCTGTGCCGGAGGGAGCGAACCCATGATGGATTCGGTTGCCGGTGCCATTGTCAGACCCATCCCGGCCGCGACCACCACCAATGATGCGAGCATCGCACCGTAACCCGAGCTCGTGCTCAGGCGGAGAATCAGGAGCATGCCGCCGGCGACGGTGGCGAGGCCAGCGGCGACGACGACCTTCGACCCGAACCGTGCCGCCAGCTTTGCGGACAGCGGGGAGATCACGAGCAACGTGGCCGCCAGGGGCAGGTACCTCACGCCCGACTGGAAGGCGGTGTATCCCATCACCGACTGCATGTATTGGCTGAGTAGGAACAGCGTGCCGAAGAGTGCGAAGAACGTCAGGGTGACGGCGCCGCTCGCTGCGGAGAAGCGCCGATTCCGGAAGAACGCGAGGTTCAGCATCGGGTGTACTTGGCGCCGTTCCCATGCTACGAAGGCGGCCAGAACGACTGCTGCGCCGGCGAAGGCCACCATGGTCCTCGCGTTCGTCCAGCCCTGCTCCGGGGCCTCGATGATCGCCCACAGCAGCAACGTCAGACCCGCCATCGACAGGCATGCACCGCCGATGTCGAGCTTCGGCGCGTCGGGATCACGCGATGGCGGTACGACGAGCACGCTGCCGACGAGGGCGAGCAACAGGACCGGTAGATTCACCAAGAACACCGAACCCCACGAGAAGTGCTCGATCAGCCAGCCACCGGTCACGGGTCCGAGTGCGACGCCGAGGCCAGAACAGCCGGCCCAGATAGCAATTGCCTTGGCCCGTTCCTTCGGGTCGCGGAACACGTTCGTCAGGATCGACAGCGTCGCCGGCATGATCAGGGCGCCGCCGACGCCCATCAGCGCGCGGCAGGCGATCAGTTGGGATGCAGAGCCGGCCATCGAGGCAGCGATCGAACCGATGCCGAAGATCACCATGCCCGACATCAGCGCACCGCGTCTTCCGAACTTGTCGCCGACGAACCCGGCTGTCAGCAGCAGCCCGGCGAAGACGAGGATGTAGCTGTCGACGATCCATTGCAGTTGCGACGCGGTGGCGTGGAACTCGCGCGCCAGGGTGGGGATGGCGACGTTGAGGATGGTGTTGTCGATGCAGATCAACACCAGCGACAGGCACAGGACAGCCAGGGTTTTCCATCGTCGCCTGTGCATTCGTTCCGCGTCGGCGTCGAAGTCGAGGTGGCTGAGGTCGATTTCTTGAATTGGTGTGAGAGTGGACATACCGCAAACCCTGGGCGACAGCCCTGACGCGACGCTGAGGCGCGCCTCGTTCGAAGGGATCAGTGCCGGCTCAGGCGGTGGGTCGATGGTGCGACGGTGCAAGTTCGCATGTCCTCATCACAACCCCAACGAACCGGAGTACCACCATGTCTGCAACACTTTCAACCTCGCTGGTGACCCCACCCGCCCTCGACACCGTGCACACCACGGTTGCAGCTGCTCGTGCAGTGGGCGCCACCAAGCGCTACGGCAGCGGTGACGCTGCTGTGACTGCTCTCGACGCCGTCTCTGTCGATTTCCACGCCCATCAGTTCACCGCGATCATGGGCCCCAGCGGTTCCGGCAAGAGCACGCTGATGCACCTGGTTGCCGGGCTCGACACCCTCACTTCGGGCAACGTCTACATCGGCGACACCGATCTCTCCGGTCTCGACGATCGACGCCTGACCGCGCTGCGCCGCGACAAGATCGGCTTCATCTTCCAGGCCTACAACCTGGTGCCGACGTTGACCGCGCTGGAGAACATCACCCTGCCGACCACACTTGCCGGGCGCAAACCCGACAGGGATTGGCTCGACCAGGTCGTTCACACGGTCGGCCTCAGCAACCGTCTTGGGCACCGCCCGAGCGAGCTCAGCGGTGGTCAGCAACAGCGCGTCGCTGTCGCCAGGGCCCTCGCCAGCCGGCCGGCGATCATCTTCGGTGACGAGCCGACGGGCAACCTCGACTCGCGCACCGGCGCCGAGATCCTCTCGTTCATGCGCAGCGCCGTTCGCGACCTCGGACAGACGATTGTCATGGTCACCCATGATCCCGCCGCGGCGAGCTACGCCGAGCGGGTCATCTTCCTCGCCGACGGTTCGATCGTCGACGAGATGTACTCGCCGACGCCCGATCGGGTGCTCGACCGTATGAAGCACTTCGGGGAGTGATCGTCATGTTTCGCACAACGCTCAAGACCCTGTCCGCACGCAAGTTGCGGCTCTTCACCACCAGCTTCGCCGTACTGCTCGGCGTCGCGTTCATGGCCGGCACACTGGTGCTGACCGACACCATCGGTAAGACCTTCGACAAGCTCTTCGCCGATGTCAACAAGGGCACCGATGCCTACGTCCGCGCCGAGGTTGCGTTCGACAGCGAATGGTTCGGCGACCAGCGACCCCGCCTCGACGCAACGTTGATCGACCGGATCAGCGACGTTGACGGTGTTTCCACGGCCGAGGGGCACATCGAGGCGTACGCCCAACTCGTCGACAAGGCGGGTAAGCCGATCGGCAACCCCAACATGGGTGCGCCGGTGTTCGGCGCTGCCTGGCTCAGCAACGACGACCTCAACCCGTTCGAGCTCACTTCGGGCCGGGCCCCGGAGGCCGACGACGAGGTCGTGATCGACAAGGGGAGTGCCGACTCGGGTGACTTCGCCGTGGGCGACTCCACGACGGTGCTCACCCAGACCGGTCCGCAGCACGTCACGATCGTCGGCATCGCCAAGTTCGGCGACTCCGACAGCCCCGGAGGTGCCTCGTACACGATGTTCACACCGACCGCCGCGCAGACCTATCTGACCCAGCCCGGCAAGATCGACGCGATCAAGATCGTCGCCGATCCCGGTGTCAGCGAAACCCAACTGGTCGAGCGGATCTCCCAGGTCGTCCCGACCGGGACCGAGGTACTGACAGGAGCCGAGATCACCAAGGAGGATCAGGCATCGATCAAGGAGGACATGAGCTTCTTCAACGTCTTCCTGATGGTGTTCGCGATCGTCGCCTTGTTCGTCGGATCGTTCATCATCTACAACTCGTTCTCGATCCTGGTCGCTCAGCGCACCAAGGAGATGGCCTTGATGCGTGCCATCGGCGCCAGTCGTCGTCAGGTGACCCGCTCGGTGTTGCTCGAGGCGGGTGTCGTCGGTCTCATCGCCTCGGCGCTCGGCTTGGCCGCCGGTGTCGGGGTTGCTGCCGGGCTGAAGTTGCTGCTCTCGGGCATCGGCATCGACATCCCCGCAGGGGGCATCGTGTTGACGAGCAAGACCGTCGATCATCTCGACGATCGCCGGCCTCGGTGTCAGCGTCGCCTCTGCGGTGTTCCCGGCACGCCGCGCCGCCAAGGTCCCGCCGATCGCAGCGATGCGAGAGGTGGCCGTCGACCACAGCGGCCGTAGCCGCCGCCGTGTCATCAACGGCACGATCATCACCGCCCTCGGTGCACTCGCCATGGGCGCTGGTCTGTTCGGTGGTGCCGGTATCGCCCCGGTCGGCCTCGGTGCCGTGCTGGTGTTCATCGGTGTCGCCGTGCTCGGACCGGTGTTGGCACGTCCGATCAGCCGGATCATCGGTTCGCCGCTGCCCCGTCTGAAGGGAGTCCCCGGCAACTTGGCCAGGCAGAACGCGATGCGCAACCCCAAGCGCACCTCGGCGACCGCCGCGGCGCTGATGATCGGTGTCGCCCTCGTCGGCTTCATCACCATCCTCGCCTCGTCGACCAAGGCATCGGTCGCTCGCAACGTCGACAAGACGTTCACGGGTGATCTGGTGGTCTCATCCAACGTCGGCGGCACGGGTGGCTTGAGCCCCGAGTTGGCTGCCCAACTGGCGGCGCTCCCGGAACTCGACGCAGTCACCGGTTTCCGGATGGCTCCGGCCGAGGTCGATGGTGCCGGCACCAACTTGGTGAGTGCCGACCCGCTTGCCATGCAGCAGATCACCGACTTCGGCATCGCCGAGGGTTCGTTGGGCGACCTGCATGCCAACGAGATTGCCGTCTCCAAGGACAAGGCCGACGACAAGGGCTGGACACTGGGCCAGAGCATCCCGGTTCGTTTCGCCGAGACCGGCGTGCAGCAGTTCACCATGGTCGCCACCTACACCGAGGACACGACGGTCGGCGAATACTTCATCGGCACCGAGGCCTTCGACGCCAACATTGCCGATCGGTTCGACCGCCAGGTGATGATGACGGTCGCAGAGGGTATCGACGCCGACCAGGCTCGTGCTGCAGTCACCGAGGTGGCCGATGCCTACCCGCAAGGCGAGGTACAGGACCGAGATGAGTACGGCGCTGCCCAGACCAAGAACCTGGACATGCTCTTGAACCTCATCTACGCCTTGCTCGCACTCGCCGTGTTCATCGCCCTGCTGGGCATTGCCAACACGTTGGCACTGTCGATCTTCGAACGCACTCGGGAACTCGGGCTCCTACGGGCCGTCGGCATGACTCGGAGTCAATTGCGAGCCACTGTGCGGTACGAATCGGTCATCATCGCCCTCCTCGGCACCACCCTCGGGTTGGCGATCGGCACCGCCTTTGGTTGGTCGATCGTCAAGGCGCTCGAGGATCAGGGTCTCGATACGTTCGCCTTCCCGGCGAGTCAGCTCGCCGTCGTGACGGCAATCGCTGCCCTTGCCGGTGTCGCCGCCGCTGCGCTGCCTGCTCGCCGTGCGGCTCGACTCGACATCCTGGGGGCGATCAAGGCCGACTGATACCTCCGTCCTCCCATCCCAACGCGTCGCGGCGCCCGGTGACCAGCCGGGCGCCACGACGCGTCTCGGCTCAATTCGCGAGCAGCGCTGGTAGCTCGGTGAAGGCGATGCCGGCGCCGGCAGCGGTGGCCCTGGCAACAGCCTTGGCACCGATCTGCTTCGTCGCCACGGCCCTCGTCGTCTCGACAAGGTGACGCTCGTCGGCGGTCGGGAGATAACCGAACACGTCGCTGACGGCCTCGGTGTTGCCGAGGATGCGGCAGGCCAGTTCTGGTTGGTCGTCGACGAGAACTTCGGCCATCGACCGCGCGGCCAACATCACCGTCCACGGGAGGCCGACCTCGACTGCGAGCTGGATGGCTCGACGATGATGTTCGATCGCGCCGTCGCGATCGCCGAGCATGTGAGCCAGGATTCCGAGATGGCGATGATCCATCGCCGTCTCACGCACCATGCCCACCGCCTGATGGATCGACAGCGCCTCGGCCAAGTGTTCACCAGCCTCATCGGGTAGGTCGGCGAGGGTCTCGGCCACACCCAGAGCGAACAGGGCCTGGGCACGGATGATCGGGTTGAACGGTTGGTGGGCGAGCGCGACAGCCTCCCGTCCGAGCTCGAGTGAGCGCTCGATCTCGCCGTTCCTGCCTGTCAGCCAGCAGAGCACCGAACGCAGGATCGTCGACGACCGGAACCCGGCTTCGCTGCCGACGGCGAGAGCCGCGGCCATTGCCGCGGTCGCTGCGGCAATGTCGCCACGAAGCTCGGCCACCTCGCTGAAACTGGTCTCGAACAGCGCCGCCGTGGCATCGTCGCCCAAGTTCCGGAAGGTGTCGATCGCGCCGCGCAGCTCGGTCATCGAGCGCTCGAGCTCACCGGCGACATAGCTGGCCAGCCCACCGAGGGCGCTCATCATCGCGGCGTGCCATTCGTCGCCGATGGACTCTGCCAGCAGGCCGGCTTCCTCGTCGAGGGCACGCAGCGTGTCGGGGTGGGAGCCCACCGCAGTGAGGTGGAGCGATCCGATGGCCAGCGCCTCGAGCAGGAGCGCCTGGTCACCCGCGGTACGGGCCAGCGCAATGGCCTCGGTCGTGATGCCGACGCCGTCGATTCCTTCCGGGGATGGTGCCATGCCGGCAGCGGTGGCCGCGGTGCGGGCGACGTCGATCGCATCCATCGCCCAGGTCCGCCGCGCTGTCCGGCCGATGCTGAGCAGTCCCGACCACATCAACGCTCGGCACCTCAGGGCCACTGGCGCATGACCGGCCCGCTCCAGCAACTGCAGCAGCACTGGTTCGTCGTTGCGCAGGTTGGCGCTGAGGAATGCGTACCAGCCAAGGTTTACGCCGATCTGCAGCGTTGCCGCGGGATCGCCCTCGCCGAGACCCCACTCGGCCGTCCGTGCGAGGTTGGCACGTTCAGCGCTGGCACGGTGAGCCCAGGAGATCATCGAGCTGCCGCGCAGCCCCGCAGTCAGCCCGGCGGTGAGCTCGATCATCCAGAGCGTGTGGCGCGATCGGATGAGGGCAGTTTCACCGGAATCGTCGAGGCGTGCTGCGGTGTAGTCGGCGACTGGCCGCAGCAGCCGAAATCGTGGGCCAGAACTCGATCGCCTGTCCGTCGCCACGAGGGACTTGTCGACCAGTCGGGCCAGGAGCACTTCGATGTCCGCAGTCGCCAGGGAGTCGTCGGCGCACACCTTCGTCGCCGCGTCGAGCGTGAACCCATCGGCGAACACTGATAGCCGGGTCAGCAGTCGCCGCTCGTCATCGAACAACAGCTCGAAGCTCCAGTCGACGGCAGCATGCATCGTCTGCTGGCGTTGTGGCCGACCCCTGTTGGCGGTGCTGACCAGCCCGAACCGTTGATCCAGCAGTTCAGCGAGCTGCTGTGCCGAAAAGGCGCGTGTGCGAGCGGCGGTCAGCTCGATGGCGAGCGGCAGGCGGTCGACACTGGCGCAGATCGTTGCCACCGACGCCACCGACGAGTCGTCCAGCACGAAGTTCCCGTCAGAGTCCGCGGCCCGGCTGGCGAACAGCTGCATGGCGTCGTCGAGCTCGAGGGGATCCAGCACCCGAACGCATTCTCCCGGAACGCCCAGCGGTTCCCGACTGGTCGCCAACACCGACACGCCCGGGCACGACCGGAGGATCGCGGACACGACCGCGGCGGCTTCCGCCAACAAATGTTCGCAGTTGTCGAGCACGATCAGCAGCTCCGTCGCACTCAGCCCGGTTGTCAGCCAGTCGAGGGTGGCATCGCCACCGGTGTGTCCCAACCGAGGGCCGAAGGTTCGTTGGAATGCGGCGCTCACAGCCCGCTCGCCGCTGTCGAGTCCGAGTTCGACGAGCCATGTGCCATCCCGCCAGAGGCGGTCGGGGCGAAGGGCGACCTCGGTTGCGATGCGAGTCTTGCCGACGCCTCCCGGTCCGATGACCGACACCAGTCGTCGTGATCGGAGGAGCTCGACGATGTGAGCCGAATCGTGGGTGCGTCCGACGAAGGTGCTCAACTCCGGATGGATGTTCGAGAGTCCGAGGGACGCGCGACTTGTCACGGTCGGCGCAGCGAGGGCCGCGTCCTGGGCGAGCACCTGCCGCTCCAATTCGCGCAACGCCGGACCTGGATCGAGACCGAGCTCGTCGGCCAGTAGATCGCGTGCTCTCTGATACGCCCGCAGACTGTCGGATTGCCGGTCGCAGCGGTAGAGGGCAAGCATCAGTTGTCCCCAGAGTCGCTCGCGCAGCGCGTGCTCGCGGACCAGGCCCTCGAGCTCGGCGGCGACGGCCTCGTGGCGCCCCTCGGCCAGGTCGGCATCGATGCGATCCTCCGTCGCCGCGAGGCGCATTTCCTCCAGCCGCGTGCGATGGGTCTGGGCGAACTCGTCGAACACGAAGTCCGCCAGGGCCGGGCCCCGCCACAACGCCAGTGCCTCACGCAACGCTGTGGCCGCCTCGGCGTTGCGCTCGGCGACCAGGTGCTCGTGTCCTGCTGCAGCGAGCCGTGTGAACCGTTCAGCGTCGATCTGTTGGGGGTCGATCGCCAGCACGTAACCACCGTCGCGCCCCTCGAGCGGAACACCGACGAGACTGCGGCGCAGTTTGGAGACCTGCGCCTGCAGTGCGTTGGCGGCACCGGCCGGAGGTTCATCACCCCACAGGAGATCGGCGAGTTGGTCGGCCGAGACCGGTTGGCCGGCGCGCAGCACAAGGGCCGCCAAGAGGGTGCGGAGTTTGCTTCCCCGCAGCTCGACGGGGTGGCCCCCGTTGTCGAGGACCTCGAGTGTTCCCAACACCCGGAATTCCACGGGACAAAACCTAGCCCGCGGTCACCACCTGACGTTTCGTCGTTATCGACGAGTGAATGCTATGACGCTCTCCGTTGTCGGAACCAGCGATCGATGACGGCGAGAGCGACGGCGTCATCGGCGAATTCCTCGATGTGTTCGGTGGCGAGTGCGGCGGCGCGGCGGCGATCGCCGTCGACGGAGAGCAGGAGGATCTCGACGAGCTGGCGTTCGCGCCGGGTGATGCTCGATCGACTTCGTCGCGCCAGCCCGGCGCGCCGAGCGGCATGCTCGGCGGCGCCGGCGAGCGACATGATGAACGCAGCGTAGGCATGGCCGACCGCGAACTCGTTGCACACCTCGAGACGAGCTTCGAGCTCCTCGGTGCTTGCTTGGAGACGCACGACGGCGTTCGCCGTGGCGATGTATGCATCGGCTGCCGCTGCATCGGCACCGGTGAAGGCGAGGCTCATCGCCACCTCCACCGCCGATCGGCATGGTGATGCCTCGTATCCGGGCGAACCCGAATGAGGCGGCGTTGGTGCTCGAGTGCGAGATGGAACATGTATTGGGTGGGATCCATGGTGGGGCCTTTCGTCGTGGTGGATTGCCCCACTGTGCGCCTTGCCACTGAGCGGTCGCTGACCCCGATCTGACCTCGCTAGAACCGTGGTTCAGCCGGCCTCGGCCTCGATCATCTGGGCGAGGCGGCGGCGGAAGCGAATTCCGCCGCTGTCGGTGCGAAGATTGATGTTGGGCGTCGTCGATTCGGAGATGCCGCGCTGCGATGCCTGCAGGATGACCTTGTCCTCTTCGAAGGCCCCACGCACCGAGGCGGCGAAGCGGCGCGACACCTCGGCATCGTCGGGAGCGACGTTGCGCATCTGGAACCAGAAGTACCGGGTGGTCGTTTCGTCGATCGGCGTCAGGAAGTTGAAGCTGTCCATGACGAACGTGTCGGGGTGCAACGGTTTGTCCTCGCCGCCGGCGCCTGCAGGGGAGATGTAGGCCTTGATCAGCGCATTGCTGGGATAGCGCACTTCGTATTGCTGCTTGCGGTCGCAGTTGCCGTCGAAGTTCAGGTACGGGGCGTAGAACGGAGCCGGAGTGGTGTCGATCATCCATCGCCAGGTCGTCACGCCGTCGTCGCCGATCGTGACCTGCAGCGGTGTCTGGTCAGACCCGTCGCCGGCGAACGAACCAGGGTGCACCCAGGCGACATGCGACGGGTCCAGCAAGTTGTCGGTGATGTACAGGTAATTGCAGGCGATCACCATGTCGTCGCCGTCGGTGGTGCCCCACTCCGGGTCACCCCAATGTTCTGCTTCGAAAATTTCGGTGGGATCGGCGCGACCAGGATCGCCCATCCAGATCCACAGCAATCCGTAGCGCGCCCGAATTGGATACGAACGCACCACCGCGCCCTGCGGTGGCTCGTCGTCGCCCGGTACTCGCACGCAGGTGCCGGAGCAGTCGAAAACGAGGCCGTGATAGCCGCACTCGATGTTGTCGCCCTGCACGCGGCCCATCGACAGCGGCAGCTTGCGGTGCGGGCAGGCGTCGGCAAGCGCGGCGTACCCGCCGCTGGCAACGCGGTAGATCGCGACGCGATCACCGAGGATCGTGGTCGCGTACGGCGTGTCAACCACCTCGCGCTCCCAGGCGGCCACGTACCAGGCATTGCGGAGGAACATGCCCGGCGATGGTAGTCGCCGGGCATCTTTCTCCTGGATGCCAGCGTCCGGATCTGTGGTTACGGCCGAACTGATGTCGTGTTCGCGATCAGCACGTCACACGGGGCTCGTCGAGCGACGTCGGTAGCGACAGCTCCGAGCACCCGTGCGACCCCTTGCACGCGTCGATTGCCCACCACGATGACGCGAGCGTCGAGACGATCAGCCTCCTCGCAGAGCGCCGTCGCGGGATCCTTCAGACTGACGGCGCGGGTGATAGGCGTAGTCGGCAGTTCGCCGATGAGGGCGTCGAGGAACTGTTCGGCCGTCGACAGCGAATCCACGTGCCATCGATCCGAGCCGCCCACGGCGACCTCCTTCGTCGAGCGGCCGTTGACGGCCATCACCACGTGCAATGCCCGCCCGAAGGCTGACGCCAGTTTCGCAGCCGCGAACGCGGCGCGTCGGGCTGTCTCGGTGCGGTCGACACCCACGATGATCGATTCCATGCCTGGATCATCCGCCACGGTCGTCACGCCCGTGTCACGAGGAGCCTGGGGTAGCGTGACGAAGCGGTGACATTGGTCCAGGGCAGGTTCGTGAGGGGGGCAGAGGCACGGTGAAGTTGGGCATCCTCGGCCGAGTCGAGATCTGGGATGACCAGGGCAACGCCGTGTCACTGACCCCACAGTTGCGGCGGCTTCTTGCCCTGCTCGTTGCCGAGAGGGGATCGACGGTCTCGTCCGGGCGGATCGCCGAGTACATCGCTGATGGCCGAATCGATGGCTCCCTCGTGCGAACGGCGGTGTCACGGTTGCGCAAATCGCTGGGCGATCGGATCGAGACGGCGACGACGGGCTATCGACTCGTGCTGTGCGCCGATGAACTCGACGCTGATCGGTTCTCCGAGTTGTGCGAGCGAGCCCGAACGGCGTCGCCGTCGGATCGCCGGTCACTGCTCGCGCAGGGGCTGGACCTGTGGCGCGGCAGCGCGTTCGAGGAGTTCGCCGACGAACCGTGGGCACTGCCGACGGCGACTCGACTCGACGAGTTGCGAGCGGTCGCGACGGAAGACCTCGGCGAGGCCCTGATCGAGACTGGTCGAGCGCCGGAAGCCGTCTTGTTGCTCGAGAGCCACGTTGTCGCCCAGCCGTTGCGCGAGCGGCCGGTAGCGCTCCTGATGAGGGCATTGGCAGCATCGGGCAGGGTGACCGAATCGTTGCGCTGGTTCCAGCGTTTCCGTGCGACCATGCGCGACGAGATCGGGATCGAGCCCACATCCGCGTTGCGCGAACTCGAGGCCGAACTACTGGGGGGCCTCGACCCGATACGGGATGTCACGGTTACGGCACCGCGTCATCTCCCGACAGGAACCGTCACGTTCTTGTTCACCGACATCGAGGGTTCGACCGAGCGCTGGCAGGACGACGAGCTGGCCATGTCGCAGGCCTTGGCCGGCCACGACTCGACGATCCGGTCCGTCGTCGACGTCCACGGCGGCTCCGTGTTCAAGCACACGGGCGATGGCGTGTGCGCTGTCTTCACGTCGGCGCCCGCAGCTGTCTCTGCCGCGATCGACGCGCAAGGCCAGCTGACACTGCCGGTGCGGATCGGCATCCACACCGGTGAGGCCGAGTTGCGTGATGGTGACTACTTCGGGCCCACGGTGAACAGGGCTGCCCGGGTGATGGACGCCGGCAACGGGGGTCAGATCCTGGTGTCGTCGGCGACGGCGTCGCTCGCCTCCGACCATGAGCTCGTGGATCTGGGCGAGCACCACCTCAAGGGACTGACGTCGCCGGAGCGCCTGTTCCAGGTGGGTAGTGACAACTTCCCGCCGCTGCGGGTGGCCCGCCAGCGAGTAGGGAACCTCCCCGTCGAGCTGACCACGTTCATCGGGCGATTCAACGAGGTCGAGAAACTTGCGGCCGAGCTGTCCGACAACCGGCTGGTGACGCTGATCGGGGTCGGTGGCACGGGCAAGACGCGCTTGGCTGTCGAGGCGGCTCATGCGACCGCGGCGATGTACCCGGACGGCTGCTGGATGGTCGAACTGGCGGTCGTGTCGGTCGACGACGCCGTGCCGTTCGCATTCGCAACCGGGCTGGGGATCGCCGCATGCGCCGACCACGACGTTGTCGACGACATCACCAGAAGATTGCGGCAGAAGCGGCTGCTGATCGTCGTCGACAACTGCGAGCACGTGCTGTCGACGGCCGCCGACGTGGTCGAGCGACTCGTCGCCTCGTGTCCGACCGTCACGGTGCTGGCCACGAGTCGCGAACCGCTGATGGTCAGCGGCGAACGTCTCGTCCCGGTCCCCTCGTTGGCCAGCGCGGATGCGGAGCGGCTCTTCGTCGAGCGGGCCCGCGCCGAAGCCCCTGACCTCGTCATCGACACCGACCAGGCCGAAGCGGTCAGTGAGCTGTGCCGGCGACTCGACGGCCTGCCGCTGGCGATCGAACTCGCCGCCTCGCGCGTGCGGGCGTACACCCCGGTCGAGCTCGTCGCCAACCTCGACGAGCGATTCCGGCTCCTCGTGGGTGGTCGGCGCTCCCGGATGGAGCGGCACCAGACCATGCGAGGCACGCTCGACTGGTCGTACGACATGTGCAGTGAGGTCGAGCAAGCCGTGTTCGACAGGTTGTCGGTGTTCCCATCGGGCTTCGACATGGCTGCGGCGCGTGCCGTGGCCGCGCACGACGGTGTCAGCGATCTCGATGTCGTCGACACCGTGCCGCAACTGGTCGATCGTTCGCTGCTCCAGCGAGTCACCGCCAGCGATGGCACAACCCGATACCGGATGCTGGAGACGATGCGAGCGTACGCTCGCGAACACCTGCATCACGCCGACATTGCGGACGCGACGCGTGAGCGGCACGCCCGGTACATGGCATCGCTCGTCGGCAGACTGCAGCTCCGTTCCGTCGGCCCGGAGGAACGAGCGGTCCGGCAACGGCTCTTCGAGTACATCCCGGATGCGCTCGTAGCCCTGGACTGGTTCATCGACCATCGAGAATGGGAGCAGGGTCTCGAGGTTGCCCTGGTTGCATGGGGTATCGCCAGCCGCGAGTCGGACGAGATGTTCGCCCGGCTGCACGATGCCGTGCGTGCGTCGGGTGATGACATCGACTTCATCGACGTGCTCGTGGAGTTCGACCTGCGTCGCGCGCCCGCCGAACCGGGGGCGCTCTCCGACGCACGGGGATGGCGCTTGATCCGTGCCGAACGACGGATACCTCACGATCGATTCTCCGTTGCGCCGCAGACCTCGTTGGCGGCCTCGATCGTCAGTCACGACGAGGGCGAGGAGCTGGTGGCAAGCCTCGACAGGTTCGCCGACGCCCCGGCGGTAGTGCGCTACTTGGCGTTCTGGGCGACGCTGCGGTGCCTCATCTTCTCCCGACACCTCGACCTCGTCGACGAGCCGCTGCGACGCTTCAAGGAGATCGTTGCGGCATTGCAGAGCGATCGCGCCCGCAGCGCGACCGACGAGCTCTGCGGGCATCTGGCGGTTGCGAGGAACGACTGGGATGCGGCCGCGAGTTGCTTCTCCGCGGCGAACGAGTCACTCACCGTCGAGCGCCCGAACTGGTTTCGGCTGGCTGTGGCGTGGCACTCCCTGACGGCACACGCCATGGCCGGGCATCGGATCAGCGGGGCCGAGCTCGGCGATCCCTGGCGATGGTTCCGCAGCGAGTTGATCAATGTCCTGGCATGGCACGGCGCGATCTCGTCGGCGGTCGCACTCGATCGAATGGGGTATCGGGACCTTGCCGAGCGGTTCGTACGGTGGGCTCGTTCAGCCGACCCAGGGGGCGTCATGGACGTGTTTGCCCGCACGCTCAGGACAGCCGGGCTCGACGTGGAGTCAACCGGTCACGTCGACCAACTCGACACGTTGATCGACGAGGTCCTGGCGATTGCGGTCGAGCTCGACCGGCACACGGAATAGTGTCGTCCGCATGACCGTCAGTGCCGAACAGGACGCTGCACAGGTCGACGCGGCCAATGCCACCGGGCGCCCGGCCGTCGTCTTCGTTCATGGTCTCTGGCTGCTGTCGAACAGCTGGGAGCAATGGCGAGGAGTTTTCGAGGAAGCCGACGCAGTACTAGGGATGGGTAGGAAGGGGAGGAGCGTCGAGCTCCTCCCCTTTCCGTTGTGGCCATGTCTGTTCCCGCGGGGTGCGATGTAGGCTCAGTTCCATGGCCACCGCCAAGCTCACACCCCTCCAGGAACTCGAAGCCCGTCGCACCGCTCCGCCGGCCCCGAAGCGAGTGATCTCGGAGGAGGAGAAGGCAACCCGCCGCGAGCGGGTCGCCAAGGCCAAGGATGCGTTGGCTCGTTCCGTCGGTGCCAAGGGCGAACAGGTCGCCCCGGCACGAGCTGCGTTGAAGACCTACCTTCAGCGACTGAACGAACCGAAGCAACCCGACGATGCCCAGTTCGAGGTGCTCATCGAGGCACCGTTCAAGGCGCCGCCGAAGAAGAAGTCCAACGACCGTCGCTACTGAGGCTGGCGGCGATGCGGTCCCCGACGGACCACGTGCGCCACTGCATCGGCGCCGCCTCTGACGAACGTGAAGCCGTAGCGGTTGCGCTCCTGCAGCGGCGCGACGACGAAGCGCTCGCCGAGGCCGCCGCCATCGATACGTCCCTGCCCCTGGCAGGGGACGTGCTCACCGTCAAGGCGTGCTTCGATGTCGCCGGATGGACGACCCACGCCGGCTCGGCGGTGCTGGCTGACGCGCCGCCGCCCACGTCGGATGCCCCGATGGTCACTGCGTTGCGATCCGCAGGTGCGGTTCTGTTCGCCCAGACGAACATGACCGAGTTCGCCTACGGAGCGCTGGGGCTCAATGCCACGTACGGTACCCCGACCACCCCGCTGAGGCCGGATGAACAGCGAGTCAGCGGCGGCTCGACATCCGGCGGAGCAGTCGCCGTGTCGCTCGGTGTGGCCGACGTGTCGCTCGGGTCAGACACGAGCGGTTCGATTCGGATCCCTGCGGCGTTCTGCGGCGTGGCGGGCTTCAAACCATCGCAAGGCCGATACCCGTCCGACGGAATGATCCCCCTCGCGCCGAGCTTCGATGCGCCCGGACTGATCGCGTCCACTGCTGCGCACCTCCGCCGCGTCGATCTGGCACTCGTCGAGCGCAGCGGGCCCCGAACTCCCGCTCGTTCTCTCGCCGACGTGCATCTTGTGGTCCCGGTCGGCGCGATCGCAGCAGGAGAGACCGATCCGGTTGTGCTCGACCTGTTCGATCGGTGGCTCGACGTCCTTGCCGCGGCGGGCACACGGATCACCAAGGCCGAGCTGCCGATGCTCTCGGAGTCCAGCCTCGCGGCGCGCCAGGGCTTCGTGATCGCGGTCGAAGCATTCGACTGGCACCGTGATCTGATCGCCGGTCGGCTCGACCGCTACGACCCCCGGGTCGGGCCGCGCATCCAGTACGGGTCAACGGTGCTCGCCGGCGATTACGTCGCCGCCGTGCGGGTGATCCACGACTGCAGGCGTCGATACGATTCGGCGCTCGCCGGTGCCGACGCGGTCCTCACCCCCACGGTTCCCGTGCTGCCGCCGCGGGTCGCCGATGTGCAGACGATGGAGACGTACCTGGCGATGAACACCGAGGTCCTCCGGCTGACCGAGTTCGCCAACCGGCTCGATCTGCCGAGCATCACCCTGCCAGGGAGTGCCGCCGACCGTCAACCAATCGGCCTGATGTTGACCGGCCGTCGTGCCGCCGACGCCGCGCTGCTCGACCTCGCCGTGATCGTCGAAGCATGTCTCGCCGGGACGGTGAATGATTAACTTCGGCGCATGATCATCGTCCGCTCCGAAGACATCGCCAACACCGCCCGCCACGTTTCCGGTCCTGGCTGGGACAGCAAGCGGATGATCGTCAAGTCCGACGGCATGGGTTACTCCGTGCACGAGACCCGGATCCTCGAGGGTGCCGAGAGTCATCTCCACTACAAACACCACCTCGAGACCAACTACTGCGTGGCCGGCGAGGGGGAGGTCGTCGACGTGGCGACCGGGGAGACGTTCCAGATCAGCCCAGGCACGATCTACGCCCTGGATCAGCACGACGAACACATCCTCCGGGCGACCAAGGGCGACCTCCACCTCGTCTGCGTGTTCAATCCGCCCGTCGCGGGTACGGAGACCCACAACGCCGACGGCGGATACGAACCAGCGTCCGACTGAGCGTCGCCCGGTGCGCCGACCTTTGTCGCTGCCAACATGCTCCGCATGTCAACAGCGACAAAGGTTCGGTGGTGGCTCAGCCCCAGCGCTGGGGATCGTCGGGGTTCAATCCCAGGCAGAGTTTGGCCACCAGTTCGTGGGCCAGCAACGTGTTGCCTGGGTGGAAGCGGCCCATGCGCACGTCGCGGAAGATCTGCTCGAGACGGTTGCCCTTGAAGGCCGCGCCGCCACCCGACAGATCCATCGCCCGGTCGACGATGTCGTAGGCCTGGTTGATGATGAAGTGCCGGGCGCCTACCAGCCGAACCGGCCAATCTGCGTGGGGCACTCCCGTGGCCCAGTCCGTTACCACTCGCTCGAGCAGCGCCTCGCTGGCGTCGAGTGAAATGCGCATCTCCGACACATTGTGCTGCACCTCGGGATGGTGGGCCATCGAGTGGGTCAGGGCGACCGATGTGCGCTTCGGCATCTTCTCGATGGTGATGTCGAACGCCCTACGGGCGGCACCGAGGTAGACGGTGGCGAATCCCATCAAGGCCCAAGCGAAGACCGCCACTTGAAACAGACCCGCTCCCGCGAAACCTGCCGGGCAGACGAGCACGATGTTCTCATCGGCCACGAAACACCGATCGAGCACGGTGTCCTGGCTCTGCGTTGCGCGCATGCCCAGTGTGTCCCACGTCTCGATGATCTCGTAGCCGGCCGACGCCCGCGGCAGGAAGCCGTGGACGATCTTCGGGTTGGCCGGGTCAGAGGTGTCCATGGCGTGGAATCCAGCCAACGTCCACACCGGTGAGAGGCTGCCGAAGATCTTGTGGCCGGTGATCTCCCAGCCACCCTGAACCTTCTCGGCCTTCGACGACGACAGCAGCAGCGGGATGTCGTTGCCGGCCTCACCGTGAATGGCGGCGAAGACCTCACCGTCAGCGGCCTTCTCGAGCATCCACTGGCACGACGCGTCGCCGGCACGCAGGAGATCCGCGGCGACCCCGGTCCAGTACAAGTGCATGTTGACGGCAACGGCGGTCGCCGGCGCGTAATAGGCGAGGCGACCCTGCAACTTGGCGACGGCGTCGAGCGTGAGTCCCGACCCGCCGAACTCGGTCGGCACGGCGGCGAGCAGGTAGCCGGATTGGCGAAGCTCGTCCCAATCCTCGTCGAAGAACCGGTTCTCGCGGTCGTACGTGGCGGTACGGGCATCGAACCTCGCCAGCATGTCATCGGTGAGCAGATCGGTCGTTGTGTTGGTGGTGGTCGTCATGTGATGTCTCCGGTTGGTGAATGCCTGGTCAGGCGGGCCCGAATCGAGGCGCGCCAGGTTCAAGCGGGATTTTGACGACGGCGATGGTGATGTCAGCTGATCGGGACGGGCCCGAATTGTTCGACGGCGACGATGACGTCCGCAGGGATGCCGAGGCGTGCGGCTGCCTCGATGATGGCCTCCGGGTTGGGGGCTTCGTAGAGGCAGTACGTCTTCTTCTTGTCGGCTGAGAGAAACGAGTAGACCCAGCGGATCCCCATGTCGTCGTTGATCAGCTTGATGCCGGCTCGATCGAGGTCGTCCAGGTCGAGTTGTTCGGCGAAGTTCCGTTCGATCACGAAGAGGGCCATGGATCTGTCTCCTGCTCTGTCGTGAACCCTCCCACCGGGCCCGGTGGGAGGTTTCACGTCGTCGTCGTGAGGACTGTAAGCATTCCCGAGCCGGCTGTCATGACCACCTTTCGCCTTCTGGAGCGACAAATGCGTTGACTCATCGTGTCATTGGTAGTCAGATCTGACTAGCAGGAGGAGGAGGGACGGTGAACGCAGCCGACAGCAGGACCGCGACGATCATGTGCGCCGACGTCCATCTCGCCGAGCACGCCCGATGTGTCGCCGATGTCGCCCGGGCACGGTCAGGACGGATGATCCCGAGTGCGCCGGGAACAATCGTCATCACCTTCGAGAGCGCATCGGCGGCCGTCATCGCTGCGGTCGAGATTCAGCAGATCCTGGCCTCGGCGGTTCCCGGCTCGCCGATTCGCATCGGGTTGGCGACGGGTGACGTCGTATGGGACGGCGAGGTGTGCACCGGGGCCCCGGTGAGCGTTGCTTCCGCATTGCTGGCTCGAGCCCAACCCGGGCAGATCCTCGTGAACAACGTCGTGCGGTGGCTCACTTCCGAAGCCTCGGGCAAGGGCTACCAGTCACTCGGCATGGTCGAGACGGATGGAATCGACGGGCTCACCGAGATCTATGTGCTCGATCGGCAAACTGCTGGGCCGGTTGTCGATGTTCGTCCCTCGGCCGACGAACCGGGTGTGCCGCTACCGGCGGGGATCGCAACGGCCGTGCGTCAACCGCTGGTCGGTCGTGACTCGGAATGGACCGTGCTGCAGGATGCGTGGGATCGCGCCAGCGCCGGCACTCGAGAAGTGGTGCTGATCGGCGGTGAAGCAGGTGCGGGCAAGACCCGGCTGGCCGCCGACTTCGCCCGACAGTGCCATGAGGCGGGAGCGATCGTTCTGCTGGGCACGTGTGATGCGGAACTCGCCCTTCCGTACCAGCCATGGGTTCATGCTCTCGATCATCTGCTCCGGTCCCTTCCGGGCTTCGGCCGTCCGCTGAACAAGGACCGTGATCTCGGCGACCTCCTCGTATTGCTTCCACAGCTCGAGCGCCTCCTGCCCGGGTTGTCGAGGTCTCCGGCGGCAGATCCTGAGACGGAGCGTTACCTCCTGTACTCGGCGGTCGATCGGGTGCTGGCCAACGCCACCCGATCGTCGCCGATGGTCCTGCTGCTCGACGACATCCACTGGGCCGGTCGCCCGACTCTCGAACTCCTCAGGCACTTGGTGCGCGCCGGCTCTGCGGCCGGTCTGATGGTCATCGCCACGTTTCGCGATGCTGCCGCTGAGCTCACCGAGCCGCTCGCCGAATGCCTGGTCGACTTGCAGCGCAGCGAGAGCGTCGTGCGCATGCGGTTGGGTGGCCTCGACACGGCCAGCGTCGAGCAGTTCGTGGCCGCCACGTTGGGTCAGGAGCTGGACGGCGATCTTCGCCATCTCGCCGCGGTTGCCTGTGACCGCAGTGGTGGAAACGCCTTCTTCCTCGGCGAGTTGTGGCGTCACCTCGTCCAGCAGGGAGTCGTGGCCCATCAGAACCAGCGCTGGGTCGTACGCCGAGACGTGGCCGGGGTTGGGGCGCCGGACAGTGTCAGGGATGTCGTCGCGGCGCGTATGGCCAGGCTCCCTCGGCGGGCGAGGCGACCCCTGGAGTTGGCCGCGGTGGCCGGTCAACGCGTCGAGGTTCGGGTTCTGTCCCTCGCCTCGGACATGACTGTCGACGAGGTCAGCGCCGGTCTTGACGAGCTCGTCGATACCGGTTTCCTCGTCGAGGTGGGTGGTCGTCTTCCGACCTATCAGTTCACCCACGCTCTCGTACGAGACACCGTCGAGCAGGTCTTGTCATCGTCTGTTCGGGCCCGGTTGCATCTGCGTATCGCCGATGCCCTTGAACGGGTTTACGAGGCGGATTCGCGCTCCGTCTTCGCCGAGCTCGCCTACCACTTCGGTGCAGCGGCCGCCGTCGGTGGTGTCGAGCAGGGGATTCACTACGGCCGGCTGGCCGCCGAGCAGGCCAGGAGCTCGGTTGCCTACGACGATGCGATCTCGCAGTTCGAGGCCGTACTGCAACTCATGTCGAGTGAAAGCGCCGAGGCGACCGAGGTGTCGATCGATCTCGGCCAGGTCCAACTGAGGCGAGGTCATTCGTCCATCGCCCAGGCCACCTATCAGCGGGCGTTCGACGCTGCGCGGCACGAGGGCTGGGCCGAGTTGGCCGCTCGGGCGGCGCTCGGGTACGAAGAGTCCGTTCACCAACGCGGGGCGCCCGGAGGTCCGGCAGTCAAGATCGTGTCCGAGGCGATCAGCATGATCGGTGACCGGCAACCTCCGTTGCGGGCCCGACTGCAGGCTGCGTTGGCGCGCAGCCTGTCGCTCACGGGCGACAAGGACGCGGCGGTCGAGGCGGGCGAGACGGCACTGGCGATGGCCCGAGCGGTAGGCGATCTGGATTGCGTCGTTGCCGCGCTTCAGGCCACCGACGATCGTCGCATCGGAACCGGCGAGATTGATCGAGGCGAGCACCGAGCTCCGTGATGTCGCCCTACAAATCGGCGACAACTGGAGCGCTGCGTACGCCACGGGCAACATGTGTCGAGGGCTCATCGAGGTCGGTCGACTCGGCGAGGCAGCCGAGATACTCGAGCAGCATCGGGTGATATCAGAGCGCGGTCGATTCCTCATGTATCAGTACATGGGCCTGGTGTACGAGGCCGTACTGGCGCTCGCCGCGGGGAGGTTCGCCGAAGCCGAGCAGGCGGCCGAACACGCTCACACCGTCGGCGGATCCAGCAACATTGTTTTCGACGCGGGCGTGTATGGCCTGCAGATGTTCACGATCCGTCGCGAACAGGGTCGTCTCGCCGAGGTGCTCCCCTTGATGCGTGTCCTGTCGGCGCGGCACGACGATCAGGCGGTGTGGCGCCCCGGGCTCACGGTGCTCTACGCCGAGCTCGGGATGATCGATGAGTCGCGCCGCGAGCTCGACGCGCTCGTCGCTGGGTGGGTTTGCGTCGGTCCCACGCGACTCCGTCTGGCCGGCGTGCCTCACCTTCCTGGCCGAAGCGTGCATCGCCTGCGGAGCAGAGGAGCACGCCGGAACCCTCCTGCGCGAGCTCGATGCATTTGCAGGTCGCAATCTGATGGTCGCGATGACCGCGTGCTGCGGTCCCGCCGATCGCCTACGCGGGGGCCTGGCCAGGTTGCTCGGGCTGAACAACGAGGCGGAGAGTCACTTCCGTGCTGCGTTGGCGCTGGCAGATCGAAGCCAGTCCCCGGTTTGGAGAGCCCACGTTCAACACGATTGGGCGTGTCTGGCCGCGGCCCGGAACGACTTTGCCACTGCCGACGCCCTGGCGCGGGAAGCACACATGATGGCGGTCGCCCTCGGAATGCGAGCGCTTGCCGATCAGGCGCTCTCCGTGCTCGGCCGCAGCGCGGCAGCTCCCACCTCCGTGGCCTACGACGGCATGTCCCAACGCGAGCTGGAGGTGTTGCGGTTGATCGCCGAAGGTCGCTCCAATCGCGAGATCGGCGAGCGGTTGTTCATCAGCCAGCACACGGCCGCAAACCATGTGCGTTCAATCCTGCAGAAGTCCGGATGTGGCAACCGGGCCGAGGCTGCGGCATATGCGGTGCATCGCAAGCTGGTGTCGGAGTCGCCTCGGCCCGAGGAAACGGCGGGCGAATGATCGAGTTGGTGGGCAACCTTCATCACGAGTTCCGAGCTTTCTGGCACCCTGTCGCGTGGGCTCACGAGGTTGCCGCCGAACCGATTGGGGTGATGTTGCTCGGCGAACCGCTCGTTGTCCTACGCCGTCCGAGCGGCGAGCTATCCGTGTTCGTCGACGAATGCCCACATCGCGGCGCACCGTTGAGCCTCGGCAGCGTGGTGGGGGACGACCTCGTGTGCGCCTTCCACGGATGGCGGTTCGGGCGCGATGGTGCAGCCACGTGCATTCCCGCACTCGGTCCAGACGCGCTCATCCCGTCGAGAGCGCGACTCGGACGGCCGGCCGATGTCTGCGAGCGCTACGGCATCGTGTGGGTGGCACTCGACGCGCCCCGCACCGCGATTCCCGATTGGCCCGACGGCGACGACGATCGGCTCGGTTGTTTCTCGCCGACTGCGCACACGTCCGAGGTGCTGGCGGCCTACCAGACCGACAACCTGCTCGATTCCAGTCACTTCCCGTTCCTGCACGACTCGCTCAGCAGCCGCAACCCGCTGATGAGCGAGCACGAGGTGGTCGATCAGCATGAGTACGGCTTCTCCACCGTCCGGCGCAAGCTGGCCGACGACGACGTCTCGACCGAGGGCTGGTTGCGATACACGCTCGTCGTGCCGTTCACGGTGCTACTGCGCAGCGAGGAGCCGAATGGTGAGATGCGCCAGTCGTTCTTCCAGGCTGTGCAGCCGATCGATGAGCGTCGCACGCGTCTGTTCTTCATCGTCCGTGTTCCGGAAACAGACCCGGCCGTGCTCGAATCGTTCCTCCGACAGGAAGAGGTCGTCCAGAGCGAAGACCTGTGGATCACCGCCGCGTTGCGGCGTTCGGGAATGGCACTCGTCGGAGGGCCGGACCTGCACGTTCGCTCCGACACGAACGCGATCCTGTATCGCCGGGTGATGCGCAACGTCTTCGGGGACAGCGCGCCGGAGGGATGACCAGGCCCGCACG
Organism: Ilumatobacteraceae bacterium; assembly: GCA_963773085.1. Lineage (GTDB taxonomy): Bacteria > Actinomycetota > Acidimicrobiia > Acidimicrobiales > Ilumatobacteraceae > JAENVT01. The sequence goes on along the minus strand of CAVYZS010000007.1, from coordinate 159,589 downwards.
TCCGTGGTTCGTCGGCGCCTGGCGTCGCCGCTCGATCATGGTGCCCGGCGGGCAACCAACCGAGCCGTGCGAAGCGTGGTGGATCCAGGCCGACGACGCCTTCGTCGACGTCAGGGTCGCGCTGCCGGGACAGGAGCACAACGGTTTGCCGTACTCCACCACCCGCGCCTTTGCGGGCAGGTTCGAGCTGGCTGATGGCGAGGTGCGTTGGCACGTCGAACTCGATTCTGACGGGCCGGTGCCGCGTACCGACCGAGCCGCGGCGTCGGGGTTGTTCCTCTCGCCAGACGATCCGTTGCTCATGATCGAGGACGCGCCCGGGCGGTTTCGCGAAGAGTGGGTGCAATGCGCTGCCTGACGGCGAGGTGGAGTTCGTTCGCGCCGTCGACATCGTGACGGTCCGCGTCGGCGGTGTCACTGGTGTTGTCCTGACAGTCGGCCGAACGGTCAGCGGCAGGATCTGGCCGGGACGGCGGTCGATGGGAATCGGACCCCGCTGACCGACGGCGGCCGTTCCTGACATTCCACCGTGGACCGAACGTCGGTCGTGTGGAAATGTAGGACACCGTGCGCCCATTCGGGCCGCGAGGCGATAAGGGTTTGTGACGTTCGACGAGATCGTCAACGCATCCCCCACGGATCAGGCAGTACCGCCGGCGCGCGCTGCGTTCGAGCGTGGCCGGCGTGAACTGTGCGATGGCCTCCGTAACCTGCCCATGATCGACTGACCGGAAGCGGATTACTGACTTCGAGTGAGTACGACCTTGAGGGCGCCAGTATCGGCAGCGCGACCGAAGACGTCATAGGCCTCGATGAAATCGTCGAGGTCGAAGTGGTGAGTGATGAACTGACCGGCGGCAACGTGACCGGTGGTGATCAGCTTCAGCAACGTCGGCGTCGAGTAGGTGTCGACGAGACCGGTGGTGATGGTCACATCCTTGATCCACAGTTCTTCGAGGTGCAGTGTGACTGGTTCTCCGTGCACACCGATGTTGGCCACCCGGCCACCTGGGCGGATGAGCTGGGTTGACAGTTCGAACGTGGCAGGCACGCCAACGGCCTCGATCGCCACGTCGGCACCCAGGCCATCGGTCACAGCCAGAACGGCCGCGAGAGCATCCTCCCGACTGTTGTTCACCACGATGTCGGCACCGAACTGCTTGGCTGCCTCGAGCCGGGTATCGGCCATGTCGATGGCGATGATGTGGCTCGGGCTGAACAGGCGAGCGCCAATCATCGCGGCGAGGCCGATTGGTCCGGCTCCGACGACGGCGACGACGTCGCCCGGTCGGATGCCGCCGTTGAGCACACCCACTTCGTACCCAGTCGGCAAGATGTCGGCGAGCATCAGCAACTCTTCGTCAGACACCCCGTCGGGGGCTGGATACGTGGAAGTGTCGGCGAACGGCACGCGGACGAACTCCGCCTGTGTGCCGTCGATCTTGTGGCCGAGAATCCAACCGCCCCCGCCGAGGCATTGGCCGTAGCGGCCCTCCCGACAGAACCGGCACGAGCCACACGCGGTGATGCACGAGACGAGGACTTTGTCGCCAGGCTTGACGTTCTTCACGGCAGCTCCGACTTCCTCGACGGTTCCGACTGCCTCGTGGCCGAGGATGCGCCCGTCAGTCACGGCAGGCACGTCGCCCTTGAGGATGTGCAGATCCGTTCCACAGATCGTCACGGCGTCGACTCGGACGATCGCGTCGGTGTCGGCTTGAAGCATCGGCTTGGGCACGTCCTCCCAGGACTTCTGGCCTGGACCGTGGTATACGAGAGCCTTCATGGGACTACCTCCATTGTTGGTCACCTCATCCAACCTGGTCTGACACGAATCGGCCGGGCCCAATGGCCCGGTTTGGCCGGCCTCCCGCTGGCTGCTGACGTGCTTCTACTCCGATTGCTCGGCGAGGGCGGCGACGAACTGGTCGGGCTCGTCGAGGCTGAGCGTCAGTTGTCGGAGCTTGATGGGGAAGATCAGGCAACGTCCGTGACCTGCGGGTTCGATCGACACCTGCACCAGTCCGGTCGAGGAGCCGTTGACGAGCCACCGCCCCCGCCAGCCGTGTGCCCCCCATGCCCACACCGGTCCAGTGACGCGATTGACCTGGGTAATGAAGGATCGCGGAACGGCTCCCGCGAACGCCCACCCGCCGGCGCCCATCTCGACCTTAAGTCGATCGCCCGTCACGACGACGCAGCTGTGTCGCGGTCCAGCCAGGAGCGGGATCATGACAGCTCTCATGAACGGACTGAACGACAACTCGAACCGCGTCCCACCGAACCGCGTCCCACCGAACCGCGTCCCACCGAACCGCGTCCCACCGAACCTTGTCGCTCCGAACATGTTCACCATGTGGCGGAGTCAGATGGTCAGCGCGACAGCCGAGTGGTGGGAGGGTTGTCGTGGGTCGAGCGAGGATTCCGTGGGTGGTGGTTGCGCCGGGGTTGCGGGCGTATGCGCGTGGTGCGACGTGGGTGCAGGCGGCGTCGATCGCGGGGGTGTCGGATGAGACGTTGCGAACGTGGTGGATCGAGGAGTCTTGTTTCATGTTGCGTGAACGCAAGGCTCGGGAGTCGTCGTTGCAGCTCGAGGATCGAGAGACGGTGTGGCTGGGTATCAACCTTGATCTGAGCGACGCGACGATTGCTGGCCAGATCGGTTGTCATCGAGGAACGGTCGGTCGGGAGATCCAACGAAACGGTGGTCGACAGGTGTATCGGGCGTGGCCGGCACAGAACCGCGCCGATGAGCAAGCTCGCCGAGCCAAGCAGTCATGGATCGAGCAACGCCCGTGGTTGTGGGATGAGGTGTGTCGGCTGATCATCACGCAACGCTGGTCGCCTCGATCGGTGGCCAAGCGGTTGCGACGCGACCATCGCGACGAGCCACAGTGGTGGGTGTCGCACGAAGCGATCTATCAGGCGATCTACGTCCAGGCCAAAGGTGAGCTGCGTAACGAGCTGGTCCGAGCGCTCAAACTGGGGCGGGTTCAACGCCGGCCCCAGCACCGCACCTCCGGTGTCGGCCGGGGTGCTCGGATCCCGGCAATGGTGAACATCTCCGAGCGGCCCGCCGAGGTCGCCGATCGTGCTGTGCCCGGACACTGGGAAGGCGATTTGATCATCGGAGCAGGCAAAACCAGTGCTGTTGCCACCCTGGTCGAGCGATCAACGCGGGTGGGGATGCTGATCAAGGTCGACAACCGAACCGCTGACCACGTCGCCGAGCGGCTCGTCGAGCATGTCATCAACTTGCCGCGTGAGCTGGCCCGCTCACTGACCTGGGATCAAGGCACAGAGATGGCCCATCACGCCACGTTCACCATCGCCACGGACATCCCGGTGTACTTCTGCGATCCGCACAGCCCCTGGCAACGTGGCAGCAACGAGCAATGGAACGGGCTTGTGCGCCAGTTCATCCCCAAGGGCAGCGACATGACCAACCTCACCCAAGCCGACCTCGATCACTACGCCCGACTGCTCAACGGTCGACCGCGCGAGTCACTGGCGTGGGATACTCCAGCAGAACGATTCAATGCGCTTGTCGCGGCCACCACCTGAATCCGCCTGTTGGCAGCGACAAAGTTGGCGAACGGTGCGCCCGCGCTGGTCGTCACGGCAGGATGTACGCCGCGAACAGACCTTCAGCACTGACAAGCAGTCCCGATCTGGTGCATTGTGGTGACGCCAACCAACACGACGAACGTGACCGAGCCGATCGGCTCGCACGAACGGAGCACAGACCCATGAACGACGAGTGGCCAATCGACGATGAATACGAACCGGCAGACATCGACCCGGACGCCCCGATCTCGGCGCTACCAGGTGGCGAGACCGATCCGCCGGTCGAGGCCGACCCGGCCGACTGGATGGACCAACAAACAGTCGTGTCGGACGAGGCGGACGACGACGAGCGCTAGCTAGAGCTAGCTCGTCCACCGACCTGCGTCGACCAGTGCCCGGCAGTGCCCAAGTTCGTCGTGGGTGATACCCGGTGGAAATGGACCATCGGCTCTATCACAGCGCCATTTGTCTCTACACGCTTGAGCTGCTCGTACTAGTCCGGGCGAAAGGATCGTGTCGAAGTGGCTGCAGGCAACGCGTGCGGGGCGCTCGAAATCGCCGATCGTGTGTGGTGGGTGGGCTCCGTTCGTCCCGACGACACGTTTCAATGTCATTCGTACCTGATCGAAGCCGGCAACAACTCGGTGCTGATCGATCCCGGCTCAGCGTTGACGATCGACGAGACGTTGCGTCGGGCCGGCGAGGTCGTCCCGCTGTCGTCGATTCGTTGGATCGTGTGCCACCACAGCGATCCCGACATCGCCGGCGGGCTTGCCGAGGTCCGCAAGGCACTTCCCTCCGAAGATCTGATGGTGGTGACGGAGTGGAGGGCCGAGACGTTGTTGCGTCACTATGACGCGGGCATCCCGTTCTTGCGGGTCGAGGACCACGGCTGGACGCTTCCCCTCGACACAACCCGCGAGCTCCAATTCGTGCTGACGCCGTACCTTCACTTCCCAGGTGCCATGTGCTCGTACGACACCGCGAGCGGAGTGCTGTTCAGCTCCGACCTGTTCGGCGGCTTCACCGATGGGTCACAACTGATTGCGACTGATGCCTCCTACTTCGAGTCGATGAGGCCGTTCCACGAGCACTACATGCCGAGTCGCGAGATTCTCGCGGCCGGCCTCGGGCGGATCACTCGGGCGTTCGGTCCGATAGCCCTCATCGCCCCGCAGCACGGCTGCATCATTCCCGAACCGCTCGTCGGCGAGATGTTCGAGCGTTTGGCAGAACTCGAGTGCGGCATCTTCCTGATGGCCCGCGAGGATCTCGATGTGGCCCGATTGCTCAGGGTCGCCACGGTCCTTCGCCGCATCACGGACGCCTTGGTGATGGCTCACGACTTCCCCGAACTCGCAACAATCGCCGAGCGGGTACTCCCCGACGTACTGCCCGTCGAGTCACTGGAGCTCTTCGCCCAGACCTCGGAGGAGGGTTTGCTGCGCTTCGCCGCCGACAACCAATTCCTGGGCGCCCCGTGCAAAGCAATCGAGCCAGCCGGCAGGGCTGTGTCTTTCGAGATTCCCGGCGAGGGCGCGGCGGCTCAGATCGTGATCGGCCTCACCCATGCAGTGGATCTGACCACCGAGCTCCGGGAGATGTTCGCCCGATTGGCTCCGCCGCTGCGGGTGGCGTTGAACCGTCACCTGGAACTGCGTCACTCCGAGCAGGAACACGACGAGTTGCGCGAGAGCGCCCTCCACGATGCCCTCACGGGCCTGCACAATCGTCATGCGCTCGGTTCACTGGCGAAGGTTGATCAGCAGTTCGGAGTGATGATGATCGACATCGACCACTTCAAGGGGGTCAACGATCGCTTCGGCCACAGCGCAGGTGACGAAGTCCTCCGTCGAGTCGCCGGAGCGATCGCGGCCAACGTGCGACCGAACGACTCCACCATCCGGTACGGCGGAGAAGAGATCCTCGTGCTTTTCCCGGCCGCCGACCGACCGCTGACTGCGGCCGTCGCCGAGCGCGTCCGTGCCCGCGTCGGCGAGCTCCAGTACCCGTCGATCCCCGACCTCGGCTCGGTCACGGTGTCGATCGGCGCGGCGATCCACCATCGCGGACAACCCGTCGACGAAGCCATCGCCGATGCCGACCGCTGCCTGTATCGGGCCAAGAACGAAGGCCGAAACCAGGTTCGCACGGCCTGGCAGGGCCTCGAAGCCTCTTGACCGACCTTCGCTGATGGAGCGGTAGCCTCGCCCTTGAGCTTGTGCCACTCGATGAAGTACCCGTAGGAGCACGCCACATGGCAGAGCTGCCACCCGACGATTTCCAGACGCGGTTCGATGAGGTGATCGCCGGTGCTGGCGACGGTGACCAGCGCGCCATCGAGGCATTGTTCAGAGAATTGCAGCCGCCACTACTGCGATTTCTTCGGGCGCAGGAGAGCCGTGTCGCCGACGATCTCGCCGCGGAAGTCTGGCTAGCGGTCGCCAAGGGAATCTCGCGATTCGATGGCGACTGGCCCGACTTTCGGGCGTGGGTGTTCGCGATCGCCCGTCGGCGTCTCGCGGATCATCGGCGAACCGCCGCGCGTCGACGCACGGACGTGACGGAAGCGGCCGAGTTCGAGCATCGTCCCGCCGTCGACGCCCCTGAGCAGGAGGCGTTGGAAAGGCTTTCCGGCCAGCAGGCGGCCACGCTGATCACATCGATGCTGGGCACTGAACAGGCAGAGGTGTTGCTGTTGCGCGTGCTCGCCGACCTCGATGTCGATCAGGTCGCGGCCATCGTGCAACGCTCACCGAACTGGGTGAGGGTCACCCAACATCGAGCGGTGCGAAATCTGGCCAAGCGACTCGGGCCGAAGATTGTGGTAATTCGATGAGCGACTGGGACGATCTGGAAGGCGTGACACAACCGCGGATCTCGAGCGAGGAGGCCGAACATCTCGTGACCGGCACCTTCTCGGGTGCCGATGAGACCCACGACCTCGCCGATCTCAGCGCCGTTTTTGAGGCTCTTCGCCAGCCGGCCGAGCCGGCTGAACTCGTAGGTCTGCACGCTGCCGTTGCGGCGTTCGGGGATGCGGTTGTCACCATGCAAACCGACCTCTCGACTGCAAGGACTCGACCGATGATCAGGAAACTCCTCACAGGCAAGGCAATCGCCGTCATAGGTGTCGTCACGTTTGTATCCGCCGGCGCCGCCGCCGCTGCAGGGGTTGTACCGACTCCTTTCTCACCGTCGCGGCCATCGGTAGCGACTGGATCGACCCACTCCGATGAGCAATCCGACAATTCCGGCGACGACAACGCCGAGAACGATACGGATGTCGAGACGACTACCGCGACCACCACCGCGACCACCGCAGCCATCGTCGCCGACGCCTCGATGACCACCAAGAGCGCCGACGAGACCGACAGCACCGACGGCAAGGGCCCCGATGTCAATGGTCCGGCGAAGTTCGGTTTGTGCACCGCCTACCAGGCCCGCACCAAGCACGATGGAACCGACGAAACCTCGTCATCGTCGTCGTCGTCGCCTACAGAAGTCGAGTCAAGCGACGAGCCACCGCCGTTCAAGGCCCTGAGTGATGCTGCTGACGCAGCCGGGCTGAGCGTTGTCGAGTTCTGCGCCGACGCGACACCCGGCAGATCCGCTGATGCGCCAGGTCAGTCGGATGAAAATCCGTCTGCCAAGGCCCCCGGAAGTTCGAATGACAATCCGTCGGCGACCGCGCCGGGCCGATCCCACGACAATCCGTCGGCGACCGCGCCGGGCCGATCCAACGACAATCCGTCGGCGACCGCGCCGGGCCGATCCAACGACAATCCGTCGGCGACCGCGCCGGGCCGATCCAACGACAATCCGTCGGCGACCGCCCCCGGTCAATCAGGTGGTGCGCCGGGCAAGTCTGGTAGCGACCACGGCAAGCCGCCGGTCACGACTCAGCCGTAAGGCTGCCGTGCAGCAGGGCAAGTACGACTGCGGCCCATGGCAGGAGCACGGCGCCGAAGATCGAGGCCACCACGTTGACAAAGACGAACGAAACGCCGCTGACCAGGAGTATCAGGGTGCCGACCAACGGTCCGGTCAGTCCGGCAATGACCACGGTCGTCACGGTCAAAGCGGCGATCGGCCAGCGCCGGCCTTTCGTCAGCGCCGCGGCCCCGCGGAGCGCGTGTCGTGTGCCGCCGTCGTCGTGGAGCGCGACGCATGGCGCTACACACCACCGCGCGAGCAGGAAGATCGCCACGGGCAGCAGCAGTGGAGCGAGCACGACGACCGCGGTGACGACCAGTGTCGACAGCAGCGCGCGACTGTGCAGCACCCGCGCTGCCAGTGATCGCCACGGCTGTGGCGCTGCCGGGCCATCGCTCACCAACATCGTCGACGCAGCAACCGCGACGACCGCGACTGGAATGGTCACCAACGCGCCGGCGACCAGCGCAATGGTGGCACCTGAACCGCCGTTGCGCCCGACCAGATCGGCGGCGCCGGCTACCGCTGGAAGCCGCAAAATGAGCTGCTGGACGATGGTCGACACGATGCCGCCGATCAGCACCAACAGCGAGATCGGCACGAATCGGCGCCAGTCCCTTCGCAGCAGCCTCCCAGCCGCCTTGAGGATCTGGCCGCTTCGACGCGCGGCAACCACAGGATCGGGATCGGCGGGGTTCCAGCGAGTACGACGGATCCCGAACACGATCAACCCGACGACGGCGATGATCACGAGTGCCACGAGATATGGACGGTCGAGGAAGGCGATGAACAGCAGAGATCCGCGGGCGCTCGCCGAACAGAAGAAGTCGGTGACCCCGGTGCCGAGCTCGGGGAGGCTGACGCTGCTGCTGCGACCCTCATTCTCCATCCACTCGATCGGATGCGACCACTGGTCCTTGGTCACCGGCCCAGTGGGGCCGTTGTTGAAAGAGGGTTGACGCTCGCCCCACCTGCCCTCGAAGGTCACCCAGGCAAACGGGTCGTCGACACCAGTGACGGTGTCAGGAAGCATGACAACTGCCGGCTCGATGACCGTCGACGGTGCCCTCGTATCGTCGCATCCGAAACCCGAAGCGGCACTCTTGCCGAACCAGCGGTGGGCTGAGTAGTAGGTGGCGTGAGAACCGGAGCCGGGGTACACCATCGGCCGATCGTCGCGGCGCTGCACTTCGGTCCATGGGCGGCGTTCGCTGCCCTCGTGTTGGGCGACGTTGACCTCGACGGGCGTCGTCAACAGTGCTTCATCGGCCGAGGCTGCGTCGAAGATGACCTGGAGCATCTCCCAGTCGCCCTCGTGTCGGTCGTTCCAGTCGTTGTAGACCCAGAACAGCCAGTACTGGAGCGCGATTTGGTCGGGGTGATCCGCGTCCGTGGCGACGCGGGCATAGGTGGTGGGCTGTTTGTCGCTGCCTGTGGCCTCGAACCACTGTTCGTAGTCGCATCCAGGTGATAGAGCATTGCCAGGCAGATCGAGGTAGTCGTCAGGACCCGCCGACGCGAGATCGGCGGCCGTCGGCTGCTCGCGGAGGACCCCTCCATCGGATCCACGAAGCACGACTCCCGGCTGGCCGAGCACCGAGTCGACAGAGGCCGGCACGTATGGCTCGCCATCGCCGCAGGCGACGGGCTGCTCTTGGAGCATGACAATTGGCGCATATCGCGCAGCCAGCTGTTCCTCCGCAGTGGAATCGACGCGATGATCGGACTCGGCTCGTGCTGCGGAAGCGCTGAGCACTGAGCCGAGTGCCATGCCCGCCGCGCATGTCGACAGCAGCACTCGTGTGGTGCGGCGCGCGGTGTGAACTGAAAGGGAGGGCATGCGATGAGCGTGCACCTTGACCAGGCCTTGACACTTCACCCGTGCAGTGTGATTGCAACAACTCTCACCCGCTCCGGGTGATGTCTCCGATGTAGGATGGTCGTACAACGGCCTTGGCGCTGGCGGGCCGCCTACCAACGACGACGAGTTTGCCAAGGCCGAGTGTTCGCCTAACACCCACCACCCACCACCCACCCCACGAGGATTTCATGAGCTCGAATCTTTCTTCTCGGCGGCTCCTGTCGCTGATCATGGTTGTCGGAATCGGAGCCGCAGCTTGCTCGGACGACAAGTCGTCCACGGCGTCCAGCGAGTCCGGCGCGTCGACCACGGTCGTGCCGGGTACGTCTCCGGCAACGAGCCCGGCGCTCACCGGTGAAGGCCTGAATCTCGGAGTTCTCGTTCCGCCGCCGGGGCTGGGGGCCACGTTGTTCCAGGCGCAGCAGCGCGGCGTCGGCTTTGCCGCAGACGACATCGCCTCGGGTGGTGGGGTTCTCGGAGGGACGCTCAACGTGACCGAGACCGAGACTCCTCTCGGAGGGTCAGAGGTCGACGTGGTCGACGATGCGGTCAGTGGCGGAGCGCGAGTGTTGTTCGGCCCAGGCGGATCCAGCGCCGCCCAGCAGGTGCTACCCGAACTTGCCCGACTCGAGACGGTGTCGTGCAGCGCGTCGGCAACCCTGCCCGACCTGACCGTGGGGCAAGATCCGATGTCACTGTTCCGCACGGCGTTGCCCGACAATGTCCTGACCGCGTACCTCTCCGACAAGGTTGTCGAACGCCGCGACGCAGATGCGCCGGGCGCTGCATGGAAGGTCGCGATCGTTGCCCGTTCGGATGACTATGGATTGTCGGTGGGCAACGGACTTGCGGCCACGTTGGAGGCAGCCGGCTTGGTGCCGTCGGTGGTCGGATACAACCCGCAGCGCGTCACGTTCGACAGCCTTGCCCCCCAAGTCGCCGCACTGGCACCTGACTTGATGGTCCTCGTCTCGTACGAAGAGGGTCCCGCGCTGCTCAGTTCGTTGGTCGGCGTCGGGCTGTCGCCGACGGTGATGGTAGGTCTCGACGGGTTCTTCGCCCCGCGGCTGGCCACGATCGCGGGTGGCGATGATCCGACGTCGCTCGACGGATTCACCCTGCTCGGCACCAACATCGGCGACAACGCGTTCCTGCAACGACTGATCGATGACGATGCCAATGCACAGGTTGCCTACGCCGCACAGGCCTACGACTGTGCGATCGTGCTGGCGCTGGCGTCCGAAGAGGTCGAGTCGGCGAAGGCGGCGACGATAGCCGCCGCGGTTCAATCCGTGACCGCCGGCGGACGGACCTGCACGACATATGCGGACTGCCAGACGAAGCTTGCCGCGGGCGAAGACATCGACTACGACGGTGTCTCGGGCAAGCTGGGCATCAACGCACAGGGCGATCCGACCTCGGGGCGGTTCACCACCGGCCGCCTGCAGGGCGGCAAGATCGTCCAGGTGTCGAGCACCGACATCGACTTCGCCGAGATCGCCAAGCAGGACGAGGCGTACGCCACGGCGGCGTTCACCACCAAGCTCCAACAAGCACTCCGCTTCCTCGGCTTCTACGACGGGCCGATCGATGGGCTGCAGAGCCCAGAACTCACCGCGGCACTGATGGCGTTCCAAACCAGTGTCGGCCTCCCGCCGACCGGAGTCTACGACGCGGCGACCGATGCTGCGCTCCGCGCCGCGCTGGGCCCGTACGCTGCACTGCTCGAGAGCACCACGGCCGGTATCCAGGAGCTGATGACGAGTCTCGGGTTCTACACCGGTCCGATCGACGGCATCTGGTCCCCCGAGTTGACGGCATCCATCAAGGCCATGCAGAAAGAGCTCGGTGTCCCCGAGACCGGAGTAATCGACGCGGCGACGCTCCAAGCGGCCTACGAGCGAGGCTTGCTCAACGGTGCGACAACGACGACGGTGGCGCCGGCTCCCGACACGACACCACCTGCGACGACGGTAGCGCCCACCACCGTGCCGCCCACGACTCCACCGGCCACGACTCAGCCGGCCACGACTCCACCGGCCACGACCGTTGCGCCACCTGTTGACACCATTCCAGCGCCTCCGGCACCGACCCTGAATCTCTTCCAGACGTTGCAGGCCAACCCCGACTACTCGATTTTCGTGGACCTCTTGCTGGCCTCCGGGTTCAATGCCGACACCGGGGCGATCGGTCCCTACACCGTCTTCGCTCCGACGAACGAGGCGTTCGCCAAGTTGCCTGCAGGTGCCCTCGAGGCACTGAAGGCCGATGAGGTCAAACTGAAAGCGGCCCTGTCGTATCACGTCGTCGAAGGTCTGCTGCCCCTCTCGGAAGTAAAGGGTGAGCTCCAGACCATCAACGGGGCCATGATTCTCGCGGCCGGCGCTCCGCCGACCGTGACCGTGAACGGGGCCACAATCGTCGATCCCGACATCTTCGCGACCAACGGGGTGATCCAGGGCATCGACACCGTGCTCGTCCCGCCAGTAGCGTAGGAAGTGCCGGGCCGCATCTGCCAGGTCGTCAGGGGATCAGCCCGAGCGACCTGGCAACGGCCACGGATTCCGAGCGTGACGAGGTGCCCAGCTTGCGGTAGATCGCTTTGGTGTGCGTCTTCAAGGTATTGGTCGACACGTAGAGCTGTTCGGCGATCTCGCGCCCTTGTAGGTGGGTGGACAGGTGGGCAAGCACTGTCATCTCGCGCGGGCTGAGGACCTGGCCGAACGGCAACATCGTCGCTGGCTCGGCGGTTGACGCCACGCGGATTCGCGTGCGGAGCGCCTCGACGCGGGCCTCGAGAACGGTGCCCGCAACCCCGCCACGGTCGTAGAGGTGACTCTCGAGGCGCTGCTCGGCCTCCCCGATCAGGCCTTGCTGAAATGCCAGCTCGGCAGTTCCGAGCACACACAGGGTGACGTGGATCAGTCGCGCCGAGATCCCGTCGCACAGTCGCAGCCCCTCCTCGAGAAGCTGTTCCGCCTCGGCCGGTTCATCGGACTGCAGATGGGCCCAGGCCCGAGCTTGCAGGAGCAGGGTTGCGCCGAACTCGCCGGGACGAGGATCTGCGCGCCAGGTGGCGATCGCCCGATCGGCGAAGTGCTGACATCGACGGACATCGTCTTCGGACACACACAGCTCGGCGTCGAGCATGTCGAGGGCGTATGCGGCCAGCGTCACGGGGTTGTTGGTACGAAGGTCGTCGAGCGAGGCGCGGGCTTCGCCAGTCCTTCCCGACATCGCCATCAGGCGAATCCGCCATGTGGCGATGCGCTCGTCGATGTCTGTCGCCCGTTCGGTCGAGCCTGCCAGGTCGAGGGACTGCAACCGCAGCGACTCCAAGGTGTCGAGGTCGCCCGTCACCGCTGCGGCGAATGCCTTCACCAACAGGATCCGGCTCCGTACCTCGTCGGTGCTGTTCGCTGCCAACTCATCGGCCCGCGCCACCCAACGCACGCCTTCGTCGAGCTTCCCGGCGAATCCGAGCAGCAATCCGAATTGGGCCGATCGCTCGGCATTGTCGGAAATGACTCCGTCGGGAATTTCGGCCAGCCAGCGGCGCACGCGGGGAGCTTCCAAACGTTGCATCATCGTCATCTGCCGGTGCTTCACGAGCAACGCGAAGGCACGTTCGAAGTCTCCCGCAGCGACGGCGTGATCAATCGATGCGGGAGTGTCTCCCGTTCGGTCGAAGAACTCGATCGCACGCGAATGGAGTTCGAGCTCGCGGTCAGGCTCGCGCATCCGTAGCTCGAAGCGGAGAAAGTCGGCGAAGAGGTGGTGGTAGCGGAAGCGGAGCCCGACTCGGTCGAGTGGGATGAGGAAGAGCTGTCGTCGGTACAGATCCCTAAGGAGCTCCGTGCTGTCGTCGCGCCCCGACAAGTGGTCACAGATGCCGCCGTCGAGTTCGTCGAGCACCGACGTGGACAGAAGGAACGATCGGATATCGGCGGGCTGCCGGGACAGGACCTCGTCGATGAGGAGCTCAGCGACACTCTGATTCGTTCCATCGAAGCCGGCAACGAACTCGTCGGGGTCGGCGCCGCCAGCGAGAGCGAGGGCGGCCAATCGGAGCCCCGCCGCCCAACCCTCCGTCCGGCGCATCAGGGCATCGATGTGGGCTGGGGCCAGGTGGAGGCCGGAGTTCCCGAGCAACGCGGCGGCTTCCTCGTGCTCGAAGCGGAGGTCAGTGGATCGCACCTCGCCGAGCCTTCCGGCAGCCCGCATTCGACCCATCCGTACCGGAGGGTCGGCGCGACTGGAGACGACGACGTGCATCGGCACGGGTAGCGCGTCGATGAATTCCTCGAAGAGTTGGTGTACGTCGAACCGTGTCAGACGGTGCAGGTCATCCATGACGATCACCGCGGGCACGACGTCGTCTGACAGGTCGATGAGCAGCGATCGAAGCACGAGCGACGAATCAGTTGCATCCTCGTCGAGCATGTCGAGTGCTTCGCCGCCCCATCCGGGATGGATGTGCCGTAGGGCTGCGATCAGGGCCCCCAACCAGGCTTCGGCATCGTCGTCGCGTTCGTTGATGGAGAGCCACACCCATGGGCACGTCTGATCGACCAACCATTCCCGGATCAGCTGCGTCTTGCCGGCGCCGGCCGGGCCGACCACAGCGGTCAGCGAGACCGAGTCGCTGGGCCTCAGCAAGCCATGGAGTCTGCTCCGGGGAACGTGCCAGGTCGGGAGGTCGGCGACGAAGAACTTCGTCTCCGGAAAGGCTGCCCAGGTAGCACCATTCTGCCTCGGCACCGGGCCAGGTTACCGCGTGCCCTCTTTTCTGCCCATTTCGAACCTCAAGGGCGATACAACGGCAAACCGGCTGTCTCGAAGGCTGACTTCAGCGCCGACCGAAGCACGCGCATCAACTTCCACTGAGCGCCAGGCGCGGTGCGCACGACCACGCGCAACACCACGCCGTCGGTGGTCAGCCGTTCGACGCCGAGCACCGCGGGCGGGTCGAGCACCGTGGCCGCGAACTCGGGGAGTGCGCACACGTCTGCAGTGACCCGTTGCATCACGGCAAGGGCCTGGTCGACATCGGCTTCGTACCAGATCGTCATGTCGAGCACTGCCTTGGACCACAGCTTCGAGTGGTTCCCGACGCGCACGATCGCACCGTTCGGGATGCTCCACAACGTGCCGTCCACGCTGCGCAGCGACGTGCTTCGCAGCGTGACCGCCTCGACGATCCCGGTTGCGTGGCCGAGATCTGTTTCGTCACCGACTCCGAACTGGTCCTCGAGGATGATGAAGAACCCGGCGATGCAGTCCTTCACCAGACTCTCCGCGCCCAGGCCGACGGCGACGGCGGCGATCCCGGCACCGGCGAGCAATGGCGCGAGGTTGAGGTTGAAGACTCCCAAGATCATCAGTACGCCGACTGTCCAGACGATTCCCGAGACACAGGCGCGCGCAACCGTCGTCAGCGTCCTCTCGCGGCCTGCGGCCCGCGGATCAACGGCCGTCAGCGCCGCTGGGGCTCCCAGGCCGATCTTTTCGAGCGTGTTGGCCGCCAACTCGTCACGTCTCGACACCCGGACGACGAGCCGGGTCACCAGCTTTCGCAGCCAATGGTTGACCAGAGCCGTGATCAGAAAGATGAATACAGCGAGCAACGGCTTGGCCACGAACCAGTCGGCGGCTCGTGTCAGCAGCCGATTGTGGGTGAGATTCCACATGGCCTCGCAAACAACCGACGGGTTGTCGCCGCACGCGTCGAGCAGTCCCTCGTCGACAGGTACGGCCGAACCGATCATCGCCGCTCCCGCCGCCGGTCACTCCCCGGCTGGTGCCGGCTGGGTACCCCAGAGCGCCCAACCCCCGAGGATGGCGAAGGCCAGTGCGACCAGCAGCGAGCCTGGGCTGATCCCCAGCACGATGAGGACCAGCACAGCTCCGCCGAACGCGGCGGCGGCGACACCATCTCGATGCGCGGCAACGAATGCCGCGGAACGTGGTGTTGGTCGCTCCGGCTCGGCGGCGCAGCGAAGCGGCACGATCGCTGGGGCCCGTCACGAACGCGATTGCGGCTGTGATCAAACCAATGATCACCACGAGCGTTGTGAGCCGTAGTAATCCGGTCGACAATCGCGTCACCGCCGCGGTGATAGCAGCCCGCGCCCCGGGGTCGATCACCAGGCTCGGTGCCTTGGCGACGGCCCGCTGGATCAACATCCGGGCCAACAACATCACGGCGACGCCGGCGAGTGCGAGTATCACGACGGCGCGTCGCCGGCGCTGCGCGATCACGATGGTCGCCACGAGCAACACGACCGTCAAACCGACGATCAGCCAGCTCGCTCGCTTGACGTTGGCCATCACCTGTTGGGCCGAGTTCAAGGTCTGTCCGGCATCGGCCAGCGCTTGACTCTGGAAAACGACTAGTTGTCCGAAGTCATCCGGGAGATCGCGACCGAACGCCGACTCGAGTTCGGTGATCTGTTGTGCCGGGTCGCCATCCGGCGTCAGCGTAGGGATGTCGACATCGTCGAAAAGCCCCAGCCCTTGAACTGCCAACAGCCCGCGGCTGACGACGGGGAGCAGGTTCACGTTGACCATACCGTCGCTGATGGTGACCGCACGGCCGAAGCCGTCGCCCTCGAGCAGTTTCATCATGGCAGCGTGCGCGGTTCGGACCACACGGGTGATCACCTGACGTACTTCGTCGCTGGCCAACAGCGTCTGCAGCCTCGTTTCGACGAAGCTGTGAGCGCCGCCGACGATCGCCGGCTCGAGGGCGGTCAGGGGGGCGGGCAGGACCGCCTCGACCCGAGCGCTGACATCGATGAGGACGAACAGTTGATCGGTGAGGTAGGTGGCCATCGCGGCATTGACCTCGGGCTGCTGCAGAGCGTCATCGACGGCTGCGGCGACCTTGTCGCTGTCGAACAAGGTCCCTTTTGCCCAGACGGTGACCGTTGTCGCGAACAAGCCGATGATCGCCAAGACGCCGAAGAGGCCTGCAATCACGGCCCGCGGTCGCGACCCTCGACGGTCGGGGGGTGCAACCGAGCTCGACGGGTCAGGTGAAGGATCGGGTGAAGGGTCGGGGGGTGACGTCGCGGAGTCCTGCGAGTCGGTCATGGTGTTCTCCTCTGCTCACGGCGGGACCTTCTCCTCGCTGCTCTCACGCTAAGAAGAGGGTGCGCTCTGGGCATCACCCGCCAGGGGTGACTGACCAGCAGGCGATACCATACGTCACTGGCCACCCGGTACGGGTGATGACGTCATTCGATTCCTCGTGTTCGATGCAAGATGCATGGCTGCCTACGAGATCAGAGTGACCGGGCCGATCGGGCCGCTGATGGCTGCCGCGTTCGATGATGTCACGCTTCGCTCGGAAACCGTGATCGAGACGAAGTGCCCGGATCAAGCGGCGCTGCACGGTCTGCTGGCCCGCATTCGCGATCTCGGGCTCGACCTCGTCGAGATCCGTACCGTGCCCGCCACGCCGGAGACATGACCGAGGTTCTCGGTTGGCTCGCTAGTCGGGCCGCGGCAGATCGCCGGCTGGCACGTCGAAGGGCTCGAACGGCCCCATTGGCTCGGTGTCGCTCGCTTCGTCGGTGCTGTCGACGCGGTCACCCTCGACGCGGTTGAGGTCGAAGAATTGTTCGAGCGTCGGAAAGCGTTTTGGAATTCGCCGGAGGAGGGGCAGCGCGAAGACGACCTGGCTGATGCTCCCCCAACGCTGGAAGATGATCGCATTCACGACGAAACTGGCTGAGATCAGGCGTCCGATCAGGAAGAAGTAGCTGAGAGTGGCAACGGTCGCGGCGAGTGACCCCATGGTGTCGGTGGTGCGGGCGATCTTGCCGGGCAGGTAGATCTGCATGAACCATTGCAGAACCGAGAAGCCCAGACCCATCAACGCCGCACCCGGAAGTAATGCCCCTGGGTCAGGGGTGGGGCGCGGGAGAACGAGCTCCACGATGAACCATCCGACAAAGAGCGTGGAGGCGACGGCGACCCAGGCCGCCACGGCGGCAGCCGGACCCCCGATCTCACGCATCTTTGCGAACACGATCGATGCAAGCATCAGGGCGAACACGATGGCGGTCAAGGCGGCAACGCCTCGGAGCTTCAGTCGTGCCGCAGACGCATGCATCTGCCAAGCGGCTGCGGAGCACGTCGCCATGACACGCGTGAGTGAACGTCCCGCCCACAACGTCAGGATCGCGCCGGAGATCGTGATCCACAGGGCATGCCAGAAAGAGAGCCCCCCGTAGTTCTGTGCCATCTGGCCGGTTGTGGGGGACTCCTCGAGCATGCCGCCGAGCGGTCCGTCCAGACCTGTCAGGTTGATCAAACCCAACAACATGACGTTGGCAGGCACCACGAACAGGAACAGTCGCAAGGCGATAGCACTTCCGAGCACCGACGCGAACGCATCCTGATCGCGTACGTACAACTTCGTGGCGAGGGCAACCACACCGTCGTCCTGCCGCCCGGCGTACCAGGTTGTCAGGCGTTCAGACATCAACTCGAATCGCTGCTTGCCTGTCTCGATGATCTTCATGGTCGCCAGCCACATTACGGCTGCAGGTGCGCAGTCGTCACAATGCCGGTGCAGACACCGGGCCGGCAGCAGATCACCTCATCGCCGGGTTCGAGCGGTCTGTACCTCCATCGCGAGGACTTTCGGCCCTTACCTCTGGTCGTCGCCGGGCGGCATCAATGAACGGAGGTCATGGTGGAAGGAGAATCGATATGGAGACGGTCAAGGAAGCCGCATCAACGTTCCTGGCTCACAAGCGCATCGCGGTGACGGGGGTCTCTCGAGCATCAAAGGGGCACGGAAGCAACGCCGTCTACAAGCGCCTGCGAAGCCGCGGCTACGAGGTGTTTGCCGTCAATCCGAACACCGATCAGGTCGAGGGCGACCGCTGCTATCCGTGCTTGCGCGACATCCCCGGAGGGGTCGACGCCGTCGTGATCGCCACCCGACCCGAGCTGGCCGAGGCCACCATGCAGGAATGTGCTGAACTGGGCATCAAACAGACGTGGATGCACCGTGCGTTCGGGGAAGGAAGCGTGTGTGACAGCGCGACCGTGTACGGACGCGACCACGGGATCACTGTCATCGACGGGGGTTGCCCACTCATGTTCGAACCCACCTCCGATTTCGCCCACAAGATCATGCGGTTCGTGGCCAGCCGTTCCGGCAAGGTGCCCAAGAACGTGTGATCGGGCGAGGACGTGCGTGCTGCCTCGGAACGCAGTCCCGTCACTCGGCGCTGCCGATACCGGTCCACCCTCCATTCATCCAGCGAATCGTGATGACCTCGCCTGCATACGTGGGTACCGATGTCGGATCCTCCAGCCACAAGGCGAGTTCGTCGTCGTGCGTGGCCGGATCCGTTGTGTCGTAGTACAACACGGCGCAGCCGCCCACTTGCTCCACGAAGGTGCCGACGCTCGACGGGCGTCCGTCGACGAAGCACATGATGGCCGTCGGGTCCTCTGGCAATCCACCGATCCAACGGACCGACCATGGTGGCTGAGTGTCGAAGTTGGCATGTCCGAAGCCGCGCACGACCAGGACATCGAGCCCACCGTGGAAGGCCGCCGCATCAGCACTGCCTGGATCCACGGGCACGACATCGGGATGGAGCGATGCCTCGTCGGCAAGGCGGGCGACCGTCTCCGGTAGGTCGACCTGAGCGTCCTCGATCCCGCTCGCCCACACGTCCCACCCGTCATATTCCCAGCCGGGGGCGAAGAGGAACGGCGCGATCTCGCGGCCGAGCGCGAACAGCACGTCGACGGCGGCGATGCGGACCTCAGGGCGCAGGCCATCAGGGATCATCGCCGACAACCCGTAGAACTGTTCGACTGCTCCGGCGGAATGCTGGGCAACCGAAGGCGGCGCCGTGCCGCCGACGGGGACATCTGCCGCCTCGGCGAGGAGGGATTGCACCCCATCGTGAAGTTCGCGGACCGATTCGGTGAATCGGTTCAGCATCCTGCCGGCGTCGTTTGCCGGCATGGACGCCCACGCGATCTCGGGCTTGCTGTTGGTCGTCGACGTGCTCGACGTACTTGTCTGCATCGGGTCAGCGAAGACCTGTATTTCGAATCGCGCCGTGTCCGCAGCGGGTTTCGCGTCGGGCTCGGATGGGCGGCGGTACTCGAAACCGAGTGTCGTGTTGCCAGTCGCGTCTGCCTCATATGTGAACCGTTCGTACCCACCGGCGCCGACCAGCGTCGTGACGGGGGGCAGGTAACGATGGTCGACCTCGCGCACGACGGCGGCGTCCATGGTCGTTGGCTCCCACACATACCCGGTGCTGGCATTCGAAGGCAGTTCGATCGAGAACCGATCGCCGACGCCGACCTCGACCCCGGCCTCGTCAGGCTGTACCACCCGTTGATCGACGTCCCAGCGTGGTCGGCCGATCAACGGCTCCAGCAGGTCCCAATCGGCGACACCGCAGCCGTTGGCTCGGTGAAACGATGTGTTGACCGCGTGACCAGCGATCGAGCCCGTGACGGTCGCCAGATCCGGGACCACCGTAGATCTCACTGCACGCTCGATCGAGTGATTCGCCGTTGAGCAACCGGTTGCGACCGTCCGGTGTCGCAATCGCCGCTGCGGCGGCCGACGCGGCATCATCTCCGGCCAGGTAGGTCGTGCCGTGGGGAGTCCCGTCGGCGCCGACCGACAACGACGCGGTCGCGATCGTCGGGCCATCCTCGGTGCCGATCGAGACATCGAGCGTCACTTCCTCGGCAGGCGTGCTGATCGGAATCGTGTCGGATGACGTGTTCGATCCGCAGCCCGCCAACAGAGTCGCGATGATCACGGTAGCCCGGGCCCGGTCGTTTGCGCCCTCGCGTTGTCGTGCCCACCCCTTCAGTGTGGGCGTGACAGCGCTCGGCTGACAGGGTACTTCGACCGCGCGAATGCCCGATCGAGTGCTACCCGAGAACGGAGCGCAGTGCGTCGAGTCGTGAGGGGACGAGTCGATACCAGACCCATAGCCCGCGCTTCTCGCGCTCGATCAGGCCGGCATCAACCAGGATCTTCATGTGGTGGCTGACCGTGGGCTGTGAACGACCCGATGGCTCGACCAGGTCACACGCGCAGACTTCGGCACCGCCCGCCGCAGCGATGTGGCTGAGCAGTCGCAGCCGAATCGGGTCGGCGAGCGCCGCGAACGAGTGGGCCAGCAGCAGCGCCTGTGTCTCGTCGAGCACGTCGGCCCGCACCGGTGTGCAGCAGGAAATGGGATCGAGTGTGATCGTGTCGGGTGTGGCCACGTCGCCAACTATATCGATGATCATCGAAGAAATCCATTGACGTTCGTCGATGTAGTGGATATGGTGAATCCATCGACAAACGTCAATATAATGTTGACGATCTCACCTTCCAGGAGGAAGTCATGTCCCGAGTGCAACTCGCCCTCAACGTTGCCGACCTCGATGCATCGATCGAGTTCTACACCAAGCTGTTCCAGACCCCGCCGGCCAAGATCCGCGAGGGTTACGCCAACTTCGCCATCGCCGACCCACCGCTGAAGCTGGTCCTGTTCACGGGCATGGGCGAGCCCGGCTCACTGAACCACATCGGCGTCGAGGTCGAGTCGAGTGACGACGTCGCCGCGGTGATCGCCCGCACGCAGGAGATCGGAATGGAACAGGAGATCCAGGAGAACACGTCGTGCTGCTTCGCGGTGCAGGACAAGACGTGGATCAAGGGCCCGGAGAACGACTGGGAGTTCTACACCGTCCTCGCCGACGCACCGTCGATGTCGTGCGGTGTCGACGCTGCCGATGAGGCGTTGGAGATGGCGCCGGCAGCGCATCCGACCTGCTGCTGAAGGGTCGTCACCAGATGAGCACGTCGGCAGAGGCTGACCGAATCGACGAGGCCGATGTCCTGCATCGCCTCTCGTTGTTGGATCGGTTCCTGCCGGCGTGGATCGGTGTGGCGATGCTGCTCGGGCTGTTGCTCGGCCGGGCGATCCCCCAACTCGACGACTGGCTGGACAGCGTCAAGGTCGGCACGGTGTCGCTTCCCATTGCCATCGGGCTGCTGCTGATGATGTATCCGGTGCTCGCCAAGGTGAAGTACGGCCACCTCGACGAAGCTGTCCGCGATCGTCGCGCCCTGTGGTTCTCGTTGTTGCTGAACTGGGTGATCGGCCCCGCAGTGATGTTTGCTCTGGCGTGGCTGATGCTGCCGGACCTGCCCGAGTACCGGACCGGACTGATCATCGTCGGCCTGGCGCGGTGCATCGCCATGGTGTTGATCTGGAACGACCTCGCCTGTGGCGACAGCGAGTTGGCTGCGGTGCTCGTGGCGATCAACTCGCTGTTCCAGATCGCTGCCTATTCGCTGCTTGGCTGGTTCTATCTGGAACTGCTGCCGGGCTGGCTTGGTCTGGGCACCGACGAACTCGACGTGAGCATGGGGGAGATCGCCAAAGCCGTCCTCGTCTTTCTCGGCGTGCCGCTTGCCGCCGGTTTCCTCACCCGGACCATCGGTGAGCGGACCAAGGGCACCGAATGGTACGAGCAGCGTTTCCTGCCGCGTATCGCCCCTGTCGCCCTCTACGGCCTGCTCTTCACCATCGTGGTGTTGTTCGCGTTGCAGGGTGACAAGATCACCAGCAAGCCGCTCGACGTCGCCCGGATCGCCCTGCCACTCCTTGCCTATTTCGCGATCATGTGGTTCGGCGCCTTCTTCCTCGGTATGCATCTCGGCTTCCCGTACCGGCGAAACGCGTCGATCGCGTTCACCGCAGCAGGCAACAACTTCGAGCTGGCCATCGCAGTTGCGATCAGTGTCTTCGGCGTCACCTCAGGAGAGGCGCTTGCCGGAGTCGTCGGCCCACTCATCGAGGTGCCTGTCCTGGTCGGCCTCGTCTACGTCGCGCTCTGGGCGCGGCATCGCTATTACCACGCGACCGTCGTCGGCTGACCTCACCTCAGCTGCGTCGTGAGATCACGACACAGGCTGGAGGGCGAACTCGCCGAACGCGGCGTAGGCGCGGGGGCCGTAGATCGTGCCGGGTCCGCCGCTCATGAGCATCGCCACGCCGATGGACTCGGCCACTTCTTGCTGGGTCGCACCGGCCCGAGCCGCGCCTTCGGCGTGGGAGGCGATGCATCCATCGCAGCGCTGAATGACGGCGATCGCAAGGGCCATCATCTCCTTGGTCTTGGCATCGAGCGCGCCCGGCGCGAACGCGGCGTGGTGGAATTCGCCGAAGCCCTTGTATACGTCGGGAATCGCGTGGCGTAGTTCGCGGTGGAGCGGCCCGAGTTCGTCCAGGACCGCCTTGCCATAGCCCTTGTCGTTCATCGGTGGTTTCCTCTCTGATCACGTGCAGAGTCAGCATATACCCCCTAGGGTATTACGCCAGGGCCTTATGGTCCATTCTCAAGGGGAATAGCGCTCGATCAGCGCGATACCCCATGGGGTGTCCTGTAGGTTGTCGTCAACAACTGGGAGGATCATCGTGGAACTACCCGAAGAGACTGTCGCCGATCTCACCAAGCGTCTACGCCGCGCCGAGGGGCAGGTGCGTGGCGTGCAGCAGATGCTGGTCGAGGGGCGTGATTGCCGGGAGGTCGTAACCCAGCTGTCCGCGGTGACCAAGGCGCTCGAACAGGCAGCGTTCCTCCTCGTCGCCGCAGGCCTTACCTGGTGCGTCTCGGACCCGGATCGGGCGTCTGCCGAGGGTTACGCCCTGGCTGACGTGCAGAAGATGTTCATGAAGCTCGCCTGAGCATCGGACGCCGCTTGGAATATACCCATGGGGGTATGTGTTCAAATCGGATGGTGGGCTCGAGTGGAGTCCCCAGAACCGAGAGGAACTCGCAATGGCAACCGTGATCAAGGCCGACGACCCGGCCAGCTTCCAGAAAGAGGTGCTCGATTCGACCGTGCCGGTCGTCGTCGACTTCTGGGCCGCGTGGTGCGGGCCTTGTCGGGCGGTGGTTCCGGAGGTCGAGGCGCTCGCCGAGCAGTATGGGGCAGCCATCAAGGTCGTGAAGGTCGATGTCGACGCCAACCAGGCTGTCGCCGGTCGTTATGGGATCCGCGGGATTCCGACGATCGGGCTGTTCGAGGGCGGAGAGCTCACCCGGCAGGCGGTGGGTGCGCGCCCGCGCCATGGCATCGAGTCGGAGCTTGGCCTGTCTCGCTTCGCCGCTGTCGGGACGAAGTGACATGCGTCCGATCGAAACGACCACCAGGCTGTCCATGGCACAAGCTGAAGCCGCAGTACGCGAAACGCTTGCGACGCAGGGCTTCGGTGTGCTGACCGAGATCGACGTGGCGGCAACGCTGAAGGCCAAGCTCGGCGTCGAGCGTGCGCCGTTGAAGATCCTCGGCGCGTGCAACCCGTCCTTTGCCCACCAGGCCTTGGAGCTCGACGAGTCGGTCAGTTTGCTGCTGCCGTGCAACGTCGTGCTTGCCGAGGCGGGCTCCGGCACCAGGATCACTGCGGTCGATCCACGCCAGCTGATGACAGAGGATGAATTCCAGGAGCTCGCCAGCGATGCCGCAGATCGGCTGACTGCAGCACTCGCTGCCGTCCCGCTGACCTAGTCCGGCGTTGGTATGTGTAGAACAGTGACGTGCAAGACGTGTAGGCGACCGACCTGGGCAGGATGTGGTGCCCATGTAGAGCAGGTGCTCGGGAGCGTTCCGCCTGCCGAACGTTGCCAGTGCCGAAGTGGCAGCAAGCCCTCCGTGTCGTCCTCCGAGCCGCGTCAGTCGTGGCTGAGCCGGCTGCGCGGTCGTTGATCCAAACACTGACTCAACGGGCGCGAAACGAGAACGGGCAGTACCGGAATCGCGCCCGAGGGCTAGGTGCGGCTAGGTGCGGTGTGGAGATGCCGTACGCGAACTGGTGGCTGAACTCAAGGTGCGGGGTGACGAGCAGTCAGCCACCGCAATGACTCGGTCGTTCCCTGCAACGTCAGGCGACGCCACAGAACGGGGTTGTCGATCGACTGACTCGCATGGCAGGAGATCGCTGCGAGCTGGAGCGAACGATCGACCGCGAACTCGACGTCGATCTCAGACGGTTCACGTCCGCCGAATCCTGCGCCGAACTCCTTGTTCAACATCGACGTCACCGAGACCGGGAGCGTCCATGCCAGGACGGGGATTCCGAGCCGCTCGGCAGCTGCCAGCGCGGCAGCGGTGGCGCGCTGGTGGTCGGGGTGCCCCGTGATGCCGCCTTCGTCGAATGTCAGCAGGCAGTCGACCGCATCCGATGCGGCCGCGGACTCGACCTCGCTGCACAGCTCATCCATGCTCACCTCGGTCAATGCGCCGTCCGCATATGACAACAGCCGGTGTGAACGGACGCCGAGCACCTCCGCCGCCGCAGCGAGCTCGGCTGGTCGCACGACGGCCAGGTCCACGCCATGGGCGCCGAGAGTCGATGCTTCGCCGTGGGTGAAGCAGAGCAAGCGGGTCTCGATCCCCAACTGCGCAAAGGTCGACAAGGCCGCGCCGAGCCCGAACGACTCATCGTCGGGGTGAGCACACACCGCCAACACCGATCGAACGGTCAGCCCGGGAACAGCGACAGCGGCCACGTCAGACCGTTCGTTCAGCTGATCCAACAGACAGGGTCATCCGATGGGAACGGGGGGCGCCGATCACCAGTCCGCCGGCCAGGGCGGGCATGAGCGTCCCCACAGCGCGGTACACCCAGCTCACCATCGTGCCGACGGTAGCGGCAAGCACGGCGAGCTCCGGATACCAGGTGGGCGCGGCACGGCGGTCAGCGCAGCGCAAGGCCGGAGTGGACGGCGGTGTACGTGGCGACGACCACGAGGAGTGCGACGAACCATCGCTGCAACGAGCTGGAATCTCTGGTGCTCGCCAAGCGGCTGCCGACGATCACGCCGAGCAGACTGGCGATCGTGAACGGGATCACGGTGCCCCATTCGATCGAGCCGGCCTGCAGCCGGGTGGTCAGTGCGACGCATGAGTTGATGGCGATGACGAGCAATGAGGTGCCGACAGCCTCCGGCATCGAGAAGCCCAGCGCGAGCACCAGGGCCGGGACGATCACGAAGCCCCCGCCGACGCCGAAGAACCCGGTGAGGAGCCCGACGATCGTACCGGCGGTGACCACCTTGGTCACCGTCAACGCGCTGATCTCGAACCGGGCGCGTTGCTGCTGGTGGTGCCGAGGCCGCGCCGACCGACGCGAGAGGGGCACACGGCGGCGTGTTGA
This sequence comes from Ilumatobacteraceae bacterium, assembly GCA_963773085.1. Taxonomy (GTDB): domain Bacteria; phylum Actinomycetota; class Acidimicrobiia; order Acidimicrobiales; family Ilumatobacteraceae; genus JAENVT01. Next base: position 134,005 of record CAVYZS010000007.1, on the reverse strand, counting down.
CCCGCCGCCACATGCCATACGCAGCGATCAGCATCAGGCCGGAGAATGCGAGCAGCAGCACGTTGGGATCGGCCGACTTGTTCCAATGCGAGCCGAGGAGTGAGCCGGCGATGCCCGCCAGGCCGAAGATCGCGCCGGCAGTGAGCCGTACGCGACCGGCGCGCCAATGAGGAACCATGCCGATCACCGCCGTCACGGCCACGAGTACGAGCGACGTCGTGGTGGCGTGCTTCGGTGTCTGCCCGGCGGCGTAGACGAGTGCCGGGACGGCGAGGATCGAGCCACCACCGCCGAGAGCGCCGAGCGAGACGCCGATGAGGAACCCGAGCGGGGAGGCGAGCAAGGCGCGCACGACGGCTCAGATCACCTCGTCGATCCGGCGGCTCTCCCACGCGGTGTAACCACCGATGAGGTCGGAAACGTCGGCGAAGCCACGCGATCGCATCAGGCTGGATGCGATCGCCGATCGGTAGCCGCCGGCGCAGAAGACAACCGTCGGAGCGGTCTGGTCGAGTTGGTCGAGCCGCGTCAGCAGCTCTGGCAGGCTGATCGTGCGAGCGCCGGGGATCGTGCCGAGAGCCACCTCGCTCGGGTTGCGGACGTCGATGAGCACCAGATCGGGAACAATCCGGATTCGTTCGGCGAGTGCTTCGGCAGACAGGCGCGAGAGTGGCTCGACGACTTCAGGGTGGGCCACGAACGCGTCGACGGGCTGCTCGAGCGCACCGAGTACGCGATCGAACCCGATGCGGGCCAGGCGGACTTTCGCCTCCGACTCGTGGCCGGGGGGAGTGACCAGCACGATCGGAGTGTCTGGTGGCATGACCTCACCCGCGTACTCGGCGAACCGGCCCCCGAGGCCGACGTTGATCGAGCCGCGTAGGTGTCCGGCGGCGAACGTCATGTCTTCGCGTGCGTCGAGCACCACCGCTCCACTGTGCTGGTGAGCGAGGACCTCGCTCATCGTGAGGCCTGGCACGCTGGCATCGTCGGCGAGGAGGTCGCGGAGCTCGCGGTTACGGTTGGCAGCGAACGCGAAGTACAACGGGGCCACCGACTGGCCTTGGGTGACAGCCTCCACGAACTCGTCCTCGCTCATCGGTGCGAGCGCATAGTTCGTGCGCCGCTGTTCACCGATGGTGGACACCGTTTCGGTCGAAAGGTTCTTTCCACAGGCAGACCCGGCGCCGTGGGCCGGAAAGACCCTGGTCGCGTCGGGTAGAGTGAGCAGACGCTGGTGCAGCGAGTGGTAGAGCTGGCGGGCCAACACCTCGGCCGTGACGCCGACCGAAGCGAGCAGGTCGGGGCGGCCGACGTCACCGATGAACATCGTGTCGCCAGTGAGCACCCCGTACGGCGCGCCGTCATCACCGTTCGGGTAGACGACGATGCTGATCGACTCTGGCGTGTGGCCCGGGGTCTCACGGATCACGAGCTGGACACCGTGACCGTCCGTGCCGAGCTGGATCCGGTCACCGTCGCCGAAGGTCTCGATCGGGAACTCGGCCCGCCCGGCAGCGGCGTTGCCGTAGCCGATCGGGGCACCGGTGCGCGTCGACAGCTCGAGGTGGCCGGAGAGGAAATCGGCGTGGAAGTGGGTCTCCAGCACCTTCACGATCGTCAGTCCGTGTGCTTCGGCGTCGGCGAGGTATTCGGCGACATCGCGTTGGGGGTCCACGACTACGGCGTGACCGCTCGTGTCGTCACCGATGAGGTAGCTCGCGTGGGAGAGACAACCGAGGTAGTACTGGCGGAAGAACATGATCGATCGGGCTCCTATCTGATGCGTCGCCCCACTATACCCCCTGGGGTATGTGTCCCACACTACGTGACGAGAGGCGCCCCGGAACCCTGCCAGGCGATGATGCCGCCCTCGAGGTCGTACACGCTGGCGAAACCGAGGCTCGCCATGAGCGCTGTGGCTTGCCCGCTGCGGTTGCCGGAGTGGCAATAGACCAGGTATGTCGCTGACCGATCGAGTTGACCGATCCGGTCAGCGAAGTCGGCCGCGCTGACGTCGACGACCTCCGCCCGAGCGATGTGACCCTCGGCGAATTCGGCCGGCGTGCGAACATCGATGACGACGACCGATGGGTCGGTGGCGAGCGCCACACCCTTGGCCACGTCGACGAGTTGCACTGGTGAGGTCGACGTACCGACGGACGTGGCGACCTGGGCCGCGGCCAGAGTTGTCGCGGCATCGGTGCGGTCACCGCTCGTTCCCGAAGAGCATGCTGCCAGGCTCAACAGGGCGAAAGCCGCAATCACCGTCCGTCTCACGACGTGGCCTGTTCGATCTGGCATGAATACCTCCTCCTGATACCCACCAGGGTATTACCGATGCTCGTCGAGGACTGCTGCCAAAGGTCCCTGTTCCGACGGCCCAGCCGGCTTGGCGGGGAGGAATTCGCCGGGACCGCTACACCATCAGCGACTGGTCGGGGAGGTCGAACCAGCGCAGATGTTCGAACTCCGCCGAGAGCGCCCCTGGATGTGGGTTGGCCTGGCTCCAGGTCGGCGCCGCGGCAAAGCGCTGACGAGCGGCATCCAGATAGCCGGCGAGGGCGGACTCGGGCGCACGGACACGGTCGACCGAAGGGCGTCGAAGGTCGCCGGTTGCAGGATCGTACGAGAGCTGCGACAGGCGTAGCGGAGGTTCGACCGGACCGTCGTGATGGCGCCATAGGCCCGTCGCCGGGTTGAACCGATACTCCGGCAGCAGCTTCCATCCGTGCTCGGCCACCTGGTCGACGGCGTCGACCAGGTACTGGAACACCGTTTCGGAGATGAAGTAGTTGAAGCTGACACGTGTCCAGCCGGGCTTGATCCCCTCACAGCCCTGGGTGATCTCGTGCTCGAACTCGTGTGAGCGTTCGATGTCGATCCCCAGCAGTCGGTGACCGTACGGACCGGCACAGGAGCATCCACCCCGGGACTGGATGCCGAACAGATCACTGAGCAACGCGACCACGAAGTTGTGGTGCAGATAGCGCCCCTCCGGGCGCCTCACGACGAACGACAGGATCGACAGCCTGTCGGAATAGGTGTTGCCGAGAACCTGGATCGACGGGTTGTGTGACCAGGCTGCAACGGCCCGCCGCCAATAGGACTCCTCGTGCGACTTGATCGTCGCGACACCCACCGCTTGCTTCAACTGGAACACGAGCCCGGCTCGGATCGATTCGATGATGGCAGGCGTGCCGCCCTCCTCGCGATGCACAGGGTCATCGAGATAGCGGTGCTCGGTCGGGTTGACATATGCCACGGTTCCGCCGCCCACCACGTCGGGGACACGGTTGTGAAGGAGCGACCGGCGCACCACCAACACTCCAGGAGTGCCCGGGCCGCCGACGAATTTGTGCGGGCTGAGGAACACGGCATCCTTGTGCGCCAGCGGGTGTTCGGCGCACTGCGGGTACATCTCGATGTCGACGTAGGGGCCGGCGGCGGCGAAGTCCCAGAACGAGAGAGCCCCGTGCCGGTGGAGCACGTCGGCGATGGCGCAGGTGTTGGACACGATGCCGGTGACGTTGGACGCGGCCGAGAACGAACCGATCTTCAGGACGCGGTCGGAGTGGGCGATCAGTTCGGCTTCGAGTCGTGTCAGATCGATGTGCCCGTCGGCGTCTTCGGGAATTGTGATCACATCGGCGATCGACTCGCGCCACGGGATCTCGTTGGAGTGGTGCTCGAAAGGCCCGACGAAGACGACCGGGCGTTGATCGGACGGGATGTGCTCCGACAAGTGATAGCGGTCGTCGAGATCGGCCGGGAGCCGCAGGTTCATGATGCCGATCAACTTGTCGATCGCTCCGGTGGCCCCGGACCCGCAGAAGATCACGCAGGATTCCTCGTCTCCACCAACGGCGTCGCGGATGATCCGGCGGGCATCTTCACGCAGCCGCGTCGTCTGTAGCCCGGTGCCCGACGACTCGGTGTGAGTGTTGGCATAGCGGGGGAGGACCTCCTCGCGGATGAAGTCCTCGATGAAACTCAGCGCCCGTCCGGAGGCGGTGTAGTCGGCGTAGGTGATGCGATGCGGGCCGTAGGGGCCGTCCATCACCTGATCGTCTCCGATCACGGACTCGCGGATTCGCTGCAGCAGCGGGGTCTCGGTCGGATCGATCACCGGAGCCAAGCTACCCGAACAGGATTGGTACGCAGCCGTAGAGTGGCCAAGCTACGAGACATGAGGCGAGGAGCGATCACCGCGACGACGTCGCGCCGGGTCACCGCAAAGGAACGGTCGAGAGGAGCTCGAGGTGGTACTGCTCTCGATATGTGACGCCTCCGATCGGTGATGGTGACCGGGACTCCTTCGTGCACCGAACCTCGACCGGTAGGCCCGTATCGGCCAGGTACCAGTCGACGACCGTGTGCTCCCAGTAGTCGTCGTTGTCATCGACGGTCATCCGCACGTGCTGGACCTCGACGTCGGAGCCTCCGACCGACCTCGTCGAACGCTCGAGGATCTCCCACCTCGGCAGCCATGTGTCGTCGGCCAGCATGCATGACTGCTGCATCGGCTCGGTGCTCGACGATGGCATCGGCACGACGAGCATGGCGCGGTCGCACGACACGGCCTCCTCGTCGGCCTGCCCGAAGAACTCGTGGTACTGCAAGCCATCGGTCTGCAGTTCGACACCGTCGGTCGTCGCGCACAGGGCCCACTCGTCGCGGCGTTCGCGCAGCGCGTCCCAACGCAGGTGTAGGCCACAGCCGCGATTCACCACGGTGATGGTCGTCTCAGCGGGGTACTCGTGCGCTGCTCCGTCGAGCGCGTCGATCTCCTCGTTACCCGTGGTGCGGTACCGGTAGATGCCCGGACCCGCGAGAAGCGGGAGCGTCGTCGAAGTCGCTACCTGAGTCGTCGAGTTCGTCGGTGTCGTCGTCGTCGGTGTCGTCGTCGGTGTCGTCGTCGGTGTCGGTGTCGTCGTCGTCGTCGGGGTCGGGGTCGCGGCGCTCGTCGAGCTCGCTTCGGCCCGGAAGACGTCGAGCGCTTCATCCGCCGGCACGGCGCGGGATCGGTCTCGCAGGACCACTGTGCGGACGAACACCGCAGCAAGCACCACAATCAACAGGAAGATGAGGCCGCCGACGAGCCAACGCCGAGCGGACCGCCGGGGAGCCGACACCAATCCGAAGCGTACCTTGCGACGAGTTATCGTGCCCCTTCGTGACGCTTCGAGTAGTGCCGATCGGCAGACGGAACCGCGTCCGGCCGCCGTCGCTCGCTCCCGATGGTCGTACCCGCCCCGACTCTCCCTTCGGCCGCGGACCGCGGGCTGCTCGTGTGCTCGGTCGCGTGATCGATGGCGCGGCAATGGTCGGCGGTGCGCTTCCGGCAGGGCTGGCCCACCACCTCGCCGTCGTCGGCGGGAACCTCGAATGGGCGCTGCGGCCGTCCAAGCGCTGCGCGTTGGCTTCGAACCTCGCCCACGCCGTGGATCAGCCTGCTGGGTCGCCGACGGTGCGCGCACTCGTCCGCTGTGAGATCGTCAACGAGGCCCGGCGGTCGGCCGACCTGTTGTGGGCGATCGGGAGGCGTGACGAGTTCCGCGCAGCGACGCAGGTCGAAGGACTGCAGAACATGCGACCGCGGCCGCAGCACCGAGGCCACGGAATAGTCCTGGTGGGTACGCACGTCGGTGGCTGGGAGGTGGCAGCAGCGGTGCCGGCGGACGTCCTGCCGGTTCCAACCACGGTGGTCGTTGCGGACAACTGGCTGGCATGGGCGATGCAGCATGTGCGTGGCGCAGCAGGGCTGCGTGTGGTGTACGCCGGGAGCCCCTCCTACGAGTCGCTGCGCGTGTTGCATCGCGGTGAGGCGTTGCTCGTTCTCGGCGACGACGGCTCGCACAGTTCGGCGCGGTCGTACCAGGTGAGGTTCTGCAATGCGACAGCGACGATGCCTGCGGGGGTCGTGTCATTGGCCCGTCTCACCGGGGCACCGATCGTGCCGTTCACAGTGCTGCCGCGCGGGCCACGTCGGTGGGTCGCGACAATCGAGCCGCTGCTCGAGCCGCCCGATCGTGAGCACGGGCACGAGGGCGAGCAGGCAGTGCTGCAACGCCTGGCCGATCGATGGACCGACACCGTTCGGCGCCATCCGGAGCACTGGGCCGCGTCGTTCCCGATCGACTGGCGCGAAGCATGACGGGCGCGCGCAGGGAGGTCGCGATCGGACTGGGCGCGTACGTCTCGTACCTGCTGGTCAGGAGGCTGGTGTGGAACGAGCGTGGTCGGGCGCGGGCAATGGTCAATGCGCAACGCATCGTCAACTTCGAGCGCGCCCTGCATCTCGACGTCGAGGCCGACGTGCAGCGCGCCCTCCTGCGTGTTCCGGGCCTCGTTCACGCTCTGAACGCTGGTTATGCAGCGGGCAACGTAGCGCTCAGCGTCGGGTGGCTGCTCCGCCTCTATCGGCGCCGCGACCCCGGCTTCGTCCTCGAGCGGCGAGCGGCGGTGACAGCCTTCGGCGCTGCGCTGCCGTTCTTCGCGTTGTTCCCGACCGCGCCACCGCGCCGGCTCGATGGATTCGTCGACACGCTCGGCGGCGACGATGCCGGCCTCGACCATCCTCTGCTGGTGCGGATGTACAACCCGATCGCAGCGATGCCGAGCCATCATGTCAGCTTCGCAGTGGTCACCGGAATCGGACTCGCCCGTCGCGCCAGTACCCGGACATCGAGAGTCGGCTGGCTCGCATATCCCGCCGTAGTGGCGGTGGTCGTGCTCGCCACAGCAAACCACTTCGTGGCCGACGTGATCGGCGGCGCTGTGGTTGGCGCCGTGGCACGTGGAGTCGCGGAGTGATCGGGTCAGGGCGCGACCTGAAACCACACCACATCGTTGTCGGCGTGGCCGCAGCGGCTGTCGCCGGCGCAGCAATGGTTACCTTGATCGGCCGAATCGCCGGCTTCGCCGTTGTACGCGAGTCGTTGTCCAAGGCTGACTACGGATGGCTCATCCTCTGCGCCGTCGGACAGGTTGTGGTGTTCGCCGGCTATGCCGGCGCGTTCCGCTGGACGGTGCGAGCGGATGACGGCCCGCAGGTCCCCGTCGGGATGTCTGTGCGAGTCGTACTGGCGAGCTTCGCTGCGACGCAGGTGTTCGCGTTCGGCGGGATCGGCGGGCTGGCCGTGTTGTACTGGGTGTTGCGTCGGTTCGAGTACGACGGTGACGCTGCGGCCATTCGCCTGATTGGCTTGAACACGGCGGTATACCTGTTGTTTGGTGCAATCGGCTGGTCGGCTGCAGCGGCGGCGCTGGTCACGGCAGCGGCGCCGCTCGGCATGACCGTGCCGTGGCTTGTCGGAATACCCATGGTGCTCCTGGCGGCCAGGTGGTTCACCGCTCCTCACCGACTTCAGCGCTGGGTCGTACCGCGACCCGGCGCGTTCCCTCGGGCGATGGCCACCGGTGTGGGTGCAGCCGCCTGGGTTCGTCGCCGACTGAGCGACACCAGCACTCGGCCGCTGTTCGGATGGGCGGCGAGCTACTGGATCGGCGACATCGCCAGCCTGTGGGCTGCGCTGAAGGCGTTCGGTGCAAGTCCGGGGCTGATCGCGTTGACGGCGGCCTACACGACTGGTTACCTCGTGCAATCGCTGCCGATCCCGCTGATCGCCACGGCCGGTGTCGACACGGCGACGGCGCTCCTGCTGCACGTGGTCGGCGTTCCGCTCGACTTGGCCCTGCTCGGCATCGTTGCCCATCGGGTGTTTGCGTTCTGGCTCCCCATCGTGCCTGGCTCGGTCTTCGCGCTGACGCTCTCTCGCGTGGGCCGAGCCCGCCCAAGTTTCAGTAGTGCGGCGGGGTGATCACCCACAGCACCTTCACCGGCTGGTCGCCGTGGTTGGCGCAACGGTGGGCCGCGGTGCTGAGGAATGCGAAGCTGTCGCCGGCATTCGAGTTCGAAATGGCGGTCGTCGACCCATAGCTGAAGGGTCCCCTGCATGACCAGGCCGGCCTCCGCACCATCGTGCGAGTAGAACTCGCTGTCGGCACCGGGGTGGATGGTGCTGATCAACAGTTCGAGCGGGCCGGCGAGGTTGGGCGACAGCAACTCTTCGGTGATCCCCAGGCCGGTGAACGTGAGGTTGCGCCGATTCGCGGCGCGAACGATGATGTCGCGTTCCTCCTCCGGCCCGTCCTGTCCGGTGTGGAAGAACCAGTTCATGTGCACCGCCAGCTCGTCGGAGATCTGTTTGAGCACGCCGATCGGCAGGCGCGACACGTCTCGCTCGATCTGACTGAGATAGCTGACGGAGATGCCAATGGCCGAAGCCACGTTCTGAAGGGTGCGGCCCTGCGCCTTGCGTAGCTCGCGGATACGGCTGCCGATCAGTGTGTCGGGGTCATAGCGGTCGTCGCTCGAAGGTGATGTTGCCTCACGTGCGCTGCTGAGCGCTCTGATCGCCATGACGCTACGCCGTCGCGCTCGCCCGAGTCACGAATGCACCCGCGTGCTCTTTGGGTCGTACCACGGGTCGAGCGAGACCTTTGCCGGGACGCGTTCGCCGGCGACTTCGATGTCGTAGTTGCCGCTGAGGACGTAATCGCGATCGACGACACCGCCGTCGGGTCCCGACACCTAGCCCATGCCGAGCGAGGCTCCGACCGTGTGCCCGAACATGCCCGACGTGATGCGTGCCGACGATGACGCCGTCGCGCCAGATCGGCTCGTTGTGGTAGAGCAGCTTGTCGGGGTCGGCGAGTGCGAACTGGACGAGGCGTTTGCGCAGTCCGCCTTCTTCTGCGCGCAGCAGCGCATCGCGCCCGATGAAGCCGCCCGGCTTGTCCCACGCGACGACGAAGCCGAGACCTGCCTCCAACGGCGTCTCGTCTGGGGTGATGTCGTGGCCCCAGTGGCGGTAGCCCTTCTCCATCCGCAGCGAGTTGAGAGCGTGGTAGCCGGCGTGGCGCAGGCCGAACGGCACGCCGGCAGCGACGATGGTGTCGAACACGCCGGTCGCGAACTCGGTGGCGATGTACAGCTCCCAACCCAGCTCACCGACGTAGGTGACTCGACTGGCGCGCACCCGTGCATAACCGAGATCGATCACGCGCGACGTTCCGAACGGGAACGCCTCGTTGGACAGGTCATCGGCGGTCATCGATTGCAGCAAGTGCACGCGAGTTCGGACCCATCACGCTGAGCACCGCGTGGCCGGACGTCACGTCGATGCCGATGGCCCGCGCACCCGGCGGGATGTGGTCCTTCAGGTAGGCGAAGTCGCGTACCTGCGTCGCTGCCGCCGTGACGATCAGGTAGCGGTCGGCGGCCTCACGCGTCACGGTGAGATCGGCCTCGATGCCGCCTCGCTCGTTGAGCCACTGCGTGTACACGATCTTGCCGACCGGCACGGCCACATCGTTGGCGCAGATCCGGTTCAGCACCGACTCGGCATCGGGGCCTTCGAGCAGAACTTGCCGAACGACGACTGGTCGAACAGGCCGACCGCGTTGCGCACCGCGTTGTGCTCGTCGGCCGAGTACGCGAACCAGTTCTGCCGGCCGTAGCTGTACTCGTACTCGGGCTCGACGCCGGCGGGCGCGAACCAGTTGGTCCGTTCCCATCCGGCGATCTCACCGAAGCACGCACCGCGTGACGCCAGTCGATCGTGCAGCGCCGACCGGCGCACGCCACGCGCCGTCTCGGGTTGCCGGAACGGCCAATGCATCGCGTACAGCAGCCCAAGCGCCTCGACGGTGCGATCGTGCAGGTAGCTGGCGTTGCGCTTGGAACGGCATCACGCGGCGGATGTCGACGTCCCACAGGTCCATCGGCGGATGGCCGTCGATGATCCAGTCGGCCAGCACCTTGCCGGCGCCGCCGGACGACTGGATGCCGATCGAGTTGAACCCGCACGCCATGAACAGACCCTTCACATCGGGTGACTCGCCGAGCAGATAGCGATCGTCGGGAGTGAACGACTCGGGACCGTTGAAGAACAGCCGAATGCCGGTCTCGGCGAGAAGCGGGCATGCGATGCGTCGCCGCCTCGACCAGCGGCGCGATGTGCTCGAAGTCCTCCGGCAGCGTGTCGAAGCAAACGACTCGGGGATCCCGCTGGCGCCTCCGGGTTTGGTCATGCCCCACGGCTTGGCGACCGGTTCGAACCAACCGACCAGCAGCTTGCCGGCATCCTCCTTGAAGTAGCCGCAGCCGTCCGGGTCGCGCAGCACCGGCATCGTCGGCGAGATGCCCGCGACCGCGCTCGGTGACGATGTAGAAGTGCTCGGCGGCGTGCAGCGGCACGACGGCTCCGACCTGCTCGCCGATCCGCGTGCGCCCACATGCCGGCCGCGTTGACGACTGCGTCGGCGCGGATCTCGCCGATCTCGGTCGACGCACACCGACGGCGCGGCCGTGCTCGATGACGATCCGTTCGACCTTGACGTTCTCGACAATCCGCACCCCACGGCTCGGGCACCCTTGGCCAGGGCCTGCGTGGTGTCGATCGGGTTGGTGACCCGTCACCGGGCAGGTACACCCCGCCGACGAGATCGTCGACGCGAGCCAGCGGCACGAGATCCTGCACTCGGCGGGGGAGATGATGTTGACCTCCAGCCCGAACACCCGCGCCATCGACGCGCCACGCTTCAGTCTCCTCGAAGCGCTCGTCGTTGGGGGCCACGCTGACCGAGCCGCGCGCCCGGAACCCGGTCGCCTGCCCGGTCTCGTGACTCGAGCGTGGCGAACAGGTTGGTGGTGTACTGCGCCAGCCGGGTGAGATTGTGCGTGGCGCGCAGCTGGCCGACCAGGCCTGCGGCGTGCCACGTCGTGCCGCACGTCAGCTGCTTGCGTTCCAGTAGCACCACGTCAGTCACGCCACGCAACGCCAGGTGGTAGGCGACGCTGCAACCGACGATGCCCCCGCCGACGATGACCACGCCTGCGTGACTGGGGAGTTCGGTCATGGAGGTGCCTCCGAATCGGCGGTCGGAGCGAGTGCTCTGGGGTTGTGTAATTTCGGCTATCTTTACACATCGGGATGAGCGAGCAGGCACAGATCGTCGTGATCGGGGGTGGCATCGCCGGGTGCAGCGCGCTGTACCACCTCACCCAGATGGGCTGTACCGATGTCGTGCTGCTCGAACGCGACGAATTGACGTCGGGCTCGACCTGGCATGCCGCAGGGAACGTTCCTACCTACAGCACGAGCTGGAGTCTGATGAAGGTGCAGTCGTACTCGGCTGCCCTCTACCGCACGCTGGCCGACGATCCCGAGTTCCCGATCAACTACCACGTCACGGGCTCGGTGCGGCTGGCGCACGGCCGGGAGCGAATCGCCGAGTTCCGCCATGTCACCAGCATGGCCAACGCCCAGGGCATGGGGTACGACATGCTCGACCCTGAGCAACTCGTCGAGCGTTACCCACTGGTGAAGACCCACGATCTGCTCGGGGCCCTGTGGGATCCACTCGACGGCGACATCGATCCGTCGCAGGTCACCCAGGCTCTGGCCCGCGCGGCGAGAGCGCTGGGAGCACGCGTGCGACGCTTCGAGCGTGTGGTCGGCTTGGAGCAGCGCGCCGACAACGGCTGGACTATCACGTCGCGCAGCAGGTCTGCTTCCGGCGACAGCGAGAATCACACCATCCACTGCGAGAGCATCATCAACGCTGCTGGCTACCGCGCCGGCGAACTGATGGAGTTGGTCGACCGCCACCTGCCGGTCGCGCAGATGTCACACCAGTACTACGTGACCGAAGAGATCCCCGAACTCGCCGCCCGTGAGTTCCCACTGCCCCTGCTGCGCGACCCCGACGCCAGCTACTACCTCCGCCAGGAACGCAACAGCTTCATCCTCGGGCCGTACGAGTGGCGGGCGACCGCCATGTGGCGCGACGGCATTCCGGAGAACTTCGCCAACATGCTCTGGAGCGACGACCTCGAACGCCTGGCACCGCAGATCCTCGACGCCGGCGAACGGGTTCCGGTGTTGGGCGATGCCGGGATCGCCCGGGTGGTCAACGGCCCCATCCCGTATGCCCCGGACGGCAACCCGTACGTCGGCCCCGAGCGCGGGTTGCGCAACTTCTGGCACTGCAACACGTTCAGCTTCGGCATCGCCCAAGGCGGTGGCGCCGGCAAGGCCATCGCCCAATGGATCCTCGACGGCCGTCCCGAGTTCGACCTGTGGACGATCGACCGCCGCCGCTACAAGGATTACGCGACGACGCAGTACACGATCGACAAGGCGATCGAGGTGTACCAGAACGAATATGCCATGAGCTTTCCGTTCGAGGAACGTCCCGCCGGACGGCCGTCGTACACGTCGCCGCTCTACGAGACGCTGAAGGCCAAGGGTGCGCGCTTCGGTGCGCGCGGTGGTTGGGAACGCCCGACATGGTTCGACCCCGACGGCATCGTCACGGATCATTCGCTGTCGTTCTTCCGCACCAACGGGTGGCGCACCGTGGTTGCCACCGAATGTGCAGCGGTGCGCACCAGCGTGGCGGTTCTCGACCTGCCGGGCTTCACCAAGATCGAGGTCAGCGGCACCGGCGCCGAGCCGTACCTCGACCACCTGCTCTGCACGAAACTGCCCGGGACAGGCCGTGTCGCCCTCTGCTATGCCTTGCTGCCCGACGGCAAAGTGCTCAGCGAGTTCACTGTCAGCAAGATCTCGGCGAACCACTTCTACGTCGTGGGTGCGGCCAGCGCCGAGTGGCACGACCTCGACGTGCTCGGTGCTTCACTGCCGGTCGATGGTTCGGTGACACTCACCAACGTGACAGCAGACTTCGGCACGATCGTGGTCGCCGGCCCACGCTCGCGTGACGTGCTCTGTCAGATCACATCCGCACCGCTCGACAACGAATCGTTCCCGTGGCTCTCGGTCCGCGACATCGACACGGCGGTGGGCCCGGTACGTGCCCTGCGCGTGAACTACGTGGGTGAGCTGGGCTGGGAGCTGCATGCCGCCAATCACCAGCTGGTGGCGTTGTACGCGGCCGTCTGGGCTGCCGGTGAGCAGCATGGCATTCGTGACTTCGGCATCTACGCCGTCGACAGCCTGCGGCTCGACAAGTGCTACCGCGGATGGAAGGCCGATCTGGAGATCGGCTTCTCGCCATATGATGCCGCGCTGGATCGGTTCGTGGACCTCACCAAAGCCGATTTCGTCGGCAAAGCCGCACTGGTCGCGGAGAAGGCGGCTGGTCCCTGCTGGCGGTTCGTCGCCATCACGCTCGACGAGGCCGGCGACGCAGATGCACCCTTCTGCTCGTCGATCTTCGATGCTGACGGGCCCCACGCCGAGCGCATCGGCATCGTCACCTCCGGGGGGTGGAGCTTCACGCTCGGCAAGAGCATTGCGTTGGGCTACATCAAGCCGGCCTACGAAGAAGAGGGCACCCAGGTGCACATCAAGATCCTCGGCCAGTTGAAGACGGGAACCGTTGGCCGTGAGCCGTTGTACGACCGGACGAACGGGCGCCTGCGCTCGTAGTGGTGGCGTTCGCAGACGTCGACGCGAGGGCGGTGGTGCTCGTCGAAGGGGCGAGTGACCAGTTCGCCGTGGAAGCACTCGCCGAACGACGTGGTCGAGACCTACGCGCCGAAGGCGTGGCGGTGGTGCCGATGGGTGGCGCGACGAGTGTCGGTCGATTCCTGGACCGCTATGGCCCTCGTGGGCTCGACGTCAGACTGGCCGGCCTGTGCGATGCCGCAGAGGAGAACTACTTTCGCCGCAGCCTCGAACGAGCCGGCCTCGGCTCCGCGCTCACGCGCGCCCGAATGGAGGCGCTCGGGTTCTATGTGTGCACCGCCGACTTGGAGGATGAACTGATCCGCTGCCTCGGCGTCGCGGCCGTCGAAAAAGTGGTCGAAGCTCAGGGTGATCTCGGTTCCTTCCGCATTGTCCAGAAACAGCCCGCCCAGCGAGGGCGAACAACTGAGGAACAACTCCGGCGGTTCATGGGCACTCGCAGCGGAAGAAAGAACCAGTATGCGCGTGCTCTGGTCGAGGCACTCGATCTCAGCCGCGTGCCGCGCCCGCTCGACCGCGTGCTTGCTCACGTCGGGCCTGCCTAATTGCTGAAAAGTCACTCGTCCAACCCTCTGATGAGACCTGTCGTCTCCATCACCTTCCGGATCGCCAACAGCGTCCCGACTGCATAGGGCTCGGCGCCGGAACCGGCGTCGTGGCGGATGGTCAGGCGTTCGTCGGGCAACCCGAAGATCGTTTCGAAGGCGATGACGAAACCTGGAAGTCGCACGGAATGCACTTGCGTCCCGCCGATGGTGGCACCGCGCGCTTCTCTCGATCCGTGAACCTGGTCAAGGGCGACGGCCAACTCCGACTGGGCCACTTCTCCCATGCGTTCGGCAAGTTCTTGTGTCGTACCGCTGGGCGCGTCGACTTTCGAGGCACTCGCGTAGTCGATGATCTCCCATGAGGGCAGGTAGCGCGCCGCGAGCAACGAGAAGTGCTTGGCGAGCGCCGCCGTGATCGAGAAGTTCCCGGCAGCGACAACTCCGAGGCCTCGCGACGACGCCTCACGTTCGATCTCGGCAAAGTCTCCCGCGGTCAGCCCCGAGGTGCCGATGACCACTCGAGTCCCTCGGGTCAGCGCCTCGAACGTCCGTGGCTTCACCGACCCGGGGTCGGTGTAGTCGACGAGCACATCGGGGTTGGTCCCACCTGCATACACGTCCTCCAGGGAGCGGCAGATGGGCACGCCATTCGCCGGCAGACCGAGAACCTCGCCGAGGTCCCTCGCGGCACTCTGCCGGGCAATCGCGCCGACGACCTCGAAGTCGTCCGACAACAACAGATGGCGAGCGACAACACTGCCGGTCCAGCCTGTCGTTCCGGCAACACACACCGTGATGGGCATTGTGATCTCCTTTGCGGCTCCGAACCTAACGCGCCCGTCGTTCCGTGATTGGCCGTGTGCGAGACTGAGCGCGTGTCGTGGTGGTCGACCATACGGTCCGTGGGCGATGCGCTCGGAGTCTCCAGGCGCGAGATCGAGCCGGTCGGCTGCGCACTCGGTAAGTCTGTGTTCGCCGAGACCAAGCGCTCGGCTCAGATCGTTAACGTCACCCGACCGCGGCGGGCGTTGCAGACCACCACCATCGCCCGATTGAAGCCGCTGTTCCCCGACCTCGACCCGGCGACGATCAGGGTGCGAACCCGTTGCCGGCTCCCCTCGAACCAGTTTCGCCCGACCGGGTCGATCTACGCGATGACGTTCGGTAACACGATCTACTGGCGTGATGAGCTCGACGAATCCGATCCGGTCGATCTGGTGAAGCTCATCCACGAGATCGTTCACGTCGACCAGGTGCGGCGTCGAGGCGGTGAATCGTCGTTCGCGTGCGAATACGGTCGTGGCTACCTCGACGGTGGAGGCAAGCTGCCCGGCTACATCGTCGATCCCACCGCCTATCACCGCAATCCGCTCGAGGCCGAGTCCTACACGTTCGAGGCTCAGTTCCGCGACGATTCAGGCCACGTCGTCGCCGCGAGACTCCCGACCGGCTGACCCAACCTCGCCCGCTCGGCTCATTCGCATGCCGATTGAAGCTTCGTCACCAACGCCGCGCCAGAGGATGCGGCAGAGACTGCAGAGCTGACGACATCCTTGGCCGACGACAGCGTGAGTGGAGCGGATCCCAGATCGTCGAGGCTCGACTTCAGGTCCGTCATAGCCGTGTTGAATGCATCGACTTCGGCTTTTGCGTCGGCTTTCGCCGAAGTCTTGAGATTATCGAGGTCTGCCTGGATCGCATCGATACTCGCCTTTACGGCATCGGTTCCCTTGCTCACAACGTCGATGCTCGCGAGCGAGGCGATGTCGGTCTTGAGCGTCTCGACGTCGGCGCACAAGGTGGGAGCTGTAGTGGCAGGAGTGGCGCTGTCGCTCGAGCAGGCGGGCGCGAGTAACCCAACTGCGAGGATGATCATGCCGAGCGTCTTGTTGAGGCGGGAGGACTTCACGGGGGTTGTAGGCGAGGGCAACATTGCCTGGATCGTATAGAAGCCGGGACAAGGATCGATCGCGGGGGCCGACAAAGCATCGGTCATCGGCTCCGGCCAGCGCTCCGACGCCGAGCCCCAGCCTGGTTCGGGTCGTGTGAAGGCTGTCGTGGCGGACGATTCGCAACCAATCACTGCGAGACTGGCCGCGTGACGGACCCTCCGCGCCGAATCGGTCTGGTCCTCGGCGCGGGCGGAGTCACCGGCGGGGCGTTCCATGCGGGCGTGCTGAGCGCGCTGCACGTCGCGACGGGCTGGGATCCGCGGATGGCGGCGATCATGGTCGGCACCTCCGCCGGCTCGATCACTGCGGCATCATTGCGCGCCGGCCTCTCCGCCGACGATCTACTCGCCCGGGCCGAGGACCACCCGTTGTCACCAGAGGGTGCCGAGCTGATGAGCGCCGTCGGCCCAGCGCGGCGCGCTCCGCCGCTGAGGGCGGCGACTCGTGGCGCCCGCCCGGCGGAGATCGCCGCAGTGCTCACCCAGTTCGCGACGCGCCCGTTCGGCGCACCGCCATGGGCTTTGCTCTCGAGCCTGATCCCTGATGGTCAGGTGAGCACGTCGATGATCTCCGACTCGGTCGCCGGGCTGTTCCCGCGTGACTGGCCGGCAACACCATTGTGGTTGTGTGCGGTGCGCCAAGCCGACGGGCGTCGGTTCGTTTTCGGCAAGCACGAGCCGCGACCTTCCCTTCCCGACGCAGCCGCGGCGTCGTGCGCGATCCCCGGTTTCTTCCGCCCGGTGACGATCGGCGACGAGGCATTTGTCGATGGCGGCGCTCACTCACCCACGAACGCCGACGTACTCGTCGGCGAGGAACTCGACCTCGTGATCATCAGCTCACCGATGTCGATGACGGGGCAACGCCTCGCCCGATCGACGAGATCGGTCGTGCGGCAATGGTCGAGGGCGTTGGTCGACGCCGAGTCGCTGCGTTTGCGCCGCCGCGGCGTGGCAGTGATCGCCTTTCACCCGACGGCAGAAGATGTCGAAGTGATGGGCCCCGACGCGATGGATGCGACCCGCCGGGGCAAGGTGGCCCGTCAGATCCACGAGTCGACCCTGCGACGGCTCGCCCGAGCCGACACCCGTTCGAGTCTGTCGGCGCTGGGAGAATGGACTGGCGTGCCATGGTGAGTCTCGACGAGGCCGCACGAATGGCCCTGGATCTGCCCGAGGTCGTGGAAGGCGAGCGTCGCGGCACTCGTGTGTGGTCGGTTGCCGCCAAGGGCTTTGCGTGGGAGAGACCGTTCAGCAAGGCAGACATCCGCCGGTTCGGCGATGCCACTCCACCGGATGGGGCCATACTCGCGGTCCGCGTCGACGACCTCGGTGAGAAGGAAGCTGTGCTCGCCGCGCAGCCGAAGGGCTTCTTCACCATTCCGCACTTCGAGGGCTACCCGGCTGTTCTGATCCAGCTGAAGGCTGTCACCAAGAGTGCTCTACGAGAGGCACTCATCGACGGCTGGTTGGCCTGTGCGCCATCCAGCCTCGCCCACGATTACATCGAACGGGGGAGAGCCCGCCGGCGATGATGACGGTCGGTCGGTGTCGTCAGCGAACAGACAGACTGTCGAGACGCGATGTCCACAACGAGCGGATCTGGCCGACGTTGGCCATCACCGATTGCAGTGGGCGCAGCCGCCACTGATGGGCCCACTGCACGAAGTCGGCCCCGTTCATCGGCCGGGCGAACATGTAGCCCTGGCCCGCGTCGCAGCCGACGGCTTCGAGCAGGTCGAGCTGTTCCGACCGTTCGATGCCTTCGGCGATGACGAACTTGCCGAGCGCTGCGCCGAGGGCGACGATGGCCGTCGTGAACGCACGCTGCGATGCAGACGACTCGAGATCGTCGATGAAGGGTTTGGCGATCTTGACGACGTCGACGGGCAAGGACTGCAGATAGCTGAGCGACGAGTAGCCGGTACCGAAGTCGTCGAGTGCGAGTCGCAGACCGATCTTCTTCAGTTGTTGCAACGTCTCGATGGACCGGTCAGCCTGCTCGGACATCAGGTTCTCGGTGATCTCGATGCCAAGACGGTCCGGGGCCAAGCGGTGTCGCCGAAGGGTCGCTGTGACGTTGTCGACCAGATTCGGTTCGTCGAAACTGCGTGGTGACACGTTGACGTTGACCCACGGCACAAGGCCGGGGTCCGACGCATCGATGCCGGCCAGCCATTCGCAGGCCTTGTCCATCATCAGCATGTCGATGGCGACGATCAGACCGGTCTGCTCGGCGACCGCCAGGAAGCTGTCGGGGGACGAGCTCGCCGAGACTGGGGTGGTGCCACCGAACGAGTGCTTCGACGCCGAGAAGGTCCTGGCTGGCGAGCGTGACGATCGGCTGGAAGTAGATCGCCAGTTCGTGGCGGTCCAGGGCTCGCTGCAGGTCGCTGTGGAGGTTGAAGCGGTACACGTTCGATTCGTACATCGACGGCTCGAACATCACCACGCGGTGCTTGCCCTGAGCTTTGGCGATGTACATCGCCGTATCGGCGTTGCGCATCATCGCCTCGGGGTCTTCCCCGAACTGAACGAGTGCAATCCCGATGCTGGCCCGAATGTCGAGTCGACGTTGGGTGACGAGTTGCCGGCATGTCGAACGATCGCAGGATCGGCCCGCGGCAGCCGTCGCGTCCGTCTCATCGTTCACGTTGCGCAGCAAGATGGCGAACTCGTCGCCACCGAGCCGAGCAATCACGTCGCCGTCGCGGACACAACTCTTCAGGCGAGCAGCGACCTCGATCAGCAACGCATCGCCCGTGGCGTGTCCGAAGCTGTCGTTGACCGTCTTGAAGTCGTCGAGGTCGATGAACAGGACCGCCCCGTCAGCGCCGTCGTGATTGTCGATGGTCTGCTGCAGATGCGTGCGGAACAGGGTGCGGTTGGCCAGGCCAGTGAGCGGATCGTGCGACGCTTGAAACGTCAGTCGGCCCTCGAGCACCCGGAGCTGCTCGAGCGATTGTTCCAGTCGGCCGTTCTCCAATGCGGTTGTGGTGTGGTTGGCCAGAGTCTCGGCCAGACGTGCGTCCGTCGAATCGAACCCGACGACCTCACTGAGGCGATTGGCGATCACCAGCGCACCGGCGACACGGACCTCGCTGCGCAACGGGGCGACGATCGCATCCCGATAGCCGCTCAACGCCAAGAACTCGGCGGCCGGCCCCTGCATGTCCGCACGGAGAATCGAGGCCTCGCCGGAAGCCAGCAAGCCGATCAGCAGGTGGTGGCCCTCGCCCAGTGCCTGCAAGGTCTGCACCTGATCGCCCGGCCCGACCCGCACACACACCGACTGTTCGCTCGACTCGGTGAGGTAGATCAACTCGGCAGCTTCGGCGTTGAAGGTGTCACAGGCATGCCGGAGGAGGTCGACGATCGCCGTTTCCAGCTCCGACGACTGGTGCAACAGCTGCGTCGACTGGTACAAGAAGTCGAGACCCTCGTGTCGGCGACGCTGCGTCGTGTACGCCCAATTGGCCAGGTAGGTACCCGCCGTCGGTACGACCAGCAACCAGGCGATGCCCGGCTGAGCGTCGAGAACGACCACCGCGATGATGCCGAGGCACGTCGTGAAGATCGCCGCGATCGAATCCGAAGCGCAGCACCGGCACGGAGATCGGTCAGGCGCCAGAAACCGGTCGAGATCGAGATGACCACGAACACGAGGACCACCGAGATCAGCGCTTCGATGAGCAGAGCGAAACCGCCCTGCAACAAGACGGCCTGGTCGAGTGGTGAGCGTCGTGTGGCGAGCCCGCGGAACACGGCGACGGCGAACGACTGGTGGTCGACGCGAACACGGCGCCGTTGAACAGCAACTTCAGCGGGCCCTGCTTGCGGTGCACGGCGAGGGCAAGGCCTGCACCGAGCAGCTGAGCGGCGACGAGCGACGAATGGCTGGACGAAGAACAACCCGAGTGCCAACGGCAACTCGACGAGCGAGAAGGTGTGGGCGTCGGCACGGATGCGCAGGTGCACCACGAAGATCTCGGCGAGCGCGAAGAGCGTCGCCAGCACCGGAAGCGCCACGAACCATGGCCACCTGGTCGTCGCCGACCACTCCTGGCCATCGTACGCAGCGCGACGCAGCGACGGATGGCCGCTACCGCCCACAGAGCAGAGCGAGAGGGCCACGATCTTGGTGTGCGTTCGACACGGCGCGCCACGAGCGGTTCCGGCTCTGGCCTCGTCGCTCCGTTGCCTCAGGTCGTCGCACCCCGTTAGTAATCGGCGCGAACTCCCTTGACATGAGCACAATCGCACGAGTGCGTCGGCTCAACTGTGCTCATCTCGACTGTCATCACCCCAGGTGTCACCGGACCACGACGAGCCGGACCAGCTGGAGCCGGACCAGGTGGAGCCGGACCAGGTCGAGCCGGACCAGGTCGAGCCGGACCAGGTCGAGCCGGACCAGGTCGAGCCGGACCAGGTCGAGCCGGACCAGGTGGAGCCGGACCAGGTCGAGCCGGACCAGGTCGAGCCGGACCAGGTCGAGCCGGACCACGTCGAACCGTTCCACACCCCGCCCGACCAGCTGCTGCCGGCCGTACCGGCGGCGAAAGGCTGTCCGAAGATGTCGATCTCGCCCTGCAGGACGACCCCATCCTTGGTGAGGTGATCTCGGCCACGAGACAGCTCGACCGAGCCCGTTCCGGTGCTCGGAGCGAACGACTGTGCGGCGTAGGCTGCCAGGCGTCGAGTGCGAGAGTCTCCAGCAGGTCGAGCGCACCCTCGCCTTGCGAGCTCGAGGTCACGTAGTAGAGGTCGCTGCGCCCTCTCCTTCAGAGAAGCCCTTGACCTGGTCGGGCGTCATGTCCGGGTACTTCTGGAGCACCAATGCAACCGTTCCCGACGTGACTGCGGCCGCCTCAGACGTACCGCTACCACGGAAGAATCGGGTCCCGAGCACAGCCCTCGGAGTGATTGACGTCGATGTACGAGTTCGGCACTCGCAGCCCCTGGAGTCTGGTGCCGACTGCCACGAAGTCCGGCTTGCGAGCGCCACGAACGTTGGAGCTGGCTGAATAGGTTCCGACGACATCGTCCCAACCGGCGGGTACCCCTGGTGTCGTAGCCGCCGACGGCCAGCACGTACGGGTTGTACGCCGGGTCGGCCAGGCCGGGAGCCTCTGACGCCTCGCTGGTAGCCGGTGTTGCCGGCAGCGGCGACCACGACGATGCCCGCCCTCCAGGCTCGTTCTGCGGCGAACGAGAGCGGATCCACCGAGGAAGATTGCGTCGAGTTCGTGCCGTACGACAGGTTGAGCACACGGATGTTCATGCCGTTGTCGTGGCGGTGATCGACGACCCAGTTGATCGCCGCGATCACCTGCGTGACGTCGACGCCTCCGTCGGCCGTACCGACCTTGACGCTGACGATGCGCGCGTCGGGAGCGACCCCACGGTATTGGTCGGCCGGGCGTCCGAGTACGGCTGCTGCGAGGCTCGAATCCTTGCCGGCGATCAGCCCGGCGATGAACGTTCCGTGACCGTTGGTGTCGAGATGTGCGAGATTCGGCGCCTGAGATTCGAGGGAGAGGTCCGGACCGTTGATGATCTTGCCGGGCGTCGCCAGACCCTCGATCGGGGCGACACCGGTGTCGATGACTGCGACGTCAACGCCGGCACCCGTGAAGCCATCGTCCCAGAAGTCGGTGGCCCCGATGTTGTGGGTCATCGCCTTCATCGAGTAGCCGTCGAGGTTCGGGTCGTAGGCGGCCGCCGAAGCATACGAACCGGTGCACAGGATTGGCGCAGCGGTGCCGATCGCCAGGATTGCCGCCGCGACACGTCGTTTCGTCACCACTCGATTCGACCGACGGGGGCGTCCACCCCAGGTCGCGCCTCGTGCCGTCGTCTTGTCCGATGTCATCTCGTCCCGTCCCGTCCTCGATGATTTCTTGATCATCCCTCGAAGCGCCCGCCGTGAGCCGTCTCCGAAAAGCGACCCCGGATACCCGGGTTGTCGCAGTGCGTCATGAAACGACATCCGGCCGGTGAACGCAAGCGTCGCGGGCGAACCTTGCCCAACGTCTGAGGTACTTGACGGGGCCTTGACTCTTTGGTCACCCTCTGTCGGACATCAAGGGCGAGATGTCACCGAGAGGATGCGAGGTCAGCGATCGCCGCGCTGGTGGCGGGATCAGGTGCCAATGATGCTCACACCGAGCTCGGCGAGCAGGCCGTTCAGGTGCACGAGGTCTCCGCTGGTCAGCGCGGTCAGTACTGACAGGTGTTCGTCTGCCTGGCCGGCGAGCTTGTGAAAGACCGCGTACGACTGCGTGGTCGGGCGCGTATCGGCGCTGCCGACCACCGGCGGCAACGCAGTGAGCTTCTCGAACAGTTTCTCGCGGTAGTTCAGCGTGTCGCCGTCGGATGTGAACTCGACCTGCACCAGCTCGGCCTCGATGGCTTCGAGCCTCTCCTGGAGGGCCTGGGCGGCGTCGATCGTGGGTGCCGCCGACTGGTTGTCGGCGAGACGCTCGGCCCAGTCGCGGAGTTGGCGCCTCAGAGTCCGGATCGTGTTCACGCCGGTGGCGATCTCCGACAACTGGTCGCGGATCTGGATCTGGAAGTCGAACTGCTCGGCGAGGTCGGCATCGCTCGTGACGACCCGAGGATCCTTGAGCAGCTCGAACGACTGGGTCATCGACCAGTCGCCGACCGCCAGCGTCGCCTGGTAGGTACCGGGCTGGGCGAGTGGTCCGCTGGGCCGCTTGTGGAACTCGGTGTCGGCCATCTTCACACCACGGGGGTAGGTCATCGGCCATTGGAAGGTGTTCATGCCCTGGGCGGCCGTGATGTACAACCCATCGCGATCCTTCTTGTCGTCGGGAATGGTGCTCGAGAACGTTTCGATCTCGTTGCCCTCTCGATCGGAAATGGTGAGCCGTGCCTCACCGACGGCGGCCTGGTCGAGGAAGTACATGATGCGAACGCCTCGTTCGAGGTCGTCGCCTGCATCGATGGCCCGTGTGCGAAGGTGACCGGTCTCGACCTCGTCGAGGTAGAACGTGGCGTTCTGGCCGATGGTGACGTGATAGTTCTTGCCGCCAGGCGTGCCACCCCATACCGCGGCAATGTGCGGTGGCGTGCGGACCACGTTGCGCGGCTTGAGCAGGTACCGGCTCGCTTCGAACAGGTCGTCGTGCATCTGGTGTAGCGGCGTCAGGTCGTCGAGGATCCAGAACGAACGCCCGTGCGTCGCCACGACCAGGTCAGTGTCCTTGATGACGAAGTCGTAGATGGGCGTGACGGGAAGATTGCACTGCAGCGACTGCCAGCTGGCTCCGTCGTCGAAGGAAACGTGGATCCCGAGCTCGGTCCCGACGTAGAGCAGACCCTTGCGGTTCGGGTCCTCGCGAATGACGCGGCAGAACTCGTGCTGCGGCAGGCCTGCGTCGATCCGAGTCCATGTGGTGCCGAGGTCGTCGGTCTTGTAGACGTACGGCGCGTAGTCGCCCATCTTGTGGCGGGCTGCCGTCATGTAGATCGTGCCCGGCGTGTGCGGTGACTCGGCAAGCATGGTGACTTGCGAGAACTTGGCGAGGTCGGGCGGGGTGACGTTCACCCAGTCGCCACCATCATTCATCGACAGGTGCAGTAGTCCGTCATCCGACCCGGTGATCAGCACACCGTGCTGATGCGTCGACACCATGAGTGAGAAGATCGTGGCGTACATCTCGGCGCCGGCGGTGTCCATGGTCAGGGGGCCGGAGACACCCATCGTCGCTGGGTCGGCGTACGTGAGGTCGGGGCTGATGGTCTGCCAGCTGTGTCCGTCGTCGTTCGTGCGGAACAGCTTGTTCCCAGCTGCATACAGCGTGTTGCTGTCATGGGGTGAGAACACGATCGGGTAGGTCCATTGGAAACGGACCTCGGCAGTGTTGCCGTCGTGGTAGGCCTCTGGCCAGACATTGACCAGTTGCACCTGCTTGGTGGTGTGGTCGTAGCGCTGGAGCGACTCGCCGCCTCCGGGCGAGCTGCCGATCGCACCCACGTACACGATGTTCGGGTCCCCCGGCTTGGGCGCAACGTATCCGCTCTCGGCGGTACCGGGCGCGTAGCAGTCGGCCCAGTTGATGGCGCCCAGACCGTTGTGGCTGGGCACGGCGATGCTCGAGTTGTCCTGCTGCGACCCGTACACCATGTACGGAAATTGGTCGTCGGTTGCCACGTGGTAGAACTGCGCTGTCAGCTGGTTGTAGATCGTCGACCACGACTCGCCGGCGTTGAACGACACCCAGGCCCCACCATCGTCGCAACCGATCATGCGGTCGGGGTTCGTCGGATCGATCCACAGTGCGTGGTTGTCGCCGTGCGGTGTGTGGAACTCCTCGAACGTCTTGCCGCCATCGATCGATCTCCACGCCTTCATGTTCATGACGAACACCTCGTCGGCATCGGTCGGGTGGGCGATGACGTGCTGGTAGTACCACGGGCGCCAGCCGAGATCGGGGTTCGACGACATCTTCTCCCACGTATCGCCGATGTCGTCGGACCGATAGAGGCCACGCCTGCGGCCCTCGGCCTCGACTATGGCGAAGACCCGACCGGAGCGCGCCGGCGACACCGAGACGCCGATCTTGCCGAGGATGCCTTCCGGCATTCCGGGCCGTTGGCTGATGTTCTCCCAGGTGTCGCCACCGTCCCGGGACCGCCACAGACCGCTGTCGGGCCCACCGCTGTCGATCGACCAGAACGTGCGGCGGGTCTGCCAGATGGTGGCGAAGATGATGCGTGGATTGTTGGGGTCGAGCGACACGTCGACCGCGCCGGCGCGGTCGCTCACGTACAGCACCAGCTCCCAGTTCTCGCCGCCGTCCCTCGACCGGTAGAGCCCGCGCTCGGGGTTGTCCTTGGATGCGTGGCCCAGTGCGGCGACATACACCACGTCGGGATCGTCCGGGTGGACGCGAATCTCCCCGATGTGGCGCGACTCGGTGAGGCCCACGTGCCGCCACGTCACGCCGGCATCGGTCGACTTGTAGACGCCATCACCGTGGGTGACGTCGATCCGGATCGTCGATTCGCCCGTGCCTGCGTAGATCACGTTCCCGTCGGAGGGCGCGACCGCCAGCGCTCCGATCGATGCGGTGGTGAGGAAGCCGTCCGTCACGTTCTCCCAGTACTGACCGGCGTCGTGGCTCTTCCAGACGCCACCTGCGACGGCACCGAAGTAGAAGACCGCCTGGTGCTTCGGGTCGGCGGCCACTGCCACAACCCGGCCACCACGGGTCGGACCGATGCAGCGATAGCGGAGATGGCTCAGGAACTTGGGATCAACCGTCGGCACGGACTGAATCCTGCCACTTCGACAGGTTCGGACTCACAGGCGGCTCGCCGCGACGACCAACGCGCGCACTGACTTCCCTCATCGCGACACGGTTCAGGCGCTGAGGCGTTGCGCAACCCAGCGCTGGAAGTTGACGATCGGCGCCTCCAACGGGGTGAGCCGCAACCGGCTGACCAAGCCGCTTGCCAAACCGGCCTGAACGCGAGCGCATGCAGCCATGTCCTCGGTGTGCACCGCGCCGAGCATCTCGATCAACTCGGCCACCCGATCGTCGTCAAAGCGATCGAGTTGGGTGCGGTGAGCGACGACATGCCAGATTACGTCGTGTCGGGTGACGTCGATCGGCAGGACCTGGAGCCAGAAGCCGTATCGGGCGACGCTGCCGCCGAGCAGCAACGGGAAGGCGCCCCAGACCGACAGAGCCGGGGCATGCTGTGCATCGATCCCGGGCATCCGCTCCTCGGCCGGACCCTCGACGCCGTCGAGGGTGTCGACCGTCATCGCCGCCCACGGCTGATCGGCACTGGGCACCAGTCGCGTGGTTCGCGCCGGCTGGAACGGTTCGACGGAGTCGCGATGGGTGCCGAGGTGGTGGTAGCACTCGATCCAGTTCTCGACCATGATCTTCCAGTTCCACGTCGATTCGAACCGGTTCGAGGCGACCGTCACCATCTCCGACCACCGCCAGGGTCCGAGGGCCGCCGACAGACCGGCGAACATGTCTTGGGGATCGTCGGCCCCGCCCGACAGGTTGACGAGCAAGAAGCCCTCCCACACGGCATGGCGTATGACCGGAAGACACACGCCCTCGAGATCGATGCCCTCCGTCAGCGGTGCGCCGATCAAGGAGCCATCCAACCGATAGGACCACCGGTGGTATGGGCAGACGAGCGCCGACCCGGTACCCATACCGTCCTCGACGAGCGTCGACCCCCGATGCGCACATACGTTCCCGAACACTCTGATCGCGTCGCCGTCGCGGACTGCGAGCAGCGGCCGGCCGACCAATGTCAGAGCGATCCGGTCGCCTGACCGCGCCAGCTGATCCACCCTGCACAGCGGCAACCACCCGCTTGCCAGGACATCGTCGACCTCTCGCGTATAACGCTCAGGGCATACGTAGTCGGCTGGTGTCACGTGGGCCAGCAGCTCGCTCACGGCTCCACAGTAGAGGCCTCGCCACCCCCCGATGTCCGTCGGGCGCCATTCCCGAACGGTGCGTCCCTCAGCCGTAGGTCGCGACGCTTCCGGCTGCAACCGCGGCTTCGGCGTCGGCGATCAGCCGACGAACGATCTGGCCAACCGGTTGGAGAGGAGTTCCGTCGAGGGCGTGATCGATTCGCTGACGCGCCTGGCGACGCATTGCGCGGTCCGGGGCGACCACCTCCAACAGGTGCGCAGGACCGATCATCGAGAGTAGGGCAGCGGTGCGCAGGTCGAGCTCGTTGTCGCCGGTGGCCGCCACACGAAGCGCGGCGACGACCGCGTCGCGCACGAACAGGCCGGACACTTCGTGATGCGGGCGAACGCGGCCCGTCGAGGCCTTGAGCACACCCGCTTCGACCAACCCGGACACCGTGGCATCCCATGTGCCCAGCCCGAGTTGGCGGGAGAAGCCTCGGTCCATGTGCGACAGGATGGCCTTGATCTTCGGGCCCTTCTCGATGACCACAGCGGTGGCCGCGGCCAATGCAATCGTCATCGGCTCGGCCCTCCCGGTCACGACCATGCGGTTGTCTCTCTCTCCGGGCTGGATGACATCGTCGAGCAGCAGTTCTGAGAGAAGGAGACCAGCGAGACAGGCGTTCAATGCGCTCCGCCGACCCAGCGCGTGCCGCCCGGAGGCGGGATCGATCGCAACCAGGGCGAGATCTTCCGCGAGCCGCATGACGTGGATCCTAGTTGAACGTGTACACACCGTTGCCGGCGTCGACCGTGAGGACAGCTGATGAGCGGAATCACCGATTCCATGATGGGCGACCATCCCACCACGCTTCGTGATGGAGCCAGCGCGACGGCGTGGCAGAATGAGAGCCACATTTTCTCGCAGGGGGCGTGGTGTGTCCGGTATCGACGAAAAGTTCCACGTGTTCATCAGTCACAAGGACGAGGACCGGGCCCTGGCCAAGGTCGTGCACGACGCGATCATGTCCATCAGCGATCGCGTCGACTGTTTCGTTTCGAGCCTCGACATCACTGCCGGTATGGATTGGCGAAACGAGATCCGCACTGCGCTGACGAAGAGTCACCTGCTGGTGCTGTTGTTCACGGCGCCGTCGAAGCACTGGGACTGGTGCCTGTACGAGACAGGTCTGTACACCCGCTTCGATCGATCGGACTCGCGTTCGGTGGTGTGCCTCTTCAACCCGTCCGACGTGGTGCCCAGCCCCCTCGCCAACCTCCAAGGCGTCCCCGCTGACAAGGACAAGCTGCAGCAGTTCTTCGATCAGCTCAGTAAGCGAACCTGGGAATTGTCCGACGATTGGCGGTTCGGTGCCTTGAAGGACGATGTCGACGACGAGACCCTGTCGACGGCTGCCGAGGCGATTGCGCTGGCCTTCGACAAGGCAGGCTCGTTGTCGACCTACTATCCGTGCCATCGGATCGTGCTGTCGTTGCACGAGACCGACGACCCCAGCAACGGCATCCCAGAGAGCGCGCGTGTCCGCGAGGGCGCCGCCGACACCTCGAGCTACACGATGTCACTGTTCAACCTCGGTGGGGGAACGGCTCAGCGCACGTGGGGTGACCTGTTGCGAGCCGCGAGCGCCGAAGAGGCGGAGTGGAGGAAGGAGCTCGACGAACATTTCAAACTCGCGCTCCGCGAGCAACTGTTCCCGTCGGCACGCGAACGTCTGCGAACCGGTCACCACCACGGCAAAGACCGGGTCTACAGCGCTGTCCTGTACAGCATCGTGCGTGGCCCGGCGATCGGTAGGGTCGTCGACGACGGAACGAACATCGATCGCCGACCTCGCGAGTTGACGATCATTCTCCACCCCGAAGATCGTGGCGAGCTGGGGATCTGATCCCGCCCTCAAGCGAGGTCGTGGGCGAGCGAGTCGACGGCGACGGTGATAGCGAGGATCAGCACCGTCTCGGTTTCGTCGTAGACATCAACACCGTAGGTGTCTCGCACGCGGAACCACTTCTTGGAGATCTCTGCGATCTTGTCGCCGTCACGCTCGATTTCGTACTCGTGATCGACGATGTTGCCATGCACCTTCATGTCCGGTCCGTCGTCGACCTCTACGTGGAAGCGGTCGCGGATGCCGACCAGCGCCTTCTTCACGGTTGCCGAGCGGCCGCCGTCGAGGTCGATCTTGATCTTGTCGCGGACGGTCAGCTTCTTCTCCTGGATCTCGGCTGCGGTGTGGCCGTTGGCGTCTTCGAGCTTCCATGTGTCGCGGATGCGTGCTGCCTTGCCGTTTACCTTGTAGGCCTTGGCACCGGACTCATCTTCAATCCAGTAGTCGTCGCCGATCGCGATCATCTTCTCGCGGATCTGGAATCGGAGATGCGGTGCGTCGTGACGTCCTCGTAGCAAGCCCATCGTCTTCTCGCTTCCTGTAGTACCGACGCAACGAGCCCGTTGGTCGTCTCGCCAACTGTAGATCCGTGAGACGACTCGGTTTTCAGGTGGTCGTACTGTCCGACCCGCCGGGCGAGCCGAGTGCCTCGTCGAGTGCGTCGAGCGCCTGCTGTGGGCTGGTCACATGGATCACATCCCACCCCGCGTCCCGCGCCCCGATCACGTTGGCGAGGAAGTCGTCGAGGTAGAGGATGCGCTCTGGCGCCATCCCCAACCGCCTGGTCGTCAACTCGTAGATCTCCGGCTCCGGTTTGCGACAACCGACCTCGGAAGAATCGATCACCAGGTCGAAGATCCCGAAGTCGACGTGGTTCTCGATGTGGGCGCGGAACTCCTTGAAGCTGTTGGTCAGCAGGGCTGTCGTGATTCCTTCGGAGCGCAAGGCGACGATGCGCCTGACGATGTCTTCGTGCACCTTGAACACGCCGTCGAGGATGATGTCGAACTCATCGCCGGTCAATGAGATCCCGACGTCTGCCGCCCACGGCTGGACGAGCTGCTGGAACCCCTCCACGGCGATCTCCCCGCGCTCGGCTTGATGCCAGGGATGGTCGTCTGTCGAGACGTCCGGTGGGCCCATCAGCACGTGAAGCAGTGCTTCCATGCTCACGCCGTGGCGTGCCGCAACCTCGCTGATGCGATCGGTGATCGGGCTGATCAAGACTCCGCCGAAGTCGAACACGACGGCCGAGTAACGGCGAGCACTCATTGCACAATGTCTATCGGGCGCTCAGCGTTCCGAGGCGGTGTCGACGCCGAGCCATGTCGTCGTCCAGCGACCGCAGGCCTTTGCCAAAGCGTTCATCAGGTGGAACGACCCGATCAGCATGACGAAGCCGAGCGGTACGAGGACCCACGACCATGAGCTCGCGGCGACATTCTCCATCCTCGAGCTCAGGGCCCAGTCACCGAACGGGTGGTCGTTGCCGTCGCGGGCACTGAACGGTGCGTAGGCGACCATGAAGGGTGTCGCCAGGGCCGTGACGGCGGCGGTGAACGTGGCGATTCCGACAGGGAATCGCAGCAAGAGGTAGGCGAGCTCTCGCCGACGATCTCGGTCACGGCTCATCGAACGGAGTCGAACCCACAGGTTGCCGCGGTCGCCCGAGGCCAGCGGCGCGAGAGCGAGATGCTGACCCAGCAGCGCGTTGGCCGTGCTGCGCTCCACGTTGGCGAGCGAGCGGGTCACATACCAGAGGCCCAACAGCATCGGAATGCCGAGTAGTGCGACGACGAGCATGCTGATGGCGGTGGTGTAACCGCTGATCAGGACGGTGAACCAAATGGTTCCCAGCGGAAGGCCCAGGAGCAGGTAGCCGAGGTTTCGGTAGCTCTGCGGCTGGGTGACGACGCCGAAGAAGCGTCGCAGCGGCGATGGCCGGCTGGTGGGGTGCGTCTGCGGCGAGGTGGTGTCTCGCCAGATGGTTGTGGTGTTCATGATGAGGTCTCCTTGGAATGAATGGGTGAACGGTGGGAACTAGGGATTCCGTCAGGACTCTTCTCAGAGAGCGATGGCCTCGAGGACGTCGAGCCGGCCTGCACGTCGGGCAGGTAGCCAGGCGGCGGCGACGCCGGCACCGGCAGCGACCAGCATCACGACGAGGATCGGGATGAGCGGGACCGAGAGCCCCGAGGCGAACGATGCCGGCAGCGCCGCGACGACGCCCGAACCGAAGAGCAGGCCGAGTCCGACGCCGAGCGTCGCCCCGAAGGTGGCGACCAGTGCGGCCTCGAAGCGGACCATCCGACGGAGTTGGCGACGGGTCATGCCAACGGCCCGAACCAGGCCGAGCTCACGGGTGCGCTCGAACACCGACAAGGCCAGCGTGTTGGCGATGCCGATGAGGGCGATGATCACGGCGAGGGCGACCATCACGTTCACCATGGTCAGCACCTGGTCGATCTTGCCCTCGACCCGCTGGCGGAACTCGGTCGCGGTTTCGACCGATGCGTACGGGAATTCGTCGGAAAGACCGGCGACGAGCGTCGACACCTCGGCCGGCGAGGCGCCGTCGGCGATCGAGACGCCGAGCCACTCTGCTGTCTGGGGAACGCCTGCAGTGGCGAGGACGCTGGTGTCGAGCAAGTAGTCCTGGGTGAGGACGGATTGGTCATCGAACAGACCGACGATCGTCGGTCTCGACTTGCGAGCCGTTCGCGAATTCCATGGTCAGCGGGTCACCCACGCCGGCATCGATCGCGTTGGCCTTGTCGACCGACACGACCACCGGGTTGGCGGCGCTGTGATCGAACCCGCCGGCGCGGACGTCGACATCGAGTACTGCGTCGATCTGACCGAAGTCGAGGCCGACCACATCAGTCACGCTCCCGTCGACGCGTGCTTTGACCGGCGTGAAACCGGTTGCCGCGACGACGACATCGGACTGACGGATCTCGCCGGCGAGGGTGTCAGGGAACTCGACTTGCTCGAGGTCGTCGGTGAGGTAGTAGTCCGCCTTGGCCGAGCGCTCGAACGTCGAGCCGATCGTCGACTTGACCGATTGGCCGACCACGAGTGCGGTCGTCACGAGCGCCAAGCCGATCATCAGGGCCGCTGCGGTTGTCGCCGTGCGTCGCGAGTTCCGAGCAGCGTTCTTCTGGGCGAGGCGTCCGGCCACGCCGGCGATCTTGCCCATCGGCCATCCGAACACACTGGTGACGCCGCGAACTGCCAGCGGGCTGAGCAACGTGACACCCAGGAAGATGGCTATCGCACCGAACGCCAGCCCGGCGACCGTGACAGGCGTCGAGCCGATCCCGGCCAGGCCCGCAACGCCGGCGACCACGCCGGCCGCGAACAGCCCGAAACCAGAGATCTTGCGGGTGCGAGATCCGGCGGCTCCGGCCTCGGCGCCACCGGTGAGGACGGTGATGGGGGGCACAGTGGATGCTCGGCGAGCCGGCCCGACCGCCGCCAGCATCGTGACGCCGATGCCGATCACGGCGGCAGCGACCAGGGTGCGCGTGGCGAGAATCAGCGGGTAGTCGATGAGGTCGACGCCCATCAAACCGAACAAGGCGTCGATGCCCTTGGCGACGGCGATGCCACCGGCGATCCCTCCGACCGAAGCGATCACACCTACGGCCAGAGCCTCACCCAGAACCGAACGCTTGATCTGCTTCGGGTCGGCACCGACCGTACGAAGCAGCGCGAGTTCGCGGCTGCGTTGCGACAAGACGATGGCGAAGGTGTTGTAGATGATGAAGATCGACACG
Source organism: Ilumatobacteraceae bacterium (assembly GCA_963773085.1). GTDB lineage: Bacteria > Actinomycetota > Acidimicrobiia > Acidimicrobiales > Ilumatobacteraceae > JAENVT01. The sequence continues at coordinate 101,901 of CAVYZS010000007.1, read as the reverse complement.
AACAGTGCGACTCCACCGAATCCCACCAAGATGTTGCCGACGATGTCGATCTCCTCGGTGAACCCGGTCGTTGTCTCCGAGAGCACCGTCGCGTGGTCGACAACCTCTGCCGTCGGCACGGCTGCGGCGACCGCGGCTTGAACGTCGGCCACGTCGGCCCCGTCGGCGACCTGCACGGAGACGTTGTTGATCCCGTCGATTCCGAACAGTTCGCTGGCCTGGTCGGTGTTCATCTGCATGAGGACGGCGCCGAGCGTCGAGTTGTCGGCACCGAACGACGACGTTCCCGAGAGGGTGAGGTCGACCCGTCCATCGGGAACCATGACCTCGTACGTGTCGCCGATGACGAAGCCGTGCTTGGCGGCGGAATCGACGTCCATGGTGAACTCGCCGACGCGCGGTGGGGTGCCATCGACCAGCGTGAACGGGCTCAACTGCGCGTTGTCGATCCAGTTGAACGCCAACTGCGGCGGGCCAGTCGGTGGGGATGGTCTCGCCGTTGGCCTTGATCGGGCGGACAGCGTTGTCCGCTGCTTCGATGCTGGGGACGGCGTCGGCGACACCGTCCACCGCGGCGACGACGGACACCGTGTCGGGGGAGAGCGGCGGGGCGTCTCCGAAGTCCGCGACGTTGCGGACCTCGAGGTCGACGCCGGCGGTGACCTCCTCGGACACTTTGGTGAAGCTGCTGCGAAGGCCGTCGCCGAGCACGAACGCCGAGACGACGAAGCTGACGGCGAGCATCACGCCGAAGGTGGTGAGGGCGAAACGTACCTTGTTCGCCATGAGATTCTTGAAGGTGAGGCGAAACATGACCGGGCTCCAATCTGTGTGTGTCGGTGGTTCAGTTGCTGAGTCGACGCATGTGGTCGAGCACGGCGTCGGGGGTCGGATCAGTCAGTTGGTCGGTGATGCGACCATCTGCGAGGAAGACCACGCGGTCGGAGTAACTGGCCGCGACCGCGTCATGGGTCACCATGACGATCGTCTGGCCGAGTTCTCGCACGGCATGGCGCATGAAAGCCAGGATCTGGGCACCAGTGGTGCTGTCGAGGTTGCCCGTGGGCTCGTCGGCGAAGATGATCTGTGGCCGGCTGGCCAATGCACGGGCGACGGCGACACGCTGTTGCTGACCTCCCGACAGTTCGCTGGGCCGGTGCTTCAGGCGGTGGGACAATCCGACCGTTGCGATCACGTTGTCGACCCATACCCGGTCTGGCTTCGTGCCGGCGAGGTCCATCGGGAGTGTGATGTTCTCGATGGCGGTCAGCGTCGGCACCAGGTTGAACGCCTGGAAGATGAACCCCAGCCGATCCCGCCGCAGGACAGTGAGCTGCTTCTCGCTGGCGGTGGTGATGTCGACGTCGCCGACGGTCACGGATCCGGCGCTCAGGCGATCGAGGCCGGCCATGCAGTGCATGAGGGTCGACTTGCCCGATCCGGATGGGCCCATGATGGCCGTGAAGTGGCCGGCCGCGAAGTCGATGTCGACGTTGTCGAGGGCGAGGACTTCGGTGTCGCCGGTGCCGTAGGTCTTGGTTGCGCCGCGGGCCGAAGCCGCAGCGACCATGTTGCCACGAAGGTTCGGAGTGGCCTGGAGGAGTGTCATTGTCGTTCCTTTCGTTCGAGTTGTTGGGGACACTTCGGACGGTAAAGAACGCGGTGGCGCAGATCATCCGGCGATGTGGTGATCGCGGATCCGACCGATGGCTGGTCGTGGCGGAGCCCGATCGGGTTGCCGTCATCACATTGGTGGAGGCGCGATCATCACAACGCCGGACGAACGGCTGCGCATGGTTTCGGTACAGTCAGCTCATGATTCGACGGTCGGGTCACCGATGAAGGTCACCCGTCGCTGGGAGCCCGATACTCGGGTGCTGGTCGACCTGGTCATCGCCGCCGTCATCGCCGTGTTCTCCGTCGTCGATGTGGCATCGACGTCGGCCTCGCCCATGCCAGGGGATCGGGCAGCCGACGGGTTCGCCTACGCGCTGGTCGTCGCCGGTGCCATCAGCCTGGTCTGGCGACGGCGAGCACCGATCGCGGTGCTCGTGATCGTGACGGCTGCTCTGGCCACCTTCTGGCTACGCGGTTACGGCGCGTTGTTGTCGGTGCTCGGTCTGCCAGCGCTCTACGCGGTTGCCGCTCATGCCGAGCGTCGCCGGCGGGCATGGTGGGCGATCGTGGCTACGTGCACCTTGTTGATGCTCACAGCGTGCGTGAGCGTGCTCAACCGTCCCGATGGGTTCGCCTATTTGCAGTCCCTCAGCGTCATGGCTTTTCTGATCGGCGCCATCGCGGCAGGCGTGCTCATCCGCAACCGCGAACGCATCTTCGTCGACACCGAACGCCGCGCCGCCGCAGCCGAGGCGGATCGCCTCGCCGAGGCCAAACGGGCAGTCATCAGGGAACGCAGCCGAATCGCCCGCGAAATGCACGATGTGGTCGCACACGCCATGAGCGTCGTCGCCGTGCAAGCGGCGGCTGGACGGGAGATCGTTCATACCAATCCGGACAAGGCCGCCGAGGTGTTCGCCAGGATCGAGATCTGTCGGACGTGAGTCGCTCACCGAGCTGCGTCGCATGCTCGGGGTGCTTCGCGAGACCGGCGACGACGAGGCGTCACTCACCCCCCAGCCGGGAATCGCCGACATCACCGCCGCCGTCGCGCAGTCGTCGGCAACCGGCGTGGCGACCGAACTGCTCGTCGACGGAAACCAGAAGCCGATTGCTCCCGGTATCGAGTTGGCGGCCTACCGGATCGTGCAAGAGGCTCTGACCAACGTGCGCAAGCACGCTGGTGCATCGGCCTCGGCCACGGTGCGGATCTCATACGAACCGAACGACCTCGTGATCGAGGTCATCGACGACGGGCGGGGAGCGGTCACCTCCCTCGCCGGTGTCGGAACAGGAAACGGCTTGATCGGCATGCGCGAGCGGGTCGAGATCTACGGTGGCCAGTTGACGTCCGGGCCCCGACTCGGCGGGGGCTATGCCGTCCGAGCCGTCCTCCCGATCGTCGACAGTGATGCCCGTACGAGCCCCCCTGCTGCGGAGCAGCGAACATGACCATCCGAGTCGCGATCGTCGACGACCAGGCGCTGATGCGTGACGGTTTCAGCATGATCCTCGATGCTCAACCCGACATCGACGTCGTCGGTGACGCCGACAACGGTCGACTCGGGGTCGAGCTCTGCCAACGGACCCGTCCCGACGTGGTGCTGATGGACATCCGGATGCCCGTCCTGGATGGCATCGAGGCCACTCGTCTCATCACCTCGAGCCCTGACTGTGACACCAGGGTGCTCGTGCTCACCACCTTCGATCTCGATGAATACGTGTACGGCGCCATTCGTGCCGGTGCGAGCGGTTACATGCTGAAGGACACGCCGGCCAAAGAGCTCGTCGCCGCGGTTCGCGTCATCGCCCAAGGTGACGCGCTGTTGTCACCGTCGGTCACCAAACGACTGATCGAGGAGTTCGCCAGCCAGCCCGAACCAGAAGCGGTCACCGCAGCGCTTCCCGACGACCTCACCGAACGCGAACGCGAGGCACTCGAGCTGTTGGCTCACGGTCTCAGCAATCGCGAGATCGCGGCCCAGATGTACATCGGCGAGGCCACTGCCAAGACCCACGTCAGTCGGCTGCTGACCAAGCTCGGGGTCCGCGATCGGGTTCAGGCAGTGGTGCTCGCCTACGAAAGCGGTCTCGTCCGCCCAGGCGCACCAGCGATCCGACCCAAGTCTCCGAAGGTTGATTAGAACAGACTTGTATTCACTACATGTCTGTTCTAACATTCGTGTCGTGAGCACCCGGACCAGTCCGAGGCTCCCGGCAGGGTCCGACGCCGTTACGAATCGCCGCGGCGGCTGCAGCACGCGGCGCAGACGCGGACGGCAGTGCTCGACGCGGCCATCCAGCTCTTCGGCGAGAACGGGTGGGCGGGCACGGGGATGCGAGACGTCGCTCGCGTCGCGGGCGTGGCGGTGGAGACGGTGTACTCGAACTTCGGGTCGAAGGCGGATCTGCTGCTCGCTGCGATCGATGTGGCCGTCGTCGGCGACACCGAGCCGATCCCGCTCGGGGAACGGCCGGAGTTCGCTGCGCTCGGTCGGGGACCGTTGTCGGCAGCGGGCGCGTGCCGCGGCGCGGCTGGTCCGTCAGATCCACGAGCGCACCTCCGGGATCGGCAGGGCCCTCCGGGAGGCGGCGGCGGGTGACGCCGAGCTGGCGGAGCGGTTGACCGAGGCGGAGGAGCGGCGCCGCCTGAACGTCGACCAGGGCGCGCGGCTCGTCGCCGGGCGCCCGGTCACCGACACCGTGCGCGACGGGTTGTGGGCAGTGCTGAGCATGGAGGTCTACCAGCTGCTGGTGGACCGGGCGGGGTGGAGCGCGGCGCGCTACGAGGAGTGGCTGGCAGAGACGATCGGCCGTCTGTTGCGGCCGGGAGGGAAGGAGAAGCCATGACACGTATCCCGAATGCGCCGGCCGACACGCGGATGATGGGCATCGTCCACGACGCGCTGCGACGCGACCTCGGCCGCGCCATCGACGTGCTCTCGACGGCGCCGTACCCCGAGCATGCCCAGCGAATCGCGATCGGCGAGCACGTCGCTTGGATGATGGGTTTCCTCGACGCCCACCACCACGGCGAAGACGCCGGGCTGTGGCCGCTGGTGCGAGATCGCAATCCCGAAGCCACGCCGCTGCTGGACGCCATGGAGGCCGACCACGCCCGCGTCGCCCCGTTGGTCGAGGCCTGCGAGACGCGCCGCCCACGACTACGGCAGCGCGGACATCCGACGAGACGCGAGTCGCGCTGCTCGCCGCGTTGCGACGCCTCTGCGAGGTGCTGCTCCCGCACCTCGAGCGTGAGGAGCGCGAGACGATGCCGCTCGTCTCGGTCACCATCACCGCCGCGGAATGGCGCGCCGTCGACCAGCAGTACTTCATCAAGCCCAAGTCGCTGCCCGCAGCTCGGCTTCGAGGGCCACTGGCTGCTCGACGGGCTCGACGCCGAACGCAGCCAGGCTCGTGGTGCACCAGGTGCCGCCGATCCCGAGACTCGTGCTCGTCCACGGCTTCGCCCGTCGCTATCGGCGGCGGGCGACGGCCTGCTGGGGGCGACGACGCGCATCGCGCACCGAGTCGTACGGCCCGGCCTCGATGTTGCCGCGCAGGATCCCCCGTACCGGCCGGGTCGAGACCGTCGTCGCGGCGCCGATCGACGCGGTGTGGAATGTCGTGACCGACGTGACCCGGGTCGGCGAATGGAGCCACGAATGCCGCCGCGTCGAGTGGCTCGACGGCGCCACCAACGCGGCGCCGGGGGTGCGCTTTCGGGGCACGAACAAGGCGGGTCCGTGGACGTGGAGCCGCATCAACGAGGTCCTCGTCGCCGACGAGCCGCGCACGTTCGCGTGGCGAACCGTCCCCACCCTCCTGTTTCCCGACAGCAGCGAGTGGCGCATCGAGCTCGAGCCCGTCGACGGCGGGACGCGCATCACGCAGTCGTTCGAGGTCGTCCGAGCGCCGGCGGTGCTCGCCGCTCTCTACGCGATCGTCGTTCCCACCCACCGCGAGCGCAGCACCGGCCTCACCGACGACCTGCGCCGGCTCGGCGAGCTCGCTGCCGACGACGTCGTGGGTACCAGGTCCACATCGAGCTTCGGGTCCCAGCAGTAGTCCGGGCATGGGTGGGCTGAGATGGCCCGTCAGCCGATGCAGACTGTCGCCGATCCGCTCGAGATCTGGGTGAGGGTGACGGTGTCGTTGACGCGCGCTGCGGGCCGACAACTGACTCCGCCGTTGACGTGCACCTGACTTCCACTGAGTGCGAGCGTCGCCGAACTCTGCACCGAGGTCGCGGTTCCACTCTGGATCGCGATCTCCAGTCTTGCCGATGCGCGAGGTGGCCGAAACGGGAGCGGCGGTCAGCGTCTGGCGGCGCCCGAAAGCCGCGGATGCAAGACTCCCCGGGCATGATCGACACCAGCAACTACATCCGATTCGAGCGGGTGGACTCCGTGGAGAGCACCGAACACGGTCTCCTCGCTGGCTTGCACGGCGAGCAACTGCGGATCGACGTGGTCGGCGACGACGTCGTGCGGGTCAAGATCAGCCGCGGTGGAACGTTCGACGAGTCCCCGACGTTCGCGGTCTGCGTCGAGCCACTCGCCGATGGTGTCGAGTTCACCGTCGAGCAGTCGGACGAGGTCGTGCGCCTACGCACAGCGGCCATGGTCGTCTCGCTGTGGCTCGACCCCTTCCGCCTGGATGTGCACCGCGCCGACGGCACTCCCGTCGTCGAGACCGCGCCCGATCTCGATGGCAGTTATTGGACGTACGCGACGTTGAACGACGCGTTCACCGTCCGGCGTCGGTGCCGTCCCGAGGACGCGATCTACGGACTCGGCGAGAAGACCGGGCACCAGAACCGTCGAGGGCGAGACTTCACACTCTGGAACACCGACGTGCTCGACCCGGAGCGAACCAAGGAGTTCACCGCCGGCTATCCCGCCGACGATCTGCGCTCGGAGCGCACGAGCATCGAGTTCGATCCGTACTACATCTCGATTCCGTTCTTCTACCACCAGTCGCATCCTGACGGTTCGATGACGGGGTCGTTCGTCGACAACGGCTACCGCGGCCACTACGACTTCACCGCACGCGACGAGTACCGCATCCACTTCGCCGGTGGTCAGTACACGGAGTACATCTTCGCCGGGCCGCAGATGGCCGACATCCTCACGAGCTACACCGAGCTCACCGGGCGCATCGCGATCCCGCCAATGTGGTCGCTGGGCTACCACCACTGTCGCTGGGCCAAGTACACGCAGGACGCGATCGAGCAACTCGCGCAGCGCCATCGCGACCACGAGATTCCGTGCGACACCCTGTGGCTCGACATCGAGTACATGGACGGGTTCCGGGTGTTCACGTGGAACACCGAGGCGTTTCCCGACGTGCCGGGCATGCTGGCGCGGCTGGGCCAACAGGGCTTCGGGGTCATCACCATCATCGATCCGGGTGTGAAGTACGACCCTGGCTACTGGGTGTTCGACCAGGCTCTCGAGCGGGACGTGCTCTGCAAGACCGAGGGTGGCGACGTCTACATCGGCCAGGTATGGCCCGGCAACACTGCGTTTCCCGACTTCGTCACCGAAGAGGCACGAGTGTGGTGGGGTGAGTTGAACGCCGCCCACGTGAAGTCCGGTCTGGTCGGGATCTGGAACGACATGAACGAACCGGCCACGGGAATCGTTCCACCCGACGCCATGCGTTTCGGCGGTGGTCGACATCCCCACGAGCGCTTCCACAATCAGTACGCACTGCTGATGGCGATGGGTACGACGGCGGGACTTCTCGACGCCATGCCCGACAAGCGCACGTTCGTGCTGTCGCGTGCCGGGTTCGCCGGAATCCAGCGGTACGCCGCCAACTGGATGGGCGACAACATGGCCAACTGGGATCATCTGTGGCTCAGCGTGCCGATGGCCACCGGCCTGGGGATCTCCGGCCAGGCATTCGTCGGCGCCGACATCGGCGGCTTCGAAGGCGACACCAACGCCGAACTGTTCCTGCGCTGGATGCAGTACGGCACGCTGACCCCGTTCTGCCGCAATCACTCCGTCGATCGGTTGGATCGACCAGTACGCCTGGTCGTTCGGCGAGGTCGTCGAGGATCTCGTGCGTGATGCAATCCAGCTGCGCTACCGGTTGCTGCCGTACATCTACACAGCGTTCGTGACAGCGTCCGAGACCGGCGCGCCCGTGCAACGCCCGCTGATCTTCGACCACCAGCTCGATCACGCCGCCCGTGATCTCGACGATCAGTACCTGCTCGGCCCCGATCTGCTCGTCGCCCCTGTGCTGAAGTCGGGTATCACCGCCAGGCAGGTCTACCTGTCCCAGCGGGACCTGGTACGACTGGCACACTGACGAGGTCTTGATCGGCCCTCGATACGTCAGGGCGGACGTCACCATGGAGCGGATCCCGCTCTACGCTCGCGGCGGGGCTGTGATCCCGATGTGGACGGTTGCACCACCCTCGACCGCGGGATACCAACCGACGACGATCGCGCTGCACCTGTTCGTTCCCGCCGTCGATGGCACCTACCACTCGGCCCTGCAGGAAGACGATGGCACCACGTTCGCGGCGAAGAATGGTGCCCACTTCCGAACCACGTTCGAGGTGGTCCGCGCCGGTCGGAAGGTCACCGTGCGCGCCGAGGTCGACGGCGACGGCTACCCCGAATTCGCCCGCCGCCAGTTCGAGCTGATCATCCACGGCCCGGTCAGCGACACCATCCTCGTCGACGGAAGCCAGCGGGCGCTCGACGGCGGTCGCATCACCGCTGCCGAACGAGGGCAACGCCTTCACGATCGAGTTCGATGCCGGGTGACCTGATGGCGCGATCTTCGGTAGCCAATGCCGCGGGGAAGCGCGTTTGGTCACGTCATGGCCAGGCAGTTCGCCCCCACGCCATGAGATTGGTGAACCCCGATCCGCCGGCCACGACGTTGCCTTTCTCGGTGTCACCCCATTCCCAGGGCCAGAACCCCGGGCTCCAGTCCTCTTCCTGTCCGCTCACCACACCCACCAGCCGCGGGTCGGCGTTGAACCACCCGAACATCGGCCCGCCAGAGTTGCCCCGGGTCATGTCCGCCTTTGTTTCGAGCTCCATGCCGCCGTTCGAATCGCCGTCGGTGTCGAATACCGAGACACCGAACTGCCGCGATGGGCGTTGGCCGCTCGCAACACCTGTGGGGTGCTGCCTGTGCGCTCATGACAGCTGAGTTCGGCAGGTTCGCCTCCATCGGAGTATTTCCGGACACCCCGGGCGGGCGGCAGACACTCCGATGGGCTGCTAACACTCGGACAACAACAGGTAGCGTCGAGCGCCGCTTCTGGCACTTTGGTGGTACGTGTCGATAATCCGCTGCCCCGTTCGGCAACCAGACAGCACGTGCACCAACCCGGGTGTCCACGAGGCGACAGCAAAGGAGCTGACTGATGCGATTCATGGTGATGCACTACTCAACCGAGGACATGGAAGCGGGCGTACCCCCAACGCCGGAGCAGATGGCCGCTATCGGTCAGCTCATGGAGGAATCGGCGATGGCCGGTGTTCTTCTCAGCGGCGAGGGTGTCCATCCGAGCTCGAAGGGCGCGCAGGATCGAAATCACCGACGGCAACGTGCGTGTGATCGACGGACCGTTCGCGGAGGCGAAAGAATTGATCGCTGGTTTCGCGATCTTGGAGGTCCGTTCGCGCGAGGAGGCCATCGAACACGCCAAGCGGTTCGCCGCCGTCGCTGGCGTAGAACGCATCGATGTTCGCCAGGTGATGGAGTACTCAGACCTCGCGTGACAGCCACAGTCCAACGCCACACCGCCGCCAGAGCAGCGCCCTGATGACCACATCGGCCACGCAGACGCTGGAGGCGGTGTGGCGTCTCGAAGCCCCACGCATCACCGCCCGGCTGGCCAGACTCGTCGGTGACCTCGAGACCGCCGAAGAACTCACCCAGGACACCTTCATCACCGCATTGCAGCGCTGGGAGCAAGCTGGAGTTCCGGAACGCCCAGGTGCCTGGCTCGCCACGACAGCACGATTTCTTGCCATCGATCTGCTCCGACGTCGTGACGTCCAACGGAGCAAGTACGCGACACTCGCCGTCACCGCGGCCGGCGTTGTCGAGCCTGATGCTGGCGAACCTGACGAAGCGCTCGGTGAGGATCTGCTCGGCCTGATCTTCATGGCCTGCCATCCGATTCTGTCGCCCGACGCCCGCTCGGCGCTCACACTCAAGTACCTGTGCGGTCTGAACAACGCCGAGATCGCACGGGCTTTCCTGACCTCGGAGTCGACGATCGCGCAACGGATCGTGCGTGCAAAACGGACACTGTCCGCGGCGAACGTTCGCTTCGAACTCCCCGACTCAGCGGACCGCGGTGAACGGCTGACGTCGGTCCTCGAGGTGATCTATCTCGTGTTCAACGAGGGCTACACGGCGACGACCGGTGACGAGTGGATCCGCGTCGACCTGTGCCAGGAAGCGATGCGGCTCGGACGAATGCTGGTTGCCATTCTACCCGACGAGACCGAAGCCATCGGGCTACTCGCTCTCATGGAGCTCCAAGCCTCTCGACTCCATGCACGAGTCAGCGACGATGGCGAGCCGATCCTCCTGATGGATCAGGATCGCACCAAATGGGATCGCCTGCTGATACGACGCGGGCTCGACGGGCTTGAACAACTCACCAGGCGTGGGGGGAGCACCGGGCCGTACGCCTTGCAGGCGGCGATCGCCGCGGGCCACGCCCGAGCGGCCCGCCCGGCGGACACCGACTGGCCACGGATCGCCGCGCTGTACGACGCCCTGGCCCAAGTCACTCCATCTCCCGTGGTCGAGCTCAACCGTGCCGTCGCCGTCGGCATGGCGTTCGGGCCCGCTGAAGGGCTCGCCATCGCCGAGCCCCTCCAACACCTCCCGTCGATGATTGATCACCACCTGCTCGCAGCGGTGGTGGCTGATCTGCTCTGCAGAAACGGCCAACACGAAGAGTCTCGGCAAGAGTTCCTGCGAGCCGCTGCTCTGACACGGAACAGCCGAGAGCGCACCATCATGCTCGAACGGGCAGCCAGCTGCTCGACGCATTCGGCACCGCCGTCGAAACAGCCGCCCAATGATACTCAACTGAATGGTTGACGATTGTCCTCCCAAGCTGTATTCTCAACTAGATGGTTGAGAGTCTGGATGCGGTGTTTCATGCGCTGTCGAGCGCACCGCGCCGGACGATGCTGAACGCGCTTGCCGATGGCGAGCGCACGGTCGGCGAACTCGCCGAGCCGTTCGACATCTCGCTCGCCGCCGTGTCCAAGCACCTGATCGTGCTCGAGGACGCCGGCCTCGTGGAGCGGCGCGTCGATGGTCGCACCACGATCTGCCGGCTGCGCGCCGAGCCGCTGGCCGACGTCCGTGACTGGGTCGCGTTCTACGAGGGCTTCTGGACGGACAAGCTGGATCGATTGGAGAAGTTGATGACCGAGGAGAACACCTGATGCAGTTCGCAGTCGCCCTGGAACGTGTGATCGCCGCCCCTCGCTCGAAGGTCTACCGCGCCTGGCTCGACCCGGCCACTGCTCGCCCGCTGGTTGGGGCCCGATGACTTCTCCGTCACCGTCGCCACCGTCGACGAACGAGTCGGCGGCGTGCACCAGGTCGAGATGCTCGACGCCGATGGCGGGCACCACACCTTCGTCTCCGTGATCGAGGAGCTCGTCCCCGACGAACGGATCGTGTTCACGTTCAAGTTCGACCCCGAGGCCGAGGAGACGAAGCTGACGATCACGTTCAGCGACGCCGAAGACGGCGGAACCGCGCTCCGCCTCGAGCACGAGCGGATCACCATGGAGGGCACGCTCGACACCCAGTCGGTCAACGTCGGCTGGGGCCAGACGCTGGCCAAGTTGCAGGCCCTCTGCGAGAACTCATTTCAACACCCATCAACGACACGCTTCAACAAGGAGAACAACAATGAATCATCCGACCGGAACCCGCCGCGAGTGGGACGACGCCCGACGCTCCCTGCTCGAGCGTGAGAAGGAACTGACCCGGATGTCCGACGCCCTCGCCCAACAGCGGCTGGAGCTGCCATGGGTGCGCGTGGACGAGCAGTACGTCTTCGACACCGAGGACGGCCCGAAGAGCTTGGCCGACCTGTTCGACGGTCGCTCGCAGCTGATCGTGTACCACTTCATGTTCGGGCCCGACTGGGACGAAGGCTGCCCGAGCTGCTCGTCGCTGGGCGACCACATCGACCTCCCACGCGTCCACCTCGAGCACCACGACGTCGCCGTGGGTCGCCGTCTCGCGAGCCCCGCTCGAGAAGCTGCTGGCCTACCGAGCCCGCATGGGCTGGTCGTTCCCGTGGGTCTCGTCGTTCGCCAACGACTTCAACTTCGACTTCAAGGTCTCCTCGACCGAGGAGCGGCCGCTGCTCGAGTACAACTTCCGCGAGGTGACCGAGGAGATGCGCCAGGGCGGGCCGGGGGAGTTGCCGGGCATGAGCACCTTCGCCATGCAGGACGGTGTCGTCTACCACACGTACTCCGCCTATGCCCGTGGCTTGGACGCGATGTGGGGCATGTATCAGTGGCTCGATCGCGCTCCGCTCGGCCGCAACGAGCATGGCGCGAACAGTGGCTGGCTGCGCCGCCACGACTCCTACGCGGTCGCGACGGCGTGACGCTCGCCCACATCGCCGGCGCACCCGTCGAGGAACTGGTGTCGTACATCGCGATGAGCTGCGCCGGCACCGTCGTCGCGATCCGTGTCTGGTTCGGGCGATGGTTCCCGCGGAGGTCGGGAGAGGGTCACTCCGACTGAGGACCTGGGCGCCGGAACCTCGACGAGCAAGGCAAATGAGTACTCAACTGACCTGCGGGCAAACCCCACCGTTAGCGTCGGCGCATGGATCCGAGTACGTCAGTTCGGCTGTCGCCGGTCGAGTTGTGGGAACCGGACATCCGAGGGTCTCACCGAGCGGGTGGAGGTGGCAGGTGGCTCGCCGCGGGGAGCGTATGAACTCCGGTCAGAGGTTCAGCGACGAGCTCGAGCGGTGGCTCGACGGCGATGCTCCCAAGTCGCTCGGCGCGCTGGGCGACGTGTTCGCCGAGAAGAGTTTCGCCGTCGCGAGCCTGCTGCTGATGGCGGTGTCGGCGACTCCGATCCCGACTGGGGGAGTCAATCTCGTCTTCCAGATCAATGCCGCCGCGATCGCAGCACAAATGGCTCTAGGGAGGCGGACGATCTGGCTTCCCGAGCGCTGGCGGAAACGTGAACTCGCCAGTGTGGTCACACGTAAGGCGATCCCTTTCCTTGTGCGCCGGATCCGCTGGCTCGAGAAGTACTCGCGTCCACGGCTGGCGGGTCTCTTCCACCAGCGCCTGTTCATCCGACTGATCGGCGTGGTGCTGACCGCATTCGCGATCGCCGCCGGCCTGGCACCACCGTTGTCCGGCCTCGAGACGCTGCCCGCACTGGGCTCGGTCATCGTTGCCCTCGCAATCATTCTCGAGGATGTGGTCATGCTCGCGATCGGTGTGGTCGTCGGAACCGCTGGCATCGTACTCTTCGTCAGCGTCGGTGCTGCCGTCGTCAGGATCATCCGACACGTCCTCTGACCAGATCCCATGGAGCCCGAAATGGTCCATCTCGTGTGGCGATGTGAGGGTCACCAAGTATCGATATTGACCATATGGAATATGGGTTTGCTGTTGTTCGGGTGATCGAACACCTGTACGCTTGGGGGTATGGGAACCGGGGCCGCCGTCGTCGATGAGATCGTGCTCTCGGCGGCCGAGTTTGTTGAGGCGTGGGCTGTTCACGAACGCCAATCCGCTCGTCTGGCGTTGGCGGCGCGACGGTTGGAGGTCTGTGGCGTGTGGGCTGGGGATGGGTCGGTGTCGATGGCGGCGTGGTTGCGTCATCACTGTCGGATGTCGAATCGTGAGGCCAACGCGCTGGTCGATCGTGGAAGGTTCCTGGACAAGTTCCCGGCTGTAGCTGAAGCAGCGTGTGAGGGTGTGCTGTCCGCTGGTCAGGTTGTCGCGTTGAAGGTGTCGTGCCCGACCGTGGTGGAGCCGATCATGCGTAACTCAACAGGCCGAGCTGGTCGAGATCGTCGCGCCGTTGTCTGTTGCTGATAGCGAACGGGTTGCTGGGGTGTGGCGGCAGCGTGCCGAAGCGTTGGTCGAGTTGCCCGAACCGGTCGAGCCCGATCGTGAGTTGCGTCTGGCACGGACCGTGGATGGTCTGGTTGGGCGGTTCGTGTTGGATGGTGCTGGTGCGGTGCAGTTCGAGCAGGCAATCCGTACCGCGTCGACCTGGGATGGTGTCGAGGATGGTCGTGATGGCTCGCGGCGTAGCGCCGATGCGTTGGTTGATGTCTGTGCGTTCTTCAACGCCAACCACGACCGCTCGGGTACTCCCCGCCAGCGTGCCCATGTCGAGTTGATCGTTGATGCCGACTCTCTCGGTCAGGGTGCACTGGCGTGGGGTAGTGACGGCCCGATTGTTGATCACCTCACGACCGGGACGTTGTTGTGTGATTGTGTGATCCATCGGGTGATGCGTTCGGGGTCAGCGGTGCTCGAGTACGGGCGGGCGACACGTACCGTGCCGGCGAATCTGTTTCGGGCTACGGCGGTGCGCGATGGTGGCTGCCGGTTCCCTGGCTGTGACCGGCGGGTCGCTTGGTGCGACGCCCATCACATCCATTACTGGGAGAACATGGGTGTCACCGAGCTCGACAACTTGGTGTTGTTGTGCAGCCGCCATCATCACCTGGTGCATCGCCGCGACCTGCACGTGAAACTGCTCCCCAACGCCGACATCGAGGTCACCTTCCCCGACGGAACCATGCGCACCAGCCAACCCCGCGGCCAACCAACCCGACGCGGCCCATAGGCGGCGACCCAGGTCGTCGATCAGCCGTTCGGGCTACTGCTAGCGGATCGAGATGCTGCCGCGAGAGGCCAACGTCGTCCCTGCATCGTTCGCCGGTGTCAGTCCCTGCGGGCGCTCGATGTCAACGGTGTTCGGAGCGAGCGACAGCAGCACACCTGAAGCGCAACTCGACCTGTGTCGGCGGCCGCCAAGGTGAGATAAGGGGCACAATTCAGCTCAACCCCCGGTCCATCGAGTGTTTCCGTCCACCCCGGGTGAGCTGCAGACACTCGATGAGCTGCTAACACTCGGACCCGCCCCGAATGTCCAGTGATCGAGCGCATTGGCAACCGAAACGGCCGTCGCCATCGTGTTGCAGAACAACTCGACCACTACATGCAGTGGTCAAGTTGCCCCATTCAACTCACCTTGCTGCCGAACTCGGGCAGACTTGAGGACACTGCACGCTGAAATGGCAGCGACGCGAGGGGAGGCATGATGCCGGAAGAGTTCGAGGGAGATCTTGCCGGAGCGGTGTTCTGGGGCGCCGATCTCAGCGGGGCGCGCTTCCGCGACGTCAACCTCACTGACGCGAAGATCAGCCACGCCTGGCTTGTCAATGTCGACATCGACGCGCTCGTGGACACGGTTGTCATCAACGGCGTCGACGTCACGGCATACGTGAACGAGCGTGACCCGTGGTACCCGTTGCGGGCGATTCTCCGTCCATCGAACCCGGAGGGGATGCAGGCAACGTGGGTGGCCCTCGAGGACGAATGGGCGAAGACGGTCACCCAGGCGAAGGCTCTGCCCGAGGACACGCTGCACGAGTCGGTCAACGACGAGTGGTCCTTCGTCCAGACGCTGCGACATCTCGTCTTCGCGATGGACAAGTGGTTCACGGCGCCGATCCTCGGAGAACCCTTCCACCCGATCGGGTTGCCGAACAGCGGTTCCGTCGACTTCCCGTGGCCCGGCCTCGATTACGACCTGACGCCGTCCGTCTCCGAGGCTCTCGCTGTGCGCGCGGATCGCGCCACGCGCTTTCGTGACTATCTCGCATCGGTTGAGCCGACCGACTTCACACGACCGATCGACGTGCTCGAGAACGGCACGAACCCAGTGCAAGAGTGCATCTACACCGTCTTCGAGGAAGAGTTCTGGCACAACCGCTACGCGCAGCGCGACCTCGCGCAGCTGGACTCGGCAGGATGAAACCGAGGACTCGGACGTCGTCGTAGTATCCGTCCCTGAGACGAGGGGGTTGCCGTGCCGGATCACGATCGCTTGCGCTGGGAGGAGCTCGCTTCGATCAGCGAGTTCGCCCACACATTGTCCAACGAGCAATGGGACCATGCTCGCCAAGTACGGCTTCAACGTTCCGAAAGGTTCCGCCAAGGGCTCAGTGGCGTACGGCTCGGCACACACCCCGGCACAGATCTTGGCCGTCTTCGACACCATCCCCAACCAGCACGTGCACAAGGGCATCTCTCGGGTCATCAAGCCCACGGAGAGCCTGCTCGACCACATCGTCCATCACCAGGACATCCGCCGGCCACTCGGCCTGCCCCGACAGATGCCCGAGGACCGCCTCGTGGCCGCGCTCGACGTCGCGCCCGACTTCGGCGGATTCGTCGGGGCGAAGAAGCGTGCCGCAGGACTCCGCTTGGTGGCCACCGACGTCGCCTGGTCACACGGCGACGGGCCAGAGGTCTCCGGCACGGGTGAGGCGATCCTGCTCGCGCTCACCGGGCGCCGGATCGGCCGCCGCGTCGCCGGTTGTCAGTGTGATTGGACCGGGCGAGAGTCTTTACAAGTCGTAGAAATTTGCACATAGTGTGGACATGTCGGTCGACCCGGCTGAGCTCCTTCGGCAACAGGGTTTCAAGGTCACGGCGCAGCGCCTGGCCGTCCTGCGGGCGGTGTCGGGCCGACCTCACCTCACGGCGGAAGATGTGGTCGAGGTCGTCAGGGCCGACATCGGTGCCATCTCGCGCCGCGCCGTGTACGACGCCGTCGGCGTCCTGGCCGACATGGGTCTGCTCCGGCGCATCCAGCCTGCCGGGTCGGCAGCGCGCTACGAGGATCGGGTGGGTGACAACCATCACCACCTGATCTGTCGCGCCTGCGGCCGGATGGTCGACGTCGACTGCGCGGTCGGTGCCATGCCGTGCTTGACTGCGGCCGACGACGCGGGCTACGAGATCGACGAGGCCGAGGTCATCTACTGGGGCCGCTGTCCCAACTGTCGGCAGGCGGCCGAAGGCGCCTGAGTTCTGAGCATTCACGGTTCGAAGTCAGCCACATCATCAATCGAGGAGAGAGGAAATGAGCAACGAAGAGCACGGCACGGTGACCACCAGCGACGAGCCGTCGACAGCGACGTGCCCGGTGATGAGCGCCGCACAGCAGGCCGTTGGGATCACGGCGAACCAGCACTGGTGGCCCGACAGCCTGAACCTGCGGGTCCTCCGCCAGAACCACCCGCAGGCCGATCCGATGGGCGAGGACTTCGACTACGCCGCGGAGTTCAACAGCCTCGACTTCGACGCCCTGGCGAACGACGTCGATGCCCTGATGACCCAGTCGCAGGACTGGTGGCCGGCCGACTACGGCCACTACGGACCGTTCTTCATCCGCATGACGTGGCACGCGGCCGGCACGTACCGCGTCGCCGACGGCCGTGGCGGCGGCGGCAGCGGCGCACAGCGCTTCGCCCCGCTCAACAGCTGGCCCGACAACGTCAGCCTCGACAAGGCCCGCCGGCTGCTCTGGCCGATCAAGCAGAAGTACGGCCGGAAGATCTCGTGGGCAGACCTGCTGATCTTCACGGGGAACCGCGCCCTGGAGACGATGGGCTTCAAGACGTTCGGTTTCGGCGGCGGCCGTGCCGACATCTGGGCGCCCGAGGAGGACGTCTACTGGGGTCCGGAGCGAGTGTGGCTCGACGATCAGCGGTACAGCGGCGACCGGGAGCTGGCGAATCCGCTCGGCGCCGTGCAGATGGGTCTGATCTACGTCAATCCGGAGGGCCCGAACGGCAACCCCGATCCGATGGCTTCGGCACGCGACATCCGTGAGACGTTCAAGCGGATGGCGATGAACGACGAAGAGACGGTCGCCCTCATCGCCGGCGGGCACACGTTCGGCAAGGCCCACGGCGCGGCCGACCCCGACAAGTACGTGGGTCCCGAGCCTGAGGGTGCGCCGCTCGAGCAGCAGGGCATTCGGCTGGAAGAGCAGCTTCGGGAGCGGCAAGGGTGGCGACACGATCTCCAGTGGGTTGGAGGGTGCGTGGACCAACGACCCGATCCGCTGGGACAACGGCTACTTCGAGAACCTGTTCGCCTACGAGTGGGAGCTGACCAGGAGCCCGGCCGGTGCACAGCAGTGGACCCCGAAGAACCCCGAGGCGCAGGGCACCGTGCCCGACGCGCACGATCCGTCGAAGCGCGTCGCTCCGATGATGGCGACGACCGACATCGCCATGATCGTCGATCCGGTCTACAAGGAGATCTCGAAGCGGTTCTTCGAGAACCCCGACCAGCTCGCCGACGCGTTCGCCCGGGCGTGGTACAAGCTGCTGCACCGCGACATGGGACCCGTCGCCCGCTATCTCGGCCCGTGGGTTCCCGACGAGGAGCTGCTGTGGCAGGATCCCGTCCCCGCGGTCACGCACGAGCTGATCGACGACGCCGACATCGCCGCGCTCAAGGGCAAGATCCTCGACTCCGGGCTGTCCATCTCGCAGCTGGTCTCGACCGCGTGGGCGTCGGCGTCGACCTACCGTGACACCGACAAGCGCGGTGGGGCGAACGGGGCGCGGATCCGCCTCTCGCCGCAGGCCGAGTGGGACGTCAACGTGACCTCCGGCGTGTCGCGGGTGTTGGCGACCCTCGAGGGCATCCAGCAGGAGTTCAACGGTTCCCAGACGGCGGGAAGACAGGTCTCGCTGGCCGACCTGATCGTGTTGGGTGGCTGCGCGGCGGTCGAGCAGGCGGCGAAGCAGGCCGGCCACGACGTGCAGGTCCCCTTCACGCCGGGGCGCACCGATGCCACGCAGGAGCAGACCGACGTCGAGGCCTTCGCCGTGCTCGAGCCGACCGCCGACGGGTTCCGCAACTACCTCCAGAAGGGCCACGAGCTCGCCGCCGAGCACCTGTTGGTCGACAAGGCGTTCATGCTGACGCTGTCCGCTCCCGAGATGACCGCTCTTGTCGGCGGCATGCGCGTCCTCAACGCCAACGCCGGGCAGTCCGAGCACGGGGTCTTCACCGACCGACCGGGGACGCTGACCAACGACTTCTTCGTGAACCTGCTCGACATCGGGACGGCGTGGAAGGCGACCTCGGAATCCGAGGACGTGTTCGAGGGTCGCGATCGCGAGACCGGAGACGCTCCGCTGGACCGGCACCCGCGTCGACCTCATCTTCGGCTCGAGCTCCGAGCTCCGGGCCCTCGCCGAGGTCTACGCCTGCAACGACGCCGAGCAGAAGTTCGTCCGCGACTTCGTGGCTGCGTGGGACAAGGTCATGAATCTCGATCGCTTCGACCTCGCCTGATCGGAGAAGACTCGCATCGCCTGATCTGCTCAGCAGAATGGTGCGTTGAAGTCGACAAAGACGAGACGCAGTTGCTCGTACTCGGCCTCCAATTTCGAACCGTTGAGTTGTGCGTCGAGGTAGGCCTGATCGGCGCGGGCGACACGCTCATAGGCTGCGATGAGTCGCATCGTCATGTCGGCACCCCAGCCCCCAGCGGGCTCATACCCTTCGAGGTCGCCGATCACGCTCGCTGTCACCTGGATCCGTCGTTCCACCGCCGACCGGACTGTGTCGCGGGTCGCCAGGCTGACTGCTTCGTTCACGGAAGCAATCGGCGTCAACAGGGCGTTGATGTCCGTTCGGTCCCGACAGACATCGTCTGCGGACGCCAATAGTGGTGGCACCCCGGGCAACGAAGTGTCGATGGGAGTGGTGACGTTGGCCGCGGTCAGAAGGCCCATGGACAGGGGGACCACCGCGACGCGCCAGGGCCAGGAGCCGCTTGCAGAACCGAGTGTGGACTGAGCCGATTTGGCAGCGGGAACGCGGAGGGGCAGCCATCGGCGTAGTGACCGCCAGGCGAGCCCGAAGACAACGGCGGATACGAGCGGATAGAACACGGAGGGCGCGATGTCTGTGGCTGAGCCGTTCGAGAAGGTCGCTTTCACCACCCAGTTCAACCCGCATGCGGCCATGCCGAGCCACGACAAGGCGACGACGGCGAGGAGCCGAGCGAGAGTTATCCTGCGCCGGCGAACCAGCTGCGCGAGCAGGACGAGACCGAGAGCGATCGGGGCGCAGAGAACGGCCGGCCACGCGTTGCCGCCTTGATCCGTGAACGCCCGCTGCTCGAGGGGATAGGCGGCGACCACGGTTGCCAACGTCGCCATCGAGATGAGCACATAGACAACCACCGCCACCCACGGCGGGAGCCGAAACTGTTGCAGACGCTCCGGGAGTTCCAGAACGGGCCACTCCTCGTCAGTCGAATCGCTCGTGGTGAGATCTCGGCCGAGCGCAGCCAGTGTTCGCCTGCGACGGCGCCGATAATCGACCCATTGAGACTGCTGCAGTACCCCGCGAACAGGCAGGGCGACGCTCGTCGCGACCACGGCTATCGGGCCTCGAAGGTTGTCCCACGACAGCCAACCGGTCGGGGTCCGATCGCTGACCACGACGATCTGACGTTCCGCCTCTTCACCATCGCCGGGCTCGGACAGTCCCGCATCGGTCAAGGCGCTGCGGATCTCGTCAGCGACACGTGAGTCGTCGTCAGCCGCGATCAATCGGTATGACCGTGCGGGGCCGCGGTTGCCAGACGGGCGCGGGACAACGCCGATGTGTCGCCGTCGCATGCGATTGGGGGCGGCGCCTGTCTTCAGGTGGCGGCACAGGCCGGGCGCATACGGTGTCGTGAACGCGGCTACGACGCTTGTCAGGAGGACGCCGCACCAGAGAACCACTGGCGCGTCGCCCAGGTGAAGTTCCTCTGACGTGCCTCCGAGCGCCGTGATCAACGGATCGGTCGTGACGTATCCTGCAAGCACGTCGACTACCAACCAGGCGACGAGCGCCATGAGTGGTAGCACGAACTGAGAGCCACGAAGGCTCAACCAGCTCACGCGGCGCACGCTGAAGGCCCAGAGGACGTAGACGGACCAGCCGCCGACGAGCACGATCATCGCCACGGCGATTGCCACGGCTCGGTTGGCGTCCGATACTTCCGATCCGCCCAATACAAAATCTGTCTCGTACCCGACGACCTCCTTGGCGAAGGACACACCCAGCGCGACGGCGAAGACCGTGCAACCTGCCGGTGAAAGCGCCACGACACGCGCCGCGGCTGGGAACGGCACTGGAAGCCGTCGGCGTCGTCCACTCCGCTGCCCGGTAGCGAGGTCGCCGGCGAGTTGGTCGACACCGTGCCGGAACGAGCTGGTGAGGTCGTAGACCGGGATGCCAGGGACTCTGGATGCCGCGAGTCGATGAGGCAGGACAGCGATGCACGGTCGATTCAGCTCGGTCGCCAGATCGCGTTCGCGCTGGACGTACGGTGATGCCAGCGCGGCTCGAGACGCAACCAGCACGAAGGTGTCACACTCGGCGATGGCCTGGTCGATCGCCGATGACCAATCGGTGCCGGCGAGGAGCTCGTGCACGTCGAACCACACCACAAGGCCTCGTCGACGCATCGACGCGGCCAGCTGTTCCGCGAAGTAGAAATCGCTCCGCGAGTAGCTGATGAACACCCGATGGGGATCGTGCGGAGTCGCATCCGCATTACAGAGCTTGCTTTGGCCCGGCGAGTTGTTCAAGTCGTTCGTGCCACCCATCAGCATCCCCAAACGTGGCGGTCGTACGCGCCGCTCCCTGAGAACCTACGACAATGGTCATGCGGTCTCGGTCGCGCCGGCTCTTATTGGAGTCGCTCGATCAAGCCCTGATACATCACGACGAGGCCTGTCCGAGGATGCGACCTCGGGGAGCGAGCGCCGTTCGGTGCTAGACATGTGAGCCAGTGGAATCTCTGTCGTCTCTGCTTTCCGAGAGCGACCGCGTCGAGGTGCTCCGTCACACCAAGCAGCGGCGGTTCGGACGCAACGAGGTGGTGTTTCATGAGGGTGATCCGGGTGATGCGCTCCATATCGTCGAGAGTGGATTGTTCGTGGCCCGCAGCTCGAGCACACTCGGCCATGTGCTGACGGTCAACGTCTTCAAACCATGGACTGTGTTCGGTGAACTAGCGCTGCTCTCGCCGGATTCGTGCCGAAGCGCGACGGTTGTCGCGATGAGGTCCGGTCGCACTCGCCTGTTGCACCGTGACGACCTGCAAGCGCTGCGCATCGGAAGTGCCGGTCGCATCATCGACCAGTTCCTTCTGGCCGTGCTCGTCGAGCGAAATCGTGCGTTGACGGCGCAACTCGTCGAGTTGTTGTTCACACCGTCTTCGAAACGAATCCAGCGCCAGCTGTCGCGCCTCGGCGAACTCGGGATCGTCGACGAAGGCGACGGGTGGATACGAATCAGCCAGGATGAACTGGCAATGATGACGGCCACGACGCGGGCAACGACCAACCGTGTTGTGCGTGACCTGGAGAAACACGGGGTCGTCGAACTCGCACGCGGACGCATCCGGATCGTCGATCGTGCACGTCTCACGTGTGCGTCGCGGTGACTCCACTGGAGCAATTCCAGCCGAACCAATGCGGAGTCGCCGTCAACCGCTTGGCGGGACGTGCTCAGCGACTGAGGATGGCCGTGATCGTGAGACGGGCGAACGCGACCGTCTGGTCCATGGTCATCGCCGCGCCGCGGGCCCGCCAGGTGGCAGCCTGGTCATTGGGAACGTGGGCAATGTACGGATCGGCGCGGTGGCGGCCAACCTTTGACGGTGGTTGGATACCGGTCCCGTCGACGGCGCCCCACAACACGAAGGCTTCCTCGGGATGGCCGCGGATCGCCAGCGATTGAGCGATCTCCTCGGCGACCGCGACGAATCCCCACGGGACTCGGAGGCGATCCCACAGCTCGAGTGATTCAAGTTGCGGTCCGAACACATCGTCGAGCGTGGCGTCGGGCAGTTCTGCTCGCCATCCCCCATCGGCCATCAAAGCACTGCCCAACTGGATCAAGGCGCCTGCGGAGCGATTGAGGGCGACCGCCTGGCCCGCGAGTTCGGCGGCGGTGGCCTGGTCGCCCACCATGTAGTGGGGCACAGCCCGGGAGAAGGCGAGCGACGCCAACAACACCGGGCTGGCGATGCGTTGGACAATTGGGGCAACGGCCGATTCGCCCAGGCCGCCTAGCATGACCAGGGACGTTCCGATTTGTGCGTTTGACCACGTTGGCCGACCGGAGCCAGACGTCGCCAGCTCCTCGAGTCGTGCGATCGCGTCAGACCATCGCTCAGGCTCCAGGGTCGCCCACACCGCAGCGAGGCGCAGGGTCAGGTGATGGTCAGCGTCTCCGGCGACTGCTCCGATGCGGTCGGCTGCGGCCGTGATCTCACTCACCTTGTTCTGCAACCGCCAGAACCCGACGGCGGCAGCCAGAGCAGCCACCTCAAGATAGTCATTCCGCCCCTCGACCATTGCCACGGTAGCGTCACACCAGTCGGCCAGTTCCATGAGCCCACGTTCTTGGCCGACCACGGCGAAACCATCGACGATGGCAATCGCCCGTTCGATATCGCCGGTCTCGATGGCCCACCGGTGCGCCTGGCGGAAGTTGGCGAACTCACGTTCCACGAGGTCGGCCCAGCGGCCGAAGTTCGGTCCGACGCTGCCAGCCGCGACCGACCGGGCGAGCTCGGTGAACCACAAGCCGTGGCGCCGCGCCGCCTCGACACGTTCGTCATCATCGAGCCGGTCGGCCACGTGCTGGCGGATCGGTTCGGGCACTCGATGCCGCAGTTCGCCCTCGCCATGCTCGTCGACGATCAGCCCGGCATCGACCAACTCCTCGAACGCATCCACGACATCATCCGGTTCTTCACTGGCGACGGCATCTCCGGTCTCCAGAGTGAAACTGCCGATCACCACGGACAGTCGCTTGAGCACTCGCCGCGGATTGGGAGAAAGTTCTTCGAGGGACCACGAGATCAGCCGGTCGAGATCACGGTGACGCTCCTCGAACAAGCCCGACGAGTCGCTGAGGAGTTCAGGCCGGCGCTCCAGGCGAACCACAAGCTGCGCAGGTGTCAAAGTTCGACAGCGTGCTGCGGCGAGCTCCAGCGCGAGGGGGAACCCGTCAAGGCGACGGCACAGCTCCTCCAGCGAATTGCGGTCGTGCTCGACGTCGAAGTTGGGGCTCGTCACGGTCATCCGGTCCACGAATAAATCGACGGCCGACAGCTCATCGATTGGTGGCAGCGGCACCCGCAGTTCCCCCGGGACCCCCAACGGCAGGCGGCTCGTAGCCAGTACGTGAAGACCGGGACACCCTGCCAGCAAGGCGGCAACTGCATTCTGCGCTGCGCCAACGACCTCCTCACAGTTGTCGAGCACGAGCAACACCTGTCGATCCCGCAACCAACCGATCACACTCTCCAACGGCGACCGTTGTGGCTCGCGGCGCACATGCAAACCTTCGGCGATGGCGTTGTCCACGGTGTCGGCAACGATTCCGGCGAGTCCGATGAAGTAGACGCCATCGGGGAACTCTGCCAACAGACGGTGTGCGATCTGGCTGGCGAGGCGCGTCTTGCCCAGCCCACCAGGCCCAGTCAGCACGATGACCCGTTCATGTGGAACCCGTTCGGCTAGCCGGTTCAGCTCCTCTGTGCGTCCACGGAACCTCGTCGCCCACTCCGGCAGTTGGATCGTGACAGATCCCGTCACCCTCAACGCAGGGAACGCCTGATCACCCACCTGGTACACGCGCTCAGGGGTTGCCAGATCCTTGAGCCGCTGCTCACCGAGGTCGGTCAAGTCGCCGGTGCCGAGCAGCTGCGCCGTCGCTGCCGAGAGCAGGATCTGGCCACCGTGTCCGGCGGCCATCAGCCGGGCTGCCCGGTTCATCGTGGACCCGAAGTAGTCGCCGTCGCGTTCGTCGGTCGTACCAGTGTGGATCCCCATCCGCACCGTCACGCGAGTGGTTCCGGCCATGTCTCCGCGGCCAGAAGATTCTGAGCGATGGTGGCAGCATCCAGCGCCTCGGCAGGAGTCCAAAACGCGGCATTGAACCCATCACCCGATGTTCCGAACACATACCCGCGTCGCTCCGTGATCGCCGACCGGACAATCACGTCATGCCGTGCCAGGGCGACAGTCATCTGTGCGGGGTAGTCCTCCCACAACCGCGTCGACGCCTCGATGTCCGTCAATAGAAACGACACCGTGCCTGTCGGCCGTAACCCCTTTGCCACCCCATCAGTCTCCCACTTCCGTCAGCTACGACCACCCAGGGTCCGCATGGGGCGAAGTGTGTCCACGAGCATGTTCCGCACATGTCGGCGGACGACGACATGTGCGCCCCAGTAGCGCATCCTCGACTTGCCGGCGCCGATGCCGCCTTGATCGAACCAGAGAGGAAATGTCATGACCACACTGGACGACACCCATACCGACACAGACTGGGAGGCACCCGCCCCGGGGTCATGGCACCAGGGCCGTGCCCACTTCCCCGCGTCGATCACGCCGACGTTGCAGGTCATGTATCCCGACGGATACAACCGTGGCTTCGCCGAGACGTTCGCCGATTGGGGAGTGCTGCTCGATGGCATGACTACGGTGTACGTGAACGGCTTCCAGTACTCCCAAATGGTGACGTTCGATGCGCCCGGACCGGACGGCCCTCGAACCCCGGACTACATCGCCAGCGAGATCGGGCGTCGCGCCGACGTGGCCGCCGCTGCATTTCAGAATCGGCTCTGGCGCACGGCGATGCGACGTTGGGACACCGAGTTGAAGCCGGCATCGATCGCGGCTCATCGGGCGCTCGCTGACGTCGATCTCGTCGCGCTCGACCCGGACGGACTCAGGGCGCACCTCCATCGCTGCATCGAGCACCTCGGGGCGATGTGGTACCAACATCATCGCCTCAACGGCACGGCCATTATCCCGGTCGGCGATTTCGTGCTGCACACCGCTCAGTGGACAGGCCGAAACCCGGCCACCCTGCTCGCCGTCTTCGACGGTTGGTCGCCGGTCTCGAGTGTGCTGCCGCCCGAAATGGAGCCGGCGATCGACGCGCTCCGGGCGAACCCTCGGGCGTGCGCCCTGCTGACCGCCGGTGCGCCCGCAGCTCAACGCTTTGCGGATTTGTCGAGGCGAGTTCCCGCGGTGGCCGCCTACGTGAAGGCGATCGGGTACCGCCTGGCCGCCGGCTTCGACATGACCAACCCAACGATCGGTGAGCGACCGGAGATCGTGCTCGGTCGCCTGCAGGCCGCGCTGGCCCACGACCCGGAAATGTCACGCAACCGAGCCGATGCGCTCGCCGCTGAGCTGCGAGTCGAGGTGCCCGAGCAGCACCGAGCCGAGTTCGACTACCTGCTGACAGAGGCCCGCCACGTCTATCGGCTCCGTGACGAGCGGGGCCTGTACAGCGATTCCTCCGCGGTGGGCCTGATGCGTCTGGGCCTGATCGAGCTCGGCCGACGCATGCACGCCGACGGCCGGATCAACTTCCCATACGACACCCTCGACGTGTGGCCGGCCGAAATCGACGGGCTGCTCGATGGCGACCCGACCCCCACGGCCGAGGAGCTGACGATTAGGGTCGCCACTCGCAAGGCCTTGACGGCGAAGGGAGCACCAGCGCTGCTCGGACCAATCCCGCCGCCTCCGCCCCCGCTCGACCAATTGCCACCGGCGCTGGCCAGGGTGATGGCCGCGTTCGGTTTCGTCGTGAACGGCGTGACGAGTGAATCTGACGGGCCGGCCGGTGATGCGACAACGGTCATCGGCATCACCGGAAGCTCCGGCGTATTCGAAGGCCCGGCCCGGGTCGTGCGCAACTTCGACGACCTGTGGGGACTCGAAGACGGCGAGGTGCTCGTCACGCCGGCGACGGGGGAGTCGTTCAACTCGTTCCTCCATTTCGTCGGCGCCATCGTCACCGACCACGGCAGCTTCGCCTCTCATGCCGCGATCATGGGCAGAGAGATGGGCTTTCCGACCGTCGTCGGCTGCGTCGACGCGACGCGCCGCATCACCACAGGAACCCGCGTCCGAGTCGACGGCACCGCCGGAACGGTCACCATGTGTCACTGATGGACACCCCAAAGCGAGCGATGGATGTCGG
This sequence comes from Ilumatobacteraceae bacterium, assembly GCA_963773085.1. Taxonomy (GTDB): domain Bacteria; phylum Actinomycetota; class Acidimicrobiia; order Acidimicrobiales; family Ilumatobacteraceae; genus JAENVT01. The sequence continues at coordinate 75,154 of CAVYZS010000007.1, read as the reverse complement.
AGCACTCATCGGGCATCGCCGAGTCTGTCGTCGTGATGACCGCTGTGTCCGCGAACTGGTTCAGCGCATGGGATGCCAGCCGACCCACGCCTGGTAGCCACCAATGAGATCGGACACGTCAGTGAATCCGTGCGAGCGAACCAGACTGGCCGCGATCGACGATCGATAGCCGCCGGCGCAATAGGCGACGATGGGACGCACCGGGTCGAGCTCACCGATGCGAACGCGCAACTCGACGATCGGGATGTGAATGCTGCCCTCGATCCAGCCCGACGCTCGCTCACCTACTCCGCGTACGTCGAGCACCACGAGGTCGGCGTCATCGTTCATCGCGGCGGCGAGCTCTCGGACGCTCAGGCGCTTGGCCGTGGCGGCGATGTCGGGGCGTTCGGAGCACGCCACCCTCGGTCGGTCGAGGACGCCGACTACCGAGTCGAACCCAACCCTCCCGAGACGCTGCCGCGCCTCGTGGGCGCGGTTCGGTTCGCAGACGAGGACAACGTCGCGGTCGGCCGGGACGACACCGCCGGCGTATTCAGCGAATCGGCCTTCGAGACCGACGTTGAGCGAGCCGCGAAGATGGCCTTGGGCGAAGGCCTCCGGGGAGCGGACGTCGAGTACGACCCCACCGCGGTCACAGTGATCGAGCACATCGTCGAGCGACAGCTGAGGCAGCATCGCGTCATCAAGCAGCTGATGTGGCTCGCGGTTCAGCTCGGCCACACGCATGAAGTAGTCGGGTCGCGGCGGTTGCCCCTTTGTTACGGCCTCGACGAATCGCTCCACACTGAGTTGCAGTGCGTAGTTGCGAAGGCGTTGCTCGCCGATGGTCGACTCGATCTCGTTGGATAGGTTCTTGCCGCAAGCGGAGCCCGCCCCGTGCGCCGGGTACACCCGCGTGTCGTCAGGGAGCGTGAGGAGTCGGTTGTGCACGGAGTGGTAGAGCTGGCGGGCGGCCGATTCCGCGGCGGTCCGACCGCGCGAGCCGCCGAGGTCGGGCCGACCGACATCCCCGATGAGTAGCGTGTCGCCCGTCAACACCGCGTGCGGAGCAACGTCACTCGGCTTCTCCCAGACTACGACGCTGATCGATTCCGGTGTGTGCCCCGGTGTCGCCCGGAACTCGAGGACGACCTGGCCCATCTCGATGCGCTCACCGTCGACGACCTTCCGGTGCGGAAAATGGACGTCCGCGGCCTCGCCGTAGATAACGGTGGCGCCTGTCGCGTCGGCCAGCTCCAGGTGACCGGAGAGGAAGTCGGCGTGCAGGTGCGTCTCGATCACGTACACGATGTGCAAGCCGGATGCCGTGGCGTCATCGAGGTACTGCTGGATGTCGCGACGCGGGTCCACCACCGCGGACTGCTGGGCCGTCTCGTCTCCGATCAGGTACGACGCCTGCGAGAGGCAATCCAGGTAGTACTGGACGAATCTCATCGCCGTTCTTCCCCTGCGCTGACCGGCCCTCAGCTCGGCTGGGGGACGATCCGGATGTACGGCTTGGGCTCCTTCCAGCCGTCTGGATACGTCGTCCGCGCCTCGTCGTCGGAGACGGAACCGGCGATGATGACGTCCTCTCCGGGCCTCCAGTTCACCGGTGTGGCGACGCGGTGCTTGGCGGTCAGCTGCATCGAGTCGATCACCCGCAGCACTTCGTCGAAATTGCGCCCTGTCGTCATCGGATAGACGAGGATCAACTTGATCTTCTTGTCCGGCCCGATGACCACCACGTTGCGTACGGTCTGGTTGTCGGCAGGCGTTCGCTTGCTGGGATCGCCCTCGGTGGTGGCTGGCAGCATGCCGTAGAGCTTCGAGACATTGAAGTCGGCGTCTCCGATGATCGGGTATTTCGGCGAGTACCCCTGGGTTTCCTCGATGTCTTGCGCCCACTTCTCGTGGCTCTCGATACTGTCGACGGAGAGCCCGATCACCTTGACACCGCGACGGTCGAAGTCGGGCTGGATACGAGCCATGTAGCCGAGCTCGGTCGTGCAGACCGGGGTGAAATCCTTGGGGTGCGAGAACAGCACCGCCCAAGCGTCCCCGATCCACTCGTGGAAGCGGATTGGCCCTGAGGTTGTCTGCGCCTCGAAATCCGGGGCGGTGTCGCCAAGTGTAAGCGTCATTGTTCCTCTTCTCTCGTGTCAGTCAATGGTCCCTGATCAGGACGCATGACGATCTCGTCGTGCTGTGCCCGGCGACGGTACGCCCGGCCCGTTCCTCGACCGTTCCCCACCGTTTCTTCGCCACCGGCGCTTGCCAAACGAGCAGAATGTGCGGTGTGGAGTCAGCCACAGGAGCAGACACGAACGACGAACTTCGGATCTGGCTGTTCGGCGAGTTCCGTGTCGCGGTCGAGGGTCATGAGGTGCCTACGACCGCGTGGAGTCGGTCCAAGGCGCGCTCGTTGGTGAAGCTCCTCGCCCTCGCTCCCGGGCACCGCCTCCATCGTGAGCAGCTCATGGATTGGCTCTGGCCCGACCTCCCTCCTGACGCGGCCGCAGCCAATCTGCGCAAGGCGATACATTTCGCCCGCCGGGCCATGGGGTCCGGCGCCGTGCGCGTGAGAAATGACGTCGTGCGGTTGGAGGCGACCACGTTGTGGGTCGACGTCGACCAGTTCGAGGCAGCCGCTCGAGCCGGCGACATGGACGGGGCGCTCGCGCTGTATTCCGGTGACCTGTTGCTCGAGGATCGATTCGAGTCGTGGTGCGAGCGCCGCCGCGACCAGCTCCGCAGCGCCGCGGCTGAGCTGCAACTCGACCTGAGCCACTCACTGGAGGCGCGCGGCGACCATCGCGAAGCCATCGCAGCGTTGGAGCATCTGCTCGCGCTCGAGCCCCTGAACGAAGCCGGGCATTGCGGACTGATCCGGTTGCACGCGATCGCCGGACGGCGGGATGTGGCGCTGCGTTGGTACAGCCACCTCGAGGACCGCTTGGCTGTCGAACTCGGCGTCTCGCCGGGTGACGAGGCACGACGGCTCCGTGACGAGATCGCGGAAGGTGGCTCCGTAGTCGAAGCTTCGCCTGGCGATGAAGTGGCGCCGGGCGTCGGAGCGTTATCGGTGCGCCTGGAAGAGGAGCGCAAGCTCGTGACGACCGTTGTCGTCGAGCTGGGTAGCCGGATAAGGGACGTGCCGGCCCCGAGCGACGAGCGGACCCGGTCGGCAATCGACGCCGCCGCTGAGCGCGTCATCGGCATCGTCGGGCATTGGCGTGGGCGCGCGGAACGTCAACCGGGCGGCACGGTCGTGGGCGTGTTCGGCGTGCCGTCTGCTGGCGAGCGCGACGCCGAGCGCGCTCTGCGCGCCGCGCTCGAGGTGCTCGAACAGGCGACGGTTCCGGTACGGATCGGTGTCGACAGCGGTGTCGTAGTCGTCCCGGTGGCGCTGGATGGCGGGCTGCGTGGCCTGGCTGGAGAGGTCGTCGAGATCGCCGGGCGGCTTCGCGAGCTGGCGTCTGATGGCACGATCCTGGTCAGTGAGCGCACATGCCGCGCCGCTCGCGACGCGTTTCACCTCGCCGAGCCGGAGGAGCTGCGGCTGGCGGCCGGAACGGCGCCCATCGTCGCCCGTCGGGTGCTGGCCGTCCGCCCGCCGGCCCGGCAAGCCCGATGGTCGCACCCGATGATCGGGCGGGAGGCCCAGTTCCGTGCAGTCCTCGGCGTTTTCGGTGACGTTGCCAGCAGCGGGCGCCCCCAGTTGCTCACCCTTGTCGGCAACGCTGGCATCGGCAAGAGCCGGCTCGTGGCCGAGGTGCTGCCGGCCGTTGCCGAAGGCTGGCCGGGCACGGTAGTGCGCACAGGGCGATGTCTCAGCTTCGGAGACGGTGTCACCTATTGGGCGCTCGGTGAGATCCTGCGCGAGACGTGTGGCATCGCGATCGGCGAGCCCGCGGCCACGGCCAACACCCGGCTCGACGAACGCTTGCGCTCGGTCCTCGCCCCGCTCGGTCTGCCTGATCGTGACGTGACCGCGACCATCGCCGCGCTCGCCGCGACGGCGGGTATCGACCTCGCCGACGGCCGTTTCGGTCAGCTCCCACCGAAGGCGGTTGCCGACGAGCTCGGCCGCGCCTGGCCACGTTTCGCGGCGGCGTTGGCTGCCGCCGGCCCGGCCCTGCTCGTGATCGAGGACGTGCACTGGGCCGACGACCAGCTGCTCGACATGCTCGAGCGCATGGTGGCGCGTGCCATGTTCCCGCTGATGATCCTGGCCACGGCACGGCCGGAACTTTTCGACGCGCACCCAGGTTTCGGCGCGCGTAGCCAGGCCGCGTCGGTGATCTCGCTGCCGCCCCTCACGCTTGACGCCAGCCGTGTGCTGCTCGGAGGCCTGGAGGCGGCGCGAGATCTCGACGAAGGACATCGCACCGACGTTCTGGCCCGAGCGGACGGCAATCCGTACTTCATCGAGGAGATGGTTGTCCATCTGGCGGACGACGATTCGTCGGCGTTGCCCGACAACTTGTATTCGATGCTCGCAACGCGCGTGGACGCCCTGCCTACCTCGGAGAAACGGGTTTTGCAGGAGGCGTCCGTCATGGGGCGAACCTTCTCGGACGTTGTGCTGGCGCGCCGCATGTCCGGCGACGATGTGGCTGCCATCCTCACCCGTCTCGAAGGGCGAGGCTTGATCGCGGCCAACCCTGCGGCGACACCCGGTGGATACGAGGAATACACCTTCAAGCACACGCTCCTGCGTGACGTCGCCTACGCCTCTGTGCCGGCGGCGCGGCGCGCCGAAGCCCATATTGCGGTGGCGACGTGGCTGGAGGAGCTGACGTCGGACCGCGACGCGCTCGTCGAGCTGATTGCCCTCCACTACGCCGAGGCGGTGGAGGCAGCCGACATCGAGCACGAAGGCCTCGAGGCGACAAGGTCCCGAGCCGTCGCCGCGTTGCTGGAAGCGGGCGCCGCCGCCCGTCGGCGCTTCGTGCTCCGCAGGGCGGTCGAGCTTCACGAACGAGCCCTGGAGCTGGCAACCACAGACGAGGAGCGACTGCACGCCCTCGAGGAGTTGGGCGACGACGACGAGGCCGGCTTTCGAGGCGAAGCCGCGGCGCGATGCTACGAAGCGGCTCTGGCCATCGCCCGAGCGAATCCGGATCGCGATCACGATCGATCTCGCTTATGCCGAAAGTTCGCGCTGATGATGGCCATGAGCCCCGGCGCGTTTCGCATCCTGCCGGATGCCGCCGCCGTGGAGGCGCTCATCGCCGAGGGCCTCGCCGCTGCTCCCGATGCCGTCAGCCGCGCCCAGCTGCTCGTGGCCCGAGGCGCCTCCGCCCGGCTCTGGAGCGGCAGTGAGCCATTCGGTGCCGGCACCAGGCCCGACCCGGTTCTCATCCAGATGCGAATCGACGCCGTCGAGGAGGCGCTTCGCATCGGTGAATCCCTCGGGCTGGCCGACCTCGTGGACTCGGCCGTCAACACCCTCGTCATCCTGCGCGGTCTCGCCGGTGACTACGCCGGCACGCTCGCGCTGCTCGAACAGGCGATCGACCGCGCCGAAGAGGCGCCGTCGACACTCGCTCGCGCCGACATCCTTCGAACCGCGGCCGTGCACTACATCGACGTGAGCGCTCGATACGAGAACGGGCTCGCGTTGGCTCGGCGCGCCTACGCGCTCACGCGTGACGGCGCCGGCCCGCACCAGCTCATGCATGTGACGTACCCGCTGCTCGCTGGGCTCTACCACCTCGGACGGTGGAGCGAGCTGGACGCCCTCCTCGACGAGCATGTCAGGGCCTTCCGCGCCGAGCCGAGCACCCACTGTCATTTCGTGCGCGATGGGCCGCTCATCGGCGCGGTAGTCGAGATCCGAAGGGGCAATCTCGCGGCCGCTCGACAGCTCGACGACCTGGTGGCCGGAGCGTCGGCCGATGAGGTGTCGGCGAGCGCGTGGCAATCGTACTTCGCCGCGGTCAGTGGCGCGCCGGCGATGGCGATCGCGCTGTCGAGGGAGAAGATGCGAGAAGGCCGCGTGTACGGGCCCCAACACGAGCTCGCCGTGCTCGAAGCACAGGTGACCATGGGCGATTGGGAGGCGGTTCGCGCCATGCTTCCGCACGCCCGCGACGACATCGCCGGGAACGCCTTGCTCGGCCCGTGGTGCGATCGAGCGGCCGGGCTGGCGGCGGCGGCCGAGGGCAAGCGTGGCGAGGCCGAGGAGGCGTTGGCCCGTTCCATACGAACGTTCGATGAGCTCGGTGTGCGCTTCGAGGCGGCGCGCACCGCGAAGAGCTTGCCGGCCTGCGTTCTCCGAGTACCGCACGGGCTCTCTTGTCGGCCGCGCTCGACGTGTACGAAGAACTGAGAGCCACTCCGTCGGTTGACCGGGTGCGTGCGCTTCTCGCCTGAGCGGGCGAAAGCGACAGCCTCGACCCATGTTCCTCGACGGAGGGTGACCGGTCGGGTACCGTCGTCGGCATGACGCCGGAGGAGATCGCCGACCTCGTGCACCTACGTCGGGCGCGCGACTTCATAGACCGCGACTACGCGCAGCCCCTCGATGTCCCGGCAATGGCGCGTACCGCGCTCATGTCGCCCGCGCACTTCTCCCGCAAGTTCCGTGCGGCGTATGGCGAGACGCCCTACTCATATCTCATGACGCGACGCATCGAGCGCGCCAAGGCTCTTCTGCGTCAGGGGATGTCGGTCACCGACACCTGCGTCGCCGTCGGCTGCACGTCGCTCGGCTCGTTCAGTTCGCGCTTCACCGAGATCGTCGGCGAGACACCGTCGCAGTACCGCGAGCGCGACCACCGCGACCTCGAGGTCGTTCCGCCGTGCGTGAGCATGGTCGAGACGCGACCGCGGCGCACCAGGGTCACTGCTTGATCGCTACCGACCGACTCCGCATCGAGCAGGATCGGAGAAGCACGAGACGGGTTGGTGCTCCTACGCTCGTCGCATGACAGTTACCGTCTCCACAATGTTCATCCCTGTCCACGACCCCGACGCCGCGCTCGGCTTCTACCGCGACGCGCTCGGCCTCGAGGTCCGCAACGACGTCGCGTCCGACGGCTTTCGCTGGGTCACCCTCGGCGCCACCGGGCAGGACGTAGACATCGTCCTGTCCCAGCCGCACGGAGGTCGTTCGCAGGTCGAGGGCGACGCTCTCCTGTCGCTCGTGACGCAAGGGTCGCTGCAGGCTGCGATCTTCCGCTCCGACGATCTCGACACCACCTTCGAGAAGGTCCGGGCGTCGGGTGCCGAGGTGCTCCAGGAGCCGGTGTCACAGCCCTGGGGAGCGCGCGATTGCGCGTTTCGTGACCCCTCGGGCAACCTCGTGCGCATCGCCCAGGCCTAACCGCACTATGAGCACGGTCACGAGGACGGACACGAAGTCGCCTGCGCTGCACGATGCCGACAGCCACGATCTCATCCGCGTGCACGGCGCGCGCGTGAACAACCTCAAGGACATCAGCATCGAGATCCCGAAGCGCCGGCTGACGGTGTTCACCGGCGTCTCCGGCTCGGGAAAGAGCTCCCTGGTGTTCGGCACGATCGCCGCAGAGTCGCAGCGGCTGATCAACGAGACCTACAGCGCTTTCGTGCAGGGCTTCATGCCGACGTTGGCCCGACCCGAGGTCGATGTTCTGGACGGCCTGACGACGGCGATCATCGTCGACCAGGAGCGCATGGGTGCCAACACCCGCTCGACGGTCGGCACCGCGACCGACGCCAACGCGATGCTGCGCATCCTGTACAGCCGGCTCGGCAAGCCGCACATCGGCTCGCCCAACGCGTTCTCCTTCAACACCGCATCGGTCAGCGGAGCCGGTGCGATCACGATCGAGAAGGGCGGTGAGAAGCGGACCGAGAGACGCACGTTCAGCCGCGCCGGCGGCATGTGCCCGCGCTGCGACGGCATGGGCTCGGTCACCGACTTCGACCTCTCTGCGCTCTACGACGACTCCAAGTCGCTCAACGAGGGCGCGCTCACAATCCCTGGCTACAGCATGGACGGCTGGTACGGCCGCATCTTCCGCGGCTGCGGCTTCTTCGACCCGGACAAACCGATCCGCAAGTACACCAAGAAAGAGCTCCACGACTTGCTCCGCAAGGAGCCGACCAAGATCAAGGTCGATGGCATCAACCTGACGTACGCGGGACTGATCCCGACGATCCAGAAGTCGTACCTCTCCAAGGACGTCGACGCGATGCAGCCGCACATCCGGGCGTTCGTGGAGCGGGCGGTCACGTTCACGGTCTGTCCTGACTGCGACGGCACCCGCCTCAACGAAGCCGCTCGCTCGTCGAAGATCAAGGGGATCAACATCGCCGAGGCCTGTGTGATGCAGATCAGCGACCTGGCCGAGTGGGTGGGCGGTCTGGACGAGCCGTCCGTGGCGCCGCTGCTCGCCGCGCTGCGGCACAGCCTCGACTCGTTCGTGGAGATAGGTTTGGGCTACCTCTCGCTCGACCGTCCGTCGGGCACGTTGTCGGGCGGCGAGGCGCAGCGCACCAAGATGATCCGCCACCTCGGGTCGTCGCTCACCGACGTCACCTACGTGTTCGACGAGCCGACGATCGGGTTGCACCCCCACGACATCCAACGCATGAACGACCTGTTGCTGCAACTGCGCGACAAGGGCAACACCGTGCTCGTCGTCGAGCACAAGCCGGAGGCGATCGCGATCGCCGACCACGTCGTCGACCTCGGCCCGCGGGCCGGCACGGAGGGTGGACAGGTGGTGTTCGAGGGTACCGTCGACGGGCTGCGGGCCAGCGGCACGCTGACCGGGCGGCATCTGGACGACCGGGCCTCGTTGAAGCCATCGGTGCGGACACCGTCGGGAGTGCTGGAGGTGCGCGGTGCCAGCGCCCACAACCTGCAGGACGTCGATGTGGACATACCGCTCGGCGTGCTGGTGGTGGTGACCGGCGTGGCCGGGTCGGGAAAGAGCTCACTGATCCACGGCTCGGTGTCGGGCCGGGACGGAGTGGTGTCGGTCGACCAGACCCCGATCCGTGGCTCGCGGCGAAGCAACCCGGCGACATACACCGGCTCGCTGGAGCCGATCCGCAAGGCCTTCGCCAAGGCGAACGGCGTGAAACCCGCGCTGTTCAGCGCCAACTCCGAGGGCGCCTGTCCGACCTGCAACGGCGCCGGGGTGATCTACACCGACCTGGCGATGATGGCCAGTGTCACCTCGATCTGCGAAGAGTGCGAGGGGAAGCGGTTCCAGGCGGCGGTGCTGGACTACAGGCTCGGCGGGCTCAACATCGCCGAGGTGCTCGACCTGTCCGTCGATGATGCGGTCGCCTTCTTCGGCGCCGACGAGGCGCGCACGCCGGCCGCCCATGCGATCCTGACGCGCATGACCGACGTCGGGCTCGGCTACCTGCGGCTCGGTCAGCCGCTGACCACGCTGTCGGGTGGCGAGCGGCAGCGGCTCAAGCTGGCCACCCACATGGCCGAGACGGGTGACGTCTACGTGCTCGACGAGCCGACCACCGGCCTCCACCTCGCCGACGTCGAGCGACTGCTCGGTGTGCTCGACCGGCTCGTCGACTCTGGCAAGTCGGTCGTCGTCATCGCCCACCACCAGGCGGTGATGGCGCACGCTGACTGGATCATCGACCTCGGCCCCGGCGCCGGCCACGACGGTGGTCGGATCGTCTTCGAGGGCACACCCGCCGACCTCGTCGCCGCCCGCTCCACCCTCACCGGCGAGCACCTCGCGGCCTACGTCGGCACCTGACCCAGGCCAACCGCGGACACTGTGCGTCGTGATCGATCCTCATTCCGTCCTGTGTCCCTGACGCGAGGGGTAGTGCTAGCTGATGGTCTCGCCGCCGTCGACCAGAAGGGTCTGACCGGTTATGAACGAGGCGTCGTCGCTCAGGAAGAAGCAGATCGCCGAGGCCAGCTCGGCCGCCGTCCCCATGCGCTGCATCGGGACTTTCTGGCCGAAGATGCGCTCGCCCTGGTCGAGGTCGCCACCACGGTCCAACATGAGTGGCGTGGTCATCCCGGTGATCGTGCGACCCGGCGCGATGCAGTTGACACGCACCTCAGGGAGCGCTTCGAGACACAGTTGCCGCGTGAGCCCTGTGATCGCTGCTTTGGCCGCGCCGTACGGAACGTTGTTGCCGTTGGCCGTGAACGCTGCGGTCGAGGCGACGGTCACGATCGAACCCCGGCCGCGGGCCTTCATCACCGGCAGCGTGTGCTTGCAGACGTTGAACGTGCCACCGACGTGCACCTCCAGCATTCGATTGAAGCGGGCGGTGTCCCACTCCGCGATCGGACCGAACTCGGCGTGACCGGCGGCGGCCAGGACGAGGTCGATCCCACCCAGCCGTTCCGCGGCGGCCGACACGGCAGCGGCGACCGCGGCGTCGTCTGCGACGTTCGCGGCGAGACCGATACACCCGGGCAGTCCCGCCGCAGCGGCCTCCGCCCGCTGCAGGTCGAGATCGACGATCGCCGCCCGCCCGCCGTCGGCGACCACCCGCTCGGCGGTTGCGAGGCCGATGCCACTCGCGCCACCGCTGACGAACAGGACCTGGTTCTCGAAGCGCATTGCACAATTGTGCGACATGCGTCGCCGCGACGCCAACAACGCGACGCTCAGATGTAGCGGCCCTGTACATCACACCGCCAAGCCTCACAAGCCCATCGGAGTGCTTGGTGCCCGCCCGGGGTGTCCGGAAACACTCGACTGGACAGGGGTCAGGCGGGCGCGGGGCGCCACGCTTCGCGGCGGGCGAGCACGCCGCACACGACGGCCAGCCCCGCCAGGCCGACCACGATCAGCCACTCGAGCGCGCCGTTGCCGCCATCGGGATCGACGTGGAACACCTCCTCGATCCACTCCTTCGAGAACAGCGTGACGATCGCCAGCACGAGCGCGGCCCCGCCCAGCACGGTTTCCAGCCAGAAGCGGCGGCGGACAGGGCGGGTCATAAGAACTCCTTCACAGTGACCTGAACTTTACCAACGCACTTCACACCAACACCTCGGGCGGGTTACCGACGCCCAACACGTTCATCAGGACGGCCACCATCCCCGCCGCCGTCGTCGTCCCGCGGCCGACCAGATTCGTGATTGCCCCCTGGCCACCGGCCTCGACGATGACAGCGCCCCGCACGAGCCCGTTGGCGTTCGGGTCGAACTGCACATCGACTGAGGTGGCGCCGCCGGGATCGATGTTGAACGGGACCGCAGGCGCGGCGAGAAGCGAGAACCGGTTGCTGCTCGCCGGATCGAGCGCGAGGCGCGTCACCGAGAGCGGGGCGTTGCCGATGTTGCGGATCTCGAGCGGCAGTCGGCCCGGAAGCCCCGACTGCACCAAGCCGAACTCGAGAAACGCCCGCGTGCTGAGACGCGGCCGCCCGGCCGCCAGACCGAAGCCGGTGGCGTGAACGGTCGGGGTCGCATCGAGCGAGTCGGAGTCGACCTTGACCTGCGTACCGCGGCTGCCCGCGGCCGCCGGGGTGAACACGAGGTCGAAGACACGCCGTTCGCCGCTCGCCAGGACCATCGGGAAATTGAGCGGTCCGGCCGGGACGGGCGCGAGTGCGAAGTCGCCGCCCAACCCGTTGATCGCGGTGACCGTCACGGTGGCCAAGCCCACGCTGTGGAGCACGAGCCGGCGCCGCACCGACGTGCCGACCTGCTGTTCACCGAACCCGAGATCCGCTTCGACGAACAGGTGCGCCCCGGCCGGAAGGGTGAGCTCCCACGCGCTGCGTCCGTATGTGCCGACGCGGATGACGGGCGGGTTGACGGTGTTGTCGACGGCGATCGCCTGGCAGGACACCCCGGGCAGGTTCGGACCAACGCGCTCCCAGGTGTTCCCCGCGCCCAATCGCAACACACCGAGGTCGGACGCCAGCATCAGCCTGGACGGGGCCGCCGTGTTGTCCCACCCGACACCCATGATCGGGATGTCCGGCAGGTTGCCGGCGGGCGCGTTGAACGCGCCGCCGAGCTCGTGCCACGGCGCCGCGCCCACGCCCCCCGTCGTCGTCTCGAACGCATGGCGGCTGCGGCGCTGGGTCGCGGTCTCGCTGTAGCCGGAGGCCACCACGACCACATGGCCCACGGTCGCTGGATCCTCGGCGATCGCCGAGATGATGCCGCGCGCCCCACGTCGGAGACGAAGTTCTGGGCGTTGCCGAAGAAGCTGGTGCCGTTGTTGTTGCTGAACAGCACCCGCCCGCCGCGGAAGGGGGCGGTGCGCCCGGACGTTCCGACCCACAGGCGGTTGTTGGCCGGGGCGTGCAACGCCGAGACCGGGTCCGCCATTGCGTTGATGTTGGTGAAGCTGACGCCCCCGTTGGTGCTGCGGAACAGCTGGGCGTCGTGCGTGACGAACACCATCGTCGACACCGCGCCCGGGTTCGGCACCAGCGTGACCCGCTGGAACGTGCCACCACCCGGCAGCCCGCGGCCGATGGTCTGCCCGACGATCCTCGGCCCGGCGATGAAGTTGGCGTTCCCTGCCACACCGACCAGCTCGAAGCTGTTGACGTCGAGCACGCGGATCGCCCGGCCGGCGCCGTTGGCCGCGGTGTTGCCGCGCACGTCGGCGATCGTCACCAGGTCGCCGCTCTGGAAGCCGTGATCCGGTGCCGTCACAACGATCGGGTTGGCGTTCTCGCAGCGGAAGATCGGTACCGACCCGTTGACGCCCGGACCGAACAGCCGGCCCGTTCCGTCGACGTAGGCGGATCCGGCCGTTCCGTCGGACCCGTTGAGCGAGACACGAGTCGGCGAGATCACCGTGACCACCCACGTCGGGGTGGCCACACTGTTGTTGGCGGCGAACACCCCCTCCACCCCGTCGATGCGGACGCGGTCACCGTTGCCCAGGCCGTGCGGGGTCGACGTCTCGATCTCGATCGGCGCTGTGATGGTGGCGACCTTCACCGTCGATTGGCGCGTGTACCGCAGGCCCGTGGCTGACGGGCTAGGCGTGAACGCGGCTACGGCCGTGCCGTTCTTGCCGTTCAGCGTGAACTGGTTCTTGTCGACGACGGTGATCTGGCTGTTGCCGTTGGCCAGGTTGGCGCCGCCCTGCACGCCGGCGATGAAGACGGTGTCGCCCGTGCGGAACGTGTGCCCGGTCGTGACCACCCGCACCGGGTTCTCGTTGTGGGTGCTCACGATCTGAATTCGCGCCGGGAAACCGCTGTCGAACCACGTTCTTCCGCCGTTGGTCGTGCGGATCAACCGGCCGTTGTCGAAGCCGAACACGATGTCGGGGTCGAACGAGTCCACGGCCACGAAGCCGCCGTCGCCGTCGATGCCCTCAGACCAGGCGGCGGCGGCATCGTTGTGGCGGTGGCCCGCCGAGCCGGTGTCCTGCATCCCGCCGAACACGGCGCCGTTCTTGCCGACACCCCGGCCGATGTCGATGTGGCGCAGCAGGTTGGTGGCGATGCCCTCGTTGAGCGCGGTGAAGAGCATCACTCCGCCGTTGTCCCCCGACACGGCCACCCCACCGTCGGTCCCGAGGTACACCGGCGTCGGTGTCACCGGGTTGCCGGCGTTCCACGCCCACCGGGTCGGCGGTGGGAAGACCATCTCATGGTGGTCCCAGTGCAGCAGCGTCGTACTCGGCGAGCGGCCGAAGCCGACGATCGGCGCGTCCGTACCACCGAAGGTCACTGGAGTGACGAACGGCCACGTCACCCCGCCGTCGGTCGAACGCCACAGCTGCTGGGTCGAGGCGTAGACCGTCTGCGCGTTCTGCGGGTCCACGCCGATGGTGAGGTCGTAGTTCGACTGACCGGCGCCGTCGAGGTTCACCCGTGGGGCCAGAGCCGGGCGCAACGCCCAGGTCTGGCCGAAGTCGTCGCTGCGGAACAACCCGATGAACACGCCGACGAACTCGTTGTCCTGCACCGATGCGTAGAGCGTGCGCCGCCGGGGCTGGAGCGACTGGGAGAACGCCACCCGCCCGAACCCGCCGGGCACGCCACCGGGGTGGGCCAGCAGGTTGTCCGAGATCACGATGTCGCCCGTGGACGTGATCGTGAGACGGAACAGACCGCGATCAGGGTTGAGCGTGTTCGTCCCGAAGACCCGCCCCCCGACGACGAAGTACGCCGTGTTCCAGGCGTCGGCGGGACCGACCACGGTGGCACCGGCGCCGCCGTACGCGCCGTTCATCGCCAGCCCGGCGAGGCGGAACCGGTTGGCGTCGATGACCGCAACCGACGCCGCGTTGTTCGGCGCGTTGACCCCCGGCAGCCCGAACACGGAGACCCGGTCGCCGTTCACGAAGCCGTGACCGTTCACCGTGGCCGTGATGCCGCCGCCAGCCGTGACCGCGGCGGTGATCGCCGCGGCTGGCGCGTGCACAGGTCCGTCGATGGTGCCGGTCGCCGCCACGTACGCGCCGTTGCCACGCGACCCGACGAGTTGGAACGTGTCGGGCGACAGGACCCGGATGGGCCACGAGCGGTTGGCCGCCGTGTTCCCCTGCACGCCGCTGACCGACACGATGTCGCCGGTGATGAAGCCGTGGCCCACCGACGTGATGACGATCGCTTGCGGCGCCGGCGGGTTGGTCGCCCCGGTGACGGCGCGCGTGGACGGATGGGCAGGACCCATCACGAACCCGCTGGCCGCGCCGCCACCCGCGCCGTTCGAGCCGCGCAACGAGATGTGGCCGTCATCGACACGATCGACGACGAACGTGCCGTTTGCCGCCAGGTTCGGAGCCACACCACCGATGACGACCTGGTCGCCGTTCTGGAAGCCGTGCGCTGCCGCGGCCACCACGATCGGGGCGGCGTTGGTGGCGTCGGTGACCCGGACCGCGCGTGTCCATCCCTGGTCGAGCTCGAGCGCTGAGATGATCCCCGTGCGGATCGGCTTGCCGTCGTCGAAGTTCGGGAGATTGGCGCCGAAGTTGCGCCCGCCGTCCTTGGAGTAGAACAGCCCGGCTTGCGCGGCTACCAGGAGGGTGTTGGGCAGCGGGCAGATCATGCGGACGATGCCGTTGTCGCTGAGGAACGGAGGCTGGCGGGCGTCGTAGAGCGTGGCTCCCGCGCCGCCGTACGCGCCGGTCATCGGGGTCGTGCGCACGAGGAGGGTGTTGTCGTCGATGCGACGCACGACGGCCTCGGCGGAGGCGGCGAAAAGCCCGGGCAGGCCGACGACGGCCACGCGGTCGAACGTCGAGTACCCGTGGCCGTTGACGGTGATCCGCACTCCTCCCGCGACGTTCGCCGCCGCGGTGATCGGTTGGGGCGGGCGCCCGACCGGTGAGGTCAGGCGGGCGAACGACTCGCCGCCGTCGGTGGACTTGAACAGGCCGGCCGACTTGGTCATGCCCGCCGAGCCTTCGAAGAGGTTGCCGGTGCCGACGTAGACGATGTCGGGGTCGCCCGGGTCGAGGGCGATCGCCCCGATCGCCGTGGCCGGCAGGTGGTCCGTGATCGGGCGCCAGCTGCGGCCGTCGTCGAGCGACTTCCACACTCCGCCGCTGCCGGTGGCGATGTAGATGATCCGGTCGTCGCCGGCGCGCGGGTCGATGGCGATGTCGACGACCTCGCCGCTGTCCGGGCCGATGCCCTGGAACACCTGTTGGTTGCCGACGAGCAGTGGCGCCGGGCCCACCAGGCGCCAAAGGCCGGGTCCCGCGTAGTTGAGCTCGCCGACCTCGCGCACCGCGTACCGCCAGCGCCGGTTGTCGTTTCTGCCGGCCTGGTCTGCCTGCAGGGTACTCAGCGCTTCTGGTGTGCCTTCCGATTCGCCTTCGTTGGCGTCGTTGACGATCTCATCAGCCATGGCTCACCCCCGCCCGCGGGTTGCTCGGGCGTCAGCTTGAGCCAGCCCTCCTGGCCCTGCGACGGATCGGGTGGGATGCGGGCGTCGCCGGTCGAGTTGGTGACCGGCTCGTCGAGCCACGTGGTGGCATTGGCGCGATGGCTCCAGCTCCACGTGCCGCGGATGTCCGCCGCGATCGGCATGCGGATGAGCTTGGGGTCCACCAGCACCGGGCCGAAGCGGAAGATCGGCGCCAGCTTCGAGAGCCCCGGCGCCACCCACTCGCGCCGCATGCCGATGTCCTTGCGGGGCAGGAAGCCGGTGGTGGCATGCACCACGCTGTGCGGCTCCATCAGCAGCGTGAGCATCACCTCCTGACCGGGCTGGATCCACAGGAGACCGCTGGTGTCCACGTACGGGTGGTCGACGGGCGTGGCGCCGGGTTGGGCCAGGATCCCGAGGTCAGCGGCGAAGTTCGTGTAATAGTCCGACGTCGAGTTGGCCTGCTGGTTGAAGCCCTGGTGCGGGCCGATGGGGCGGGCGAAGTCGGCGGCCGCCGGATCGGGGACGTGCAACGTGCGGTAGTCGTCGTCGACGAAGTAGGCGAGCAGGCCGTCCTGCCAATGGGCGAGTGCGCCGATGCGCACGGGCACACGGATGCCACGCACGATCGCCGGGGTGACGGGCTCATTCACCTCGACCTTGACCTTCGCCCGCAGCACGGCGATCGGGTGACCGACCAGCAGGGCCAGGTGCTCCTCGCCGATATGGGCGAACGGGTCGACCGACCACAACGTGGCGTCGACGATGCGCAGCAGCGACGACAGCGCCGTGTCGACCGCCGGGTGATCCGGCGTGGCGTCGACGGTGCCCCAGTCGAGGAGTCCCTGGGCGATGCCGCCGAGGTGGCGGTTCTCCACCGCCACCGATGGGGACTTGCCGATCGTGGTCGGCTGGCCGGGCGAGTCCTCCCAGACGACCTTCGTGGTGGTGCCGTCGAAGCGCACCGCGCCGAGGCCGCGCCCATCGGTGCCGTAGAACTGGAGGTCGCCATCGAGGTGGTTCGGCAGCACGAACCCGCACACCGGAGAAGCCCCATCGCCAGCTTCGGTCGCGTCGTCGGAGGCTGCGACGAAGCGGAACCACAGCCGGCTCGGCGCAGTGAAGCGAGGAGCCAACTCCAGCAGATCGAGCCGGTTCTCCACCGTGAGCGGCTCGGAGCGCAGGATGTCGTCCATTTTCGCCGGCGTGTCGGCATCCGAGCCGGCCAGGTCCAGCGTCTGGCCGAAGCAATCGACGAGGCGCAGCCGCTTCACCCGCATGAACCCGGACCGGAGCGGCCAGAAGTCGCCGGGCACGGCCTCCCCCTCGCCGGGTTTCGCCACACCGTCGGCCGTGAACCCAGCACGCAGAACGGTGTTGAACCGGTCCATCGCCCCGACGAGCACGTCCATCCGCTCGAGTTCGTCGGCGATGTGGTCGAGATCGGATTGCGTGCCGGCGGCCGGCGACGCGCCCAGCTCGGGCTGGATCGCCCTCATCAGGCTGATGTCCTGGACCATCTCCAGCGCGGCCTGGGAGTGGTAGGCGAAGCGCGAGCCCGGTGACAGAGCCTGCGAACCTGCCGTCTGCTGCGCCTGCTCGAGCACCTTGCGCACGGTGGCCGCCGCCACCTGCGCCGCTCCTCCGCCGAGCAGCGCCCGCCCGATCAACGTGCGCGCAGGCGCGGCATCGATCGCAGGAATGCGCTCCGTGACCGAGTCGTAGTCGATCTCCTCGAGCTGCCACGCGGCGAAGTCCGGCGCGGCGAACAGCTCGACCTCCCAGTCGAGGTGGAGTGGCGTCCACGGCTGAGCGGGAACCGACACGGCGATCGGGTTGGGCAAGGTACCCACGAACCCACTCGCGGCGATGACGTGCGCCGCGTCGCGCCGCTCGTCGCGCACCACCCACCACGCCACCTGCTCCACAGCGAACGTCTCGGCCGCGGCGTCGGCGGCACCCACCCCGACGGGGCGCGCTCCGCGTGTCGATGCCAGCACCGCGACCGACGAGCTGCCGGGATCCAACAGCGCGACCTCGCGCAGCAAGTCGTTGCTCTCGACGGGCACACCGCCGTGGTCGATGGATCGAGCGAGGAGGTCTGCCCCCTTCACCGAGCCACCACCCGGCAGGTTCGCCAGCATGCGTGGCGAAAGTGCGGTGACGGTGTGCCCGCTCAGCCGGCAGACGAGCTTGTTGGACTCGGCGTGCAGCGCGTCCGCCCCGTGCTTGAACGAGCGACCGGCTCCTTGCAGCAAGAACACGGGGTCGGCCGGCATGAAGAACCGCGGCAGCGACCGCTTGACGCTGATCGCCTCCTCGGGCGGCTCGGCGTTGTCGGCCGGCTTGGGCACCTTCACCACGATGTCGGTGAACGCCCGTTCCTTCAGCTCGACGAGAACGCTGTCCTTCAGGCCCTGTCCGAGCGTCGGGGTGATCTGCTTGAACGGGGTGGTGCCGACCTGGGTGACGAGCTCGCCTTTGGTGTCGCCGAATGTGGACTTGGGCGGACGCGGCGGCGCGGGCGGCGGCGGGAACACACCCCGGTCGGTCTTGGACGGATCGGCCACGACCGACGTGGGCGGCTTGGACAGGTGTTGACGCAACGTCTCGGTGATCTCGCCACCCGGGAGCGAGCCGAAGCCGCTGGCGTGCGTGCGCACGTCGATGCGCGACGCGCTGTCAGGCTGATCCAGCTCCTCGGAGCCTCCGAGGAGGACCGCTTCGAGGATGCGCGCTTCATCTGGATGGCCGCTGTTGTGAGCGAGATGGGTCGCCAGCGTCTCGGGAACGGTGTTGCCCACGCAGACCGTCACGGCCGACGCCGAGGGCGGACCGCCGACCTCTCCGCCGAGCAGACCCGCGGGGGCCACCCCGAAGCCGATGCCCGGCCACCCGATGCCGACCACGCTGCCGTGGTACAGCGTGAACTCGGGCCACGATACGGCGCGGGCGAAGACGCGGCCGTACTCGGCGACGCCGGCCGAGTCGAACCGTGTCTTCGCCTGGCCGGCGATGCCGTCGCTGATCAGCGACTTGCCGATCGACGCGTCCTCGCGCACCGAGAAGCGGGCCTCGCGGGTGGCGAAGCCGAGCTTGGTGGCGGTCTCGATGCGATCCTGTGAGTACACGAACGCGGCCTCGATGTCCGCGGCGTTGATCTCCCAGCCGAGCTGGGCCAGGCGCTGCTCGAACATCGTCGGCGACGTGAGCGATTCGCCGATGGGGTCGTCGAGGTTGCGGCTGTGCCAGCCGCAGACGAGATAGGCGAGCGGGCCGGTGACGTCCTTCAGGTCGTCGTAGAACCCGAGCCGGTTCTGCACGTTGTCGAAGTACGCGGACCACACCGAGTCGCCGTGGCCGAGAGCGGTGAGCGGCTGTTCCCCTGGCGTGTCGGTGCGGTCGGGGTCGGTCGTTTCCGTCCACTGGTCGAGCGGCGTCACCTTCGGGTCCTCGTCGCCCGCCTCGATGACCCACGCCGTGACGGCGCGGCGGGACTCGTCCCGGCCGGTGGACAGCCGCACGACCAACCATCGGTCGGGAACGGCGGGGAACGCGACGTCAGGGCTGGTTGCCGACGCGATGCCGTTGGTCAGCGCGTCGGGCAGTGCCCAATGCAGGTACGCTCCCTTCGGCCGCGGCTCGCGCTCGGCGAACGGCGTGGCGAGCAACGTGTGCGCCTCGACCGCCGAGTCGCGCTCGGGCGGCGTCATGCGACACTCGGCCCAGGTGCCGCCTTCCTCGCGCACCATGAGCGCGTCGAGCTGAATGGGTACCATCACCCGCGGCGTGCGCGGGATCGCCGTGATCCACGTGCCGAGCATGCCTGGTGTGAAGTCGTGAGCGACCGACGCGGCGATGAGGTCCTTCTCGATGATCTTCGTGTCGACCAGGTTGGGATCGATGTGGAGGTGCGGGTCGACAGGCATCAGTGACCCTCGACCAGTGTCTTCACGTTGCTCAGCAAGAGCTCGCTACGCACCGCCACCGCGACGTCCACGTACGGGCGGACCGTGCCGAAATCTCCCGTCTGGGCGTGGTCCTCGGTGCCCTCGAAATGCTGTCGCCACGGCGGATCCAGCACCGAAATGGCGAAGGCGCCAGAGCCGGTCTGATCGACGGCGGTCGGGTGCGCGCCGCGGGCGGCCTGCAGCGCGTCACGCAACGCCTTCACGCGCACGATGTCGCTGTGGCGGCTGCGCATAGGGACCGTGATCGGGACCGAGTTGTTGTTCACGCGGATCTGGCTGCCCTTGCCGTCGCGGAGTGGCACCTTGATGGTCTGGCCGATGCGACGGATGCCGAACTGCACGCCGTGGTGCGGTTCTTCGAGGATCACCATCTGCGGTTCCTTCTCGAAGAGGGCGATCATCACCGACGGGGCGAGCAGCTCGATGCGCAGGGTCTTCAGCTGGTGCTTCACCACGTTGGGGTCGGCGGTCTCGTAGGGCTCGTCGATCGTCTCGGCGTAGGCCCGCACGTCCATGTGTGGCCAGTGCTTCACCGCGCTGGAACGAAGGATGAACCCGGTGACCACGTCGGCGGCGCGGCGGTCGGCGTCGCTCACGGTCTTGGCGTCGACGAAGTCCACGCGGCGCTGCAGGCTGCGCACCATCCGCTCGCTCTGGTCGAGCTGTTGGGTGAGCGTGGTGGAGCGGGACTGGTAGTGGGCTGCCTCGCGAGAGCCGATCTGGCCCACGGCGAGCACCCCGTCGACCAAGCGGTCGGTCCACGAGCGGTCGACGTAGAAGAAGCGAATGGATTCGGGCGGCAGCAACCGATCGTCCGGGACGAGGTACTCGAACGGCACGCCGACCAACAGGCGGATGTGGGCGAGGAACGACTCCATGTAGGGCGGCAGCGAGTCCGACGGTTGCAGCTCGGATTGCTGCTCGGGTGCGATCAGGCGCGAGTGGAGAGCCTGGCGGGCGGTGACGGCGGGCTGCCTCATCCGATGCCTCCTTCGTCGATCGGGGGTTGGATGTTGATCGTTGCGTTTTCGATCACGCGTGTGCGGGCCGACTTGAGCACCTGGATCCCTGTGGTGTCGTTGAGCACGTCGTCGAGCGTGAGGAGGGGGGCGGCCGGCTCGACCTGGTCCACCGGCTCGGTGAAGACGGCGTCCACCCCGAGCAGGCGGGCCGCCGCCTCGGGTGACTCGAGGCCGAACGCCCTGGCCACCAGCTCGGGCTGGAGGAGTGGGCTGTCGAGCACGACGTCGATGCCGAACGGATCGGCCAGCGGTCCGACGCTTGTAGCGATCTTGTCGAGCACGTTGACCGAGTAGCGCAGGGCCACGGGGTCGAGCGGGTTCGTGATCGCGGTGAGGCGCATGTCCACTCGCAGCTGGTCGATGTAGGTCTGGCGGGAGCTGGACCGGTAGGCGCCGCGCCGCCAGCGCATCAGTTCCTGGGCGAGGCGGGCGTCGGCGGCCGCCAGCAACCGGCCGGCCTCGAACGCGCCGGCGTACGAGATGTTCTCGGCGCCGGTCTCGGCCACCACCCGGCGGGCCTGGTCGGCACTGTGGTACGGACCGAGCGGATCGCGGGTGAGTGGTTGGGACACGAGGGGGCCGCGGTACCAGCTCTGCTCGGGAGCGCCCAGGCGGTCGATGACCTCGAGCTTGACGTGGCCGGTGTCGGTGACCGCCAGCTTGCTGGCTGGATCGACGTCGCCGATCATGCCGACGTCGAGCTGCTGCATCAGCTGGCGGAACGTCCCGTCGCCCTCGCACGTGAACGTCCAGCTGTGGAGGAGCACGAGACGGGCCTTCGGGTGCAGGAACGCGCCGCCGACGATCACCTCCTGCTGTGCCTTCTTGGTGAACGAGGTGGCCTCGATGGCGAAGTCGAGGTTTTTCGTGAACTCGCCCTCCTGGTCGGCTTCGCCGATGGCGTTCGGGAGCGACACGTTGCCGAGGAAGTTCTGCACGGGGACGGCGTCGCTCTCGTAGCGCACGAGCCGATCGGCGTCGGCGGCGGTGATGCTCGTGCCGAGCGAGCTCGGGCTGAGCGAGCTGGTCACCGCCAACTCGGCGAACTCGGGGTCGAGGAAGATGTCGTCGCCGTGCACGGTGACGACATCGGTCGTCGGGAGCAGGTCGGTGCGCTCCTCCACCGACACGAGACAGCACGTGTACGTCACGCCGTCTTGTGGCACGCGGTTGGACATGACGACGGCGAAGAAGCCGTCGGAGTCGCCGGCCGCCAGTTCCCGGTCATCGACGTTCACACGGCGTACGTGTGTGAGCAGCTGCAGCTCCTCGGGCATCGGGAGGATGTCGCGGAGCAGCTGCTCGTCGGTCTCGACAGCGTCGCACCGGATGCCGGCCGGGCGCCCGAGGCGCTGGAACACGGCCGTCGGCACCACATCCGTGAGCGCCATGTTGCGCTTGATCGTGCACTCCTCGGTCTCGAGGAGCACGAGTGCGAGCCACGGGAACGGCGTCTCGTCAGGCCCGGCGGTGTATGCGTCGCCGAGCGCCCTCTCCCACGGCAACGTGCGCCGGCCGAGCGCGACGTGGGGGAGCGCCGAATCGAACGAACCGTGGCCGTTGCGGGGCGGGAACACGCCGGCTACCTCGGACGGCGCGAGCGAGAACCGCGGCCCTTCCACGTTGAAGAAGCAGTCCTGCCCGTCGAGCGGCTGGTCGTTTACGCCGATCTTCACGTCGGTATCGACGCGAAGGCGGTACTCGCCGCCGAGCAACGGCGGGCGGATGTAGTCATAGAGGATCATCTCGCCGACCTTTGGCTCAGCCATCGTTGCCGTCCTTTCCGATGAGGCGGACGCTCAGCTCGCCGTCCGTGCCGAGCTGGGCGTCAGGCACGACCTGGGTGAGCGTGCTGCCGGCCAGTGATTGAGCCCAGTCGGCGGCCGCCCCAAACCCGCCGAAGACTCCGCGAGCGACACGCCCGAGCGCAGCCCGACGGTGACCGACAGGGTCGTGGCGCCCGGCTCGCCGGCGACGTCGTAGAGGAACACGGTGCGGTCGCCCGCCTCGACCTGGAGCACGGCCTCGGACAGGGTGGCGCCGTTGACGTGCACGATGATGTCGTCCTCGGCGATGGTGGCGCGGGCGTCACGGTCGACGACGACGCCGACCACCGGCAGCGACGGCGGCAGGTCGGTCTGCACGACCTCCTGATCGAGGACGGCGCGTGAGAGGGCGATGATCCCGGTCGAGGCGACGTGCAGGCGCAGATTCGACCCGATCGGCTTGGAGAGCGACAGCACCGAGCCCCGGGCGAGCAGCGTGGTCGGGCCGACTTGCACGACGTGCGAGCCGATCTGCCAGCCGACGACCGGTGTCGTGCGCGGCGGCGCGATGGCCAAGGCGACGGCCCCCCGCCGCCCGACCAGCGTGGCGGGATCGGCAGAGAGAGCGCGGCGAGGATGTCCGCGAGGTGGAGCCTGTCGGTCGGGCTCTCGTCGCGGTCGGGACGGTCGGGGCGATCCGGGCTCGGGACGGCGGCCGTCAGTTGACCGATGGCGGTGACCGCGACCATCGCGCACTTCGGGGCGAGGTCGATCGCCAGGCCTTTGCGGCTGGCGAACTCGCGGTCCTGGATCACCGTGCCGGCCGTGGTCAGCTCGGTGACCCTGACACCGGACGGGCCGGTCACGTCGAGGTGCCAGGCCTGGCGGCTGGGCAGCTCCCACAGGTGCGTGGTGCCGGCCCTGACGACGACGCCGTCGCGCCCGACGTCCTCGGCCAGCGCGTCGAGCGCGCCCGCCGCCTTCCGTCCCACGGCCCCACCGAGTGCCGGGTTGCGCAGCGTGCGGACCGAACGAGCGGCCCGCGTCTCCTGCGGGGACGCCGACGTCGGCGGGAGCAGCAGCGCGAAACCAGGCGACGTCCACGTCGTCACCAGCTCACGCTCGACGTTGATGACGGGGATCGCCGCGTCGGTGGCCGCCGCGGTCCCGGTCGCCCTCGGCCGTACGGCGATCCTGCTGGGCACAGTGGTGTGGATCGTCGGCACCGCACCCGACGGGACCGCGCTGTGTTGCATCACCGATCGCAACCGCGGCCGGTCGAGCTCGACCCCGAGCACCTCGCCGCGAGGCGCGATCGGGTCGACCACACCCCGGTCCACCGACTCCAACGTGAACCCCTCCGACAGCGCGGACAGGAGCGGCGGCGAGGACCGGCGGGTGATCAGCGCATCAGTGGCCACCGGCCCGTAGCCGGTCGGCTTGAGCCCGGCGTCGGCTCGCAGCACCGCAAACTCGCCGGCGTCACCCGACACGATCGTGCTGAACGCCTCCAGCAACAGCTTCGGCTCGGCGCCGACGGCGACCGCCGCCAGCATCCTTCCATGCCGCGCCGTTCTTCAGCACGTCGGCGAGGTTGAAAGCGCGGTGGGCGAACGGCAGCGGCCGGTAGTCGGTGGCGTCGACGAGCTTGCCGATCGGCACCGCTTGGCTCTCGTTGCGCAGCCCGGCCACGCCGTCGATGCGCAGACCAACGAGTGCGGGCACCGTGTTGGCGGCGGCCGGCGGCTTGAGGTCCGGGAAGTAGTGGTACGTCGCCTCGGAGAACTGGGCGATCACCGGCGTCACGCGGAACAGGTCGTTGTCGATGATGAACGCCGGGTCGGTGCCACCGGGCGCCGGATCCGGTACGAGGTCGGCGAACGCTCCACCACCCTCGGGCTTCTTGGCGAACGTCACCCGGTGCAGCGAGGTGAGGTCGCTGGCATGCACATACATCGGCGCGATGTCGAAGTCGTACGTCGTGGTCAAGTCGTCGTAGCGGCCGAACACGAACTGCGCCATCTGGCCCTGCGAGCGAGCAACGTCGACCTGCAGCACGAAGCCGCGCGCCGGCATCCGCGACGACGTCTCGAACGACCACTCGGCCGCCAGCCGCCACGGCTGCTCGAACGAGCCCGGGGCGACGGGTGCACCGGCCGGCTCGGCCGGCATCAGCCCGAACGTCACCTGCGCCGAGACCGCCTGCGCGTTCGCGTCGCCCGACTTCACGTACTGGTCGACGAATTCGATCCAATGCTTGGCCGGCGGCAGCGGTTGCGCGTCGTCGCCGAACGGGATCGTGATCGAGATCGGGCCGAGGTCGGCGTGCACCGAGCCGTGGAACGGTGGACCCGCGAGGTGCAGCGACGCGCCCACCGACACGCTGATGTTGATCGTGCAGCAGGCGAAGAAGCACACGCGGATGCGCAGCCGCGCGCCGACCGAGATCCCGATGTCCACCTCGTAGTGGAAGGGGTCCCACGAGATGAGGATGTCGGTGTAGGCCTGGAACCAGACCTGCAGCCAGTCGGGCCCGTACGTCGCCTCCATGCGCGTGCCGGTCATCACGCACGTGTTGGTGAGCGCGAAGTACGCCTCGCCCTTGATCTGCACGACACCGAGGAAGTTCCATCGGTAGCCGACGCGCGGCACCACCGGGAACTCCGGCAGCGGTCGGAACGACGGGTGGTAGCCGCCGATGGTCAGCAGGAACTGCGACTTGCGGAACCACATGAAGAAGGCGAAGCCTCCGGTCAGCTGGCAGTCCCGCGTGATCAGCCATGAGTTGTCGGTCAGCTGCGCCTGCACCGAGAACAGCCCTTCGGAGGTCGAGAACCGCGCCTTCAGTGCCAGCTCGATCGACACGATGGCGAAGTCGTCGGCGGGCAACGCCATGCGCGCCACGCCGAGCAGTCCGACGTCCACGCCCGAGTCGAGCGCCACGTACAGGACGGCCGTGATGTTGACGATCTCGAACGACGTTCCGCGCAAGCCGGCCGCGAACCACAGCGCGCCGCGCGCCGGCGGCACCTGGTCGTGGAACTCGAACAGGGCCTGCATCGGGTTGTTGGCGAGCGCCTCGGGCCGGTCGAGCGCCTTCACCAACATGAAGTTCGGGATCTGGTTGAGATCCTCCGGCACGATGAGGCGGCGGTTGTACCCGAGACCCAGTGCGAAGCCGGTGAGGTTGATGATCGGCGGGATGCCGATGGGTACGAACACGCCGCCGAAGATCGCCAGCGACGTGTACTCGTCGGCGCCGCTGCCCACGACGCTGTACGACCCGATGACGATGGCGCCGATGCTGGCGATCTTCACCAGCAACATGCCGTCGTACTCGACGGGCGGTCCGTCGAACTTGACCAGTCCGCCGGCGATGGAGATGCCCGGACCGGAGTAGCCGACGGCCAAACCCTTCAGGTCGAGCAACCACTGGCTCGGGTCGGTCACATGCGCGTACGGCACGGTGACGGACAGGCCGTCGACCTGCGCGGTGAGCCCGGCGATCGACACGCCGCCGTCGATCGCCAACGTCGCCGCGGTGTTGCTGACACCGAGGCCGATCTCGGCGATGAAGATCGGACCGAACCCGGCGTGGATCGGGATCCAGAAGATGCCGTCCTGCCCACCGACGAGGACGCGCAACGGTCCTCCGGTGTTGTCCGGATGGTCCCAGTACCAGACGTCCAGATCGGCCGACGGGTTGACGCTCTGGGCGTCGCCGCTGCCGGATCCGCCCCCACCCAACAGGTTCGAGGCCACCGGGTTCGAGCCGCCACCCGAGCCGAGCGCCGCGCTGATCGGAAGTCCGAAGCCGCCCAGCTCGAGGCCGGCGCCGCCGTGTTCGATGTGCAGGTCACCCGCGGTCTCGATGTCCATGAACATCAGGGCGCGGATCGAGCCGAGGCGCAGGAACGTCTCGGCGATGAGCGGCGTGCCGTCCGCCTTGGAGAGCGCCACGCCAATGCCATGCAGCTCGACACCGAAGTTGAACTCGGGATCGGGGCCGGTGGCGTCGAGCAGCAGGATGACGAGCCCCTCGGCCGCCGCGCTACCCCACGCGATCGGCGCGCCGAACACGACGGCCAACTCCAGCTCGCCCAGCGGGATCTTCTCCTGGCCGCTCACCCCCACACCGATGCGCCCGGCCTCGTTCACGAGCTTGAGGTGGAGGTCGCCGAGCGGCACGTCGAGCAAGCTGGCGGCCGAGGACAAGAACCCGGCCACCATCTGGAATGCCGACGGCAGTGGGTGGGCGAGGTCGCCGCCGCCGTCGAGGATGCCGGCGTCGGTCAGCGCGTCGCGCAGTGTCGGCCCACCAACCCACAGCGCGTGGGTGAGCATGGGATCGGCGGCCTGCACCCCCACGTTCACGGCCAGTGGCAGCGCCCACCCGATCAGGATTTCCTCGGCCGTCTGCGGGCCGGCGGTGACGTCAAAGGTCGGTGCCAGCTGGATGACGAGCGGCCCGTCGGCAGCGCCGTCGCTCAACGGCACGACGCGCACCCGGAACTGGTCCGGCGGTCCGCTCTGCACGTCGACGATGATCCGTGGCACCGGCTCGATTCCGATCGACGACAGATCGACGCCGAACGACACGGCGACGTCGATTCCGTCCTCGTCGACGGTGGCACTGGCGCTCAAGACGAGCGGCGCGTCGGCCGGCTGCACATCGGTGAGGCCGAACTGCACTGTGGCCGCGCCAGTGGCTCCCCACCCGGCCGCGACATCGAAGTCGCCGGCAGCCGCGGGGAGGCTGAACGTCCAGTGCACCAACCCGCCCGCGCTCGTGAGCGAGCCGGGCAGACCTGGGATGAGCGTGACGAGATCGACGACGGCGGCCGCCACGCCGGTTCGGCGCGCCGGCGTGTTGAAGTCGTCGAACCACGTCCCGGTGAGCATCGCCGCGAAGGCCGGTGTGTGCGCGGCGAACCCGCCGCCGGAGTCGTAGATGTCGAGATGAGTTGCCGCGGTGAGCGAGTGCTGTAGCCACTGCGGCTTCGGGTTGGGGAACGTGGCAACCGCCGCGTCGAGCACGGCCGGCAACAGCCCGGCCGCCGCGCCGCGCAACGCGCCGAGCCCGCTGAACGTCGGCAGCAACTGGATCGGCTCGACGCCCTGCGGCGTCACCACGAGCGTGACGCCAGTGGGGCCGACCCCGAACGTGATGTCGACGTGCGGCCACGTGCCGGTCAGTGGTGTGCTGATGGTCACGGTGCCGCCGGGTGTCACGTGGCGAAGCGGGTCGACGTCGACGGCGATCGCCAGGCCCAGCACCCCGGAGATCGGCGCAGTTGTCGTGACCGCCAGCCGAGCTGACCGCGGGAGTGTGCCGGCGCTCGCCACCACCGACACATCCCCGGGCAGCTGCAGCCCCGGGCCGGCCGGCAGCCCGATGGCGTCGTTCATCACACCGAGGACCGTCGACAACTTGGCGACGTCGAGACCGCCGTCGACGACACCGAGCGCGCCCATGAGGAACTCGCCGGGACCGCGGATCAGTTGCTCGAGCATCGAGATCTTGAGCCCGGGCACGATCTCGCCGAGCACGCCGGTGACCGCGCCGGATACGAGCAGGCGGGGGAGTGCCTCGTTCAGCTCGACGGCGAGATCGTCGAGCGTGGGCGTCGGCCAGAGCACGAGGCTGTCGATCCACGGTTCCGCTTCGAGCGTGATCGTCCCGTCGAGGGTGCGGTAGTGCAGCGACACCGCGCCGATGTTGAGGAAGACCTCCACGGTCGGATCGAAGGAAGGGAGTTGGATGTTGACGTCGACGCCGATGTTCGTCGTCTCGGACGGGTTGCTGGCCGTGTCCGTCTCGATACCCGTGCGCCACGGTCCGTTGAGCCCGTCCTGGCGGGCGAACAGCGCGTACGGCGAGCCCGGTGGTGCCCACGTGAACGCACCCTGGAGCGCCTCGTTGGCGGTGAGGCCGGCCCAGCCGATGGGCCGGGCGAGTGCGGCCGGCACGCGGGCGCGCAGGTAGCCGACCGGATCCGTGCGCAACGCGAGGAACGCGTCGGCGGACAGGCCGACCAAGCCGTTTGCATCGGTGCACAGCAGGTCGATCGCGGACAGCGCGGTGGCGAGGCTTGAAATCGGTGCCCCGGCGGCGTCGGTGCTCGCCAGTACGGTGGCGAACGCCGCGCCGACGAGCGGGGCGGCGACCGGGTCGTCGAGCGCTGCGCTCGACGAGGTCACACCTCGCCACGCCGCCTGGTCGAGCGTGGCGTCGACCACGGCCTGGACCCCCGAGGATCCGTGCGAGGCGGTGAGACCCACCAGGACACGCCGCAGGCGGCCGTCGACCTCACTGGCGGCCGGCCCCCCGACCAGCCACCCGTTGCCCCGCCGCAATTCCAGCTCGACCCGCAGGAGCTGCGCGGGGCGTGGCGCGACCGCGTTGCCGAGCGGG
The DNA here is from genome assembly GCA_963773085.1 of Ilumatobacteraceae bacterium. GTDB lineage: Bacteria > Actinomycetota > Acidimicrobiia > Acidimicrobiales > Ilumatobacteraceae > JAENVT01. The sequence goes on along the minus strand of CAVYZS010000007.1, from coordinate 46,199 downwards.
ATCTGGCCGAGACCGAAGCGCGTTCGCGCCACCGCCTCGGGTGTGCCGAAGGGAGACGTGCCCATCGGCATGGGCATGGACATCCCGTACGAGAGATGGGTCGGTGCGGCACGCGGCACTCCGGCCACCTGTTGGGCGTGAGCGACGACCACCGCTTGCAGCCACGCGAAGACGTCGTCGGCGATGATTCCCTGAATGGTGAGGACCGGGATGTCGCCGACATCGAACGGCGCAGCAAGTCCGAACGAGCGCGACGGATATGGGTTCGGCGGGGCGAGCGCGCCAGGCGCGGCCGGCGGGAGGTACCCCTCGATCGCGCTCAGCAGGTGATCGAGCAGCGTCGCGCAGCACCGACGCCGGCATGTTCGGCCTCGCGGTGGCAGCGAGGCGCAGGGCGTCGCCCAACTCGACGTCGGTGAGGAACGACAGCGGCGCACCGAGGTGCGGCGTGCCGAGCGTTATCAGGCCGAGCACACGATCAGGGTGGTCCGCCGCGAACCGGCGGGCGGCGAGGCCGGCGTAGGAGTGGGCGACCACCACGATCGGACCCGGATGCAGCGTGGCGAGCCGATCGGCGATGTGGGCGATCTGACCGGTCAAGAACGTGACGTCGCCGGTGCGGTTGTCGGCGAGGTCCGCTGTGTACCAGTCGGCTACGGCGGTCACGCCGTCGAGTGAGATCGTCGGCGGATCGATGCCAGGCACGCGCAGGTCGAAGTGCGCGCCCGCATCGGTGGGGCCTTGGCGCTGCGGTGAGGCGAGGAGGTCGGCCCAGATCGTGCGATCGGTGAACGCCGGGCCGACGAGCAGGACGGTGCGCGGGCTCGGGCCGATCGCCACCAACGACTCGACCTGGGCGATCACTTGGCTGATGACGTCGGCGTGAGCGGGCAGACGGTGGTGCGCGGCGTCGACCTCGATGCCGTGGACCCACCCGAAGATGTCGGGCCCCTGCGAGTCGGCCGCGACCACGCCGTCGCCCGCGTTCAGGTGCGTCTGCAGCGCCTGCAAGCGGGCGGTGATGTCCCGCTTGGTCAGCCCGCCGACGAGCGACCGCAACGCCGGGTCGAACCAGCTCAAGCGGCTGAGGACATCGGCCAGGCCGCCGATGTCGGTGGCGTCCTGGGCCTGCGTAGCGAGGCCGCCAACCCACCCCGATGGTGGTCCTTCCGGCTCGAGCCACAGCTCGAGATCTGGTCCACCCTCGTCCGGTCCACCCGGCCACGACACGCGCCACGGATCGGCGAACGTTCCCGCGCCGAACAACAGATCCGGCGCGACGTCGACGGCGATGTCGTCGGGCAGCGCACCGTTGCCGAGTGCGGCCAGCCACTCGAGTAGCACCGCCGCGCTCGCCTGCCCGGCCACGCCTACGTGAGCAACGAGCCGTCCGATCCACTCGCGCAGCGCCCCGAGCGGGTCGCGCAGAGCGAGGCCGGGCTGGGCGGGATCGACGATGGTCGGCGTGTCCTCGCTCTGGCCGCTCAGACGATGGTGCATCCCGAGCAGCGCGCTGGCGACCTGCTCGGCCGGTCCGGTGAGAATGGCGAACAGCGAGATCACGAAGCGCAGCGCGTGCTCGAGATCGCCGACGCCAAGGCCGAGCGCGGCGGCAGTGCCCGGTAGGTCGTGGAGATCGAACGGCGCGGCGGGCGGGAGATGGAGTTCGTTGACCGAGGTCGAGTCACCCTCGGCCGCGAGCTGAAGGTTCGCGGCCCGGATCTGCCAACGCAGCGACGTGCCAGGTGACCACACTGCCGCTGCCTCGAGCGAATCCAGGTGGATGTCGAGGTCATCGTTGTGGGTATCGACCGCCGGGCTGAGTGCAATGCGCAGTCGTTGCTCTCCGATGAAGCGAATGGCGGCGGGTCCCGCGGCGGACAGATCGAAGGCGAGCACCTCGCTCGTCCACGTCACCTCGGCGCCGTCGGGCTGCGCGATGAGCCGCAACCCCACGCGCAGCTCCTGGGTCGTCGGCACGGCGAGGGACAGCGCGTGCCACGCCGCAACCTGCAGCTCGAGCCCGCCCCCTGGCGAGGCGATCGACACGGTCCACGGCTGGACCGGGCTCCCGACGCCACCGATCGCCGTGCCCAACCCGAGCAAGGCACTCAGCTCGCGGCATGATGAGCGACCACCGGTCGCCGTCGCCGAGGACGGCGAGGTGGTAAGCGCCGATCGCGCTCGGTGGGTTGACGACGAACGTGGTGAGGTCGAGCTGGTGCGGCCACGCGGGGACACGCGCGCCGGGGTTGGCCGGATCCTCCGGGGCGATGATCCCAGCGAGCGCGGCGATGCGCAGGCCGACGTCGTTGCCGAGCGCCTGGCTGATGGCGTTGACGACGAGATTGGTGGCGACCGCCGCCACGCTGTCGATGTTGGTGAGGTCGAGGCGCGCGTACGGCGTGGCGTCGAGGCGGTTGTCGAGCAACACGATGGTCGGGCTCAGTCGCGTGCCGTCGTAGGTGATCCCGGCGAGCGCAGTGCCGATGCGCACGGCCGGTTCATCGACGAGCGGGCCGTTGGCGTCACCGGTGAGGCGCACCATCAGTGAGGCCTCGGGGAGGATGCGGGCGTGGCCGGTCCCGCTGAGCGGGATATCCGCGACTGCCGTGGCCGCCTCGACCGACATGTGCGGCTCGTTCGCTCCCAGCGAAGCGCCGATCGATCCACCGAAGCCAACACGCAGATGGCCGTCGACGCGAGCGACGGTCACGAACAGCTCACCGATGCCGGTGATGGAGATGAGCTTGGCCCGCCAGGGGTCGGCCGGGTCGCCTGATCCGCTGAACGCATCGGCCGCGCCGAGCAGGCCGGCGAGGTGCTCGATCCAGGGGCCAACAGTCGGTGCGGTCGCGCCGTCGGTGCCGGCGAGCTCGGCCAACCAGCGCTGCAGCGCGATTGGCCCGTCGGCCAGGTCGGCGAGCGGGAAGGCGGGGATGGCGTCGGCGTCGGCGAGCCCGAGGATCGCCAACAGATGGTTCGCCAGCATCGTGACCGTCGGGTCGACTGACGCTTGCGCCAGCACGACCTGCAACAGGGCGGCGAGCACGTCCGGCACGTCGCGGTCGAGGTGAGCGACGTCGAGCACCTTGTCGACGGGAGGTTCGCCGGCCAGGCTCAGCTGTTCGAGCGTGACCTCGAGGCGGATCGACGGGTTTGCCGGGTCCGGCACGATCTCGGCCTTGGCCACCAGCGCGCCGAGGCCGACAGGGTGGCCGGCGTTCGGCGCGAACGGCCACCCAGTCTCGACCCGTACCTCGACGGTGACTGGGTGGGCACTCGTGCCCACGACGGCGTCCACGGTGCTGGTGGCACTGAAGACGTCGGCTTGCGCGCAGATGCGACCGTTGACTGGCGCTCCCGCGCTGTGGAAGTCACCGGCTACGCCGAGGACGAGACCGCTACTGGTGTCCTTCAGGGTGAGGTACAGGTTCCCGTTCGGTTGCGCGCCGAGCAGCGGGTGCCACTTCTCGTTGGCGGGCCGACCCGGTTCCGGCGTGGCCGGGAGCGAGAGATCGAAGAACCGGGTGAGGGCTTGTCGTTGGCTGTCGGTCGTCACCGCTGCGCCGAGACGGGTCAGCGGTTCGGAGAACCATGTGACCTCGATGTCGCCGGATGCGTCGAGCAGGCCAATGGCCTTGGCGAGCTCGGTGAGCTCGTCCGATGAACCCAGGCTGAACGACATGATCTACCGGCCGCCCCCGGTCGCTTTGCCCTGTGCTCGGTCGTCGGTCAGGCGTTGTCCGACGGCCGACAGTCGTTGTCGATGAAGGGCGGCGAGCTCCGCCAGTGGGAGCGGGAGCGGGGGTTCGGCTTTCAGGCGGACGTGGTCCTTGCCGACGGTGATGCGCCCTGGCCGCATACCCCGATCGTCCGCGTGGGTTTCGACCATGCGCATGAGGGCAGCCCACATCACGTTGCGGTAGAGCGTGCCCCAGCGGGCGGCGATCATCGGATGGCCGTGCACCCTTTCGTCGCTCGACGCCACGAACGTGGCTGGATCGCGTCCCGTGCCGAAGACGAAGCGGACGATGAGCTGGCTCTCGCCGAATTCGGCGGTCTCGACGTCCACGGCGACGACGACGGCGGCGTCGAGCGTGCGGACCTGGAGTCGGCCGACGTGGAGCAGCACCTGTGACCCGCGGTCCTCCCAGACGACCTCCGGCGCGCCGCGGTGGTTCGGTCCCGTCAGCGCGTCGCGCAGCATCTGGCCGAGCGTGCTTGTAGCAACGCGATCGGAAACCTGGAACTTGGTGCGAGTTGAGTTCGCGACAGGAGCCATGGCAAACACGTCCGAGTCGGGGTTCGGCAGCGGTGGCGCGAACGTACCACGGAATTTCAGGGGTGCGCGCAGGGCGGGGAGGCGGCAGGCACCGCACAAGCGATGCTGCGGGTCTTGTCACGGATCACGGCTGGGTGGTGGCCGCTCCGAACCAGGTCGCAAGTGCTCGAGGCAGGCCTGGGTCAGTGAGGTCTCCCACCCAGGCGACATGTCCGTCGGGTCGGATCAACACGGCCGGGGGAGCAGCGACCTCGCCAAGGACCGGGATCTCCCACACGCCAGCATGCTTGGCGTGGACCATCCGGACTCGATTCGCCCAAGGAGAAATGTCGAAACCGCCGGGTTCACCGAGGTTGAGGAGCACGGGCCGAGCGTCGTGCAGCAGGGTGAAGACGCGCGTGGGACCGTCCGCGGTGTGCACGTCGAGATCGGGCATGCGCCGCCCGAGCAGCGGGTGTCCGTCACCGAGGTCGTAGTGGATGTCCAGAGCCGACAGCATCCCTGCGATATGCCGGCGCGGCTCGCCCATGCCCAGCAATGTGGTCATGGTGTCGCGGAGGGCCTGGTGGCGGTCGTCGGCGCGGGCGAGCGCGACCTGTGCCATGGTGTTGTGCAACACCCGGGCACCGACAGGATGCCGTTCGGTGTGGTAGGTGTCCAGCAGGCTCTCCGGTGACGTCTTGTTGACCACCTGGGCCAGCTTCCATCCCAGGTTCACGGCATCCTGCACGCCCGTGTTGAGGCCCTGGCCGCCCTGCGGGGGATGCACGTGTGCGGCGTCGCCGGCCAGCAGTACACGCCCGTGGCGGTAGGAGGCTGCCTGCCGCGACATGTCAGTGAACCGCGAGATCCAGGTCGGGCTGTGCACCCCGTAGTCGGTCCCGTACACACCGACGAGTGCCTCGCGGAGTTCGTCCATGCTGGGCTCGCCGGTGTGCTCGACATGTCGTTCGGTGAGCACGACCCCAATTCGCTCCCCCTCTTCCCTGCGACCGATGGCATGGGTGCCGACACTGTCGTGACGGAAGCCGAAATCCGGCTCCTCATCCATCTCGACCTCGGCGATCATCCAGCTGGTTGAAGGATCCAACCCGACGAAGTCGATGCCCGCTGCCTTGCGGACCAGGCTGCGTCCTCCGTCGCAGCCGACGAGAAACTCCGCTCGGAGTGACGTGTCGTCGGACAGCTCGACATCGACGCCGGTGTCGTCCTGAGCGAAGCCCACCACCTCACAGCCACGAAGGATCGGAACCCCGAGCTCACCGACCCAGCCAGCCAGAATCGGCTCGAAGAGGCGCTGCCACAGCGCAAGGACGTAGTTGTGGCGGGTAGGGAAGTCACTGATGTCCAACGCGACCTGAGAGAACCCCAGAGCCGGGTGCACCTGCCCCGCCGCGAGGAATCGTTCCGCGATGCCACGCTGATCAAGTACCTCGATGGTCCGAGAGTGAAGCCCACCGGCTCGCGATCCATCGAGGTCCTGACTGGTGCGTCGTTCGACGATGACGACGTCGATCCCCGCCAACGCCAGCTCGCCCGCCAACATCAGCCCGGTCGGGCCGCCTCCTGCGATCACCACAGCATGCTCGGTCATCGCCGCTCCCCGGTCGACCGGTCTGCCGAAGACAACGCACCCATTCCACAACTCCTGGCTCCGTAGGTTCTGGCCGAGATCGGCTCAGCGAACGAGTCATTGTCAGCACGTTTGGGTCGTTTGCGGCAAGCCCCGTCCCTCGCACTAAATTGTTAGTGGCGGCGAAGGTTCACGCTCGACGATGGATCGTGTGGGGGTGACGGTCCCACGAGGGCAGCTATTCGGTCGCGAGCCTCTGGGTGATGTGGTTGATGACGGCGCCATGCTCGAGTTGTGGGCTGAAGAGAATCAACTCGGCGTCGCGGTCTACTCGCACGCTGTGACCGCTGGGCCAGTGAAAGACGTCGCCCGTGGTGCATCGCTCGGTGGTCCCGTCGCGATAGGTGACAACGACGTCGCCGGTGATGACGTAACCCCAATGGGTGGAATGGCACATGTCGCCGTCGAGTCCCACCAGCAATGGTGCCAGGTCAGTGCCGGATTTCAACGTGAAGTATTCGGCGCCCATCGTGCCATCGGCGATGCCGAAATCCGGCAACTGCCTGGCGACGGCGCCTGGCGCCTCGATCCTGACCGGGATCTCGTCCTTGGTGATGTGCATGGGGCCTCCCTCAGAGATTAGTCGCAATGCGAGTAATATAATACTCGCATTGCGAGTAGTCAAGATCAGACATGCGGTCGAAGTCGGTCCCTGATCGCCTCCAGCCTGGCGCGCGTCGCCCTGGTGTCGCCCGGGTCGACGGTGTTCGACCAGGCGCGCACCTCGCGGGCCGTGGTGCGCGCAAACTCCTCGACCTCGAGCAGCAGGCGCGAAGTTGCGTCTAGCACGAGCGCGACCACGTGGAGTCGCTCCGGGAACATCGGTCGACCGTGGAACTCAACGGGCTGCGTTCGGCTGCCGACGTCTTGCTCGAGCATCCACATCGGACCACCCTCTTCGAGGTACTCGTCGACAAAGCCCGCCAGCTCGTCGAGCATCGCCCTCGCCGCCGTAGCGGTCGCGTTCATCGATGTGACCAGGTCGTCGACCGTGCCGCGATCGCCGAAGAACAGGCGCAGGAGTCCCTCGATCTCGAAGTGCGGTTCCTGCGGCGTCGTCGACAGCCACTGTGCGAGCGCCGCCTCGCCGTCGGGCGTGATCGTGTAGCGCTTGCGAAAGCGGCCGCCGGATGGCTCGGTCTCGACGTCGGCCCAACCGAGTTCGGCGAGTCGCTTCTGTTCCCGATAGAGATGCCCCGAAGACGAGGACCATACGAATCGCAGCGATCGCTGCATCTGGCCCGTCAGCTCATAGCCGGTCCACGACCGCACCGCCAACATCCCCAGCAGGCCGTAGGTCGTGGGCGATGCCTTCATCCGGATGAGTTTATACTCGCAATGCGAGTATAAACTATTCTTACCGCTTCAAATCCGGAGGGAGTCGACGATGAGCATCGGAACCTTGAGATGTGTGGCGATCAATGTCACCGACCTGGCCGTCGCCTACGAATTCTGGTCAGCTGTGACCGGCTACGAAGTCCTTGGCCCCGAGCACGGCTGGCATGGTTGGCTGGGCTATCTCGGAACCAGTGACCCGTGGAAGCATGAGATGATCCTGATCGAGTCCAATGCCGCTCCGATCGAGACGGAGGCTCCGACTCACCACCGAACGAACGCCGTCCATATCGACATCACACCCAATGACGGAGTCGACGCAGCGATCCGCCAGATCGTGGATCTCGGAGGCAGCGTGAAGAAGCGGCCCAGCCTGTATCCCCGACCAGGCAGCTTCGGCGACGATGTTCCGGTCATCGACTGGGCGGTCATGCAGGATCCATTCGGCAACGAGTTCTGCCTCGTACATGAACTCACGGACGAGCAATCTGAAGCGGCGATGCGCGCCTTCGCGCAGGGAACGACCGACGACCACGATCTACGAGTCGCCGCCGGCCAAACGCGATAGCCCGCGCCGTTCGCTGACCAACTGCTGACTACTGCCAGCGCCCGGCTCACGCCGCGGACATGATGGCGGTGAGCGTGTCGACGAACGCTTCGGGTTGTTCGACGTGGGGGACGTGGGCAGCGCCGTCGATGACGTGGAGGGGCCAGCCATGGCGTGACGCGGCGGCTTGGCCGACCGAGAGCGGGACCATACGGTCGTGGCGGCCCCAAACCAGGGTGGTGGGAACGTCGATGCGGTCGAGCTCGGCGTCCGGAATGGGCTTGGTCTCCGTCGCGACGAGCCGGCTCATCGTCCTCTTGACGTCGGGATCGCGGGCGCGGGATCGCGTGTAGGTCTCGAAGGCGTCGTACCAGTCCTGATCGCGTTGGCGAGTGGCGTCGAGGTCGAGCAGGGCGAAGCGGTCGAAGCGTTCAGCATTGCGAGGGGTGGGACGGAGCGCGAACCGGACGGCGACGTAGCGGAGCCGCGGCGGCATGCGATAGGGGCCGACACCGGGGGCTGCGTACACGATGAGCCGCCCGATCGCGGGGCAGCCGTGGGTGGCGAGCCGGGCCGTGAGGCTGCCGACGAGTGAGTGGGCGACCACGGTTGGCCGCTCGAGGCCAGTGTGCTCGGCCACGCCCGTGAGCCAGCGGCCGAAGGCGTCGACATTCAGATGTGGGACCGGAGCGGACTGGCCGAGTCCGGGAACGTCGGGGACCACGACCCGGTAGTGCCGCGCCAGTCCGGTGAGCACCGGGGCCCACATGGGGCCGCCGCATTCGATGCCGCCGTGGAGCAGCAGGAGGGGTGGGCCGTCGCCGGCCTCGATGACGGCGGTGGATACACCGTCGACGTCGATGTCGACGACGCGGGCAGCGGCCGGCAGTCCGGTGAGCATTCGTTCCCTCGGTGTTGTTGTGGTGGTGGTTGTCATCGCCGGGTTTCAGGGTCGGATGAGCCGGGTCTCGGCGGCGTGGCGGGCTCGGAGTTCGGCGTTCCAGTCGCCGCTGCAGTAGATGGTGAGTTCGGTGATGTGGCCGCCGCGCACCTCGGCGAGGAGGATCTTGCGGTCGCTGATCTCTTCGCCGTGGTCCTGGTGGCGGCCGGCGAACTCGGTGACGAAGCCGGTCACGGTGGGGATCGTGCGGATGACTGTGGTGTCGGCGCCGTCGGGCATGAAGCCCTTGATCCAGGCATCGAAGTCGTCGCGGCCACGGAGCTGGAAGCGCCACAGGGGTGGGTTGCCGTCGAGGAAGACGTCGTCGGCGAGGACGTCGCTGGCGTCGGCGGTGCGGAACACATCGGCAAGGCGTTCGCTGAGCTCTTGGGCGATGGCGTCGTCCAGCACGATCGATGCGTAGTCGCTCATGTGGGTACTCCTCTCGTTGGTGTGGTGTCACGGTACGAAGCGACGGCCGGTCGCCGCATCGGGAGAAAGATGGAAACCCTTCGACGCCGCCATCAGTTGAATGACTGAGTCCAGTCCTTTTGAAGATCATCGGTTCGCCCGATGTCCGCGCGCCTTCGCGGTTCGTACGTTCGCGAGATCAACAGGCGCACAACTCTGGAGGACCGAATGAGCGACCATGCCAACGTCAAGATCGTGAACGAGATGACCAACGCGATCTTCGAGCAGGACCACGATGCCCTGGCGAAGATCTTCACCGACGACCTCGTCTTCCACCTCCGGGGTTCGGATCCCATGGCGGGCGACCACGCGGGCGTCGGAGGGCTGCTGGGCGTGATCGGTTGGTGGTTCGAGGCGACCAACGGCCAGATCGAGCTCGACCAGCAATTCTGCCTCGGCGCCGACGGGTGGGCCGCCGAGTGGGAGCACGCCACGTTGCGCCGCAACGGGGACACCCTCGAATCCCGCAACGCGTTCGTGTACCGGTTCGACGGCGATCGCATCGCCGAGATGTGGATGTTCCTCGGCGCACCGCGCGACGAGGCTGAGGCATTCTTCGCCTGACCGCAGCCCGCAGCGCGACACTGGGGGCATGGTGGAAGCCATCGAGGATGCTCGGGCGGCGAGCGACGACCGCCGGTGGGGCGATGCGTGGCGGCTGTGGTCAACGCTTGCTCCCGAGAGTCTCGGTGTCGACGATCTCGATCGGGCGGCAACGGCTGGCTATCTGACTGGTCACGACGAGGACAGCTTCGTCCTGTGGGTGCGAGCCCACCAGGTCTGTTTGGACGAGGGCGCCATGCACCGAGCGGCGTACTTCGGGGGAAAGCTCGCCCAGGGCCTCGGGTTCAAAGGCGACCTCGGCCGCTGCCGAGGCTGGGTCGACCGCACCACCCGTCTGCTCGAAGAGGCGAGCATCGACTGCGTCGAGCAGGGCTACCTGCAATGCGGGCTGGGGATGCTGCGCATCTTCGAGGCCGGTGACGTGGCCGGCGCGCACGCCCATTTCGTCCACGCCGGCAAGATCGGGGCCCGCTTCGCCCACCGCGAGCTCATCACGGTCGCCCGCATCGGCGAGGGTCGCATGCTGATCTACCTGGGCGACGTCGCCGAAGGGCTGGCTCGGCTCGATGAAGCAATGGCGTCGATCGAAGCCGGCGAGCTGTCACCGCTGGCCGCCGGTGACGCCTACTGCTCTGTGATCGACGCCTGCTCGGAGCTATTCGACCTCAGGCGATGCCAAGCGTGGACCGAGTCGTTCGTCCGCTGGTGCGACACCCAGCAAGAGCTGGTGCTCTACCGCGGTCACTGCTTCTTGCACCGCGCCGAGGTCCTCGAATTGCTTGGAGCGTGGCTCGAAGCCCTCCTCGAGGTCCGACATGCTTGCGATCGGCTCGCCGCTCCCGTCAACCCCGCCGCTCTCGCCGGTGCCTGCGCCATCGAGGGCGACCTTCTCCGTCTGCTCCGCGACCTCGACGGCGCCGAAGCCGCCTACCAGCGCGCCAGTGAGCACGGCCGCGACCCCCAACCCGGCCTGGCGCTGCTGCGACTTGCCCAGGGACGGCCCACCGCCGCCGATGCCACGATCCGTCGGGCCCTCGACGAAGCCCAGGACCCGATCTCCCGGGCCCGTCTGCTCGGCCCCTACGTAGAGATCGTGCTCGCCACCGGCGACACCACCACCGCCCGCGACGGGGCCGAGGAACTGCGCCAAATCGCGGCCACACTCGGCACCGCGCTCCTGCGAGCGCACGCGGCCCGCGCCTTCGGCGCCGTGCTCGGAGCCGAAGGCCACCCGAAGGAAGCCCTTGTCGAGCTACGCAGCGCCTTCAACGAGTTCCACGCCCTCGGCGTGCGCTACGACGCCGCCCGCACCCGCCTCCTCCTCGCTGAAGCATGCGCAGCACTCGGCGACCACGACGCAGCCGGCATGGAGTCAAACGCCGCACGCGCCGTGCTCGACGCGCTCACGCCGACAGCGGAAGCCCTCAACGCGACCGTCGGACTACGAACGACCTCGTCACCAGGCGGTCTCACCAAACGCGAGCTGGAGATCCTTCGGCTCCTCGCCCGAGGCAAGTCCAACCGGGGAATCGCCCAAGAGCTCATCATCAGCGAAAAGACAGTAGCCAGCCACGTGAGCCACATCTTCACCAAACTCGGCGTCATGTCGCGAAGCGCCGCCACCGCCTACGCGTACGACCACGACCTCGTGCACTAACTCACGGAGCCGTCCGCCCTCTTGACGCCCTTGGTGACTTGGATTTCAATTTGGCATCTGCGGAACGCAGGCCGTCGCGGGCGTTGTTCCCGGCAAACCGCCCGGCCAGCGGCAGCGTCGCTCGTATCGCCTTGTGCAGCGCAGGGCTGGCCATCTTGCTGATCTCGCCGGCCACCGCTCGCACGTCAGCGACCTGCTCGCGCGTGATGACTTGATTGTCGAGCACCGTCGGGGCGAGGCCGGCGACCAGCTTGCCCATCCGCTTGGCGAGACGGGGGTGGCGAAGAGCCAATCGGGCCAGTTCGAGCCCGTGGTCGTCGAGCAGCGCAGCGAGTTGCCTGCCGGTACGCGATCGACGCATCACGGTGTCGCGGAACTGGCTGAGTGATGCCAGGCGGACCTGGTCGAGCTGAACAGTCGTGCTCACTATGTCGATCGCGCAGATGGAATGCAGAAGCAACTCGAGCACCCCGGCCGAGCCCTCCTTGACGACCCAGTCTGCCTCGGCGGGTGCCGGCTGGAACTCGAGACCGGTCTCGAAGGTGAACGCCCACACCTTTTCGACTGAACTGTCGACGCGGTGGCGGCTGTAGGCATAGTCCTCATTGGTGCCAGACGTGGGGTACAGCGCTGCGCTCGGCTCGGCCGTATAGACATGGCCTCGCACTGCGGCAATAGCATCGACCACGCGTGTGGCCGCCTTCTCGTAGCGCGACTTGTCGTCGGCAAGCATGTATTCGGCGTAGCCACCCGACGGACCGCGCTGACCATTCCACGCCGGGTTGAGGAAGTTCTGTGTGCTGTCGGCGGTCTGGGTAGTGTCGTCGCCCCAAGGGTAGAGGACAAGCTCCGAGTAGGAGTGGACGTCGACGAATGAATGGATGCGGTCGTAGGTGTCGAGCATCCAGCGCACGTTGCGCTCCTCAGGTTCGCTGAACACCGCGGTGCCGTTGTAGGTGTCGCTGCACGGATTGGTGGAGGTCTGTCCGATCGCGTACTGCCACAGGAAGTCGCAGTTGCGGTTGAGGTCTACGCCGCGACACGACGTGCCCGGCAGGATCGCCCGATTCTTACGCCACATGGCGTAGCCCGCCGGGGATTGCACGTACGCTCGCCCGTCGGGATTGACCAGCGGCAGAACGAAGACGTCGAGGGTGTCGAGCACCAGTTTGACGTCCTGAGCACTGAAGGTCTTGCCCCCGAAGGTCAAGCCGGTCCCGGCGGAGTAGGACTGGCACAGCTTCACCGACAGCGACAAGAGCATGTCTGGGTTGACGAGCTCGCGGGCGTGTACGCCCCCGATGATCAGGACGGCGCGCCGGTCTCCGGCAGAGTTGGCGCCGAGACGGAACGCTCGAATGGTTGTGCCCTCGCGTGATGGTTCGGGAACTGTGATCACCTGCACGATCGACGGGTATGCGCTACCGAGATAGGAGATGCAGGCATTGATGCCGGTGACGTCGAGGTAAGCCATTGCTCAGACTCCCTTCAGCCACTCGTCGAACGGAACAATGTCGAGCGCTCGCGACCGGCGCTCGGCGGGCTCGTGGATGGTGACCTCGTAGCCCTTGTCGACGAGCGTGAGGATCTCGTCAACCGAGAGCAGGCCGTCCATCGAACCGCCCGACTCGGTGCGCTTGGTCGGGCCGTGAATGAAGTCGAAGTGGAAGTCTCCCAGCCCGTCAAACGCCCGGCTGTCGGCGGCGAGGACAGTGACGAAGAATCGTCGCTCCATGGGCCCCTCCTTTGGTAGTGCTCTGATCGTAGATGCGCCCCGGTGTGTCGGTGATACACGCGACTGGTAGGCGACCGTCCTCTCTCCGTCCTCGATTCGGCGACCACCCCTCCGCCGGCTAATCGACCAGCCCCCCACGACAGTAGCGACCATTCCCCCACAAGTTGCGCCTCGATGTGACAGGATGAAGGCGTGTCATCCCTTTCCTACATTCCGCGACGAGCCGAGCAGATGGTGCATGAGGCCGTAGCGGACACCCGGGTGGTTGCGGTCAACGGCGCCCGGCAGGTCGGCAAGAGCACCCTCGTGAAGGCAGCGCTCCAGTCGTATCCGGACTCGACCGCGCGGAGTCTTGACGTCGCGACGGAACGACAGGCTGCACGGAGCGACCCGACCCGGTTTGTACGCCACGACGGTCTGCTCGCCATCGACGAGGTGCAACGGGTGCCAGAGCTCGTGCTGTCGATCAAAGCTGCAGTCGACGCAGATCCACGGCCAGGACAGTTCCTGCTGACAGGTTCGGCGAGGTTGCTGGGTCTGCGCAACCTGCCCGATGCACTGGTGGGGCGGATGGAGACCATCGAGTTGTGGCCGTTCTCGCAGGGCGAGATCGACGGTCGTGATGAACGGTTCATCGATCGGGTCTTCGACGACGAATGGACAGCCGAGCTGCCCGGCCGACGTTCGCTTGGTGACGAATCGAGAGATGGATACATCGAGCGTGCTCTGCGAGGTGGCTTCCCCGAAGCATTGCGCCGCACGGCCGGCCGGCGGGCGAAGTTCTTCGACGCCTACGTCGACGATCTCATCGACCGAGATGTGACGCAGTTGGCCGAGATCGAACGCCGGAGCGAGCTTCGGCGGCTGTTGCGGCTGCTCGCCGGATCGATGGCCCAACCGTTGAACGTCGAACGGATCGCGTCGGAGGTCGGCCTTCCGGCCACCACGACCGAGCGGTACATCTCGTTGCTCGAGGAAGTCTTCCTGATCAAGCGCGTGGACGGTTGGGCGTCGTCTGCCACAGGCCGGGCCGTGCGGTTGCGCAAGGTCGTCTTCGTCGACATTGGGTTGGCCGCGAACCTGTGCGGTCTGACGGAGGCCCGGCTGCGGCGAACCGATTCGCTGGTCGGTCCACTCATCGAGAACTTCGTCATCGGAGAACTGGCTCGACAGCTCACATGGGCACAGACAAGAGCCCAACTCTTCCACTACCGAACGAAGGAGCACGTCGAAGTCGACGCGGTGCTCGAAGCAGCCGACGGCCGACTTGTCGGTGTCGAGGTCAAGGCTGCCGAGACGGTTCATCGCAGCGACTTCGCCGGTCTTCGCCATCTGCAGACACGGTTGGGCGACCGCTTCCATTTCGGGCTCGTCCTGTATGCCGGAAGGACGGTCGCCTCGTTCGGTGAGCGCCTCGCCGCCGCCCCGATCGACCTGCTCTGGCAATAGCGGCTTCGTAATCACGCCCATGCCGGAGCATGGGTGGGCACCATGGCGGCGGGTTCATGGTGCTGCGGCGAGTGGCGCCTGCGGCGGTGTTTGGCGCTTCGGTCCACTGGGCTCTTGTACGAGGATGTCGCGTACGAGGCGGCTCAACTCCGCTTTTTGGACCTTGCCGAGGGATGTGCGCGGAAAGGCGTCGATGAACAGCACATGCTTGGGGTGCTGATACTCGCCGAGGCGACCGACACTGGATTGGTCCCCCGGGTCACAGCCCGCCATTTTGATGTCGAAGCTCGGCGGGGGGTGCGGCATGCGAATGTACCTCGTCCGAGCTCACCGAACGATCGCCTCGTAGCCGGGGTCGTGGTCGAAGCCCGACGCCGGCCTCCATGAGGCGTGATCGAACCGTCGCCGGGCTGACCCCGAAATCTCGTCCGAGCTGGGCGATGCTCTCGCCCTCTTCGTAGCGTCTTGTGAGCTCCGGCACGTCCAGCCGATCAGCAGCCGAGCTGGGGCGCCCCTTCGCGCGACCGGCGCCCCCTGAGCTGGCGGATCCTGCGGACCGATCTTGCTCCTCTTCCGCTGAGCCCGCCTGTTCCGCCGGACCCCACTTGTTCCGCCGCCGGGCCACCGTTGCCGCGAGGCCGACCACCGCGAGGGCCGTGAGGGCACCAATCGCCCCGGCGGGCGCCCGACCCGTCAGCTCGCCCGCCTGTGTCACCGCGACCGATTCGACAAGGCTCCGATCGCTGACACTGTCGGCTCGAGCCCGAGCGAGGCTCAACGCGGCATTGGCCGAGTCGCTGGCCGAAACGGCAGTCCTGAGAGCATCCTCGAGGAGCCGCCACTCGGGCAACAGCGCTCCATACCGGTCGAGTTCGGTGCGCTTCTCCTCGAGCAAGGCGAGTAGCGCGGAGTTGCCGGGGTTGGAGGCCACCACGTTGCGGGTCTCGAGCAGGTCGCCGCTTCGCCGGGCATACTCGCCCGCGACGTCTTGGACCTGGTTGACCGTGGAGAAGTCGGTCAACGCCGATTGGGCGGCCTGCGCCTCTGCGGTTCGAGCGGTTGCCACGATCTCGGCCCGCTCCACGTTCTGCCGGTTGAGCACGGTCAGACTCTCGGCTACGGCGGTACGAATCGCTAGCTCGGCCGCCGCCGGTGTCGAAGCCGTGATGCCGACCTGCACCAGCGCGCCACCGTTGAGACCGGTGGACGCGCTCGCCGATCCGAGCAGTTCAGCCCCGATGGGGGCGAGCGCCTCCTCGACTGCCTCCTCGACCGCTGTCGACGTGAGCATCGACCGGAAGTCGGCGACGAACGGACCGGTGCTGAACTGACTCGACTCGATCGCATCAGGGGGTGTGACTGATACGAGACCGACGGCGTCGAATCGTTCGGGCGGCTTCGCCGCAGCGAACGCGATCGTCCCGGCGATCGCAGGCACCACGACCAGCAGGACTCCCCAACGTGAGCGGAGGTAGCTACTGAGCTCCACCGACCCCTCTTCGCCTGTCGGCCGACCGGTCGACGCCTCGCTGTCGTGCACATCGGTGCTCTGCATCCATTCTCCATCGCCGCGAGCCGATACTCCTCCGCCTATCGTGACAAAGGGTCGCCAGCATGATAGCGATTAGCCTGTGGGATCGAGGCGCGATCAAACCATGGTGGACCACGCGGCGGAAACGGACGTCGTTCTCACCGATGCTCCTGCGCGTTCATCGTTCCTCCGTTCAGGTTTGTCTGCGGGCGTCGTCGCGGTCGGCGCCGTACTCATCGGACTCGGTCTGTCGACGGCATTTTCCACCGTGGCCGCCTCGGGGCGTACAGCGATCGGGTTCGGTGCTGCGATGGGCTTGGTGGTACTCCTCGCCGCCCTCGCCACATGGCGATTCGAATGGTTCGTCGTCGCGTTGCTCGCCGGGAGGCCGCTGCTCGACACGTTCACCGAACCCGAGACCACGGCGCGCGCGAGCGTCGGCGCGGACCGCTTCCCGATCGACCCGGCCACGGCGGTCGTGCTCCTCTTCATCGGCTTCTCGATCACATGGATGTTCGCACAGGTTCGTGCCGGAACCTGGCACCGCTGCTCGATGACGACGTGGGCGTTGGTCACCTTCGCCGTGATCGCCGCGATCGGCGCACCGATGGCGTGGGATCGCACGGTCGCTGTGGTCGCCGTGGCCAAGATCGTCGGCGGCGTGATGATGTTCGTCGTGCTCGAGCAACTCCTCGTGGGCCGTCCCGACCGGGCGCGCACCGTCGTGATCGCGGTGTTCGCCTCCACCATTCCACCGCTCGCCGCCGGACTGTGGCAGATGTTCATGGGCGTTGAGGTGCCGGTCGAACCGACGCTCACAGGACGTATCCGGGGGACGTTCCTCCACCCGAACACCTTCGCGACATACCTCGCTTTCGTGATCGCGCTCGGCCTGGTGCTGCTGCCGACACTCCGCGGGGCTGCCCGCCATGCGGTGCTCGCGATCGTCGGACTCGGGTGTGTCGAGCTGATCGCCACGGGCGGACGCAGCGCATGGGCCGGCCTCGTCATCGGACTGGTGATCGCGCTCCGACGCTTCGCTCCGCGCTTCCTCGTCGTCATCCTCGTCGCCGTCGCAGTCGTCGTGGTGGCCGTGCCGAGCGTGTCCGGACGCATCGCCGACCTGAGCGCGCAAGAGTATATGGATGCCCCCGGCAACTCGTTCGCCTGGCGCGTCGCCTATTGGGAGCGATTGCTCCCGCTCGCGCAGAGCAAACCCCTGTTCGGAATCGGCCTCGACGGTGCCAGGGCACTCCCGCCCGAGGTGGTCGACCGTCCCGACATCTTCGGGGGCCAGCCACCGCACAACATCTGGGTCGAGGCCGCCGTGGAGACGGGCTTGCCTGGGCTGGTGGCACTGGCCGCGGTCGCCATCTGCTTCGCTGCAGACCTCCGCCGGCGGCACAGGTCTGCTGCGCCCGGCTTCGAACTCAGTCTCGCGGCGGCGGCCATCGCCGTCGCCGTCGTCGCGTTGATCCAATCGCCTGTCGAGAACCTGCTGATTCAGCCGATCGTTTGGTGGTATCTGGCCGCCTGTGCGACGTACGGTCTTTCGTCCGGCGTCCGCACATCGCATGTGGGTGACCGTTGAGGATCCTGCATGTCAACAAGTTCCTGTTCCGCTCCGGCGGCGCAGAGGGCTACATGTTCGACCTCGCCGATCTCCAGCGCGCCGACGGTCACCAGATCGCGTTCTACGGAATGCGCGACGACCGAAACGAACCGCTGGAGTACGCCGACTCGTTCGCTCCGCACGCGACGCTCGACCCGCTTCCCGACTCGGCACGGGCGCGGGTCGTCACGGCCGGACGGATGGTGTGGAATCGGCAGGCGGCGAAGGGCATCGAGCAAGTGCTCGGCGACTTTCGGCCGGACGTGGTGCACCTCCACAACGTGTATCACCAGCTCTCGCCCTCCGTGCTCAGGCCCATCGCCCGACGCGCCATCCCCGCCGTCATGACGCTGCACGACTACAAGCTCGTGTGTCCGACCTATCTCATGCTGGATCACGGCTCGCTGTGCGACGCCTGCGTCGGCGGCCACTTCTCGCAAGCCATTCGGCGGCGGTGCAAGGACGGTTCACTGATGTCGTCGGCGCTCGTTGCGACCGAACTCGCGATCCACACCCGGCTGCGTGCCTACGGTGCGGTGGACATCTTCGTCTGCCCGAGCCGGTTCATGCACGACACGATGCAGCGAGGCGGCGTGTTCCCTGATCGGCTGCGACACCTCCCTCATTTCGGGACGGTGCCGGAAGCGGCCCCGAGCAATGACACCGACCCGGTCGTGCTGTTCGCGGGCCGACTCTCCCCCGAGAAGGCCCCCGACCTGCTGGTGCAGGCTGCTGCCCACCTCCCACCCGGGCTGCGAGTCGAAATCGCCGGTGCCGGCCTCATGCGTCCTGCGTTGGAGCGACTCGCAGATGAGGTCGCCCCGGGGCGGGTGAGCTTCCTCGGCCGTCTCTCCAAGCGCGATCTCCACGATCGTGTGCGATCCGCTCGACTGGTCGTGGTGCCGTCCCGATGCCACGAGAACCAACCGATGTCGATCCTCGAGGCCTACGGCCTAGGCACGCCCGTCGTCGCGACCCGGCTGGGCGGCATTCCCGAGCTCGTCGTCGACGGCGTCACTGGTGTGATCGTCGAGCCGGAGGATCCTGCGGCGCTCGCCGAGGGGATCGCGAAGGTGGCTTCGTCGATGCGTCATGCGGCCGAGATGGGCGCCGCAGGTCGCGAGCTCGTCGAGCGGGCGTTCCGGCCGGACGTCCACCTCGCCGGCCTCGAGCGCCTGTACCAGGAGGCAGGCGGGTCGAGCGAGGCGGCGGTACCGTGACCCGGAGCCGTCTCGTGGTCTGGTCGACGTTCGCCGTGCTTGCCGCCGCCGGCCTCACCCCCGCTCCACCTGTCCTGCTCCCAAGTCCGCCGGTGGAGCCGGCGCTGGGCGAGGCCGGCGCGTCGCCGTCGGAGTCGACGACGACCGCAGCGGCACCCGGGCTGACCGAGCCGGTCGCCCGAGACGACGCCGCCACGCCAGTTTCCAACATGGCGACCGCTCGGCGAACCGGGGGTCGGTGGTTGGCTGACCGCAGTCGAGGTCGATCCGAGCGAGCCGTCGCGCGTCCTCGTCGGCGGCGACCTGCTCGGCGCAGGGGTCTCGACCGATGGGGGCGAGACCTGGAGCGCCGGACTTGGTTTGTCGAGCTACGAGATCGTCGACCTGCTCGTGACGAGCGACGGCACGGCGTGGGCGGCGACCCTGGGCGGGCCACACCGTTCCGACGATGGCGGTCGGACGTGGCGCGTCAGCCGATCAGGGTTCCCGCCCCTTTCCGACGAGACCTACTCTGCCGCGATCTCGCACATCGTGGAGGCTCCCGGACAGCCGGGTCGGCTCCTTGCGTTCGGTGGTGTCTCGACGGTGTGGCCCGATCGCAACGTCGACGAGCTCGGCACGGTCTGGGAGTCCACCGATGCCGGTACGAACTGGACCCGGCGCACGGCGGTGTCGGCGGGCAGCAACGTGATCGCAGCGGAACCGCTGCCCCCCTCTGTGGGTGGCGGGTTCATCGCGCTCGTCGAGAATGTCGGCCTGTTCATCGCTGGCGAGGACGCGTCGACCTGGACTCCGCTGGACACGCCGCTGCCGGACGCGAGGTTGTCAGCCCTCGGTGTGGCCGAGGGCGGCACGATGTGGGTGACCGCTCTCGGTAGCGCTGAGGTCGCGTGGTCTGATGACGGCGGAACGAGATGGGAGACCTCGAGCGAAGGTTTGGCGGCGAGCGATGACACGGCGCTGGGGGCGATCGCCGTCGGTCCCGGTGAGCAGCCGGTGCTGCTCGTTTCCGATGCGAACTTCGCGGAGCCCGTCGTCTACCGGAGCGCCGACCTCGGTCGTACCTGGACCTCGGTGCTCGATCGATCGACCAAGCCCGACACGGCCTTCCCGACGGCGCCGGTGATGACGGTCCTGGAGATCGATCCCACCAACTCCGATCGAATCTTCGCCGCCGGTAGCGAGTACCTGCTGCGGTCCGACGACGCTGGGCAGACGTGGCGCGATGTGACGAGCACGCCATTGGGTCTCGGTCGGTACGCAGGCACCGGCTTCTCCGGTCTCGTGGCGAGCAGCGTCGCCGTGAACCCGTTCACCGCCGGGCAGATCGCTCTGACCGGGCTCGATGCGGCCAACCTGATCATCTCCGACGACGGGGGCGCGAGCTGGCGAACACAGCGCTTCCCCGACTGGGACCGTTGGGGCGGCTCGTACGACATCAGCTTCGCCGACGCGACGACGATGTTCGTGTTCACCGGCCAGGCCCGGACGTTCGGCGGAATCGGACGGTCCACCGACGGCGGTGCCACGTTCTCGTTCGCAGCCGGTTCCGCTGCCGGCTTGCCGGAGCGGGATGCGCGGAGCGACCGACAGACGGCGGCGGTCGAGGCGTTCGACGCGACGACCGTGCTGGCGACCTTCGACGGGCGCCTGTACCGATCCGTGGACGGTGGCCGGAGCTGGACGACCATCGATGCGCCGGCGGGTGCGGGTGATCTCGAGCGGTCGCCCACCACTCCGGGCACGCTCCTGCTCGCGGCGGCTGACGGGCTCTACCGGACCACGGATCACGGGTCGACGTTCCAGCTGATGGCCGGGTCGCCCGGCGAGCTGGCGAGCCTGACGTACGCGCCCGACGGCATCACCATCTTCGGAACCCGATGGAGGATCGGCACCGACGACGGGCTCTGGCGGTTCGATGGCTCTTCCTGGCAACGCGTCGTGGCCGAGCGGCTCGCTCACGGCGTCGCCATCGATCCGACGGACCCCCAGCGGGTTCTGCTCACGACCGAGGAGCATCCCTTCCGCGATGGCTCGACGGGCGCGGGCGTGCTCTTCAGCGATGACGCTGGGACGACCTGGCACGCGCTCAACGACGGTCTGGCCATGCTCCGAGCCGGCGCTGTCGCGTTCGACCCGTACGTTCCCGGGCGCGCCTATCTCGGCACGGAAGGCCGAGGCTTCTGGGTGATCGACCTATGACCGTCACCGCCCGCCGTCCGCGTCGTGGTCTGGTCGTGTTCTCGTGGCACAACATCGAGTCGACACCGGGGTTCCCGACGGAGCACGGTCGCGGTGTCGAGGGTTTCGAACGCCAGCTCCGCCACCTCGCCCGCTTCGCCACCGTCCTGCCGCTCGAGCCTGCGCTCGACGCGCTCTACGCCGGCGAGACGTCTGCCGCAGCGAGCGGTGTGCCTCACGTTCGACGACGGCTATCGTGACAACCTCGAGCTCGCCGTGCCACTGCTGCGCCGATACGGTCTGCCGGCGACGTTCTTCCTCGTACCGGCGTTCCTCGACCAGGCCCGGGGTGCGTGGTGGGAGACGCTGGGATGGGCGCTCGGCCACTCGCGACGCGATGTCGGTGGAGTTCGAAGGCACCGAGTACCGCCTGGGTCCGGCGGCCGCGGAGAGCACCGATCGGATGGCGCGATCGTTGAAGGACCGCAACCAGGTCGAACGCGATGCGGCGATCCGGCAGCGTCGTCGAGCTCGCCGAACCGGAGGGAACCGATCCGGGGCCCGGCCTTTTCCTCGGACTGGGACGGGGCGCGAGCCCTCGCTGCCGCTGGGTTCTCGATCGGCTCCCATTCGCTCGATCACGCCATCCTCAGCCGAGAAGACCCTGCGGTGCAGCTCGCGAACATCGACACCGCTCGCCGCAGGCTCATCGCAGGCATCGGCCAGGAGGTTGCCACGATCGCCTATCCGAACGGCAGGTTCGCCGACGCCGACCACCTCACCATGGCGGCGGCGCGGACGGCGGGCCACCGGTACGGACTCTTGCTCGAGCCGGGTCGCACGACCGTTCGCACCGACCCGTTCGCGGTGCGGCGCCCGTTCGTGCTGCCCCACCGTGGGGCTCGCAGGACTGTACGTGCAACTCGGCCGTCGAGCGGTCGAGTCGATCCGTTCGGCGCCGGCGCGCCTGCGCCGGCCGCACGTCGGCGACGTGCGCAATGCGGAAGTCGGGATCGATGCCGTGAACGTCCGTCCGCTCAGGATTGCGATGATCGGTACCCGAGGTGTTCCGGCGCGCTACTCGGGTGTCGAGACCGTCGTCGAGGCGCTGGGTGCCGCGCTCGTGGAACGTGGCCACGAGGTGACGGTGTACTGCCGGCGCGACGGCAGCGCGAGGCCGGCCGAGCACCGGGGCATGCGGTTGCGCTACGTGCCGACGGTGCCGGGCGGCGGGATCGCCGCGTTCGTCCACGCGTTCGTCGCAACGCTCGACGCGATCCCGCGTCGCTACGACGTGATCCACTACCACGCCGTCGGCCCGGGCCTGCAGGCGGTGCATCGCTCGTGTCGCCACTCGTGCCGGGGTGTTGACGACCGTGCACGGACGTGACGACCAGCGGGCCAAGTGGGGCCGTGGCACCAGGCTCGTGCTCCGCGCCGGCGTCTGGGTGAGCGCTCGGGTGCCGCACCGCACCGTCGTCGTGTCGCAGGAGCTGGCGGACGAGTACCTGGAGGAGTACGACCGCGAGACCGATGTGATGCCGAACGCCGTCGTGGCTCCACGTCGAGTGAGCGCCGGAGACACGCTCGCCTCCCTCGGTCTGGAGCCGCGCCGGTACGCCGTGTCGGTCGGGCGCCTCGTGCCGGAGAAGGGGGTGCATGTGCTTGCCGAGGCGTACGCCGACGGCGAAGACGGACATCCCCCTCGTGATCGTCGGAGAACCATCGGGCACCGAGGAGTACGTCGCAGGGATCCGTGCTCGGCACGAGGGCGATCGTGTCCGGTTCGTCGGCGGCACACTACGCCGACGCGTTCGAAGAGCTGATGTCTTCGGCCCGACTGTTCGTGACGGCGTCGGAGCTCGAGGGCCTTCCGACGTCGCTCATCGAGGCGGGCCTGTACGAACTGCCGATCGTGGCGACCGACATCGGACCCCACGCCGAGGTGCTGGCGGGTGGTCCGAGTGAATCGTGGACGTGCCCGGTGGGCGACGTGTCGGGCCTGACCGCCGCCATCGAAGCTGCATTGGTCGGCGGCGAGCTGCACGCCGCGGCGCGGCTGGCCCTTCGTGACCGGTTGCTCGCCCGGCACGCGCCGGCGGCGTCGGCCCAGGCGCACGAGTCGGTGTACGTCAGCTGTGCTCGCCCGGCGGCGAGGCCAAGAGCCGGTGCTGCCCAGCGCGTGAGCGACGTGCCGGCGATGGACGCTGATGCAGACCAGCAGCCCGGGCTGCGCGTGACGCACATCGATCACCCGGGTGGGTTGGGCGAGCTGCGAGCGGCGTGGGATCAGCTGTGCGCCGACCGCCCGACGGTCCAGTGGCCATGGATCGCCCAGTGGTGGTGGGAGTACCGGGGTCACGATCAACTCGCCGTGCTCGCAGTCTGGTCCGGGCCGAGGCTCGTCGGTGTCGCCCCGTGGTACGTCTCGCGTTCGCTCGGGGGTCCAAGTCTCATCGCCATCGGTGCCGGCGAGGTCGCCACCGACCACGGCGGGTTGATCGCCGATCCGGCACACGCGGCCGACGTCGGCATCGCCATCGCCGACCACCTGCTCGGACCGTTCCAGACCGGCTGGCGTCGCCTTGTCCTCGGCACTGTGGCGAAGGACGACGAAGCCATTGGCGCGCTGCTCGATCGCCTGCGTTCGGCGGGAATGCTCGTGGATCGCCAGCCGGACGGTCACGCGGTGCAAGTCGCGACCCGACATCCGGCGGCGATGGCTCGATTCCTCGTCAGAGCGGGATTCGACCGGTTCGCGAGGAGCGGGGCGGGACAGATCGCGAAAGACGCGCGTCGAAGAGGTCTGGCGCGTCGCGATCGCGCGGTCATCGGGTGACGACGCGGAGGGGCGAACGTGAGCGCGCACGCTCGTCGGCCTCGGCGCCCGTGTCGCCGATCCCGACGGCGACCGACCGATCCCTCGCCGGCGTCCACCATGCTCGCGATGGGCGCTGCCGCGACGGAGATCATCGGTTCGTTCGTCGTCGGCTGGATCACTGCCCGCCAGTTGGGACCGCAGGGCAAAGGGTGAGTACACCGCGATCATGACCTGGGTGCTCGTCACCGCCTGGGTCTGCTCTGTGGGCCTACGCAATTCGGTGGCCTTCTTCCTGAGCCGCAATCCTCGAACGGTCGCCGGAGATCTTCACGACGTCGATGATCTACACCGTGGTGCTCGCCGCGATCGGCATCGGCGTGGCCCAACTCCTCGCCCCCTTGGCGTTCCGCGCGCAGAGCGACGACGTGATCGCCATCGCCCGTGTGGCCTTCTTCGGCATTCTCCTGATCGTGGCGTTCCAGACAGTGGAGGGGCTGCTCTCCGGTCAGCACCGATTCGTCCTCCTCAGTGGCATCCAGGCGTTCTCGAGCGTGGGGGCGGCCGTGATCATGGGGTTGTTCGCACTCTTCGGTGGCCTGTCGGTCAGCGATGCGCTCATCGGCAAGCTCGGCATCTACGTGCTGTGCACCTTCGGCGCGCTCGTCCTCGTGCTCGCTCCGGCTTCGGCCCGGTCGTCCATCGCGGCCGCTGGCGCGCGACATGCTCGGCTACGGCTCCAAGCTCACGCTCGAGGGGCTCGGGCAGCTGGGCACGACCCAGCTCGACCTCGTCATCCTGCCAGCCGTAGCTGGTCGCGAGCGAGATCGGTTTCTACGCCGTCGCCACCAGCACGGCGACCGTGGTCTATCTGATCTTCGGACGCCTCGGCCAGATCGTCCTACCGGTGGCCGCGCGCCGCGACGCCGCCAGCGCGGTCGAGTTCACCGCCCGAGTCACCCGCCTCGTCCTGGTGGGTGCAGCCGTCGCCGCGCTCGCGCTCGCCCTGATCGCCAGGCCTCTGTTCGTGACGATGTACGGCAGCGAGTTCGACGAGAGCCTCATCCCATTGCTCATCCTGCTGCCGGGCAGCGTCGCCTGGTCGGCGTACCGGATCGTCGCTTCCGGTCTTCAGGGCCTGAATCGCCCGGGACAGACCAGCCGGGCGCAGCTCGCCGCCACGGTGGTGACGCTCGTCGGTTTGGCGCTGACCCTGAGGACGTGGGGGATCCGAGGCGCCGCTCTGACCTCGACCGTCGCCTACACGACGGCATTCGTGGCCTGCCTGCGCTACCTCGCTGCCGCCGGTGGCGTCAGCGTTCGCTCGATGCTCCGTCCTCGGCTGTTCGTCACCGACGTCGTTTCGATCCTGCGCAAGGGTCGCCGTGGTCTGCATCAGTGATGCGGGCGACGGAATGTTCGGTGTGACGCCAGCTCAGGCGATGAGTACCATTCGCCGATGGGCCGGGCGCATCCTTCCGGCGCATCTCCGTCTGTTCATCGAACCCGTTGAAGTGCGAACCGATACCCGAGCGCCATTCCATGGGAGCAGAAGCTGCACGACTGCACCTCGCGAAGCGCCGCTGACCGATGCGATCTCCCAGCGGCATCCGGGATCGTCATCGTGACTTTGGCCCGATTCTGGCGTTCAATGGCGAACGATCACGTTGAGGACTTGCGCCCTGCCTTGGGATCATCCAAGATACTCGCGGGAGGTTCGATGTGGACGCATTGGATCTGCGCGAATTGGATCGGGACGAATTGGATCTGGCCGAAGGTGCGGTATCTGCGCGTTTAAATCCGCAGATTGCCATCAACACTCAGAAGAAACATGTTTGGCGAGCGAAGTCACTGTGTGCCGTGGCCGATCTCGTCGCAATTGTCGCGGCGCTCAGTCTTGCCGCGTCGCTGGTCGGCGACGGAGACATCGCATCGCCTGAAGGCGGCGTACTCCAGAGTCAATCCGCCGTGGCGATGCTGTCACTGCCGTGTTGGCTCTTCGCATTCAGCAATCTTCGGCTCTACATGTCGCGCTTCACGGCCGACCGCATGGAAGAGTTCCGCCGGATCGTCCATGCCTGTTTGTTCGGCGTTATGTCGCTGGCGGTCGTCGGATTGGCAGTCAATACGCACGTGGGTCGCGAGTGGCCAGCCCTGGCGTTCTGCTTCGCTGTCGTCTTCGTCGTGGGCATCCGCGAGATCGTCCGTCGGGTCTTCGTCCGGTTGCGCCGAACGGGCCATTTGCGGCGTCGGGTCCTCGTCGTCGGAGCCAACGCGGAAGGATTGCAGCTCTGCTCGTGGCTGTTGCGTGACACATCGCTCGGCTACGAAGTGCTCGGCTTTGTCGACGACGCGGTGCCTGTCGGCGAGACCGTCGGCCAGTGGCCGGTCCTCGGCACTACCAGGGACACCGTCGCAAGCGATTCGCAGGACCGGAGCGACCGGCGTTCTGATCGCCACCACCGCCCTCGACACGACGATCTCGAACCGTCTGGCCCGTGACTCTGCTCTCCGCCGGCATCCACGTCGAGCTCTCCTCGTCGCTGTGCGACATCGCCGCCGATCGCTTGTCGGTGCGTTCGCTTGGGCGCTTTCCGATGCTCTACGTCGAGCCAGTGCCGCGCAACGGATGGCGCCCACTGGCGAAGCGGGCATTCGACGTCAGCATCGCGGCGGCAACCCTGCTCGTCACGTCGCCGCTCTTCATCGCGGCGGCGATCGCGATCAAGCTCGACAGTCGGGGACCCGTTGTTCTTCCGGCAGGAGCGGATCGGGGAGAACGGCAAGCGCTTCCGCTGCCTGAAGTTCCGCACGATGGTCGTCGAGGCCGAGCAACGCCGGGCCGAGCTCGAGGCGCTGAACGAAGCCGGCTGCAGGGTTCTTCAAGATCACGCACGATCCGCGCGTGACCCGGGTCGGCCGCTTCCTCCGCAAGTCGTCGATCGACGAGCTCCCACAGTTGCTGAACGTCATCTCTCGGCGACATGTCGCTCGTCGGGCCGCGGCCACTGCCCGTGCGCGATGTGATCGCGCACTGGGGCTCGTTCATGGAACAGCGATTGCTGGCACGACCGGGCATCACCGGGCTGTGGCAGGTCAGCGGGCGCAGCAGCGCGAACCCTGCCGACTACGAGCGGCTCGACCTCTACTACGTCGACAACTGGTCGCTCATCACCGACGTCACGATTCTCCTGCGCACGATCCCGGCGGTGCTGTTGCGGCGGGGGGCGAGCTAGACCTGCACACGACGGAACGATCAGCCGATGACGGCTGCGTTCGGGAGTGCCGCGCTCGGGTGCGCCGGCTTCCCGTCGACGGTCACGGAGGTCACTTCGAGCCATTCGTCGGCGCACGCCACGAGCACCTGGTCGGCGTCATGGCGGATCGTGCCCGGCGGTGCGTCGGCCGAGACGCCGGTGAGGCGGACCCGTCGGATGCCGACGTTCGTCTCCGCCGACGTCTGCCAGCAGCGTCCCCCACGGCGACGTGAACGGGCCGTAGTCGCACGCCCTGACGAGCCGATCGAGCTCGACCGCCGTCCGCTCCGGGCGGAAGTGCCCGTCGTCGGGAACCTCACGCCCGAAGTAGGTGAACGCCCCGTGGATCCTGCTGATGCAGATCCAGTTGTCCGGCGACGAGCGCGTCCACCAGGCGGTTGACGAGGGCGATCCCCCGCTTCGCGCACTCCACTGCGACCGAGCCGCCGGTGGCCCCCGCTCCGGCCGGGAACCGATCCTGGAATGCCACGTCGCCCCGGTCGATCGTCGGCCACCATGCGATGGACGGTGACGCCCGGTTCGGGCTCGCCGAGCCACACGGCCCAACTCGGGCAGTTGCGACCGGCGAAGTCGGGCAACCAGCCGGGATGCACGTTGTAGGCGCCGAGCACCGGCCAGTCGAGCAACTCGGGGGCGATCACGAACAGGCTGTGCACGTTGACGAGCAGGTCGATCGGGCCGAGCTCGGCGACCACCGACGGATCCTTCACCCGGACGGCAGGGAGCACCGGGACGCCGAGGCGGGCCGCCTCGGCCCGCACGGGAGCGCCCGTCGAGCCCGGACCCGGCGAAGGCTGCGACGACGTCATGGCCCCCGGTCGCCAGGCCCTTGAGCACCCGCTGTCCGGCTGCTTCGCCGCCGGCGATGACCACCCGCAGCGATCGGTCGGCCGATCGCCCGGGCGCGTTCACGTCACGCTCCCCGCCGCGCTTCCCCGCCGGTGTGAGGAAGCCGGCTCCGGCCGCGCTCGACAAGCGCACGGGCTCGATGCACGTAGGGCTCGGGATCGCTGCCGAGCGTCGATGGACGCCGCCAGCACCGACGGCGCCCGCTCGGCGCCCGCCGACGTCGGCCACGAGCCGGTAAACATCGCGATGCCCGCTCGACCAGTCCTGCTTGTAGGGCTCGTCGCCGCGAAGGAGATCGTACTCATGGCATCCGGCGGCCGCGGCCGCCTCGACGCTGGCCGCAAGCACCGCCGTTCCCGCGCCCCGCCATTCCGGCTCGGTCAGCCGACCGGCCTGGTAGAAGCTCGCTCGCCCTGCGACGCGAAAGACGACGCACACCGCGATGACACGGTCTCCGGCGCGTTCCGTGACGGCCAACTCGTGGATCACGAGCTCACCGCGGCTCATGCCGATCCGGGCTGCGGCCTCGAACCGGTCGATGGCGGGAAAGAACTGCGATGCGTGTCCCCACCGCTCGTTGTGGAGCGAACGGAGCGCTTCGAACGCACGATCGGCATCCATCCGGCGGCACGACCTGGGGCGCGACGCCGAGCTTGGCGAGCCGACGGTTCGTTCGCTGGACGGTGTTGCGCACCCGGGACGACCGTCCTGCGAGCGGGGCCGTACCGTCGAGGATGAGGTAGGGCGACGGCAGCCGACAGCGTCACCGCCCGCGCGTCGAAGCACGCCGTGACGAGCGCGCCCGATCGCATGCCGTCCAAGTCGACGATCGCAGGATCGCGCGCCGCCAGCGACGTGCGGAGCGCGTCGACGACCTCCGACTCCCGGCCCGGCGCGGCGAGCAGATCGAGGTGGTCCGGGCAGAGCGGGCCGCTGCCCATGAACCGCAGCCGGCTGCCGCCCCGCCGGCGCTCCTCCTGCAGCGCGATTCCGCCGACGAGCACCTCGCCGTCGAGTACCAGGACGAACACGGGTCGACCAGCAGCTCGTGTGCTCCAGCCACCACGAGCGCAGGAACGGTGTCGGCAGTGGTGCCTGGTCGACGAGCGCGTCCCACGCCGACGCGTACCGGTCGAGGAGGGGTTGCTCGATGACGCTGAGTTCTGGCATCAGGTCTCAGCCGGCGACGTGCAGCGGCGTCGGTCCCTGCGGAACATGATCGAAGGGATCGAGGTGCGGCGCCATCCACCACTCGCCGTCGAGGCGGGTGAGAAACGCCTCACCGGCCAGCACCGCCCTCGTGATCTCCGGCGCCTTCGCGTGGACGAGCACCTTGGACGTGCGTCGGATGATGCAGCGCCGGTCGACGACGGCGTCGACGAGATGCGGTTCGAGCCGCCCGCTCACGGCGGCCACGCCGGCCGCCGACGCCTGGGCGAACAGCTCGTCGAGCACCGCGCCGGCGTCGGCGGCCTGTGCCGACGACCTGGAGGACCTGCGCGACTCCGCCCACGGGGGAAGTACGCGATGTACCAGCCGAGCACCCGGTCCCCTTCCCCCCGTACGAGGCGGGCGGCGAGCTCACCTCGCCGTTCGACGGTGGCCAGCTCGGCGAGGAGCCAGCGCAGGTAGCCCTCGTCGTAGTCAGGACGGAGCCGGAATCCGGCCGTCGCCTTGGCCGAGCGCGTCGAGCATCGAGCGTGGTGTCAACGGTTCCGACGAGGCTGACGCCGGCGGGACGGCCAGCCAGCGGCGCCCGACGAGTCGGGCGATCCGGTCGAGCCCTCGCGCCGTCCGTGCACCACGCACTGTCCTGCCGATCACGATCGCGATCGGCGGCGGTTGCGGCGACGAACGAGAACGGCTCGAGCACTCGTGTCCAGCCGAGCGACGGCAGCTGCGCCACCACGCCGCCCACGCGAACCCACATCCGGCTCATCACCTCATTGGCGCCATCGGTGACGCTGAGCTCCTGAGGCCCGGCGAGATAGGCACGGGTCAGCAGCAGGCCGGGTGCCACGACGTTGACCGCAGGATCGGCCAGCAACGGGCCGCTGCAGGCAGCGAGTGCCCGCCGCCCGTCGATCAGGATCCTCCTCGCGTACACGGCGAGGAAGCCGGCGAGCCGGCCGTCGTCGTGCTCGCAGACCAACGACCGCACGCCGTCGTCGTACCAGGGCTGGTCGAGTTGCTGGCGGGCGAACGAGTCCGCCAGCCCGGGCGGCGCGGTACGGTGCTGCCCGAGCGCAGCATGCGCTCGTACAGCGAGGCGACGGCGCCCAGGTCGCTTCGTTCGAGCGGGCGGACGCGGGTCACGCGACGCCCTCGGCCCCGCCCTGCGAGGCAGCAGCGAAGACAGGCGATGCTCCGGGGGGTGCGAAGCTGCTCGAGGTCGAGATCGTCGAGCGACGGGCTCACGCCGAGCACCTGCTCGAGTTGGAACAGGAGCTCGACGAGCGCCAGCGAGTCGAGGTGACCCGATGCGACGAGATCGTCGTCCGGTCCCGGCGTGGCGATGTTCATCACCGCGGCGCAGAGGTCGACGATCTGGGTCAGTTGCGGCGGGTTCGGCATGGGGTTCTCCAATTCGGCGGTCCGATCGCTACGGCGTCGGCTGGGCAAAGAGCTCTCGGAGGTGGGGCCGATCGACCTTGCCATTCGAGTTGCGGGGCAACTGGTCGTAGGCGAGCCACTTCGACGGGATCATGTAGTTCGGCACGACACGCTCCAGCGCGGCCCGGATCTCGGGCGGCCCGACCGAGTCGTCGGCGGCCACGAACGCGCAGCAGATCGCCGTGCCCTCGAAGCCGTCGGACGGCACGGCCACCACCGCAGACTCGCGGAGCACGGCCACCGAGTCGAGGGCGACCTCGATCTCACCGAGCTCGACCCGATAGCCGCGGGTCTTGATCTGCGTATCGACGCGACCGACGAAGTGGACCACGCCGTCGTCGTCGCACCACGCCAGATCGCCCGTGCGGTAGAGGCGTCGGCCGTCGGCGCCCGGGCGCGGATCGGCGCACGAACATCTCCGCCGTCTTGACCGGATCCCGCCAGTAGCCGGGACTGAGTCCGATGCCGCCGATGTAGAGCTCGCCGGTCTCCCCGGGCGCCGCCACCGCACCGTCCTTCGTCAGCACGACCAGTTCCTCACCCTGCGCACGCCACGCCGATCGGCGTTTGCTCGGCGTCGGACTCCGGGCAGCGCGTCACCGTGTGGTAGCTGCTCGCGATCGTCGCTTCGGTCGGCCCGTAGAGGTTCGTGAACTGCACGTCGGGGAGCTTGCGCATCCAATGGATCAACGTCGAGACCGGCAGCACCTCGCCGCACCACATCACGCGGCGCAACGCCGGGAAGTCGCGATCGGCGACGGCGTCGAACTTGGCGAGGTAGCTGAGCACCGAGGGCACCGAGAACCACTGCGTCAGCTCGCTGTCCCGGATGAAGCGGGCCAGGCGCTGCGGCACCAACGCCTCGTTCGCCGGCACGAGGTGGAGCTCGGCCCCCGCGGCGAAGGTGCCGTGGATGTCGAGCGTCGACAGATCGAAGTGGAACGGCGTGTGTCCGGACAGCCGATCATCGGCGACGATGCCGAAGTGGCTCACCGCCCAGTCGACGAAGCCGATCACGTTGGCGTGCGTGATGACCACACCCTTCGGTACGCCGGTCGAACCCGACGTGAACAGGATGTGCGCGCCGTGGTCGTCGTCGACATCGATGCCGAACGGTGTCGCTTCGAGCGACATCCAATCGGCGCTGGACGCCGACGAGCGCACTCGCTCGCTGGTGATCTCGTCGTCGAGCGACACGATGGGACTCGAGCCGAGCACCCCACTCTCCGACAGCGCATCGAGGAGCTGGACCGACGAGGCCGTGCTGACGACGGCGCGCGGCTCTGCGGCGCGCAGGATGAGCGCGATGCGCGCCGCAGGCGTCGCCGCGTCGACTGGCACGTAGAGCGCGCCGAGCTTCAAGCACGCGAGCATGGCCGCGATCGTCGTCGGGTGCTTCGGACCGATCAGTGCGACGCGATCGCCGTCGGTCACGCCGAGCTCGCTCAGCTGCCGCGCCAGCCGGTCGCTCGCCGCTTCGAGCGCCTCGTACGTGAGCTGCTGGTCGCCGAGGACGACCGCCCGGGCGTCGCCTCGACGCTCGGCCTGCTCGGTCACGCGCCGATGGAGCAGGCCGCCGGTCACCACCGTCATGCGCTGACCGCCTCTCGGAACACGACCGCGATGTGGGCGAGCTCTGCTTCCGACGGAGGGATGTCGAGGATGAACGTGCGGAAGCCCACGTTCACGTAACGTGCGACCACCTCGGCGACAGTGTCGTAAGAACCGACGAGGTACGGGCAGAACGTGTGCGAGTTCTCGAACGGTCCGAGCCAGTACGGATCCTCCGGCGACGTGTTCGAACCGACGCTCGAGAGCTGCCGGTGCCACTGCGAATCGGACACCTTCATCGCGAGTTGGTGGGTGATCTGCCCACGGCGGTCGTCCGGAAATCGACGATGCGCCTCGTCCCATGCCTCGGACGTCGTCGCCCGGGCGACGATCCCGACGCGAACGCCAACCGGGACCGAATACGTACCAGGAACGTCGGATTCCTCGTCGACGTGACGCGGATAACGGACCGCGGTCGCATTGATCCTCTCTGCGGCCGCCATGCCGGCGTCGGACGATCCCGAGATGAGGATCTTCGGCATCAGCTCCTCCGGGAGCCGGGGGGTCAGCGACAGGTTGCTTCACGTGGTAGTAGCGGCCGTCGAACGTCACGGAGCGGCCGGAGAGGAGTTCGGTGATGATCGTGGTGTACTCAGCGGTGCGCTCGTACCGATCGTCGTGTGGCGTGGTGTCGCCCATCGCGACCAGATCGTTCTTGAACCCTCCGGCCAGCATGTTCAGATCGACGGCACGGCCATGGAGAAACGCGAGCGATGTGATCATCTTTGCCGCGGTGTACGGGTGCATGGCGATCGGCTGCACGGCGACGAACGGTCGGATGCGCTCGGTTCGCTCGATGATGGTCTGCGCGACCAACCACGGATCGACCAATTGGTTGTCGGTGTACACCAGAATGCCGTGACATCCGGCTGACTCGCTCCAGCGGGCGATGTCGGTCGCCTCGTCGAGGTACCGCCCAGGAGAACTGTCCTTCGACTGTGGACATGTCGAATAGACATCGATCGCGTCGAACAAGAAACCGCCCGGTCCGTCCATGAGAGACCAGCGTATGTCAGTCCGGGACCGTGCGTGCCAAGCAGATCACCCTGACCGAGCACATGGCCCTACCGACGCTCGGACCCGATCCCGAACTGCACCGTCCACACGTCGAGATCGCTCTCGCGTTCGGTGCCCGCCGAGCGCCGCCGCGCGGAAGGGCACGCCCTGCGCTCACTCTTCGAGCGAGTCACGGGTGAGCCGGCAGCGATGTGGGGCCCGTCGATGGTCGGCTTCGGCGTCCCTACACGAATACCTGGGAACCAACGAGTGGTTCGTCGTCGGATTCTCGCCGAGGAAGGCTGCGCTGACGATCTTCGGGATCCACAACGGGTATACGGCTCCGGATCCGCTGCTGCTGGCGGAGCTGGGTCGGCGCACGACCGGGAAGAGCTGCGTCTACGTGAAGCGACTCGACCAGATCGATCAGAACGACTTGGAACAGCTCGTCCGCAAGGCGAGCACGGAGCGTCGGCCGCGGCGCAGTGCCGACGAGTCGCCGCGCGCCCTTTTCACGCTCGCGCGACTTCCGCAAGGGTTGGGTGCATATGCCCTGAGCTGGGCATATGCACCTCGTAATCCGTTTGTGGAGCTGGGGGGAATCGAACCCCCTTGGTCTCGGCCCGAAGTCCTGGTCAGAGGACGTCCTCCCAGCTCATCGTCGGCTTTTTGAGTGACCGTTGTTGACCGCAAGTGACCGTTGTTGACCTGTGTGATACGCCCTTTTGCCGCCCCGTCCGCCGTTTTGCCGCCCTCGGGTGGGAGGTCGGAAGGAAAGAATGAGGGGGAGATTGATCGTGAAGCAGGCACTTTGCACCTCGTCCTCGCGTTCGTCAAGGGAGGGACGGTGTGCCCTAATTCGGCGCACGAGACGGCCGATTCCCCCGAGCTCTTGTGTACTCAGGTTCGCCGTCCGGGCCGCGAGCTTCAGCTCCAACCGTTGAGCGGTAGCGATGGCGTGACACTCGCACACATGAGCGGGGAGAAAATCGAATCACCTCACATCCGAATAGCTCGCTGGTACGAGATGGGATGGGCACATCGGTACGAAATGGACAGAGAGTGGCAGATCATCAGTGGCGCTGATGGACCCTGTCGGACCTAGGTGTCATGTCTGGTACCTCGGGATGGGGGTGGTGGGCGATGTACCGCGACTCGAGTCTCATCATCGAACACCGCTTCAACGTGATCGCCGAAGTCCAGCGGTACGGCCCGAGTCAGTCCGCCGGTGATGACGATGTGGCCAGCCTCGATGTGCCGACCCTGTAAGGCCAGTTGGCCGACCAGCCAGACAACACCGGCCGCTGGATGACCTGACGCCGCTCGCCCCGTCGCCGACCCGCAATCCGTGCCGTTGTGCAGTAGTACGACGGTGGCCTCGTCCAGGTGCTTGATGCTCTTGAGTGCAGGCCCAACGACGACCTGCGCAGCAGAAGAGCCATCGGCCGTGTTGTCCTCGATACGGAACCGATAGTCCGGGTAGACGGAGTCCACGATCTCGAGACAGGCGAACGCCTCGCCGACGGCGCCGAGCACCTCAACCAGATTCGCGTCAGCGGGCAGCGAATGGTCGAAGCGCAGCCCGATCTCCGGTTCGACACGTGGTTGGATGAGCGCCGGGCTCGCAGTGCCATCATGAGCCACGAGCATCGCGTCGGTGAGTGGGCCGAAGTTCGGTTGATCGATTCCCATCTGGGCGCGCATCGCGAGCGAGGTGTAGCCGAGCTTCCAGCCGACGAGCTTCTCGCCGCGCTCCAGCCGGAGCGCTGCACCGGCGCGCTGAATCTCGTACGCGTCGTCGATGGTGAGATCGATCGATGACGAGATCGGGTCACATCCCACGCGATCGAGACGCGCTGCCGCGAGCACAGCAGCCCATTCGGTGATCTCGGCTGGAGTCAGCGACATCTGCCCTCCCGAGGCGCTCAAGGCGACGGGGTGTGCTTGCCGACGTGCCATCCCGCTTCACCGAGCAGTGCCCCGGCTCGGGCGATCGGCTCGGCCTCTAGCGGCGTGGCCATCGAGTCGTTCCAACGGTTGAACACGCCGAACATGCACACCACGCCCAAGATCTCGACGATCTCGTCGTCGGTCCAGTGTTGGGTGAGTTCCTCATACGAGGCATCCGTGACACCGTTGGGGATCGACGCGGCATCACGCGCGAAGTCGAGCGCAGCCCGCTCTCGGTCATCGAACAACGGGCTTGTCTGGTAGTCGTAGATCGCCGTCATCTTCTCGTCGGCGATGCCGTGGCGGGTGGCACTGACCGTGGTGTGGGCCCGGCAGTATTGGCACCCTGCGGCATAGCTGGCCATGTGGGCGACGAGTCGCTTGAGGCCGAGATCGACGCGGCCAGCGGGATCGAACACAGCCTTGTTGAGTTGCACCACTGCCTTGGCGATCGCCGGGACCCGCTGCATCGTCAGCAGACTGTTCGGCACGAAGCCCAGCGTCTTCACGAAGTGCTCCAGCGTGTCGCGGAGGTCGGAATCGTGACACTCCTCAATGGGTACCGGTGCCATCCGAGACATTGGGCTCCTCCTCTGCACGGCGCGATGCGTCGGCTCGGCCAACTGTGTCGTCAGCCCGTTCTAGGGTCAACACACGTGTGCTGCTCGGCGGAACGACCGAATTGTGCGATGCGGGCTCTGGGCTGGGTGATCGCGACCCGGTCGTCGAGCTGTTCCCGCTCCTCAAGCCTTCGCCAGGCTGGCGGCGTTCAATGGGCGACGAGCCAGGGGCCGGTCGCCGCCTACCTCGGCCGGCTGGCCTCGATGCTGGGCCGCTACGACGAGGCCGACCGCTTTCTGCACGCCGCCTCGTGACGGCCACGTTGACTGACAGGCTACGCTTTCCAACCGCGCCGTCGCAGGTACGGGCCACATGGGTGGTGTTCAGCTGGCGTGGAGGTAGCGGCGGAGTGCTTCGCGGATGACGTCGGAGGTGGTGACGCCGTCGCGTTCGGCGCGTGCTGCGATCTGGTCGTTGAGTTCGGGGTCGAGGCGGACAGATTCGACGGTCGACGGTCCGGCACCGCCCAAGGTGGGTCGGCCGCGCTTGCCACGTCGGGCAATGAGGTCTGCGGGGTCGTAGCCGCGTTCGGCTTCGTCGGCCAGCGCTTCGATCTCGGCGTCGGTGATGGTGCGTCCGTTCGAGGTTCGTGGTGTCGTCATGGTTCGAGCAGCTTTCGGTACATCGGTCTCATTGGCATGGCGTGGATGACGAACTCGTTGC
Source organism: Ilumatobacteraceae bacterium (assembly GCA_963773085.1). Classification (GTDB taxonomy): domain Bacteria; phylum Actinomycetota; class Acidimicrobiia; order Acidimicrobiales; family Ilumatobacteraceae; genus JAENVT01. The sequence continues at coordinate 9,640 of CAVYZS010000007.1, read as the reverse complement.
CGTCGCTCGAGATGAGAACGACGATTTCGAGCAGGTTGCCCGCGCGGTCCGGTCCGATGACAGCCATCGATCGGGATCCTCGCCGAGATCGTCGATGAAGATTCGGTAGGTGATGGCATGGGTGATGTCGTCCTCGTCCACGCCGTGGCGTCGAGCCGATCGATGGATCTCCACACGCCCATATCGTACTACGAAATGTCCGGGTGGATGCCACCGCCAGCGGATCCGAAATGTGAGCCGCGGTCGTGCATCTCATTGTATTGCGACCTGGCGTGTTCTCGTCCGCCCTTTTGCCGCCCTCGCCGCGTGTGGTGCCCGATTCGATACCCGCTGAGCTGGGCCTTGGCGAACGCTGAGGTGACGGTGGGGGTAGTGGTCCCCCAGAGTCCCCCGTCCATCTGCGGCGTATTTGCCCTGGTCAGAGCGTTGTATGGCTGCCCGGGGGAATCCGACGCCCTCATGACCCGGTGTAAAGGCCCAGGTCAGAGGGCATTTTCGGACAATGTGGTGCTGGGGGGAATCGAACCCTCACACAACGGCGGCTGCGCACCTGCTCAGGACATGTGACCCCAGGTCCGGCCCGATTTTCTGGGTGACACGGACGGACTGGAGTGACCGATGTTGACCGGTGTGACACGCCCTTTCCACGCCCCACACGCCCTTTTCACGCCCTCGCGACGGATCGGTGACCACTCGTTCCATGGAGTGAATTCTGCACGTGTGACGTCACCAACGATGTCACAGCAGGGTCCCACGCAGTCAGAATCCATTCAGTCGAAACAGGCGAGGAGCCGTCTGATCGCTGCTCGTCTCGATCTCACCGGTTGGCCTATGTGTCGGGGCGGAACCAGTGTTCGATCTCGTCGAGATCCGCACCGCGGGCGGCGATGTTCGCGAGCAGCTCGTTCATGTTCCAGCTGAGCCAGCGGGTCGGCGTGACCACGATGGTGATGTCGTCGAGTTCGGCGAGGAGATCGCCGCAGGCTCGTTGGCCGCGGTCGGTGAGGTACTTGGCGCGGATGCGTTCGTTGAGCCGGCGGGCTTCGGCACCTCGCGTGATGGTGGCTGGCCCCGAGCCGAAGGCCCAGGTGGCGTCGGCGGTGTGAACGACCACTGAGGCCTGTGGTCGGGCTGCGAGGTTGCGTGCCTTGCGAGACGCGGTCGAGGTCTCGATCAGGATTCGTGCGCCGTCGAGCAGGAACATGACGGGGGCCAGGTGCACGGTCCGGTCGTCGTTGTCGGTGCCGAGCACGGCATACATCCGCCGGTCAAGGATCTGGTGGGCCTGGTCGTTGAGCCCAGGTCGGGCCCGGAGCGCGGGATGGATGGTGCGTGCGGTGTCGCTCATGGCCGGCATGCCGCCACAACGTTGCACTCGAAGGGAGCTTCCACGTGGCCCTCGGGGTTGGTGAACTGTGCCAAGACTGTGTGGGCGTCGGCACGGATTCGCCGGTAGACGTCGTCGGAGATCCGTTCGAGCAGGGGGGTGCTCTCGACTTCGGTGGTCACGAACGCGTCGACCGACGGAGCGCGGTAGGTGCCGTGGCGCGTGTGCGCGGTGGTGATCCGCAGTCCGGCTGATTCGACAAGACCGGTGAGCTGGTCGAGGTCGCCGCAGGCGAAGTAGGTGCTCAGCAGGGACATGGCTTCGGGGCCGGCGTGGCGGGCGGCCATGTCGACGAACGGCGAGAAGGCGGCCTGGGCGTCAAGCGCGGCGGGGACCAGGACGGCCACGGTCCCTCCGGGAGCGACGACCCGGACCATCTCCTGGAGCGACCTGGGACGGTCGGGGAAGAACATCAGCGCCATCTGTGACAGGGCGATGTCAACGGTTTCGTCAGCGAAGGGAAGGGCGTCGGCATTTGCCTGGTGGAACTCGAGGTCTGGTCGGACGCGGCGGGCAACGGTCAGCATCGCCTCGTTGAGATCGCACCCGACGACGGTGCCGTCGGGCGCGACGAGGTCGGCGGCGGTCCGGGCGACGATGCCGGTCCCGCAGGCCACGTCGAGCACCCGCTGACCCGCCGTGACGCCCGCGGCGCCGCAGAGGATCGGTGCCCATTGGGCGAAGAACGCCGGGACGAACGAGGACTCGTAGAACTCGGCCGCTTCGATGGTGATCTGGAAGGACTCAGGCTGTTCGGTGGACGTGCTCATGGGCCCATCTTCGGACCATTCGGTGCCGGGAGCATCGGGCAACTGCCCCAATGTCACGCCCCGATCGTGGACTTCAGTCCCGATCGCGTTGCGCGGGCGCCGGGCCGAGCACGCCGACGGCGTAGGCCGCCGCCTCGGCCCGGTTGCGCAGGCCGAGCTTGGTCAGGATGCTGCTGACGTGGTGCGACGCCGTCTTGCGGCTCACGTGCAGGCGGGCTGCGATCTCGGGGTTCGACAGCCCGGCGCCGAGGAGCCGCAGGACCTCCTGTTCCCGGTCGGTGAGCACCCCGACCCGCTTCGCTCCGGTGCGGGCGGTGACGCCCAGCGAGCGCAGCAACGCCGCCACCCGATCGGCGTCGAGTTGGGCGCCGAGCGCTTCGAACGCGGCCAAGGCGTGGCGGGCGTGGTCGATGGCGTCGTCGGGCCGGTGGTGGACGAGCGCACGAGCCAGGTCGAACCGGGTGCGGGCCAGCTCGAACGGCCGCTCCAACCTCGACCACCCGCCGAGTGCCACCTCCAGGTAGGTGGCCGCTGCGTCGCGTTCGCCGCGCCCCATCGCCACTCGACCCTCGACGCCAGCGGCCATGGCCGCGAACAACTCGTTGTCGACCGACGACGCGACATCAGCCAGACGGCGGGCGGCGCCCGCGGCGCCGTCCACCTCGCCCGCAGCCAGACGGGCGTCGACGAGCAGGTCCAGCGCCACGACGAGATGCGACCGGTGCTCCTCGAGACGATGCAAACGTTGCTCGAGCCGGCGGCCGGCCGCAGGCCCGTCGCCACGAGCCAGCAGCAACGCCGAAACCGACAGCGTCTTCTCCGCGTCTGCCTCGACCCCTTCGCCGAGATGGGCCAACAGCTGATCAGCCTCCTCGAGGCGACCCTGACGGATCCGCAGGGCGGCCAGACGAGTCAACGCCTTGGCGTGCAAGCCCGGGCAGGCACCGTCGGTGATCCGCAGACCGGCGACCAACTCGCGCTCGGCGTCGCCCCAGCGACCCTTGGCCGCCAACACACTCCCGTAATAGATGCGGCACTCCGCGTACAGGAACGGACAGCCGTAGGTGGTCACGAACCCATCGGCCACCTCGCACCACTGCGCCGCCCGCTCCATGTCGCTCACCAACTCACAGGCGTTCAACATGTCGCAGCAGGTGTACACGACGGTGTCCAACGTCGAGCGCTCACCGGCCAGCGCGGCGGCCATCGCCTCATCGATCAACGCGAACCCGTCACGGGTTTCGCCCTTGGCCACCCTGACCAGCCCGAGCTGTGACAGCGCGACAAGCTCCAAGTCCACGTCGCCGGACGATTGGGCCAGCGCGACGGCCGCAGCCGTGAGACCCTCGGCCGCGTTCAGATCGGCCATCCGATAAGCACGGGCCACCGACAACCAGCCGTGCAGCGAACCCGGTGGAAGCGGCTCCACGAGCCGCTCGGCTCGCCCGATCCAACCGTTGGCCGCCGAGAAGTTGGCGAAGTTCGCCTTGTAGGTGATGGCCAACCACACCGCACAGCGCGCTGCGCCCTCCACGTCCCCCGACCGGCGGAACAGCGCGTAGGCGTCGCTGCACCGATCGACGCAGGCCTGGTTCTCCCCCAACCACCACAACGACACCGCCAACCCGAAGCACCCCTCACCCGTCTCGTCGCCGACGAGCGCCTGCTCGAACGCGGGACGCGCCTCGACCCAGCGCCCCGCCGCAAGGGCGGCGAACCCGTCAACGTGCGACTCGTGGCTGCTCACCTCAACCATTCTGGTCCTCGTCGCCGGGAGGACGCAGCCGTGCTTGCGCCCGTCGTCCTTTGAACGATTCGGCCGAGTCGGATACGCACTGAGCAATGGGGTGGGGAATGGTTTTCCGAGCTTGCGCCAAACGGGACCGGTTCCGAGGACCCTGCACGTGCGAGTCACTCTGTCTCGCCACTCCAACGTGGGCTCCAACGACAGGCACCTCGGTAAGGCGCTCGACGTCGCGACAATGAACCTTCGATTACGCCGGTTGTGACCCGAGTCGAACGCGCTACGGCCTCATCGATGGACACTCTCCCGGACGCGGCCGCCAACTCCGTCGTGAGGATCATCAGCCTCTCACTCGATGACGCGGAGCGTGTGATGGCCGTGAGGTGCAGAGAGGCTCGGTGTGAGCGGGTGCGTCAGTTCGCGATGGCCACGGCGGCGTCGGGCTTGATGTGAGCGAACATGCTGCGGCTGTTCCAGGTTGGGAAGGCCCTCACGAGCCATGACGGACCGTGGAGCTGGATCCGGCGGTCGCGAGTGGCCTCCGCCCAGGAGAGCTGCCCGGCGTGCCACTTGACGAACGCCTCCGCGTCGGCGGTGATGAAGAGGTCCTCGTCCAGACCGGCATACGTCTTGCAGATCTCGGCCTCGCCGTGTTCGAGCAGCAGCCAGTACCGCTCATGGGCCCGGAAGCCAGTGAAGTCCAGCCGAACGACCACGCGCTGGTCGGGTAGGCGGTCCGGGCGGAGCGCGTTGCACATCGACCACAGCGCCACGAACGGATCGAGGTTCTCGGGGGCGATCTCGAGCCAACGAGCTCCCCACTCACCGAGGGACTCGCAGACCTTGAAGAGGTCATCGCCCGACGTCGTGAGCCGGTAACGGTGACCGCGCCCGTGCGCCTTGGGTGTCACTTCCACGATGCCGAGGCGTTCGAGCTGGTGGAGCCGCTGCGCGAGCAGGGTGTCGGACAGCCCGGGCGCACCCTCGAGGATCTCGCCGAAGGTCTCGCAGCCCAGATGCAGGTTGCGGATGATCAACGGGCGTCCAACGCTCAGCGAAGATCTCTGCACCACGGGCGATCGGGCAGTACTGGCCGTACGTCCTCATGAGCGCAGTGTCCCGCGTCCTCCCACCGTTGTGAAGTCCAGATTCCTTACTTCGAAGTCCAGATAGCTGACTTCTCCTCGGTGCCCCCCGCTGACGTTGCGATGAGCCCGATCGACCAGAGGAGGAACGATGACAGCACCACCCGCCATCCAGATTCCCGGGTTCCGAGGCGTCCTGATCACCCCCGACCACCATGACTACGACGATGCCCGCGCCGTCTGGAACGGCACCGTCGACCGACGACCCCGACTGATCGCCCGCTGCAGCGGCACCGCCGACGTGGCCGCAGCGGTGCGCTTCGCCCGCGACTGCGACCTCGAGATCGCCGTACGAGGCGGAGGCCACAACGTCGCCGGCACCGCGGTGTGCGACGACGGGATCGTCATCGACCTCTCGGCGATGCGCGCCGTGTCGGTCGATCTCGTCGACCGCACGGCCCTCGTCCAAGGTGGTGCCCTGTGGGGCGACGTCGACCACGAGACACAGGCACACGGTCTGGCCACCACGGGCGGCATCGTGAGCCACACCGGCGTCGGTGGCCTCAGCCTGGGCGGCGGCATCGGGTGGCTCATGCGCAAGCACGGGCTCACCGTCGACAACCTCGTGGAGGCCGAGGTGGTCACCGCGACGGGCGACATCGTGCGGGCGTCGGCCAACGACCACCCCGACCTGTTCTGGGCGCTGCGAGGCGGCGGCGGGAACTTCGGCGTCGTCAGCTCGTTCCGGTTCGCGTTGCACCCACTCGGCCCCACCGTCATGGCCGGACCGGTCTTCTGGGCGGCCGAGGACACGACCGACGTCCTGCGCTTCTACCGGGACTTCGTCGCCGACGCGCCCGACGAGCTCATGACCATCATTCGGCTCGGAACGGTCCCGCCGCTGCCGATCGTCGACGACGAGCTGCACTTCCGGCCAGCCATCGCGGTGGCCAGCTGCTACGCCGGACCCGTCGAGGACGGTGAAGCGTGCCGTCCGCACGCTCCGCCAGTACGGAACTCCGCTCGTGGATCTGGTCGGACCCACGTTGTACGTCGACCATCAGCGCGGCATCGATGACACCGTCCCGCATGGCTGGCACTACTACTGGAAGGGCACGAACCTCGCCACCCTGTCCGACGCGGTCATCGACATCGTCGCCGAGCACGCCTACGGCGCCACCTCACCCAGGTCGTACGCGGCGATCTTCCACATGGGTGGCGCAGTTGCTCGAGCGCCCCGGGGCGCCACGGCCTACCCGGAACGCGATGTGGATCACAACATGAGCATCGACGCTGTATGGCTCCCCGAGCAGGACGACACCGTCGGGTCGGCTGAGACCGCGTGGGCACGAGCATTCCTCGACGCCCTCGAACCCCATCGTGCCGGCGTCTACGTGAACTTCCTGGACTTCGACGACGACACGAGTCGCGTCCGCGAGGCCTACGGCGACGCCAACTTCCAGCGGCTCGCCGAGGTGAAGGCCAGGTACGACCCCGAGAACGTGTTCCGGAACAACAAGAACATCCAGCCCGCCACGCCGGCGCAGTGAACGCTCGCTACATCGACTCGTGTCGCGTCCCCAAGACGACCGTCCCACCACGCCGGCTGGGTGGAGCGCCGCTGCCGCTTCCGTGAGCGCACTCGCGGGCGCGAGCAACCCTGCGGGCGTAACCGATCGACGGCTCGGCACTCGGCCGGCCAAGTCGAGAGAGCCGTCGCCTCGACGGCAGACAGCCACACGCCCTTTTCACGCCCTGCGTGATCCGTCGATGACGGTGACGCGTTCATCGGGTCGAGCTGCCTGCGTGTCGCCTGAACGGATCGACCGTGGTATCCGCCACGGTGGTATCCGCCAGGTGCCGGTGGAGAGGTCGGTGGGTCAGCGTTCATACGAAAGATGCTCGTCGGATGACGTCACCGATGATGTCACGAGCCGCGAGGAGGAGCCTCTTCCGGGCAACCTGGACGGCAGTGAAGGGGTTGTTGCCGGGTCTGGCTGTCGGTCGGGTCCGACCAGAACAGGAATGGCACGCTTCTGTCGATCGTGCCTCGTGGCGAACGCAACCACGCGTCCGGCAGGAGAGACACGGAAGGGCGGAGCACCGCTGGTCGCGTGCAGCCATTGGTCGCCTCTGTGTGAGCAACTCGCGAGGCGCAGGCGGCGACGGCAAGCGTCATCGACAGCGCCGCAGCGATCGAGCGCTGGTGCCGGAGGGGATGGCGCTGCGCTCATGAGGCGACGAAGTCACGGACGACCGCGGTGACCATCGCCGGGTCGGTCTTGTGGGCGAAGTGACCGTGCCCGTCGAGGAGTTGGATGCGTGCGCGGGGATCGCCGCCGCGGCTCGCTCTGTGGCGTGGACAATGTCGGCGACGCTGTCCGATCCGGTGAGCACCAGTGTCGGCGCGGTGATGGTGTCGAACTGTCCGGGCCGGTAGATCCAGTCCTGCTCGACCCGGCACTCGCGCGGGACGGTGGGGGCCGCCGCCAACCGCGAGGGCCACAGCGGGTCGGCGTCGAAGACGCGTCGACGTCGTCGGCTGTCATCTCCAGGATGTCGACGAGCACGGCCACGATCGCGGCGTCGTGGTCGCCGTCGGCGAGGGCGGCCTCGATGCGTTCGATTGATCCCGGCGGATATGCCAGGCCGAGGCTCGGCTCGTACAGGACGAGGTGGCTGACGTTGGCGCTGCGAGGCAGTCCCGCCGATCGCGGAGTTGGCCCCGTAGGAGTGGCCCCACAGCACGACCGGTCCACCGGTGCGCGCCGCGACGGCATCCACCACGGCGGCGACATCGGCGAAGTCGACCTCGATCGTGTAGCGGTCGACATCGGGGTAGCGCCGAAGCCGCGGCGCGTCCATCGCGTAGGTCGTGAAATGCTCGCCCAGCACCGCCACCGAACGAATCGAACGTCGTGTGGTCGGCGATCGAACCGTGGACCATCACGAGCGCCGGTCCACGGCCCGTGACCCACACGGCGATCGGTGCGCCGTCGACGGCTGTGACGTCGAAGCGGTCGGCGTTCATCGTCGCGTCCCCTTTGCGGACGACGGCGATCGTGTCGTGGAAGGCCAGCAGGGTGGCGACCCACTGGTCGGGGTGGGTGGCGTGGGGAATGTGCCCGGCGCCGGCGATGGTCACGACCTGCGCGTTCGGGACGAGCAACGCCAGCTCGCCGATCACGGCCGACGAAGAAGCTCGGACTCTCGCTGCCCAGAGGTGAACAGCAACGGCACCGTGGTCGCGGCCAGGCGCGGCGGCGTCGACCGATCGAGACGTCGGATCACGGGTCTCGTCGAGGAACGTCGGGGCGTTGGCCTCGAGGATCGCCCGGAACGGGTCGGGGAGCCGCTCCCAAGATCCCGGCCCGAGCGCGACGTGGTCCGCACGGAAGCGCTCGGCGGCGGCCCGGTGGCTCGCCCGTCTCGATCAGCACGTCACGTGGCCGAGCGCGTCGTCGAACGATACCAGCACGGCGTGATGTCGGGGTCGGAGCGAGTCCTCGAGCAGTGCCAGCGTGGGCGGCTCGTGGACGACGGCACTGGCGACCAGTTCCGGTCGTGTGGTCACCAGCGTCAACGTCACGATCGCCCCGTAGGAGTTGCCGGCGACGTGTACCGGTCCGCCGCCGAGGTGCTCGATCAGGGCGGCCAGGTCGGCGGCGTCCTCGGCGTGGCTGCCGGGCCCGGGCCCGGACCCGCTGCGGGAGTGGCCCCGACGGTCCCAGGTCACCACCTCGTACCGCCCGGCCAGCACCCCCACGACCGGGGCCCAACCGGAGCCGTCGGTCCACGACCCGTGCGTCAACACCAACCGTGTGTCCGGCACCGACCGTCTCGTAGTACAGCTCGACGCCGTTCAACTTCGCGGTCGCCATGATCGACTCCTGTCACCTTTCGACGCCCAGCACCATGACGACGGCGGCGGTCTCCGCATCGGGTGTTCACCCGACCTCTCGTCGGTGGAACGCCTCGCGTCCGCTCGGGTCAGCCGACGAGGTCGTGCTGCATCGCGACAACGTCGCCGCGGCCCGAGAGCGCACGCCGGCCTTGATGTAGATGTGCTCGACGTGGGCGCCAACGGTCTTGACGGAGACGCCCAAGGCGGCGGCGATCTGGCGGTTGATGAGACCGCGGGCGAGCAAGCCGAGCACGTCGACCTCGCGCTCGGTCAGGCGCCCGCCGGGCGACCAACCCGAACCGGCGGCGTGTCGAGCCCGACCGCCTCGAGGATCGCGTGCACGTCACGCCGATCGAGCGCTCCGGCGTCGGCGAGTGCGGCCAGCTCGGCGGCCACGTCGACATCCTCACGCCGACCGCCGATCGCGGTGAGCTCGTCGAACAGGACGACAACGGCCAGCAGCCCTGAGACCCGACCCAGGTCGCCGGCCAGTCCGAAGGGGTAGCCCGACCCGTCGCGCCGCTCGTGATGCTGACCGGCCACGAGCGCCACCGGGTCGAGACCGCTGCAGCGGCCGAGCACCCTCGCGCTCCAATGCGGATGGAGCCGGACCAGCTCCGACTCCGTGTCGCCCGCTGCGTGCCGCTGCGCCAGACGCCAACCGGAACCGCCACCATGCCGACGTCATGCACCAGTGCGGCCTGCACCAGGACCTCGGGCTCGTCGCCGTCGAGATTCGCAACCTGTGCG
>CAVYZS010000006.1:0-109553 GCA_963773085.1 Ilumatobacteraceae bacterium | reverse complement strand
TGTCCTGTACTTCAACCAGTTGCGTGTTGTTCGAGCTGGTGATGATCGTCAGACGCCGTCATCGTCGGCGGGACTGATACGACCCGGAACCAGCTCGGTTGCGCTGTCGCCCTCTTCGCCGACCATCCGGAGCAGTGGGCTCTGCTGGCCGCACAGCCAACGCTGGCACCTCGCCGCGGTGGAGGAAGCCATGCGCTACTTCGGCGCCGTCCGCGGCACGGCAGCGGTTCGCCAGCTGCGACATCGAGTACCGAGATGTCGTGTTTCCGGCGGGAACCTTCATCTCGGTGGGATTGGCCGAGGCCAACCGCGACGCAGCGGTGTTCACCCGACCCGAAGCGTTCGACATCACCTCGGTCCCATCGAGCCAACCACAGCTGACGTTCGGCGCCGGCATCCACTACTGCCTGGGAGCGGCCCTGGCCCGCGCCGAACTGCAGGAGGCACTGCCGCTGCTGGCCCGGCGGATGCCGAAGCTCGCCGTCGACGGTGTCATCACCTGGAAGCCCGAAGGTGTCGGCATCTTCGGGCCCGAGCACATGCCCATCACCTTCGCCGCAGGTCACTGACGACGGCACGACCGGTCATCACGGCTACGCGCCGAGCATGCCGTACACGTACGTCGGGCGCAGGCGCACCACGACACGCCGATCGTCAACCATCGCCCTCCGGTAGTCGTCCCAATCCGGATGCTCACCGGCGATCGACCGGTACAACTCGACGAGTTCATCGACACCGGCATCGTCGGGCCTGGTCGGCGCCGCCGACAGGTCGGCGTCGCCTTCGATGACGACGTAGCCCCAGAAGTCCTCGCGGGCGACGTACAGCGACGCTTGCGGGTTGCGGACCAGGTTGGCGTACTTCGCTCGGTTGGCGGTGATCGAGATCTTGATCACGCCGTCGATGACGGAGTGGGCGATGTTGGACAACTGCGGGCGACCGTCACGCTTCTGGGTGACGAGCACCCCATTTCGGCGTCCGGCGGCAAAGGTCAACGCTTCGGAGAGTTCCATGCCGCCGACAACGCCCCAGCCCCCGCTCCTGTTCCCAACCTTGTCGCTGCCAACAGGTCCAGCATGTCGAGAGCGACAAAGTTCAGCCCGCGGTGGTGGTGGTGACGAGGGTGGTGGTGTGACGTCGCCGCTATCGACGAGTCAACCGGCGACCAGGAAGGCAGCGAGCTTCTGAGCCCGGCCACGCGGCTGCCCTTGACGAGTACGGCGTCGTCGCCGGAGAGAGAGCCGAGAGCCAGCACCGCGTCGGCGGACGGTGCGATGCCATACAGGTCGGTGCCGACCGCGATCACCTCGACGCCGCGTTCCGATGCATAGCCGGCAATCGCTCGTGCTCGATCGCCGGGTCATCGAGTTCGGCCATCATGCCGAGGATGGCCACCCGGCGCTTCGCTGGCAAAGCGATCAGCGTCATCGATAGCTGCCCTCATCGACTTCGGATTGGCGTTGTAGGCATCGTTGAAGATGAGGGCCCCGGACGGGGCGCAATCGATCTGCATGCGCATTGCCGTCAACCCGACCGCCGACAGCGCAGCGGCGCCGATGTCGACGTCCGCACCTACGGCAGCACGCAGGCCAGTGCCGCGGCAGCATTGGTTGCCATGTGTCGGCCACTGATCGAGAGCCGAACCTGTGCACCGCCCCACGGCGACTCGAGCGTGAATCGGGGCCGGGCGAGGTCGTCGAGCACCAGGTCTCGGATGCGTACGTCGGCGCGATCATTCGTCCCGAACAGACGACCCGTGCGGTGGTCACGTTCTTCATGGCGCGACGTGGGATCATCGGCGTTGAGGATGGCAACGCCGTCGGACGGCAATGCCTCGATCAGCTCGCCCTTGGCGCGAGCAACACCGTCGATCCCGACGCTTTCGCTGTGCGCCTCGGCCACCCGGGTGACGATGCCGATCGTCGGTCGCCCCACTTCGCACAGCCGGTCGATCTCGCCGAACCCGCGCATGCCCATCTCCAACACGAGCGCCTCGGTGTCGTCGGGTGCGTTGAGGATGGTCACCGGCAGACCCTGCTCGTTGTTGAAGCTGCGCTCGTTCGCCGCCGGCGCCGACATGCGGCGAGGGCAGCGAGGTGAGGTCCTTCGTGCTCGTCTTGCCGACCGACCCGGTGATGCCGATCACGTGGCCGCCGAAGAGCTGCCGCGCTCAGCCACCAGCGCCATCAATGCACTGAGCGGTGTCGGCCACGACGATGGAGGCGCCTCCGACGGTCGCCGCGCTGCAGAAGGTGGCCGGGGCACCGGCGGCGAAGTGCGGCGTCGACGAAGTCATGCCCATCGCGATCGGCGACGAGGGGAACGAACAGTTGGCCGGGTCGCAGGGTACGACTGTCGAATGCTGCACCGTCGATCGCAACGTCGGGTCCGACCAGCGTGCCGCCGGTCGCCGCGGCCACCTCGACTGCTCGGAATCGCATCTGCCGCACGGTACTCGGGCCGCTGAATCATGGCGACATGGTGATCGGATCAGGCTTGGTCGTGATCTTCGGCGGCCAGTCGGCCGAACACGACGTCAGCTGCGTCACTGCTACCCACGTGTTGCGTGCCGTCGATCAGAGCAAGTACCGGATCACCCCGATCGGTATCGACCGCGACGGCGCCTGGGCAATCATTCCAACGGCGCATGGGCCGAGCTGGCCGCTGGCCCGGCGGCGTTGCCCGAGCGGCTCGAGGCGACGGGCTCGAGCTCGCCCCCGCCGATGCTGATGGCCGCGGCGCACCGGCCCCGTCGTCGTGCTGCCCCTGCTGCACGGGCCGCATCGGCGAAGACGGCACGGTGCAGGGCCTGCTCGAGCTGATCGACGTGCCCTACGTCGGAAGCGGGGTTCTGGCCTCGGCCGTTGGCATGGACAAGGCGCTCGCCAAGGAGCTGCTCGCCGACCACGGTGTTCCGCAAGGGCTTCGTCAGCCTGCGCGAGCCACGAGGTTGTCGAACCGCCTGGAGGCGATTGCGACGGAACTCGGGCTCCCGGTCTTCGTCAAGCCGGCGAACATGGGTTCATCGGTCGGCGTCACCAAGGCCCACTCCCTGGCCGAGCTGCAGGACTCGGTCGACACCGCGTTGACCTACGACGAATGGGTGGTCATCGAAGAAGCAATCGTCGGACGCGAGATCGAAGTGGCCGTGCTCGGCAACCTCGAACCCGAGGCCAGCGTGCCCGGCGAGATCATCCCCGGCCACGAGTTCTACGACTACGAGGACAAGTACGTCGACGACGGTGCCGAACCGTGATCCCGGCGCCGCTCACCGCCACGACGAGACCGCCGAGGTGCAGGCCCTCGCGCTGCAGGTGTTCACCGGATTCTGCGCTGCGAGGGTCTGGCCCGGGTCGACTTCTTCTACGAGGACGATGGCCGTGGGTGCCTGTTCAACGAGGTCAACACGATGCCGGGCTTCACTCCGATCTCGATGTACCCGAAGCTGTGGCGCAAGCTGGCCTGTGAGCTACCCCGATCTCGTCGACGGTTGATCGACCTGGCCGTCGAGCGTCACCACCGCCGGCGGCGCAACACGGCGCACTGACGGGGCCAGCGGTCGCTCAGCGCTGCGCCGAGGATGACCGGATCGGTCGTCAGGTCGAAGTGCGGCGAGCAGGAACGCGAGCAGTTCCCGCGTAGGTGGCGCAGCCCGGTCGGCGTCGACGGCCCTGCACCACCCGACAGCGCCTCGGGCTCGGTGGCGATGCCGGTGACCGTCGCGTAGCAGAGCGCGACGACGAGGGCTGGGTCGGCGCGGCGCAGGAGCCCGGCCGGCATCCTCTCGTCGCAGGTAGATCGTCGCTCGACGCACGAAGGGCTGTAGCTCGCACAGTCGAGTCGCTCGGCGTGTCGAGGGACAGCCGGCTCACCTCGCGCACGAGACCGAGCAATGCCGGTCTGCGCACTGCCGGCCGGAAGACGGCCTTGATCACTGCCTCGACACGAGCGAGCGGTTCATCGGGCGTGGCGCGCACGGCTGCTTCGATGATCGTCGCCAGCTCGACAGCCGTCTGCTCGAGCACCGCGTCGACGAGTTCATCCTTGGTGGGGAACCAGTAGAGCAACGTCTGCTTGGCGACGCCCACCTCACCGGCGATGTCGTCGAGCGAACGTTGCCGTCGACACCGCCCCTGGAACCGAACAGATCGACGCTGGCGTCCAGGATGCGAGTCCGGGTGTCGCCTCTTCTGCGTGCTGGCTCCGTATCTACCATATGGTAGAAAGTAGTCGCCGAATGATCGCCGAGCAACTCGACGGCAAGCGCATCGCCATCACCGGCAGCACCGGTTTCGTCGGCACGGCTCTCGTCGAGCGGCTGCTCCGCAGCGTGCCTGGCTGCGAACTCGTGCTTGCTCATCCGCGGCGAGCAAGCGACACGACGCGCCGAACGGGTGCGGCGGGAGATCTTCAAGAACGATGCCTTCGACCGGCTGCGTGCCGAGCTGGCGGGCACCGCGGAGACCGTTCGATGAGATGGTTGCCCGGCGCGTGGCGACGCATCAATGGCGACGTCAGCACCGACGGTCTCGGCCTGAGCGACGCCGACCGGCCACGTTCGCCGCGCTGCGACATCGTCATCCACTCTGCCGCCGCAGTCGCGTTCGATTCACCGCTCGACAGCGCGGTCGAGATCAACCTGCTCGGCCCGACGCGCATCGCCGACACGCTGAACGCTGACCGGCGTCGACGCCGCACCTCGTCGCTGTGAGCACCTGCTACGTCGCCGGCAACCGCCGCGGCAACGCGCCCGAGCAACTCGTCAGTGAGGGCCCGTTCGATCTCGGCCTCAATTGGCGCCGCGAGGTGGCCGCGGCACGACGGCTGCGCAGCGATACCGAAGCCACCAGCCGCCTGCCCGACCAACTTCGCCGATTTCCGCAGCGAGGCGCGCAAGGAGCTCGGCGCCGCGGGTGCACCGGCACTCGCAGCCAAGACCGAGACAGATGCGCGAGCGACTGGGTGACGGACCAACTCGTCGAAGCAGGCCGGGCGCGGGCCGGCAGCGTCGGCTGGCCCGACGCGTACGCGTACACCAAGGCGCTGGGCGAGCAGGCGCTGACCGAGATGAAGGGCAACGTGCCGGTGAACATCGTTCGCCCGTCGATCATCGAGTCGGCGCTCGCCGAACCGTTCCCGGGGTGGATCCGAGGCTTTCGCATGGCCGAGCCGGTCATCATCAGCTACGCCCGTGGACTGCTGAAGCAGTTCCCGGGTGTGCCCGAAGGCACCATCGATGTCATCCCTGTCGACATCGTCGTCGCGGCGATCATCGCCGTCGCGGCAATCGGCCCGACGACGCACCGCGAATCACCCAGGTCGCCAGCGGCGGCATCAACCCGCTGCGCTACGAGACGCTGGTCGACAACGTTCGGTCCTGGTTCACCGAGCACCCGCTCTACGACGCCGAGGGCCAACCGATCGTCGTTCCCGAGTGGCAGTTCCCGGCACGCGGTCGGGTCAAGAAGCAGCTGCAGCGAGCGAAGATCGATGGCCGAGAAGACCGAGCGCGTACTGCAGGCGCTGCCGCTGCGCGGCAAGCAGGCGACATGGGCGGCCAAGCTCGACGAGACGCAAGAACGACATCGACCGCGCCTACGAGTACGTGCAGCTGTACGGGTTGTACACCGAATGCGAAGCGATCTACCAGGTCGACCACCTGATGGCACATCGCACGATGCCCTCGACGACGTCGATCAGGCCGCGTTCAACATCGATCCGCGAACGATCGACTGGCCGACGTACATCAGCACCATCCACCTGCCGTCGATCGTTCATCACTCACGCGCCAAGACCACGCCGGGCAAGAACCGCAACGACCGCACCGATCGTCTGCGGCGCAGCGTGCTGTCGCCCGACCGCCACCTCGCCGCGTTCGACCTGGAGAACACGCTCATCTCCAGCAACGTCGTCGAGAGCTACTCGTGGCTGGCCACCCGACGACTGAACATGCCCGAGCGGGTCCGCTACGTGCTGCGCACCCTGGCCGAGGCACCGAGCCTGTCGAGCATTGGACCGCAAGGACCGCGCCGACTTCCTGCGGTTCTTCTACCGCCGCTACGAGGACGCGCCCGTCGAGCCAGATCGACGAGGACTCGAAGGAGTTGCTCGACGAAGCTCATCCTCACCAAGAGCTTTCCCGCCGGCATCCGCCGCGTCCGCGAGCACCGGGCCCTCGGTCATCGGACGATCTTGATCACCGGCGCGCTCGACTTCGCGGTGGCCGGCCTGCGCCGTTGTTCGACGAGATCATCGCCGCGGAGATGACGGTGCGACCCGACGGCACCTACAGCGGCGAGCTGTCCCAGGTGCCGCCCACCGGTGAGACCCGAGCCCAGATCCTGGCCGACTACTGCGCTGCCGAAGGGTCTGCAAGCTCGAGGAATCGATCGCCTACGCCGACAGGACCAGCGACCTGCCAATGCTCGAGTGCGTCGGCTTTCCCGTCGCCGTCAACCCCGAGACCCGGCTCGCGGCGATCGCCCGCAAGCGCGGCTGGCTGGTCGAGCACTGGTCGAAAGCCCCGGGAGGCCACGGCCGTTGTTGCCGATCGGGCCGATGCTCACGATCGCGAGCGCAATCGGAAGTTCGCATGAGCCGGTTGATCTTCGAACGAAAGCCGGTGAAGTTCGCGGCGGCACGACTGGCCGGCACGTTGGCCCCTGGACGGGGCGCAGCGGTCGGGCCGCTGCGACTCGAATCGAACGAGCCGTTGCCCTTGCCGGGACCCGACTGGGTGCGACTCACGCCTCGACTGGCGGGCATCTGCGGCTCCGATCTGGCGATGATCGACGGCACAGCGTCCACGTACTTCGATCCAATCGTCAGCTATCCCTTCGTCCCTGGGCACGAGGTCGTTGCCACTACCGAGCGGGGGCGGCGCGGTCCGTGCTCGTTCCGATCCTGTCGTGTGTGACCCGCGGCATCACTCCGATCTGCGGCCAATGCGCAGCGAGGCGCACCAACCTTTGCGAGCGGGTCGCGTTCGGTCATCTCGAGGCCGGATTGCAGAGTGGATTCTGCACCGACACCGGGGGCGGCTGGAGCACCTGGATGGTCGCCCACACCAGCCAGTTGGTCGAGGTGCCCGACGACCTCAGCGACGAGGCCGCGGTGATGATCGAGCCGACCGCGTGGCCGCGCATGCTGCGCTGCGCTACCACGGACACGAGACCGTGATCATCGGGGCCGGCACCGTCGGACTACTGACGTTGGCAGCCATCACAGCGACCTGTGACAGGGATCGCACCGGACCGGTGATCGTCACGGCCCGATACGAGGAGCAACGCAGGCTGGCGAGGGAGCTCGGTGCCGACATCGTCTGCACTCCCGACGAGCTTCCTCGTTGGGTCCGATCGACGACGAAGTCGATGGTGATCGGCGACCAGTTGACCGCCGGCTTCCGCCATGTCGTCGATTGCGTCGGATCGAGCGAGTCCTTGAGGCAGGCGCTGCGTGTCGCTGCCCCAGGTGGCGAGGTGTTGCTGGTCGGAATGCCCGGCAACGTCTCACTCGAACTCACCTCACTGTGGCACCGCGAGGTCGCCATTCGCGGCTGTTATGCATACACCCGCAACGATTTCCTGGCGGCGATCGATGTCGTCCGCCGCTTCGACCTCGGCCGACTGGTATCGGCCACATATCAACTCGACGACTACAAGGATGCGATCGCTCACGCGGCCTCGGCCGGCCGCCGCGGTGCAGTGAAGATCGTGTTCGACATGAGAGGAAGCTGAGCCATGCCCCGCCCCGGATTCGTCCTCGAAGTGGATCGCTCCACTCCCCCGATCATGTTCTGGCGCGGCGAGAACTTCAGCCTGGAGAAGCTGCCCGCCGGTCGCAGTCGGGTCATCTACCCGCCCGAGCCACTCGCCGTGATCGAAGACATCGACGGCGCGATCCGCAACGCCCTGTTGAACCCCCACGACCAAGATCCGCTGCCGGCACAGCTGTTTGCCGGCATGAAGCTGACGATCGCCTTCGACGATGTCAGCTTGCCGCTGCCGAAGATGCGCACGCCCGACAACCGCCAGCGGGTGATCGAGGCCGTGCTCGATCTGGCCGCCGAGGCCGGAGTCGACGACGTGCACATCATCGCCGCCCTGGGCCTTCACCGCCGGATGCACGAATACGAATTGCGTCACGCACTCGGCGATCGCATCTACGACGCGTTCCATCCCCGCGGAACCCTCTACCAGCACGACGCCGAGGATCTCGACAACCTCACCGTGATCGGGACGACGCCGGAAGGCGAAGTGCTCGAGATCAGCAAGCGCGCCGCCGACAGTGACCTGATCGTGTACGTCAACATCAACTCCGTGGCGATGGACGGCGGCTGGAAAAGCATCACGACGGGTCTGGCCAGCTATCGCAGCCTCAGCTTCCACCACAACCCCGAGACGATTGCAGAACACGCGCAGCCTGATGGACCGACACAAGAGTGAGCTGCACAAGAGCGTGTGGCGACTAGGCGCCGTCATGCGCGATCACGGTCCCAAGGTGTTCCAGATCGAGTCGACGCTGAACACAGACATGTTCCCGTCGCCGTTCGACTTCCTCTCCAAGCGTGAGTGGGAATGGAAGGCCAAGGATCGGGCAACCTTCCTCGCCGCGTCCAAGTCACTCGATCACACTCCGACCCGTCTTGCCCGGCGGATCTTCCACGGCATCGAAGGCCCGCACCAAATGACCAGCGTTCAGGCCGGAGACACCGAGACGGTGCACAAGATCACTCTCGAATGGGTACACAAGCAGCAGTTGGTGGAGGTGCACGGGCAGACCGACATCCTCACCCTCGGCATCCCCTACGTCTGCCCGTACAACCCTGACGGGATCATGAACCCGGTACTGGTGATGTGCATGGGCCTGGGTTACCTGTTCAACATGTACCTCAACAAGCCGTTGGTGCGTGAGGGGGGCGTGATCATCATGACCCACCCCACATACCGCGAGTTCCACCCGGTGCACCACCCGAGCTACATCGACTTCTTCGAGCAGGTGCTGGCCGACACGACCGACCCGGCGACGATGTCGCGCAAGTGGGAGAAGCAGTACGCGGAGGACGAGTGGTATTGCCATCTGTATCGCACCGGCAACGCCTACCACGGCGTACATCCGTTCTACGCCTGGTACTGGGGAGCGCATGGGTTGCAGCACGCCGGCAAGGTGATCATCGTCGGTGGCGATCCGCCGACCGTGCGCCGCCTCGGCTTCACGCCGGCATCGACGATGGACGACGCCTTCGAGATCGCCAGCGATGTGGTCGGCCGAGTCCCCACGATCAGTCACCTACACGTCCCGGCGCTCCTGGTGGCCGACGTTCAATGAGCGAGCAGCCGTGAGCAAGCGTTCTGTGCCGTACTCGCTCGTCGGGTTGCGGCGCGCCGCCCGTTTGGGCGATGTCGCCGGCGCGACGCTTCAGCGCGTCCTCAAGCCGACGCGCAACGTCGGCTTTCCATATCGCAAGCCCAGCGTGCCCAAAGGTGTCGTTGTTCCGCCGGATCCATCCACGCTCGGTGCCAACTTCGAGACGGCCTGGGCGCGCCGGGGGCCGGCACAGGCCGCCCGCAGGGTCATCACCCGCGGCCCGCTGCGGCTGGTCATTCATGGTTTGGCCCGGCCAGAAATCTACGGCACCGATCGGCTCGAGGACCTTCGAATGCGCGACGAACCACCTCCGCTGATCTTTGCGCCGACCCATCACAGCCACCTCGACACACCATTGTCGATCACTTCGATTCCCGAGCCGTGGCGGTCGAAACTCGTCGTCGCCGCAGCAGCCGACTACTTCTTCAACACCAGATTGAAGGGCATCGCTGCCGCGTTGTCGCTGAACGCGATCCCCATCGATCGCGAGGTCACCGGCCGCAAGACCAGTGACCAGCTCAAGCGGCTCATCGAAGACGGCTGGAGCCTCGTGATCTACCCGGAGGGCGGCCGCTCACCCGATGGGTGGGGGCAGGAGTTCAAGGGCGGTGCGGCATATCTGTCATCGCGAACTGGCGCCGCCGTCGTGCCGATGTTCATCGATGGCTCCGGGGCGATCTTCGGCAAGGGGATGAAGCGGCCCAAGCCGGGTAAGACGAAGGTGGTCTTCGGCTCGCCCATGCCCCCCATCGAAGGGGAATCGACGCGTCGCTTCAACGCCCGCATCGAAGCGGCAGTCACCACGCTCGGCGATGAAGCGCTGACGGACTTCTGGACATCACGCCAACGCCGTGCCGCAGGGACCAACCCGAAACTGACCGGCCCCGACTACAACGGTTGGCGGCGGCAGTGGGCCCTCGCCGAGCACCGTAAGCTCGGCAAGGCCGGAATGCGCCGCCGACAGAAGCGACGCTGGCCCGATCTCGGCTGAGCGTCGCGATGGAGTGTTTCACGCCACCCCGGGTGGGCGCGAGGCACTCCGTCAGAGAGTTCGCATGGCTTCGGCGACCAGGGCCGAGGGACCGCCGACCTCGGTGAGTCCGGAGATGGTTCCGGCAATGTCGGCCGCTGATCGGTTCTGGCTGAGCTTGCGCTTGGCCTGGATCGAGGTGACCTGCAATTCGATGCCGACGATGGCATCGAGCATCGCATCGATGTAGTCGGGTGGCGCGTCACCGACCGCCCACGGCGCATCGAATCGCGCCTCGTGATGTCGGGTCAGTCGGGTCACCAGAGCCCGCTTCCATTCCGGCTCGTCGTGGACGACGAACCGACCCCGAACATGAACGGTCTCGTAGTTCCACGTCGGAACGACCTTGCCGTGCTCGACCTTCGAGGGATACCAGTTCGGCGACACGTACGCGCTCGGGCCCGTGAAGATGGCCAGCGCTTCGACGGTCGCCTGGGCTGTCGCCCACTGCCGATTCGCACGCGCGACGTGACCCACGAGCGAACCCAGGCCGTCGTCCGCGGGCTCGTACATCAACGGCAGCGGTGTGGCTTCCAGGCCGTCGTCGGTCAGCGTCACCAGCTGAGCCAACGGGTGCGCAGCGAGAAAGTCGGCAAAGACATCCGGTCGGGCTTCGACGAACGCAGCGGGTACGTACACGGAGCGCTCTACAGAAGATCGGCGAGAGCGGCTTCGAGCTTGGCGACGCGCTCCTCGAGCTGGGCAAGGCGGTCGGCCATGCTTCCTGGGACGGAGGCGGGCACCACCGCGACGGGGGCGGGAGCCGGTTCGGCCTCGTCGGCAATCAGTTGCTGCCACCGCTGCTCCTTCTGGCCGATCTGACGATCCAACAACCGTACGAGCGCGCTTTCGGCGAGGGCATGCAAGCACGCTTCGACCTCCGATGCAGACTCGAATTCGTGCAGCCGCTCCGTACGCGAACGCAGTTCCGCTGCCGTTTGTGGCCCGCGGACGAGCAGCACGGCGATGAGGGCAGCGGCAGCATCGTCGAGCTCGAGTTTCTCATCGGCCACCTGGCGATACCGGGTGACGCTGCGACCGTGCGACGGGTGGACCATGCGCACCAGCCCCTGGGATTTCATCGACGTGATCGACGCCTCGACCTCGAATTCGTCGAGAGCCATGATCGGCTCGCGAGACGACGACTGATTGCAGGCCGAAACGAGCGCGTTCATCGACAGCGGATACTGATCAGGAACGGTGCGTTCCTTCTCCATCAAGCAGCCGAGAACCCGGCCTTCGATCACGGTGAGCATGAAGTGGAACCTACCGCCGACTGCGACGCGTACCATGCCGACATACGATGCCCAGTGTGCTCCGCCTACGCCAAGTCGTCATCGCCGCCCGTGATCTCGACGAGACGGTCGACCGTCTCTGCTCGGTTCTCGGCCTCCACGTCTGCTTCAACGATCCCAGTGTCGCCGAGTTCGGCTTGCACAATGCACTGATGACGGTGGGTGATCAGTTCATCGAAGTGGTGTCACCCGTCATCGACGACTCCGCCGCCGCGCGGCTTCTCGACCGACGCCGGGCAGTGGTCACCGCGTACATGGTGATGTTCGAGGTCGACGACCTGGACAGCCGCATGGCTGCGCTCGCCGCCGCAGGTGTGCGCACCGTGTGGAGCGGCGACTTCGGCACGATTCGTGGCCGCCATCTGCACCCGGGCGACGTCGGCGGGGCGATCGTCAGCCTCGACGAAACCGATCCGGCAGGATCGTGGCACTGGGCCGGACCGAACTGGACTGCCCATACCGACAACTCCGTCGTCACCGCGGTCGCCGGCTACAAGATCGGCACGGATGACCCAACCGTCGTCGAAGCTCGCTGGGCGCACCTCGGCTTGAACCACGGGGTGCGTTTCGTCGAGGGCGCTCGGAGCGAGATCGAACTGGTTGCCACGGATCGCAACAGCGTCGGACGCGCCATCACGCTCGATCAGGTGATACTGAGAATGGTCTGACTAGCAGTCGGCCTTTGGCGGGGTCTTGATTTTCAGGCCGGGATAGAAGCTCTTGTAGCCACTGGTGTTTGCGTTTGCCGCGTCGAGCGCCTCGACCGTGGTGTCGAGCTTCTTGGCAACCTTCGATCGGCTGGTGTCCTCGGCAAGGATCGTGTACTCACCCGGAGCGCAGGCCGACTGACCACCGGCGATGGTGGTGGTCGTCTCCGTGGGCGGTGTGCTGCCCGAGTCGGTCGAAGTGTCGGTTGCGGTGCCCGGCTCGGTCCAGCCGGGCGGGATCTTGATGGTCGTGCCGACAGCCGGATATTCGGGAACCTGGTCGCCCACGAGCGTCCATCCGTTGATGGCCAACAGGTCCTCGAACTTGACCTTGTACGCCCGGGCGATCGTCGACGGATAGTCACCGGTGGCGATCACGTAGCTGCCCTCTTCCGGGTGCACCAGGCCGGGGGTGCCGGCCGCACCGGCAATGGTGGTGGGCGTCAATGTTGTGGGCGTCTGCGTGACCGTGACGTAGTTCGTCGAGGTGAGCCCGAGCACGGTCGCCTCGGATTCGGAGCCACCTGCCCCGCACGAAGCCAAAACCGCGGCGGACAACGCCACCAACAACACGTTCGATTTCATGGGCTGCAGCCTACGCGCTGGCACCGCCGGAGTGGTCGCGGTGGCAGCCTCAGGTGAGCGGTCGCGTCGTTGGTGCAATCGGCGTCGGGAGCTGAGTCTCACCCATCAACCAGGCATCGACTCCGGCCGCGCATGACCGTCCTTCGGCGATCGCCCACACGATCAGACTCTGCCCTCTGCCCATGTCGCCGGCGATGAAAACACCGGGAACGGTGCTCATGTACCGTCCGTCGCGAGCCACGTTGCCACGCTCGTCGAACGACACGCCGAGCAGGTCGAGCCAGTGCCCTTTCTCGGGCCCGACAAAGCCCATTGCGAGGAACACGAAGTCGGCGGGCAGCTCGCGTTCGGTGCCTTCGATCTTCTGGAAGCGACCGTCGACCATCTCCACTTCATGGAGCAGCAGCGCTCGAACTCTGCCGTTGCCGTCGTCGACGAATCGCTCGGTGTTGACGCTGAACATCCGATCGCCGCCCTCTTCGTGGGCGGAGGAGACGCGGTACACCAGGCTCCACTGCGGCCACGGGTTGCTCCCGGCACGGGCGTCGGGTGGGCGGGGCAGGATCTCGAGCTGGGTCACACATGCCGCGCCCTGACGATGAACCGTGCCGAGGCAATCGGCGCCGGTGTCGCCGCCGCCGATGATCACCACGTGCTTGCCGCGAACATCGATCGGTGAGACGTCGATGTCGCCTTCCTGCACGCGATTCGCCAGCGGCAGGTACTCCATCGCCTGATGAATGCCACCGAGCTCACGTCCGGGAATCGGCAGATCACGAGCCGCGGTCGCTCCGCACGCCAACACGATCGCGTCGTACGACGCCAGCAAGACCTCGATGTCGACACCGTCTCCGACGACTGCGTTGGTACGGAACTCCGTGCCTTCCGCCTCCATCTGGGCGATGCGTCGCTGCAGATGCCGCTTCTCCATCTTGAACTCGGGGATGCCGTAGCGCAGCAGGCCCCCGATGCGATCGGCCCGTTCGAGCACCACGACATCGTGGCCGGCCCGTGTGAGCTGTTGGGCCGACGGCCAACCCGGCCGGACCAGAACCGATCACGACGACGCGTTTGCCGGTCTTGACGCTCGGCAGTTGCGGCTCGACCCAGCCCTCGTCCCACGCCCGGTCGATGATCTCCACCTCGACCTGCTTGATGGTCACAGGGTCGGCGTTGATGCCGAGCACGCATGCTGCCTCGCACGGCGCCGGGCACAGCCGGCCGGTGAACTCGGGGAAGTTGTTGGTGGCATGCAGGCGATCGATCGCGTCTCGCCAGTGCTCGCGATAGACCAGGTCGTTCCAGTCAGGGATCAGGTTGCCGAGCGGGCAGCCGTTGTTGCAGAACGGGATACCGCAATCCATGCAACGTCCGGCCTGGATCTGCACCTTGTCGAACGGGAAGTCGTTGTAGACCTCCTTCCAATCACGGAGTCGAACAGGCACCTCGCGACGCGAGGGCATCTCCGCGTTGCCACTTCAGGAATCCAGTCGTGTCACCCACGAGCCGCTTCCATGATTCGTTCCAAGGTGTGCTGCTCGTCGAGACCGTCCGCCTCGGCCTGCCTCATCACACCGAGAACTCGGCTGTAGTCGACCGGCATCACCTTCTTGAACCTCTCCGCTTCGTGCTCCCAGTCGTCGAGGACGCCGGCGGCCACCACCGACTCGGTGTGGTCGAGGTGAGCCTGCACGGTGTTGCGGACGAATTCACGGTCGGCGTCGTCGAGTTGTTGCATCGTCACCATTTCGCCGTTGAGCTTGGCGGCGAAGACGTCGTGGGGGTCGTACACGTAGGCGATGCCCCCGCTCATACCCGCACCGAAATTGCGCCCTGTCGGGCCGAGCACCACCACACGTCCACCGGTCATGTACTCGCAACCGTGATCGCCCACACCTTCGACGACTGCCGTGGCCCCCGAGTTACGCACGCAGAACCGCTCGCCGACCAGGCCGCGCAGGAAGATCTCGCCGCCCGTGGCGCCGTAGCCGATCACGTTGCCGGCGATCGTGTGGTCCTCGGCGGCAAACGTCGCGCGGCGATCGGGTCGAACGACGACGCGCCCACCCGACAAGCCTTTGGCGACATAGTCGTTGGCGTCGCCCTCGAGCCGCAGCGTGATCCCGGACGGAACGAAAGCGCCGAAGCTCTGGCCTGCCGAGCCCCGGAAGTGGATGTCGATCGTTCCATCGGGAAGACCAGCACCGCCGTATCGCTTCGTCACGGCGTTGCCCAGCATGGTGCCGACGGTGCGGTTGACGTTGCGGATGGCAAGGTCGAGGCGCACCGGTTCACCCCGCTCGATCGCCGGCTTGCAGGCGGCCAACAGCTGCTGGTCGAGTGCTTCGAGCAGGCCGTGCTCCTGACCAACGGATTGGTGCATCGTCTGCGAATACGGGTTCTGTGGTGCGGCCAGGATGGGGCTGATGTCGAGGCCCTTGGCCTTCCAATGAGTGATCGCCGCCCTGGTGTCGAGCGCCTCGACATGGCCGATCATCTCCTGAACCGTTCGGAAGCCGAGTGCAGCCATGTGCTCACGAACCTCCTCAGCGATGTATTCCATGAAGTTGACGACGAACTCGGGCTTGCCGCTGAACTTGGCGCGCAACTCCGGATTCTGGGTGGCGACACCGACCGGACACGTATCGAGATGGCAGACGCGCATCATGATGCACCCGCTCACGACCAACGGCGCTGTCGCGAACCCGAACTCCTCGGCACCCAGCAACGCCGCGATCACCACGTCGCGGCCGGTCTTCAACTGTCCATCGGCCTGCACGACGATGCGATCACGCAGACCGTTCAGCAACAACGTCTGCTGGGTCTCCGCCAGGCCCAGTTCCCAAGGTGCGCCGGCGTGCTTCAGCGAGGTCAACGGGCTGGCGCCCGTGCCACCATCGTGGCCGCTGATCAAGACGACGTCGGCCTTGGCCTTGCTGACCCCGGCGGCGACCGTGCCGACACCGACCTCGGCGACGAGCTTCACGTTGACACGGGCCGCTGGGTTGGAGTTCTTCAGGTCGTGGATGAGCTGCTTGAGATCCTCGATCGAGTAGATGTCGTGGTGCGGCGGCGGGCTGATCAGACCGACACCCGGAGTCGAGTGGCGGGTGGCGGCGATCCACGGGTACACCTTGTGACCTGGGAGCTGGCCACCCTCGCCGGGCTTGGCGCCCTGCGCCATCTTGATCTGCAGGTCCGTGGCGTTGACGAGGTATTCGCTGGTCACGCCGAATCGGCCGCTGGCGACCTGCTTGATCGCGCTGCGCCGCTGTGGGTCGTAGAGCCGATCGCTGTCCTCGCCACCTTCGCCGGTGTTGCTCTTGGCCCCAATCGAGTTCATCGCGATCGCCAGCGTCTCGTGGGCCTCGGCGGAGATCGAGCCATAGCTCATCGCCCCAGTCGAGAAGCGCTTGACGATCTCGCTCACCGGCTCGACCTCGTCGATCGCCACGGGCTGGCGATCACCGACCTTGAGCTCGAACAGACCCCGCAGCGTCGCCAGCTTCTTGGACTGGTCGTCGACCAATGCGGTGTACTGCTTGAAAATGTCGTAACGCCCCGAACGCGTCGAATGCTGCAGCTTGAAGACGGTTTCGGGGTTGAAGAGGTGCACCTCGCCCTCGCGCCTCCACTGGTACTCGCCACCGAGCTCCAGCTTGCGGTGGGCTCGCTCGGCAGGCCGCGGCGGATGAGCCACCTTGTGCCGTGCCGCGACTTCGGCCGCGACCTCGTCGAGGCCGATCCCTCCCAGACGGCTGACGGTGCCGGTGAAGTACTCGTCGACGAGCTCGTGACCGAGGCCGATGGCCTCGAAGATCTGTGCCCCGGTATAGCTGGCGACGGTGCTGACACCCATCTTGCTCATCACCTTCAGCACGCCCTTGCCGGCCGCCTTGATGTAGTTCTTGACTGCCTTGTGCGGGTCGACGCCGCCGAGACCGTGGAGGTTCTCGCGAACCATGTCCTCGATCGACTCGAAGGCCAGGTATGGGTTGATCGCACCGGCGCCGTATCCGATCAGGAGGGCCATGTGGTGCACCTCGCGGGCATCGCCACACTCCACGATCAATCCAACCTTGGTTCGCTGCTTCTCGCGGATCAGGTGGTGATGGACGGCAGCCGTCAACAGCAACGATGGGATCGGGGCGTACACGTCGTCGCTGTTGCGATCGCTCAGCACCACGATGCGTGCACCGTCGGTGATCGCTTTGCTGACCTCGGTGCGGATCGCATCGAGGGCTCGCTTCAACGCCAATCCCTTCCCGGCTACCCGGTACAGGCCGGAGATCACGACCGCCGAGAGCTCCGGATAGGTGCCCTCGTCAGCGCCGGGGTCGGGATCGTTGATGTGGATGATCTTGGCGAGCTCGTCGTTGTCGATCACCGGAAACGGAAGGGTGAGCTGCCGACAACTCTCCGGTCCGGGCTGCAACAGGTTGGCCTCTGGCCCGACCGCGCCGCTGACCGAGGTGACGACTTCCTCGCGAATCGCGTCGAGCGGCGGATTGGTGACCTGGGCGAACAATTGCTGGAAATAGTCGAACAGCAACCGGGGCCGGTCGCTGAGCACGGCAATCGGGGTATCGGTGCCCATCGATCCGATCGGCTCGGCGCCGGCTTTCGCCATCGGAGCGACGATGATCTTCAGTTCCTCGTGTGTGTAGCCGAACACCTGTTGACGACGAAGCACACTCTGATGGCTGAACACGACATGCTCGCGCTCGGGCAGTTCACCGAGCTCGACGACGCCTTCGTCCAGCCAATCGGCATACGGCTGGGCCTCGGCCAAGGTCCGCTTGATCTCGTCGTCCTCGATGATCCGGCCCTGTGCCAGATCGATCAGGAACATGCGGCCCGGCTGCAGGCGCCCTTTGCGGACGACTTTGGCCGGGTCGATGTCGAGGACTCCGACCTCACTGGCCATCACGACCAGATCGTCGTCCGTCACCCAGTAGCGGCTGGGGCGCAGCCCGTTGCGATCCAGGACCGCCCCGATCACGGTGCCATCAGTGAACGCGACGCTGGCCGGGCCGTCCCACGGCTCCATCAGCGAGGAGTGGAAGCGGTAGAACGCACGCTTGCTCGCGTCCATGGAGTCGTGGTTCTCCCACGCCTCGGGGATCATCATCAAAATGGCGTGCGGCAGGCTGCGGCCGCCCAGGTGCAACAACTCCAGCACCTCGTCGAACGTGGCCGAATCACTGCCGCCGGGGGTGCAGATCGGGTAGGCCCGCTCGAGACCGGGCAGCAGGTCGCTGGCCAGCATCGACTCGCGGGTGCGCATCCAGTTGCGGTTGCCCTGCACCGTGTTGATCTCGCCGTTGTGGGCGATGTACCGGTACGGATGGGCCAGCGGCCACGATGGGAACGTGTTGGTGCTGAACCGGCTGTGCACCAGTGCCAGCGCGCTCTCGATCCGCTCGTCACCGAGATCCGGGAAGAACACGGCGAGCTGTGGCGTGGTGAGCATCCCCTTGTAGATCAGCGTGCGGCTGCTGAGTGACGGGAAGTAGGTCTGCTGCTCGGCGGGCAACTGGTGTTCGAGGCGCTTGCGGGCGATGAACACCTTGCGGTCGAGGTCAACCCCGGTGGAGCCGGCTGGATCGGAGATGAACAGTTGCTTGCAGATCGGCATGATCACGCGCGCGCTGGCACCCAGGCACTCGGGATTCACCGGCACCGAACGCCATCCGAGCACGGTCAGGCCCTCGTCGGCGACGATCGTGTCGATCGCTTCCTGCGCCTTCTCGGCATCGGTCGTGTCAAGGGGTAGGAACGCCAGGCCGACGGCATAGGCACCGGGTGACGGCAGATCGAACCCGGCGACCTCGCGCAAGAAGCGGTCGGGTACCTGGATCAAGATGCCGGCGCCATCGCCAGTGTCGGCTTCTGCGCCGGTTGCGCCGCGGTGTTCCAGGTTGCACAGCGCGCCGAGGCCCATTGCCACGATCGACCGGGTCGCCTCGCCGCGCATGTTGGCAACGAACGACACGCCACACGCGTCGTGCTCGAATCGGGGGTCGTAGAGACCATTCGGCGCGGGAAGACCCGCAGAGGTTTGGTTGCGCATCGGTTTGGCTCCACGGAGTCGGTGTACGGCTAGGTGGCGCACGGGACGACGCTGGCCCGAACGGTTCAGAAATCGTACCCGGTCGAAACGAGGTCGCGCCAGAACCTTGTCTGTTTGATGGATGATGCCTCCCGAAGTCACCGATCGGCGGTTACTCTGTACCGCTGGTCGCGGGTGGAGTCCCAACCGAAGGAGACTCCCATGTGCGAGCACTGCATCGGCGAAGACCCACTACCACGCCGCCGCTTCCTCCGACTTGCCGCCGCGGGCGCATTCAGCGCTGCAGCGGGCGCTGCCTTCGATGCACATGTTGCCGAGGCCAAACCGAAAACCAAGTACGGGCGGGTTCCGGCACCGGCGATCGTCACTCGTACCCAGTGGGGTGCCGACGAGTCGATCCGCGACAACCACATCGTCGGATGGGCCCCGTTCCGCAAGATCGTCGTACACCACACGGCGAGCCCGAACGGGGTCAAGGACCCTGCTGCCACCGTGCGCTTCGGGTACGAACTGCACGTCGTGGGCCGAGGTTTCACCGACATCGGCTACAACTTCTTGATCAGCCCGGATGGGCAGATCTTCGAAGGGCGACGCGCCCGCAACTATGGACCAGGTGAGCCACACACCGGCGAGGACGGCTCCGGGAACGCGATCATCGGTGGGCACACGAAGGGGCGAAACGCCGGAACATGCGGCATTGCTCTGATCGGGAACTTCATGAACAGGCCGCCGTCGAACGCCGCGATCGAAAGCCTGATCCAACTCGCCGCATGGGAGGCGCAGCGCCACAAGATCGACCCCCTCGGTCGCGACGAGTTCATCGCCACGGATTCGACGAAGCTGGTGTTTCCCAACATCGTCGGGCACCGTGGCATCGGCTCCACATTCTGCCCGGGCACCAGGATGGCGGCGTCGATGCCCTGGCTGCGCAAACAGGTCGCCGAGCGAGTCGGCAGTTTCCCGGCGCGCAAGTCAGACATGCGCCGGCTGGCCTGGATCCTGGACCCGAACGCCTAGGTGCCGAGCTCACCCTGGCGGTAGTGCAGTCGGCACAACAGCTCGTAGCGCACGACGTCGCCGAACAGCGGCTGCTCACCGGCCGCACCCGTATCGCCGACGACCACCGTGTCGCCCTCGTACACGACCTCGCCGTTCACCACTCGGGCGTTGTGGGTGGCCCGCGCCCCGCACCAGCAACGCGCTTCGACCTGCATCGGAACGCGTTCGTCGGCGATCTCCAGCATCCGTTTGGTGCCGTCGAACAGCTCGCCGCGGAAGTCGGTGATCAGACCGAAGGCGAATACATCGACTCCGAGGTCGTCAACGGCGCGGCCGAGCTGGTCGCACTGCTCAACGGTGTAGAACTGCACCTCGTCGCATACGAGATAGTGGATCGGCCAATGGTCGACGGCCAGCTTGTAGAGATCGAGGTCGGGTACGACCTCGATGGCCTCGGCGGCCACACCGAGGCGGCTGGTGACCTGGGCGCCTTCGCGGTCGAGCTTGGTCAGCAACAGTCCGTAGAGCTGTCGGCTGGCCAGATTGTGGTGGATCTGCAGGGCCATGGTGCTCTTGCCGGAGCCCATCGTCCCGAAGTTGAAGCGCAAGGTCGCCATGGCGACAGCGACGTTACCCGTCGGGGCTCAGCCGAGCATCCCCTGCACCCGCTCGATCGTGTCGGCCTGCGCGGCCGACTTGTCGGCACGGTAGCGGCGCACACGTGCGAATCGCAGCGCGACGCCACCTGGATACCGAGTTGAACGCTGTACTCCGTCGAGGGCGATCTCGACCACCAGCTCTGGGCGCACGTGCACGGTGTGGCCCTCGGTTGCGATCGCCCGCCGCTGCAGCTCGTCGGTCTGCCAGCGAAGGAGCTCATCGGTCATCCCCTTGAACGTCTTGCCAACCATCACGAAGCCGTCGCTGCCCCGGGCACCGAGGTGCAGGTTGCTGAGCCACCCGGTTCGCCGACCGTGTCCCCATTCGGCCGCAAGCACGACGAGGTCCAGCGTGCGCACGGGTTTGACCTTGCGCCAACCCACACCGCGTCGCCCGGCCTCGTACGTCGAGTCGATCGCTTTCACCATCACACCCTCGTGCCCGACAGCAACCGCGTTCGCGGCGAAGGCCTCGGCCGCGACTGCGTCAGCAGTGACGATCGACGGCAACGTGGCCGAGCCCGGCAACAACGCCGCGAGCACCGCCCGGCGACGTCCCAACGGATCGTCGATCAGCGACTCGTCATCGACGTGCAGCACATCGAAGAAGAACACGTTGGTCGTCGCCAGCCCGCTCATCGTCTCCTGGAAGATGCGCGGCTGGCCGGTGTCCTCGACACCGAGCGCCTCCCCATCCAGCACGACAGATCTCACGGGCAGCCGCCGGACAACTTCGACAACACCTGGCAAGCCGGCGGTGATGTCGTTCAGCCCACGACTGAACAGGCGCACCTCGTCGTCACGCTTGTGGGCCTGCACGCGGATGCCATCGAGCTTCCACTCCACGCTCGCCTGACCGATGTCGGCGATTGCGTCGGTGACGGTGGCCGAGGATCCGGCCAGCATCGGCTGCACGGCCGTGAGCGGGGTGAGCCCGACATCGAGTGACTGGCCGGTGAGGGCCAGGTGGGCGGCCTTGCCGAGGTCGCCGAGCAGCATCGCCGCCCGGCGGACGGCAGCAATCGGCTGGCCGGCGGCTTTGGCGACCGCGTCGGCAACCACACCTTCGTTGGCACCCTGGCGCAACTCACCGGTCAGCACCCGGTAGAGGTGGTTCTGCTCCGGCTCGGTTGCTGCAGACCACAATGCGGTCATCACCCTGACACGTTCCGACTGCGAACCGCTGCCCTCGATGGCCGCCACCCGAGTGAGCGCCACATCGACGTCGTGAATCGTCAGTGACGGTTCGGATGCCGGGCTGACCTGCAGATTCGAGATCGTGACCCACCCGACGCCGAGGCGGCCCTGCCGCGGCTCGCCGACCAGCAGGCCGATCGCGGGGGCGAGCTCATCGGGTTTCGCCGACCGCAGCAGGTCGGCCAGGGCGGCGACCTTCTCCGATCGCTTCGATGTGGCCGCGACACTTTGCGAAGCGACAACCAGATCGCGGTACAGCATCGGTCAGGGCCTCATAAGGCGAAGTCGAAGATCTGACGGGCCCTCAACAACTCGACGAACGACTCGTCATAGGCCTCGTCCGGCTTCTGGCGCACCAACTCGTCGAGGGCGACGGCGTCGGCGCCGACGAGGATGCGCCATTCGTTGGCACGAACCCCGTCGAGGATCGCGGTCGCGGCCTCGGCTGCGGTCGTCGGCGCGTTGTCCCGGAACATCTCGCCGCGAAGCTGCATCCCGAGGCGGATGTCGTCGTCACTTGCCCCGCCGACATCGATGCCGGCGCGCTGCAGACGCGTCCGAAGTTCGGCGATCTGCTCCCCGGTGAGCTCTTTCGGTTCGCGACCGAGGACCTTGCCGGAGTTGATGATGATCGACGTTCCGATGTGGCCGGGCATCACCACCGAAGCGCGTAGGTGCGGCGCGTTGAGACGGAAGTCGGTGATCAACGCCTCAGTGAAGCCCTTGACGGCGAACTTTGCCGCGCTGTACGCCGTGTGCGGGATCTCGAGACCGAGCGATGCCCAGAACCCGTTGACGCTGCTGGTGTTGACGACGTGGCCTTCGCTGCTGGACAGCAGCAGCGGCATGAACGCCCTCGTGCAGAGGTATACCCCGCCCCAGCAGATGTTGAACGTGGTCTCCCAGTCGGAGCGGTCGTCGAGCACGAAGCTGCCGCCTCCACCGATGCCGGCGTTGTTGAACAGCAGGTTGATGTGGTCCGTGTCGTGTTCTTCGGCCACCGATGTCGCAAAGGAACGCACGGCCGAGTCGTCGGCCACATCCGCAACGAACGTGGTGACGCGCGTACCGAGCGGTGCGTCAGCGTCGCACAGCATCTTGGTCTCGGTCAGGTTGTCGGCCGACACGTCGCACGTCGCGACATGGCATCCGTCGTGGCTCAGCTGCCGCGCAAGCTCGCGCCCCATACCTGAGCCGCCTCCGGTGATCACAGCAATGCGCCCCTCGAAGTCTTCCATCGTTCAAGGTTGCCAGGTCGTCCCACAAACATCGAAGCCCGATTTCAGCGACGAGAGTTTGTGATCGCGCCAGCCAATGATCGGGCCCGGTCCGACGCCACGATGTCGTCGAGCAGCAGTGGGCGACCGTTGCCGTCGGCGAGCGGCACCCTCCAGTTCGGGTACTCGTCGATCGTGCCTGGCTGATTGATGGTCCGGCGATCGCCCACAGCGTCGGCCAGGGACACACCGATCAGGCGTGCCGGAGTCAGGGTCAGCAGGCGGTTCAGCGCCTCGACCTGGTCCTGCTGAGAAGCGTCGTCGGCCAGCACGCCAAGATCACGACACTCGGCGAGCACCGCTCGACGATCGGCATCGTCGGCTCGTCGCTCCTCGTCGACCGGTCGGGTCAACAAACCGAGCCGCTCGCGCAGGTCGATGTGCTCGCCGGTGAGATAACCGGCCGTCGGCGGCAGGTCATGGGTGGTCACCGTGGCCAGGCACATCTCCCGCCACTCGGCCGGCGGAAGCGGTTCCCCCACCGCGTCCTTCTCGAACCACAGCACAGATGTGCCGAGAATCCCACGCGAGCGCAGGTAGTCACGCGTCCACGGCTCGACGGTTCCGAGGTCCTCGCCGACCACAACTGCTCCGGCGCGGTGCGCCTCGAGGACAAGGATCCCAACCAGCGCCTCGTGGTCATACCCGACATACGTGCCGTCGGAAGGCCGACAGCCCGGCGGCACCCACCACAACCGGAACAACCCGATCACGTGGTCGATGCGCAGCCCTCCGGCGTGGCGCAAGATGGTTCGCATCATGGTGCGGTACGGGTCGTAGCCGACCTCTGCGAGTCGGTCCGGCCGCCACGGCGGCATCACCCAGTCCTGGCCGAGTTGGTTGTACATGTCCGGCGGGGCCCCGACCGAGACGCCTCGGGCCAACGTGCTCGACAGTGCCCACGGGTCGGCGCCGTCGGGGTGCACGCCGACGGCCAGGTCGTGAATCACTCCAATCGTCATCCCGGCTTTGACTGCGGCGGCCTGGGCGGCGGCGAGCTGCTCGTCGAGGCACCATTGCAACCATTCGTAGAACTGGATCCGGTCGGCCAGCTCGTCGCGCAGTGATTCGACGCCGGTCGACGTGGGGCCGCGCACGTCGTCGGGCCATGTCGAGGTGGGTAACCCGAAGTGCTCGGCGAATGCACACCACGTGGCGAAGTCGCGCAGGCCGTCACCCCTCGCGGGCGCGGAACGCGTCGAAGCCGCGTTGTCGTGATTCGTGCCGCGGCTGGCGGTGGACGAGCTCGAGGGCGGCCCGCTTGGCCGCCCAGACCAGGTCGCGATCGAGTGTGCCGGCGTCGAGGTTGAGCAATCGCATCGCCGCCGCGTGCTCCTCGACCGCGGCGCGGTCCGTCGCCGACATGTAGGCGACCTCAGGCACGTCCTCGACGCGCAGGTACATCGGGTTGGCGAACCGTCGCGACGTCGGCCGGTACGGCGACGGCTCCATCGGCGCCACCGGCTCGGCGGCGTGCAGCGGGTTGACCAGCACGAACTCGGCTTGGTGCTCGGCTGCGCTCCATGCTGCCAGGTCGCCCAGATCGGCGAGGTCACCCAGCCCCCACGACCGCCGCGAGCGCAGGGCGTAGAGCTGGGTCATGAACCCCCAGCTGTGCCGATCGCGCAATGTGGCGGGCAGCTGGAGCCGGGCGGGGGTGACCACCAGATGGCAGCTACCTTCGCCGTCGCGATGCTCGGCGCGCACCGTGTGGTACCCGATCGGGAGCTCCGCTGGGAGCCAGAACGTCGCCTCACCGATGACCTCACCGCCGATCAGTCGGGGCTCCACCCAGCGATCGACCTGGGCGAGCGACCAACTGTCGCCACCATCCTCGAGGTCTACCCGCACGGTCACCGGGTCACCGTGATGGACGTGCACCAACA
The DNA here is from genome assembly GCA_963773085.1 of Ilumatobacteraceae bacterium. GTDB lineage: Bacteria > Actinomycetota > Acidimicrobiia > Acidimicrobiales > Ilumatobacteraceae > JAENVT01. Next base: position 84,479 of record CAVYZS010000006.1, on the reverse strand, counting down.
GGTTCGCACCCGTCCCGCTCGTCATCACCACTGCGGCAGGCAGCAGACGGCGCCACGGTCTCTCATCGACATCGACACGCGCCGCTTGGATCGCGTCAGGCGTGCTGGCATCTATGTCGAGCGCGCCGAGTGCAGCGACGATCGTGCCCCTTGGCACGGGGCGATGCTCCCCGTGCCAATCCCAGAACTCGGTAGCGACCCGATGAGCGCGAGCCAGCTCGATCAACTCGAGCGATGGCGCTTCCGGCGGCGGTGGTCCGCTCCCCTGGTGCACATTGCCGCCCACGCAGCAATCCTGCCAGAAGCCGTCGGTGCGATCCGCGTGTGTAACGGTCGTTCCTCGCGCCGGACCGACCCTGTGGCAGCCTGTTGCGGTGATCGTCGTGGTCGCGACCTGCGCGGAGGTGGCCGGCGTGCGTGCACGCCTTGGCGAGCTGGGCGTGCACGCTGTGCGGGTCGTGGCACCCAGCGATGCCCGTCGATTGGTGCTGGCAGCCGTGGATGACGAATGGGAAGCTGAGCGTCTCGTCGCAGCTCTGCGCGCCGAGGGCAGGCTGGCCTTGATTCGGCCCGACAGCGGTCCCCGCCTGGAAGGTTGGATGCAGTACACCCTCCCGATCACGTTCGGAGAGCGGCTGAGCCTGTGCTTTGCCTGGTCCGAGCACGACCGCACACATCTGCCGGGGTTGATCGAACTCGGCCTGGGAGGCTTCGGGAATGGCCAGCACCCCTCGACGCGTCTGCTCATCGAGCAGCTGTTGGGGCGGATCACGGGTGGGGAGCGGGTCCTCGACGTCGGCTGCGGTAGTGGGGTGCTCGGGTTCTCCGCGCTCGAACTCGGGGCGTCTCACCTCGTGGCGGTCGACGTCAAACCAGACGCCATCGACGCCACCCGCCGCAACGCAGTGCTCAACGGGATGGACCAGCAAGTCGAGGCCAGGTTCGCTCCGCTCGGCGATATCGATGGCGCCTTCGACGTCGTCGTCGCGAATATCGGCAGGGCAGCGATCGTCGAGCTCGCAGCGGAACTCGTCCAGCGCGTACTCGCCGGGCGGATGGCTTGCGGTCAGTGGAATCTCGCCCTCACAGTGCTCGCAGGTCGCCGAGTTCCTTCGTCCACTCGCCGAGCGCGAGCGCCAAACGTCCGGTGACTGGTCAGCCCTCGTTCTCGCTCACACACGATGAAGTTCTGCGGAGAGATGGAGCTGGAGCGGCTGCCCCACCGCGGCCATCCGCACCTCGTAGCGCAGATTGTCACCGTAGACAGTGACGTCACGCTCAACCTCGACGACCTCCTTCGCTGTCGAGGTGCGCGACATCGTCGTCGAGCGTAGGCGGATCGATCGTTCGAGTCCGTCGTCGTCGAACGTGCCCTCTTGGACCTCGACGATCCCCGTCGGGTGGGCGATCACGAGTTCCACGACCCCGGCCCGGGGCATCCGCCAGTAGCCAGATTCGGCGTGCAGCGGGCGACCGTCGTCCACCGCTGCCGTGCGCTGGTTGTAAGCGAGGAACGGCTTGCCGACATGACCAAAAGTGATCGTCTCGTCGTAGTCGAACGATTCGATCGTCGGGTACACACCGTGGCCGACACCCGTCCACGTACCAAGCAGGAACTCGAGGGGCTCGACGTTCGGGTGCAACGGTGGCGACTCGGAGGCGGGCGGGCTGGCCATTGCGCGATCGTACGCCCACTGGGACAGCGATTGCGCAGATGTTCACGTCGTCGGCGGGTCCGCAGAGCCCTGCCCGGTCGGGCGCGATTTCGGCATCACCAGTACCGAAATCGAACCCGTTGAACCTGATCGGGTGCGGTGTGAGCAGCGTCAGTACCGATTTCGCGCCCGACGACGGTCAGTTCGCATTTACGCCATCGATGCCTGGTCGAGCGGCACGCCCCACTGGTTGTCTCTGCGCACCAGTTCGCCCTCGATCGTGATCGCCAACGCGCGGTAGCCGTCGAAGTTGGTGACCCAGTCGATTCCATCGAGTCCCATCACGAACGCGGTGGTGGCGAAGGCGTCGGCCCACGTGAGATGGGGGCCGACGACGGTCATCGAAGCAAGTGCGTGCACAGGCTCGTCCGTACGGCCATCCCATATATGGCGGCCGCGCGCGGCGGTTCCCGAGGTGGCCACGGCGTCGCCACACACCTCGACGAGGGCACGAATGGCGCTCGGATCGTCGCTGTTCGGGTCGGCGATCGCCAGACGCCACGGTGATCCGTCGTGAGCGGTACCACGCGTCTGGATGTCACCGCCGACAGACAGATACCACCGCCGCAAGCCGGCCCGGTCGAGGCATTTCGCCGCTAATTCGGCCGCCCATCCCTTTACGAACCCCGCTGGATCGAGGATCGTGTCGCCAGGTCGGCGAGCCCGAAAGGCACCGCTGCTGACATGCTCCAACCAGGTGCAGGCGTCGACGACCTCGAGGACCTCGCGACTGGCGTCGAGAAGGTGCCGTTCACCGCGGTTGATGCGGCTGATCTCGCTGGTCGGACGAAAGGTCGAGAAGATGTCCTCCAACCGATCCATCTCCGCCCACATGGCGTCGATCGCCGCGTCGATCACGGTGCGCTCGGCTTGGTCGTGCACGTGAACACTGGCCATCGTGCCCATCACCGCATGCGTGCGAACTACGCCGGAAGCGACCTCCACCTTCACTTGGACACACCGTCGAGGATCGCCTGCAGCGAACGCACGTAAGCCTCTTTGGTGACCGTTGCCCCGCTGACCCCCTTGATCGAGGTGCTTTGAGCTGTGATCACCTGGGTGTGCAGGATCGGTAGGGCCTCCTCGTTGATCTGTCTCGACTTGCGGCGGTCGTGCGGTGATCGGAGGACGATGACGTCGCAGATCTGTCCGCCGGTCGACACCACGGCTTCGACCTGGACAAACCCCCAAACAGTGCTGATCGTGGGACCGTCCAACGTTTGACCGTCGCATGCCGACGTGGCAACCGCCGGTAGCGCCTCCACCGAGGTAGGTACGTCGGTGGCGATGGGTACTTCCGTGGCAGCAGGTTGTTGCACCGACCCTGTGGACGGAGGGATCGACGCTGGTGAGGTTTGCTCGACGACGGCCACCGTCGACGACACGACAGGAGGTTCGGTCGCCACCGGGACGGCAGCTTGATCCGGAAGGGCAACGGCGTCGAGACCGACATCCTCGGCCGTGCCGCTCGACGGTCTGTCGAGGAGGGCGACGAGACCCGAGGCCGCGGCCGTCATCGCCACGGCCGGCAGTAGGTGTCGGCCAAGGGATGCGGAGGGTCGCTTGCTCATCGGGTCACCACCAAGGCTGTTCGAAATGGATGTCGTCGGCGGCCACTCCCGCTTCGCGCAGACCGGCGCGACCTGCCCACAGGAGGCGCTCGGGGCCGCACAGCACCGCCACCCGCTCGGTCAGATCGGGGATCGCCTTGCGCAGCACCGTGCTCGACAGCGGGTCTTTGACGGTGAGCGTGGCAGTCGGCCCGACGACCGTCATCAGCTCGCCGCCCAGCTCGCGTGCCATGGCGCCCAGCTCGTCGGCATAGACCAGATCGTCGTGGCGGCGGGCCCGATACAGCACGATCGGCTGGTGCCTGCGGTCGAGGCGCTCGAGCATCGCCCTCACTGGAGCGACCCCTATCCCGCCGACGATGAACAACACCTTGCGGTCATCGATCCGATGCGGCGTACAAGCGCCGAACGGCCCCTCGACAACAACCCGTGTTCCTTCGGGGAGGCGGCCGATGGCGGCGGTTGCATCGCCTTTCGTCTTGACCGAAATCCTCAGCCCGTCCGTTGTCGGGGCTGCGGACAACGAAAAGGGTGGGCCTGCCACCACAGTCCTTTGACCAGCGGACGGACGATCACGAATTGGCCGGCGTCGCCGTGCCTCTTGTGCAGACCTCCACCGGCAAGCCGCAGCTCCGTCGTGTCGTCGTTCAGCCGGCGAGTTTCGGCGACATGGAGTGGGCGTATCGCTGCGACAGCGAAGCGACCCCATCGCCCGCGAATGAGCATCAGTCCGACGCCGATATGGAGGCCGATCCACAGCCAGCGCGCGAAGGCATCGTTGGCGAACAGCTCACCCCACACGATCTCGTGCGAGAAGGAGATGGCAAATCCGGCGTAGGCGAGGAGGTGGATGAAGTACCAGGTCTCATACGACATCTGGCGGCGGATGCTGCGCAGTGAGGAGATCGTCACGGCACCGATGAGCAGCGCGCCGACAGACGCCAGCGCCATGTACGAGTCTCGCCCGCTGAGATCGACGATCGCCGGTCCAAACCCCAGGTCGAGACCCCATGCGAAGACCGATGTGACGACGTGAACGCCGACCAGCACCGCCATGGTTTCACCGAGGATGCGGTGCCAGATGAAAATTCGATCGAGGCCGTAGCGATGCTCGACGGCGATGGGACGGGCGGCGAGCGCCAGCCCGGCGAGGCCGGCGAACGACGCGGCAACGCCGGTGAGCTGGGCCAGGCTGGTCGCGGCAAAGGCCGCCCCCATGCCAAGAGCGCCAATTCCACCATGGCGGATCCACACGGTGAGGATGATCCCGATCACCACACAGAAAGCCGAGAGCAGGTGGTTGTCGCTGAACAGCGTGTAGCGCCTGCGGGGTAGCGGCCCCACGACCGGCGCGGCCTGCCGCGGTCTCACACGGTGGCCAAGGTCGGCTGGCATGGCTTCATACTTTGGTCTACACGTGCCAGTCCTGCACGAAATCGCCCTCAGAGTTGCGCAAGAGGGGCCAAACGACCTATCGCGAGACCACGGTCCGCGCCGAGTCCGCCGACGTCAGTGCCGTACGACCATGCCCGCGCGTTCGGCGTACGCCGCAGCGAGTTGCTCGTAGAGGCAGGACCCGTTCGAGGCTGACCAAGACGCATCGTCACCCGCCAGAGATCGCGGGGATGATCGAGAGGTCCGAACCGTCGGCGACCGTCGTCTCGACACCGTCGAGATCGCGGATGTTGTCGGCGTCGACGAACAGGTTGACGTGGACTCTCGTGCGGCCGGTCTCGTCGCGCACCCGCCGCTCCAACGCCGGGTGCGTGGCTGCCAACGAATCGAGCACCGACCTGACCGTCACCGGCGTCGAGTCGACCACGACGACCACCGAGCTGGCGCCGGCGGCGAGCGTCCCGCAGCTGAGTCGGGAGCCGAACTCGAACCTGCATCGCTGTCAGCGAACCGGCGCTGCCCGCACGGACATGATCGGCGGCAAGTGCGACGCGAGCTCACGCCAGCTGTCGCCATCGTCGGTCGATGCGAAGAGCTCGCCCGTGCGAGTGCCGAAGTACAGGCCGCACTGCCCGAGGCCGTCGGTCGTGAAACCGTCACGCAGGACCGTGAGATGCGCTTCCTGCTGCGGCAGACCGTTGGTCAACGCATGCCACGTCTCACCGCCGTCCTCGGTCTTCCACACGACGCAATGCCCGCCCGGCGTGCAGCGGTACTCGTCGCTCTCCAGCGGCAGCAGATACGCGGTGCGGGGCCGCCTCGGATGCGCGACAACCGGAAATCCGAAGTCCATCCCGGCGATGCTCGTCATCGGCTCCCACGAGTCACCGCCGTTGTCACTGCTGTAAATGCCTCCATGGTGCTGGAGGTAGAGGCGGTCGGGATCGTCGGCATCGCGCGCGACCTTGTGCACGCACTGGCCGAACTCCGGTGCCGGTTTGTCCGGCAGAAACGGCACCACGATGCCGCGGTTGCTCGCGGACCAAGTGACGCCGCCATCGTCGCTGCGGTACACGCCCGCTGCCGAGACGGCAATGAGGAGCCGATCCGGATCCGTCGGATGGACGAGGATCGTGTGCAAACACATGCCTCCTCCGCCCGGAACCCACTCGGACCGGTGGGGATGGTCCCAGAGACCGCGCATCAGCGAGAACGTACGGCCACCATCGTCGCTGCGGAACAGCGCGGCGGGCTCCACGCCGGCGTAGAAGACCTCTGGCTGGTCCGCAGGACCGGGAGTCAACTGCCAGACCCGGGCCACTGACGCGCCGATGTCGTCGGGGAACGCCAGCGCGGCGTGATCCTCCTCTCGCCAGGTGGCGCCGAGATCATCCGAACGCCGTAGCACGGGCCCCCAGTGGTTGCTGACCGAGCCTGCGAACAGGCGAGTCTGCGGGCCCCGATTGTCGATGCACGTCGAGTAGACCTCCTCGCCGGGAAAGGTCGGGCCGTCGAGCGCGAACGTGTCTCGCTCCGGCCCGGCACGCAGCGTGAACAGACCCTTGGTGGTCCCGATGAGGACCAGCGTGTCAAGTGCTTGGCCGGCCGTCAGGCGCTCTTCGATGGTTGACATGATGTCTCCTCCGACTCGGAATGTTGCCAGAACTCATCCGTCGCCAAAAGCCAGTAGCGATTGGCGATATGTCGTGCGCAACGGGAATACCGTACAGAATGGTGCATAGGTCGGATCGCCGAGAAGGCCGTGCCGCCGCGTGTTCGGACTCGACATCAGCTGTAGCCAGGCGAGTACTGGAGCGGCAGGCCTCTCATCCTTCGGGAACGACGATCAGCGTGTCATCGTCGAGCCACTCGGCGTTGCCCCCGTCCGCCACTTTCGATACGAACAAGAAGGCCGACTCGCGGCAGGGCAAGCGGGAACTTCTGTCGTCGTGGTCGTTCATGACGTCCGTCAAGCTCTGGCATGGTTATGCGGACGTACCGGAAGGGCGATCGCCTGCGCTATGGCCAGCCGATCCGCGATTCTCCCTATCGGAACCCCGTAGCCCATCGCCTCGCTCTGTCAAAGCATGCAGGTGATACTGATCGACCGAATCCGTGACACTTTGCTGACCGGAGGGATGTCTCTGGAGCGCGAAGCCCCTATGACTTTGCCAGGTCGTCTACATCAGCTCAGCTGCCGCAGGACATTCAAATGTCCAGCCAACGGCGACCACCCAACCCGAAACAGCCTCACACCCGGGCGTAACGATCGTAGTGCGGGTGAGTGTGAATCCGATACTTCGGCAGGCGATCAAATCGACGCAGATATGGCGCGGGTTTGCCCATCGTTGGGCGCTCTGGGTTAGCGATCAGAAGCGCGGAGCGTTTATGCGGAGGCACAGACGTCTCGGGCGATGACCTGCCGCCCCACAGCACACGCCGATCGGCAGATACGGCGCGGTCCGAACCTGAGGGTCCAGTTCAGGGCCCGCCACCGAACCAGCGCCGAACACCGATACCGGCGCGCACGCGAGTCGCCGCGACCCGGCCGCCAGCCCGAGGACGACCGCCGCCCCGACGTCGCGCAGGCTCAGGCGACGAGGCCAATCTTCGCGGTCTCCTTGATGAGCGCCACGAGCGCCTTCTCGTCGAGGTCCGCGAGCTTCTTGAACCGCACGCAGGCCTTGCCGATGCTGGCCTTCGGGAGCCGGTCGCCGTACCGCTCGGCGACGTAGCCCTTCGCGTCGGCGGCAAAGCAGTACAGCGAGATGTACGAGGCGTTGCTGGCGATCGAGAGCTTGCAGGCGTCGCCCTCGCGGCCGCTCGCATAGCGGTAATGAAACGGCCCGTAGCCGAGCATGCCGCCCATGATGACCGGCTCGAGCTTCGGCGCGTTCTTTCGAATCAGCGCATCGAGTGCCGCTATGTCGGACCGGCGCTTGTCGTCCACCGCGGCGATGTACTCGGCCGGGGTCTTCACGTTCAGCTGTCCCTTCATCTTCATCACGTCCTCCGAGACTCGGCGTCACCAGACTGGCAGCGGCCCGTCGGCACTTCCATCGATGAATTGTCGCACGACGGGGTACGGATCGGTCGCGAGTGGACCGTCGCATCCCGTACGACAGATGAGAGCGCCGAATGCCCAGTCCGGCGCGCTGACGCAAAGAAGATCAGCAACGCAGCACATCGATCGGTGTCGAAACTCCCTGTGGAGTGCGCGCGATGTTGTGGTCGCGGTGGGCGCCACAGCCATCGCTTGAAGCGACGCGCCAGACTGTCGTCCGTCACGGCGTCAACCTAGCCACTGTGTTGCGCACGAGGTGCCCGCCTGCACCTCAATCGCGGCGGTACCTTGGAATGTCAGGGAGTCGAGTCGACACCGGCAGCGTTTGAATCAGTCGTTCGAGACGTCGGCCCGCCCGCGGAAGTGGTCCATCGACACGTTGACGCCGAGCAGATCCATCAGCTTGTCGAACCAACGCGTGGGAAGGATTCGGGCGACGGGCAGGAGGCGAACGAACGGTGGCAGCACGACGACCCTCTGGTCGTGCTCGATTGCCCGGACGATCTTGTCGGCGACCCGGTCCGGCTGCAGAATTGGCAACAGCAACGGAACGCGGCTCTTGACCCCCTCGAACATCCCTGTGTCAACGTAGAACGGGCACACGACCGTGGTGGTCACTCCGGGCGCGAGTTGAGCCAGTTCGACCCGCAGTGACTCGTCGAACCCGATGGCCGCGTGCTTGCTCGCCGAGTAGTCGGTTTGACGGGCGACCCCGACGAGGCCAGCCGCCGACGCCACCGTGACGACGTGCCCGTGATTCCGTTCGATCATGCCGGCGAGGAACGCCTTGGTGACCCAATACAGCGCCAGGGTGTTGACCGCGAAAGTGTTTTCGATCGTGTCGTCAGGGATGTCAAGCAGTCGCTTGCCGCTCACCACACCGGCGTTGTTGACGACGATGTCGACCTCGCCCACCTCGGCTCGAACTCGGTCTGCGGCCCGGCGCACGAAGGCTCGGTCGGTGATGTTGCATGCATGCCCGACGATGTTGCCGCCCGTCCTCGAGCGAAGGTCGCGCACGACGACGTCGAGACGAGTCTGGCCCAGGTCCCACAGCACGACCCGAGCGCCGCGGCGAGCGAGCCGCTCCGCCACCAACAGACCGATGCCACTTGCGCCACCGGTCACCACGGCCGTACTCCCAGAGATCGTGGTCATCGCATCGCTCCCAACGTCGTTGTCATCGACATGAGCAACGTAGGCGAAAGTGAACAAGGCGGCCCAGACGGATCCGCCGGGAACGTTGCGCTGGTGCGCCCCCTCTTCGAAGGACCCACGCGGCCGGGACGCCCGCTGAGGTTGGCTCTCAGGGCTTGACGTTCGTCTTGATCCAACTGTCGACTGCCAAAGCCAGATCGAGGTCGTCAGAATTTCGGATCAAGAGCGGCATGAGCAGTCGGGCCCGATCGTAATCGTTGGACGGCACGCCGGTTCGGCCAACTCGTGCGGCGACCGCCGCGCTGAATTCGTCAACTGTGTGGCGCTCGATCGGTTTCGCCGAACCGTGTTCGAACTCGTCGACGAACGGTGCGACCCAGTGGTACAGGTCAGCGAAGTCCTTCTGGAGGTATTTGCCCAAGGCTCGATCGAGCTTGTCGAGGAATACCAGGTGGTCACCAAGCCCGTACTTGATGAACTCGAAAGCCCGCACGTCAGTGGGGGCTTCCTCGATCTCATCCTGAGTGACCAGCACGACCGGTTTCTCGAGTGCGTGGGCAATGCCCAGTTCGTAAAACACGTTGGGGTTCCGTCCCGTGCAGTCTGCGATCACCACGTCGGCCCGTTGGATCAGGCTGTTGATCTTGTCGAGTAGCGGCACGGTCAGGATCTCATCGTCACCGCGTTGACACGTCGCGTCGGGGAAGGTCGCCTCGATGTGGTGCTGTAGATACAGGTACATGTAGTGCAGTTCTGGGCGGAACGGCATGATGACGAAGCAGACAGGCATGGACGAACGCAGCGATTAGGGGAGAGACCGCGGTGACGAGACGGCATCGCGCACCCATGACTCGACGTAGGTCTGCAGACGAGGATCGCCCGGGGTGTATTGGATCACGCGGTACGAACGGAGATCGAATGGAACCTCGGTCCCATATTCGGCAAGTGCCAAGATCGGCTTGCGCATCCCGGCGGCCACTCCCATCGCGAACAGCACGTTGGCGTTGCCGCCCGTTATGTCGGCGATCATGAGATCGGTACCCTGCACGGCGTCCTCTACTGATCGCCACTCGTTCGGCTCTCCGCTGCGGTAGTCGATGACCCCGACGCCGAACGACGCGAGTTGCGATCGGAGCGTGTCACGGAGTTTGTCGAAGTCCGGACCAGTTGGAAGGGCGAGGAAACATCGCGCTGACCATGAGAGAGAACTCATCGAGGTAAGCGTACCGCGGCACGCTATGTGGCATGAGGGCCTCCGCGGCGTAGAGCAAAGGCCTCGTCGGCTACATCAGCTGCAGCCGCTGGTCGATCCGCAGCTCGGGCAGGCGTGGCACGAGCCGGCGCGGATCATCTGCACACCACATTGCATGCACATCGGCGCATCGCTCTGCCGCACCGTGGGCGCAGCGGCAGACGGGCGAGTGACGCCACCGGGGTTGGTGATGTCGTTGTTCGGTGCCGTCGGTGCGACGCCGAGATCGAGCTGGGCTGAGAGCTCGCCGGCGGACGGCAGGCTCTTGGGGTCTGCGGCGATCTCGCTGCCCGTGCGGGTCTCGATCACGCTCTCCTCCACGCCCGGCAGCGTGGGCTGCAGGCGCTCGTCGATCGAGAAGATGCCCAGTTCGGCTCGTTCGTCGTAGGTCAGGTACTCGAGCGCGAGGCGACGGAACAGGTAGTCCATGATCGACGATGCAAAGCGGATGTCGGGATCGTCGGTCATACCGGCGGGCTCGAAGCGCATGTTGGTGAACGCCTCGACGAACGCACGCATCGGCACGCCGTATTGAAGCCCATAGCTGATGCTCTTGGCGAAGGCGTCCATGATGCCGCTGAGCGTGGAACCCTGCTTCGAGACGGTCAGGAAGATCTCACCGGGGCGGCCGTCGGCGTACTCGCCGATGTTGGCGAAGCCCTTGCAGTCGGCGACTCGGAATTCGAACGTGCGTGCCCGGCGGGTGCGCGGCAACTTCTGACGGATCGGCTGATGAACCAGCCGCTCGACGATCCGTTCGACGATCTGCGTCGACGCCATCGAGGTCGGCGTGTCGACGCCCTCGCCGTCCTTCTTGCCCGTTGACAGCGGCTGGCCGACCTTGCAGTTGTCACGGTAGACCGCGACAGCCTTCAAGCCGAGCTCCCACGACAGTTGGTGAAGCGCTTCGATGTCTTCGATCGATGCTTCCTCGGGCATGTTGACGGTCTTGGAGATCGCACCCGACAAGAACGGCTGCGTGGCGCCCATCATCCGCACGTGGCCCTCGTAGTGGATCGTGTTGTCACCCATCGAGCAGGCGAACACCGGAACATGCTCGGCGACCAGGTGCGGTGCGCCGAGAATGGTCTTCTCGCGGTCGACATAGGCGACGATGTCGTCGATCTGTGCGGTCGAGTAGCCCAACTTGCGCAGTGCTCGCGGCACCGTCTGATTGACGATCTGCATGTTGCCACCGCCGACCAGCTTCTTGAACTTGACCAGTCCGAGATCAGGCTCGATGCCTGTGGTATCGCAATCCATCATCAGCCCGATCGTGCCCGTCGGGGCCAGCACCGACGCCTGGCTGTTGCGCACGCCGTACTCCTCGCCGTCGCGCACAGCCACTTCCCACGCCTGCTGGCTGGCTGCCATGACCTCGGCGGGAACGGCGTCGGCGCCTTGGATCTGGTAGCTGGCATCGCGATGCATGCGCAGCACGTTGAGCATGAACCGCTCGTTGTCGGCGAACCCGGCGAACGGGCCCATCCGACTCGCTGTGCGGGCACTGGTGGCATAGGCGTGCCCGGTCATCAGCGAGGTGAGCGTGGCGGCCCATGCTCGCCCCTCGACCGAGTCGTATGGAAGACCGAGCGCCATCAGCAACGCCCCGAGATTGGCGTAGCCGATACCCAACTGGCGGAACTGGCGGCTGGTCTCGGCGATCTTCTCCGTGGGGTAGTCGGCGCGACCGACGAGGATCTCTTGTGCCGTGAATATCACCTCGACGGTGTGCATGTATGCCTTGACATCGAAGTTGCCTTCCTCGTCGAGGTAGTGCAACAGGTTGATCGAGGCCAAGTTGCACGCCGAGTTGTCGAGGTGCATGTACTCGCTGCACGGGTTGGACCCGTTGATGCGGCCCGTTGCGTGAGCCGTGTGCCACTTGTTGATCGTCGTGTCGAACTGCAGCCCAGGATCGGCGCACTCCCACGAGGCGGTAGCCAGCTCGCGCCACAGGTCTCGGGCGCGCACGGTGCGCACCGTCGAGCCATCCTTCACCGCGTGGAGATCCCAGTCGGTGTCGTTGAGCACGGCATGCATGAATTCGTCACTGACCCGCACGGAGTTGTTGGCGTTCTGGTACTGCACGCTGAAGCTGTCGGATCCGTCGAGGTCCATGTCGAACCCGGCGTCACGCAGCACCCGCGCCTTGCGCTCCTCCTTGGCCTTGCACCAGACGAACTCTTCGATGTCGGGGTGGTCGACATTGAGTATCACCATCTTGGCGGCACGACGAGTCTTGCCGCCGCTCTTGATCGTGCCGGCCGATGCATCCGCGCCGCGCATGAAGCTGACCGGGCCACTGGCGGTGCCGCCGCCGTTGAGCAGCTCGTAACTCGACCGGATGTTCGACAGGTTGATGCCCGACCCGGATCCCCCCTTGAAGATCACGCCCTCTTCGCGGTACCAGTTGAGGATGCCGTCCATCGTGTCTTCCACGGCGAGGATGAAGCACGCGCTGGCCTGCTGAGGCACACCCTTGACCCCGATGTTGAACCACACCGGGCTGTTGAACGCGGCCCGCTGTGTGACGAGGATGTACTTCAGCTCGTCGTTGAAGGCGTCGAGCTCCTCCTGATCGACGAAATACCCGCCTTCGGTGCCCCAGAGCGTGATGGTGTCGGCAACGCGGTCGATCACCTGGCGCAGCGACGATTCCCGCTCGGGCGTTCCGAGCGTGCCCCGGAAGTACTTCTGGGCGACGATGTTGGTGGCGTTGAGCGACCAGTCGACCGGGAACTCGACGCCGAGTTGCTCGAACGCGACCGTGCCGTCTTTCCAGTTGCTGATCCGCGCATCGCGACGTTCCCACTGCACGTGTTCGTACGGGCGCGTACCGGGCGACGTGAAATGACGGGTGATCCCGATGGCGAGACGTTCCGGCGCCAGTGACATGTGGAGCTCCTTTGGGAGACGAAGAGACGGTATCGATTCTGATGGCTGACCACAAGATGTGGTGGTGAGGACGCCCCCTTACCTGCGTCCACCACAAGCAGTTGTAAGATTACAGCACTGTAGTTACACCCGTGTCAATGCTATCGGTGAGATTCGTCCCGGCAGGACGGCCAGCGGCGGTGCGAGGTCGCAGGTTTAGAGTTCTCCCTACCCCGCAGTAATGCCCGAATCGAAATGGGACTATCACCGCCCATCCGCGCCTCACACCGCTGCTAGCTACGGGCGAGAACGATAGAGGTTCAGGCCTGTGGGGAGGAAGGGGTAAAACCACTGAATATAGGATGAATTCTCTGGGGACAGTGGCTGAATACGCAGTGTTTATGCACAGATATCCACAGGCACGGGTGATCTGGCCGGCCTGATCAGGTGATCACAGGTTGCATCTCGTTGCTGTGCCTAGTGTTTCTCGCGGAGGCTCCACAGATGGCGAAGGCGAGCGAGCTCGGCGACGAATTCAGGCCCGACATCGAGGGGTTGCGGGCGGTGGCCGTCATCGTCGTCATCTTGTTCCACGCCAGGATCGCCCGGTTCTCCGGTGGGTTCGTCGGCGTCGACGTCTTCTTCGTGCTGTCCGGGTTCCTGATCACGCGGCTGCTGCTACGCGAGGCAATGAGGACCGGCACGATCTCCCTGCCTCGGTTCTGGGCGCGCCGCGCCAGACGGCTCCTGCCCGCGTCGTGTGTGGTGGTCGTCGTCACCGTGCTCGCCTCGCAGGTGCTGCTCTCCCCGATCGCTCAGCGGCCGCTGGCGACCGATGCGATCGCGGCCGGCGGCTTCGTGATCAACATCGTCTTCGCCCTCCGGCTGGGCGACTACTTCGCTTCACAGCTCGGGCAAACTCCGTCACCGCTCCTGCACTTCTGGTCGCTTGCAGTCGAGGAGCAGTTCTACCTGTTCTGGCCGCTGGCCTTACTCGTACTGCGTCGACGACCTCGTCGGTATCGACGCCTGGTGACTGTGATGATGATCGTGGTCGCGATGCTCTCCTTCGTCATCTGTATATGGATGACCGCGTGCCCACCCCATCGGCGCTTTCTACCTCCTTCCGGCGCGGATGTGGGAACTCGCCATCGGTGGGCTCGTGGCCGTTGCGGGCAGCGCCTGGCAACTGGTGTCGCCTGCGGCACGTGCCGTGGCCGGCTGGATCGGGATGGCCGGAGTTGCCGTCGCAGCAATGACGTACGACGGCTCGATCGCCTTTCCGGGTTCGGCGGCGCTGTTACCGGTTCTGGGCACAGCACTGATCGTCGTCTCCGGTGGCAGCGACGCCGCAGCGTTCGCTCCGATCGCCATGCTGCGGCACGAATCGCTGCAATGGATCGGGCGTCGGTCATACGCGATCTACCTCTGGCACTGGCCGGCGTTGGTCCTCGCCGAGGCCAAGTGGGGCCCGCTCTCGCTCGCCCAGCGCTTTGTGGCGATCGGGGTCTCCTTCGCCCTGGCCGCGGCCTCGCTGAGGCTTGTCGAGGATCCCGTTCGCCACTCCACGTGGGTCGCCTCGCGCCCGAGCAGAGGCTTGGCGCTCGGCATGGCGCTGTGCACGATGGTGGTGGTGGCCGGAACCATCTCACTTTCGCTCCCCCGGCAACTCGACGGCGGCACGGCGGCCGCCGCCCCGGTATTGGGACTCGCTGCTCCCTCGACGACAGCCGCGCCCGGTCCCGCGGTGGCGCTGGCCGCGTCCGCGGCAACACCGGCGGCCGGACTCACCGGCGATGATCTGACCAGCCTGATCGCGGCAAACAAGGTCGTGCTCGAGCAGGGCCTGACGACCTCCGTCGTCCCCAGCAACATGCGTCCGTCGCTGGCCAAGTTGTTCGACGACCGCCCAGCGGTCTACGGCGACGGATGCGTGGCGATCGGTGTCGACGACAAGCTGAACCCGTGCCGATACGGCAACACATCGTCGTCGATCGAGATCGTCCTGTTCGGCGATTCGCACGCCGCCCAGTGGTTCCCTCCGCTGCAAGCCATCGCCGATCGAAACGGTGTGGAACTGATCGTGCTGGCCAAGGGCGGATGTCCCGCCGCGGCGGTGCCGATCCCGACGGCGACGTTGGCCCGCACCTGCCCGATCTGGCGCGACAAGGCCGTGCAGTTCATCGCCGACGAGCACCCCGACCTGGTCATCGTCACCGGTTCGCGGCATTACCCCAACTCCGACCAGGAGTGGCACGACGGTTTCCAGGAAACACTCGGTCGACTGAAGGGCCTCACTCCGCGGCTGCTCGTGCTCGGAGACAACCCCGACTCGCGGACGGATCCGGCGACGTGCCTGTCGGCGCACCTCCACGACGTCGGCGCGTGCGTGAACCTCAGGGCGACGGCGGTCGAGGCGGGCAAGCTCGAAGTCGAGCGATCTGTAGCCGCAGAGACCGGGAGCCGGTTCGTGGACACGTCCGACTGGCTGTGCACCGACACCGAGTGCCCGTTGATCCTCGGCAACATCTTGATGTTTCGGGACATCAACCATCTCACGACGATCGCCGCCGAGTGGTTCACACCGATGATCGATGCCGTCGTCATGCCCTACCTGCGTGGCACCTGAACAATCGCGACAACAGGGCCACCTCGGCGGGGATGTCGGTCCGCCGCCGTATCATCGCATCGATGCGCCGGCTGTTCGACCAACCGACGGATCACGTGACCGTACGCGAGGCGTACGACCTCGAACGACCTCGCCCGGTCGATCGACCGTGGCTCGGGCTGTGCATGGTGTCGAGCATCGACGGCTCGACGGTCATCGACAGCAACTCGCGAGGTCTGTCCAGCAAGGCTGATCAGGAAGTGCTGCTGATGTTGCGGGAACTGGCCGACGTGTTGATCGTCGGCGCAGCCACCGTGCGCATCGAGGGTTACGGACCGCCGCGCAAGGCCGGGCAGCGGGTCGGTGTGGTCAGCCGCCGCGGTGATGTCGATGCCACCAGCCGGCTGTTCACCAGTGGGTCAGGCTTCCTGATCCTTCCCGACGATGCCCCGCCGACATCGGTCGAGTCTGTGCGTGCCGGCACCGGCGACGTGGACCTGGCCGGAGCACTTGCCCAGTTGGATGCCAACTTCGTGCAGGCGGAAGGCGGAGCACTGCTCAACGGAGCGCTCGCCGCGGCGGATCTGATCGACGAACTGAACTTGACGATCTCACCGCAGATCGCCGGAGGCGACGGACCTCGGGTCACGGGCGGGGCCGCACAGTTGTCGCGTCGGATGCAGCTGGCCCACGTGCTCGAGGACGAAGGTTTCTTGTTCACCCGGTACCTGCGAGCAGCGGCGATCGACTAGCCGTTCTCCAACTTCTTCAACAACACCAGCTCGCGCTGGAAGTCGGCCGCAGCATCGAAGTTCTTGTAGACGCTGGCATACCGCAAGTAAGCGACAACGTCGAGTGAGCGCAACCGCTCGAGCACCTCGAGACCGAGTTCGGCGCTCGTGATCTCGTTGTCTTTCAGGCGAGCTTGATCTTCGAGCTCGATGCTGAGCTGCTCGATCTGCTCGGCGGTCACCGGCCGACCCTTCGACGCCGCGGCAACACCGGCGACGATCTTCGACCGATCGAACGGCTCGCGTGAGCCGTGGCTCTTGACCACGACGAGCACAACCTCCTCGAGCCGCTCGTAGGTCGTGAAGCGATGTTGACAGCTGGCGCAGAGCCGACGCCGACGAATGGACGTGCCTTCTTCGGCCTCACGCGAGTCGATCACCTTGGTGTCGTCGGTATGGCATCTCGGGCAACGCACTGCCGCCCGAGGTTACTGGCTGGGTCAGGGAAGTGTGATGGCCTGCGAAACCTGCAGCACGGTGCCGCCGTTGGCAGCCACGAGGGCGTCGACATACTCGCCAAGTGCAGCCTGACCGTGGAAGCGCTGCCCGATCGACCACAACGTGTCGCCTGCCTGGACGATGTAGACGTTGGCGGCCACGGGTAGGCCTTGGACCGCCGCTGTTGCGGGGCGAATCGCGGAGGCGGAGGCAGGAGCGCCCCCGCGATTCGCCACGACATGGCCGGCGCCGACGAGCAGCACCAGCACGATCGCGACCAGGGTGACCATGACCATCAACCGACGGCGGGCGTAGACCGGCGAGCTGGATCGACACTCGCCGAATTGTCCGGGAATGACGACTGCGATGGCCATGAGCTTCTCCCTGATTCGGTGCGATTCGGTGCGATTCGGTGCGATTCGTGCGATGATCGTGTGATGGTCGTTGATCGAACACACGTTTCTCGAACGACTGTTCGTAGCATGCCACGAACGACTGTTCGACGTCAAGCGCTGATCGAACATTTGTTTCACGAACGAATGTTTGACCTGGGTCACGAACGCGCGTACGCTATGGACATGTCCGAACAACTCACGGCCCGTCAACGAGGCATCCTCGACATGATCGAAACCAGCATGCGCGAACGCGGCTACCCGCCCAGCGTGCGCGAGATCGGCGAAGCCGTGGGTCTCACCTCCCCCTCCACAGTGCACAGCCACCTGGCCTCGCTGCAGCGCATGGGCTTCTTGAAGCGCGACCCAACCAAGCCACGAGCGATCGAGGTGCGCTTCGACCCGTCGTCCGGCGCAGCGATCGAGCGCCGCCCGGTTCGCCACGTCCCACTGGTAGGCGACGTCGCCGCCGGTACCGATGTGTTGGCTCAGGAAAATGTCGAGGAACTGTTTCCGCTACCCGAAGACTTCACAGGTACGGGCGATCTGTTCATGCTTCGAGTTCGCGGTGACTCGATGATCGACGTCGGCATCATGGACGGCGACTTCGTCGTCGCCCGCGCCCAAGAGACAGCCGTCAACGGTGAGATCGTCATCGCCGGCATCCCTGGTGAAGAAGCGACCGTCAAGACCTTTCAGCGCAAAGGCTCGACGATCTCGCTCATCCCGGCCAACGCCCGGCTCGAGCCGCTGGTGTTCGATGCCGACCAGGTGCAGATCTTCGGCCGCGTCGTCACCGTCATGCGCCGCCTCTAGTCGTCACCGTCGTCCACCGTCCAGACCTCGTCAGGTGATGCGGTCGGTGGTGCTGTCGGAGGTGCCGGCGGAGCGACTGTCGGAGGCAGGCTCGGTGTGGTCGGAGGCGGCGGAGGCGGAGGCGGCGCCAGCGACGGCGGTGCGAAGCCTCCGCCAACAGGTGGTTGCTCGGGCAGCCGGATCGGTGGCTGACCGGGCAAGCCGATCGGCTGCTGCGCAGGCGGAGGCGCCGGACCGAATCCGGGTGGTGCCGGCGGTGCAGTGGGTACCGTGGCGTACGGGCCCGGCGACCACCCGGGCGTCGGGGCGACAGGACCGCGAAGATCGGCTGTGGCCGCATCAGGGCGACGACGCCGCAGCCCGACCAACAACAACGTCAGCCCCAGCACGAATCCGCCCAGCGCGGTCGCGCCACCGACGGTCTTGAGTAGCTCGCTGTCGTCCTTGGGGTTCTTGCCGATCGCAATGGCGAACCCGGAGTCATCGGACTCGACGTTCAAGCGAAATGTCCCGGCCTGCTCGATCTCCATCGTGCGCACTGCGGTTCCCACGTAGCCACCGACGTCGTAGGAGGCTGTCACGCCGCGCTCCAAATCGACCTCGTCACCGTTGCTGTCGACCAACGTCAACGAGACCCTGGGCAGCTTGTCGCCGGGGTAGTCGTACTCAGCCCCGTTGGCTTCACAATCGCCACTGAGTTCGCCGAGCTTGCCCTTCGTCTCGATGTACACCGTGAACGTCGACGGCTCGTCGAACACCAGCGTCGTAGTGCACCCCACCGGGGCGCGGGCCAGCGACTTCACGGCGTCTTCGTAGTTCGATGCACTCTTGGCCACCATCGCACCGCCACCGAGTACGCCCCCGACGAGCAGTATCAACCCGAGCACGATCAAACCCTTGCGCCGTTCGCCCTTCGGCGCAGGCGGGACAGCCGGTGGCTGCTCAGCCATGACCGGTACTTGAGGTTGAAACGACATCACAACACCCCCAGTCGCCTGGCGACCAGCTCGATTCGATCATCAGGTTGTACCACGGCGGCGCGCACGTTCTGCGTACCACCGGCACCATAGAAGTCTCCCGGGCTCACCAGCGCCCCTCCCTCGCGCGCCAATCGCTCGGCAAATTCCCAGCCATCACCCGCGTCGAACCACAAGTAGAACCCACCTGCCGGCATCGGAACCTCAACACCAGACCACGCCGCAAGCACCTTGCCGAGTTGCTCGAGTCGCCGCAGGTAACGGTCACGCTGCACGAGCACATGAGCGTCATCATCGAGGGCAACCGCCGCCGCGGCCTGCGCCGGACCAGGAACGAGCATGCCGACGTGCTTGCGAACTTCTTTCAAGTAGTCGACGATCTCGGCATCGCCGGCATAGAACCCGACGCGCAGTCCGGCGAGGTTGGATCGTTTCGACAGAGAATGAACAGCGATCACATTGTCGAACCCGTGGTGCAAGATTGTGCTTGCCGGGCCCTCCCAGGTGAACTCGACGTAACACTCGTCGCTGAACACCGGTACCGCGTGGGCACGCCCCCACGCCGCCGCCTCGCCCAGGTCAGTGATCGCACCGGTGGGATTCGACGGGCTGTTGACCCATAACATCAAGGAGCGTGCCGCATCATCGTCGGTGATCGCCGAGAAGTCGAGGGCACCGTCGTCCCGGCACGGAACGGCCACTCCGCGACAGCCGGCCAGCGTTGCGCCCATCTCGTACGTCGGATACGCCACGGCCGGGTACAACACCGTGTCTTTCCACGGGGTCCGCAGGTGCAGGTACTGCGGCGTCGTGGCGACGAATTCCTTGGTACCGACGCATGCCGCCAACTGGCCGAGGGGGACGTCGAGATCGAACCGCCGGGCCAGCCAGGAACGGATCGACTTACGCAGCACATCGGTGCCGATGCTCGGTGGATACCCTCGCTCGGCGTTCGAGGTCGACAGCGCCGCGATCACGGTCGCGATCGGTGGATCACACGGTGTGCCGATCGACAGATCGACGACACCCCCGTCGAGCGCGTCGGCCAACGGCACGAAACGGTCGAGCCGATCGTAGGGGTACGGAGGCGGGACGAAGCCGACGGATTCAACCATGGAGTCACCATCCTGCCCGATGGCCGCCGGCTGCCACGAGTGCCGGCCTCAAGCCGGCGCAACCACGAACCGAGCCAGACGACCAACGGACGCGTCTGCCAGACGAGCGCACACTCGTACCCCGTCGTCGGCGTGATCGGTCGAAAGGACCTCGCCCTCGCGATGCACTGCCGCCAGGAGATCGCCGCGGTCATACGGGATGAGCAATTCGACGACCTTGCTCAGTGCCCGTAACCGGTCGCTGAGCGTGTGGAGAAATGTGTCGATGCCCGCGCCGCTGAGGGCGCTGACCGACACCGAGCCCTCATGACGATGAACCAGATCGGCGGCAACCTCGGGCGCCGCGTCCCGTTTGTTGAACACCAGCAACTCGGGCAGGTGCGATGCCCCGATCTCGGTCAGGACCTCGCGAACTGCCGTGATCTGACCTTCAGGGTCCGGCGCGGTCGAGTCGACGACATGGATCAGGTAGTCGCCACGACCGGCAACCTCCAACGTGCTCTTGAACGCCTCGACCAGGCCGTGAGGCAGGTTGCGGACGAACCCGACCGTGTCGGTGATCAGCACCGGCTCACCACCGGGCAGCGACAAGCGCCTTGTGGTGGGGTCCAGCGTGGCGAACAATCGGTCCTCGACGAGCACACCGGAATGAGTGAGATGGTTGAGCAGGGTCGACTTTCCGGCGTTTGTGTAACCGACGATGGTGACGGCGGCGAGACCGCTACGGTTGCGACTCTTGCGCTGCAACGACCGTGTGGCCGAGAGCTCTTTGAGGTCCGACTCGAGTTTGGTGATACGACGCATGATCCGTCGACGATCAACCTCGAGCTTGGTTTCACCCGAACCGAAGCGAGATCCGACGCCACCGCGCTGCTGCGACAACTTGGCGGTCGCGCCGCGGCGCAACCGTGGCAGGCGGTAACGCAACAAGGCCAGCTCGACCTGTGCCTTGCCTTCGAGGGTATGGGCGTTCTGGGCGAAGATGTCGAGGATCACGGCGGTGCGATCGATCGCCGTTCGACCGAGCACTTTTTCGAGATTGTACTGCTGTGCAGGGGCGAGTTCGTTCTCGAACACGACAGTGTCGGCATCGACCGCGAGACAGATGTCTTTGAGCTCGTCGACCTTGCCCTTGCCGATGAACCAGGTGTGATCCGGGGTATCACGCCGTTGCACCAACCGACCCGCCTCGTCGGCGCCGGCGGTGTCGATCAACAACGCCAGTTCGTCGAGACTGGCCTCGGTCTCTGCGTCGGTGTGCCCCGGCAGCGTGACAGCTACCAGGACGATCTGTTCACGCTTGGTGCGCTCGATCAGCGTTGCGCCGAGGGCTTCGTTGTATGGCGTCGACATGGCTCCCTTGCTGCACCCGCCCCTCAGGGACGAACCTCGACCGAACCGATGTACACGGCCGGACCGACGAGCGTGACGTGTCCGGTCGACGGAGAGTGCAGACGTACCTTGGCATCTCCACCGTCCATGTGCACGGTGATTTCTTCGAGCCCGGCGGGAACCAGTCCCCACGACACCGCGGCCCAAGCGCTTGCGCACGCCCCGGTACCGCATGCCTCGGTGATCCCTGCACCGCGCTCGTGGACCCGCATCGTGATGGCGTACGGCTCCGGGCCGATTTCGACGAGCTCCAGATTGATGTCGGGGACGATTTGTCCAAGTGCGAGGAGGTCGACGACCGCGACGCTCTCGACCCCGACTACCGCGTGGGGGTTGCCGACGCTGAGGTGGCTGACCGGACGCAACGGATCCGTGCCGATGCGGTGCCAGCCATCGGGCTCGCCGATCGACGACACCGGGCCCATGTCGACCGCCGCTTCGATCACATCGGCATCATCGGTGGCGTACAGCGTGACGAGGCGCTCGCCGGCATCGGTGAGGATGCGTTGCGGCGCCAGATCGCCGCGCCGGCGCGCCAGCGCCTGAGCGAAGCAACGAATCCCATTGCCGCTCATCTCTGCGCGTGACCCATCGGCGTTGTAGAGGACCATTCGAGCGGCGTACCCAGCCTCGCTCTCGCCGACCAGCAAACCGTCGGCGCCGATACCCCGGCGCCGGTGACACACATGTCGGGCCAGAGCCGGCAGGTCCCCGACGCGTGGGTGGAACACGACCAGGAAGTCGTTACCCAATCCGTGGTGCTTCGTCAGCGCGAGTTCGGCCATTCGCTTTCCAATACCGGCAGCGCGGCGGCAACCGGGTCGTCGTTGATATCGATCCAGCGTATGCGCGGGTCACGGCGGAACCACCGCTCTTGGCGAACCGCGAACTGCCTGGTACGAGTGATGATCATGTCGATGGCCGCGCCGAGCGAGCACGCTCCGTCGAGAACGTCGAACAACTCCTTGTACCCAAGGGCCTGACGAGCAGTACGCGAGACGGGACCGCTCGCCAGTGATTCGACCTCGGCAAGCAGGCCGGCAGCGATCATTCGATGAACTCGCTCGGCAATTCGCATGGTCAGCAGTGACCGTGGCCAGCGCAACCCGAACTGCGTGAACTGAACGACGGGATAGCTGTCGAGCCCCGGACCGAACGAACTGAACGGACGGCCGCTGCCCAGCGTGACCTCCAACGCCCGCACCACGCGACGCACGTTGTTCGGCTGCATCTTCGCGGCAGCGGACGGATCGCAGTCGGACAGTTGACGATGCAGGCTTTCGACGCCTTCCGTGCCGAGTCGTGCCTCCAACGCGGCGCGCACGTCGGGCCAGCGCCCGGGGACTTCCATCGGGTCGGTGATGCTCCGTAGGTAGAGACCTGTTCCGGCGACCATCACGGCGCGGTTCTGGCGCGAATCGATCTCGACGAGTGCCTGGTTGGCTGCCGCAGCGAAATCGGTGACGGTGAATTCGTCAGCGGCGTCGACCAGGTCGAGACAATGGTGCTGCACGGCCATGCGATCATCCATCGACGGCTTGGCCGTCCCGATGTCCATCCGCCGATAGACCTGCATTGCATCGACGACGACCAGTTCGACCTCGAAGTGCCGCCGGGCCAGGGCCATGGCGACATCACTCTTGCCCGAGGCAGTCGGCCCGACGATTACCAGCGGCTCGGCCAGGGTCACCCGGCCAGCACGGCGATACGCCGCTTGTGCTGTGGTTCGGCAAGCAACTCGACGAACTGGCCCACGAGATGGTGAGGAGCGGCACGGGTGATCTCGACGGCTGCGTACGAGCCGGCGCGCAGTGGTTGCGGCGGAGTGAAGTGCACCAGCTTGTTCTGGCGCGTGCGTGCCGACAGCACTGCCGGATCCTTCTTGCTGGGGCCCTCGACAAGGACCTCCTCGACTCGACCGACGCGGGCCTCGTGCTTGGCGAGGGCGCTGCGCTCGACGACGACTCGGAGCCGCTGGAAGCGCTCTGCCGCGACGACGGGATCGACGAACTGGTCGGTCATGCCAGCCGCCTCGGTGCCGGGTCGCGGCGAGAAGACGAACGTGTACGCGTAGTCATACTCGGCCTCGGCGACAACCTCGAGTGTGGCGGCGAAATCGTCGTCGGTCTCACCGGGGAACCCGACGATGATGTCGGTCGATACAGCCAAATCGGTGACTGCGGCCCTGCCGGCGGCAAGACGGTCGAGATATCGCTGAGCGGTGTAGCCGCGGTGCATCGTCGCCAAGACTCGATCACTTCCGGACTGCAACGGGTAATGGAGGTGCTCGCAGACGGACTCTGTCGCTGCCATCGCCGCGAATGTCTCGGCGCGCATGTCTTTGGGGTGCGGGCTGGTGAAGCGCACACGGCGGATCCCGGCGACCTCACCGACGGCGGTGAGCAGTTGCCCGAACATCGGCCGAACTCGCACATCGGCGTCGCCTGCCTGCCGAGCCGACAGTTGCAGATCGCGGCCGTAGCTGTTGACGTTCTGCCCGAGAAGTGTGACCTCGCTGACACCGTCGGCAGCCAGGCGGGTCACCTCGTCGACGACGTCAGCAAAGGGACGGCTGATCTCGGCGCCCCGCACGGCCGGCACGATGCAGAACGCGCAGGAGTTGTCACAACCGATCTGGATCGTGACCCACGCGTTGTATGTGGTTTCTCGGCGGGCCGGCAGCGCGCTGGGAAACATCGCCTGATCGTCGAGCACGGCTTCGTCGAGGATCTCGGTGACGGGCCCCGTGAGACGGGCCTGATCGATGAGCTCGGTCGTGCGATGCACGTTGTGGGTGCCGAGGACGACATCGACGTACGGCGCCTTGTGACGGACCAGATCGCGATCCTTCTGCGCAAGGCACCCGGCGACCACGATCTGGCGGCCGTCGCGCTGCTCCTTCCACGGCTTCAGCCATCCGAGTGTGCCGTACAGCTTGTTGTCGGCGTTCTCGCGGATGCAGCAGGTGTTGAGCACGACGACATCGGCGTCGGCCTCGTCGGTGACGGCGACATAGCCGTCGTCTTCCAGCAGGCCTGCAATTCGCTCTGAGTCGTGCTCGTTCATCTGACACCCGAAGGTGTGGACGAGGTAGCCGCGGGTCACGGCGAAAGGCTACCGGTGGTGCGCCGTCAGTCGATCGCTATTGGCTCTTCGTCGGCTGGCGTGAACTCGGGAACGTCCTGCTGACCGAGACCCGCCTCGACACGCACCTTCTCGGAGACCTCGACCATGATCTCGGGGTTCTCCGCCAAGAAGCTCTTGGCGTTCTCGCGGCCTTGGCCGAGTTGCTCACCCTCGTAGGTGAACCAGGCTCCCGACTTCTTGATGATGCCCATGTCGACGGCAATGTCGAGCAGCGTGCCCTCGCGGCTGATGCCCTTGCCGTACATGATGTCGAACTCGGCCTGCCGGAACGGTGGGGCCACCTTGTTCTTGACCACCTTGACGCGCGTGCGGTTGCCGACGATCTCGGCACCATCTTTGATGCTCTCGATGCGACGGATGTCGAGACGCACCGATGAGTAGAACTTCAGCGCCCGGCCGCCGGGGGTGGTCTCTGGCGAACCGAACATCACACCGATCTTCTCGCGCAACTGGTTGATGAAGATGGCAATGGTGTTGGTGCGGCTGAGGTTGGCGGTGAGCTTGCGCAGTGCCTGGCTCATCAATCGGGCCTGCAGACCAACGTGGGTGTCGCCCATCTCGCCTTCGATCTCGGCACGGGGTGTGAGCGCTGCCACCGAGTCGATGACCACCACGTCGACTGCGCCGGAACGCACCAACATGTCGACGATCTCCAGTGCCTGCTCGCCGGTGTCGGGTTGGCTGATCAGCAGCTGGTCGATGTCGACACCGATGGCGCTGGCGTACACCGGATCCATGGCGTGCTCGGCGTCGATGTAGGCACAGATGCCGCCGTTGCGCTGCGCCTCGGCCACGACATGCATGGCCAGCGTGGACTTGCCCGACGACTCGGGACCGAAGATCTCGACCACGCGTCCACGCGGCAACCCGCCGACACCGAGGGCGAGGTCGAGTGACAGTGCCCCAGTCTGGATGGATTCGATGCCCATCGAAGTCTTTTCGCCCATCCGCATGATGGACCCCTTACCGAACTGCTTGTCGATGGCTGCCAACGCCACATCGAGTGCCTTTTCGCGATCGTTGCTCACTGTCGTTCTCCGTTTCCTGCCTGGTTCATGGGTGATCTTGCTGAAGTGGAGGCCGAGTTGCACGACCTCGATGGCGATGACGGGCACCATACGGAAGGGGTGTTACACGGTTTCCCGAGCAGCGATTCCGTAATGGTGAACGTCGGGCGTTGTTCGAACAACAGCAGTGTAACTACGAACAGTCGTTCGATCAAGCATTACCCAAGCATTACCTCGAAGCGGTGCGCTCCGGTTCCTTCGCATCGATCGCCGCGGCGGCGTCGGCGAGCTCGGCTGCGTCAGGACGGTGCACAGCAAGATCGAACGCCAGCCACATCGTGAAGGTGAACGGATAAATCACGATCGGCATCAAGATGGCCACACCGATCAGCGACAGCACCATCGGCGCGACCGGGATGTCGGGAGACGTCATCACGAAACCGACCGTCATGCCTGCGGTCAACACCATGAAGGTCAGCACGGTGTTGATCGTGACGGCGCCGAGTTCGAAGCCGTCCTCGCGATGCCAACGGATGCCGCACGATCGACAACGATCGTACTTACCCAGCCACTTGCGAATGAACGTGCGATGCGAGCCGCACCACGGACAACGCAAGACGAGCGCACGACGGAGCATCCGGCCGAACGAAGGGTCTTTCGAAGGCATCGTCATCACCCTAGAGACATTCACGACTTCATCGGCCAAACTAACGGCGTGCGTCGAACCCTCGCTGGCCTCATCTTCGGAATTGCCTATGTGTGCGCCAGCATCGCCATCAGCGGATGGTTACTGCAGCGCAGCGCGTTCGATCCCGACCGCACCGGCGACCTCGCCGCCGTGGTGCTACAAGACGACCGGATCAAGACCGAGATCACCAACACCATCGCCGACGCCGTCGCCTCACAGCGAGGATTGGATGAAGCGACCGTGCGCCAGACCGTGAGTGCAGTGGCGAGCACGCCGCAGGGTGCCGCATTCCTCGGCCAGGTCCTGCACGATGCCCACGCCCGGTTGATCGGTCAGTTGAAGGGTCCGGTGCGCATCACCGGCGAACAGATGGTTCTGGTGGTGCGCAATCAGGTGGTCGGCGATATGCCCTCGATCACGTTGCCGGTACCACGAGTAACGGCCCTCGACAGGATCCGCCGAGTCCTTCGTTGGACGATCCCCTTCGGCGTACTCTTCGCGGTCGGGTTCTTCGTGATCGGATTCATGCTGCATCCCCACCGATCGGCACTGGTGCACAGCCTCGGTTACGGAATGGTGCTGTTGGCATTACTGATCGTCCTTGTTGGCTACATCGTGCCGCGTTTCCTGTTACCCGCCCTCAGCGACAACATGTGGGCCGACGTGCCGGCGCGCCTGGCCAACGACTCGTTGCCGGTGCTCGTGGGGCTGGCGATCGTGCTCGGCGGTGGCGGCATGATGCTGCTGGTCGGCAGTGGCCTGCTGCGACGCCGCCGGCGCTGGAATGCACCGGTCAGCACCTATCGCTATCGAGAGGAACGTCGCTGGGGTTGAGCGGCGAACTTCAGCCGACCAGTTCGGCCACGAACTCGGCGAACACCTCGGCGTAATGCATGGCATCGGCCTCCGAGTGCATGACCGAGATCAACCACTGCTCATCGAGGCCCGGCGGCAACAGGACACCACGATTGATGCCGTGCATCCACTGAGCGAAGGCGAGGTCGAAGTCGGTGGCCTTGTAGTCGCGATAGTTCTGGATCTGCTCGGGCGCCCACGTGATGCAGGCCTTGGCGCCGAACTGCACCGTGTGCGCCGGCAGATCGGCGTCGGTGATGATTCGCTGGCAGGCGTCGATCACGCGACGGTTGAGGTCGACCGCTGCCTGGGTGGCCTCGGGCGTGCAGACCTCACCCAGCACGGCTTTGGCTGCGGCCATACACAGCGGGTTGCCGTTGTAGGTGCCGAGATGCAACACCTTGCCACTGGTGATCTGATTCATGCATTCCTCGGATCCACCGAAGGCGCCGAGCGGCAACCCACCGCCGATGCTCTTGGCCAAGGCGACGAGGTCGGGTTGCACACCGACGGCACCGGTCGCCCCTCCCCAGCCGGCAGTGATGCCGGTCTTGACCTCGTCGAAGATCAACATCGTGCCGTACCTACGGGTGATCTCCCGGACAGCCTGCAGATACCCGGGCTGCGGCAGGCAGATGCCGATGTTCTCCATGACCGGTTCGACGATGAAGCACGCCACGTCGCGACCGGCGAGCGCCTTCTCCAGCAACTCGGGACGGTTGTACGGGATGACTTTGGTATCGCCCAACACGGCTCGGGTGATCCCTGCCGTGGCCGGGATGGCCCGTGGTTCGTCGACCGGCCCGGCCTCGCTGATCGGCGGCTTCATCGAGATCATCACCTCGTCGTGGTGACCGTGGTAACCACCTTCGACCTTGACGATCTTGTCGCGGCCGGTGACCCCGCGTGCGACGCGGATGGCGTCCATGGTCGCCTCCGTGCCGCTGTTGGTGAATCGCCACATCGGCAGCTTGTATCGGGCGGCAAGCATCTCGGCGACGTCGGAGTTCAACTCGCACGGCGTGACGAAGAGGGTGCCATCGTCGAGTTGCCGCTCGATCGCGCCGCGCACGATCGGGTTGCAATGGCCGGAGAACAGCGCTCCGAAACCGAGATCGAAGTCGATGTAACGATTGCCGTCGACGTCTTCCATCCACGCAGCCTGAGCCCGGCGGACCACGATCGGATGCGGATCGTAGGACTGGAAGCTCGACGGCACGCCCATGGGCATGACCTTGCGGGCCCGCTCGGTGGCCTTCATCGAACCGGAGGTGCGCTTGACGTATTCGCCGAGCTCGCGCTGGGTGATCTGTCGGGCTCTGCTGGCAAGTTCGCGGGTGTCGATGGATTCCATTGCTCTCATTCGATTCTCCTGGCGGATTTCGTTCTGACAAGCCTAGCTGGCCACGGAATCCGTCGTGAACGGCCGTCGCCCGCGGCCCCACTCGTCGTTCCGGTCCAACGCCGACCTGGGCGCCCGAAATCAACGAGGTGTGGAACTCGGTCGACGATGTGGCACACTGGGCGGCCTACATGGTGGCCGTAGTTCAGCTGGTAGAGCGCCAGTTTGTGGTACTGGATGTCGCGGGTTCGAGCCCCGTCGGTCACCCCAATCGAACAGTTCGGGGCACTCGCTGTGCCCCTACACTGCTCGAGTCCTGGCTCCGGCCCGGGCGATGCGCCTCTAGCTCAACGGCAGAGCAACGGACTCTTAATCCGCAGGTTCTGGGTTCGAAACCCAGGGGGCGCACCAAGAAGTACCAGGTCAGAAGCGCATCCAAGAGGATGCGATCTGATCTTGCCAGGTGGTGGGTGACCAACGAGGTGACCAACCCAGATTGACTGCCATTTACTGCCATTCATGAGAGCTTCGTTGAGGTGGTTGGTACCAGACTACGCCCGGCTGTTCAGACGGGTCAGCGGTGACCGTGGCCGCTCGCTTGTAGGTCGGCTGCGACTGCGGTGATTGCAGCGAGGTTCACGATGTCGGACACGGTAGAGCCCGGCTGCAGCACCGCCACCGGTCGGCGGATGCCGAGGAGGACGGGTCCGATGGCCTCGGCACCACCGAGCCGCTGGACGAGCTTGTAGCCGATGTTGCCAGCCGCGAGGTTGGGGAAGACGAAGACATTGGCATCGCCCTGGATCCGCGAGTTCGGGTAGTTCTCGCGAGCAATCTCTTCGACCACGGCCGGATCGACGTGCATCTCACCGTCGACCACTAGGTCCGGCCGCTGCTCACGGACGAGTTGGACGGCGCGGGCGACCCGGGCGGCGAGCGGGTGGTGGACCGAGCCGAAACTGGAAAAGGAAAGCAGCGCCACGCGGGGCTCAATCCCGAACATGTGGGCGGCCTCGGCGGCGAGGATGGCGATCTCTGCCAACTCCTCGGCTGACGGGTCGATGTTGACCATCGTGTCGGCGCAGAACACGAGGCGGTCTTTCAGTGCAAGGAGCTGGAGGGCCGAGACCCGCGAGACGCCCTCTCGAAGACCCACGAGTTGGATGGCGGGGCGGATGGTGTCGGCGTAGACGCGGGACCGGCCGCCGACGAACCCGTCGGCAAGATCCTCGGATACGAGCATGAGCCCGAAGATCGTCGGATCCAGGATGCCGGTCGCAGCGGCCACGGGCGTCATGCCATGCAACTGGCGAAGCTCGTACAAGCGGTCGGCCAGCCGCGGGGTCAGCGCCGAAGCTTCGACATCGACGATGTCGTCGTCGTCGAGGTGAAGGCCGTGTGCCTCGGCGCGAGGGCCGATGACGCTGTGGCGTCCGATCAGGATAGGGCGAGCGATGTGCTGGTCGACGACGGATCGCACTGCCCGCAGCACGCTGTCATCCTCGCCGTCTGCGAAGACCAACCTGCTGGTCGGCCGACGCTGTGCTGTGTGGACCACGAACTGCATGACTGCTCGCGACGGGCCGAGGGTGCGCTCCAGCTGTTCCTCGTAGGCGGTGAGGTCGGCGATCGGGCGACGGGCCACCCCGGAGTCCATCGCGGCGCGCGCGACAGCGGGGGCAACGCGCAGCAGGACGCGCGGATCGAATGGCTTCGGGATGAGGTACGTCCGCCCGAACTGCAGCTGGTGCAGCCCGTACGCGGCCAGTACCTGCTCTGGGACCTCCTCTCTTGCCAACCCGGCGATCGCTCGTACGGCCGCCTGTGTCATCGCCTCGTTGATCGTTGTTGCTTGCACGTCGAGCGCGCCCCGGAAGATGAACGGGAAGCCGAGGACGTTGTTCACTTGGTTCGGGAAGTCGCTACGTCCCGTGGCGATGATGACGTCGGCACGTGTCTGGACGGCCAGTTCGTAGTCGATCTCCGGATCGGGGTTGGCCAGGGCGAGGACGATCGGGTCGTCTGCCATGGTTCGCAGCATGTCGGGCGTCAGCACGTTACTGGTGGAGACTCCCAGGAAGACGTCGGCCCCTCGAATCGCCTCGGTGAGCGTCCGCAGAGCGGTGGCGGCGGCGAAACGGGCCTTGTACGGGTTCATTCGCTCGAGCCGACCTTCGAAGATCACACCGACGGAGTCGACCACGACCATGTGCTCGCGCTGCACCCCCAACTGCATGAACATCTCGGCGCAGGCGATACCGGCAGCCCCGGCTCCCAAGAACACGACCCGAACGTCCTCAATCCGCTTGCCGACGACATCGAGCCCGTTGACCAGAGCGGCAGCGGCGATGATGGCAGTGCCGTGCTGGTCGTCGTGGAAGACCGGAATATCGAGCCGGCGGCGCAGTTCCTCCTCGACGTAAAAGCACTCGGGCGCCTTGATGTCCTCGAGGTTGATCCCTCCGAATGTTGGCGCCAACGCGGTGACGACTCTGATCAGCTCATCCGGATCACGGGCGTCGAGCTCCAGATCGAAGACATCGATCCCGGCGAACCGCTTAAACAGCACGGCCTTGCCCTCCATGACCGGCTTGGCCGCCAGAGGCCCGATGTCGCCCAGCCCGAGCACGGCAGTGCCATTGCTGACGACCGCCACGAGGTTCCCCTTCCCGGTGTACCGGTTGACCAACTCCGGATTCTCCTGGATGGCGAGGCACGGACGGGCGACGCCCGGGGTGTAGGCCATCGAGAGATCGTGCTGGGTCATGCACGGCTTCGATGGGATGACCTCGATCTTTCCCGGCCGTGGGCGTTCGTGGTATTCGAACACCTCCTGGTCACTGATCACACGCATCCCTCCGATTAGGGGCTACCACCGGCGAGAGGCGGGCAACGTCGAGTCGTCGACATGAACACAATCGGTTCATCACACACCACCTCCAAGGACCAGCACAGCTCACATCGACACTCCACCGTCCTACTTCGGAGTGACAGGGTCGATAGTCCCTAACGGCTCACACCCGCCGCATTCCTCATTCGCTTGACGGCTCGTTCTCCGCGGCGCGAGGCGGAAGGCGCCGGAGCGGTAGGGAGAGGATGAACGTGGCGCCGAGCCCGACTCCGGGTGAGAAAGCGGTGAGGTCACCGCGGTGAGCGTGGGCGACCGCTCGGGCGATGGTGAGCCCGATGCCGGTGCCGGCTGAGTGAGCTCGTGGTTCGGCTCGATAGAACCGCTCGAACACCCGGTCGATGTCGTCGGCCGTGAGCCCTCGACCAGTATCGGTGATCGCGACTCGTGCGAGGTCTGACTCGACGTCGATCGAAACCTGAACCGTGCCCGCGGCCGGGGTGTAGGCGAGAGCGTTTCCGAGAAGGTTGCTCATCGCTTGTGTGAGGCGTTGGCGGTCGGCCTCGACGTCGATGGGGCCGGGCGTTTCGACGGACAGCGTGACTGACTTGACGTCGAATTGTGGGCGGAGCCGGTTCGCCACCGTCTCGACGATGTCGGAGAGGTCTTCTGGCTGCAGGTCGAGGAGCAGCTGGCCCTCCTCGGCTCGGGAGACCGCGGCGAGGTCTCCGGCGAGACGACGCAAGCGGGCGATCTCGTCAGAGATTGTTGCGACCATCTCGTCCTTGGTGAACAGGCCGTCGTCGAAGCCCTCCACGTAGCCCGTGATTGTGGTGAGCGGGGTTCTCATCTCGTGGGCGATGTCGCCGATCAGCGCCGCTCGACGCTGCTCGGTGTCGGCGAGTGCGGTGGCGAGCAGGTTGACGTCGGCGGCAAGCGCCGCGAGTTCGGGCTCGTTCGGTAATGCGACCGGCTCGTCGTACCGTCCGGCCGCCAGTCGGCCGGTCGCGGCGCGGAGGTCGTCGAGAGGGCGCAGCACCCGACGGGCCATCACCACGGCGACGATGGCAGCTGTCGCCAGACTGGCGACAAATGCGAGCACAAGCGCAACGTTGAGCGCCGACACGACCGCGTCGTGCTGACTGGCAGCCGCCTGGGCGCCACCGGCCCCGGTGCGGCGGCCGGATCCCATGCGGTCGTCGAACAATCGCGGGACGAGCACGCGGACGGCAACGAGCAGCGTCGCCGCTCCGACGACCGCGACGGCGGCGTACGACGCGAACAGCCGGGCCCGCAACGACGAACGCTTCATCACGACGGCGCCACGAACTTGTAGCCGACACCACGCACGGTGCCGATCCACCGAGGGGCATCGGCATCGTCTCCGAGAGCGCGGCGCAAGTTGCGAATGTGGACGTCGACCACACGTTCGTCGCCGTAGAAGTCATAGCCCCAGACCCGCTCGAGAAGTTGGCGACGGCTGAACACCGACCCGGCGAACTCGCGAGAGCAGCGAGGATGTCGAACTCCAACGCGCTCAACTCCACCTCGGCTCCGGCAACGCGCACCTCGCGGCGATCCGGGTCCACGGTGAGATCGCCAAATTGCTGGACAACGTCGGAGGCCTCGGCCATATGCGGCCGCCGGAGCAATGCTTTCACGCGCGCAACGAGTTCCCGCGGGCTGAACGGTTTGGAAACGTAGTCGTCGGCACCGACCGACAATCCGATCAGTCGGTCCGTCTCCTCTGTGCGCGCGGTCAGCATCACGACGTACACGTCGGAGCGGGTGCGAAGCCGACGGAGCACCTCGATACCGTCCAACCCCGGCAGCATCACGTCGAGGACCACGACGTCCGGTTGGTGTGCCTCGAACATCTCGAGCGCCGTCGGTCCATCCTCGGCCTCGAACACCTCGACGCCATCGGCCTGGAGATAGCGGCGGACCACCTCGCGAATGGACGCTTCATCGTCGACTACCAAGACGACCGGTGCGCGTGCCATGGCTCCACTCTCGCGCACGAGTCCCGGCCACAAGGCCGGGACTCGTATCGAGCGCTCGGTACTAGCCACCCGAACGCTGCTGGTTACCACTACCGTCCATCGGGCGATCGGCCACCGGGCCGCTGCCGTCCATCGGACCGGTCTGGTGCCCGTGGAGTGCATCGGGCATCTCGACGATCGTGCCGTCGGCGAGCGTGTGCCGCCAGCCGGTACCGTCGCGCGCCTGGACCTGGTCCATCGCTGGGTCACCAGTGCATGTCGGTGCGACGCCATTGCCGCCGTTGCCGCCGCGTCCCGGGCCGCCGCTGTCGGCGAACGCTGCGCCTACGGGCAGCAGGACTGCCAGCGACACTCCACCTGCCAGAAGGGCCTTGTGAAACTTCCTCATTGTCCTCATCTCCTTCTTCTCGATCTCTCTTGGACCCTCACTAAACGCCACCACGATGAAGGCCCGAGGAGGATCTCTGTGAAGCTTCCGTGTCGTATCCAGACGCCGAAACGACCTGGGGCTGACCTCGGACAGGCTCCCGCATCTCGACTGGCAGGACACCCCGCGGGCGGCAGAGCACATCGAGATTGCCGAATAAGTGACCTTCGCCCCTGTGTGTCTAACTCGCAACTGGCCATCGTGGAGGTGAGCGGAACAGCACCTTGAAGGGAGTGGCCGACAGAACTGTCGGCACGGCCGCAACATTCGGCGGGCGTCCGGCACCTTCGGCGGGTGTTGCTTCGCCCGATAAGCGTCTGCTGCCAGACGCCAGACAGCCTGAGGAGGCTCCATCATGAAGTTGCTCATCGAAGACAGGTTTCCGACGATCGACGTCAGCACCTCGAAAGGTGACATGACGTTGCCCGATCAGTTCGCGGGACATTGGTTCGTTTTCTTCAGCCACCCTGGCGACTTCACTCCGGTGTGCACGACAGAGTTCGTCGGCTTCCAAAAGCGGGCTGAATCGTTCGCTGCACTCAATACCAAGCTGATCGGGCTGAGTGTCGACGACATCGACGACCATCGTGCTTGGGTCACGTGGATTCAGGACAACCTGCAGGTCGGAGTCGAGTTCCCGATCATCGACGACAAGAGTCGGTTGGTCTCGCTGCAACTCGGGATGCTCCGCCCAGATCAGGCCGGCTCGGTGACTGCTCGGTCGGTGATCGTCGTCGACGATCGCGCAGTCGTGCGCACGATCCTCGAGTACCCAAAGGAGCTTGGCCGCAACATAGATGAAGTCGTTCGGATCGTCAAAGGCCTCCAGTTGTTCGACGCCACCCACCTGATGGCCCCAGCGAACTGGCCTCACAACGAGATCATCGGCGACAAGGTGCTCGTTCCGCCATCGACCCAGCTGACCGACAGTGAGATCGCCGAACAACACGTGACTCAGCTGTCTGACTGGTTCCGCTTTCGCGAGCCCGTGTAAGACATTCACTCTCTCGCCAACGGAGAACTCACAAACGTCGGGAGTTCCTAGCTCCGGATAGTCGTCGACGCGACATTTTGTTCATAGATCCTGGCTATCGCTGCGAGAGACACGCGTGGGTTGGTCACTAGCGGGTCTCGGCAGAGAGTTGAGTGTGCACGTCAAGAGCCCGCTGTGACCTTGCTCGCAGCTGCTGTCATCGGACTGGTCATCGGATTCCTCGGCGGCATGTTCGGCAAGGGCGGATCGGCGATCGCAACACCACTGCTCGCAGCGGTGGGTGTCCCGCCAATCGTCGCTGTCGCGGCTCCACTCCCGGCGACGATTCCATCGACGCTCGCAGCAAGCTCGGTCTATTGGAAGGCCCGATTGATCGACTGGCGCGTCGTGCGATGGAGCCTGAGTTTCGGGATACCCGCAACTGTCGTTGGCGCTCTTGCGACTCGCTGGATCGGCGGTGCGGCGCTCGTCACGGTCACCGACTGCGTCCTGGTTGTACTGGGCCTCCGGTTCCTGTTGGCTCGTGACAAGGCCGATACAGATCCGGTTGATCCACCCCGTGAAAGTGCTTGGCTCCTTGCCGTAGTAGCGACCACTGTCGGCCTAGTCTCCGGCTTGCTCGCCAACAGTGGCGGGTTCCTTCTTGCCCCGCTGTACATCGCCATCCTGCGACTACCGGTGAAGGCCGCGTTCGCTTCGTCGCTGGCGGTGGCGACCGCGCTGGCGGTGCCCGGCACCATCGTCCACGCGGCGCTCGGCCACATCGACTGGGCCCTCGTTGCAGTGTTCGCCGTGACGTCCGTACCGCTGTCATTTCTCGGCGCGAGGGTCGCACTCCGCACCGAACCCGCCCGGCTCGAGCGCATCTACGGCGCCGTTATCGGCCTGCTCGGCATCGTGTTCCTGATCGCCCGATGAGCCAGATCATGTCCCCAAAGCGCACCTCAACCGCCAGACTGGTACCACGATGATCAGCCTGCTCGCCTCGATCCCCAGCCCGCCGTGGAAGGGCCTCCACATCGGACCGCTGCAATTCCGGGCGTACGGGCTGATGATCGCGGTCGGTGTGATTGTCGCTGCCAAGTGGTCAGACCGACGATGGGAGGCACGCACCGGGACATCCGGCGTCGTCAGCAGCCTCGCCGTCTGGGCGGTGCCAGCCGGCGTCATCGGTGCACGCCTCTACCACGTCATCACCGACTACGAGATCTACACCCACGACGTTCTCAAGGCCTTCGCGATCTGGGACGGCGGGCTCGGCATCCCCGGCGGCATCGCTGCCGGGGTCGGAACCGGACTCCTCGTCGCCCGACATCGGGGCCTCCCGCTCGGCCTACTCCTCGACGTAGTCGCGCCTGCCCTGCCACTCGCCCAGGCGATCGGTCGATGGGGAAACTGGTTCAACCAGGAACTGTTCGGGCGTCCATCGAGGCTGCCATGGGCAGTCCGAATCGACATCGCAAACCGTCCGACAGGCTTCGAGACGTTCACGACGTTCCAGCCCACGTTCCTCTACGAGTCGCTGTGGAACCTCGCAGTCGTCGCCGTCGTTCTGTTGGTCGAACGTCGTCGTTGCCTCCGCCCTGGCCGCCTCTTCGCCGTGTACATCGCCGGATACGCAATGGGCCGATTCCTCGTCGAGCGAATGCGCATCGACTACGCCCACACGATCGCCGGGCTACGCGTCAACGAATGGACGAGCATTCTTGCGTTCGCCGTCGCCATGGGTTTCATCATCACCGGACGCGTCGATCCGGCGACACCCAATCTGGATTCCTGCGACGCTCCTGCGCTCGCCGCAGGAAGCAAAGCGGACAGACTCGACTGAGAAGCCGGCGCCAGGTCCGGCAACGGTCACCGCTGACGCAACACATAGCCTCTGTCTATGGAGTTCCGCCAATTGGAATACATCGTCGCGGTCGCCGATCATGGCAGCTTCACCAAGGCAGCCACGGCCACGCACGTTTCTCAGCCCTCACTCTCCCATGGCGTCCGAAACCTAGAATCCGAACTCGGCATCGAACTGTTCAATCGCCTTGGACGAACGGTCCGGCTGACATCGGCAGGCGAGCAGGTTGTCCAAGCCGCCCGACGGGTGATCCGCGACGTCGCGGATCTGACGACCGTCTCGCGCTCAGTTGCCCACTTGCAGATCGGGGAACTCGACCTCGTTGCCCTTCCAACTCTTGCCGTCGACCCCCTCGCTCAGCTCGTCGGCCAATTCCGCACACGATTCCCTGGGATCACCATTCGGGTCGGTGAGCCCGAGGATGCATCGAGTGTCGAGCGCGAGGTTTCATCCGGAAAGGCCGAACTCGGATTTACCGACATCACCACTGGCGGCACCGGACTCGTATCGTGTCGACCTTTTCCGACAGGAAGTCTTCGCCGTCTGCCCACCCGGGACGGCGCTGCTCGAAGGCCCGATCACCCCCGAGCAACTTGCCGCGATGCCACTCATAGCAACCCCGCCCGGCACATCTACTCGGCGCCTCCTCGAGCGTGTCATCTCACGCAGCCACCTCGACCCGAACATCGTCGTCCAGATCCACCATCGCGAAGCGATCCTTCCGCTCGTCCTCGCCGGCGCCGGCGTCGCCCTTCTCCCAGCGCCGATGGCAGAGGATGCAAACCTGCGAGGCGCCGCCGTGCGTCCATTTCGACCAATCGTCACCCGCCGAATCGGCGTCGTCCATCGGACCGGCACGCTTTCACCTGCAGCCGCCGCAATGCTGACGCTCGCCAAGCAGCACAAGCCCGCGAAGCAGCGCGCGCAGACTTCTCGCTGATCGAGGCCGCATGTGCCGGGCGCCGGCCCGCAGCGCAGCCGCACCACGTTCCGGCGACGAGCTGACCGTGCAACGGATGTGCCAGGGCGACGATTGAGCCTGCAGACCTGGTCATGAAGGTCAGCATCGCGGCAGCTCGGCCGCACTCATCGCTTTGGCCGAGACCGAACCCCGATCAGGCCGGTTTGCGGGCGATGACTTGGACCACAGCTCCGATGCCGGAATGCCCGGCTCCCTCGACGATGTTGCGGTCGAGTTCCGCTGCATGAATGAATTCCAACCCGGCGAGTTCATCCCGCAGCGAGTTGAGCGTCATCGTCATCTCCGGCACAGACGGACCTCCCGTGCCACGGCCGATCTGCCTCGGCGTGTATGCCTCGAGCAGGACCATCCCGCCGGGCTTGAGAGCGGCCACGACCCTGCTGTGCAGATCCCGACGGACGTGTGGTGGCATGTGGGCGAAGATCGAGACGATCAGATCCCAGTGTTCCGTGCCGATGTCGAACATTGCGAGATCGCCCACGACTGCGTGAACCTCAACGCCCCGCGTCGCAGCCAGTCGGAGGGTCTTGGCAACTCCCGCCTCGGTGAGGTCGACGCTGTGAACGTCAAAGCCTGCCCCGGCGAGGAACACGGCGTTGCGGCCTTCGCCCTCGGCAAGGCACAGGACATTTCCGGCCGGGAGTGTCGCGACATTGTTGCGCAGAAATTCATTCGGCTCGGTCCCGTATACGTAGGTGTCGGCGCTGAAGCGCTGTTCCCACATCGAGCGGGGCGTCGGCCCGTCGGTCACCGACTTGATCCAGGTGTCAGGTGTGTACTCATCAGATCGTCGTCGGTGCAACGGCAGCGCTCTGCGGTGGGCACATGGGCGAGTACTTGGTCGATGTGAGCGCCGCATCCAGCCCAGCTCGGTCGTTGACAGGTCGAACAGAAGGTCTCCATACACATACCCTGCAGGGTATCTTCGTCCGAACGATTTCAACGGAGGGAATTATACCCTGGGGGGTATAGTTGAGCTCGACGAGTCACCTTTAAAGGAGCACCATCCGCATGTTCTTCCGCCAGTACTACCTCGGCTGCCTGTCCCACGCGAGCTACGTGATCGGTGACACCACGACCGGTCGGGCTGTGGTCGTCGATCCGCAGCGCGACGTCGCCGAGTACCTCGCCGACACAGAGGCCAACGGACTGACGATCGTGAAAGTCCTGGAGACCCATTTCCACGCCGACTTCCTCTCCGGGCACCTCGAACTCGCCGCCCACACCGGTGCCCCAATCTGCTACGGCAAGGCCGCAGCGGGCCGCGCCGAGTTTCCCATCGAAACGTTCGGCGACGGCGATCGGATCCAGCTCGGCGGCCCCGACGCTCGGGGCGTCGAGCTCGAGATTCGCGAAACGCCCGGGCATACACCGGAGTCGATCAGCATCGTCGTCTACCCGAATGGTAACGATGGTGCGCCGTATGGGGTGCTGACTGGCGACACGATGTTCATCGGCGACGTCGGCCGCCCGGATCTGCTTGCTTCGGTGGGCGTCACCGCCGAGGAACTCGCACGCCAGCTCTACCACTCTCTCCACGAGCGACTGCTCACGCTGCCCGACGCCACCAAGGTCTTCCCCGCCCATGGTGCCGGCTCAGCCTGTGGAAAGAGCCTGTCGACCGAGACCGTCTCCACGATCGGCGAACAGCGCCGCACCAACTACGCACTCGCACCGATGAGCGAAGACGACTTCGTCGAAGCCGTCACCCAAGGCCAGTCCGTCGCCCCGCTCTACTTCTCGTTCGCTGCCAACCGCAACCGAGAACTCCGAGAACTCCTCACCGACGACACCACCGTGCCAAGCCTCACCATGAGTCAGGTACTCGCTCATCAGCACGCCGGCGCTGTCGTACTCGACGCCCGAGAGGACATGACCTTCGCCGCCGGACACTTGCGCGGTTCAGTCAATGTCGGGTTGGCCGGTCGATTCGCCGAGTATGCCGGCGAAGTCATGGCACCATCAACGCCCATCGTGCTGGTGACACCCCCTGGCCACGAATCGGAAGCGAAAGTTCGCCTTGCGCGCATCGGGTTCGACCGTGTGCTCGGCGCGCTCGAACACCCAGTCGACACGTTCGAGGCCAATCCGGCAGTTGTCGAACCGCTGTCTCGTCTGTCCGCCGCAGCGCTCGACGTGCGGATCGAGACAATCCCCGATCTCGTGCTCATCGACGTCCGCAACCCGGGCGAGGTCGCCCTTGGCACCATCGCTGGCGCCCGCACCATCAGCCTCCCCGCGCTGCTCACCACCCTCGACCAACTCGACCAGACCGCACCGACGGTGGTGTTCTGCGCCGGCGGTTACCGATCCTCCATCGCCTCCAGCCTCATGCGATCCCACGGCTTCGCCGACGTCTCCGATCTCATCGGCGGCTACACCGCCTGGGAAAGCCACCGGGCAACCAACCCGAGCGAAGCCAACTGATGGACCCGACGACACTCCCCACCGTCGACGCTGACGTTGCCGTCACCGCCGCGCCCGAATGCCTCCTGCTCGATGTACGCGAGTACGAGGAATGGATGAGCGGACACGCACCCACTGCAGTCCACATCCCGATGAGCGAGCTCGCCGGGCGTGTCGGAGAACTCGACCGAAAACGGCGCGTGATCTGCATCTGCCGCTCCGGGAATCGGTCCGCTCGGGTCACCGCATGGCTTCAAGATCAAGGCTTCGACGCCGTCAACATGACCGGCGGGATGCATGTGTGGGCGAGTTCGGGCCACCCGACGATCAACCATGCCGGCAACCCCGGCATCGTGATCTGAGCCTTACATGCGTGCCCTTCTCGCTTCACCATTGGGGTTCCTCATCGGTATCTCGCTTGGCGCGCTCGGTGGGGGCGGCTCGATACTCGCAGTCCCCGCCCTCGTCTACGCCGCCGGCCAGACACCCAAGCACGCCACCACAACATCACTCGTCCTCGTCGCCTTGACCGCCCTGATTGGCATCGTGCCGCACTGGCGCGCTCGCAGGGTGCGTTTCGCCGCCGGCACAATCTTCGGGCTCGCCGGCATCGGCGGGTCCCTGCTCGGGTCACACTGGAACAAGGCAGCCGACCCCAACGTGCTGCTGCTCGCCTTCTCCGGGCTGATGATGATCGCCGCTTACGGTATGTGGCGACGAGCCCGAACTACCCCGAAGGTCGCCCCTCATTTGTCCGTCGGCGCGGCCGTCGTATCGCCCGCTGCGGCCACCATCCGCATCGAACCGATGACCGCCCTCAAGGTCATCATCGCCGGCACCATCGTCGGGTTCCTCACGGGGTTCTTCGGCGTCGGTGGCGGCTTCGTCATCGTCCCCGCCCTCGTGCTTGCACTCGGGTTCACGATGCCCGAAGCCATCGGCACCTCACTCTTGGTTATCACCATCAACTCCGCCGTCGCACTGACCACGCGACTTCAGGCCGGATCTATCGAATGGGGCACCGTCATCCCTTTCACGATCGCCAGCCTCCTTGGTGTCATCCTCGGCAGCCGCCTGGCCAGCACCCGCGACTCCACCTCTTTGCAACGCTGGTTCGTCGGACTCCTCATAGTCGTTGCGATCTACACAGCCGTCCGATCCGGCCTCGCGCTTCGTTGAGCGCTGTCTCGTGATCCCCGCTGCGACCACGACATTCGGCCCTGTCGACCACAGTACGTCGGGTCGTACCATCGAGCTATCAACAATGAAGCGGAGACTGATCGAATCCATCGCCATCAGTCCGGCTCAGCCAATCTGATGGAGGAACGTGGCCCAGATCGGGCGCTGTCGCACCGACGACTGCATCCGATGGTCAAGCTAGCGATCGGATTACTGGTGGGCGGCGCGGCGATCTTGCTGGTGGTGTCTACCGCCGGTGGGGTCGGCGACGCAATCGATGCCGTTCGGCGAATGCGCGGCGGGTTCGTAGTTCTCGCCATTGCCATGGCAGCCATTCGAATCGGACTTTACGGTCTACAACTGCTGTGGCTCGGCCGACGTTCGGGACCGCTTGGGGCCGCCACGGCCTTCGGATTCGCGCTGGTCGTGTACGGATTCGGGGCAGTCACGCCGGCAGCTCCAGCGGAAGGGTTGGCGATTGCCAGCGGCGAGCTTCGCCGCAGGGGACGATCGAAGCGACAGGCTCACCTCACGTTCGGGTTTTCGGAGTGGTTCGCCCAACGGACGTTCTACGCCGTTGCAGCGATCGACCTGATCCTCGTGGTAGCGCTCGGTCATCTCGCGTTCCGCGACTCGTGGCCGTTCATGATCGTCGCGTTCGTGGTTCTCCTGGGATTGGTCGGCTCTGCGATGCTGGCGCGTCGGCCGAGCAGTGCGGCGCGAGTCGCAAAGCTGCTCAACGCGATCCACATCCGCCGACCTCAACCACCACCTGGTCAGGATCGCCGGTTGGATGCCCATGTCTGGCACGCTGAGGCGATGGCCACGGTTGGCCCAGCGAGAAATCGGGTCCGACTCGCAGTGGTGTCTGGGCTCGCTGTCCTGGCGGATGCCGCAGTCTTGTGGGCGACCTGTCACGCCGCCGATTTGCACATCCACCCTGAACTCGCCCTCCTCGCTGCCACGGTCGGCACGATGGCCAGTTGGGTGCCGCTGTTACCGAGTGGACTCGG
Source organism: Ilumatobacteraceae bacterium (assembly GCA_963773085.1). Classification (GTDB taxonomy): domain Bacteria; phylum Actinomycetota; class Acidimicrobiia; order Acidimicrobiales; family Ilumatobacteraceae; genus JAENVT01. Next base: position 42,178 of record CAVYZS010000006.1, on the reverse strand, counting down.
TCTGGTCGAAGCGGCGATCCCGGCAATCCTGCACCGGTTCGGAGCGCCACTCGACGACGCCTTGGCCGCGACTCTCGTCTACCGGGCAGCGGGAACGCTCCTTCCCGCGTTGGTCGGTGGATTGGCGATCGGCGCCCTTCGCTCTCACCGAGGCACGCTGCCCCGGGTGGCAGCGGAAGGAACGGCCTGACATGGCCGGCCTTCCAGGTCGGGAGTTCCCGTATCGGTCGGTGCTCGCGGTGTGCGCTCACCCTGACGACGAGTCGTTCGGGCTCGGTGCAGTGCTGTCGACGTTCGCCGGACTCGGCATCCAGACCCGAGCCCTGTGCTTCACTCACGGCGAAGCCTCGACGCTTGGCGTCGGCGGCGTCGAGTTGAGGGTCGTGCGGGCCGCCGAACTCGCCGCGGCGGCAGCGGTCCTCGGTGTCACCTCAGTCCGGCTGCTGTCATACCCGGACGCAGCACTGTCGGAAGCGTCTCTGGAGGAGCTCTGCCTTGAGGTGGAGGCGTCTGCCGTGCTGGATCCTGTCGATTGCTTTCTGGTGTTCGATCAAGGTGGAATCACGGGGCACCCGGATCACCAACGCGCCACCGAGGCCGCGCTGGCAGCCGGCGAACGTCTCGGTGTAGCGGTGCTTGCGTGGGCGCTACCCATCTCGATTGCCGCGGCGTTGAATGATGAGTTCGGTACCGGGTTCCTAGGACGTGAGCCGTCTGAGATCGATCTGGTGATTGAGGTCGATCGAGCGCTCCAAGACGAAGCGATCTCCTGCCACGCCAGCCAGTCCACCGACAACCCGGTGCTCTGGCGCCGGCTCAACCTTCAGGGCTCCGTCGAGTCGTTGCGTTGGCTCAGCGCCCCCTATCCATCTACCGATCGACTCTGATCCGTCCGTCGACAGGGGCGTCGCGTCGAAAGATCGACGTTGTATACCCATGGGGGTATTGCTAGGATACCCCTCTAGGTATATTGATCAGGAAGGGTCGCACACATGGACATCCCCGAGGATGTGATCGCCGATCTCAACCGACGCCTTCGCCGGATCGAGGGCCAGGTTCGCGGTGTGCAGCAGATGCTGGCGGGGGACCGTGATTGCCGTGACGTTCTGACGCAGATCACGGCGGCGCGAAAGGCGCTCGACCAGGCCGGTTTTCTTCTCGTGGCCAATGGGCTCACCTGGTGCATCGCCCACCCCGAGGAATCCGATAGCGAGGGCAATTCACTCGCTGACGTACAGCGCATGTTCATGAAGCTCGCCTGACCGTCTCAACCCCCGATCTCTAGCTACTCGAACACGCATCCGTCACCTCCGGAGTCCATCACCATGTCAATGTCCACGCTCGACACACCACCCGTCGACGAATCCGCACCGCCTGACCATTGGTTCGCGCGGCTCGGCCGCTTCTCAGCCCGGCGCCGCAAACCCGTGATGCTGCTGTGGCTGATCGCCGCATTCGCTGCGGCGCCTCTGGCCGTCTCGGTGAGCGGCGCACTCTCGGGTGCCGGCTGGGAAGCGCAGGGCTCGATCGCCCAACGGGTACGCGACGAACTCCGTACTGACTTCCCCAAGGTGGGCGCCGAAGCAGCCGTGGTGGTCATCCACCAATCCACGCCCATCTCCAGCGATCCAACAGCGGTCAAGGCCATCGTGCTGGGACTCGCCGGCGCCGAGGGCGTGCAGGCGGTGGCCGATCCCCTCGCCATGCCAGCCAGCGCCGGCCTGATCTCACAGGACGGCCGCACTGCCCTCGTCCCGGTGGAACTCGCCGCCACCAGCGACGCCCAACGGCCCGAATCAGCAGGGCTGGTCATCGACCGCGTCTCGGCGTTGACGTTGCCCGCTGGAGCCCGCGCCGAGGTCACCGGTGAGTGGCCGGTGTGGAGCGACTTCAACAACTCCAACGAGCAGGCCCTACACAAGGCCGAACTGCTGTCGGGTCTGCCGACGTTGATCCTTCTGTTCATCGCCTTCGGCTCGGCAATGGCCGCCGGACTCCCTCTGATCCTTGCTGTCTCCGGCATCGCAGTCGGGTTCGCCGCGCTCCACCTGGCCACCTCGTTCACACCGCTGTCGGTCTGGTCGATGAATTTCTCGATGATGATCGGCCTCGCCGTCGGCATCGACTACGCGCTGTTCATCGTCTCCCGCTACCGCGAAGAACGAGAGGACGGCAAGGACGCAGCCGAAGCAATGGCCTCGACGCTCGACTCAGCCGGCAAGGCCGTCTTCCTCTCGGCTCTCACCGTCGTGTTATCGCTCGCCGCAGTGTTCCTCGTCCCCGTGATGGTCTTCCGCTCGATGGCGCTGGGCATGATCTTCTCCGTCGTCGCCGTCGCCGCCGCCTCACTCACCCTGCTGCCCGCCGTGCTCGTCTCGCTCGGTGACCGAGTTCTCGTCGCCAGCGCCGAGGACGACCCGGACCGCGCCGCCGAAGGCCGCTGGACCCGCTGGACCGCCAGGGCGATGAAACGCCCAGGCATCACCCTCGCCACCGGCCTCGGTCTCCTGCTCCTCCTCGCAGCCCCGGCGTTCGGGATGCGCCTCGGCATGCCCGGCGCGCGGGTCGTCGACGAGGGTCGTTCCAGCCGTGACGGCTACGAGATGCTCGTTACTGCATTCGGACCCGGCGCGGCCGCTCCCCTGTTCGTCACCGTTGACGCCGGCGAGGCGCCACAGGTCATCGCCACCGCCCAGGCCGATACCGGTGTCGTCGACGCCCGTATCGTCGCCGAACCATCTGCAACGACGGGGCGCACCGTGGTGCGGATCACGCCGTCGACCGCCGTCGACGACGCTTCAACCTCCGATCTCATCGGCCGCCTCCGAACCTCGATCGCGGACACCGCGCCGAGCGCTTCCGTCGGAGGTCCCGCAGCACAGAACTACGACCTCACCGACGTCCTCACCAGCCATGCTCCAATCGCAATCGCCGTGATCACCATCGTCGCATTCATGCTGCTCTTGATCGTATTCCGCAGCCTCGCCCTGGCCATCTCATCCATCCTGTTGAACTTCATCAGCGTCGGTGCCGCATTCGGGTTCGCAACGCTCGTGTTCCAGCACGGGTTCGGCGCCGGCCTGATCGGCCTCCACCCGCAGGGCTTCGTCGACGCCTGGGCACCACTGTTCTTCTTCGCTCTGCTGTTCGGGCTGTCGATGGACTACCAGCTGTTCCTGCTCGCCGCGATCCGCGAACGTTACGAAGCCACAGGCGACACACAACTCGCAATCCGCGACGGCATTGCCCGCACCGGACGTCCGATCACCAACGCCGCCCTGATCATGATCGTCGTGTTCATCGCCTTCGGTGTCACCGGACCGATCCCACCCACTGAACTCGGCATCACACTCGCACTCGCCGTCCTCCTCGATGCCACCGTCGTGCGCATGATGCTCGTCCCATCGCTGATGAAACTCCTCGGCGAACGGAACTGGTGGATTCCAGCCTGGCTCGACAAACGACTCCCCCGGGTTCATTTCTCCCACTAGACCAGCGGCTTCGCCCGCTCACCCATGCCGTTCGGCTCTCCGTGACTCTGTGGGCGAAGGGTGTGCGGCGTTCGAGGTTTCAAGGCCAACTGGGCGTGGTCTGTCGTTACAGACCTTCGTTTCGTCACCGAGGAGGGCTGGAAACCAATGTCGTTCGACCGCTTTCTGTGGCAATGACATGCCACGAGCCCCGCACCGAGTTCCAACCGCGAAGGCTTGCACAACGGCTGGACCAATGGTCCGGAGATATGTCGCGTGCCGGCCCTCCCGCCACCGAACCCCGGACCGGAATCAGGTCCGAAGTCGGCCGACTCCGGGTACGAATCGCCCTGTCCGCTGTGCGTACTTGCGATAGTCGGGCGCGCTGCGGATCAGCATGGATTCCTCCCACCGGGCCTTCGTCATGAGCAGCGCCGTCAGGCCCGCGGCAGCGACCAGGCATGCCGGATGTCGGGTCACGAACACCGAGCCGGCTCCGTAGAGCAGTAGACCGGTGTAGATCGGATCGGATGACGTGTGTATCGATAGATCCCATTGGCGACCACACCGGTGTCAGCCTTGGGGACTGGCTGTGCGGTGAGCGCCCCGCCGAGGTGAACTGCGCCCACCGCAGCCAGCACGACTCCCCCGCTGCGCCCTAACCTATGCCAACGGCACGGCAGCAAGCGCAGCAGCGAGAGATCCTGCCGCCTCTTTCGCGAGGAGCTGGAAAGCCTCACCGGTCATCAACTCTGCGGGTCGACGGCGGTGATTCTGGTGCCGTCACCGGTGTCGGCGAGCACCACGTTGCACGGCAGGAGCAGGCTCACGAACTCGTCGAGTTCCAGGGCGCGGTGCGCGAACGTTCGGGTTGCACGCGCCGAGGATCTTCAACGGTGCGCGGTCGACGCCGAGCTTGGCTTTCAGCGTGGCCGCCACATCGATCTCGGTCAGCACGCCGAAACCTTGACTTGCGAGGGCCTCACGTACAGCAGCTTCGGCCTCCGCCATGGGGAGCTTGGTAGTGGTCTCGATGGCGCGCATGGTCAGCTCTTCCCCGCCGTGGCGAAGCGGCTAGGCCCAGCTCCGCTCTCGATCGCGTGACGGGGGCGGGCACCCACCGCCTGCTTGGTGAGCTTGCCGCCCTCGAACAGTCCGATGGTCGGGATACCGCGGATGCCGTAGCGTTGCGCCACGGCCTGATTCGCGTCGACATCGACCTTCACGACCTTGATCGCCGACCCGTACTGATCGGCCAGCGCCTCGACCTCGGGGCCGACCAGCCGACACGGCCCGCACCACGCCGCCCAGAAGTCCACGACGACGGGCACGGTCGAGTCGAGCACCTCTCGCTGGAAGCTCGCCTGGTCGTCTGCCTTGATCACGGTTGTCATGTCTGGTCCTCTCGGTCACGGCCCCGCCTGGAGCTCCTCACCACGCTCCAACCTATACCCCCCTGGGTATATTCCCGGACCGCGGTGTTCGTCGAGGGAGGCTCATCGTGCGGTCAGCAGTCTCTTGATGTCATCCACGCTCGGAACCCGGCCCGACAGCACGACTTCGTCGTCGATGACGAGGGCGGGGGTTGCCATGACGCCCCATGAGGCGATCTCGCCGGGGTCGGTGACCTTCTCGAACGTGGCGTCGAGCCCGAGTTGGTCGACGGCGTCATGGGTGAGCCTGCTCGAGGGTCTGGCACTTGGTGCAGCCGGTGCCGAGGATCTTGATGTCCATGGTGGTGCCTTTCAGATGAGGAGGTTGAACAGGAAGCCGATGCCCAGGATCGACGCGGCGACGACGCCGAAGTACGTGGCGATGAGCTTTGGCTTGAGGACGCGGCGAAGCAGGATCATCTCCGGAGTCGACAACGCGACGACGCTCATCATGAATGCCAGCACGGTGCCCATCGGCAGGCCCTTGTCGTGCAGTGCCTCGACGAGCGGCAACACGCCGGCCGCGTTGGAGTAGAGCGGGACACCGATGACGACGGCGAGCGGGACACCCCACCAGCCGGTCGCATGTGCGGCGAACCAGTCGGCCGGGAGCCAGCCGTGGATGACGGCGCCGAGCCCGATCCCGACGAGGAGGTACGGCCAGATCTTGCGCAGGATGCTGACGACCTCCTCGCGCCCCATCAGCAGACGGTCGTCCCACGACAGCCCGGCCGAGGGGTCGATGACCTTGCCGCGCAGGCGGGTCTCGAACACGAACGGCTCGACCCATCGTTCCAGCCGCAGCCGACCGAGCACGGCGCCGGCGACGATGGCGATGACCATCCCGCCGACGATGTACAAGGCGGTGACCTTCCAGCCGAACAGGCCGAACAGCAACACGATCGCGACCTCGTTCACCAGCGGGCTGGCGATCAGGAAGCTCAGGGTGACACCGAGCGGGACGCCGGCAGCGACGAACCCGATGAACGCCGGCACGGCCGAGCACGAGCAGAACGGCGTGACGACACCGAGTCCGGCGGCCGCGACGTTGCCCGACGCCCTCGCGCTTGCCGCCGAGCAGGGCGCGGGTGCGTTCGACCGACATGAAGCTGCGCAGCACCGTGACGACGAAGATCACGCCGGTCAGCAAGCAGGGCGATCTTGGTGATGTCGTAGAAGAAGAAGTGCACCGACCCGCCGACACGGGTGTCCGGATCGAGACCGACCACGTCGAACACCACCCAGTTCCACCAGCGCAGATTCAACTGGTACAACGTGAACCACACAGCGACCGCCACCGGCGACGCTGAACCACCGGCGGAGCCGGTGACCGCGTCGACGGCTGCGTCCAGGATCGGTGGACGCGCTCATCGCGAGCATCGCCTTCGACGGGTCGAGGCCGGCGACGCAACGCCGGCCAGCGCGTCGTGATCGAGGGTGTAGTCGATCCAACGGCCACGCTTCGCTCCAGTGATCATTCCGGCCTCACGCAGCACCTTCAGATGGTGCGACAGCAACGTCGCCGACACCTCGGCCACCTCGGCGAGCACACACGCGCAGCGCGTGCCGCCTCGCAAGCTCGCGGACGATCGTCCATCGCACCGGATCACCCAGCGCCCTGAACTGTTCAACAATCATTGAATCGTCCACACCCGCAGTGTGCTCCCCCAACCGATGAACGGCGCAGGGCACAAAGTCCTGTTGAAACAGTCAGCCTGGCAATCCTCATGAACTGCGGACCCCGCAATCACGGAAACGCCCGGCCACCGGATGGCTACACGCCCGCCAACGTCGAACGGACGACCGATCTAAAGTCCGCTGGTGGGCCTTTTTGGGAAGAAGGCGAATAGGGCTAGTCCTGACCTAGGGGCTGTGTTGGCTGCATCCGGTCAGTTGCATTTCGACCGGGCCTTCGATTGGGATCGCAGCCGCGGCTATTCAGCACGTCCGGACGCTCCGGCCTGGATCAGGTTCGACGCGGCGCAGATTTACGCTCGTGGTGTCGAGTTGGGCTCCGCTGACGTCGTCGTACACGAGCGGGGTGCTGCTGTCTATCGGAGGGGCAGAGTTGTGGTTGCCGCGGAATGGCGGAACATCACCGCCAGCGTCAAGAGAGTGGCGGTAGCGGGGGTCGCGCTATCGGCCAAGGCCATCGAACTCCAATTTCCGAACAACCATGCTCTCTCGGTCAGCTACGTGCCGCTTGGCGCTATCACGGACACTCAAATGGCATCGGAGGAGGCCAGTGCCGTTCGAGACGAGTTGAGGGATCTGGACCGGGCAGCGGACGAGTTCATCGACCTACTGAAGACCAACGGCCTGACGTTCCTCGACCCTGACTGATCAGACCATCCAGTTGACGGGCGGAGGGACCCACCATGTCGGGCGTCAACGTCGCTCCAACACGTCGTGGCGAGGGCGACCATTGGTCCGTGACAGAGATCCGCGCCGAGCTGGCCGAGCTAGATGAATATGAGCAACGCAGGGAGGTGTACGCATGCCGCCAGGCTCGCTCGAAGGTGATCTGGGCGAGATCGTCAGCGAGCGTCACGTCGCCGGTCACGGTGACCGCCAGGCCGTAGACGCGGCGCTGGAATCGACGGATGAACACGGCGGCAGCGTCGCGCTCCTCGAGCGCGACAGCTGCAAGGAGCGCGTCATCGGAAAGCCGATCAAGTCGAGCCGGATGCCGCATCACCTCACTGTACGAACGAACGGCTCGGAGGGATTGCACGCGGGTGCAATCCCTCTGAGCTCTTCGATCGTACATACACGGTGCGCCGCCGGCGCCCGAGGAGAGGAACACACTCATGAAGACGAAGAAAATCCTTGCGACCTCCGTCGCGCTCGCCGCGTTGACAGTGGTCGGACTCACCGCGTCGGCTGCCGCCAGGGGTGGCCGCTCGGTCGAGACCGACTCGATGATCGGCGTCCCCGCGACGCTCGTCGGCGCGCCTGGGCAGATTCGCGGCATCAACGGCGCCGGTCTTCCCTGGACCATCGGACTGTCGTCTGCCGAGGTGAGCGCCTCCGGCAAGGTCGAGGTCTCCTTTAACAACCTGGTCTTCGCTGCCGGTCCCAACGTCGGCAAGAACACCATTGCCTCGATGAAGGTAATCGTGTCGTGCCTCGACGCAACTGGCACCGCAGTGAACGTATCCACCCCGGCGTTCCCGGTGACCACCGTCACCCCGCTCGATCCCGGCGGCGACGGCGCCATCGAGGCCAGGGTCGCGCTGCCGTCTCCGTGCCTCGCACCGATCGTGTTCGTCACGAGCCTCGGCGGTGCCTGGTTCGCTGTCGACGGCCTCTAGTCCGGATGTCACAAGTTGGAGCTGGCGGGTCTGTTCTCTTCGCAGGACATCCGCCGGCTCCACCCCAACGCCGCAACGAAGTATCCCTTTGACGGCTCGTTCGTCTCATTGATGTCTGTTCGTCAACGCCGACGACAGCAACGAGAACGAGGAGAACGTCATGTCGTTCATGAACGAAGGAACCACCGATCGGGTCATCAGGGTCGTCGCCGGCATCGTGATGCTCGCCCTGGGCTGGGGCGAAGTGGTCACCGGCACGCTCGGGAACGTGTTCAAGGTGCTCGGGTTCATCCCCCTCGCCACAGGTCTGATCGGCTGGTGCCCGCTGTACGCCGTCGCCCATTTCTCCACCCGCGGCCATGCCGCCAAGGAGACGGTGGCCGCACGATGACAGCGGTCCCACGGGTGGTGGCGTTCCTCCGACGCCACCACCCCACGGCCTCGTTGACGCGACAATGAACGGAGCCGAGGTGGAAGTGCTGGTGATCACCGCACCTTCTTGCCACCACTGTCGAGCGATGCAACCCGAACTCGACCGCCTCAGCGAGACCTACGCCTCGTCGATGCGAGTCGAACGAATCGACGCCACCGTCGACCCTGCCCGTGTCGACGCGTTGGGCGTCAAGGCCGCACCGACAGTGATCATGCCGCGTCGCAGGTATCGAGCGCGCCCGTTTGGTCGGTCGTGTCTCAGATCGCGATCTAGAGCTGTTCTTCGCCCACACTGGCGACCATCGACCCGCTCCCGTCGATGGAGTGACGCGGGCAGCGGCCGCCATCGCACTGCTCGGTGTTGGATGGTGGCTCGACACGACCGTGCTCTTCGTTGTCGGCGCAGCGCTGGGTGTCTGGGCTGCTGGCACCATGTGGAAATGGTCGCGATGAAACCCGACGATCTCGTCGCCGAAATCCCCGCGCTGTATCGGTTCGCCCGCGCCCTGGTCCGCGACGAACACCTCGCTGCCGACCTCACCCAAGACACACTGCTGCGGGCTATCGAGCGCTCCCACCAGTACCGCAACGACGCCCCACTCGGCGCCTGGCTGAAGCGGATTCTCCGCAATCTGGCCACCGACCGTGCTCGTCGCTCCGAGCGAGAAGTGGTCGTCGATGACATCGAAGCGTCATGGCGCGACGACGAGTACACCGTCGACCCTGCGGCGGTGGTGGATAGCGCCGCCACCCTCGACGAGCTCGAAGACGCCCTAGCACGGCTGCCATTCATCTACCGCAGCACCCTGGTGCTCCACGACATCGAAAGCTGGACCGTGCAAGACATCGCCGACCTCGACGAGATCGGACTCCCAGCAGCCAAACAACGACTACGACGCGGACGCATGGCGCTCGTGTCAGCACTCGCCACCGGCGCCGAACGCCGCCACGCCCTTCAAGGAGTGCCCATGCGATGCTGGGACGCCCGACAACACGTGTCTGACTACCTCGACGGAACGCTCGACGCCGACACCGCCAGAACCGTCGAAGCCCACCTCGAAGGCTGCCCCACCTGCCCACCGTTGTACGCGGCACTCGTCGGAGTCCACGACGCCGTCGGCAAGTTGCGAGACACCGACTCGGTCATACCACCTCCCGTCGCCGAACGACTCGCCCATCTCGTGACGTCCACCCACCCCGGTCACAACCTGGTCGAACGTGGCTGACATCTCATCGGAATCACACGGCATCGCACCGGGCTGAACTGGATGATCTCAATGCCGGTATGAGCGGCTGGAGTGTGCCCGGGGGCCATGTAGAACGCATCGCCGGCCGCGATCACCTCGGTGTGATCTCGATCGGTGTTCACGTCGTAACGACGATCACTCCCTCCGAGGGATGAGCACGCCGAAACCCGAATCGTGCCAAGCTGAACAAATGGCAACTCACACCAACGCTGGCGTTGCACAACTGACCGTGCACGAGCGATGTGAGTGCTTCGGCATCTTTCCGGAGTGCCCCCTGTGCGGTGGATCCCTCCATGCCGAGCATGCCCATTTCAAGTGCCGAACCTGCGGTTGGCGCGACAGCTGCTGCGACTGAGAGCGCCATGCAGCCGCGATGCGTTGATTCCAGTGGCACACGACATAGAGATCAGATCAACGAGAACCGCCACAGGTTTGACGAAGATCGACGGCGGGAAGTGTCCCCACTTACCAAATAGAACTCAACTGGAGGCGGTTTGAGCTCGAGGACGTTCGTCGGTTAACTCTGTGCATCGCTCAAGCGCGCCTCCTCGTCAGGCAGACGCTGGAAGCAGCCAACCAAACCGCGGCCTGCGAGCTCGCTGTGTTGCTCACCAGCGAACTGGTCACGACGTGGTTCTGCACGCACGAACCTCGTTCGAGGTCGTCATCGACATCAACCAGGAGGTGATTCGCGTGGAGATCCACGACGGGATGGCCGTCAGCGAAGCATTCCGCGACTTCATCGAACATCCTCCGGCAGCTGTCGAGGCAACCGCGACCGGCGGCCGCGGAATCATGCTGGTTGGCGTCACCGCATTGCGATTCGGCTTGCAGGACAAGGGCCCTGACGGAAAGGCCGTATGGCTCGAGTTGCCGACCGGGAAAGCTAGCGGCATCTGCCGGGCCCGCCGTGCTCGGTCTGTTTGATCCACATGATGACCGGCGCAATGTTCGGCATCGGGTTCGCGTTCCTCGCCCGCCGACTCACTCGGACCGCGCTCGTCCCCGCCGGGGCCATGTACGGCCTGGCCGTGTTCGTCGTGTCTGCCTTGATCGGCCTGCCCGTGGCAGCGAAGATCACCGGCTCCCGGGACCACGATCTCGGACACGGCCAGCATGGTCGGCTGGGCGACGTTCGCGATCGAGCACGTGATGTTCGGCCTCGTGCTCGGTGTCTGGCCCTGCGGACGGCGCCCGTCAACGGCGAGGCCGCTGTTGCGGTTGGTGCTCGATCGGCGATGCTGTCGCGATGAGTTCCCCTGACGCGGCACCGACCCAGCGGATCGTGCGCCTCGTCGGCGTCTACGACGCCGACAGCACGATGCTCGGTGAACTCACCTACTGGGTCGGTGCCCGCCTCGGCCGACGACACTGTTCGTTGTGCGCGATCACCCACGGCTCGGTCCGTCAACGACCCGAGTGGAAGACCTGCCAGGCCGGGTTGCCGGTGCCGTTCGACACCTACCACCGCAACGATCAGCCCGCCCCGATCCGCACTGCCGCCGGCAGACAGGCACCAGTGGTCGTCGCCGAGACCGACACCGGCCACGTGCTGCTCCTCGCCTCCGCGGATCTCGAGGCGTGCGATGGTTCGATCGATCGGCTCGTCGACGCGATCGAGCGGTCCGCCGTCCGCCTCGGCCTGACGTGGACGGCTCCATGAGCCTCCGCCCAGTCGCCGACTCGACGTCCGGCCCGACGCGAAATCGTCGTCTACACCCGCCCGGGGTGCCCCTACTGCTTCACGCTCCGAGCAGGCCTCCGCCGCGCCGGTCTGACCTTCCGTGAGATCAACATCTGGGAGGACCCAGAAGCTGCGGCGTTCGTCCGATCGGTCGCCAACGGCAACGAAACCGTGCCCACCGTGACCGTCGGACGACGTCAGCATGGTCAATCCGAGCGCACGACGTGTCCGCGCGGTCGCCGGCCACGGCGGCGTGCGCGACACCGGAGCGCCGGCGATGGTTCCACCGAGCGCGCTCGGACCGGAGAGACGGCGTGACGCTCGCCGTCGGTGACCCGTTCCCCGACGATCGAACTCGTCGATCACGAGGGTCGGCCGTGGCGCACAGCCGAGATGCGCGGCCGACCACTCGTGCTGGTCCTGCACCGGCACCTCGCTTGACTGCCCTGCCAAGAACACGTGATCGCCGTGCGCGATCACCTCGACCAGTTCGGTGACGCCAGGATCGCCGTCGTCACCTTCGCCAGCCCCGAGCGTCTCGCCCCATACCGAGCAGCACCTTCGGCTTGCCGTTCGACGTCGTGGCAGACGTCGACCGCACGCTCTACCGACTGCTCGGCGCCGAACGTGGCACCAGCCGCCAGATGTGGTCGGCGGGCACCATCCGGATGTACGCCCGACTCCTTCGAGCCGGACGACGGCTCCGCTGGCCGACCGAAGACATCCAGCAACTCGGCGCCGATGCCGTCATCGGTCGCGACGGCACGCTGCGGTACCTCTCACTCCCATCAACACCCGACGCGAGGCCGCCGATCGGCGAACTGATCGCCGCTCTTGATTGATCTCGGCTGACGCGTTTGCACCAATGCTCGAACTCCTGGCCGCCCCGCCCAGGGACACGCTGGTCGAACCACTGCACTGAAGTCGAGACGGCTCGCCCGTGCCGGTGGGGTCGACTCGCGGCACCGGTCAGGGCCGACACGCGACGCGAGCCCCTCGATCGCCACATCTGGCGCTCCCACTCGTCGTGACCTGAGGGCCGTTGGCGGGCCCCATACGAAGCGAAGAGTGCGCGAAACTAGCGAGGTGGAACCGTGGATCAATGTCAACATCTGGGTCGACATTTCGAGACCTGCGGATCCACGAGATCCGCAGGTCTTGTCATCCCATATTTCATCCCATCTATGGGCGCGACAGTCGGGGACGGTCAGAGACGGTCAGCGACTGAAGCCCCTGGTAGCGAGCCTGTCAGGGACTGTCAGCGACGGTCAGAAACGGCTCTGAAGAGACTCTTAATCCGCAGGTTCTGGGTTCGAAACCCAGGGGGCGCACCAAGAAGTACCAGGTCAATAGCACTTTCTAGAATCGATCAGCCAGTCTATCGAATGAGATAGGCACCAACAAGCATACCTAGACTGCGCCATCGAAGTCCGATAGACTTTCGGGATGCCGCTCGACAGAGCACGGTTCGAAGCAAGAGTTGATCGCTCCGGGCTCCATCACATCTGGCTGGGCGCGAGGTCGCCGGGTGGTGGCGGTCAGGTCCGCGTCGACGGCAAGCTGCTCACCGCGGCTCGAGCCGCATGGGAGATCGAGAACGGTCCAGTGCCCGACGGTGTCCGGGTCCGGTCGTGCGCCGACGAACCCGCTTGCGTGCGAGTGGACCATCTACGACTCGATCAACGCGCCATCTCGTCGGCAGTCACCACCGTCGAAGAAGCGATCGCCGCGAGGCGCCGGGACGATTGCCGCGATCTCGCCCGGAGTGTGGAAGATCGGCGTCACAGCCGGCGTCGATCGCCTCGGACAGCGTCGCCGCACGTTCCGCACCATCTACGGCACTCGAAAGGACGCGGCCACAGCGTTGGCCGCCCTTGTCACCGAGGTCGGCGACGGGCACCGACCTCTTCGCCAAGACGACAAGCAGTTGACGGTCGACAGTCTGGTTGCCTGGTATCTCGAGTTCGCCCGCGAGGACCGAGGACTCGATCACTCCACGCTCACCGGCTACGCAGACGCCTACTCCCACTGGCTGAAAGAGCCGATCGGCCACAAACGGGCCAACTCGATCACGACGGCCGAACTCGACACCGCCTTCGGCCGCATGCGCCGAGCCGGACTGTCGCGCAGCAGGATGAACAACGCCCGAGCACTGCTGAGCGGCGCGTTCAAATGGGGCAAGCGTCACCGCAAGGTGACCAGCAACCCCGTCGACGGATTCGAGTTGCCGACCAGCACACGTACGCCACGCCACACCACCGCACCCGAGTTCGATGAGCTGTTGCGCCTGCTAGCCACCGCCGACGAACACGACGAAATGCTCGCGCCCGTGCTCAAACTCGCCGCCACCACCGGTCTGCGACGAGGTGAGCTGTCGGGCCTGCGACGCGACCGGCTGCACCTCGACCGGCACGAACTCATCGTCGACACGGCGATCAACGATGCCGGCGGAATCGTCGTCGAGAAGCAAACCAAGACGAAGAGCAGCCGAGTAGTCAGCCTCGACGAGGCCACCGTCGACCTACTTCGACAGCACCTTGCCGAGATGGATGCTCGGGCAGCCGCCTGCGGTGCCAGCGTTGCCCCGGATGGTTTCGTGTTCAGCCTCGATCCCACGTGCAGCACTCCCCTGCGCCCCGAGCTGCTCACCCGACGTATGCGCCGACTGCGTAAGGAGCACGGCGTGACCGACGACGGCAGCTTCGATGCCACAATCCTCGCCCTGCGCAGGTCGACAACGAGCGAACTGATGGACGCCGGTTCAATCCCGCCGCAGTGAGCGGGCCGCAAGCGGAAGGCAAGGTCACACCGTGCAGGTGATGCTCCACCATTACTCGACCGGTCGTCACTGTGCCGACACGGCTGGGACAACGAACCCATGGCCACGAGGCCGAGTAACATGGTCCTGTGGCCCGCATAGCAAGTGACCTCCCTCGCGACCCGGTCGTCGACGTCGTCGCGGATGGCCTGACCGAGGACGAGATCGCGGCTCGGTTCGAGGCTTGGCTGTCCGACCTCGACTCCCTGCCGACGGTTGACCTTTCGGTCAGCGCTGCCGATGAGCTGCGCCGCGCGTACGCCGACGATGACGTGTGACGACCGACGTCGTCATTGACGCCTCGGCCGCTGTCGAGATGGTCACACGAACAACCACCGGCGCCCAGCTTCAACTCCTGCTGCCGCCCCACGCGGTTCCCTGGGTTCCTGACGGCCTCTTCGACGCCGAGGTGATTTCCGTTCTCCGACGGTGGGAACTCCGTTCCACACTCTCACCTGCGGACGTAGCTGCAGCCTTCCAGCGACTCGCCGGTTGGCGCCTGAGACGAGCCACCGTAAGCGGCCTCGCCACAGACGCGTGGACAATGCGCCACAACATCACGTTCACCGACGCCTGCTACGTCGCGCTCGCCCGACGCCTCGACGCTCCGCTTCTGACGAGTGACATGCGATTGGTTACCGCGCCGAACCTTCCTCCAGTCCAATTCCTCCACGTCTGAACCCTTCCCAACACGACGCCCATGAACCCATTCGATTCGGCGACTTCACATCGGGTAGGCGCCTTGAGAAGCGATATCAAGTGCTCGTCGACGACCGAGGCGCACGCAGGTCAGGCGCATATGGCGGCCAGGACCTCAGCGAAGTGGGAGCAGCGTTGCGTTGGCGGCACAACGACCCAGTTGTTGTGTGTCTTCGAAGAGTCGTGGTGCGCCAGATGGTCATTGCAGCGGAGCGATCCCCCAGTCGGCCTGGTGTTCGATGTTACGAATCTCCGACGCCCAGTGTTGGTGGGTGCCGTTCGGAGAGATGAGCTGCAAACCCCATTGGAATCCGTCGCTGTTGCTCGACGACGTGGCTGAACATGATCGTGGTGCCGTCGGGTGACCACACCGGATCCAAGCTCTCTTCGGTTCGTGTCGATGGACCGACGCCGGTGATGCCAGCGTCGTGCGTCAGCGAGTGCAGGTGGCGCCCGTCGGCGTCGACGACCATCACGGTGGACCCGCCGCCGAGACGTGCCGGGTTGGCCTCGAAGACGATGTGCTTGCCGTCGGGCGACCAGTCGGCGTCGCCTGCTTTGAGTTCCCATGGTGTGATCCGATGGGGATTCGACCCGTCGATGCCAACGACATAGAGGGCGCTGAGCTCGCCGACGTATCCGCTGGGAGTGTCCCTTCCGAGGCGGATCACCAGATACTCCAGGCTGCGACCGTCCGGCGAGAACCGGGGTCCGCCGTGGTAGTACGACCGGCGGGTGCCAACAGGAAGCGATGTCACACGACGCAGGCCGGTGCCGTCCGGGTGGATCACGTAGACGCCCTGGAGATCGGGCCACGCCCCCATGTCGCTCTGGAAACCGATCAAGTCGCCGTTCGGCGACCAGGCCGGTTCCTGGCTCCAGCCGATCGAGTTCGTCAACTTGGTGACGCCGGATCCGTCGGCGTTGATCACGAAGATGTCACTGATCGCACCGGTGCCCTGGGTGTCGTCACGAGTGCTGTTGAACACCAGTTGGGTACCATCGGGCGACCAGACTGGCCACCCGCTGTCGTACGCTCCTGCGGTGATCTGGTGGGAGGCCGACAGGTCGGGGTTCGCTGTCCATACCTGCCAGAAGCCGTTGGCATCGTGACGCATGAAACTGATCCGCCCGTTCACGCCGGCCGGTGTCGCTGATACCGGGTGTGGTGCGATCACGCTGGTGGCAAGTAGGAGCACGGCGAACAACGCAAGTGCTGCACCTCGCCTTTTCTGAGCGGTTGCCAATTCCATCGTGATCTCCTTGTCTCGCGGACTGCTGTTGCGCCGACGCCCTCGGGTCGCGAAACGCTCAGGCATGTCGCGGGATCGTCATAGGCTCGGGGGGATGTCGGGCTTGCCTGAGCGTTTCGGCGCCCTGGTGCGTCAGCTTGGTGATGCACCGACTTGTTGTCGCGCCGCTCGGGGTCGTGATGGGTGACGACTCACCGACTCCTGTCGGTACGCGCGAGTACAGCACCGATGTCGTCGTCGGCCTCGAGCGGATGCACGGCCAGGTGCTGTTCGGGTTCGTGCGTCGTCTCGGGATCGGCGACTCCGCGGCGGCCGACATCGTCCAGGAGTCACTGGTGCGGTTGTTCGACGTGTTGGTTGGTGGCCAGCAGATCGTCGACGCGAAAGCGTGGGTGTTCCACACCGCGTACCGGCTGGCGATGGACGAACATCGTCGTTTCGCCCGCATCCACAGGCTCGCCTCGCGACTCGAGTCGCGCTCGGCCGTCGACACCGACCCCGCCGAGGGGCTCGAACGGCGTCTCGTCTGGTCGGCGGTCGACCGCCTTCCGGAGCGACAGCGTGCTGTGCTGTACCTGCGGTTCCGAGCAGACCTGAGCTTCGACGCGGTCGCGGCAACGATGGGAATCACGGCCAGTGCAGCGCGAAGTCACTCGACGCAAGCCCTGGCCAGCCTGCGCCGCACACTCAACGCGGAAGTGGTGTTGTGATGGACGAGCAACGAATCGAGACAGTGTTGCGAGCCGGGCCGTGGGACGAGCCCGCGTACCAGGGCGATGTGGCGTCGAGGCTCGCCGATCGGCTGTCTCGCGCCGTCGACACCGATCCGCCAACGACTGTGATGCTCCACACTTCGAAGCCGTTGACGCGCCGCGGGACCTGGCGCCTCGTACCAACGGTTGCCGCCGCAGTCCTGGTAGTGATCGGCCTGATCGCCGTCACCCGGCACAGAGAACCGTCGCTGGTCACCCCACCAGAAAAGGTCGCACAAGCCCTGATCGACCGATGGGTCGGCGCCCCCGTCACCGGCGCTACGTCGGCGGCATTCGTCGACATCGCCAGCGACGTCGTCGTGTATCGCCCGGGGAAAACCGATTCACCGGGTGCGTGGGATTCGGAGTGGTCCGCAGAGACGTCTGACGTGATCCGACTGGTGATGTCGGCACAGGGAGGGGGATGCAACCAGGGCGCGGTCGGTCACTATCGCTGGGCTCTGTCCGCATCCGGCGCAACCTTGACATTGACCGCCATCGACGACGAGTGCGCCCCACGAGCGCAGTCGTTGGCCGGGCAATGGACGCACACGGCGTGCAAGCTGCCCACCTCGGACTGCCTCGGTCCGGTCGACGCCGGCCAGCACGCCTCGGTCACCTTCGACCCGTTCGATACATTCAGCTATGGCGAATTGGTCTACACCCTCCCGAGCGGTTGGGCGGTCAGCGCCGACACGCAATCCAACCTGTTCCTGCGCCACGCCAACGAGTACGCGGACATCTCCGAGGACGGCAGCGGAGGGACCCAAGGCATCGACGTGTGGGCCGACGTCGCCGCCGCCGTTGCATCAGACTGCTCGACACAACCCGACACTGCAGCGGACACGACCAGCGCCGAAATCGCGGCCCAATTTGCCGCCAACCCCGGCCTGATCTCCAGTCGCACAACAGCGACGATCGGCAGTCGGCGCGCCGAGGTCATCGATGTCGAAGTGGCGCCCGACCAGGCGCACACCTGCACGAACGACGGGGCAGCGCCGGGCGTCGGTCTGCTCACTTCACGCACCGGCGTGCCGGCCACATGGCGGGCGAGCCTGCGCCTCGGCGAACGAGCACGTGTCCTGCTCGTCGATCTCGACGGCGGGCACACCGTCGCAGTGGTCATCCATGATCGGTCGACACCGTCGCGCTTCGACGAACTGCTGGCAGAAGCCACACCGATCGTCGAGTCCTTCACCTTCTCTCCCAACCCGGCAACCCGCTGAACCACTCGCCGCCATCCGGTGTTCGCTGTACGAACCAATGCACAAAGGGAGCAACCACATGAATCATCGACGGTCGCTCACATGGCTAGCCGGCCTCGCGGTGGCCGGAGCTGTGGCCGGTTGCTCCAGCGATGAATCCACGGCGTCCACCCCCGCACCAGCGACGTCCACGACTGTCTCGCTGCCCACCACACTTGTCGACCGCTGGGTCGGCGCTCCACGACCGCTCGGCACACTCGGCACCGGTACGAAGGCGGCGTTCGTCGAGATCGACGGCCAGTACCTCGTGTACAACACCGGCATCGACGACAACCCGAAGGCCTTCGACTCGAAGATCACAGCCGAAGCAGCGAACACCTTCCGGCTCACGCTCTCGACCGACACCGAGTCGTGCAGCGCCGGTGACGTCGGCCACTATCGCTGGGCGCTCTCCCCGGGCGGCACGACATTGACCTTGACGGCGCTCGACGACGTCTGTGACTTGCGCGCCCAGACCATCACCGGCGCATGGGATCACACCGCGTGCAACGACCACGGAAGAGACTGCCTCGGAGTGGTGGAAGCCGGCACGTACTCGACCAACCGCTTCAACCCCTTCGGACAGTTCACGTACGGCCAAGTGACCTTCACGGTCCCCGACGGATGGGCGATCGCCAACGACACCCAAGCAGCCCTGTTCCTGCGACGCGCCACCGACTACACCAACCACAAGGAGTCCTTCTACGGCATCAGTGCGTGGGCTGACGTCGCCGCCGCCAAACAAGACTGCTCCGACCAGTCGGACAGCACCATCGGCACAAGAGCCGCGGACATCGCCGCCTGGATGGCGAGCCTGCCGAGCGTCATCGCCACGCATACGACCATCGACGTCAACGGGCTCCCAGCCGAAGTGGTTGACGTGCACATCGCTCCGAACGCCACCACGTGCCAAGGCTTCGTCAGCCTCATTGCCTCACGCACCTCGAAGCCCGACCCGTTTAACTTCGGAGTGTTCGGAGACCAACAGATGCGCGTCGTACTGATCGACATCGCCCCGCAACGCACCGTCGCGGCCTTCATCGACGACAACCTGGAGCACCGCTATGACGAACTCGCCGCCGTGGCCATGCCGATCATCGAGTCGTTCATCTTCAAACCAATGCCGACGTAAACCGGAAATACCACGAGCGAAATCAGGCGCAGGTTGCGTGGTAGTTGCCGAGTTTCGCGAGGTAAGTGTCCCATTCGGCCTTGGTGAGGTCGCGACCCGCGAGGCGACAAGCAGCTTCGATCCAGTGCTTCGGATCGAGGTCCCAGATCGCAATGCCGTCTTTCGACCCACCACCCACGGCTAGCTCCCGGCCCTGCGGCTGGAACGCGAATCCATTCCATTCGTTGTCCGCAATGGTGATCGATCCTCCGATAGTCGTCCCGCTGGCCACGTCGATCAGTTGGACGCTCCGATCCCCCCCGTCGGCAGCGATGAGTGAACCGTCCCCTGTGGGTTGCACGTCCTGAACGAAGCCGCGGCTGCCGTTCAGCGTTCGAATCGTTGCGAGCGTGCCGACATCGTGGAACGTCAACTCGCCGCCGAGAGAACTGATCGCGATGAGATCGTTGGTGACGAAATAGACACCGCGCAGGTCCGGCCGATCGTCGATGCTCGACACTTCGCCGCCGGTGTCGACATCAAAGACCTTCACACCCGAGGTCGTGGCGACCGCAAACCGCTTCCCGTCGGGACTGCCGCTCAGTGAGACGAGGGATTTGACGGACACAGTCGAGTCAAGACGGCGACCTGACGGACGTTCGAACGTCCAAATGTCCCATGTGTCGTCGCCGTTCGGGAGTGCAATCCACGCTCGTGGATCGCCGGGATTGTTGACGTTGTGGGAGATCTCCCGGGTGAAGACGAAGTCGCCAGGAACTACTTCGTGAGTGGCGAGCCGGTAGGTGGCCAGGCGGAGGCCATCTGGACTGTTGATGACTCCGCCGAGTGCTTCGTCGGTGTCCCAGAACGGAAAGTTAAACGTTCCCAGGCGCTCCTCGATTCGACCGGTCGACGAATCGATAAGCACGTATTCGTCAGGCACCGAGTCGTTGAACGAACTGCCGGAGGGCAATCGGCCGATCAGCAGCTCGCCGTTCGGGCTGTATCGCAAGCCCGCCAACCCCGGAGCCACTCGTTGGGTGATGGGACCGCTGCCGTCGAGGCGCCAACGTGAGACGACCCGCTCGCTGCTCCCGAAGGCCACCAACTCCGTACCCTGCCGCGTCGGCCACAGGCTTGTCGCTGCGCCATTCTGTGCATCGAGCTGGCGAATTCGCGAGCCGTCACGAAGACTCCGTTCTTCGAGACGTCCGAAGGCGTCGCTGCAATAGAAGTGCGACCGCTCGGGGACGACGGTCACGCCGGAGCAACCGGCGACAGGGATCTGCTCGCTGTTCAGCGCCCACACCACTTTGCCAGTCGCAACATCGACCCGCACGTCGCTGTTGCGGCCAGCTCCGAGCAGAGTCGCCCCGCCGTCCAGCGCAAACAGTGCTCTTGTGCTGTTCTGCGGAACGACGATGGGATCGCCGATCGGCTCCAGAGTGCGGGGATCGACGATTCGGATCGTATCGACGACCGATCCGACGGCGAGGTGGTCCGGGTCGATGAACGCGAGACCCGCTGTTTGCCAGATCTGGCTGGCAAGCGGTTCCTCGGGCGGCGTGCCCGGCAGTCGGGCCAGCTCAGCGCCCGTTGCGATGTCGAACGCCACCGCGGTCCCATCCGCGCCGCCGCTCACGATGAGTTCTCGTTGGTCGGGACTGAAGGCGAAGCTGCCCGCCGACAAATCGGCGTGGATCAGCGGGCCGACCGGCCGGCGAGTAGCCACATCGAGCATCGCAATCGAGGTCGTTGCTCTGCCGCGGAGATCGATGGCGCCAAACACCTGGGCAAGCAGGTTTCCGTCGGGGCTCGGCACCAGGGCGGAGGTCGTTGCCAGGCCAGGATGGTTCCCTGCGCCAGTGAAGTTGTCGATTGCGACGGCCGGCAAGGCGCGCTCGAATGCATCGCCGAGTCCGCCCGAGGCTGGGTCGTACGGGTGCACAAGATTTTCCGAGTCGATCACGAAGGCCCGGCCGTCGCTCGGCACGACCGTGCCCGCGAAGAACGCCAGATCGTCGCCGAGATGATGTGAGTCCAAGAATCCGGGCGATGACGTGAACGTCGACAGCAACGCAGATCGAGTTGCGGGAGTGTCAGCCAACCGGAACGCCTCGATCGCGAGCAGTGCTGCTGCGTCCCGCTGCGTCGACCGAATCGAATTGATGTCGCCGACGAGTGCACTGATGCGCGCCTCGCGGGTCGTGCGATCCGCCGTCCGCCGCTGGGCGATGGCGATCGCCGCCGAAACCGTGGCCACCACAAGAAGGAGCGCTACTCCGATCAACAAACGTCGCAACCGTCGGGTCGAACGTCGTTGCGCTTCCAACTCCGCGTCACGCGCCCGTTTCCCTGATTCGATGAAGTCGATCTCTGTTGCGGTGAGCTGTTCACGCCTTTGGGGAAGGGCCTCCAACGCGCTCTCCAAACGCGAACCTCGGTACAGCTCTGCGGCTGGCCGATCAGTCTGGTCCCACACTCGAGCCGCGCCGCTCAGATGGTGAAGTTGGCTCAACCACCGGCGGTCGTCGTCAATCCAGCCGCGGAGCCGGTTCCACCTCGTGAGGATCGCCTCGTGGGCAACTTCGATAGTTGGTTCACGCGTGACGCGGTCGTGATCGCGCACAAGTAGACGCGCCGAGACGAATTCGTCAGCCAACTCACGCGATCGTTGGGGCAGGTCGCCGACCATCGTCCGCCGTCGGGAGTCAGGCGTCCCGATCCCAGGGTTGACCAGTCGAGTGAAGAGCAATCGGATCTGTTCTTGATCTTCGGCGCTCGAACGCTCGTACAGGTCGTCGGCAGCGGCGCGCAATTGCCCCCGCGACACCACCGACCGCCTCGTAGGCCGCGGCAGTGATGCGTCCATCGACGCGCCGTTCGAAGAGCTGGAAGAGCGTGAACTGCAGCAGCGGAAGGCTCGCCGGGTTCGACGCGGTCTCGGTCACTATCGATGAAACGACGCCGTCCTCGAACGAGACGTGTGCCCGTGCCGCTGGGAGCAGCACCGCGTCTTCCAACTCTGCCGCCGACATCGGCGTGACAGGAAACGTCGCGGCACCGATCAGCGATCCGATCGCTGGGTGTCGCAATGGTCGGTCGTACATGTCTGCGCGCAAAGTCACCACCACCGAGAGCGGCGAGTCGCCAGCTTCCGGTGCGAGTGCCGCAACGGCGACGAGGAATCGGTCGCGCTCGGACACGTCAGGCAGCGTCCAGCATTCCTCGAACTGATCGATGATGAGCACCAATCCCGATTTGGACTGTCGAGCTACGGCGTGGATCGATGCCTCGGGCTCGTGCGGATCGAGAGGTATTCGTGAGACGAGAGTCAGTGCGGCGTGAAGCGCGTCGAGCGGTCGCGGGCCTGGTGTCATCGACGTCACCAGCCGATCTCCGTGCTCACGCAGGATTGGTACGAGCCCTGCGTGGACGAGCGAGGTCTTGCCAGAACCCGACGGTCCCACCAAGGCAACGAGAGCAGATCGATCGACTGCATCGCAGAGGGCCGCGGAGATTGAACCACGGCCGAAGAAGTCGCGGGCGTCGGCCTCCGCAAATGGGCGCAGGCCCCTGTACGGGTTGACGCCGGCCTGCGCGTGAGCGCTGAGTTGGCGGGCGGCAAGGCGACGGTCAGATGTCGTTCGATGGAGCGTCGTGCCTACCGGTCCCACAACGCCACCCGCTCGACTGATGGCGGCACGCCACGCAAGGACGAACTCGGCCATCGATTCGAACGCATGGTCGGGTGGCCGGGCAACTGCTCGGCTCAGGACGGCATCGATCGACGCAGGGAGGTCGGGTACTCGACCTAGGAGAGTCGGCATTGACCCACTCCACTTCGATGTCTCTGGGGGGTGTCCAGCGATCAGCTCCCAGATGGTCAACGCGAATTCGCGGACGTCGGCAAGCATGTCCAGATCGTCCGCTTCCGCACTTGGCTCCGCGGCGATTCCGAAGTCGCTGACGAACATGTTGTCCGCATCGTCGAGCAAGATGTTGGCCCCGCGAATGTCACGGTGAGCGATTCCCGCCGCGTGAGCGGCGACCAGCGCATTCCCAACCTGCTCGACCAGACGGCCCACACGATCCAGCGACCAGCGTCCACCGGTCACCAACGAATCCTCCGCGGTGCCACCTCGCATCAATCGAAAGACCAGGTACGCGCCGCCCGGTTCGCGCCAGTAGTCGTAGAGCGGCACGATGTGCGGATGCTCGAGTCGCGCCACCAGCTGCGCTTCGATCTCGAATCGACGTACGTATTCGGGCGAGTCGGCGAACTCGGCTCGGATGACCTTGATCGCGACGTCTCGTTCAGTTCCCGGCTGCTTAGCTGCATATACGGTCCCATGACTACCGCGACCAATCACCTCGTGGAGGATGTACCCGCGTAGCGGTCGACCTTCCACGGCGTTGGAACGACCCTCGTCGCTCGCGATAGCCCTCTCCAGCTCGATCAAACTCTGCGATGGGCCGAGCCCCGTGGTCTCGATCAGCTCCTCGCGAAAGGCGTGGAAGACTCTCAGAGCCTCAGCCTTGCGACCGACTTCGTCGAGCGCTTGCATCAGTAACTGGGCGACACGTTCGCGCAGGGGTAGCTCGATCCGAAGTGACTCCAACTCGGGAACCGCACGCGAGCTCTGCCCCAGCGCGATCAACGTTGCAGCGCGCTCTTCCGAGGCGACGGCGCGAAGTTCTTCGAGTCGGCTCGCAGCGGCGATCGCCCACCACTCGGTGGCGAACTCCCCGAATGCCGGGCCCCTCCACAGGGCCAGCGCTTTGTTGAAGAGATCCACCGCCGTGTCGGGATCAGTGATCCTCGCGCGTTGAATCAGCTCCTCGAACTCCAAAGCGTCGACCGTTGCGGATCCAAGGTCAAAGAGATATCCGCCGTCCCGGGTCACGATGAATGTTGTCCCGATTCGTGAACGAAGTCTCGACATGTACGTGAGAACCGCAGCGCTTGCTCCGTCGGGCGCGCTCCCGTCGCTCCACAACGCATCGATCAGCTTGTCGACCGTGAACACGCGTCCGGGCGACGTCAGGAGCACGCCGAGCAGGCGTCGCTGTTGAGGTCCGCCGAGATCGATCCGTCCGATTTCGCTCTGGACATCGATCGTTCCGAGGACCCCGTAGCGCACCTGACCTCCCTGTTGAGAACTGTAGGAGATAGTCACCGAAGGCGATTACAGAACGCTGACAACGCACCCATTGTTAGGGAGCTGTATGTCGGTGTTGCGATCGTGCGCCCAGCAGGTCACGAACGACCGTGAACGAAGGAGCAAACAGCCATGAACGGAATACGAGCAGCGGCACGACCAACGACAGGTGCCGTGTCGTGGGTGCTCGCTGTCAGCCTCATCGCAGCAGCATGCGGCAACGACGCGACGAAGACTGGCGGCAATGCAACGCCGCCGAACTCGGTAGTCAGCTTGGAGACCTCGACATTGACATCCCCACCTGCGACCGGACCCGAAGCGACAAAGCCGGTGATCACCGAGCCGGCCAGCATCGACACGATCGCCATCGATGATCCCGGCGTTGTGCTGAGCAACCTTGAGCCCGACATCCGTGGTGCCCTGAGCGCGAGCCTTGCTCCAGGCTTCTACACAGTCTCCCCAGGCTCTCCTCCCGACTCGCTTCCCAGCGGAGCATCGATCGGCATCCGTGTACCCGGTCAGGCGGATCTCCTGATAAGTGTTGGCACCGAGGCGACTCACGCCGATGCCCCATTCGACCCGACAGCCCCCTTCGAGGCGGGCGACGTGACGGTCAATGTGCTTTTCGCGCTGTACGACATGCTGGTGGACGAGGGCACCATTGCCCCGAACGTCACGCTGTCGACCTGGCTACCGACATATCCGCAGGCGAGCGAGATCACTGCTCAGATGCTACGCGACGGCGACTTCGGCGGTCACGGCATGGCCCAGATCGTCAACTGGGTCGAGTTGGTGACTCGCGACTGGACCAAGAACTGGACATTGGAAGAAGTGCTGGCTGAAGCGGCGAAGGCGGCGCCGGGCGCGATCGGCACGAAAGGCGACGGCGCGACCGCGGCGATGGCTCTCGCGCTCATGATCGAGAAAGCCACGGGCCAATCATTCGCCCAGTTGATCGACTCACGCTTCGCCAAGCCGTTGGGCCTCGATCAGACCAGGATCATCGAGCCTGCGGAACTGCCCGTCAACTTTTCGTACGGCCGATTCAACTTCAACGGAACCGCACATACGACGTCGGACTTCCCCCTCAATTCGTACGTGTCGTTCAATGTCGCTCACGGCGGCCTCATGTCCACCCTGTCTGACCAGTTGTCACTCGTACATGCACTGGCCACGGGCACGATGCCCGGTCTTGATCGACTCCCAACCCCAGACAAGTTCAAGGCCGACCACCTACTGTCCGACTCCGACGGCGATCGCTACGTCGGCGACAGGTTTCCACTCAACCTCCACTGTCCGTGTCAGGCGGCCGGAGAGGGGTTCACCGGCACCTCAATCGGCCGGCGTGCGAACCAAGTGGGTTCGCTGACCCATTGGTATTACTTCCCGAAGACGGATGTCACCATCGTGATCCACAACAACAGCAACGAGGAAGCCACGCCTGTAGAGGTGATGAACCTCGTATATCGGATCTACGGCATGGTGTCGGGTGATGTGGTACCGACTACCCCATAAGTGATGCGCCCCGGGGTGTGGTGGAGGAAACCGCGGATCAATGTCAACATCTGGCTCGACATTTCGAGACCTGCGGATATCGAGATCCGCAGGTGTTGTCATCTCATATTTCATCCCATCTATGGGCGCGACATTCGGGGACGGTCAGGAACGGTCAGCGACTGAAGCCCCTGGTAGTGGGCCTGTCAGGGGCTTTCAGAAACGGTCGGAAACTGCTCTGAAAAGACTCTTAATCCGCAGGTTCTGGGTTCGAAACCCAGGGGGCGCACCAAGAAGCACCAGGTCAGATGGACTATTTGACTCAGCATCCGAATTGGCCCGGATCTCCATCCCATCCACATCCCACCTAACCGTCGAGACTTTTCGTCATGCAAGGCTCGATGCGCGAACGATCGCCAGGCCGATGGGAACGTCGTGTGTTCCTGGGCAATGACACTGTCACCGGCAAGAAGCAGTACGTCAGCCGAAATTGTGATGGGTGGCAAGAGGTTGGCGTCCAGCGAGTTGGCGAGGCTCGTGGCCGCCGAACAAGGTGACGTCAAACCGAAACGCCGAGGTCAAGCAAAGATGACCCTCAGCGAACTGATCGATGAGCACATCGAGCGCCATCCAGGCTCGCCCACCACACTCACCGAGTAACCGTGCCACCCACAATCGATACATTCTTTCGGCAAGACCTAGATAGACACCGTTGAAGAAATTAATGTGCAGGTACGCCCTTGTAACTTCGTAGACATCTACGGGAAGGGACCCGGATTCAACGGCAGATTCCGAGTACGCCGTGAAGCCCGCTGCATCGAGGAAATCATCAGCCGGAGCCGTCATGTCCTCAACGGGCGACGTACGGCGCAGCTGCTCAATATTCCTCGCAATCGCTTGTTTCTTGGTCTCATCGCCGTTCGATTGAAGGGCGTACGGCGGATTCCGTCCCAAAACTGGTACATGGAACGCCTGATATCTAGCCCCTCGATCTAAGAGTCCCATCGATTCACCCCCGCAGCGCACCCTAGTCGTCCGGTCAGCGCCGACGACGCCCTGATCGTGATCACGATGGCCGGGCCTGCGGCGTTCTCTGCGGCATCACGGCACGGCAGTCGGCACACTCTGGATCGGAGACGAGGTAACTGCCGCTGGCTCCCCGGGCGCTCCAACGACGTTGCCGCCCTGCGGGCGGGTGCGGTGGGTGCGTCGACGCTCACGGCCGGTCAAGCCCACTCGCAGGCTCGGGGCCAAGCCCTTCGGGTTGACAGGCCGCTCGTCGCCGACGCGACCCGTAGAGCAAAGCCGAGTCGGAGGTGGCGTCGAGATGAACGCGTCAGATCTGTTCGAGAAGGTGACCGCCGATCTGGTGGAAGCGATCGAGGCGGGCGCCCGCGGGTTTCGGATGCCGTGGCACCGGTTGGCCGCTGGCGGGTTGCCGCGCCGTGTGGACGGTCGTCCGTACCGAGGATGGAACGCGCTGGTCCTCGGGATGACGGCGGCCGATCGGGCTTGGTCGTCGTCGACGTGGGCGACGTACCGCGGGTGGCAACGACACGCGCGGCAGGTACGTCGCGGTGAGCGCGGCACGCACGTCGTGTTGTGGAAGCCGACCGAACGCGCGACCACTTCGGACGATGGCGAGGACAGCGGCAGCCGTCGGTCGTTGTTCGCTCGGACGTTCACGGTGTTCGCCGCCGAACAGGTCGACGGGGCCAAGTCGTACCTCGTGGCCGAGCCGAAGCGGCCAGAGTGCGAGCGAATCGCCGACGCCGACGCCTACTTCGCTGCTGTCGGCGCCAATGTCGTCCACGGCGGCAACGTTGCGTGCTACGTGCCGTCGACAGACACGATTCATCTGCCATCGCTCACGCAGTTCGATCGGCCGAGCGACTACTACTCGACAGCCGCGCACGAGCACGTTCACCGCACCGGTCACGAGTCACGTATTGGTTCAGTTCCACGCTCGGACCACACTTTGATAGCCGCGGCCCGACGCAGCGAGATTGTCACGGACGGTATGTAATGCCACCCGATTGACCACAACCCGTTCGGGATCCGCCTGAACGTCGATGAGATGGTTACACAACTCAAGAGAGTCAAACGGCTCCAACCGCTGAATGCGTCGGGCCGGGACACGTATCCTGCCCCACGCCCTATCGAGCAGCCGAGTGGCCGCTTTTGCCGGCCACCGGCTGAAGTCAACGACTGTCGAACTCGCTGATTACAATCGCCAATTCGCCGACGAGTTCGTCGACGCGATTCCGGTCATGGGCGCAGCGGGCTAGGAGTAGCGGCAACAGGGCAACGACGATCACCGTGACCACAACCGGGTCATCGCGACCACGGGTGATCAACGCCGTCACAATCTCGTCGGAGCGCCCATCAAGATTCTTGATCGCTTCGACAACATCGAGGAGCGATTCGAACCCGGCCAGGCTCGGATCGAGCCGCCAGCGAGGCGGGATCGCATGACGAAACGCACGAAACAGTTCCGATTCGAGGCAGGTGCAGACATCCATACCAGCGACGATGAACAAGCAGACTCATCGGACCACTCACGCGACCGCTCACATCGGCGTCATCGCCGAATCGTCCCATCCAGCCGCTGGTCACTTCGGGGCCCACCGGCAATCGCTGAGAACTGCAGGCGGCGGTTTGGAGCTCTGGGACGGTCGACGCGAGGTGGTACACGACTCGTACAAGTGAGGCGGCGCCCCCGCTCCCCGAATTCTTCGGATCGGTTCGTCGCCCGGCACCGTCTTCGCTGTGGCGAGAATAGAAGCCCCCGTGTTGTCGAGCCCGGCTTCTGCGTTGGGCGGGAGCGATAGCCGCATTGCACCACTCACCGCGACAGATGGGCGAAGATACAGCGCAGTGATTCGTGAAAGCGCGCAACTCGCCTCAATCGCGGCCGATCTCACTCGGCCGCCCTTCGGCGGCTACGCGGGCAGGGTGTTGGCGGTGGCGGTGACACCCGAGGGCACCGAAATCGTCAGCAGCGGCGAGGACGGCTCGGTACGGATCTGGGACCGGCACACCGGCGAGCCCCGCGCCCCGCTCACCGGCCACACCGGCAGGGTGTTGGCGGTGGCGGTGACACCCGACGGCACCGAAATCGTCAGCGGCGGCGAGGACGGCTTGGTACGGATCTGGGACCGGCACACCGGCGAGCCCCGCGCCCCACTCACCGGCCACACCAGCGGGGTGTGGGCGGTGGCGGTGACACCCGACGGCACCGAAATCGTCAGCGGCAGCCAGGACGGCTCGGTACGGATCTGGGACCGGCGCACCGGCGAGCCCCGCGCCCACTCACCGGCCACACCAGTTGGGTGCGGGCGGTGGCGGTGACACCCGACGGCACCGAAATCGTCAGCGGCAGCAGCGACGGCTCGGTACGGATCTGGGACCGGCACACCGGCGAGCCCCGCGCCCCACTCACCGGCCACACCGGCGCGGTGTTGACGGTGGCAGTGACACCCGACGGCACCGAAATCGTCAGCGGCAGCGAGGACGGCTCGGTACGGATCTGGGACCGGCACACCGGCGAGCCCCGCGCCCCACTCACCGGCCACACCAGCAGGGTGTTGGCGGTGGCAGTGACACCCGACGGCACCGAAATCGTCAGCGGCAGCCAGGACGGCTCGGTACGGATCTGGGACCGGCACACCGGCGAGCCCCGCGCCCCACTCACCGGCCACACCAGCGGGGTGTGGGCGGTGGCGGTGACACCCGACGGCACCGAAATCGTCAGCGGCAGCGCGGACGGCTCGGTACGGATCTGGGACCGGCGCACCGGCGAGCCCCGCGCCCCACTCACCGGCCACACCGGCAGGGTGTTGGCGGTGGCAGTGACACCCGACGGCACCGAAATCGTCAGCGGCGGCAGCGACGGCTCGGTACGGATCTGGGACCGGCACACCGGCGAGCCCCGCGCCCCACTCACCGGCCACACCAGCAGGGTGTTGACGGTGGCGGTGACACCCGACGGCACCGAAATCCTCAGCGGCAGCGAGGACGGCTCGGCACAGATCTGGGACCGGCACACCGGCGAGCCCCGCGCCCCACTCACCGGCCACACCAGCAGGGTGTGGGCGGTGGCGGTGACACCCGACGGCACCGAAATCGTCAGCGGCAGCGCGGACGGCTCCGTACGGATCTGGGACCGGCACACCGGCACACCGGCACACTCGCGCACCGGCGAGCCCCGCGCTCCGCTCACCGGCCACACCAGCGCGGTGCGGGCGGTGGCGGTGACACCCGACGGCACCGAAATCCTCAGTGGCAGCGAGGACGGCTCGGTACGGATCTGGGACCGGCACACCGGCGAGCCCCGCGCCCCACTCACCGGCCACACCGGCGCGGTGTGGGCGGTGGCGGTGACACCCGACGGCACCGATATCGTCAGCGGCGGCGAGGACGGCTCGGTACGGATCTGGGACCGGCGCACCGGCGAGCCCCGCGCCCCACTCACCGGCCACACCAGCAGGGTGTTGGCGGTGGCAGTGACACCCGACGGCACCGAAATCGTCAGCGGCAGCGAGGACGGCTCGGTACGGATCTGGGACCGGCACACCGGCGAGCCCCGTGCCCCACTCACCGGCCACACCGACAGAGTGCGGGCGGTGGCGGTGACACCCGACGGCACCGAAATCGTCAGCGTCGGAGATGACGGCTCGGTACGGATCTGGAACATGGCCACGGGGCGCTATGTCAGGGGAACCGGGGTCGGAGGTGCGGGCAAGGCCGGCCAGCTGGCTGGTCTCGCAAGTGACAATCCAGCAGTCGACGATCGCCTCGACCTCGGAGGTGAGGTAGCGATGCTGGCCGAGTTGGCTTCTGCAATCGCGACCGAGCCACCGTTGTCAATCGGTCTTCTCGGAGAGTGGGGAACCGGGAAATCGAGCTTCATGCGACAAGTTGAGCTTCGGGTCAACACCTTGGCTGATGCATCTGCTGCAAACCTTGGGGCGAGTGAGTTTGTGGCGAGCGTTGCTCAGGTGTCGTTCAACGCATGGCACTACAGCGACACATACGTGTGGTCGGGGATAGTCGAGAACTTGTTTCAGGGTCTGGCTGGTGCATCGTCGCCGGTTGAGGCGACCGAATTGGCCGTTGGCCCGGCGCAGGCCGCCGAGTTGAAGCAGCTCTTAACTCGCGAGGAGCTGGCCGAAAGGCAGATCACGGGCAGTCTAAACCGGTTGTCTTCCGCGCCCGCCTCGCTCCGGCAATTGATGGTTGGACATATGGCCTTCGTCAGCGCTCGTCAGTTCTGGCGCGACCTCAAGGCTCACAAGGTGCTGGTGTTCATCAGCGCGGCAGCTGTTGCTCTCGCACTAGTCGCGACGATCGTTCTGCAACACTTCGTTGTGGCCTGGATGGTCGCGATCGTGAGCGTCTTTGGTCCTCTACTGCTGGCGCTCTCGAAGGTCACAGGCGGCGTCAAGGCGCAGTGGTCGCGGGCCCGTTCCGAGGTACCCAAGCGGCTCGAGGAACAACGAGTTGAGGTGCAGCGCCGGGTAGCCGATCTCCGTGGCCGGCTCGCAGTTGTGGACGGAGCGCTCCGCCTGCAGGGTTTCCTCGAAGGCCGCAAGATCGACGAGAGCTACATGAAGTACCGGGGACTGCTGTGGCTGGTGCACCGGGACTTGTTACGTCTGAACGACGAGCTGTCCGTCGCCAACCGGCTGTGGGCGGCCAGTCGCTCTCGTGAGCGGCCACCCTTGCAACGAATTGTGCTTTATGTGGACGATCTCGATCGCTGTCCGCCCAGTCGAGTCGTTGAGGTGCTCGAGGCGATCCATCTCTTGCTGGCGATTCCTTTGTTCGTCGTCTTCGTCGCCGTGGATCCACGATGGCTGCTCCTGTCGCTAGAAAGCCACTACGCGGCGCTTCTCAAGGACGTGGAGAGCGACCACGGCGCTGGCATCGTGGAGGCGGCGACACCCCTTGACTATCTCGACAAGATCTTCCAGATTCCCTTCGCTCTGCGGCCGATGGGGGCGGATCGCGCCGCGTCCCTACCTAGAGTCGCTGGTCCCCGAAGCAGAGCGGCCGGCGGAGCTTCGAACGGTGCCAACGGTGGAGCCCGGCGAGGCCGCCGAACTCGGCACCGAGACCTCGGAGCGTCGGCAGGCAGAGCCCGCTTCGGAAGTGGGTCGTTCAGCACGCGACGTGCAGGAAGGTCTCGACACATTCTCAGGAATGCAGGGCGCCGTACGCGCCGCGGCCGCACTCCCGAACCTGGTGCCGCCGGGCTTGCGCATTCGACCAAACGAGCGGGCTTTCATCCCATTGCTCGGTCATATCGTGTCAACCCCACGGTCGGCAAAGAAGCTCGTCAACGTTTACCGACTCATACGGATCGGCATTCCCGACGCCGACCTTGCAAGCTTCGTGGGAGACGACAGCGGCGGCCCCTACCAGGCCGTGCTCATCCTCGTCGCCATTTTGGTCGGGCGACCCGCGTGCGTGCCAACGCTCTTTCGTGCCATCAGGGCCGCAACGGATTCCGACATCAAAGTACTTGTGGACAATCTGACCCAAAGGACCGACCATCGGGACAACGCGGAGTGGCAGGCGATCCACCAAGGTCTCGCGGATCTCGTGGAGCAGGCCGAGGGCGCATTTGTTACCACTTTGTCTGTCTATGCCCAGTGGGTGCCGAGAGTCGCACGTTTCAGCTTCCACACTCGAGACTTCCTGACCGAGGTGCACGAAGAGGGCGCCGACACCACGTTCCCGAAGTCAACAACCGCTGTCCCAGCGGAGCGAAGTCGGCCCGGCCGCTCCGCAGATCTCGGCGAAATCTGATCCCGACACCCGCTGATCCTCGACCGGCCAACATGCACGTTGAATCGCCCTGGTCCGGGTGGAGGCTCTTTACTGTCGCACAAACAGCCGCATGGCTCGGCGTGTCGCGAAGCACCATCTACCGAATGCTGAATACTGGCCGCTTGCCACTCACCGAGTTCACCATCGGCAACGAACTGCGACTATCGCGCAGACAGCTCACCGCGTGGCTCGACCAAACACCCGGCGCCCCAACGACACAACCGCCAACGCGATCATCAATGCACCGTCGCTAGGGCCGATGAGCCAGCGCAACGAGAAGCGCAGCTGAAAGACGGACTCCGGCAGAACTCGCGGCCGATCGACCTCTCGGCGGCCATCGGAATCTGCCCACCGGCGGCCATCTAGGCAGTTTGGGTTTCCTAAAGCACTTGAGCTACATCGAGTTCAGTGATTCATCGATTGTTGATCTCGCACCACTCGGATTCCTCCCAGCGCTAACACGTGTGAGCGTGTTTCGAAGCTCGTTACCACTTCAAACGACAGCGTCCCGTGGAGTGGTGGGAATCGTTGGTGTGATTCCTGGTGGCGTCAGGTGATGGCGAGGATGCCGTCGCCTGGCGCGGTGTCATTGTCGCGCGTCGGGTAGAGCTTGGCCATCGAGCGCTCGGAGAGGTAGTGGCGGTGGGTGGCCCAGTCGTCGTGTTGCTCGGCGAGGACGGCGCCGACGAGGCGGATGATGGCGGCGTTGTTGGGGAAGATCTGCACGACGTTGGTGCGTCGTTTGATCTCTTTGTTGAGCCGCTCGAGCGGGTTGTTCGACCAGATCTTGCGCCAGTGATCGGGCGGGAATGCGGAGAAGGCGAGCACGTCGCCCTTGGCGTCGTCCATCAGTTCTTTCACCTTCGGGAACTGGCGGGCGAACATGTCGGCGGTGCGGTCCCAGGCGGCGGAGATCTCGTCCGGGTTGGGGTGCACGAACACGGTCCGCAACGCGGCGGCGACGACGTCTTGGTGGCCTTTGGGGACGCGGGCCAACACGTTGCGGGCGAAGTGCACGCGGCAGCGCTGCCAGCTCGCGCCCTGCAACGTCTTGCGGGCCGCGGCCTTCAAGCCTTCGTGGGCGTCGGAGATCACCAGGCGCACACCGCTCAGGCCGCGGCGGCGCAGCGAGCGCAGGAACTCGGTCCAGAACGTCTCTTCCTCGGTGTCGCCGACGGCGAGGCCGAGGACTTCACGGTCGCCGTCGGCGGTGATCCCGGTGGCGATCACGACCGCCCGCGACACGACCTGATGCAGGTCGGTGTCGCGGGCCTTGACGTAGGTCGCGTCGAGATAGACGTAGGGGAACTCGACGTGGGCGAGGATGCGGTTGCGGAACGCGTCGACCTCGACGTCGAGCTGGGCGCAGATCCGCGACACCTGCGACTTCGAGATCCCCGAGTCGATCCCCAACGCCTGCACCAGATCGTCGACCGAGCGGGTCGAGACGCCCTCGACGTAGGCCTGCATGATCACCGCGTGCAACGCCTGATCGATCCGCCGGCGCGGTGCCAGCAAGCTCGGGAAGAAGCTGCCATGAGACAGCTTCGGGATCTTCAACTCGATATCGCCGGCCTGCGTCGCCAACAGCCGAGACCGATGACCGTTGCGTTCATTGGTGCGGGTCTCGGTGCGTTCGTAGCGGCCGGCGCCGATCACCTCGGTCGCTTCGAGCTCGATCAACTCTTGCATCACGAGACGCACCGCGTCACGGATCAGATCGACTCCATCGCCGGCGCGCAGCGCCTCGAGAAGTTCGGGCAGGGCAGACTCATCCAGAGCCATCGGTGTGTTCTCCTTCGGTGGGTTCTTGCCGGAACACACCAAGAATCACGCCGATGGCTCACCTCACGGTGGACCTACCGAAACCCACCACGCCGCGGGACTCATACACTTCATCAAAACAGCTGGTAGACCTTGTCGTTCTGAAGCCAGACTTAGAGCTCGACCTCGACGACGATTGCATAATCGCGCTGCAATCAGGTGGCTTTGCTCCGACAGTTGAACGGCTGTGGATGGGCGCGACCAGTCGGAACGAGCAGGCAGATTCATCAAACGAGGACGGAGAATGGGAACGTGCGGGCTTTACCATCATCTCGACCGATGACTAATAGGGTCCAACGGCCTCGCGCAATTGGACCGTGCTGAGTCGTTCGCTCGAACTGACTCAGCGAGGATCTATGTCCAGGCAGCCCGTGTACGCGCCTGCTGGGCGACGTCGGTGATGGTGTCGGCTCCCTCCAGACGTTCAGATCGTGCAAACAGAGAGCGTCTCACGCTTGACGCGGCAGCAATCGTGGGAATCAGCAGGCATGTCAGCCTCCAACTTCGTGGGGCCATCGCAGCCCACCATCTAGCAAGAGATTCGCCGGTAGCCCGCTGATACAGAAGATTGTCCTCATGGACGACGCGAGGGGCGACCGCGTCGGCGGCCCCGGGCGAGGGACTGACCTGCTCGGGGCTCCGCGGCGAACCGCCACCGAGAGATTGCACGGGAATGCCGATCGCGTCGGCGAGTTGTGTAAACAGCGGCGAAGGATGAACGCGATCGACCCCTGCGTCGGGGTTTCCTACCCTCACCCAGGTTCATCACCAATCTCGGGGCGTCACGTCATCGCTGGCGACACCCGATGCCTCGCAGTGGTCCACGCGATCACGGTGATCTGGAACTGCGTCGTGCACCAGGCCGACGTCCCCAAGAATCGCCATGTCATGCCGAATGAGCAGCCTCTGCAACCGACTGAGGGCGCGGTCGGCACTCGCGTTCTCCTTCATGAGATCCAACCGAATCTCCTCAGCTTCGGAGTAGCTCAACCGGTTCGACCGCCACTTCTCCGCGGGGCGAAGGAGACCCGTCAGGGCGGTTGCCACCGTAGTCGCAGTTGCGAACCAGAGCGTGACTGTCGAGTCCCATTTCCGTGCTGTGCCTAACGTTGTAATCGCCGCGAGCCCGATGGCGCCTATTTGCAGCGAATGATAGGCGCAGCTCCACGCCTTACGGCCAATCTTCCAGTGACGCTGAGTGACGTGCAGTTCTTTTCCAACTTGTTCAATCGTGGCCATAGCCCATTCTTGCGCGGGTTGGAGAACCAAGCTTGTGGCCGACCTCCTCAGACTCCGCCCACTACTGTCCAAACCCGCCGCGATCGCGTCCCGAGCGACCGTCCGTGAACGACAGTTCGCAGATGGCTTCGGCTGCGTCGCGGTCGGGTGTTACCGGACGCACGATGCTGGGCCCAACGACCGCTCGCGTCTCCTAATAGGGTGCTGAAAATCGGCTGAGAGTGCTCGCCTTGGGTGGTGGGATCGAAAAGACTGTGGGCATGCGTGGAAGCACGGCTCCGCAGTTGGCGATGTTGACGACACTGAGCAGGCGGAGGAGCTAATGCCGAAGAACCGCAGGATCCGTGTCGTGGTCGACACGGTGCTCACCGGGCTCGACGCTGTGTTCGACCAGATGTACGCGGTCAGCGGCCGTGAGAGCGTCTCGCCGGAGGCGTTGCTGAAGTCGACGGTGTTGAAGGCGATGTAGTCGATCTGTTCGGAGCGGGCGTTCTGCGAGCGCCTCAACTACGACCTGCTGTTCATCTCAGTGAAGGCTTCGAAGATGACTGTGGAAGACTCCGGGTGTGACTTCCGACAGTGGCGTTGACCGCCAAGGGCGGGAGCGCGCATAAGCGCACGAAGCGCACAGGCCGGCCCTGGTCCCGACCCAGTCCCGACCCACGGCTTGAGCAGGCGATACGCGAGCTCAGGCTTCGCCTCGACTTCGCCGAGCAGTCAGGTCCCGATGGCGCCGTGCGCAACGCTCGCAAATTCCTCGATCAGGCCGACTGTGAGCTCAAGCGGCACGTGGGCCTGGCCGGCAACGAAGAGGCCTGGGCGTGGTTCCATGCGGCCCGCCGGGAGGAACTCCGAGTTCTGTCACCGGAAGACCTCGCGCTGCTCGAGATCGATCTGAAACAGGAAATCCTTAAGAAGTTGGGCTCGTGGCGCCGGGAGGCGGTCGACGCCTATGAATGCCAGAGCGGGCCGCAGCTCGAGCGAGTTGTGAGAATCCAGAAGCACCTCGACGAGACTGGCGAGAACGACAACCGAAAGCGACTGCTGCAGCGCCGTCAGGTCATCATCTACCTTGCACTGCTATTCGCTGTACTGGTCGCGATCTGCGCCCTTGAGTTCCTCGGTCGCGGCTTGATACTCACGGACAGCGACATAGACGGGTGGTGGGTTGTCTCTGCGCTGCTCTACGGGATTCTCGGTGGTGCGTTTTCGGCCGCGCAGCGCGTAGCAGCCGCGAGACCCGACATGCGGTACCCCGAGCTGCGCTGGGCGCAGCTGGCCAATACCTTTAGACCATTTGCCGGAGGCGCCGGCGCCCTGGTGGCATTCGCCGCACTTGAGGCCGATCTGCTGGGTGCCGCCGCCGGGCACAGCGGGCCGCGGGTAGCGATGATCAGCTTCGTGGCCGGCTTCAGCGAGCGCTTCATACCCTCCCTTGCCGCCCGACAATCCGCCTAAATCCGCACAAGACTCGGCCTAGATCAGGCGTCGAGCCCCGCCACGACTTGGACGAGGCGTCGATAGACCGGCTGGCGGAAGGACACAGTCTGTTCGGCCAAATGTGCGAGCGGCATCCACCGCCATGACTGGAACTCCACCTCGTTGCCGATGTCAAAGCGAATCGAGACACCCTCGTCCCGAATCCGAAGCACGAACCATTTGTGGACCTGTCCACGACCGGTCTTCTCCGAACGGAATTCCGGCGGCAACTCGTAACCAAGCCACTCGGGCACCTCAGCCAGCAACTCGACGTGCTCGGCGGTGAGACCGATCTCCTCGCTCAGCTCCCTCCATCGCGCGTCGACCGGCGCCTCGTCGCCCTCGATACCACCCTGCGGAAGTTGCCAAGCGCCTGGGGTGGCAGCGCGCTCGAGCGCCAACACTCGGCCCCGGACGTCAAGGATCACCCCGCCAACGCCGGCTCGAAACATCGCGGACATCCCAGTGTTCTAGCAGGGACGCTGCGGAACGAACCGACGCGGTCGTTGGGCTGGCTAGGGTGGCTCACGGCTTGGCGGGACCATGAACCGCCGCCTCCATGGCCACTGCGGCGACCTCCCGCCGCAGAGTTCGAAGGCAGCGTTGATCCGCGGATCAATGAATCTGGGTGGGCATTTCAAACCTGCGGACCGAGATCCGCAGGTGCTCTGTCCCATCTTTCATCCCATCTATCGGCGCGACAGTCGGGGACGGTCAGACACAGTCAGCGACTGAAGCCCCTGGTAGTGAGCCTATCCGGGACGGTCTGGGACGGTCAGAAACGGCCCTGAAGAGACTCTTAATCCGCAGGTTCTGGGTTCGAAACCCAGGGGCGCACCAAGAAGTACCCAGGTCACAAGCCCTTTCTGGAATTGATAGCCAGTCGTCGACCTCGGCGCCCCTCGAACCCGAAGCGCGGAGAGAGCAGAACGGCAATCCGGCCATTCCCTGGGTGCAACATGCACCCACTGATGATATGTTGGCGAACATGTCCAGAGTGATCCAGATCCGAGACGTGCCCGACGACGTGCACGATGCTTTGGCTGACGCCGCCGAGGCCCAGGGTCTTCCCTGACCCGATACATGCAGCGCGAACTGGAACACCTTGCCAAACGCGCCCAGGCGGTGCACGCCAACGCCGCCGTCATCAGATCGACACAGGCCAAGGTTCGAGGCCACGTCGATCGAGACACGATCCTGACCGCGTTGCACGAGGGACGCGGCGATTGAGAGTCGTCGATGCCAGCGTCATCGTCGAACTCGTCGCAAACGACCTTGACCCAGATCGTCTAGGCGACGAAGAACTCGCTGTTCCCCACCTCATCGACAGCGAAGTGACCAACGTCCTTCGGCGCCTCGTCGTCCAGAAGATCCTGACCGACAAGCAAGGCACGTCCGCCCTGGACGGCTTCATCCGCCTGGCCCTCACCCGGTTCCCCGCCGACTGGCTCCGACCGAGAATATGGGCGCTGCGGCACAATCTCAGCGCGTACGACGCCACCTACGTCGCCCTCGCCGAGATGACCGGCGCAACAGCCCTACTCACGACCGACACCCGACTCGTCAACGCACCAGGCATCAACTGCCCGATCGAACTGCTCTGATCACCAGCACGCAGCGCGGGTCGATCAGACCCTAAGGGCGAGGGCGCGCCGGCCCTCAACTGAACCGCCCCGGGATCGGTGACTGCTCTCGTGTGCCCTGGGTTTCGCGGTCAGCTTGCTTGATCGCGGGCTGGGTTGTCGGCGTGGCGTCGCTCATATTCGATCGGACTGTCGGACCACATCGTCGCGATCGCCTCGCCACCCGGCCCAAGTTCGATGTATGTCAGGAACCACAGCCATGGACCTTCGGACGCACGCGTCGGTGTTCGCTCTGAGCACAGGTTGCTCAGGTGGTGCTGCGATCGGCGCGTAGATCGCCCTTGTCGTGGGCTCGTTGCAAAGCAGTACGGGCCACGGTTCGATGGTAAAGAGACCAGGTGAGGTCTCGGTGAAGCGCGCAAATGCGGCCAGTCCATCAAGGGTATGTGGGTCGTTGTACTTGCCGACTGACGTGCCCATTCCCGAGATGGGTTGCCAACGCTCCAGTACACCCATGTCCCGTTGACCTGCTCCACAGGTTGAATCACATGTGGTCCGTGTTCGACGACCAGGTCGATGTGGGCCAGGTTGGTGAGATCAGTGACGAACTGTCGATCGACGGGGTCCGGAGTCAACATCAGTTCCTTCGAGAGGTGCAGACTGACGACCACGACGTCGGCCCCAGCACTGCGCGCGGTGCTGACATCTGCGGCTACCTGTACCGCTGATGCCGCAAAGTTGACGCGCCACGGCTCGGTTGGCAGCACGGTATTGGAGTACCGGGTATACGCAAGGTGCACGAGTCGGACTCCGTTGACAACGATCACCTCGATCCCTGCCTCGGCGGGTGAGCGCGCCGTCCCGACGTGAGTCAACCCCGAAGCATCAAGAGCTGCGAGCGTGGTATCGATGCCGTACTCGGCGAGGTCGTTGCTGTGATTCGAGGCGGTGCTGCAGCGATCGAAGCCTGCGCGGCGAAGACCATCAGCGATTTCGTACGGAGCGAGAATGAGATTCCCGCCAAACGGTGAATGGCCGTACACCCCCGGTCGGTCGCCGACTGCACCGATCGGCATTTCCATGTGACATATCGCGATGTCCGCAGACGAAAGCATCGCGGTGACGGGTGCAAACAGGGGTGCAAAGTTGTAGCGAGCACCGGTACTCGCGCCAAAGCCGGCCGCCGCGAAAGTGACCAAGGCTTCGGTCAGGACATCACCGGTTGCGATCAGACTGAACGATCGAGGAGGTGGATCGAGCCGGACGGCCTCGGCGGTTGCCGACGTCGTGTCTGATGGAGTAACCGCGATGGCGACTGGGGCGAAGGCTGTGACGCAACCAATCAAACTCAGCGCAGGCAGAACGCGCGGCTCGCCAACTCATCGTGTTGGGCGCCACAGGCATGGCACCACGACCGCAGTTCGATCCTCGAAGCCCACGAGCGAAGACTACTGATGGTCGCTCTGTGCAAGGGCCTTGTGTCGAGTCACCGCGCCTGCGGAGACAGCGAGCGCATCGTGTTCGGAGGGATCTGAGAGCGGACTAGCTGGCCCCCTTGAATGCGGCCATCGATTCGCATTGCCCTACTCGTAGCCTTCGATCTCCCCTGGGCACTCGCCGTGAGTTCGCCGACGAGCGCGGCGGCGCCGACCGGTCTTGTGAGTGTCGGCTGCATTTCTTCGAGATGCACGGCGGTCGGCAATTCTCCGCTGTGAGCGAGGCATCCGTCAACATCGGCGCAGCGTCGTACACCGTGACGCAGAAGCCCATTTCTGATTGAAAAAGGGGTCTGCCCCCGGTTGGTTGACTCCTGATCTGTGAGGATTCGTCCTCGCTGGAAGGAAGCATCATGCCCAAGGCATTCCCTGTGGAGTTCCGTCGTGACGTTGTCGCGGTGGCTCGCAAGGGCGAGGCGCCGTTGACGCAGATCGCGAAGGATTTCGGGATCTCCGAGGCGTGTCTGCATCGCTGGCTGAAGCTCGCTGATATCGAAGACGGCGTGCGTCCGGGTGTCACCAAGGACGAAGCGGCGGAGATCCGCGAGCTCCGCAAGCGGAACCGGGTGCTCGAGCAGGAGAACGAGATCCTGCGTCGGGCGGCGGCGTTCTTCGCTCGGGAGTCGCTCCCAAAATGATGTACCCGCTGGTCCACGATCTTGCCGTCGACGGAATCCCCGTCACGGTGACCTGCCGGGTGCTGGGGTTCTCCAAGCAGGCGTTCTACAAGTGGCAGGCCAACCCGGTCACCGACCGCGAGTGGGACGACGCGCATCTGATCAACGCCGCGCTCGACATCCATCACGACGACCCGGCGTTCGGGTATCGGTTCATCGCCGACCAACTCGCCGAGCGTGGCATCGACGGCGTCGGAGAACCGGGTGCAACGCCTGTGCCAGCAGCAGCGGATCTGGTCGGTGTTCGCGAAGAAGAGAGGGCTCTCACGTACGGCCGGCCCGCCGGTGCACGACGACCTCGTCGATCGCGACTTCACCGCCGCGGCAGCGAACGTGACCTGGCTGACCGACATCACCGAGCACCCAACCGGTCGGAGGGCAAGCTCTACTTGTGCGCGATCAAAGATGTGTGGTCGACACGCATCGTCGGCTACTCGATCGTCACCGGATGACCGCCGCGCTCGCGGTGTCGGCGCTGCGAACGCGGTCGCGCTGCGTGATCCGGTCGGCACCATCGTCCATTCCGACCGCGGCAGCCAGTTCCGCTCCAACGTGTTCGTGACCGCGCTCAAGAACCACGGACTGCGTCGGGTCGATGGGCCGCGTCGGCGCATGCGGTGACAACGCCGCGATGGAATCGTTCTTCGCGCTGCTGCAGAAGAACGTCCTCGACCGGCAACGCTGGACCACCCGCGAAGAACTCCGCGTCGCGATCGTGATCTGGATCGAACGGACCTACCACCGACGCCGCCGACAACGCGGCCTCGGCAGGCTCACCCCGATCGAATATGAAACACTGCACACCGCCGCTCACGCGGCCTGAAAGCTCTCAACCCCACGAGTCAACCGAAGTCGGGGCAGACCCGCCCGTGTACCACTGGCGTTGTTGACGACGCCGTGGAGGCGTCCAGACGTCCGGCACGCCCGGCGACG
>CAVYZS010000005.1:0-28463 GCA_963773085.1 Ilumatobacteraceae bacterium | reverse complement strand
CCCAGCTGTACCCCTCGCCCCCCGCATCTGTGGCGGCCAACCGGTCCGCGAAGCGCTGCGCTTCGTACGTCACAACCGTCGATCTACGATCGTGTCCTGGTCCTCACCGTGATCGGCACCTTCGCTTTCAACTACGGCGTGTCGCTGTTGAAGCTGGCCGATCAGCGGTTCGGTAGCAGGAGTTGTTCGGCGGCTGCTGGCCGTGGCGAGCGTCGGCAGTCTGATCGGGTCGTTGATGACCGCTGCCGTCCTCGTATCGGGTCGGCTCGGTCTTCGGCGCGGCTGTGGTGCTCGGGCTCAGCGGCTTTGCCGTCGCCTGGGCCCCCTCGACCGGGTCGCGACTCTTCTGCCTGCCGCCGGTGGCGGCGGTGCGGCCTTCATCGCCGCCTTGAACGCGATCAGCGAGCAAGAGAGCCCCCCGGACATGCGGGCAGGCTGTCGGCCCTGGCGCCGTCGCCTTCCTGGGCACGACTCGATTGGCGCCCTGATCACCGGATGGATCGCCGACATGTCAGCGCCGAGTGGAGTCTGGCCTACGGAGCGCGATTGCCCTGTCTGCGCTGAGCGTGGGTGTGACGCGTGTCGCCGCTCAATCGGCGCGAATGTTCCAACCGGTGATCACACGACCGCGGCTTGTCGGCGATGATCCCGACGGAGGCGGCGTCGTTCTCGAGGACGGCTCCGGCCTCGGCGCGGAACCCGACCAGTCGGGTGGTCAGGATGCGGCTGAGATGGCCGCGGGTGAACACGATCGCCGCCGCCCGGCCGGCGGCGGGCGCTCCAGCTTGGCGACGAAGGCGTCACACCGTGCGACGACCTGGCGCAGGCTCTCGCCGCCCGGGCAGCCGTCCTCGAACAGGTTCCATCTCGGCTCCTGCTCGTCGATCCCGTCGCCGTCAGACCTTCGTAGGCGCCGTAGTCGTACCGGCGAGGGCGTCGACCACCGTTGCTTCGACGCCGGGTACCGCTCGCCGGGCCGTTTCCACCGCTGCTGGAGCGGCTGGTGTAGACCAGCGGCAGTGCACCCTCCGACAGCGTGGCGAGCAGAGAGGGAAGGCGGTCAGCCTGGCGGAGCCCTTGTCATCAGCGGAAGATCGGTGCGTCTGGTGTGCCTGCCGTTCTCGGACCACTCCGTCGCGCCGGGTGGACGAGCAGGACGAGCTCGGGGCCGGACATCACAGGATCGGACACGAGCCCCCACCGTAGGCGAGGCTCGCCGTCACGCCGGCGAACCTACTGAGGCGTTGCGTCGATGCGGACTGGTCGCGGCTAGCACTCGGTAGCCTGGAGTGCCAGATGCTCGACGAACGCAAGACCGCCATCCTGCGGGCCGTGGTGCAGGAATACATCACCACAGCGCAGCCGGTGGGATCGACGCACATCGCCAACGCGCCGGGCGTCAAGGTCAGTTCGGCGACCGTGCGCAACGAGATGGCCGTGCTCGAACAGGAGGGCTATCTCGCTCAGCCGCACACGTCGGCCGGGCGAATTCCGACCGACCGCGGCTATCGGTTCTTCGTCGATCACATCACCACCCCGGGCCGCTCGACTCCGCCTGCCTCCCAGCAGGTCGGCACGTTCTTCGACACGGCGC
Organism: Ilumatobacteraceae bacterium; assembly: GCA_963773085.1. Classification (GTDB taxonomy): domain Bacteria; phylum Actinomycetota; class Acidimicrobiia; order Acidimicrobiales; family Ilumatobacteraceae; genus JAENVT01. Next base: position 26,869 of record CAVYZS010000005.1, on the reverse strand, counting down.
ACGGTCGCCTCGAGGAATTGCTGCACCAGACCACGAACCTGCTCGCCCAGGTCACTCAACACGCAGCCGTCGTCGTCGGACCGCGCGCCGAGACTGGCGACTGTACGTTCCGTGCAGATCGTCGGTCTCGCCGCTCGCCACGCGTTGGTCGTCGCCGTGTTCAGTAACGGCACGATCGACAACCAGACCATCGAACTCGACGGCGAGACATCCGACATGCGGATCTCGGCAGCATCGGCGCATTTGCAGGCCGCGATGATCGGCCACTCGCTGGACGAGTTCCGATCTCACCTGGTCGTCCGGCGATCCGGCGGTCGACGCGGCTGTGCGCCGTTGCGCTCGAGGCGCTTGCGTCAGGGCGGCAGCGACGAGTCGGTGTTCGTCGGCGGTGCTTCGTCGATGGCCCGTGCCTTCGATGCCGTCGACACGGTGCGCAACGTGTCTGCGCACGCTCGAGCAGCAGTACGTCGTGGTGTCGCTGGTTCGCGACATTCTCGATCGTGGGCTGACTGTCGCGATCGGCGCCGAGCATGGCGTCGAGCCGCTTTCTGTCTGCTCCGTGGTCGTTGCTCCGGTCATGGTCGACGGCGACCAGGTCGGCACGATCGGAATTCTCGGCCCGACGCGGATGGATTATCCGCAGGCGCTGGCCACCGTCGAGGTGGTCAGCGACCGCCTCGCCAAGCGACTTGGAGAAGGTGCGGCATAGTGGCCGATTACTACGACCTGCTCGGTGTGCCGCGAACTGCCAGCGCCGACGAGATCAAGAAGGCCTACCGTCAGAAGGCTCGTGAGTTGCACCCCGACGCCAAACCTGGCGATGCCGCGGCCGAGGAGCGCTTCAAGCAGGTTGCACAGGCCTACGAGGTCCTCAGCGACGCCGATTCGCGGGCCCGCTACGACCGCTTCGGCGAGGCCGGCGTCGGTTCGGCGGCGGGTGGGCCCAACCTCGGCGACATGTTCAGCGGCGGCGGGTTCGGCGATCTGTTCGATGCCTTCTTCGGTGGCGGGGGCAGTCCGTTCGGTGGCGGCGGGCGAGGTGGCCCGGCAGGCCCGCCCCGCGGGCAAGATCTGGAGGTCGTTGCCGACATCGGCTTCTCCGAGGCCGTCTTCGGTGCGACGGTGGCCGTCGCGGTTCGCACCGCGCTGCGCTGCGACGAATGCGGCGGCTCGGGTGCCGGCTCGGGAACCCAACCGATCACCTGCTCGGAGTGCAATGGCCGCGGTCAGGTGCAACGAGTGCGTCAGAGCATGCTCGGCCAGATGGTCACGGCCAGCGCCTGCCCGCGTGCGGCGGCCTCGGCCAAGTGATCGTCACACCCTGCGGCACCTGCGCCGGCGAAGGCCGGGTCGTCACCGAGAAGACCTATCAGGTCGACGTGCCCGCTGGCGTCGACACCGGCTCGACGTTGCGTCTCACCGGTCGCGGTGCTGTCGGACCACGTGGTGGCGGTGCGGGCGATCTGTACGTACACCTTCGTGTCGCCCCTCACGAGACGTTCACCCGTGACGGCGACGACATCGTTGCCGATCTGCCGATCTCGATTGCGCAGGCCGCGCTCGGAACCAAGATCGTGCTGCCGACACTCGACGGTGAGGAAGAGATCTCGGTGCCGGTCGGCACGCAACACGGCAAGGAATTCGTGTTCCGGCAACGTGGCGTTCACCGCCTCCACGGTCGCGGCCGTGGGGATCTGCGGGTACGGATCAACGTTCAGGTGCCGACCAAGCTCACCGAGTTCGAGACCGAGCTGCTCACGAAGTACGCCGAGTCACGTGGCGAGTCCGTCGGCAACACCGAGCACGGCCTGTTCTCGCGCATCAAATCCGCCTTCTCGTGAACCCGGTGCTGCGCGGGTCGGCAGCGCACGTTTTCGTCGACTCGCTGGTGACGCCGCAACTGAGTCAGGACGACGATCACCATCTGCGTCGTGTCCTGCGCATCCGGGAATCAGATGTGATCACGGTCGGCGATGGCGCCGGGGGATGGGTCGAGGCGCGGCTGACGGCCGATCGGGTGTCGGTCGAATCGGATCCGGTGTTCGAGCCGGAGCCTCGTCGGGCGGCGGTGATCAGCGCCATTCCGAAAGGCGACCGACCGGAGTGGATCGTGCAGAAGGTGACCGAGATCGGTGTCACATCGATCGGGTTCATGGAGTGCGCGCACAGTGTGGTGCGGTGGGACGCAGAGCGCGCCCGCCGTCAGATCGAGCGGTTGCGCCGAGTCTCCCGTGAGGCGGCCATGCAGTCGCGGCGCCTCTGGCTGCCACAGGTTCTCGATGTTGTCGCGTTTGCCGATGCGGCCCGCACGGCGAGTTGTGCCATCGCCGACCTTGACGGCGACGACCGCTTGATCGGTATCGACACGGTTCTCGTGGGCCCCGAGGGCGGGTTCACCGAGACTGAGCTGGCGGCTGTCGACTGTCGAGTCTCGCTGTCGGCGAACGTACTGCGAGTGGAGACGGCGGCGCTCACGGCGGCTATCTTGCTGACGCAGCGTCACGAATCTGCCTGATTTCCCACGGAGAGTTGTATTTTCTCAATATTTCTGGCACAGTTGCCGATGAAGTTGTGGCTAGGCGGGCAAACAAGCGGAAGAGAGCGGGGCCAATGCGCGAGTTCGATGAAGATGATGTATCGGCATCTCCATATAGTCGGAAGGTAGGCGAACGTCTGCGGGTCATCCGCCGGCAAAAGCGCTTGTCCCTTCAGGAGGTCGAAGCGACCTCCAGCGAGGAGTTCAAGGCATCGGTGCTGGGTGCCTACGAACGCGGTGAACGGGCCATCTCTGTGCCCCGGCTCGAGCGTTTGGCGAAGTTCTACAGCGTGCCGGTCGATCAGCTACTGCCCCGTGAAGACATCACGGCGCCGGTCGAGGGTGACAGCGCCGGCAAGAAGCTGGCGGTCGACCTGCTGAAGTTGAGCCAGTTGCGTGGCCAGCCGTTCGAGATGCTCGTGCGCTTCCTGAAGATGATCCAGGTGCAGCGGCAGGACTTCAACGGCAAGGTCATCACAGTGCGCGGCGACGACACGCGGGCGATCTCGGCCATGCTCGATGTGCCGGTCGATCAGGTTGGTCAGCGTCTCGACGCGCTCGACCTGCTGTACCGTCCGTTGTAGTGACTCTCGGATCCTCTGAGCCGTTCGGCGTCTACATACACATCCCGTTCTGCAGGCATCGTTGCGACTACTGCGCGTTTGCCACGTGGACTGACCGTGATCACCTGATCGACGAGTACCTCGACGCCTTGCGTCGCGACATCGAAGGCGCCGCCCTGCCGCTGGTGGCCAGTGTCTTCGTCGGTGGTGGTACCCCGACGCGGGTGCCGGCCGCCGATCTGGCGTCGGTTCTCGCTGCCATCCCACTGGCGCCAGGTGCCGAGGTCACCGTCGAGTGCAACCCCGATGATGTGACCGTCCAGATGATGCAAACCTACGCCGCTGGCGGCGTCAACCGCGCCAGCATCGGCGTGCAATCGATGGTGCCGTCGGTGCTCACCTCGCTCGGGCGTACTCACGTGCCGGTGAACGTCGAGCGCGCAGTCGACGCGGTTCGCGCCGCTGCACTGCCGACATTCAACCTCGACATCATCTACGGCGGCGCGGGTGAAAGCCTCGATGACTGGCGGGCGACGCTCGACGGTGTGATCGCTCTCGGTCCGCCGCATGTGTCGGCGTACGCGCTGACGGTCGAGGCCGGCACGCCCTTGGCCGACGACCCGTCACGTCATCCAGACGACGACGATCTCGCCGACAAGTACGAACTTGCCGACGACCTGCTGACAGCGGCCGGCCTGGGCAACTACGAGGTCAGCAACTGGGCTGTCCCCGGTCACGAATGCCGTCACAACGTCTTGTACTGGCGGCAGGGCAACTACCGCGGTTTCGGCTCCGCTGCCCATTCGCATCGCGACGGCCACCGTTGGTGGAACGTTCGCACTCCCGAGCGTTACGTGGCAGCCGTCCTCGCCGGCGAATCGACAGAGGCATCGGGCGAGAACCTCGACGCCGAGACCCGCCGCATCGAAGGCCTCCAACTGGCACTGCGGATGAGTGATGGCGTGCCTGTGGATGCATTGGATCCGAGTGGTCTGGACGGGCTGGTCGTGACCGACGGAGACCGTGTTCGGCTGACCAGAACCGGGCGGTTGCTGGCCAATGAAGTGTCGCTGCGGTTGCGCTGACTGGTAGTGTTTCGGTCCTACACGGGCGTGTAGCTCAGTTGGTTAGAGTGCCACCATGACACGGTGGAGGTCCCGGGTTCGAGCCCCGTCACGCCCACTCCGTACCCGGTCAGACTAGGTATAAAGCTCCAACACACTTTGGTCACGCTCCGGCGGGTTTGCCGGGTTCCGTCTCGGGGAGGAGTCCCGCCTTGCGAGCGGCGAGAACTCGTTTGGGACCGCTGGCAGGCGACAGTCCACGGGCGAGAGCGACGGTGGCAGTCGGCTTCGGGCTTTGGAACGCGACTGCGAGCAGGTAGATGAGCGCATCGACGGCGAGCGGGTCGCTGTCGTTGTGCTTGTCGAGGAGTCCTGACCAGCCCCTGCCCCCGAGGTACTCAGTCTCCAGTGCTGCCTGGATGGTGTCGCGGAGGGACATGCGGGCGATACCGGAGGGCGAGACGTCGTCTCCTCCGGGCAGGGCGGTGCAGCAGACTTTGCGGACGGCGAGTTTGCCGACGGTGGGGGACCATTCGAGCCGGGCTTCGACGTCGTAGGGGAAGGTGTCGGTGATGGTCACGTTGACGGAGGCGGGGATGGTCTCGCTGGGGCCGCCGCGCGGGCCGACGGTGATCCGGCCACGGCCCGGGGTGATGTCGATGCGCATCTGAGCGACTTTAGCCGACTTTCTACCAAAGTCTGTGTGAACCCATGGTTTACCATGGTAGAATTGTTACCCGTGTTCATCGACAACCCGGGTTATGTAGCGACTTGGTCCGGTGAGAGGTCTGGCTGGGCGAGCACCTTTCTCCACGAGATGTGGCGGGAACCAAAACCGGATCGGAGTGGGCTACCCACTCCGATCCGGTTTCGCCGCGTCATCCACGGCGCCGCCAACAAGTTCATCGACAACGTTCAGCGAGTGCTGAGACAACCCGTCTGTCATGGCGAATCCATGACTCGGCTGAGGTTCAGTCATGACCCGCGCCCCTTCCAAGACCACGGCGCGATGGATCGTTGCTGTCGTCGGTATCGCAACTGTGATCGGCATGATCAGCCACTCCGCAACCAAGAGGGTTGAGGGAAGCGTCAAGCCTGCTCCGACAGTCGTTACCACTCCCGTCGTGACCGCACACGGCTCCTACACAATCGAGGCACCAACGACGACAACGCCAGTCGTTGCGCAACGTGCGCCAGCGGACTGAGGCTCCGGCACCTGAAGAGACGTTCATTGTGACCAACGTGGTTGATGGTGACACACTCGATCTGGACAACGGCGAACGTGTGCGCTTGGTCGGTATCGACACGCCTGAAAAGGGCCGGTGTGGGGCTGACGAGGCCACGTTCGTGCTCGCTGCGTTGACGCTCAACAAGACGGTGACGTTGGAACCAAGCGACGAGGATCGTGACAAGTACGGTCGTCTGCTGCGCTACGTGCTGGTCGATGGTGTCGATGCCGGTGGACAACTGCTCGCTCAGGGCTACGCCATCCCTCGGTACAACTCGACCGATGGCAACGGCCTGCATCCTCGTGAAGCCGAGTATGCGGCACTCGCTCAGCCCTCACCTGTGGTCTGCACACCGGCCACAACGGTTGCGCCAGCCAGTGTGTTCTACAAGAACTGCGATGCTGTTCGCGCCGCTGGTGCTGCACCGATTCACCCCGGTGATCCCGGCTTCCAATCGAAGTTTGACAGAGACGGTGACGGAGTTGGTTGCGAATGAAGCGCCGCGAGGTCATCCTCCCCGAAACTTGCTACAAGACGACAGCCATGGCCGAGTCGAACGACGAGGTCGAAACCCTCAACCAGATGGGCTGGAAGTGCCCCCCGGTTGGAACAATCCAGGCCATCGAGTCATGATCGTCGTCATCCTCGGCTCGCTGGCGGTGGTCCTTGGCACCGGTATCGCTGTGGTGCGGCGGTCTCGCAGGATCGAGCAATGATCATCTCGGCCAGCCTGGCAAGCATGTCGGTCGATCTACTTGGCGGTGACAGCCCCCCATGGTGGTGGCGGCCTCCGGGGTGAGGCGGCCATGAGTTGTATGGCCCGCCGCGGTTGGATCATCTTGGGTCCAGAAGATTACGGCTTCACTTTCGACCAACCTTCCAAGGACGCGTGCACGACAGAGGCGCGCTGAGTGGCCGAATCGGCTTCGCACGCCCTTCGATGATCGCGAGGTCTGCACTGACTCCGCTCGTTGTGGCTGCCATGCGAACTCGGGTCGCTCAGTCCGAAGGGTTAGAGCCCGGTGGGATCGGGTATCGGTACGGCATGAACATTGTTGTGATCGTCGTCATAGTTGCCATTGCCGTGGCCATCGCCGCCGTCCTCATGAAGCGCCGAGCGAATCAGAAGGCCGACGAGCTGCGTCACCAGGCTCAAGAACATCGCGATGAGGCCGAGGCGAGTCAGATCGCCGCCACGCGCCAAGAGACCCAGGCGAACGCCACGGTTGCGAAGGCCCAGGATGACCTGGCGATGGCCGAACAACAGAGAAACGCGGCGGCCGTCAAACGCGAAGTTGCCGCGGATCTCAATGTCCGCGCCGACAGCATCGACCCCGACGTGCCGACCACACGTACCTGAGGTCGGGTTTCATCCGCCTTCGTCAAGCGCCATCCCTGACTCGTCCGAAGGTGCAACTACATTTCGCCGTGGTGCGTTTGGGCCATGACACGGTGGAGGTCCCGGGTTCGAGCCCCGTCACGCCCGCTGGACTGCTGCTGACCTTGCGGTCCAGCGTTGTGGTGGTGCCCTGAACCTACGATTACTGGCGTGTTGGCACGTTTGCTGTGCGGCCGTCGAGCGTGCTGAGGGCGACGTGGCGATAGGGGTCGAGCGGCCAGGCGCGTGCCCCGATCTCCGCCCGCTGACCGACAGCGACAGCGAGCAATTCCCGAGCGCGGGTGGGGTTACTCGCCGCGATGCTTGCCGCCAGAAGTTCGAGGCCGAGCACCTGCACGTAGCGTTGACCCAGCAACTCCGAAGCGGTGAGGACCTCACTCGCTGATGCAGCTGCCTTGTCAGCATTGCCCTGTGCGAGGTCGACGAATGCGCATGCAAGGCTGGTCTGTGCGGCCATGTCCGCGCTCGTGTCTGCTCGAGTCCGAAGCTCATCGCGGCAGGAACGAGCCTTGACCAGGTCACCTGTGAGAACCGAAGCAATGGCGAGGCCGACGAGGCAGTACGGAAACATCGATAGCTCGTGCACCCGTCCCACATCCGCGGCTTGCCCAAAGAGGCCGCTCGCCACCTGTGACTCTCCTCTGGCCAGGGCCGCGTAAGCGGCAACCTCGATCGCGTGGGCAATGAGGTCGGGGTTCTCGGTGCGCTCTGCCATCTCGACGTTCGTCGCGGCACGGGTCGCGGCCAGCTCGACGCGTCCGCTCAGCAACGCGCACCAGGCAAGTTCCTGGTTGATCACGACATCCTGGTACCAGTTCGGAGCAGCGCGAGCGGCGCGTTCAAAGACTTCCTCCGCCGCGTCGAACTGACCACGGAAGAGGTACAAGTCGCCGAGAGCGGTCAATGCATTGGCGACGAATTCATCTCCGAACTCCTCGAGCACCCCGATCGCATCGCGGAGGCCTTTCTCAACCCCATCCAACCTGCCATGAGACTGATCGAATGTGAGGCGAGTGACTTGTACCATGCTCAACAGCTGACGATCGGCTATCGCGAGGGCGTCGGCTTCTGCCGCATCGAGCAGCCGCATTGATCTGTCGTCGTCGCCGAAATCTTCGTTGGCAATGATCGCTTGGCGGCGCTGCACCATCACTCGCAAGCGGCTCGGTGCATTGACTCGCGAGACGAGATCGCTCATCCATCGATCGAGTGTCGAGCGTTGAGTCTGGGAGTGCCACACCGCGAAGAGGCTGTAGACCAAGCGGAGGCCTAGCTCGATCTGATCGGTCGCCAGGGCATGTTCGACTGCGGCGCTGTACAGCGGCCCGTCGAGTGCGACCTCGGCCTCGCTTCCGGGCTCGGGCTCGGCTCGGCTATCTTGGGCTTCGAGCTCCTCCGACAAGTGGACGAGCAAACCGTCGAGCACGGCCTTGCGATCTCCGGCGGGGAGCGAGTCTTGGCCGACAGCTCGAATCATCTCCAGCAGCCGATAGCGCGTCGGCCCGGTTCGGTGCACTGCGGTCAAGAGCGATTGCTCGATCAACGTGGGCATCGCCGAGACGAGCGAGCGACCGTCGTCGCCCTCGGTGTCGGTCGCAGCGATTGCGGTGCGCAGACGAAAGGACCCGGGCAGGACAGCGAGACGACACAACAGTCGGCGGTCATCCTCGCTGAGTAGCAACATGCTCCATTGGATCGCGGCCCGCACGGTGCGATGGCGGTCAGTGCCGCGCCTGCGTGCGTCCATGAGGCCGCCCAAGTCGTGTTCCAGCATGCTCAGGACCTCGCCCACCGAGAACGCGGTCATCCTCGCCGCGGCGAGTTCCAGGGCAAGCGGCACACCGTCGAGGAGCTCGACGAGTCTTCGGATGTCTTCGACCACCACACCGGTCGTTGGCAATGCTCGCCCCAGATCCTGGGCGCGCTGGATCAACAGTTGCGTCGCTGGGCCACCAAGGGTAGTCGCCAGCGGCTCGATGGTCACCAGGTGCTCGCCGGGTACCCGTAGCGGCGCTCGGCTCGTTGCCAGCACAGAGATCTCTCGGCAATTGCTCAACAGGTGGCCGACCAGCGCGGCAGAACCATCGAGAACGTGCTCGCAATTGTCCAGCACGACGATTGTTGACGAGCCCCGCAAGACCCCCTCGATGCCCTTCAACGGCGGTGCGGCTGCGTCTGCCCCCAGCGCCTCTGCGGCAACGGCCTCCACGTCGCCGTCGTTCGCAGCACGCGTGAGATCAATGAAGTAGACGTGAACGGGTGCTTCCGAAGCAACGGCGACGGCGAGACGCGTCTCGCCGACGCCCGCCGGGCCAACGAGTGTCACAACACGGCCCGCGCCGAGCCTCGCTGCCACTGAGGCCATCTCCGTTGACCGTCCAACGAACGAGTTGCGCCATTCCGGGAGCGTGGCGAACGGCGCAGCTGCGCCCAGAACGAGGCCGTCACGGGCGCGGAGCACCGGATGCACGAGACGCCATACGCGATCCGGCTCGGTGAACCCGCGCAGCTGAATGAGGCCCTCATCGATCACGGACGAACCGGGCGGCAGCTCGTGATCCACGCTCGTCGCCGCGACGTGTGACAGGAACACTTCACCGCCGCCGGCCAGGGCGCGGAGTTGTGCGCAACGGTGCACTTCGAGGCCGAACACGCCATAAGGCGTCGACGTAATGCCCCCGACATGAACAGCGCAACGAACATCGACCGGTTCCCCTCCGGGCCAGCTCTGTTCCGACATCTGTTCGTTCACTTCGACGGCCGCGGCGATCGCTCGAGCAACGGAGGTGAAGAGCAGTACGGCGCTGTCACCTTCGCCTTGGCTCGTGGAGACCTGACCGTTGTGCCGGAGAGCCACCTCAACCACCAATTCAGCCACACGGCCGAGCGTGGCGACACCCTTCTGTCCCTGACGGATCAGCAGGCCGGCGGGCGCCTCGACGTCCCACAGCATGAAGGTGACGTCGTCGGCCTGGCGACCCGGTGCGGCGCTCAGCTTCGGGTCCTGCTGAAGGACGCGTAGCTGGAGCTGTTGCAGCTCGGCCGATGGGTAGATCCCGAGCGTGTCAGCGAGGGTCGAGCACACCGCGTCGTAGCTGCGCAGCGCCTCGGCTTGTCGACCGGCGCGATACTGCGCAGCGATCAACGTGTGCCACAAACCTTCATTGAGCGGGTGGTCACTGGTCAGGCGAACAAGACCGGCGACCAGTTCGGCGCCTTCACCCGCATCGAATCGGCGTCGATAGCTCAGTTCGATCAGTGCGAGACGCAGCTCGTCGAGGCGCTGCGCCTCGTCGGTGAGATCGGGTGTCGGTGATGCATCGACGAACGGTTCGCCGCGCCATGAAGCCAGGGCGGCAGTGCACAACCGCACCGCACCGGAAGGGTCGGTTTCGTTGCGCGCTGCTTTGGCGCTCGATTCCACGATGCCGATGTCAACCTCATCCGCCGCCACCCGAAGGCGGTACCCGCCGGGGCAGGTCTCGATGACGTCCAATGGTCGCAGCTCGCGTCGAAGCTGCGAGATGTGGAAGCGAAGGGCGCGTACTCCTGACCCGGGGACCTTGTCATCCCAGGCATGTTCGAGTAGCCAGTCCGGCGACAAGACCCGCCCAGCGTGGATGGCAAGCAGCGACAGCAGCGTCCGTCGGATCGCCGACACCGAGCCGCGAACCGTGCCGTCATCGTCGACAACGTCGACCGGACCCAACAACCGGACCAGGACCAACCCGTACCCCTCACGCTCGTCCGCTCAGGCTACGACGTACCGACGGCAGCCGCCAGGTACGACCACTCGCCCCAGACGCGGGACCGACACCGGGACCGGCTGGCGACCGCGACCATCAGCCCGCGACCCGACGAGAGGTGTAACTACATTTCGGCCGAGCGTGTCAGGGCCATGACACGGTAGAGGTCCCGGGTTCGAGCCCCGTCACGCCCACCAATACCTTGCTCAAAGCCGGTGCGGCGGTTGTCGGCTCGCGTGTGTCCGCCTGTCATCGCGAGACCGTCTGGCACTGCGGATTCGTACAGTCACGCGCCCGGGCGCATCACGATCGGTCGTCGCGCGGATCATCATTGGGAGCACACAATCTGCTCCGCGCATCTTGGCGGAAGTTGTCTACTTAGCTGACACACTGACGTGATGAATCGGGCGGTTCGTGACGAGCAGGCAGCAAGGCTGCGCCGCGTTCTTCAGGAGAATCACGCCGTCGCCGTCGTGGGTGAGCCCGGAATCGGAAAGTCCACCCGTCTGACGCAGGCCATCGGAAGCATCCCGCATGTCATTGGACAGTCGCTCCCGCCTCTCGCCACGATTGCCTACGCCCCGTTGTCACATGCGCTGCAACACTGGCTGACGGGTACTCCCGACGACGTCGTGTCCGAGATCGTCCCGCAATTGGGACTTCGCCTGCTGGTGCTGGAGGACGTGCAATGGGCAGACCCGCAGACCGTTGAGGTCGTTTCGCGACTCGTCGAGAGGGCGCGCATTGTCATCACCTGTCGAGATCGCTCGTCGCTTCCTGTTATACCTGGCCTCGCGGTGTTCGAGATCCAGCCACTGAGCACTCGTGCGGCTCGAGCCTTGGCGCGGCGGCTCCACCCCGAACTCGACGAACATCGTCGACGTCAACTCGTCGGAGCGGCTGCCGGGAACCCGCTTCTGCTGAAAGCGCTTGTTGCCGGGATGGACGTGTCCCCAACGCTTGCCGGCGCGCTCGCAGCAAGGCTCAGAGAACTGAATCGGGACGAGCGTGACGTTCTCGGCAAGATGGCGCTCTTCGGCAAGGCGGCGCCGATCGGCATCGTGGGTTCATTGGATCACCACAGATCAGCGGGTCTCGTGGCCACAACCGGCGGGCTTTCGGACTTCACCCATCCGCTCATCGCTGACACCATTTTGGCGCTGCTGGACGACAGCAGCCGGCTACGCCTTCATGCCGACCTCGCATCGCGCGCTGGCGACCGAGACGCAGCTCGTCACTTCATGGCCATCGGTGATCGGAACGGGGCGGCCGATTGCGCCGAGCGAGCAGCCTCGCTTGTCGCTGCGCCAGAGCGCGCGCTGACTTGCTCTCGCTGGCGACTCTTGCACGCGGCGATGCGGCGCCGCACCGCTTGAGACTGGACACCGCCGCCGCACTCCTCGCGGCAAGTCGTCCGCTCGACGCGGATGCCGTAGCGGCGACCGTGTACGGCGGTCGGGCCTGCGACAACGCCGAAGGCCTGCTCTACCGTAGTCAGGCGGCATGGCTGCGCGGTGACACCGAGGCGGCCGCACAACACTGCAGCGCGGCGCGCGTCGAGGTGGCTGGTTCGCCCGCTGATCCGATCGTTGCCAGCATCGTCGTCGAACAAGCGCAGCAGTTGGTGCGGACACGCGTCGGTGATCCGTCGCTCGTCGAAATGGCACGTACGGCGCTCGAGTCGGCCGAGCTGGCAGGGACACAGGTCGCCAAGGCCAGGTCCGTCCTAGGCCTGGCGCTGGCGCATACCGGACGTGGTGGCTGGAATGAGCACTATCGTGCCGCGGCCGAGATCGCCCGGGCGGAAGGCGACTCGGAGCAGGAGTTCGCTGCGCTGTATTGGCTGGTGAGCGCATTGGGGCTCTACGGCCCAATGCAGTCGGCGTGGGAGATCGGCGAGGAGCTGCTCGTGCGGACCGAGCGGGCAGGTTCTCGACGTTGGCACAACCACTTCCTTGCGGCCTACGCAGTTCATCGCTTCGGCACAGGTACCGCTCCGGACAACCTCGTTCCACGAGTGAGCCGCCTGATCGATCAAGATCCCCTGTTTCGCAACCGAGCCCAGCTCGACTTGGCGCTGACCGTCGGTCTGATCGACCGCGGCCAGTTCGACGCAGCGGCTGAGGTGATCGGCGATGGTCGACGGTTCATACGCAACGACGAGGATCGGTCGCTGCTCTGCGTGGCTCAGTGCGAGTTGGCGTGGGCGACCGGCACCGAAACAGTGCTCCGAACAGCGCTGAACGAGCTGGCGACGTGCCGGGGTGGATTCTTCGGGATGAATGCCTTCGCCGAGAGCGCCGCGATCTATCTCGGTCTCGAGAAGCCCGACGAACAGCCAGTACCTCGGTTTCATTCGGACCTCATGCCGAACGTCGACGTCGTTGCCGCCGAGCATGTCGGGTTCGATCAATGGCGCGCCGGGCATCCGGCCGATGCAATGGCCGCGTTTGTCAATGCGTCCGCTGAGTGGTCACGACGCGGCTTTCCCAGGTTTGCCGCGCGCGCCCGACTCGGAGCAGGCCAGATCGCCCGCTTGGCCGATCTCGGTAGCGCGGATCGGCATTGCGCCGTGGCAGCCACCATCGCGCTGCAATATCAACTGGCACCGATTCTCCGTGCCGTCGATCGCGAACGTGCGCTTCAGGCTCAGTCGTCGCTGCGCGCCGCTCTGACACCACGCGAGTTTGAGGTACTCGGCCTCGTTGCCGATGGTCTCACGACCACCACCATTGCGCATCGGCTCGGGCTACAGCGCAGCACGGTCGAGTCCCACGTGGTATCCGCTCGTAGGAAGTTGGGCGCCAGCACTCGTGCCCAGGTCGCTCAGATGGTCCTGGCCGGTCGAGTGTGACTCGACCGATCGTGCTTGTCACCGATGGCGATCCGGCTTGTGTCCGGCTGCAGGGTCCGAGAGTCGACATCAGAACGCTCACCGACGACGTTTTCAAGCTCCATGCCGTGATGGTGACCGCGACGGTCACCGACGACGAGTCTGCTGCCGCTGTGTTCAGCGCCGTCCAGCGTGGAGCCCACGTCGCTCTACGGATCCTGCTCGTTGAGCCATTTCGCGCGGAGTTCATCGATCAGTTGCGGAGGTTGGCGGATATCCGCACCGACGCGCCGCCGGCGTTGAGCGACGAGCACCGAGCGTTGCTCAACCACCTCCGACAGGGCGCGTCGCTGACGGAGGCAGCCCGCGCCCTGCACCTCTCGCGCCGCACCGTTGATCGCCGGCTCGCTGAGATCAAATCGATCATGAAGGTGGCCACGACGACAGAGGCACTCGGCTTTCGCGATCGAGCGTGACGTTCGTGGGCAAAGCGTCCGAACGCACGTAGCGGGCGACTTCCCACCGAGTGACACCATCACGGTTCCCCGCTGCACGTGACTGCCGACTTGCTCGATGCGGCATTGTCTTTGGCGCAGATTCAGGAGGCGCCCGACGCGGAGATCGTCGTAGATGAGAGGTCAGGACGGGGGCGGGATCGACATGACGCAGGCATCAACGATGATTTCAGCAGCGGGTGTACAGCGAGGTCACGGTCGCTCGCCACTTCGCCGGCTCAGCCGATCCGTTTCTGCGCTCGCGACCGTCCTCGCGCTGACCGTGGGGTCGCTGGTCATGTTTGGGCCCGGTGCCGCCAGCGCCGCGACCGACATCGATGCGATTGATCTTGGCACCCTCGGCGGAGCGCAGAGTTTCGCCTTCGGGGTGAGCAACAGTGGGCAGCAGGTAGTTGGAGGCAGCGATACGGCATCCGGCGAGCACCATGCCTTTTGGTGGACTTTGGCTGGGGGTATGGTCGATCTCGGCACCCTCGGCAGCCCCTTCAGCACGGCCAGGGGAGTCAACGCGACTGGGCAGGTGGTCGGAAACAGCGATACGGCATCAAGCGGCGAGCACGCCTTTTCGTGGACTTTGGCTGGGGGTATGGTCGATCTCGGCACCCTTGGCGGGCTCTACAGCTCTGCGTTCGCCGTGAGCGACACCGGGCAGGTGGTCGGACAGGGCAGTGCGGCATCGGGCGAGTCCCACGCCTTTTCGTGGACTTCGAGTGGAGGGATGGTCGATCTCGGCACCCTTGGCGGGTCATACAGCCGCGCCATTGCCGTGAGCGACACCGGGCAGGTGGTCGGACGCGGCGATACGGCATCAGGCGAGGAGCACGCCTTTTCGTGGACTTCGAGTGGGGGGATGATCGATCTCGGCACCCTCGGCGGGTCAACCAGCCGCGCCAGCGGGGTGAGCGACGGGGGCCAGGTGGTGGGAGAAAGCGATACGGCATCAGGCGAGCGGCACGCCTTTTCGTGGACTTCGGCTGGGGGTATGGTCGACCTCGGCACCATCGGCGGGCAATACAGCAACGCTACGGATGTCAACGACAATGGGCAGGTAGTCGGAAGAAGCACCTATGTGGCGGGCGGCGAGTCCCACGCCTTCTCATGGACTTCGGTTGGGGGGATGGTCGACGTCGGCACTCTCGGCGGGTCATACAGCTTGGCCGTCGGAGTGAGTGACCGTGGGCAGGTGGTCGGACGCGGCGATACCGCAACAGGCGATGAGCACGCCTTTTCGTGGACTTCGAGTGGGGGGATGATCGATCTCGGCACTCTCGGCGGGTCGTACAGCACCGCCATTGGGGTGAACGACAGTGGGCAGGTGGCCGGAACCAGCAGTACGGCATCCGGCTTCGAGCACGCCGTACTTTGGGTGTTGCCGCAACCTGCAGCGTACACGGCCATCGATCTCGGAACGCTCGGCGGGGCATCCAGCTTCTCCACCGGGGTGAACGACAGCGGGCAGGTGGTCGGATACAGCACGGTGGGTTCCGGCAGTCAGCATGCTTTTTCGTGGACCGCGGCTGGAGGTATGGTCGATCTCGGCGACCTCGGTGGGTATCCCAGCTATGCAAGCGCAGTCAACGCGAGCGGGCAGGTGGTCGGATTCAGCTCCCTGACCAACACGTCGGCCGGCCCCCCGCACGCCTTCTTATGGGCCGCGGCCGGGGGAATGATCGATCTCGGCACCCCAACCGAATTCTCTAGCCAGGCCGTGGACGTGAACGATGGCGGGCAGGTCGTCGGAAACAGCTATTCGGCATCCACTCCATATCAAGCCTTCTTGTGGACCGCGGCCGGGGGAATGGTCGATATAGGCGCCCTCGGTGAGTCGGGGAGCTATGCCTACGCCCTCAACAGCAACGGTCAGGTGGTGGGGTCAAGCCAGACAGCATCCGGTCCAAAGCATGCTTTCTCATGGACTGCAGCCGACGGGATGATCGATCTCGGCGACCTCGGGGGTGGCGAGAGCGAGGCCCTGCACGTGGGTGACGACGGGCAGGTGGTCGGAGTGAGCTATACAGCCGACGGCCCGCAACATGCCTTTTCGTGGACTGCGGCCGGGGGGATGGTCGACCTGGGCACCCTCGGCGGTGGCTTCAGCCGAGCGATCGCGGTCAACGACAGTGGTCAGGTAGTCGGAGAAGCATCCACGCTGGCGGGCGAGTCGCATGCCTTCTCGTGGACTGCGGCCGGCGGGATGGTCGATCTGGGCACCCTCGGCGGCGTCTTCAGCCGAGCCACGGCGGTCAACGCGGCTGGGCAGGTGGTCGGGTTCGCCTATACGACGTCGGGGGAACAGCATCCGTTCTTGTGGACCGCCGCTGATGGAATGGCGGATCTGGGCACGCTCGGCGGGACCGCCAGCATTGTCGCTGGGGTCACTGCGAGCGGGCAAGTGGCCGGATCCAGTCTCACCGGCGTGTCCGGCCAGGTTCATGCCGCTCTGTGGGTGTCGTCGACCTCCGATACGACGGCTCCGACGGCGACCGTCTCCGTGCCGGTCGACGGCGCGACCTACGACCTCGGTTCGACGGTCGCTGCGGACTATTCGTGTTCCGACGATGTCGCCTTGGCCGTCACCGACAGTTGTGTCGGGACTGTGCCTGATGGATCGAACCTTGACACTTCGGTGGTCGGCACGCACTCGTTCTCGGTGACTGCCACCGATGACGTGGGTCTCACCAGCACGACGTCGTCGTCGTACACGGTGTCTGGCACTCTGGCTGCCGGGCTCGCTCTGAACGGCGCGTTCACGAACATCCCGGTCGGGTACACGGTGACAGGCGTCGCTGCCGGGGCCGATGGTGTCACCATTACCGTCACGGGATCGGGCACCGAGAGGGTCGTGATGTCGGTGTGCGGTGGGTTCACGGTGCGGATCGCGCCCGGAAGCACCGTTACGCTGGCGTGCGGCAGCGTGATAGCCAGCGTCGTAGGCGGCTCGGTCGAGGTCGAACTGGAGACCGCTGCTGGCGTCGTCACGATGACCGTTCCCGCAGGCGGTGTCGCCACGTTGCGGG
Source organism: Ilumatobacteraceae bacterium (assembly GCA_963773085.1). Lineage (GTDB taxonomy): Bacteria > Actinomycetota > Acidimicrobiia > Acidimicrobiales > Ilumatobacteraceae > JAENVT01. The sequence continues at coordinate 9,967 of CAVYZS010000005.1, read as the reverse complement.
ACAACGGCGATGTGGTAGTTGCTCCGGATAGTGCAGTACCGGTGTCGGTGACCGTTGATGGTGTCACTCAAACCGTCGCTCCTGGCGGCACGAGCGACTCGCTCCCACCAAGGGCTGCACCGTCCATTGCGCCGCTGCCGAATGCCGCGGGGTGGAACAACGCGAACGTGACGGTCTCGTGGAACTGGACTGACGAGAGCGGCGGGTCGGGCATCAATTCTGCACAGTGCGCCACCGCGTCGGTGTCGTCGGGTGAGGGTGCCGGCATCGCTGTAACGGCAACGTGCGCCGATCTGGCAGGGAATGCGGCAGCGGCCTCGACCGTTGTCAACGTGGACCGCACCGCTCCAGTGATCGTGTGCCCGGCATCACAGAATCGCAGCTTCAAGGCTGCCGGCTCGACATTGACGGCGTCGGTCACCGACCTGGGAGGGAGTGGTGCGGCGTCTCCGTCGGTCACCGTGGCTGCGCCCACGAACGTGGCGGGCGCTCGGTCGGTCACCGTCTCCGCGATCGATGCGGCCGGCAACGTGGTGTCGGTGGCTTGCGGGTACCAGGTGACCTACACCGTGCAATGGTTGCTTCCGGCAGGAGGCGCGGCTTCGCCGAAGTCAGTCCTTCGCAATACGGTGGTGCCCTTCACCTTCCGGCTGGTCGACGCCAACGGGGCGGCCGTGAACTCAGCGGTCGTATCGGCGCCCACCAGCACGGCAATTGCCTGTCCGTCGGGGGCCGCGCCGCAGCTGGTCGTGTCTGTCTCAGGAAACGCCAGCACCCGCAGCCTGGGCAACGGCTGGTGGCTCGCCGGTTGGAAAGCCGACACCGCCTGGAAGGGCACCTGTCGTACCGTCAGGATCGGTCTCAGCGACGGCACCATCTTCGCCGCCATCTACAGGGTGGTCTGACCGGTGCAACGGCTATGCGCCCGAACAGCATCCGCGATCAAAATCATTCGATCAACTCGCTCGGGGTGTCGAGCCGCGAACAGCTGAGCCATCAGTCCGCCCTCGGAAATCCCGAAGATGTGGCATCGCTCGAGACCTGCTGCGTCCATCACTGCGCGATGTCGGCGATGCGCTCCTCCAACGACGGAACGCGATCACAGCGATCCGAGAGCCCGATAAGCGCTTGAGCGACGACTGATCGCTCATTCAAGCTGCCGCGCCTCGGCGTTACCGCCGGGTTCCACGAAGGCGACTCGATACGGGCTCGTTCGAGTCGGCAGATGGCAGCGGCGCATACTGGTCGACGTAGTCCTGCCGGCAGAGCCGCCGGATCTCACTCATGAACCGGTCGGTGAATTCGCGGCGAGCGTGGTTCGTGCTCGACATGAACCCAGCGTCGGCAGCGAGGATCGGCTCACCGAGGGTGATCGTGGCGTGCCGGAACGGTCGCACCAGCCGGGCGCCGGTCGGCAGGATCCGGTCGGTGCCGATGATGCCAACCGGCACGATCGGCGCACCCGTGGTCAGCGCAAGATGAGCGGCGCCGCAGTGCCCACGGTGCAACAGTCCGTCTCGTGTTCGGGTTCCCTCGGGGAACAGCCCGACCACCTGACCGCGATCGAGGACGTCGTCAACTTGGGCGAACGCTCGGACCAGATCGGCGGGATTCTCGCGCCGGATCGGGATCATCCCGGCCCCGCAGAACAGCCACTTCGTGATCCGCCGGTCCATGTACTCGGCCTTTCCGAGCACCGACACGGGTCGAGGCAGGGCGAACATCAACAACACGGAGTCGAAGAACGAACGGTGGTTGGCCACGACGATCGCCGGCCCCTGCGTTGGCAGATTCTCGGGGTGCTCCACGGTGAGGCGTACCAGACCGCGCCGAGCCGGGGCCGTGAGCACCCGGGCGATTTCGTAGGCGCTGCCGTGCTCACGCCAGTCGCGCACGAGCGGCGCCACCCATCGTCGGACGATGTCGATCACACCGCGACCTTTGCGCAGCTCAACCGTCCGATCCCAGAGGCCAACGTCCCGGACTGGGTGACCTCCGGCGCTATCGGTTCTGCGGCAGCTGCTGCTCGAGCTCGCGGCGAATACCGCGCTCGACCGCGTCGATCAGCGCCGGGCGCAATTGCGCCGCCGAGACGAGGCGGCGGACCGAACCGACCCGCAGCGCTCTCTCGACGCTGTGCACTTGGTCGAACTCCGAAGCGACCTCACCCAGCTTTTCGGAGCGTACGGCGGCGGTGACATCGGCGAGGCGGGCGCGGAGGCGGGCCCGCTCGGCCCCCTCGGCCTTGGTCGACAACTCCTCCAGCTCGGCGACTCGGATGTCGCCGCGAGCGCGAGCGTTCACCTCGCCGGCGAACACCACCGCAGCGGCCGGAGCGCCGCCGATGACCGACGCTCGCGAACCCTCGACGGCGATGGTCTCGAGCCCCTCGTTCAACGCTTGGGAGAACACGACGAACGCACCCCCGTGGTAGCGGGAGATCACGCAGAACACGATGGGCCCCCTGAAGTTCACGACTGCCCGGCCAATTTCCGCGCCGTATTCGAGTTGCAGCGAGCGCATCGAGTCGGGCGAGCCGTCGAAGCCCGACAGGTTGGCCAGCACGACGAGCGGTCGGTTGCCACTGGCGCCGTTGATGGCTCGGGCCAGCTTCTTCGCCGACAACGGGAAGAGGGTGCCCGACGACCAGTTGTCGGGCCCATCAGCGGGAACGAGGCCCCTGCGGGGCAGCGGCCGCGACTCAATGCCCAAGAGGGCGATGGGCTGCCCGCCAAGGTGAGCGTCCCACACGACGGCAGTATCCGCGTCGCGCATGGCCGGCCAACGCTCGAGCGGCTCGTGATCCTGGTCGGCTACAGCGGCCATCACTGTGCGGATGTCAAAGGCCAGCTTGCGATCGGGGTTTGTTCGCTCCGAGAAGATGTCGCCCACCGTGGTGAACGGGCTGCCGTCGACATGGTGGGGGTGCCGGCAAACATCGCGATCGGTGGGATCGGTCGTCGCCGCCGGCCGAGGGAATCGCTCGCCCGGCGCGACGAAGGTGTGGGCGTGATGGGCGAGGAGAATGCCGAGCGCCCCGTCGAGGTCGGGCGCCCAGTACTGGGCCTGGCCATTGGGACCCATGACGCGCTCGTAGCCGCCGATGCCGAAGTTGTCATCGGCGGACACGCCGCCGGAATAGTCGAGTGCCTGCTTACCAGTGAGCACCATCGCCGAATCGGGGGTCATCACGAGGATGCCCTGGGTGTGCATCAGCATCGTCGCTTCGGCGTTCCAGTAGGGCTGCCCGCCGACGTTGATGCCGGTCACAACCACGTTGACGGCGCCGCCTTGCTGGGTGAAGTCGATGATCCGGCGTAGCACGGCTGCGATCCAGTCCATGCTCTCGGTGCCGCTGTCCATGGCGATCTTGGCTCCCGCCGAGAGAGCGAACCAGTCGACGGGAACCCCGAGCGAATCGGCCAGGTCGAGGGCAGCAATGATCCGGCGGCACTCTGGCTCGGCCAGTGACCCGAGCGCGCGCGTCGGGTCGCCGAGCAGGGTCACCCGCGTCATGCCCTCCGGGTATCGTTCGGTGACGTTGCTCACGACGCCTACGACGATCGCCGCCGTGTTGTTGCCGTAGGGACGGACGACCGGCACCAAGCGATCGCCGTCGAGGTCGTACTCGGTGAACGAGCCGCCGACGATCTCGGCTTGCCCTCCCGCCTGCGGTGCCGTGACCATGTCGACGATCTCGTATGGGTACGCGGTGCCGCGCCGCCGGGCTTGCACGACCTTGCGGGTGTACTCGTCGAGCGGCTGGAGCGGCTCGTTCTGCGGGTCGTCCTCGGTGAGCACGAATCCCTTGCCCGTCGGACTGGAGATGCGCAGGACGCGGTCGCGAAGCTCTCCACTCACGGGATCGGGGCGGCGGCATTGCACGTCGATGAGCTCGAGGCCGAGCCCGTCGATCGTCGGCGCAAGCCGGCGGGCGAGGGCCTTGATGTCGCTGGGGCGGAGCAGTACCGGTGGCCACACATGCAACAGGATGCGGTTCCAGTGGAGACGGCGCTCAGGTGACCGCGGCGCTTGGAATCGGCGGATCCCGGCGATCGCCTCGAGCAGCACGCGCTCGAGCTGGGGCAGCGCGACCACTCGGTTCTCGTTGTCGCGCAGCGTTGTCAGGTCGCGAACCTCGGCCAGGGCGAACAGCCGCTCATCGTCCGGGTTGGCGCTCGCCCGGGCGCGGAACAGGTAGACATCGTCGCCTGCGGTGAGCCGCTCGATCGAAAAGTTCCGCAATCGGGAGAGCCGAAGACGGGTGGCCATCAGCGGGTGCATGCCGCGCAGGAAGTCGTCCTCGACGAACCCGTCGGGCGACCACCGGAACGTGTGGTGCCGCATCGAGCTCATGCGATCCGATCCCGGACCAACACCGGCCGCGACCACAACGACCCGCCGTACGGTCTCCGGCAACGACGATGCGTCGAGCGCGACCCGAAAGCCGGCTGCCAGTTCGTCGGCGTCGCCGAGCTGGCCGGTCGACCACGCGTAGACGTCGAGCACGATGGTCTCGTCGCTCGACATGCCTGCTGCCGACGTTGCCGCAGCCGCGACCATCTGGCCCAATTCGTCAATCGGACCGGTGGCGGTGAGAACCTGCACGCGGGCGCCGTTGGCGTCGTTGTAGGCGCCGCTCAGCATCGGGTGACCGCCGCCGGCGACGGCATCGAGCTCACCGAGGGCCCGCATGCGGTAGTAGCGGCGCGTCATGACTTCGAGCGCGACCCACCGTTCAGCCTCGCTCAGCCCTGACATGCGTCCAAGTAGGAGCGGAGCCAGCGGCAGCGGGCAATCGACGAGGGCATGGACGTGCGCGGTGCGGGCCGCGGCTCCGGGATTGGCCCGGAGCGCGGCCAAGTGGTGCTCCATGGCAGCGAGTTCGACCAGTCGAGCGCGCTCCAGCACGGGCTCGTCGAACTGGTGGAACTGCACATCGCGGGCGAGGTCGGCAATCACGGGATAGCGGTGCACGGTCGCGGCGATCAGGTGGCCGAGGCACTCGCGCAAGGCGTCACCCGTTGTTCCGTCAAGTGGTTCGACAGCGTGCAACCAACGCTCGAGCACGGCGACGATGACGGGCAACTGGGTCGTGACGCGCTGCTGCGACTGGAAGATCCAGTACAGCGCGTCCTGCAGCGCGGCGCGCCGTTCGAGTGATCGTACGCCGTAGTGGGCGAGCGCCCGCCGGAGATCCGTGACGAAATGGCGTGGCAGGCCCTCGCGCTCGGCGTCGAGTGAGCGGAGATAGGCGAAGAAGTGCTCCTGCGGACTGCGTACCCTGACTTCGTCCTCGCCCTCGTCGTGCTGGCTGCGGAAGAGCACCCGCAAGTCGGCAAACAATGTCACCAGGCGGATCTCGCGCTGCACAACGTCGGAGTCGGCACCGAGCGAGAAGCAGACATCCGCCCAGTCGTCGACGGCAGCACGGGCGTCGCCCGGGTCGACGTCGTAACCGAGCAGCAGGTTGCTGAGTGTGAGCAGGTCGGTGTCGCAGCGCTCGACGGGAACGCCGCGCGGACGGGTGACCGGTCCGGGCAGCTGGAGTGCGGTTGTCGACATCGTCGGAGTCGGTTCGTCGTCCTTGGCTTCGAGCCGAACAAGGATCCCCCCGGACGGAACGTGCATGTTGGGGGTCACCGACACGTGCCGCACGCGACCGGCGGTTTGGACGGTGACGACAGTCTCGAGCTTCATGCTCTCGACGACCGCCACCGCGTCGCCTACGTCGACGTGGTCGCCGGGCGCCACGGATACCGACACCACGACACCCGGCATCGGCGAGCGGATGACACTGCCGTCATCAGCCACGAAAAGGTGGGCAGCACCGTCGACCTCGACGTCGTGATGAGTTCCTGTGGTCGTCGACACCACACGAAACTCGCGTCCGCCGACTGCCATTCGGCTCTCGAACCTACCCATGCGGCGGAGGTCGATGTCGGCGTGGGCGTCGCCGAGGCGTACTCGGTAGCGGATCGGTCCGATGCGCGAGACATCGAGCACGTACCGGCAACCGCGATGGCGGAGGTCGACCCGCCGCGACCTGTCGCCCGCCGCCTGCGGGCGCCCGCGTCGACTCCAGGAAAAGAAGCTGGCGTGGGCGGCCATCAGCTCGCTGTCGTAGCAGTCGATCGCGGCGACCAGCAGCGCCAGCACCTCGTCGGCTGGCCGCGGCGACTCGTCGTCGGCCGATTCGATCGACATAGGTGACAGCTGGCCGAGCAGAACGCCCCGGTTCGTGGCGCCACCCTCGACCACCACGACCGTCTGGCCCAGTGCTCGTCGCAGCCGCACAACCGCTTCGTCCCGGTCGCGCCCCCACCCGGTGAGGGTGATGATCGCGCCATCGCCACGTCGCGTCAGGCTGTCGCCCTCAGCGGTGCTCCGGTCAACTCGTATGCCGGGACCACCAGGCAGGCGCAGCAGGACGACCGTTCCCGCTGCTAGCGGTAGGTGCCGGTCGGCGTCTTCAGCACGCACGTGCACCGTGATTGCATGGCCGCTCGGAGCCGGAGGCGGTTCGTCGAGGCGGCCTCCGTCGGCGACGTGCAGCTGGAGTTTCACCAGGTCGATCCCGGCAGTCATCTCGGTGACTGCATGGCCATCGTCGAGTCCCGGTCGCAACCCGACGAGCGACCAGGCATCGCCCTCGTCGACGAGGAACAGCACCGAGCACGCTCCCGGACCCGTTGCCCCGGCAAGTACGCGGCGGGCCTCCTCGCGCAGCGCTCGATCCACTGTGGGCGTGAGCCGCGCCGACTCGATCAACGAAGTGCGCTCACACAGGCCGACGACCAACGTGGTGCCGTCGCAATCGATGATGGCGTGAACCTCGATGACCTGCCCACCCTCTGCTGTGACGGCGGGTTGCAGTCCGTCGCTCTGGTCCGCTGGCAAAGGAACCGACGCTGCCCCGATGCGCTTGATCCCCAGGCGTTCGCAGCAACTGGCGAGCACGGGGCGCGCTTCCACCGAGCCTGCACCGTCCCATACAGCATCGATGGCTGCCGCCGACAGGGCCCGTTCGATCGCTGCCGCGTCGGTCCAGTCGTCGCTGGCGACGAGCACGGCCTCATCCGCTTCGCTGACCCACAGGCTGCCGGCATCGTCGTGTGTATGCAGGGCGATGACCCGAATCTCACGCCGGCGGTCGAGGCAGTACTCGCGTACAGCACCGATCAGGCGAAGCGCGGGCTCGCCGGCGTCGACGACGGCGAGCCGAGTGAGCGGCCGTGTGCCGCCATGAGCGGTCATTGCATGGCCCGTTGCAGGGGCTCGAGGGCCGGCTCGTCGACACCGCCGGGCAGGGCGATGGTCTCGTATGCCTCAACGCCGACGCGGACATGCCCGAGGTCGTCGACCACAACGGCGTCGACGCCGCGACCATCGGCCCTCTGTGTCACGACAGCTTTCCAACGCCCCACCTGCTCGGCCACCGGGTGCAACGACACCTTTCCGACGCGCAGCGGGAGCGCCAGACGGCCGGTCGTTCCCAACTCGAGGATGCCGGCCGTCTGGAAGCACAACTCGATCAATCGGGGCTCGACGAGCAGTGGCGCATTGTCGGGCCGGTGGTTCGGCGGAAGGTCTTCTGTCAAGCGCCCGACGACGCGGTCGCCGTCACGCCAGGCGGTGTCGACCACCTGATACGCAGGTCCGTGGAAGTAGATGCGATAGATGTCGTCGGCGTCGACGACCGGACCGCTCGCCTCTCCCACCGAATCGGAGACGCGGGGCGGAACCGAGGTACGCGACAGTCGCACGTGTCCGCTGAAATGAGTGGTCACCTGCTCGGGCTGGTTGGGCAGCGACCGTCGGGCGAGTAGACGGCAGTCGACGAGCAATTCCTCGCCGTCGCGGCAGGGTTGGGCGACGAACTCCAGGGTGCGGGGGTCGTCTCGGAAGAACTTGCACGGCGCCAGGAAGGCTATGTCTTCGATCGCGACGGTCGTCCAGCCGGGGGCCGAAGCCGAGGCCACTTCGGCGAAGCCCTCGATGCCCATGACGCCCGGCAGCACCGGAGTGCCGTCGATGCGGTGATGGTCGAGGAAGCTCTGTTCCGCAGGATCGATTTCGGTGTGCGTCGTCAGGCCATCGGCCAGCGTCCACCCGAAGGCACCGAGCATGGGCCCGGACGTGGCGTCGAGCGATGTACGGGCGGCGATGGGGTCGAACCCGTCGCGCTCGGCTACGAGCAGGCCGAGGCTCCCGGCCACGACTACTTCACCACCGTGACCCGCGGCGGTGATCTCCCGCCTGATGACCGGCACGCCGATCTCCGGGGGCAGCGTGTCGATGCCTGCGAGCGCCATCATCTTGGGGATCGAGCCGCGGCTCGCCATCCCGATGTCCGCCCACGCAGTCCAGTCGACGGCGACGCCTCGCGTGTCAGGCCGGGCGTTACGGAAGTTGGCGATGCTCTTGCACAACAAGTCGTTGGCCGCGCTGTAGTCCGTCTGGCCACCGTTCCCGAAGCGGCCGGCGATCGAGCTGAACACGACGGCGGTTCCCAGCGCGATGTCGCCGAGGCCGTGCAGCAGGTTGAACCACCCATCGCTCTTGACGTCGAACACCAGGTCGAATTCCCTCGCTGGCTTGGTGTCGAGCGTGTGGCTGATCTCCAGGCCGGCTGCGTGCATCAAGACGTCGACGCGAGTGTGGCTCGCCCGTACCTCGCCGAGCACGGCAGCTACCGCATCGCTGTCGGTGAGATCGACCTGGTGCCACCGTGCAGAACCTCCGGCGCGGCGGATCGCCTCGATGGTGTCGGCCGCCGCCTTCGCTCGCTCGAGGCAAGCGAGCTCACGCTCGACGAGAGCCGGAGTTGCTCGTTCGCCGCGGGCGGTGATGCGCTCGGCCAGGTCGCGCTTGAGGCCATCACGATCGGTCACGGACCTCGCCAGATCGGGGTCGGCGGGGTCGGGTTCGGCGATGAGGTCGAGGAGATGGAACGTGCCCCCATGCTTCGCCAGGTCGACGGTGATGGCCGAGACGATGCTGCCGGCCGCGCCGGTGATCACGAAGACGCTCTCGGGCGTGAGCGACCGTTCCGGGCCGCCTTCGACTGCGGGTCGGTCGGCAAGTGCGATGGTCCAACGGTGTCCTCCGGCGTGACCGATTTCGACCGTGCCGGGATCGCTGAGGGTCTCGGCGACCAGCTGCTCGGCGATCATGGTGGTCTCATCACCGGCAGCGAAGTCGACCGTCTTCACCAGCGCCTCGGCGCGCTCGTGGGCGTAGGCCTTGGTGAAGCCGGTCACGGCTCCGCCCATCGGCGCAGTGGCGCCTTCCGGACCGTAGCCGTGCTGACCACCCAGTCGTGTGGCCGTGACCAGGAACGTGCCCGCCGCGGGCAATGTCGTTGTACAGCTCGCGCATCGCTCCCGCCAGCAGCTTGACCCGTCGTCGAAGTCCCTCTCGCCACATGTCGGTGTCGAGCGTGGCGTGCGCTCCCTCGTCGTCGAGGGCTGCCAGCCAGTACACGCCCGTGATCGGACCCGACTCACGCCACGACACCAGCCGGCCAACGAGATCGTCGGCGCCGGGGGCGTCGTCGACCAGGAATGTCTCGACGCCGCGCTCATGCAAGCAATGGAGGAGGGCGCCGGCCACTCCACCGGTGTCGGCCATCACGACCACGCGGCTTCCTGCATCCAGGGTGACCCCCGTCGGTGCGCAGTGCTCGATCGACGGCCTCAGTACGACGACTGGAACGCGACGTGGGAAGGCATCGGTGTTCGCCGCGGCGACGGCGGAGCTGGCGTCCGGTGCGGCCTCGACGGTGGCTGCCAATGGTGGTGTGAGGGGCTGGGTGCGGTCGCGTACGAAGCCGAGGATGTGGTTGATGGTTGGGTAGTCGCGGAGTTGGAGTTTGTCGTCGCGGGGGATGGAGTATTCCTCGCGGATGGTGGCGAACAGTTCGGCTTGTTTGACGGTGTCGATGCCGAGGTCTGCTTCGAGGTCG
>CAVYZS010000004.1:0-127173 GCA_963773085.1 Ilumatobacteraceae bacterium | reverse complement strand
GTGTGACGTTGCTCGGCGTCGTCAGGCACCTGACGTGGTGCGAGCGGGGCTGGTTCGGGCATTTCCTACTCCGGCGAGGCGGGCGATGATGCCGACTCGGACGCATCGTTCAGTGTCGAATCGGTGTCGTCGGTCGATGCTGTCGTCGCGGACTATCTGTCGGCAGTCGATCGGTCCCGCGAGATCGTTCGACAGCAACCCTCGCTCGAGGTTCGCAGCGTCGTTCCCCACGAGTACTTCGGGGGGATCTCACGTTGCGTTGGATCCTCCTGCACATGACCAAGGAGACCGCCAGGCACGCCGGTCATCTCGACATCCTCCGCGAGCTGACCGACGGCCAGACCGGCTACTAGAACCTGTCGATCTGCGAGACCGAATCGGGCTTGGGTGACGGCGCGAGAACGGAAGTCGAATTGGTGCACCGAGTTCGATCCGGAACGCGCACAGATCCCGCCAATAGCGCTGGATGCGTCGACCGTCGAGCGACGCCGCGGAGCCGGCCGTGCGGAAGCATCAACTCGCCGGCCTCCCACGACAAGCGGGCCGCGGTCTGGATCATTCCGTAGAGGCGCCAGTGATCGTCGGACGTCACCGGACGTCCCGTTGCGGACGCCTTGCGGGCCATCTCCATGTAGACCTCACCGGCGCGCATCATGATCCCGTGAGCGGCATCGACCCAACCCAATGACATGCCGAACGCGCGCTGGAAAGTCGTGGTCGAGGTATCGCATTGCATCGTCGCGTTACCACTCATCGACGTGTGGGGACGAGTCGAGCAGCCGCTCGTACTCGTCGAGCATGGCCCGAGCCGCACCGACCTGCACCGACGTCAGTTCGCCGATCGCGAATCCCATGAAGCCGCCGCTGTACATCGGGTTGTCGTGGATCGCCGCGCCCGGGAAGCATCTCGGTGGTCATCGGCGATTCGCCCATGACCCGGGCCATCGGCGCGGTGTGGTGCGCCGGCACGAATGCGTTGTCGATGACAACGCTGTTCGGACCCCGATCCCTTCAACCCGATCAGCTCGCCCCAGTCCTCGAGGACCTCATAGCCTGCGCGGGGCACGATCACGACGATCGGTTCCAGCAGGGTCGGACCCTTCGACGTCTGCCAGCCCCATGAAGTCGGTGCTGTACGGCACGCCGGAGGCATACCGCCACTTGCCACTGACGAGGTAGCCACCGTCGACAGGTCGGGCCGGCCGCTCACCGGGCGAGTTGCCGACGCTGAGCGGAGCGATGAAGTGGCCGTCGGGCCCGAACACCTCCTCCTGCGCCTGCTGCGAGAACGACGAACCGAGTTGCAGCGCATGGCCCGCGCCGAGGCACAGCAGCCAGCCACTGGACGGACAGCCTCTGGCGATCTCGATGATCGTTCGGTAGAAGGTCTGGATGTCGAACTCGTATCCGCCGAACATTCGCGGCTGAAGGATGCGGTAGAAACCGGCCTCGGTGAACAGCCTCGTGCGTCTCCTCCGAAAGCGACTTCGGGCCTCGGTCTTGTCCTGATCGTCGACGCAGATGCGAGCGAAGGGCGACCGCTCGGGCCACCATCTGATCGGGTCGTAAGGCCTGGATCCGGTACGTCGAAGCTCATCGGCTCACCCTAGACACAAGGACGTGACGCTACGGAAGCGATCGCGGCTGTCCGTGACGCGTTGCCCGGCGCTGCGAGCATCGCGGTTGTTGCTCGATTCGATGACGAATTGAGATTGCATTGCCCGTCTGGATTGGTCGAGGATCGAACGGTGACAAAACGCGGGTGGGTGCTGTTCGCAGCGATGGCGGTGATCTGGGGAATTCCCTACTTCCTGATCCGCGTCGCCGTGAAGCAGCTCGAGCCGGCTGTGGTGGTGTTCGGACGCACGTCGTTGGCTGCCGCCGTCCTGCTGGTGCTGGCGGGTAGGACGGGCGCGATCCGCCCTGCACTTCAGCGGTGGCGGCCGGTGCTGATGTTCGCGATCGTGGAGATGGCCATCCCCTGGATCCTGCTCACCTCTGCCGAGGAGCACCTGGCGTCGGGGCTCACCGCATTGATCATCGCCTCGGTGCCGATTGTCGGCACGATTGCCGCGTTCGTGCTCGGCGATCGAAATGCCCTGCGTTTCGTGCGGGTCGTTGGAATCGCACTCGGACTCGGTGGCGTCGCCCTGCTCGTCGGACGCGACCTCAGCAGCGCGAACGCGCCTCCGTGGTGGAGCGTGGTGGAGGTGTTCATCGTCTGTGTCTGCTACGCCACGGCTCCGTTCCTCGCCGACCGACGGTTGGCCGACGTGCCTTCGCTCGGTGTGATTGCCGTGTCGCTCAGCATCGTGACGGTGATCTATGCACCGATCGCCGCGACGAGGCTGCCGGCCACGGCGCCGAACATCAATGCGGTTCTGGCAGTGCTCGGGTTGGCATTCATCTGTACCGGCTTGGCCTTCGTCGTGTTCTTCCGGTTGATCGACGAAGCCGGCCCGGCGCGGGCCGGGCTGATCACGTTCGCCAACCCCGTGGTCGCGGTTGCGCTCGGTGCCGTATTCCTGGACGAGTTGATCACCGGTGCCACGGTGGTCGGCTTCGTGCTGGTCATCGCCGGCTGCTGGCTGGCCACCCGTCCGCCGCCCATGTCGGCCGCGGACCAAGCGCAGTTGGTGCCCATCGGGGATTCGGGCGTCTAGCCGAACTTCGGCACTGACAACATGCTGAGCACGTCGAGAGCGACAAAGTTGGCTCTTCTGCTTGATGTGTGGGTGGTCATGGGCGTTCTGGGAGCGGCGGCCGGTAGCCGCCGAGGGCGAGTAGGGCGAGGCTGATCAGTGAGTTGGGGTCCTTGAAGCCGTAGGCGAGACGGGTGAGGAGTCGGATCTTGGTGTTGGTCGATTCGATCAGGCCTTGGGAGAGGCCGGTGTCGAGGGTGATCTCGATTGCTGCCCGGTGTCGGACGATGCGGCGCTGCAGCTCGACGAAGGCTGGGATCCGGCTCCGTTGGGCCCAGGAGATCCATCGCTCGAGGGCATGTCTGGCGGGCTCGCCTCGAAGTTTGAACACGTGACGGAGGCCTTCTTTGAGCAGGTAGGCACGATGCAGTTGCGGCTCGGTGGCAGCGATCCATTCGAGCTGCTGGCGTTGAAACACGGTCAGATCCTCGGGGTTCTTCCACAGCGCGTAACGAGCCTTCTTGACTGGGTGGGCGTGGTGTTGTTGACCGGCCCGAGCCCAGCGTCCAGTGGGCAACAGATGGGCTCGACGGACGCTGTTCCACACGTTGCGGCGGACCTCGTCGAGGGCCTCGTTGGCCCACTTGATGACATGAAACGGGTCCGCGGCCAGCTGGGCGTTCGGGCAGTAACGACCCACGCTGTCGGCGATCCAACGCGCTGCGTCGGCGGAGACATGACGGATCAACGCGTATCGCTGGGGGCCGAGACGCTCGAAGAATCCGTCCAAGGTTGCCGCATCGCGTCCCGGGGCGGCCCACACCAAACGACCCGAGTCGTGATCGACGACCACTGTCAGGTAGCGGTGACCGCGCTTGTAGGAGATCTCATCGATGCCGATCCGACGTAACCCGTCGAATCGATCGATGTGACGATCGAGATCAGCAACAACACGATCGACAATCGAGCCGACCGTGCGCCACGACACCCGCAACAGCTCACTCGTGGCCGACTTCGACGCCTGTGTCACCAGCCAGGCCACCGTGTCATCGAACGCCCGGGTATGCCCGGCCCCATGACGCGCCCACGGCACCTGGGCGACCACCACCCCATGATCTCGACACGACACCCGCGGCGCATCAGCCTCCAACACGACGCGCACCACACCCAGATCCAACGCCCGCCACCGCCGACGACCACCACCTTGGTCATAGCCACCAGCAACCCGACCACACAGCCCGCATCGCTGCTTGCCAGGTCGACGACGACGCACCGCCACGACCACCACATCGGCGGCCTCGTCAAACTCGACCCCCTCGATCACCGTCCGCCTATCGACACCCACCACCCGTGCCCATACCCTGTTACCCAGCACCCCGTCTCCTCCACCTCGCAGCCGTCAGATAGCCGCGACCGTAGAGATCAGACGGGGTGCAACCGCGCACCCACCCACGAATACGTCACAAGAGCCACAAAGTTCGATTCGCGGGCGCGGATCTCTCAGAGTGGTGTGTTGTCGTGTGGGCGGGAGACGAGCGCTTCGCGCTTGTCGATCAGCGTCATCAATGCTTCGGCGATCACCTGCCGAGTCTCGGCCGGATCGATGACACCGTCGATGTACCCCCGCTCCGCGGCGATGTACGGGTTGAGGAGCCGCTCGGCGTAGTCCGCCTCGAAGATCGCTCGTTCGTCGGGAGTCGCCCTGCGTTGGAGAATGGCTGCCGCCTGTCCGGCGCCCATCACAGCCAGTTCGGCCCACGGCCACGCCAGGCACAGGTCGTTGCCCATCGTCTTGGAGTCCATCACGATGTAGGCGCCGCCGTAGCTCTTGCGCAGGATCACACAGATCCGAGGCACGGTTGCCCGTCCGTAGGCAAACACCAGTTGCGCACCGTGTCGGATCATCCCCCGCCATTCCAGGTCCTTGCCAGGGTAGAAGCCCGGAGTGTCGACAAGGGTCAGGATCGGCAGATTGAACGCGTCGCAGAAAGCCACGAACCGAGCAGCCTTCTGCGATGCCGGGATGTCGAGCGTGCCGGCGAGAGCCAGCGGTTGGTTGGCAACGATGCCGATCGGCAGACCACCGATTGCGGCGAACGCGGTGACGACGTTCGGTGCCCAACGGCCACGCAGTTCGAGCATCTCCCCGTCATCGCAGATCGCCCGGATCACGTCGCGGACGTCGTAGCTGCCCGTGGAGGTCTGCGGCATCAGGGCTCCGGCCTCAGGGGTTTGCCGATCAGGCGGATCGTCCGTCGGCCACGTACGCGGCTCCTCGTCGTTGTGCTGAGGGAGATAGGCGAGTAGCTGGGCCACCATGTCGGTCGCCGCGGCCAGGTCGCCGGCGACAAGGCTGGTGGCCCCGGTGTATCGAGCATGCGAGGCCGCGCCGCCCAGCTCGTCGTTGTCGATCATCACACCGGTGAACTCGGCAACCATGGTCGGCCCGGTCACGAACGCATACGAGTCGGCCGTCATCACGACGAAGTCGGCGATTCCGAGCAGCAAGGCGGGGCCGGACACTGCCGGACCTTCGACGATCATGATGATCGGTACGACGCCCGAACAGTCCGTCAGAGCTTTGGCCGCGAGCCCCCAGCCGTACAAGGCGGCGAAACCTTCAACGACGTCGGTGCCGCTCGATCTCATGATGACGATCAACGGGAAGCCTTTGGCCCGTGCGGTGAGCGATGCGTTCTCGATCTTGGACGACGAGTCGGAGGTGAGCGCGCCGACCCGTGCGCCGGCGTCGACATCGACCCAGACCACTTGCCGTCCGTCGAAGTCGCGAACGTCGGACGTCACTGCGCCGACGACGAGGTTTCGAAGATCGACGGGCCGCATGAACTCCGAGACTAGACAGCACGGCCGAGGGGGAAAGCCTCGGTACCGACGTGCACGCCGGGTTGGTTGGGTCCCTGCAGAGCGATCACGTCGCGGAGCACCGCCATCAGGACCCGGGTGGGTATGCCGGGTGCCGGTCGACGCCGCTGCACCCAGCCGACCACGCGGCGCGGCAGCTCGGGAACCGGTACGCGGTGGAAATCGCCCTTCAACCAGCGCGGGACAGAGGTGGCAGGCACGATCGCCGGTCCATATCCCTCGAATGCCAGCGAGGCAAGCAGCCGTACTCCATCGATCTCGGCCTGAGCCTGGAGCTCGACGTCGGCAGCGGCCGCGGCGCGATCGATGATCCGTCGCAGAGCGGTGCCACGCGGAGGCAGCAGCAACGGAATCCTGGCCAGTTCCTTCAACGACACCGAATCGCACCCCGCCAGGCCGAAGCGGCTGTGGGCCAGCAGCAGCAGATCCTCGGCGAAGAGTGCGTCGACCTGCAGCTCGGGTTCGTCGATCGGGAGATGGAGGATTGCTGCGTCGATCTGTGAGGCCTGGAGGCGTGGCAGGAGGCTGCTCGTGTTGCCTTCATGGATGGTCACATGCACCCGCGGGTGCGTCCGACTGACTTGCCCGAGCAACTGGGGGAGCAGCCACCGGGCAGTGGTACCGATCACACCGAGACGTGAATCCCCCGTCACCTCGTCGCCCCGCGACGCCATCTCGGCGGCGAGGTCGTCGAGTTCGTGCAGTACCCGCCGGGCGCGGTCGACGACGATCACACCCTCATCGGTCAGGCCGCCGCGCTGCCGGTCGACCAGGGTGACGCCCAATTCGCGCTCGAGGCGGGCAACGTGACCGCTGACGTTGGATTGCACGGTGTAGAGCGCACGAGCGGCTGCGGAGAACGAGCCATGATCGGCGATCGCCACGAGCGTGGTCAGCTGGCGGAGATCCATCTCGAAAAATGATACCGAGTATCTATCAATACAGCTTGAAAGATCACTCGTTCACGTGCATACTTTCACATGTAGTCGAACGGTCCCACCCCCAAAAAGGTTCCGTTCGAACGAACCCCCCAATGTGGTTCCCCCAATCACAGGGTTCTGGTTGAGAGACCCCGCTTCCCCCAAGCGGGGTCTCTCCCGTTTTGGCGTACAGTCACGATGATGACCAGCAAGCCGGGTGCGGCCTTCTTCGATCTGGATCGCACACTGCTCGCCGGTGCGTCCGGCGAAGTGTTCTCGGCGGCGATGAAATCCGCAGGGCTCGTCAGCCGCTCGATCCCTGGAGAAGCTCTGCTGTTCCGTTTGTTCAACAGCATCGGCGAGACATTGCCGTCGATGGCCCTGGCCCGCCAGGCCGTGACCTTCGCCAAGGGCAAGTCGCAGGCCGCGGTGCAGCAGGCAGCAGCCGACGCTGCCGAGCGTCTCCTCGAAATGGTGCAGCCGCTGGCCGCGCCGCTGTTCGACGAACACCGCGCCGCGGGCCGCCTGGTCGTGATGGCCACCACGACCCCGTACGACATGGTCAAGCCGTTGGCCGACCTGCTGGGCCTCGACGACGTGATCGCCACCGGATACTCGGTCAGCGACGACGGTACCTACGACGGATCTCTCGACGGTCCGTTCGTGTGGAGTGCCGGCAAGCTCGCCGCGGTCAACCAATGGGCCGAAGAGCACGGCATCGACCTCGCCGAGAGCTACGCCTACAGCGACAGCGTGTACGACACGCCGTTGTTGGCCGCTGTCGGGCACCCGTTCGTCGTCAATCCCGATCCGCGCCTGGCCGTCATGGCCGCGGCGCGTCGCTGGCCGACAATCGATCTGTCAGCAGGAGGCAACGGCATGGCCAAGATCCCCGTCGTCAACCTGGAGATTCAGCGACTGGCGCTGAGCTTCACCCACCCGCTGTTCTTCCCGTACGCCAGGTTCGACATCGACGGGGTCGAGAACATCCCCGAGACAGGCCCGGCGATCATCGTCGGCAACCACCGCAGCTACTTCGATCCGATGGCCATCGCAGTCACGATCGCGCGGACCGACCGGACGGTTCGGTTCCTCGGCAAGAAAGAGGTCTTCGACGCACCGATCGTCGGTCAGATCGCCGCGCTCATGGGTGGCATCCGAGTGGATCGGGGCACCGGCAGCGACGAACCGTTGAAGGCTGCTGCCGAGGCTCTCGAGCGCGGCGACATGGTCGCTGTGATGCCCCAGGGAACCATTCCCCGTGGTAAGGCGTTCTACGATCCGAAGCTCAAGGGTCGGTGGGGCGCCGCCCGGTTGGCAGCCATGACCGGAGCACCGGTGATCCCGATCGGGTTGTGGGGAACCGAGAAGGTGTGGCCACGCTCGGCTCGCCTGCCCGCTGTGCTCAACGTCGTCGACCCCCCACTGATCACCGTTCGAGTCGGCGCGCCTGTCGCGCTGAAGCTGCAGAGCCCCGACGCCGACACCAAGCGGATCATGCAAGCGCTGATGGACCTGTTACCTCCGGAGAGTCGAGTCAAGCGCGAGCCGACCGCCGAGGAGGTCGCGTCGGCGTTGCCGAGGGGTTACAAGGGCGATGTGCACAAGGAGTCACGCCGCCGTCCCGGCGCCGACTGACGTTCACATGGGCTGTCGAACAACGCCGTCGATCTACCTACCAGTCGGTAGGTAGCTATACTGCGGCCGATGAATGACACGGCGCTGCTCAACGAACTCACCGGCGTCGCCGAGCGGTTGACGGCGCGCCACTACGAGACCTGCAAGCCGTGGTACCCGCACGAGTTCGTGCCCTGGAGCCTGGGTCGCGATTTCCAACCTGACAAGGAATGGGACGCCGACGAGGTCCCGGTGCCCGACTCGCTGCGCAGCGCGTTGTTCGTCAATCTTCTCACCGAGGACAATCTCCCGTACTACTTCCAGACGATCGACCGCATGTTCGGACACAAGGGCATCTGGCGCGAATGGTCGCACCGCTGGACCGCGGAAGAAGCTCGTCACTCCATCGCCCTGCGCGACTTCATGACGGTGACGCGCATGCTCGACCCGCGTACGCTCGAAGACGGTCGCATGTCGCAGATGTCAGGTGGACAGGTGCCCAACCCGACGTCGGCAGTCGACGGTTTCGTGTACGTCGCCCTTCAGGAACTCGCCACGCGCATCGCTCATCGCAACACCGGCCGAGCGCTGCGCCAGCACCTTCCCGACCATCCAGCAGGCGAGGCCGGGTACGAGCTGATCAGCCGTGTCGCCGCCGATGAGAACTTCCATTTCCTCTTCTACCGCGACATGACGTCGGCGGCTCTGGAGATCGCGCCATCGCTCGTCGTGCCGGCGATCGAGCGCCAGGTTCGCGAGTTCGAGATGCCCGGCACCGGCATCCCCGGCTTCAAGCGCCATGCGCAGGCAATCGCCAACGCCGGGTTGTACAACCTGCTGCAGCATCACGAACAGATCCTGGAGCCGGTCGTGATGAAGTGGTGGAAGGTCGAATCGCTGCAGGGGCTCACTGCCGAGGCCGAGCAGGCCCGCGAGGCGTTGATCCGTCAGATCCAACGAATCGGAACCGCCGCGCGCCGCCTGGCCGATCGAGCCCGCGAGGCGGCCGAACGAGCGCGGCTGACGCTGTCCGACCGCAAGGCCGAGATCACGGGCAATCGTTCGGTTCGTCCGTCTTGACGACCGACAGGACTGCGTCGCCCTCGCCGATCTTGTCGCCCGCCTTGGGCTGCTGATCAACGACGATCCAATTGCGGTCGAGGATCTGACGTCGCCCTTTGCCCGTTGCATCGACGCTCTTGGAGAAGAAGACACCGTGATCCTGGATCTCGTCCTGGGCAGCTTGCAGGTTCATGCAGATCAGGTCGGGCATCCGCTTGTCCTCAGGACTGTCCCCTCCGAACGGGTTGAGCCCGTCATCGGTCACGGGCGGGCCAGACTCGGCAGGCTCGGTGTCGGCGGGGATGATGAATGTCGGAGCCGTCGTCGATGGCACCAACAGCGCAACGGTCGTCGTGACCTCGCTGGTGATGACAGCGGCCTGCGAATCCGGAGAACCGCTGCCACGCGACGAGAGGACGGCGACGGCGATGCCGATCGCGACCACGATCCAGATGATCCAGCCGAGCCGTAACCTTCTAGTCCCCAACGGAACCGTCGATTCGCTCGCGCAGCAAGTCGGCATGCCCGCAATGACGGGCGTACTCCTCGATCATATGGATGAGGATCCACCTCAAACTCGGGTTGAACCCGGCCCAGTTGACGGACTCGCCGACGTGCGCGGCAGGTGTTTCAGGCGTGGAATCGGCGGTGAGCTGCCGAGACACGTCGACCTCGCGCTGAAGAACGGCGATGGCGTCGGCCAAGGTGTCGTCCGCGCCAGGGTGCATGTCAGGGTCCTCGTCGGGGTCGTCGTCGCCACCATGGATGCGAGGCGCATCGGCCTTGACGAGCCACCGCTGGAACCAGTTGCGCTCGACCTCGGCCATGTGCCGGATGAGGCCCATGATGTTGAGATCACTCGGTGGCACGCTCGGGGTGCGCGCTTGCTCGTCGCTGAGCCCATCTGCCTTGAGCAGAAGCGTCGCCCGGTAGTAGTCGAGGAAGGCGACCAGCATCTCGGCCTCGCCCGCCTGTGCGGGAGGTTCCGTACGTTCGATCATGCGAAGACCTCTCCGTCGAATCGGTCGATCGTCGTGAACGCGGACACGGGGTCGCGTGCGAGCTTGGTGATCTGGCGCACGGGGTGGCCGAGGAAGACCGTGGCGACGAGCGCGTGATCACGAGGCAGGCCGAGCACCGGAGCAGCGCCGGCTTCGGCTCGTGACAGGAACGTCGTCATCACTCCGCCCAACCCTCGGGCACGTGCCGCCAGGAGAATGCTCCAACAGAACGGGTACACCGAAGCGCCACCCGTGACCGGCGGGCGGTCTGCGTCGCCGTCCATCATGGCGATCTTGTCGAGATCGGCTGCAATGGCAAGCACGACGGGGACCTGCTCGATCTCGTCGAGGATTGGGTTCGGCGCGATGACCGGAGTGGCGCCGGTCGAACGGCCGAATGCGAATGGTGCACCAGTTCTGCCCTGGCTCTCGCCGAGGTACTCGTGCCAGACGGTGCTCATCAGATCAGCAAGCTGCCGGCGGATCCGGGGATCGGCGACGGCCGCGACCCGCCACGGCTGGCGGTTCCCTCCGCTGGGAGCGAAGCGGGCATCATCGAGAACCGCTGCAAGTGTGGCGTCATCGACCGGTTGATCGGTGAAGTCGCGTGTCGATCCGGTCGTGCGCAGTGCCTCGGTCAGGTCCATACCGCACACAGTTCTAGCCGTTCGTGCGATGAGACGTGAGCCGCCCGTGGACGCACACTTCTCATCGCCGCGTCAGTTCTTGGCTTCGGCGACCTTTCGCCGCACGACGTTGAGTGCCGAGCCTGCCTCGAACCACTCGACCTGCTCGTCGCTGAATGTGTGTAACCCCTCGAACGGAATGATGCTGCCATCAGGTTTGACGATCTCGCAGCGCACGTTCTGGCCCGGCTTCGGCGGCAGGCCCAACACGTTGATGCGATCGTTCTCGGCGATGAGATCGTAGGTGTCGGGATCAGCGAAGGTCAGTGGCACGAGGCCTTGCTTCTTCAGATTGGTCTCGTGGATCCGGGCAAAGCTTCGAGCAAGGATCACGACTCCACCACGAAAGCGCGGCTCCATCGCGGCGTGCTCGCGTGATGAACCCTCTCCGTAGTTACGGTCGCCGATCGCCACCCAGCGCACGCCGGAGTCGCCGTACTTGCGGGCCAGATTCGGCAACGTGTCAGCGGTGCCGTCACGGAAGTCGACCCCTTCACCGACGGGGCGGTCGAAGGCGCTGACAGCGCCGAGGAACAGATTGCCGCTGATGTTCTCGAGGTGTCCCCGGAAGGTGAGCCACTTTCCCGCCGCCGAGATGTGGTCCGTGGTGCACTTGCCCTTCGCCTTCATCAGGATCGGCAGGTTGAAGTAGTCGTCGCCGTCCCACGCTGGGAACGGGTGCAGGAGTTGTAGCCGATCGCTGGTGGGCGACACCTCGACGACCACACCCGAGCCATCGGCCGGGGGAGGGGTGAACGTGTTCTGCCCGGGGTCGTACCCGGCGTCGGGCAGTATCTCGCCGACCGGAGCCTCGAGCAGCACCTCGGTGCCGTCGGGCGCGGTGATGGTGTCGATCGTCGGATCGAAGTCAAGACGCCCGGCCAATGCAAGAGCAATGACAGTGTCGGGGGAGGTGACGAAACTCAGGGTGTTGGCCGAGCCGTCGTTGCGCTTCGGAAAGTTACGATTGAAGGAGTTGACGATGGTGTTCGGAACGCCGTTGGCTGACGGCGGCCGATCCCATTGACCGATGCAGGGCCCGCACGCGTTGGCCAACACCGTGGCACCGATCGCCTCGAGATCGGCTAGTAGCCCATCGCGTTCGATGGTGGCCCGTGTCTGCTCGGATCCGGGTGTGATCAACAGGTCGGTCTTCACCGTCAAGCCTCTTGCAGCGGCCTGGCGGGCGATGGAGGCGGCGCGGGTGATGTCTTCGTACGAGCTGTTCGTGCAGCTACCGACGAGCGCCGCGGAGATCTCGAGCGGCCATCCGTTGGTCCGCGCTTCTGCGCCCACGGCAGCTCCGACACGGTTGGCACGGTCGGGGGAATGAGGGCCGTTGATCAGTGGCTTCAACGTGTCGAGGTCGATCTCGATCAATTGGTCGTACAGCGCGCCGTCGTCGGGGCGAAGGTCGGCCGCAACCCTGTCGGCTGCGTCGGCTATCGCCTCGCGCCCGGTCGCCTTCAGATACATCGACATGTTCTGGTCGTAGCCGAACACGCTGCACGTTGCACCGATCTCGGCTCCCATGTTGCAGATGGTCGCCTTTCCGGTTGCCGAGATGGTGTCGGCGCCGGGTCCGATGTACTCGACGATTGCCCCCGTGCCCCCCTCGACGGTCAGCACCCGAGCGACTTCGAGGATGACATCCTTCGGTGCCGACCAGCCGCTCAACGAGCCCGTGAGCTTGACGCCGATGACCTTCGGCCAACGAACATTGAAAGGAAAGCCGGTCATCACGTCGACGGCATCGGCACCCCCGACACCGATCGCCACCATGCCGAGCCCGCCCGCGTTCGGGGTGTGGCTGTCGGTGCCGATCATCATCCCTCCCGGAAACGCGTAGTTCTCCAGCACGACCTGGTGGATGATGCCGCTGCCCGGTCCCCAGAAGCCGATTCCGTACTTGGCGCTCACCGACCGAAGGAAGTCGTAAACCTCCTTGTTGGTGTCGATCGCCACGCCGAGGTCGATACGCGCTCCGACCTTTGCGGAAATCAAGTGGTCGCAGTGCACCGTGCTGGGCACGGCGGTGGTCGGCAGGCCGGCCGTCATGAACTGCAGCAGCGCCATCTGTGCGGTGGCGTCCTGCATCGCCACCCGGTCAGGGTGAAAATCGTTGTAGGTGCCGCCGCGCTCGATTGCCGCGGTGGTGTCGCCCAGATGGTTGAGCAGGATCTTCTCGGTGAGGGTGAGCGGTCGACCGAATCGGGCCCGGCCTGCTGCACAACGAGCAGTCACGGTGTCGTACACGCCGTGAACCAACTCGACTGGCGTTCCTGCGGTGACGGACATTGGAGCTCCTTGCAATTGGATCAGATGTAGACAAGCATAATACAAGTGAACGGACTCGCGGAAGCCCACAACTGACGTGCGCACGATCCGCTATCAGGAGATCGCCCAGGTGTTGCGGGACCGAATCGCCGCAGTCGGCGCCGGTCATGTGCTGCCCAGCGAGAGCGAGCTGTCCGCAGAGTTCGGCGTCAGCCGGGTGACGGTTCGCCGCGCCTTGGAGACCTTGCGAGACGAACGCCTGGTCGAGTCGCGTCAGGGATTCGGGTGGTTCTCGGCGACCGCGCCGGTGCAACAACGGCTCACCCAACTCGACACCATCGAGCGGCAGCTCGAAGAGCGCGGCATCCATCCACAACGGCAGATCATCGAGTTCGCCTTCGTCGCCGCGCCGCCACACGTCGCCGAGCGGCTGCGCTGCGACCAGGTTCTGCGAGTCAAGCGGGTCAACCGCGCCGACGGTGATCCATTTGCAGTGGTCACGGTGTGGTGCCCGGCAGAACTCGGGCAGAGCATGAGTCGTCGCGATGTCGAGCTGCGGCCGTTCTACGAGTTGCTGGGTATCGCGCTTCGCGGCGCCAGCCAGACGATCGGGGCGGCGTCGGCTACCGCCGATGACGCCGCTCTGCTGGAGGTGCCGGTCGGCAGCCCGGTGCTGCGTTGCGAGCGGTTGACGACAAGTACGGCCGGCGAACCGATCCTGCTCAGCGAGCACATCTTCCCGGCGCATCGAACCGAGTTCGTCGTCGATCTTCCGCTGGCCGAACCGTCGACCACGCCGACCGGCCTACGGCTGGTCGACTGAGCAGCCGGCGGACACCCCGTGGCGGAGAGCTTCAGTCGCGCGCGAGCGGGTCTGCCAGCGAGACGAGATGAGGCAGGACCTGCAAAGATCGGGTGATGTCCGACCGCGTCACCCTCACGATCTCCGGCGGCATCGCCGACGTTCGCATGAACCGCCCGGAGAAGCGCAATGCGCTGGACGGCGCGATGTTCCGGGCGCTCGCCGATGTCGGCCAACGGCTGAAATCCGAGTCTGCCGTGCGGTGCGTGGTGTTGAGCGGTGAGGGATCGTCGTTCTGTGCCGGGCTCGACTTCTCGTCGTTTCAGGCCATGGCCGGCGGCGATGATCTAGCGGCTACCGCCGACGACAGCCCAGGGTCGATGACGGACGGGGGGATCACCCACCTCGGCCAACAGGTGTGTTGGGTGTGGCAGGAGATCCCCGTGCCGGTGATCGCGGCCGTGCACGGTCACGCGCTCGGCGGTGGCATTCAGATTGCGCTCGGAGCCGACATCCGAATCGTCCATCCCGACACCCAGATGAGTGTGCGCGAGGTGCACTGGGGACTGGTCCCTGACATGACCGGCACATTGACGCTGAGCAGCTTGGTACGCGCCGACGTCGCCAAGGAACTCGTCTTCACTGCTCGGGTCTTCGACGGTCGCCAAGCCCACACAATGGGACTGGCAACCGTCCTGTCGGATTCGCCCCGCGAGGCAGCGATGGCGATGGCAGCCGACATCGCCGGTCGCAGCCCAGATGCAGTTCGCGGCGCCAAGGCGCTGCTCAACGAGTTGTTCAATCGTGGTGCGGCGCAGCAGTTTGCCGAGGAGCGTCGGGTGATCGGTTCGCTGATCGGTGCGCCCAACCAGGTCGAGGCGGTGATGGCCAACTTCGAGAAGCGCCAGGCGTCGTTCACCGATCCAGCATGAGCGGTTGAGATGACCATCGATCCCGACAAGCTCAAGCAGTACTCCTTCCTCCTGTTCTCCAAGCTCGACGGCGCGGTGACCGCAGGGATGGTCCATCTCGGCGATCAACTCGGCCTGTACGAAGCCATGAGGGACGCTGGCGCGGCACTGACGACAACCGAGCTGGCCGCACGAGCGGGCCTGCACGAGCGGTGGGTTCGCGAGTGGGCATACAACCAGGCGGCCGCCAAACTGATCGAGGTCGACGACGAGCGCCGGTTCTCGTTGTCGCCAGAGGCGGAGGCGGTGCTGGCCGATCCGAGCCACCCCGCGTTCGGAATGGGCATGTTCCACCGGCTGCCACAAACGATGCAGGCGCTGATCGGTGTGAGTGAGAGCTTTGTCACGGGCATCGGTCATGACTACGACAGCCATGGCCTAGAGGGCGCAGTCGGCATCGAGCGGAGTTTCGAGCCGTGGAACAACGCGTTCCTGTTACCCACTGTGCTGCCAGCCCTCGATGGCATCGTCGAACGGCTGACGTCGGGGGCATATGTCGTCGACGTCGGCTGCGGTGCAGGCAGCGCGGCTGCTGTTGATGGCCGAAGCGTTCCCGAGATCGAAGTTCGTCGGCTTCGACATCTCTCGATACGCGTTGGACCGCGCCGAGCAGAAGCGGGAATCTGCGGGAGTGAGCAACGTCGAGTTCCGCGATCCGCGCCAATCGCCGATGCCCACCGACCACTCGGTCGATCTGGTGACGACGTTCGACTGTGTGCACGACATGACCCATCCGCAGCGAGTGATCGAAGCGATCCGGGCGTCGCTGACCGACGACGGAACCTGGCTGCTCGTCGACATCAAGGCTCTCGATACGTTCGAGCAGAACGTTCGAAAGAACCCGATGGCATCGTTGATGTACGGGATCAGCGTGCTCAGCTGCATGTCGTCCGCTCTCAGCGAACCCGGTGGCGCCGGACTCGGCACCCTCGGCCTGTCGGCGAACACAGCACGGGAGATGGCCGAACGAGCCGGCTTCACCCGATTTCGCAAGCTCGACGTCGACCACAGTGTGAACGCTTTCTACGAAGTCCGACCGTAACGGCGACCCGAACGGATCGGCCGTGCCGAGGCCTCAACCGCGCTCGGTCACCTCGAGGCGCCGTTCGGCGAACAACCACGAGCCTCCGTGACGTACGTACCGGTCGTGGTAGGTGGCGAGCATCGTGGCCGCCTTGGCGCTCTTGGTCTTCTTGTAGCGCTCCTGCAGGGTGACTCTGCCCGCGCCGGTGCCATGTGCCTCGTCGACCTCGAACACCATCAGTGGCGCTGCTTGCACCACCCATTCGATGTCCGCGAGCAGTTGCTCGAACGCGGCAACGATCGCGGTGCGCCCGTAGATCTCCTCGCCGTTCGGGCTCCAAGTAGCGTCGTCGGCCCATGTCTTGGCCCAGGCGGCGAGATCGCCACGGTTGACTGCATCGCAGTAGCTGCTGACGAGGTGACGCAGGGCGGCGTCGTTTGCCGGCGACGGGGCACGCACAACCGGCGATCGCTCGGCGCCGTTGAAGTCGGCGACCGCAACGCCGATCTCCGCACTTGCGGCGAAGCGGACGTGATCGATCAGCTGGTCACGATTCACCATCCCGTCGTGGGCGGCGAACTGCACGGCCAGACCATCGACCAAGGCGGTGAGGCGCATCGCTGATGCATTCGGATCCGGGCAGGTGAACTCGCCACACTCGACACCATTGCGGATGATTCTCGCCAGGAGCTCGATGGACTGTTCGTCGAGTTGTTGGCTGATCTTCCTCATCATCGGGTTACGCAGGGCCTCGCCCCAACCGTCGATCCACAGCATCCATTCGAAGTCGTCACTGCCTTCGGGCACATAGTTCTGAATCACCCGTTCGAGCTTGCCGAGGGCGGTCGGCGCGCTCTCGATCTCGCCCTCCATCGCGGCCACGTCCTTGTTGGCGTAATGGGCGAACGCTTCGGCGAGGAGTTGCTCCTTCGAATCGAAGTGGTAGTGGATCAGGCTGCTCGACACTTCGAGTCGCTTCGCAACGTCAGCGATTCGGGTGCCGGCGAAACCTCGCTCGATGACGACCTCGCACGTGGTCTCGAGGATCTCGTTGCGCCGTTCGGCAACTGTTGGCTTCTTCACTGCGGCGAACGCTATCGCTGTGATCACACTTCGGGCAGCACGCTGCACATGGAGGTGTTGGCGCGTGCACGGCGTCGCGACCGGCAGGCTGATCCGGGGTAGTCGTCGTAGCCGCTCAGCACGCCAATCGACCGTAGCCTGGCGATGTGCTTCGGCTTCGACAGTTGATCAAGCGGGTCCGATCGACAGGATTCACCCCTGCTGAGTTCCGCAGGCTCTGCGTGTCGGCGCTGGTGCTGGTCGGGGTGATCGTGGTCACCGGCGCAGCGGTGCGACTGACGGGCTCCGGTCTGGGCTGCAGCGACTGGCCGAACTGCAACGCCTCGGAGTTGGTCGACGTCTCGTCGCAGCATTCGGCAATCGAGCAGGTCAACCGGTTGTTCACGTTCGTCGTCGGACTGGCGGTCGTGCTGGCCGCCCTCGGCGCGTGGCTGAGGAAGCCTCGGCGGCGTGACCTCTTGTGGCTGTCGACGGCGCTTGTGGCAGGCATCCCGGCCCAGGGGATCGTCGGCGCGGTGGTCGTGTGGACCGACCTCAATCCCATTGCGGTACAGCTTCACTTTGTCCTCTCGATGGCCCTGGTGGCCGTCGCAGTGGCGCTGGTCATTCGCTCCCGCGAGCCCGATGGGGCCAGGCGCGTCAGCGCCGTGGTGCCCCGGACCAGGCATCGAGTGCGGTTGATGGTCGTGTGGACGGCGCTGGCCATCCTTGCGGGCACCGTCGTCACCGGCACTGGTCCGCACGCGGGTGACGAGAAAGCTCACCGCTTCACGTTCCTATCGATCAGCTGGGTGACGCGCATCCACAGCGTGATCGTCTGGGTTGCCGTGCTGATGGCCGCGCGCCTTCTGTGGCACCTGCGCACGCGGCCTCACGATCGCGAGGTACTCGACGCGCCGCTGACCGCCTGGATGTGCGTCGCCGTGGCCCAGGGCGGTGTCGGTTATCTGCAGTACGCCAGCGGCGTACCGGCCGCGCTGGTGGCGTTGCACGTCGCGTTGGCGACGACGTTGTGGGGGATCTCGGTCTGGCTGTGGTGCGCGACCTCGAGGATCGGCGGGACCGCCGACGACCTGATCGATGCGTCGAGGGGGCGAGGCTCAGTCGCCGAGACTGCGGACGAACTCAGAGAGCTTGTCGATGGCCGAGGAGAAGAACGAGCCGACTGAATTGATGAAGTTCACCGTGGCGTCGGCGCTGCCACTTGGATCCTGCCAGAGTCGGATGACCATGAACGCGATGAACAGATAGCAGGCAACCCGGGTGATGGCCTTCAGCTGTGCGAGAGCGCTTGTCATCATGGGGGTCTCCTCAGTTGACGAACCCCGAATCGAACAAACCGGGTTCGAACGGGTCTCCGCCCAACAGAAATCCTAGCGACTCACAGCGGAGTGATCAATCACCACCACGCGGATCGTAGTAGCAATGTTCACCGTCGGCGTTCGGCTGGCTTACCGGTGAAAGAACCTAAAGAGGTAACATCGGCCGATGGTCAGCGACACCGCCCCCCGACCGTTCGAGTTCATCGCCAATCACATCGTCCTCGATTTCACCAACACCGTCAACGCCCGCCCGAAGTTCACCCGCGACGATCTCGTGCGCCCCGAAGGCGCCGTCGAGTGGGCCTGTGCTGCTCGGTTGGTGGATCCGGGTGTGCCGCAGACGCGACTCGCCGTCGGCTCGGCGGACCTCAACGCAGCGGTTGCCCTGCGAGAGGGCCTGTATCGGGTGTTCGGCCCGGTCGCCGCCGGAGGCGAACCGGACTCGGGCGCCCTGGCCTTCATTACTCGGCGGGCCGCGGATTCGATTCGTTCAGGTGTGTGGATTCGGGGTGAGTCCGGCTATGAGCTCTCCTGGGAGCCGGACTCGTTCCAGTCGGTCGCCCACTGGTTGGCCGATGAGGCTGTGCAACTGCTTCGTTCGGCCCGGGCGCGTCGGATCGGTGCGTGTGACGGTTGCGGCTGGTTGTTCCTCGACACTTCTCGCGCTCGTGGAAGGCGCTGGTGTTCGATGAACGTGTGCGGGGCCCGCCACAAGATGCGTCGATACCACCAACGCCAGGTCCAGGCGACGAGCATCGTGTGAGCGGCATGGGGGTAGCGGTCGAGTGTGCCCTGCGCAGAGGACGCACCCGCAAGGGTCGATTGCTGGCGATGATCACGGCCATCGCCGTGGGGATTGCCGGACTGGTGTTGGTCGCCGTGGCCACCACCATCGCCGGCGACCGAGCCATGCAGCGTGGCATCGGCGACCTCGATCCCGAGGCGCGTGCCTTCACGGTGACGTACTCTCCCGACCTGGTGCCGACTTCTGCGGATCTCGACCGGCTCAATTCGAAGATCCTCGCCCGGCTTCAGCGAGAGGGTCTCGGGCCGGTACTGCGTACAGTCGAGTTTCGTGCCCTCGCCGCGGGCGACGGTCGCACGGTGCGATTTGCTGGTCTCGACGATCTCGGCCGGGTCGTTCGACTCGTCGACGGGACGTGGCCGACGCGCTGCGACACCGATCGATGCGAGGTGGTGGCTCTCGTTCCCGACCTGCAGAGTCCAGCAGACGTTCCGCCCCTCCCTGCCGCCTCGCCCCTCGGGCTCACCATTGTCGGGACCGCAGTCGCCACGAGTGACCTGGTGCTGGGCGGTGAGCTCCGTCCCGACGACAGCGAGTTGATCGTGCTGACCGATGGCGTGGCCCCGGCCTCGGCGCTTCCGGGCCTGGAGTTGATTCGGCGTTCGTATGCGTGGCAGGCACCGGTCATTGCCGGCGAACTGCGCACCGTCGACCTCGGCCCACTCGTCGGCGGGGTCCGTGCGATCGCCAGCGATCCGTCGACACCAGGCTTGCATGTCGCAGGACCAGAGGACGAGCTGCTGTCGATCAGCAGTCGGACGCGCATCACCGAGAACCGGCTGGCGGTTCCGATCGGCGCTCTGCTGGTGTTGTTCTTCGGGGTTGCCGTGCTTGCCGGCCTCGGCGGACGTGCCGACCACCAACGAACGGCATCGGTGCTGCGCCGGCGAGGCGCGAATCGTTGGGTCATCGGGTGCTTTCGAGCACTCGAGGCCGCGATACCTGTCGTTGGTGGCGTGGTGGTCGGCATTGCCGTGGCCGTGTCGCTGGGTGCCTGGCTGGGTCATCGAGCGGGTCTCGGCGGCTGGAGCGTGCTCGGTCGATCGGTCGACGGCTCCGTGGTGTCACGGGTGCGCGCCGTCGGGTTGGTTGCATTCCTGCTGATCTTCGCTGTCCTCGGCCTGAGCGATCTGCAGCCCTCCGGGCGGCGGCGTCGCCTCCTGGGCAGCGATGTTGCCGGCATCGCCGCGTTCGTCGTGTTGCTGGTGATGATCGCCCGCGGTTCGGTTTCCGCCGGCTCGCTCAACCGCGCCGTCGATCCGGTACTCGTCGCTGTGCCGGTCCTCGCCGCCATCGTTCTCGCCTCGGTGGTCGTCCGTGTCGTGCCGTTGGTGCTGCGGGCGATCTCGACGGCCAGTCCGCGGCGGTGGCCGTTGACGAAGCTGACGTTGGCGGAGGCCACCGCGCAACCCCTACGGTCGGTCGCTACCGCCTCCTTGATTGCGGTGACGGTGATGTTCTCGGTGCTCGCGTTCGGGTATGCCTCGACCCTGCGAATGGGGTCGCGTGACCAAGCGGCATTTGCAGTTCCGTACGACTTCCGTGTGCAGCTCGGCGCATCGCTCGTTCGCCCGCAGGCGGTGGCGCCGCCCGGTGGCTGGGCGACTCTCGCCGCCGGTACGACGTCGACCAATGTGCTGCGGCGCGGCGTAGCCGTGCGGACCTCGGCGACGAACGTGCAGACCGTCGAGCTACTCGGCATCGATCCGGCCACGCTCGACAACATGCACGGCTGGCGGTCGAGCTTCGGTCCTGATCCGAGCCGGTTCGCCTCGGCGCTCGATCAGCCGTCACCTGTCGGCCTCGGGACGCCACTGCCCATCGACGCGACGTCGATCGAGTTCCGAGGCTCGGGATTCGAGGGCCTGCACACCTCGGCGGTTATCGCCCGGGTCGACGGCACGTGGCACGAGCTGACGCTCGACGAGGAGTTCAGTGACGAGGAGTTCGGCGGTGGCGTGCGAACCACCTTGACACCTGGCGATGCGGGTGGGGAGCTCGTGGGGTTTCGCTTGGCCCAACCTGCTGATGTCTCGGCCAGAATGGAGCACCGCATCGGCGAAGGTGACACCACAGCCGCGGCCCGATCGATCGATGTCCTGCTGCACTCCGTGGTGACCAGGGATGCAGACGGCCGTTACACGGGAATCGACCTGCAAGTCGAGCGCCTGCGTGCGGCGAACGCCATCCTCGCAGTTCAGCCGGACGCCGCGTTGCAGATCACCGGCTCACTGCTCGGAGTGGCCATCCTGGTGACGCCGCCCGGGCCGGGCCAGGACACTCCATTGGCCGCCGTGGTCGATCCGGCAACGGCGCGCAGCGCGACGAACGGGGTCATCGTGCTGGAAACGAGCAACGGCATTCTGCGAGTGCACCCGGTCGAGGTCGCCACCCGATTCCCAGGTGTCGGCGCCCGCTTCGCGATCGTCGACATCGCCACCCTCCAGCCGGCCCTCGACCTACTGCAACCCGGCGCTGGAACTGCAAATGAACTCTGGCTTGCCGCTGACACTGCCGCGAACGAGCGTTTGATCTCCGAGGAGTTGAGCGGGCCGAGATTCGAATCGGTCGAGGTCGACAGTCGTTCATCCCGACAGGCGGCGCTCGCCAACGATCCCCTCGCTGTAGTGACGCTGCTCATCCTCTCCGCCTCCGCGCTCGTCGCCATTGTCCTCGGCGCTTGCGCGGTGTTGTTCGGAGCCGCGGCCGACTCCAACGACGATCGGCCACTCCTGCGGATGCTGGCGCTGGAGCGAGTCGGCGGTCGCCGGTTGGTCTCGATGGTGGCCGGCAAGTCGTTCGCCGCGATCTGCCTGGCGATACCGTTAGGACTCATCGGCGGCCGGTGGCTGCTGCAGATCGCAACTCGGCTCGTCGCTGTCTCGGCGACTTCTGGGCGGCCAAATCCACCATTGCGGCTGGATGTCCCGTGGGCGGTGATCGCCTCGTTGTCGACGGCGCTTCTGGCGGTGCTCGGTTTGGGCGCGTTGGTAGGGGCGATGTCGGCCCGCCGTGTTCCGCACGAAGATCTGATGCGGGGAACGACATGACCGGCGATGCCGTGATAGAGATCGAAGATGCGTTCGTGTTGCACCGGGGACGCACACACGACGTTGCGGCACTTCGAGGATTGAGTCTTCGTGTCGATCCGGGCGAGCGGATCGTCGTACGCGGGCCCAGTGGTTCGGGTAAGTCGACTTTGGTGGCAGCTGTCACAGCGCAGATCAAGGCGAGCGCCGGTCGCGTCCGTCTCTTCGGTCACGACATGGCCCAACTCGATCACGCCGCGGCGACAAAGTTGCGCACTGCCCACGTCGGCGTGGTCAGTCAGCGATCCGGCCTCGACCTGATCGAGGATCTCGATTGCCTCGACAATGTGGCCGCACAGGCTCGTCTCGCTCGAGCCGGGCGCCGAGCAGGCCGGCATGCCGCAGCACAGGCCCTCGGTCGCCTGGGCCTCGATCACCTCGCTCACCGTCGCCCCGCTTCGCTCTCCGGTGGGGAGCGTCAGCGGGTCGCCGTGGCCGCGGCCCTCGCCCACGGTCCCGGCTTGGTCATCGCCGACGAGCCCACCGGCGAACTGGATGCGGCAAGCGCCGACGAGGTCTACGAGTTCCTTCGCGAGCACGCTGAACGAACTGGCGCGGCTTTGTTGGTCGTGACCCACGATGCTCGGGCGGAGCAAGTGGCCACGCGCGTCGTCACGATCCACGATGGTCGGCTCAGTCAAGAAGCGCTCGGAGGGCGGAGTTCGTTGGTCGTCGACGGTCGCGGCTGGGTCCGTCTGCCTGAGGCTCTCCGCGCAGATACCGGCATCGCCGGGCGGGTGATCGCAACTGCTGTCGACGGCTGCATCAGTCTCGTCGGCTCGGATCCGGCCGGCACACCGGTGCGTCCCGGTGCGCGCCACCGAAGCCGAGGTCGGCGCGGTGGTTGTCAGCGTTCGTGACGCCGAGATCGATCTCGACACCGTAACCATCGGGCCGATCTCGATGGACCTCCGACGGGGCCAGATCACGGTGATCACCGGTCGCTCGGGGTCGGGGAAGACCAGCCTGCTGTCGGTCGTGCTCGGTGTCGGTCAACCGACGCGAGGAGTCGTCGAGCGGTTCATCGACACCTTCGGGTGCGCTCCGCAAACGGCCGCATTCGCCGATCAACAGAGTGTCGCTGCCAACATCGATCTGGTGCGCTCGATTCGGTCGCAAGCTCCATTGGACGAGAAGGACGGCATCCTCCGCCGGCTCGCTCTCGGTGATCTGGATGAACGGCCTGCAGGCGCTCTGTCAGGCGGTGAACGTCAGCGCCTGGCCGTCGCCCGCGCCCTTGCTGTCGATGCCGACGTGGTCGTACTCGACGAGCCGACATCGCAACTCGACCGGGCGACGGCGCGGTTGATTGCAGGCGTGATCAGCGATGTTGCGGCGGGGGGCACGTGCGTCGTGTGCGCCAGCCACGACGAGGAATTGATTGCCGTTGCGGACCAGATCGTCGATCTCGGAGGTGGGCACGAGGCGCCCGAGGTTACTTGCCAGTAGTAAATGCGGGCTGTTAGGGTTCCGGCGCGATTCCGTACTCGGGATCGTACTGTCGGTCGCATGTGGGGGCGAGCCATTTGGCATGTCCCCATTCGTGTACCGAGGGGGAGAAACCAATATGCCAACGAAAGGCAGGACCATGAGGTTCAAAAAGCGTCAGCGCTCTTCATCGCGCTGGCAGTTGTAGGCGTCGCCTGCGGCGATGATTCGGACAACAGCTCAGGCGGTACAGCAGCACCCGCAGCGACCGAAGCCGGTGGTACAGCAGCACCCGCGGCGACCGAAGCCGGTGGCACCTCGGCACCCGCTGCCGCAGGAGGCACCCTGATCGTTTCGAGCGATCTCCCGCTGCAGGGTGCTTCGGCCGACGCATCTGCCGACACCAACAACGCCCTCGCTCTGATCCTCGAGCAGGGCGGTGGGAAAGCCGGCGATTTCAACATCGAGCTGAAGACCTACGACAACTCCACCGCTGCCAAGGGCGGCTGGGACGACGCAACGTGCGCCAAGAACGCCAACGATCACGTGGCCAACAAGGCCGAGGTTGCTGTGATGGGCACCTACAACTCCGGTTGCGCCAAGATCGAGATCCCGGTTCTCAACCAGGACCCGAGTGGCCCGATGCTGATGATCTCGCATGCCAACACCAACCCCGGCATCACCAAGGCCTGGGACCCGGGCGAGCCCGACGTCTACTACCCGACCGGTGTCCGCAACTACGGTCGAGTGATCGCCACTGACGACTTCCAGGGTGCAGCCGGCGCTCAGTTCGCCAAGCAGGACCTCAAGGTCACCAAGTGCCTGGTTCTCAACGACGCCCAGACCTACGGTGTCGGTGTCGCCACGGCGTTCACCGATGAGGCCAAGAAGCAGGGCATCGAGATCGTCGGTGAAGAGGCGTGGGACGCCAAGCAGCCGAACTACACAGCGTTGTTCGAGGGCTACAAGGATTCCGGCCTCGACTGCGTGTACCTCGGTGGTATCAACGACAACAACGGTGAGCAGTTGATCCGCGACAAGGTTGCCGTGTTCGGCCCCAACACCGGTGCCGTGAAGTTGATCGCCCCCGACGGCTTCACCGGGTACCCGACTGTGCAGGCACTGGCCGAGGCTCAGGACATGTACATCACCTTTGCCGGTCTGCCCGCTTCGGCGTTGGTCGAGGCTGGTGGAGCCGGTGCGAAGTTCGTCAACGACTTCAAGGCCAAGTACGGCCATGATCCGGCGTCGGCGTACGCGATCTACGGTGCTGCTGCCCTCCAGTACATCCTGAAGTCGATCGCGGCTTCCGACGGCACCCGCAAGGGTGTCCGCGACGCCGCGTTCTCCGGCAACGATCACCATTCCGGCAGAGGAATCGGTGATCGGCAAGGAGTTCAGCATCGACGAGAACGGTGACGTGACCGTGATCGACATGACGATCCAGCTCCTGACAGGCAACCAGGAGACCTTCCTGAAGGCCTGGCCTGTCGGCTGAACCAGCCGCATCCGCAATCATTCATCCGTAGTTTGGGGTGGCCCCTCGGGGTCACCCCAAACTCATAAGCAGGGGGCAATCAGCTTTGTCAAGGACGCCAATGGCGGTGACGCATCAACGGCGCAGACTCTCGACGACCGACAAGATCGGGCTCGGCGTGCTCGGTCTCGGCGCCGTGATCTTGGTTCACGCATTCTTCCAAGGGCCGACGACGTTCGCCCAGGTAACGGCAATTGGACTGTCGAACGGAGCGCTGTACGCGCTGATCGCCCTGGGTTACACGATGGTCTACGGCATCATCGAGCTGATCAACTTCGCTCACGGCGACCTGTTCATGCTCGGCTCCGTGTTCTGTGCGATCGTCATGGAGGAATGGCTCAACCAGACTGAATCCTCGCCCGAAGCGTGGCTTTGGCTGCTGGTCGTCGGGATCGGGGTGATGGCGGCGTGCGCACTCATCAATGTGCTCATCGAGAAGTCGGCCTATCGCCGTCTTCGTAACGCCCCGAAACTTGCACCGTTGATCACCGCTGTCGGGGTCAGTTTCATCCTCCAGAACGTCGGAATCATCCTCAACGGCTCGGCACCGAACTCGCGCGACAGCGTGTTGCCACAGGGATCGATCGACATCGGCAACGTCCAGATCCGCATCAAGTACCTCGTGGTCATCGCCGTCACCATTCCACTGTTGTTGCTGATGACCTGGATCGTGCAGAGGACGAAGACCGGCAAGGCGATGCGAGCCACCGCACAAGATCGCGATGCGTCCCGGCTGATGGGGATCAACGTCGACCGGATCATCTCCTACACCTTTGCGCTGGGCGGAGCCCTAGCAGGAGCAGCAGGCGTGTTGTTCGTCGAGGTCAATGGTCAGACTCGGTACGACGCCGGGTTTCGACTCGGATTGATCGCCTTCACAGCAGCGGTTCTCGGCGGCGTCGGCAACCTCCTCGGGGCCGTGATCGGTGGCGTGATGATCGGTCTCATCCAGGGTCTCAACGACAGCGGGCTCGGGCTCTTCCCCGGCCAGAAGTGGACTCAGACGGTGATGTTCAGCATTCTGATCCTGATGATCATCTTCAGGCCCGGGGGCATCTTCAACACGGCTCAGCAGGAGAAGGTGTAGCCATGACCGTTGCTGCATGGTCGATCGGACTGCTCGTCGGTTCGTACGTCATACTTCATTTCGTGTTTCGCCTCGATCAGGCGAAGGCAAGTTTTTCCGCCATCGGGATCACGCTCGCGGCGATGCTTCCGCACTTCGGGTTCACCAAGGACACCGGAAGCTTCTTCCCGATCTTCACCGTGGTCTTGTGCGCTGTGTATGCGCTGTTCGCACTCGGGCTCAACATCGTCGTCGGCTTCGCCGGCCTGCTCGATCTCGGCTACGTCGCGTTCTTCCTGTTCGGTGCATACACCGCGGCCTGGATGATGTCGATCTTCGCGGTCAACGTCACGCCGAGCTGGAGCGACATCAACATCCACTTCCGCGATACCGCCGACCCGAACTTCCCCGGTATCCACATCACGTTCTGGCTGGTCGTGGTCGTCGCGGGCGTCGTCGCCGCAATCGCAGGGGTGATCATCGGCGCGCCGACTCTGCGCTTGAAGAGCGACTACTTGGCCCTCGTGACCCTCGGATTCGGCGAGATCCTCCCGGAGGTTTTCCGCAACGGTGACGACCTGATGGGGCTCAACTTGACCAACGGAACGAAGGGAATCGGACCGATCGACAACGTAGGAATGGGCCCTCTCGCCCTCATTCCCGGTGTTCCCCAAGAGATCGTGTCGTCCGACTTCCAGACCAAGTACTACGTGATCCTCGCGTTCTGCGTCATATTCATCTGGGTGTCCCTCAAGCTGCGCGACGGCCGGCTCGGCCGGGCATGGATGGCCGTTCGTGAAGACGAACTGGCAGCCAGCTTGATGGGTGTCGGGCTGATGAAAACCAAGCTGTGGTCGTACGCCATCGGCGCCATCGCCGGCGGAGTGGGTGGGGCTTTTTACGCCACCATCGTCGGAACGGTCAATGTCGACAACTTCAACTTCCAGTTCTCGATCATCATCTTGTGTGCAGTGATCCTGGGGGGCATGGGCAACGTGTGGGGCGCGGTCCTCGGCGGAGTGGTCATCACATGGTTCAACTACACCGGGTTGGTATGGATCAGCGACAAGTTGGGGATCAACCTGAAGAAGTACGAGTTCGCCTTCTTTGGGGGGGTCCTGGTGGTCATGATGTTGTTCCGTCCGCAAGGTTTCATCCCGGCCGCCAGAACCAAACAGGTCAAACAGGCCGACAAGGAAATGCTTGCAGCACAGGCGGTGGAGTCATGACTCTGCTCGACGCTCGCGGCGTAACCGTTCAGTTCGGTGGTCTCACGGCAGTGAGCGATGTCGACTTCGAAATCCCCGAGGGTTCGATCGTCGCCTTGATCGGTCCGAACGGCGCGGGAAAGACCACGTTCTTCAACGTGTTGACCGGGCTCTACACTCCGACATACGGCGAGGTGCTGTTCGACGGGGAGTCGGTGGTCGGCGTCACCCCGCACATCATCGCGGCGCGCGGCATGGCGCGTACCTTCCAGAACATTCGACTGTTCGGGGCGATGACTGCGGCCGAGAACGTGATGGTGGCAATGCAGCCGCACCTGCGCAGTGGAGTCTGGTCGACCATCCTTCGACTGCCGAAGCAGCGCCATGAGGAACGCGCCGCACGGGGTCTGGCCAAGGATCTCTTGGAGTTCGTCGGCATCGGTGGGACTGACGAGGAGTTCGCCAAGAACCTCCCGTACGGCGATCAGCGCCGACTGGAAGTCGCTCGTGCCTTGGCGCTGAGACCGAAGTTGCTACTCCTCGACGAGCCGACCGCCGGCATGAACCCACAGGAGTCTGCCGCCTTCACTGCGTTCGTCCACCGGGTGCGCGACGAGCGAGGCATCACGATCCTGCTGATCGAGCACGACATGAAGGTCGTGATGGGCACGGCCGAGCGCATCACGGTCCTGGAGTACGGCGCCAAGATCGCCGAGGGCACGCCGGCCGAGATCCGCGCCGATCCTCGAGTGGTCGAGGCATACCTCGGCAAGTCCGCAACGGAAGGCGCAGCATGACGTCGACAGATGTGACTCAGCCGGCAACGCGTGCCGCCGGACGTGACCCGATGTTGAGCGTCGACGGTATCCACGTCTATTACGGCAACATCGCCGCCGTCAAGGGCATCTCTTTGACCGTCTACCCGGGTGAGATCGTCACCCTCATCGGTGGCAACGGTGCGGGCAAGTCGACCACGATGCGCACGATCTCCGGCTTGTTGAAGCCCAAGCGTGGCGAGGTTCACTTCGAGGGCCAGCGGGTCTCGGGTTTGAAAGGTCACGAGGTGGCACAACGCGGGATAGCCCAAAGCCCAGAGGGTCGGCGTATCTTCCCGCGCATGACCGTCACCGAGAACCTCGAACTCGGTGCTTTCCTGCGCAACGACAAGGCTGAGATCGCTGCCGACATGGATCGTGTCTTCGAGCTGTTTCCGCGCTTGAAGGAGCGTCTGACTCAGAAGTCGGGAACGTTGTCGGGTGGCGAGCAGCAGATGCTGGCGATGGGGCGTGCCCTCATGGCTCGGCCGCGTTTGTTGCTGCTCGACGAGCCGTCGATGGGCTTGGCTCCCGTACTGGTCGAACAGGTCTTCGAGACCATCACCAAGGTCAACGAGCAGGGCACCACGGTATTGCTGGTCGAGCAGAACGCGCTCGTTGCGCTCAACATCGGCAACTACGGGTACGTTCTGGAAACCGGGCAGATCATCCTCGAGGGACCGGCGAAAGAACTGGCCCACAACGACGAGGTTCGCAAGGCATACCTCGGCGAGGGCTAGCCAGCGGCTGGTCGAGCGCCTCGCACGGCCATCAGACACGCCAGTTCGTAGACGGTGGTGGCGGCTGCCAGTGATGTGATCTCGGCATGGTCGTAGGCGGGCGCGACCTCGACGACATCGCCAGACACCAGGTTCATTCCGGCCAGACCACGGAGGATCATCACCAACTCCCGGCTGGTCATACCGGCGATCTCCGGAGTACCTGTGCCAGGCGCATGAGCTGGATCGAGCACGTCGATGTCGATCGACAGGTACAACGGGCGGTCACCGACCCTGGTGCGAATCCGCTGAGCGACCTCGTCGACACCGAGTCGCTGCAGATCGTCGCAACTGATCATCGAGAAGCCCAGGGCAGCGTCGTTGACATAGTCGGACGGCGAATAGATCGGACCGCGGATACCGACGTGCATCGACGCTTCGGTGTCGAACAGACCTTCTTCTGCCGCACGGCGAAATGGGGTTCCGTGCGTGAAGCGTTCCCCGAAGTACGTGTCCCACGTGTCGAGGTGGGCGTCGAAGTGAACCAGGGCCACCTTTCCGAATCGGCGGTGCATGGCCTTGAGCAGCGCGTAGGCGATGGTGTGGTCACCTCCGATCGTGAGTAGGCCATCCACCGGATGGGGGCCGGCGGCCGGGCCGAGCAGCTCGCTGGCCCTCGCCTCGATCGCGGCCAGTGATTCGGCGATCGAGTACGGGTTGCAGGCAACGTCGCCGGCGTCGGCGAACTGCAGGTTGGCGAACGGCTGCACGTCGAACTCCGGATGGTATTGCGGTCGGATCGCCCGCGATGCCTGACGTATCGCCATCGGACCGAACCGCGCGCCGGGACGGAAGCTGACCCCTCCGTCGAACGGGGCACCGAGGATCGCGACGTCGCAGCGTTCGAGGTCGCGAAGCTCCGGAAGCCGAACAAACGTCGACGCCCCGGCGTAGCGAGGCATGGTCGTGGCGGCGACGGGTTGGATCGGAGCGGTCTGATCGGTCACACTCGGAGACTGTATGACGTCCAACAGATTGCTACCTGATCGTGCCGAGGTGGTGATCATCGGTGGCGGCGTGATGGGCGCGAGCGCGGCCTTCCATCTCGCCGAGGCCGGTGTGACCGACGTGTTGCTGCTCGAGGCCGATCAGCTGTCGTGCGGATCGACGTCGAAGTCGGCCGGCGGAGTGCGACTGCAGTTCTCCGACGAGATCAACATCGCCCTGGCCCTGCGGTCCATGGATGCCTTCGAGCGATTCGCCGTCCGACCCGGCGCAGACATCGGCCTGCAACAGGTCGGCTATCTCTTCCTGCTCACCGACCCGGCTGATGTCGCCGTGTTCGAGCAGAACACAGCGCTGCAGAACGCGATGGGGGTGCCCAGCCGGATGCTGTCCGCCGCCGAGGCGGGTCAATTGTCGACCCTGGCCAACGTCGATGACGTGCTTGCGGCCTCGATATGCATGCGCGACGGTCATGCCACTCCGGACGCTGTCGTGCTCGGCTACGCGACGGCCGCCCGGGCGATGGGCGTCGGAATTGCCACCCAGTGCCCGGTCACCGGGATCGATGTCGACGACGGCCAAGTGAAAGGAGTGCGCACCGAACGAGGCACGGTGTCGACCTCGACAGTGATCTGCGTCGGCGGTCCGTGGTCGCGAGCGATCGCGGCGATGGCCGGGGTTGATCTACCGGTGCAACCGGTGGCACGACCGATCTGGTACACCGAGCCGATGCCCAACCGTCCCGACCGGGTGCCGATGACGATCGACTTCACGACTGGTTTCTACTTCCACTCAGAGGGCCTCGGACTGCTGTTCGGCATGGCCGATCCTGACCAGCCGCCTGGCTTCGATGCGCCGATGCGCGCCGACTGGCTGGAGGTCGTCGGAGACGTCGTGGCCCATCGCGCGCCGGCCCTGCTCGATGTCGGCATCGCCGGTGGATGGCACGGGTACTACGAGACCACGCCAGATCACAACGCCTTGATCGGCGAGGCGACGCACGTTTCGCGCTTCATCTACGCAACAGGGTTCTCCGGGCACGGTTTCCTGCTCGGCCCCGCCGTCGGAGAGGTGTTGCGCGACTTGGTGGTGGGCCACGCACCTCCCGTCGACGTCAGTGGCTTCGACGTCGAGCGTTTCACTCGCCAAACGCGCCCCGAGCACAACATCGTCTAGACCTAATCGGGCGCGCTGTGAGCATTGGGGATTCCGGTTTCGCGCCCGACAAGGCTGGTCGGGCGCGCTCGTGAGCGCCGGGGATTCCGGTTTCGCGCCCGAGGGCCGGACGGAGATCAGGGCCAGCTGGCGATTGCGGCGCCGAGGACCGTGGGGTCCACTGTGACGCCGAGGCCGGGTGTCTTCGGTGCCGAGCCGCGGCCGTTGACGGATCGGGGCGAGTAGCCGGCCAGGTGGTTGTCGGTCCAGTCGTTCATGAACGAGACGGCGAACAGCGCATGTGGGGGAGTGCTGGCGCCGAGGTGGCTGACGGCAGCGGACGTGAGATCGCCACCCCAACTGTCCTCGATGGTCAGACGAATCCCGAGCTCGACAGCCACGTCGCGCACGACCTTGGCATTGGTCAGACCGCCCACACGGTTGAGCTTCAAGTTGATCGCCTCCATCCCGCCCGCGCCGGCGGCCTCGACCAACGCGGCGACATCGGTGATCACCTCGTCGAGCACGAACGGAATGGTCGTGTTGCGGCGGACCAGCAGGCACTCGGCCAGCGTCGGGCACGGCTGCTCCAGGAACAGTCGTTCGGCTCCATCCATGATCCGGGCAGCTACGACGGCGTCCTGGCGCCTCCAGCCCCCATTGGCATCGGCGAGGATCAGGTCGTCGTCGTCGGTGGCTTCGACGACGGCGAGGCTGGCGCGGGCGTCGGCTCGTGGGTCGTTGCCGACCTTCAGCTGGAAATGGTGAATGCCGTGACTTCGCTGTTCGAGCGTGAACGCGACCATCGAGTCGGCGTCGCCCAGGGGAACCGCTTTGTACAGCGGCATGTCGTCGGCAAGCTGGCCACCGATGAGGTCGACGACCGGTCGTCCGACCGCTTTGCCGTAGATGTCCCAGCAGGCGACGTCGAGGG
The DNA here is from genome assembly GCA_963773085.1 of Ilumatobacteraceae bacterium. Classification (GTDB taxonomy): domain Bacteria; phylum Actinomycetota; class Acidimicrobiia; order Acidimicrobiales; family Ilumatobacteraceae; genus JAENVT01. Next base: position 95,122 of record CAVYZS010000004.1, on the reverse strand, counting down.
GGCTCTTGGCATAGTTGTGGCCCATCAACGCCTCACCCATCCGCCGATTGATGTCACCGAGGTTGGTCGGATCTGCACCGATCAGCGCTGGTGCCAATTCATGCAGTGCCGGCACCGCACCACGAGCGTGTGCCGGTAGGTACGTGGACCCCAATGGGCAGGTCTCGGCCCAGCCGTCGATGCCCTCGTCGGTGGTGATTTTCACGACGGTGCTGGTGAGCGTCTTGACGATTCGTCCGCCAGACATCACATAGGTGCCATAGCGGTATCCGAGCTCGTAGCTGTAGGCCTCGATCGAGGTGATGCGCATGTCGTTGTTCTAGTCGTCGCGCCCACCTCGTATGGCATGCTGCCGGAGTGCCGCACGCCTCATACGTTGCATCTGTCGACAGCCCGCTCAGCCCAGACCGAGCTCTGCTCGAGCGGCTGGCGACCGATGCGGATCGCCGTCGGCAGGTGAGCGAGACCGTGGTGCCGGTCAGGTCAGGCCACGCATTCACAGTGACTGCTGGACAGATCGTGCGGTTCGCGACCGTCGACGGTCCGCAGGTCGTGGATCTCAACCTGTGGTCACAGGATGATCCCCGGGAGCGGTTCTGGGCGAGCCGCACCCGCCAGTTCTACGGTACGCATGTCACCGTCGGCCACCGCCTGTGGAGCAACCTTCCGTTCCTGCGACCGATGGTCACGTTCATCGCTGACACCCTCGGCTATGGCCGCGACGAAGACGACGCCGGCTGTCACGACCTGCTGGGCACCCGATGCGATCCGTACGTCAGCCAGATGTTGAGCGGCGCCGCCTACGACTTCCACTGCCATTCGAACCTCACCCGGGCAGTGGCACAGTTCGGCCTCACCGAGTTCGATGTGCACGATGTGATCAACCTGTTCCAGGTGACGGGTTTGATGCCCGACGACAAGCGGTACTTCATGAAGCCATGCCCGGCGCGACCTGGCGACTATGTCGAACTGCTGGCCGAGATCGATCTGTTGATGGCGATTTCGCTGTGTCCTGGTGGCGATCTGGCCCTTCCTCTATGGGGTGAGGGCTCCGACGCCGAACCCAACTGCAATCCGTTGCGCGTCCAGGTGTTCGAGCCCGACAGCAAATTGCTCGGCGGGTGGAAACCGGCGCAGCGAGCTGCATATCGCGGCACAACAGGGCTGCGTCACGGCTACGGCAGCCCTGTCGAACCCGCGCCTCCGCTCACTGAGCGTGTACCGGTCACAGACTGAAGTCCCCGCGGCGATGGGAGTAATCCTTGGTGTCGTCGCGGGCATCATGCTGGGCGTCAGTGACTTCGCGGCCAGTCGTGCGTCCCGCACGATCAGCTCGGTGTCGGTCAGTCGCACCAATCTCGCCGTGTCGGGGTTGGTTGCCCCGTTGCTCCTCTTCGTCAAGCCAGTCGACTGGACGCGCCGCGACGTCGTACTGGGAATACTCTCCGGAATCACTCTGGCCGGCGGGTTGGTGCTGCTCTACCGCGGCTACACCGTTGCGCGCGATGGGGATCGTCGCCCCAACGGCGTCGGTGCTGCTGGCGGCCGTTCCAGTGTTCTTCGATCTCGCCAAAGGAAACACCCCCAGCACCGTCGCCTCATTCGGTATGGCTCTCGGGCTCCTCGCCCTGGTCCTCACCACGTACGAACGCGGTGGAATGGGGAGCGTCAAGATCGGAGTCGTACTCGGCGTCGGTGCCGGGCTGCTGTTCGGCATCGCATTCACGCTGACCTCGGAGACCTCCGACGCGGCGGGCCTCTCACCCGTGATGATCCAGCGTCTCGCCGGCTTGCTGTTCCTGATCGCCTTGCAGCCGTTCGACAAGGCGCCCATCCTGGCGTTGCATGCTCCGGCACGCAGTTGGGGGATCGGGTCAGGCTTGGCGGCCGGTGTTGCGATTGCTTCGCTCAAGCTCGGATACATCAAAGGCGCTGCCGGCCCGGTTTCGGTCGCCGCTTCGCAGTTCGCCGCAGTGGCTGTCCTTCTTGCGGTGATGTTCAACAAGGAGCGGTTGCGACCGTGGCAGGCCATCGGAGTCGTGGCGAGCGGCGTCGGGGTTGCGCTGATGGCTCTGGGCTAGCCCACAGGCCAGTGGTACCGTGAGCAGATGAGCGAACTGCAACTAGCCAAATTGAAGCTAGCCAAATTGAAGCTAGAGGGCGTCTACGTCCCGGTCGTGACGCCGTTCGATGCCAACGAGGGGCTCGATCTCTCGACGTTGACGAAGGTGATCGATTTCTGTCTCGATGCCGGTGTGAGCGGAGTCGTGTCGTGCGGCACGACGGGCGAGTACTACGCAATGTCGACGGACGAACGAAAGAGCGTGATGGCCCACACCCGTGAGGTCGTGGGCAGCCGGGCCCAGCTTGTGGCCGGCTGCAATGCCGGCTCGACTCGCGAGGCCATCCACCTCGCCGAGGCCGCAGTCACCATGGGCTACGACGCCATCATGCTCGCCGCGCCTCCGACATCGTTGCCGACACAACGTGAGTTGTCCGCTCACTATCGAACCATCGCCGACGCGGTCGACAAGCCAGTGGTGCTGTACAACTACCCGGCGCGTGCCGGGGTCGAGATCGGCTTCGAGTGTCTCGACGAGGTTGCCGACCATCCCAACATCGTCGCGATCAAGGAGTCCAGCGGCGACTTCTCCAGGTTCCTGCAGTTGCAGCGACGCTACTCAGGCCGTCTCGACATCATGTGCGGCAGCGATGACCAGGCGGTGGACTACTTCTCGTGGGGCGTGCGCAGCTGGCTGGCCGGCACGGCGAACGTGTTGCCCCGCCATCACGTGATCATCATGAACACCGCCAACGAGGGCAAGCACACCGAGGCGATCCGCCAATTCGCGGCGATCCTGCCGTGGATCCAGAACATGGAGAGTGGCTCGTACAACGCCAAGGCCAAGCTCGGTCTCGCCCATCAGGGATTCGACTGCGGTCCCGTGCGGGCGCCTCTGCTGGGGTTGCCCGACGACGTTGCGACTGAAATGCTCACGGTGCTCGATCAGGCCTTGGCCGCGCCGTACGCCAAGAACTGATCGACGATGCGGTCCGCGCGGTCGTTCACTGCGGTCGAGGTTCACGCCGAAGGTGAGCAGGGCACGTGCTATCTCGGCTCGGTGTTCGACGTGCCAGGGGCATCGATGCGCGACAAGCTTCGTCACGTCAACGAGGTTGACGACTCGATCCGTAAGTTCCTGTGTTTCGAGCCGCGCGGGCGGCCACAAGCCAGCGCCAACCTGGTCTTCCCGTCGCTCGACCCGCGGGCCGACGCCGGGTTCATAATCTGCCAGGCGGACCGCGCCCATGCGATGAGTGGGTCGAACACGATCTGCGTCGTGACAGCCTTGTTGGAGACCGGCACCGTGCCGATGATCGAACCCGAGACCTCGCTCGTGCTGGAGACTGCCGCCGGCCTGATCCAGGTCACGGCAAGCTGTCGTGACGGTCGGTGTGAGCGAGTGACCTTCGACGGCGTGCCGTCGTTCGTGGAAGCACTCGATGTGCCGTTGCACGTGCCCGAGCTCGGCGAGATCACCGTCGACGTTGCCTACGGAGGCTGCTATTACGTACTGGTCGATCCAGCGCAGTTCGGCGTCAAGCTCGACCGGGGCAGCGCCCGTCAGGTGGTCGAGGCCGGAACCGCGATCTCGCTCGCTGCGGGGCGGTCGATCAAGGTTCAGCATCCCGAGATTCCCGAGATCGACTTCATCTCGTACGTGATGCTGATCGGAGACGACGACCCCAGCAACGGATCGTTGCGCGGCGCCACGGTCCTGAGCGGCCGTGTCGATCGTTCTCCTTGCGGTACGGGGAACTCCGCCCGGCTGGCGTTGATGGCAGCACGCGGCATGGCGGGGATAGGCAGTCGATTCATCGCTCGATCGCTGATCGACAGCGAGTTCATCGTCGAGATGATCGGTGAGACCGTCGTTGGTGATCGGCCTGCGGTGTTGCCGCGGATCTCCGGAAGAGGCTGGGTGGTCGGCACGCGCACGAGTTCGGTCGATCCTGCCGATCCATACCCACTCGGCTACGTGCTCAGCGACATCTGGGGCGAAGAGGTCGGCGGTCTCTGACGGCGGATCCTCAGGTATTCGGCTTGGGGCGCAGCAGCGGATTGCGGTCGGGGTCGAAAGCGCTGATGTCGCTCGTCGTCCGACCGGTCATGATCAATTCGGCGATCGCCACGCCGCTCGGAGGGGCCAGGGTGAGGCCGAACATGCCATGGCCGGCACCAACGACGACGTTGCTCCACCGTTTCGGTCGACCCATGAACGGCAACCCGTCTGGGCTCATCGGCCGCGACCCGGCCCAGGTGTCGAAGCGCTGATCCCAGTCGAGGTCGAGGAACTTGCGCATTGACGCGATGATCGCTTCGATGCGGCGCTCGTCGAACGGGGGGTTGTCGCCGCCGAACTCCATCGTGCCACCGAGGCGGATGCGCTCCTCGAACGGTGTCGCCACCGCGTGGACCTCCTCGAAGATGACCGGCTGCTGGAGCCCTGGCGATGTCGGCAGTCCGACGTTGTAGCCCTGGCCGGGGAGCACCGCGAGACGAAGATCGAATTTCTTGGCGAGCAACCGCGATCCTGCGCCGGCTGTGAGCACGAACTCCTCACCGTCGATGGATCCGCTGGAGGTCTCCACTGAACGGATACGGTCACCTGTCGACACGACCTTGGTGATCTCGGTGTGCTCGATGAATCGGGCCTTGCGCTCGGTGAGGATGTCAATCACCGAGTCGACGTAGTTGCGCGGGTCTATGGACCGGTCGCCGGGCATGACCAGGCCGGCACGCACATGGTCGGTGATGGCCGGCGCCAGCCGACGGATCTCGTCGCCGTCGACGACGCGGTCGGGGATGCGCGCACCGAATTCGACCATCGGCTGTAACACCTGGAAGTGGTGTTCTGCCTTGGCGACGTCGTGATACGGGACGAGGAGTTCGCGGCTCAACGTGACGGCAGCCCCTTGGGTGGCGAGTCGTTCGAGTACGGCGGCGCTGTCGCGGTTGAAGGCCGCCAGCGCAGCGCGGCCTGACGCATACCGCGATGCTGTGCAGTTGCGAGCGAACGCCAACAGCCATGGCGCCATCTTGGGGAGCGCCTTCGGGAGCACCCGCAGGGCGCGGGACGGATCGCGTAGCGACCGCAGGGCGCCACCGATCGCGCCAGGTGCCGGTAGCGGCTCGACTATCGCGGTGCACATGAATCCGGCGTTGCCGCGGGCGGCTCCGCTGCCCAGCGCACCGCTGTCGATGATGGTGACGTCGGCGCCGGCCTCGGTGAGGAACAGAGCCGATGACAAACCGACCAGGCCACCGCCGACGATCACAACTGCCTTGCTCACGATGCCCCCAGGATTCCCGCTGCTGTGGCCGCACGTTGGGCGATCGCCAGATCCTGCACTGCCAGCCCGACACTCTTGAAGAGAGTGATCTCGAGGTCCGACGTGCGGTGCAGGCGCCCGGTGGCCAGATCGGTGAGGTCGCCGGCGACCCTGTCCCATGCCCACACGCCTTCCTCCACGGCGAGGTGGAGGTCACCCGCCTCGGCCTTTGCTGCGGCCAGGTCGTCGACGGCCACCGTCGAGGCCGCGATGAGATCGGAGGCAACTTCGCGCAGGTCGAGGCGATAGGAGCCGACAAGGTTCACGTGAGCTCCCGGTCGCACATCGTCGGCTCCGAAGAGCGCGGTGCTGGCTCTCGTGGCCGCACAGACGATGTCGCATCCCGCCGCGTCGGCGTAGGACCCGGCGCTCGCCGAGTGTCCGGCGACGACGAGCTCGTCGACGATTCGCATGACGTGCGATTCGGTCCGGCCGGCGACCACAACACGATCAGCGCCGGGGCGCACCACACGCATGGCCTCGACGTGGGCCACGGCCTGGGGCCCGGTGCCGATGATCCCGACAGATCGCGCATCGGGGCGGGCCAGCGCATCCGTAGCCAGGGCCGAGATCATCGGCGTGCGGAGGGTGGTGAGTGCCGCACCATCCAAGAGTGCAACGGGTTGACCGATCCGCATGTCGAACAACACGTACACGCCTTGGATGATCGGCAGCCCACGCGACGGGTTGGCTGGTTGGATCGCGACCAACTTCACTCCGGCTGCGTCACCCGCCGCTGCGGGCATCACCAAGAACTCTCCTCCGCCGGCGGTGGTGTGAACGCGGTCGACATGGGCTGGTACCGACGCGAAACAGGCCCGCAGGGCCTCGAGCGCGTCGGTCAGTGGAACGAGGCCGAAGAGCTCGTCGGCGTCGAGGTACGGCAAGGTGCTCTGCATCAGGGCGATCATGGCAGGCCAGCTACGGTTCGTGCATGTCTGCTGTGCTGCAACGACGTTCTCATCTGGATCGGCCCTGATGGCGCGGCTCGTCGCCGGCATCGATTCGTCGACTCAGAGCACCAAGGTCGAGGTACGCGATCTCGACACGGGCGCAATCGTCGCCCGTGGATCAGCCCCCCACCCCGTCACGACGCCTCCTCGATCGGAACAGGATCCGCTCTGCTGGTGGGAAGCGTTCGAGACCGCCTGGGCGGCGGCCGGTTCACCGACTGTCGAGGCACTCAGCGTCGCCGGCCAGCAGCATGGAATGGTGGTTCTCGACGGCGATCGCGAGGTGATCCGGCCGGCCAAGTTGTGGAACGACACCGAGACCGCAGCAGATGCCGGTTGGCTCATCGAGCAGTTGCCGGGTGGCGCGGCGGATTGGGCGGCGGCCGTCGGCAGCGTGCCCGTGGCGGCCTTCACCGTCACGAAGTTGAGCTGGCTACACCGCAGCGAACCCGACAACTGGGCCAGACTTGCACACGTCGTGCTCCCGCACGACTGGATGACGATGCGTCTCACCGGCGAACTCGTCACCGACCGAGGTGACGCATCGGGCACCGGGTATTGGTCACCGTCGCATGGCAAGTATCGCTGGGATGTCCTGGCGATCATCGACAAGGACCGCGACTGGTCAACGGTGGTGCCGCGCGTGGCGGGCGCCACCGAGGTGGTCGGAGAGTGGAGGGGCGCGAAGGTGGCCTGCGGTACGGGTGACAACATGGCCGCCGCGCTGGGTCTCGGCCTGCGGCCGGGCGTTGCTGTGCTCTCGCTCGGCACCTCGGGAACGGCGTACGCCGTCAGCGACCGGGCGACGGAGGATCCGAGTGGCTTGGTGGCCGGTTTCGCCGACGCGAGTGGGCGCTATCTTCCGCTGGCCTGCACGCTCAATGCGACCAAGGTGACGGATTCCGTCGCCCGCCTTCTCGGCGTGGATCACGCCGAGTTCGACCGCCTGGCTCTGGCTGCATCTCCGGGCGCAGGCGGCGTGACGATGCTTCCGTACTTCGACGGTGAACGAACGCCCAACCTCCCCGAGTCCACGGGTCTCGTCACGGGAATTCGCAGCGATGTTTCGCGCGAGCAGTTCGCCCGCGCATCAGTCGAAGGTGTGGTGTGCGGACTGCTCGATGCTCTCGATGCCGTCGGTGCTCAGACCCCGCTCACCGCCGTTCGACTGGTCGGGGGTGGTGCCCGCAGTGCCGCGTACCGTCAGGTTGTGACCGACCTGTGCGACATGCCGGTGGAGCTTCCTGAAGCCGACGAAGTCGTCGCCACCGGCGCATGTGTGCAGGCTGCAGCAGTCGCTTTGGGGATCACCCACAGCGAGGTGTCGGAGCGCTGGGGGCTTGGGAGGAGCATCGCATTGGCATCGCCGTCAGGCGACGGTGCGGGCGTGCGGGCCCGTTATGCCGAGCTCCGCTCGGCGACGCATCCCTCGACCCGAGCGGCCACCGAACCGGCGCCGCTGTGAACATCGATCCCTTCGCCGTGCTCGGATTGAGCCCCGGCGCGACGCCCGAACAGGTCCGCAGTGCCCGCCGGCGGCTCGCCGCCGAGTTTCATCCTGATCATGGTGGCGATGCCGCCCGGATGGGCGAGATCAATGCTGCATTCGACGCGGTGATCGGGCTCTTGGCGCACCGCCCGCAGACGCCCATTCGGCACCGCGGTGTGCAACACGACGCGCCATCGTTCACCATCGACACCCTGCCGGCGGAGGCTTTCGAGGCGTTGCTGGTTGTCACGTCGTGGATGGGAGACGTATTGGTCGACGACCCGCCCTACGTCCTCGAGGTCCACCTCGTCGAACCTGGCCCGTGCTGGTGCCGGCTCGATCTCGTGCCCGACGCCGGTGGTAGCACGGTGACCCTCACCGTTGCGTCGGTCGGCGACGACTCGGCCCCCGACGTCGAAGCCGTCCGCGACGCGTGGGTTGCCAACCTCAACCGCCTCTGACCACCCGCGATGAGAGATGAGCCTCGCCCGGGGGCTCATCTCTCAGCGGATGCTTGGGCAGGTTCGAGGGATGAGAGACTTGCCGTGCCCGCCGGGCCGTCACCATGCCGTCGAAGCATGAACCGTCGCGATCGAGTGCCAATGCTGGCAGGTCGGCCGACGGTTTCGCGGCGAGTATGTGCGTCGAGTGGATCGAACCTGGCGAGCTAGCAGCCGAGATCGATGCGTGGCGCGACGCAGGCGGTATCCACGTCTGCGTCGTCACGATGGGACTGGGCTGGACTCGGTTGAAGCCCACATCGACTACATCACATCGGTCGCTGGCGCACTTTGCAGTGCATAGCGAACTCACAAGCCTGACCGTGATGAATCCTGCGTACGACTTCAGCGGGCAGGTCGCTCTCGTCACCGGAGCGAGTTCAGGATCAGTCTGGCCACGGCGACTGCGTTCGCTACGGCCGGCGCGGCCGTCGTGCTCGCCGACATTGCTGCCGACACGCTCCGAGTAGCCATGGAGGAACTGACTTTGGCGGGTCACCGAGCGCTCAGCATTGTCTGTGACGTGTCCGACGAGGCGCAGATCGCGGCCATGATCGAACACACCGTCGCGACGTTCGGTCGGCTCGACATGGCGTTCAACAACGCGGGCATCGCTGGTCACACCGGTGATCCAGCGGATGAAGCGGCGGAGCGGTTCGACCGGGTCCACGCCGTCAACCTGCGCGGTGTGTGGACGTGCATGAAGCACGAACTGGTCCACATGCGCACCCAAGGCCACGGTGCGATTGTCAACTGCTCGTCGCTTGGCGGTTTAGTTGGAGTCGGAGGAGGCGGGACCTACAGCGCGACCAAGCACGCCATCATCGGCCTCACGAAGAGCGCCGCCATCGACTACGCGGCACGCGGCATCCGTATCAATGCCGTGTGTCCGGGTGTCATCCAAACCCCGATGAACACCGAGTTGTCCACGAGCCACCCCGACGCAATGGCCGCAGTTCTGCGAGATCAGCCAATCGGGCGGCTCGGGCGAGCCGACGAGGTTGCCGCCGCCGTCCTGTGGCTGTGCAGTCCCGCCGCCAGCTTCGTGCTCGGTGTCGCCCTACCCGTCGACGGCGGCTTCGTCGCACATTCTCACCTCTCATCGCCCGGTGTGGAGGCGGCTTTGGTGAGACGATCCCTGATGGCGTGTCCGAGACCTACAGCGGGCGGCATCACGGCGATCACCGTGTCGACGCCGCGGTCATCGGCGTCGCGGAGCCGGCTGTACAGCGAGCGGGCGTAGCGGGCCAGGTCCTGCTCGTCGAGGATCTCGGCGCGCGGTCGACCGTACGCCAGTCGCCGAGCTTCGTCGAGGTCGGTGACCAACAGCAGGCGGCATTTCGGGGCGTAGTGGGATTCCAGCATCCCCGATGCCCGACTGGGCCCGGTCGCCGGGTCGAGAGGAGCATCGAGCAGCGCGGCGATCTGCTCCGGCGGTATTCCTCCCGGTCGCAATACCTGGGCCGGGTCGGCGGTGCAGTCGACGATCGTCGACTCGACGCCGATCGGGCAGGGCCCGCCGTCGAGCACGAAGTCGACAGCGTCGCCGAGGTCGGCGCGGACGTGATCGGCCGTGGTCGGGCTGACCTTGCCGAAGCGATTGGCCGACGGCGCGGCGAGCCCACCGCCGAACCGAGCCAGCAACGTCAACGTCAGTGGATGAGCGGGCACCCGGACGCCGAGGGTCGAGCGGCCCCCGGTGACCACATCCAGCACATGGGGAGCGCGCGGTACGAGGAGCGTCAGTGGCCCCGGCCAGCAGGCGTCGGCCAGGATCGCTGCCGACCTGGGGATGGTTGCCGCCCACTCGCCGAGTTGCTCGGCGACGGCCAGATGGACGATCAGCGGATGGTCGGTCGGTCGGCCCTTCACGTCGAATATCCGGCGTACGGCGTCTGGGTTCGACGCGTCGGCGGCCAGCCCGTACACGGTCTCGGTCGGTATGGCCACAAGGCCACCGGCCCGCAGCACCTGCACAGCAGTTTCGATGTCGTTCACAACGGATCGGCGTCGAGAAAGGTGAGGGCTGCGTCGATGAACCCGAATGCCTCGGGCGTGGCGAAGTGGTCGACGTTGCGGAGCGTACGCAGTGTTGCGTTCGGCAACGCTTCGACCAGGGGCTCGCCGGGGCCGGCGAAGTCGCGATCGCCGATCACGACCAGGGTCGGGCACGTCACTGTTGCCAGCGTGTCGGGAAGTATCGGTCGACGGGGGCGCTTCATCACTGCCGCGAGTGCGGCGATGTCGTTCCCAGGCTGGTTGGCGTACTGGACGAACATTCGCGACAGGTTGTCGTCGGGGTCTCCGTGACCGTCGAGGGCGGCCACGATTCGCTGCGTACGAGCGTCGTCGGGATCGAACAAAGACGCACCCACTCCGGCCAGAACCAGCCGATTGAAGCGCTGCGGTTCGAGTCTGGCGAGTTGAAGGAGAGTGATGGCACCGAGTGAGAACCCGATGGCATCGACAGGACACTCCGGCAGGGCGTCGACCACCCGGGTCGTCAGGTCGTCATATGCGGCCGGGTCGTGTGGTTTCGGTGCGGATCCGTGGCCGAGCAGGTCGATGCCGATCACTGTTCTGCCGGCGTCACGAAGCAGTTCGGTGAACCCGTTGACCTCCCACGTTGAATCGAACGACCCACCCCATCCGTGCACGAGTACCACTGGCGGTGCCACACCGCAACCGTATCGGCCGCAAGTCGTCACAGACGGCGTGCGGAAGCCGTAGCCTTGAGCGGTCCGTCGTGGCCAACTTTGACCTGGAGATTGTGACTTGGAGTTGCTATGCGTCTGCTCAACGAAAGCCCGCCGTACGACCTGACTTACAGCGACGTGTTCATGGTGCCGAGCCTGTCGTCCGTGCCATCGCGTTTCACCGTCGATCTGCGCACGCCTGATCAGCTGGGCACGACCATCCCGGTCGTGGTCAGCAACATGACCGCCGTCGCCGGACGCCGCATGTCCGAGACAGTCGCCCGGCGGGGCGGCCTGACGGTCCTGCCGCAAGACATCCCACTTGACGTCGTGGAGGGCGTCGTCGAGTACGTCAAGTCGCGTCACCTCGTCTACGACACACCGATCACGCTCAGCCCGACCCACACGGTCGGCGACGCGCTCGGCCTGATCCACAAGCGTGCCCATGGCGCGCTCGTGGTGGTCGGTGACGACGGCGTGCCCGCGGGAATCTTCACCGAGCACGACGCGGTCGGATTCGACCGATTCAGCCAGTTGAAGAACGTGATGAGCAGTGACCTGATGGTCATCGAGGATGGCACGTCAGCAGAAGAGATCTACGATCGCCTGTCCGGTCAGCGACTGTCCGTTGCTCCGGTCGTCGACGGATCGGGGCGTTTGATCGGCTGCGTCACTCGCAAAGGCGCGCTGCGGTCGACGATCTACGAGCCGGCGGTCGACGATGACGGCCGGCTCCGCATAGCCGTCGCCGTCGGCATCAACGGGGACCCTTCCACCAAGGCCAAGTCGCTGTTGGCCATGGGTGCCGACGTGCTGGTGATCGACACCGCTCACGGCCACCAGACCCGAACGTTGCGCGCCATCGAAGAGGTACGCGCCGTTGCCCCGACGCGCCGATCGTCGCCGGCAACGTCGTCACCGCCCAGGGCACGCGCGATCTCATCAATGCCGGCGCCGATGTGGTCAAGGTCGGCGTAGGTCCGGGGGCAATGTGCACCACACGGATGATGACGGGGGTCGGCCGCCCGCAGTTCAGTGCCGTCCTGGAATGTGCCGCCGAGGCCGCGGTCCACGGCAAGCACATCTGGGCCGACGGGGGCGTGCGCTATCCCCGCGACGTCGCCCTTGCCCTGGCAGCCGGTGCTGCCAACGTGATGTTCGGCTCCTGGCTTGCCGGCACCTATGAATCGGCGGCCGATACGTTGCGTGATCCAGATGGTCGGCTCTACAAGGAGAGCTTCGGTATGGCCAGCAACCGTGCCGTGAAGATTCGCAATCGCACCGAGACCGCCTTCGAACGAGCACGCAAGGAACTCTTCGAGGAGGGGATCAGCACCTCGCGCATGTACCTCGACCCAGATCGCCCAGGCGTGGAAGACATCATCGACGAGATCGTGGCGGGAGTCCGCTCGGCGTGCACCTATGCCGGAGCTGCGACGATCGCCGACTTCCACGAGCGCGCCGTCGTCGGCGTGCAGAGTGCCGCCGGCTACAGCGAAGGTCAGCCACAGGGGACGAGCTGGTAGGTGCAGGTCATTGCCATTGATGGTCCGGCAGGAGCCGGAAAGAGCACCGTGGCGCGGGCGCTGGCGGCGCGCCTCGGTTTGGAGTACCTCGACACCGGGGCGATGTACCGTGCCGTCACCTTGGCCGCCATGCGTCACGGGATCGATCCGGCGGATGTCGACAGGGTCGCCGAACTGGCCGTGGCTGTCAGCCTCGAGGTCGGCGAGCTCGGAGTGCTGGTCGATGGCATCGACGCCACGAACGAGATTCGCAGCCGAGAGGTCACCACAGCGGTGAGCGCGGTTGCCGCCAACAGCCGGGTTCGTGCGGAGCTCGTTCGTCGGCAACGGATCTGGGCGAACGAGCGCGGCGGGGGAGTGTTGGAAGGCCGGGACATCGGCTCGGTGGTGTTTCCGGATGCCGCGTTGAAGCTGTACCTCACTGCATCACCGAGGGTGCGTGCCGAGCGTCGCGTCGCCGAGGCGGGTGGCGATGTCGAGGAGATCGAGGCGGCTATCGCCCGGCGTGACCTCCATGACCGCTCCCGCATCAACAGCCCGCTCGTCGAAGCCGACGGGGCAATCGTGATAGATACCACGGGTCTGAGTGTCGACGAAGTGCTGGATCGAATCGAACAACTTCTGGAGCGGGAATGACGAAGATTTCTACACAGCTGACAGGTAACACGTTGCTGGATCGTGCCGCCTATCAGACCGTGCGTTTCATCGTCACGTCGTTCTGCCGCATCTGGTGTCGGATGAGTGTCGAGGGACGCGAAAACGTGCCTGCCGAAGGACCGTTCCTGCTGGTGCCCACCCATCGCAGCATCCTCGACACACCCGTTGCGTCAGGTGTGACTTTCCGGCGGATGCGGTTCATGGGTGCCGACAAGTACTGGAAGAACAAGGCGTTCGGTCGACTGCTGACAGCGCTCGGAGGGTTCCCCGTCACCCGCGGCACCGCCGATCGTGAAGCATTGCGGCGGTCCATAGCAGTCCTCGAACGTGGCGAGCCGCTGGTCCTGTTCCCGGAGGGCGAGCGCAAGAGTGGCCCATTGGTGCTACCGCTGTTCGATGGGGCGACATACGTTGCCGTGAAAGCCGGCGTGCCGATCGTGCCCGTCGGCATCGGTGGCTCCGAGCGAGCGATGCCCAAGGGAGCCAAGTACATCCGCCCGTGCAAGCTCCACGTGGTGGTCGGCCCACCGATCCCGGTTGCCAAGGATGCAGGGAGCCCGAAGGCGCAACGTGACGCGGCGCGCCAATTGACGGTCGACCTGCACACCGAGCTGCAGCGCCTGTTCGACATCGCCCAGGCTCGCGTCGGTTGAGCCGAGCCCTTCAGGCGCGAGCGAAGTAGTGGCTCAGGCCGGCAGCCAGGGAGATCGGATCATCGACGCCACAGAGTTCGCGGGCCGAATGCATCGACAGCTGTGGCACGCCCACATCGACCGTCTCGATACCGAGTCGCGTTGCCGTGATCGGACCGATCGTCGTGCCGCACGGCATGTTGTTGCGGCTGACGAAGACCTGCCATGGCACCCCGGCCTCGGCGAACACCCGCTGCAGCATCGCCGCAGACCGAGCTGACGTCGCGTAGCGCTGATTGCTGTTGAGCTTGATCGCTGGACCGGCATTGACGATCGGCTGATGTTCCGGGTCGTAGCGCTCGCGGTAGTTCGGGTGTACGGCGTGGGCGTTGTCGGCGGACACGCACGTGCTCTTGGCGAGCTGGTTGAGGAAATCGGCCCGTGACGCGCCGATCGCCAGTGCGAGGCGCTCGAGGACATGCTCGAGCAGCGGCCCGGCTGCACCCGACGTGCTCTCCGAACCGACCTCCTCGTGATCAAACAGGGCCACGACGGCAGTCGTGCGCCCGGGGTCCGTCACGGCGATGATTGCGTCGACGGCCGCCCAGCACGACAGCTGGTTGTCGAGACGCCCGGCGGCGAGCAACGATCCGTCGCCACCGAGGATCGCTGGAGGCGTGCGATCGAAAAGGCACAGCTCCCACGCTGCGACATCGCCCGCGGCAACTCCCAGACGGCCAGCCAGCCAGGCGGCGAACTCACCCGAGTGCGCCGGACCGGTTCCCCAAACGGGAGTGAGATGTTGCTGCTTGTCGAGGATCAATCCTCGTTCGTTGACATCTCGGTCGAGATGGATTGCCAGTTGAGGAACGCGGCAGACGGCGTCGTCGACCACGACGTCGGCTGTGGCGCCATCGGTGAGTTCGACCCGGCCGGCGATCCCGAGGTCTCGATCGAGCCACGAGTTGATCAATGCCCCGCCATAGACCTCGACGCCCAGCTGCTTCCATCCGGCGACGCCGGTGTCGGGCCGCGGTTTGATCCGTAGCCCGGGTGAGTCGGTGTGAGCGCCGACGAGGCGCAGGGGTGCCCGTGGATCAGCCGATGCCCCCCGGCTCCACGCGACCAGCGCCGCGCCGCGTGTCACGAAACCCCGTGACGGCACGTCGCTCCACGGCGCGGCGAGATCGATCGACTCGAAGCCGGCGGCCGTCAGCCGATCGGCTGCGGTCGTGACGACATGCCATGGCGAAGGCGATGAAGCCAGGAAGGCGATCAGGTCGACGAGCGATGACATCACTGGACCTGGAACAGGCCCATCGGCAGACCAGTACCCCGCAGGTGCGACGTCTCGTTGATGGTGATCACCGTGCGCGTGCCCCACGGGCAGCGGCGATTCGGTTGATGCTGGTGTAGTTGGGGTAGAAGAAGCCACGACGCCCGGTCAGCCCGAGCACGTGACCGAAGTAGCCGTTGATGACACCGCCGTGGCAGACGACGGCGATGCATTGGGCAGGGTGGGTGTCGATCAGTTCCTCGATCGTTTCCACCACCCTGGCCCGGAACTCGTCGGAGGTCTCCTCGTCGGTGTCCCATTCGCCGTTGATCATGGCGTGATACCGCGGATCGTTGGCAGCCTTGAGTTCCTCGGTCGGGATGTAGTCGGTCGACAGGCGGTCGAACTCGGCGACACCGTCGCATGTCTGCACGTCGATCGAGTGCCGCGCGGCAACCGCCTCGGCCGTTTCGTCGGGCGCGGCGCAACGGACTGGCGTAGATTGCATCGAGATGCTCCGACGACAGGTACGTGGCCAGGTGCTCTGCCTGGGCGCGACCATCGGCGGAGAGTTCGGGGTCGGCCGGCCCATCCACCAACTCGCGGCGAATGGGCAGGGCATGACGGACCAACAACAACTCCATGGCCTACTAGATAATCAGGTATGAGCGCTCGAACGAAGATCGTGGCCACACTGGGGCCTGCCAGCGACCCGCCAGAGGTGCTCGACGCCATGCTGACCGCCGGCGTCGACGTCGCCCGTCTCAACCTCAGCCACGGCCATCTCGATGAGCACATCGCCCGCCTGCGCGCCGTGCGTGACGCAGCGACGCGGACCGGATCCATCGTCGCTGTTCTCGCCGATCTACCAGGACCGAAGGTACGTGCTGCACCGTTTCCCGCGGACGGTGCCGAGCTTGTCGCGGGGTCGATGGTCACGATGGTCACCGATGTCGAGACGAGCTCGACCTCGGTCATCGGCGTCGACTACGAGACACTGCTGCAGGATCTCCACGGCGGCGACCGGATCGTCATCGGCGACGGTGCCATCACACTTGCGGTCGACCAGGTTGGTCTTCTGGGTGCGCGATGTCAGGTGCGCAGCGGGGGCCACACTCGAGGACGGCCGGGCGTTCATCTCCCATCGGAGCGGCTGCGGATCCAGGCACCCACCCCCGAGGATCTGGTCCTCGCTGCAGCGATGGCCACCGAGGGTGTTGATTTCCTGGCAGTCTCGTTCGTTCGTGATGCCGACGACCTGCGCCAGGTGCGCGACGCTGTCGCGCCACATGCCACTCGGCTCGTGGCCAAGATCGAGACGCTGTCGGCGATCGAGCACCTCGACGAGATCATCGCCGCGTCGGATGCGGTGATGGTTGCACGCGGCGACCTGGGGATCGAGTGCCCACTCGAGGACGTGCCCCACATGCAGAAACGAATCGTGCGGGCGTGTGTCGAAGCAGGGGTCCCGGTGATCACGGCGACGCAGATGATGGAGAGCATGATCACCGCTCCGTCACCGACTCGCGCCGAGGTCAGCGACATTGCCAACGCCGTGTTCGACGGTTCGGATGCGTTGATGCTGTCGGGGGAGACCGCCATCGGCGCGGATCCGGTCAATGTGGTGACGACGATGTCGAGGGTGGCTGAGCGGGCGGAACGTGAAGCGGATTACGCGCAGTGGGCCGATTACGTCGGCCGCCGGCAGCGCACCGGCATTGCCGACGAACCCGATCGGATCACCATGGCCATCACGCACGCCGCTGGTTTGGCGGCCACCGACGCCGGAGCGGATGCGATTCTGTGCTGTACCCGATCGGGACGCACGGCCTTGGCCATGGCCAGGTTCCGCCCGTCGGCGCTGCTGATCGGCCTGTCGCCGGACCCGGCAACGGTTCGTGCGCTGGCGTTGTCGTGGGGCATCACATCGCTGCAGGTCGAGACCTACACGACCACCGACGAACTGGTCTGGTTCGCCGTCGAATCCGCTCTCCGTGAGGGGTTGATCCATTCCGGTCAGACGGTCCTGGTCCTGGCCGGCGCCCCCGACCGTCCCAGCGGGGCATCGACCGACGTGCTGCGCATCGTCCGCGTGGCGTGAACACGTTGTGGGCCGAGGAGGCCGGTTCGGCGAACGATCCCCTCATCGTCGTCATACATGGGTCGATGGACCGGTCGGCCGGAATGTTGAAGCTGAGTCGTCGCCTCGACGAGGACTTCCGGGTCCTTCGCTACGACCGCCGTGGATACGGTCGATCACTGCCGCACGATGGCCCGTACACGATGGAAGCACAGGTCGGCGATCTCGTCGGTCTGCTCGACGGACGCAAGGCGGTGCTGATCGGCCACAGCTACGGCGGCAATGTCGCCCTCGCCGTTGCCGATCGTCATCCTGACCTCGTTGCCGGTGTCGCGGTCTACGAGACACCGTTGTCCTGGGAGCCGTGGTGGACGGGAACGTCGGCGGGCGCCATCGCCCTCGCCCAGGCAGGTCGACCGGAGGATGCCGCCGAACAGTTCCTGCGGCGCATGCTCGGGGATCGACGGTGGGAGGGA
The DNA here is from genome assembly GCA_963773085.1 of Ilumatobacteraceae bacterium. Classification (GTDB taxonomy): domain Bacteria; phylum Actinomycetota; class Acidimicrobiia; order Acidimicrobiales; family Ilumatobacteraceae; genus JAENVT01. The sequence goes on along the minus strand of CAVYZS010000004.1, from coordinate 77,443 downwards.
CTGCCCGAGCGCAGCAGGCTTGCTCGGCGTCGCGAGGGCGTGGCCATGGTGGAGGAACTAGCGGACTTGCGCCGGAACGCGCCGTGGATCGCGGCGCACATAACCGCGCCAGTGGTCGTTGCTTTCGGGAGTCTCGGCAAGCCCCATCATCATCAAGGGATGAAGTACGCGGCCACGCTCCTGGGCTGTCCGCTTGTCGAGCTCGCGGATTGCCGTCATGACGCGCCGTCGAGTCACCCGCTGCTGTTCAGGTCTGCGGTGGTCGATCCGCTGCTGCAAAGGGTCGGTCCGCCGTGGATGCGATGACTGCCCGGGCGATCACGACACCTACGGCGCGGTGATCTCGATATCGGAACCCATGAACGAGCAGACGACATCGCTCGTGTCGCCCAGCGCCGCACGATCCTTGACCTTGTCCGGCGCAGTCCTGCAAAGCCGATCGCTGAGTCCACACACCGAAGGCCAATCCGCCGACGAGGACGATGGTGACCAACTTCGCGGTCACGTTCTTCACCACCATGGCCAACACCAGCATCAGTGCCACGAGACCCACAGCCACCGCGATCCCGATGTTCTTTGCCGTCTCGAAGGTCATTGCGGTCATGGGCGAACGATAGGCCGTAGGGTGATCCCGTGAGTGAGCACTCGATCTCGATGCACCCGTCCGGACCTCCCCGCACCGTGCTGCCTGCCGAGAGCGCAGCGGTCGACCTCCTCCTGCGAGAGGCGCTCGCAGCGCAACCCGACGATCGCCGCGCACGGGTTGCAGAGGTGGTCGCGGCCAGTCCTCGTTCGCTCAACGCGTGGGCTGCACTGGGCAGTCTCGGGCGCGACGACATCGAGCGCTACGCGTTCGTATCGCGTCGGCTATCACCGTGGCCTCGACGCCCTGCGCGCCAACGGGTGGCGGGGCTCGGGTTACGTGCGATGGGCGGACGAGACCAATCGGGGCTTCCTACGCTGCCTGCGCGGTCTGCAACAGATGGCGACGGCCATCGGCGAAGCTGACGAGGCCGAACGCATCGCGGTGTTCATCCACCAGCTCGATCCCAGCGGCATTCCCGACGAGGGGTGATGGCATCCCCGATCGGTGCGGTGCTGTGTGGCGGCGCCAGCCGGCGCATGGGGGTCGACAAGGCAGCGTTCGAAGTCGACGGGGTGCCCATGGCGCGAGGTGTTGCGGATGTGCTGGCCGCTGCGGGGTGCGTGCCCGTGATCGCAGTTGGCGGCGACGTCGCGGCTTTGGGTCGCCTCGGCCTCGACGTGGTTGACGACCAGTTCCCGGGCGAGGGTCCGCTGGGCGGCATCGTCACCGCACTCAGCGTTGGTGCACCGGCTGCTGTCGTGGCCTGCGACTTGCCCAATCTTCGGCCGGCGACGATGACGGCCCTGATCGCCGCCCTCGGTGATCACGATGCGGCGGTCGCCTTCAGCGATCGTGCTGAGCCACTGTGCGCCGTGTGGGCGGCTTCGGCGGAGGCAGTGCTCCGCCGGAGGTTCGAATCGGGAGAACGAGCGGTGCACCGGGTGCTGGTCGGTCTCGACATCGCCTGGGTGGCGGTCGTCGCCGCCGACCTTCGCAATGTCAACACGCCGGGCGACCTCGGAACGCTCTAACCTGACTGGGCATGACGATTTCCGAGGTGAACGTCGACGAGCTGGAACATGCTCTGCGTTCAGGTGGTCGACTCATCGATGTGCGTGAGATCGACGAGTACGAGGCGGGCCATGTGCCCGGCGCAGACCTGGTACCGCTCGCCTCTGTGCCCGTCGCGCTCGATCGTTTCGCGACAGATGCGACCAACTATGTGATCTGCCGGAGCGGCGCTCGCAGCCTGCGGGCGTGCGAGTTCCTGGCTGAACAGGGACTCGACGCGGTGAACGTCGGAGGCGGCACGCTGGCGTGGATCGCCAGCGGACGCGACGTCGTGGCCGGGGATCAGCCTGCGTGACGTATCGCTGGGTCGACACGCAGCCGGATTTCGACGCGCTCGTCGACGAACTGTGCGCTGAGCCGCGGTACGCCCTCGACACCGAATTCCATCGGGAACGCACATACTTCCCGAAGCTCGCCCTGATGCAGTTCTCGACCGGCGGCGAGGCGACATTGGTCGATCCATTGGCTGTCGATCTCGCTCCCCTTCGACGGTTGTTCGACAGCAAGGCCGTTGCGGTGCTTCACGCTGCCCAGCAGGACCTCGATGTCCTGACCCACGCCTGTGGCGCCGTGCCGGCCGTGATGTACGACACGCAGCTGGCCTCCGGGTTCCTGGGCTACAGCACCCCGTCGCTGGTGTCGTTGCTGATGTCCGAGCTGAAGGTATCCGCCGCCAAGGGCGACCGACTGACCGACTGGCTCCGGCGCCCGCTGACGGACGAGCAACTGGCCTACGCAGCTGCCGACGTCGACCATCTCCTCGCCTTGAAAGATCAGCTCGACATCCAACTCGACGAGCTCGGACGCACGCAATGGGTCGCCGAGGCCTGTGAGGAGCTGCGTCTGCGCCCGGCCTCGGGAACCGACCCCAGCCAGGCCTGGCTGCGGATCAAGGATGTACGCATGCTGAAGCCACGGGCCCGCGGGGTGGCCAGGGCCATCTGCGAGTGGCGTGAGCGACGGGCGATGTCGGTCGATGTGCCGGTCCGTCAGATCCTGCCCGACCTTGCCGTGCTCGGAATCGCCCAGCGTCAGCCGAAGACGACCGTCGATCTGGTCCAGGCACGTGGCGTGGAAGAACGACACAGCAAGGGAAACCTCGGCCGGGAGATCCTCGACGCAGTGGCCGATGGTCAGCGCAACGACATCGACCTTCCTGCTCCCGACGGTGAGGAGCTCGATCGTCAACTGCGCCCGGCGGTGGCGCTCGTGTCGGCGTGGATGGCGGATCTGGGACGCAAGCAGCGTGTCGACACCAGCTTGCTGGCGACACGGGCCGACCTGGTGGCGCTGCTACGCGGCGACGACGACGCTCGCCTGCTGCATGGGCTGGCGGGCGCAACTGGTGGGCGACGACATCCAGCGGCTCGTTCAAGGCAAAGCCGGCCTGACCTTCGACGGGCAAGGCGGATTGCGGCTGATAAATGTCGCCGGCGCCGTCTAGATCCGCGCGGCGCGCCGCAGTTTGACCCACAGTCTGTCGAACGCGTCGCTGACGTCAGCGGAACGGGCGCCGAACGAGTGGATCGAGCGACGCTCGCCGATCGCCTGGTTGACGATGACCCGCTGGGGGACGGTGGGCTGCCAGATCGCTTTTCGTCCCACGATGCGGGTCAGTTCGTCGTAGCGCCGGTCGGCCTCGCCGCTGATCGCGGGCACCTTGTTGACGATCACACCGGCCAGTTCGAGTTCGCTGTTGTCGCCCTCCCAGACCTGATCGATGGCGTCGGCGACGGCACCGATGCCGCGTAGTCCCAGCGCAGCGGGTTCGACCACGATCAGGGCCAGGTCGGCGGCAATCAAGCCGCTCATCGTCAGATTGCCCAGCGCCGGAGGGCAATCGATCATCACAGCGTCGTACCTGCCGGCCACCTGATGCAGGGCTCTGCGCAGTCGCTCAGGGGAGCCGATCTCGTGGGCTTGCAGGCTCGGCGACGACGCCACGAGGTCGACCTCGGGACCCCAGTGTGACGCGACGATCGGCATCGCACCGCCCGCGGTACCGATCACATCGGCCGTCGATGGCTGGTCGGCGGCCGGATCGTGCCCCAAGATCCAGGTGCTCGATCCCTGTGGGTCGAGATCGACGACCAGCACGTGGCCGCCCGCCTGGGCCGCCGCCGAGGCCAGCCCGAGCGTGACCGTGGTCTTGCCGACGCCACCTTTTTGGTTCAACAGCACTGCAACCCGGCCCATCGGGCAATCGTGCCACACGAGGGCACCGCTTGTGACACCCGCTACCTGGGGGGATGCCGCACGTTGGGGCGTCGACCGGGTAGAGTGACGTGCAATGTCAACTCTCTAGGTTCGGGAGCCCTACCGTGAAGAAGGGTCGTCATCGCCGCTTCGAAGAAGCGCGAAAGCTCAAACAGGCTGGTCCCAGCGCATTCGATCTGGGATTCGGAAGTAACGATCATCGTCAACCAACCCAAGACGACGAGTACGCCGCGCTTGCGGAGAAGTACGGCGTCACGTTCGATGACGAAGAAGAAGACGAGTCCGACGACTGAACCTCGGGAAGCCGGCATTGCCCGCCTCACCACACCCCCTGATAGGTCATGTCTACTCAACTTCGTAACGTTGCCCTGGTCGCCCATGTCGACCACGGCAAAACCACACTCGTCGACGCGCTGCTGCGCGCCACCGGTACCTTCGCCGCCCACCAGGCGGTAGTCGACCGGGTCATGGATTCCAATGACCAGGAACGAGAACGCGGCATCACGATCCTGGCCAAGGCGGCCTCGGTCACCTGGAAAGGCGTCAAGATCAACCTCGTCGACACGCCCGGCCACGCCGATTTCGGCGGTGAGGTCGAACGGGCCCTGACGATGGTCGATGGTGTGCTGCTGCTGGTCGATGCGGCCGAGGGCCCCCTCCCCCAGACTCGTTACGTACTGCAGAAGGCGCTCGCTCTGGATCTACCGGCGATCGTGATCATCAACAAGGTCGATCGCGGCGACGCCCGCGCCGACGAGGTCCTCGACGAGATCTACCAGCTTTTCATCGACCTCGATGCTGGTGATCGCCACATCGACTTCGAGATCATCTCAGCCGTGGCCCGTGAAGGAAAGGCTGTCAGAGGTGTCGGCATGCCCGGCGACGACGCCGACCTGTCGCCACTGCTGGACACGATCCTGGAGGCCATCCCAGCGCCGACGGGCGACCCTGCGGCACCACTGCAGGCGATGGTCACCACTCTCGATGCCAGCGAATACCTCGGCCGTCTGGCCATCGGTCGTGTCGTCAACGGAACGATGCGCCGTGGCGAGACTGTGGCGTTGCTCGAGGCGGAGTTCCACGAGGGTGAAGCGCCGTTGAAGCGCCGGCTCACCCAGCTGATGGCATTCGAAGGCGTCAGTCGCAACGAGGTCGACGTGTTGTCGGCAGGTGACCTGTTCGTCGTCGCCGGCTTCCCGGAGGTCGAGATCGGCGACACGATCGCCTCCTCGGATTCGCCGGTCGCGCTCACTCGGCTGATCGTCGATGAGCCGGTGCTACGAATGACCTTTGGGGTCAACACGTCGCCCTTCGCCGGCCGCGACGGCAAGTACGTCACCAGTCGCCACCTTGTCGATCGACTGAACAAGGAACTGCTCGGCAACGTATCGATCAAGCTGTTCGAGACGGGTTCGCCCGACGTGATCGAGGTCGCCGGCCGAGGCGAGCTGCAGTTGGCCGTGCTGATCGAGTCGATGCGCCGCGAGGGGTACGAGCTGCAGGTCAGCCGACCGGAGGTGATCACGAAGGAAGTCAACGGCAAGCGCTTCGAGCCTCAGGAGCGCGGCGTGTGCGACGTGCCCGACGAACACGTCGGCACCCTCACGCAGGAACTGGCGCCGCGTAAGGGGCGCATCACCGATCTGCGCGCCGGAGACACCGGTCGCACGATCGTCACCTTCGAGTGCCCGAGCCGTGGCCTGATCGGGTTGCGCTCGCTGTTGATGACGACCACTCGCGGCACAGCGTTGTTGCACCAGCATCACATGGGCTGGATGCCGTGGGCCGGCGATATGCCGGATTCACGCGGTGGCGCGATGGTGTCCGACCGTGTCGGGCAGACCACGGGGTACGCACTCGACAAGTTGCAGCTCAGCGGTCAGTTCTTCGTCAACCCGGGCGAGCAGGTCTACGAGGGCATGGTCGTGGGCGAATGTGCCCGCGACGACGAGATGGTGGTCAACGCCGTGCGCGCCAAGGAGAAGAACAACATCCGCACGCACAGTCACGACGACGCCGTCAAGCTGCCGACGCCGAAGATCCACACGCTGGAGACAGCGATCGAGTGGATCGTCGATGACGAGCTGGTCGAGGTCACCCCGAAGGCGATCCGCATCCGCAAACGTCATCTGGCGTTGGAAGAACGACGCAAGGCCAACAAGAAGGTCAGCGCCTAGCCCCGCAGTCGTTGGCACCGATGTGGGCCGCCGCGGCGTTCTGGGCAGTCCCAGAACGGGACGTAGCGTTCTGGCGCTGCCCGATTTGTCCATATGTTGCCGATTGGACGGCGTGGGGATTGAATCCGGCGCGTGACCAGCGTCAGTCGCCGATCGGCGACAGCAGATGGTCAGCGACACGACGTGCCGCTTCGAAGCCGAGACCTGAGCGGCATCCGCAGTCGGGGCAACAGCCCCCTTGTCTACGCCCGCAACGTGCTGGAGGTCCGAGAGCTGATCGTCTCGGTCGGCGCGCCTTGTTGGGCGTATGGAACGACGGCCGCCGCGCTGGACAGGTTCGACGGCTACCTGCTGGAGCCTCCGTTTCACATCGTGGTCCCGCGCGACAGATCGGTGAATCGGATCGGGCATGTCATTCATCGCAGTCGCGACATCACCCGGCTCGACCTCGCCGAGGCGGATGGCGTCCCGACAATGTCGGCTACCAGAACCATCATCGACCTGGATCTCAGTTCGATCAACCGGGGCGGCGGCGGACGGCAGGGTGGGGGAGCGGCGTCCACTTCGGCCGCTCCAGAAGCGCGGCCATCTGGTCGTAGGGCTCCTGGCCGACCATCTCGACGATCTCGTCGCGCAGGTAGCGGTAGGCGGGGATGCCACCGACGAAGGCGTCATCGCTCTCGGTGCACCACCAATGGAACTCGGTGCCGCCATCGCCCCAGTCGCGCCGCTTCCACTCCCGTAGCGTCGATGTGACGTAGCCGTTGTCGTCGGTGTGGTGTTCGAGCCGCAGCGGTAACTGCCAACACACATCAGGCTTCCAGTCGATGTATCGCTCGCCGGCCTCGACAGCAGCGATGTGCAAGGCGCAGCCGGCTCCGCCCGGAAAGCCGGGCTCGTTGTGAAAAATGCACGCTCCTTTGACTACACGGGTCTTGGTCGCCTCGTCGTCGGTCTCGAGCACTCCCTTGTTGTGGCCCTTCTTGTAGTTCTGCCAGTGTCGCGGCTTCAACCTGGTGAGAGCGGTGAGCACGGTTTGAACGTCGTCGTCGTCGATGAAATGGGCGCCGTGGCTGCAGCATCCCTGCGCAAGTTCCGTGGCGTCGTGGTCGAGCACGCCCTTGCACCCGGCACCGTAGATGCAGCTCCAGTTGGACCGCAGGAAGGTGGCATCGAACACCCAGGTTCGCCGATCGTGGCGATCTTCGAAGCTGATCCACTCGTGGCGATCGATCGGGGAAGATTGCTTGGGCACGCGCAGAAACTACCTCGGTAGGCTGGCGACTCCATGGCTACTCCACCACAGAACGCCGATCAACTGCGCGACACCTTCCTCGAGTTCTTCGCAACGCGCACCCACGCCGTGGTGCCGTCGGCCAGCCTGATACCGCACGATCCGACGGTGCTGTTCACGGTGGCGGGCATGGTGCCGTTCAAACCGTTCTTCGTCGGCGACGAGGCACCGCCCTACAAACGCGCCGTCAGCAGCCAGAAGTGCGCCCGCGCCGGTGGCAAGCACAACGATCTCGACGACGTCGGACGAACCAAGCGACATCTGGTGTTCTTCGAGATGCTCGGCAACTTCAGCTTCGGTGACTACTTCAAGAACGAGATCATCCCGTGGAGCTGGGAGCTCACCACCGAGACGTTCGGGATCGACGGTGATCGCCTGTGGATCACCGTGCATGACAGCGATGACGAGGCGGAGGCGATCTGGCACGAGCAGGTCGGGGTTCCCATGGAGCGCATCCAGCGTCTCGGCGACAAGGACAACTTCTGGCAGATGGGCGACACCGGTCCGTGCGGCCCCTGCAGCGAGATCCACATCGACCGCGGTCCGGCGTTCGGCCCCGATGGCGGTCCGCTCGGCGACCCGCACGGAGATCGGTTCATGGAGTTCTGGAACCTGGTGTTCATGCAGTACAACCAGGCACCCGACGGCAGTCGTGCGTTGCTGCCCAAGCCATCGATCGACACCGGCCTCGGCCTGGAACGGATGCTCTGCCTGCTGCAGGGGGTCGATGCTGTTTGGGAGACCGACCTCATGTTGCCCCTGATCGACCAGGCCTGCAGCCTCACTGGCAAGACGTACACAGCCGGCGACTACGACGATCGCGACGCATTCGCGATGAGAGTGCTGGCCGAGCACGCTCGCAGCAGCACCATGTTGGTCAGCGACGGTGTGTTCCCGTCGAACGAGGGCCGCGGCTACGTGTTGCGACGCATCATTCGTCGGGCAGTGCGCTACGCATACCTGCTCGGCACCGAGAAGCTGGTCATGCCGTCGCTCGTCGAGACGGCCGTCGACATCATGGGCAACGCCTATCCCGACGTCTCCAAGAACCGCGACTTCATCGTGGGTGTGCTGACGCGGGAGGAGGAGCGCTTCCGCCAGACGTTGAAGACCGGGCTGTCGATCCTCGAGGACGAGCTGAGCGACCAGCGTTCCGAGTTGCCCGGCGCGACGGCGTTCTTGTTGCACGACACCTATGGGTTTCCTCTGGAGCTGACAGAGGAGATTGCCGGCGAGCGAAGGATCGCGGTCGATGTCGCCGGGTTCGATACCGAGATGCGCGCTCAGCGGCAACGGGCCAAAGCGGCACGCAAGGGCAGCGCAACCGACGACGATCGTCTCGACGCTTATCGCGAGGTGGTCGAGCAGTTCGGCATCACCGAGTTCCTCGGCTACACCGACGATTCGACCGAGTCGCGGTTGTTGGCCGTGGTGCCCAACGACGATGGCACGGTCGAGCTGTTCCTCGATCGCACGCCGTTCTATGCCGAGAGCGGCGGCCAGGTCGGCGACACCGGAACGATCGCGTCCGACGACGGTGCGGTGGCCGAAGTGCTCGACACCACGTTTGCATTGCCGGGTCTGCGGCGTCACACGGCTCGAATCATCAGCGGCGACCTGCCGGCCGGCACGCCGGTGACGGCGACCATCGACGTCGCCAGGCGTGCTGCGATCCGTCGCAACCACACCGGTACGCACGTCTTGCACTACGCGTTGCGCAAAGTGCTCGGTGAACACGTCAAGCAAGCCGGCTCCCTGGTCGCTCCCGAGCGCTTGCGGTTCGACTTCAGCCACTACGACTCGGTGACCGATGCCGAGATCGTCGAGATCGAGCGGATCGCCAACAGCGAGACGCTTGCCAACGCCCCTGCGCGGGCGTTCGAGACGACCAAGGACGAGGCCAGCGCGCTCGGTGCGATTGCGTTCTTCGGTGACAAGTACGGCGAGATCGTCAGGGTCCTCGAGGTCGGTCATTCGATCGAGTTGTGTGGTGGCACACATGTGCGTGCTGCCGGTGACATCGGGTTGATCAAGATCGTCAGCGAGTCCTCGATCGGCTCCAATCTTCGCCGCATCGAGGCGGTCACGGGCGAGAACTCTGTACATCTGCTGCAACGCGACGAGAAGTTGGTCGCCGATGCCGCCCGGCTGGTCGGCGCGGCTACCGAAGAACTGCTGGTCGGTGTGCAGCGCCGGCTCGATGAGATCAAAGCGCTGCAGGACGAGGTCAAGACCCTGCGCGGCCGCCTCGCCGGCAGCCAGGCCGCCGAGCTCGCGGCGGCGGCGTCCAACGGTGTGGTCGTGACCAGGGTCGACGGCATCAGCCCGGGGGATCTCCGTGACCTGGCAATCGCCGTTCGTCATCAGGCCGGGGTGCACACCGTCGTACTCGGTGGCGTCACAGACACCGGAGGAGTCTCACTGGTCGGCGCAGTCACCAGTGAGTCCGGCAAGGTTGCCGGTGATCTCATCAAAGATGCTGCAAAAGCGGTCGGCGGCGGCGGTGGCGGCAAAGGCGATATCGCCACCGCTGGGGGCAAGAACCCCGAAGGTCTCGACGAAGCCTTGCGTCTCGCTGCGGAGGCGGCCGGTCGGTGACCGGCACCGAGTCCCGCGCCCTCGGCCTCGATCTCGGGTCGAAACGCATCGGGGTGGCGATCGGCGATCGAACCGGCACCATCGCCTCGCCGTTGACCGTCCTGCAACGCAGCGGCAGCGTGCGACGTGATCATCTGACGATCGCCGAGCTGGTGATCGACGAGGAGGCCGACATCGTCGTGGTCGGCTTGCCGCTGAACATGAACGGTTCATCCGGCCCGGCGGCCAAGGCTGCCGTCGACGAGGCGGCAACGCTGGCTACCGTGGTGGGCGTGCCAGTAGTGACATTCGACGAGCGACGCACGACGGTGACTGCCGATCGAGCAATGATCGAGGCCAAGATGAACGCTCAGGCACGTCGGCGCATCGTCGACAAGATCGCAGCCGCGGTGATGCTTCAGAACTGGCTCGACGCGGGCGGGCCGCGATGATGAGGTCCAGATGATGGTGTGTAGATGATCGGCCGACGCGGCGCGACGTTGGAGGATCGTGACTGGCAACACGACCCATGGGACGACCCCGACGTAACCGATGCACTGGTGATCGAGCGCCCGCGGCGCTCGTTCCGTTCGATGAAGTACCTCGTCTATCTGGCGGGGTTGGTGGCGATTGTCGGCCTCATCGTCGCCGGATGTGTCGGGATGTGGTATCTCCGCCAGGTCAACCCCTCCGGCGACCCCGGACCTGTCGAGGTGTTCAAGGTCCTTCCGACGGACTCCGTCGAAACGGTCTCGGAGCGCTTGCAGGACCGTGGACTGATCACCAACGCTCGAGTCTTCCGCTATTACGTCGACCACAACGGCGGGCTCACGTTGACACCAGGTGATTACGAACTGCGTCCGCGCGACCATCTCGGCAACGTCGTGCGCGTGCTGCGGACGCCACCGTCGTTGACTTACACCAAGGTCACGTTCCCCGAAGGTTTCACGCTCGAGAAGATGAGTCAACGGCTGTCGGCCAAGCTGCCACGGACAGACCCCTTGGCCTTCATGACGGCCGTCACCGACGGCTCGATCAAGTCACCGGTGCCTGGCCAGCCTGAAGGGCTGACGTCGCTGGAGGGCTTGCTGTTCCCCGACACGTACCAGATCTCGGCCGATGAGTCGCCCAGTCACGTAGCCCAACGAATGGTCGACTTGATGGATCTCGTCATCCGCCAGGAAGACGTCGTTGCCAAGGCCTACCCGCAGCAGTTGTCGGCCTATCAGGTGTTGATCATCGCCTCGATGATCGAGAGGGAAGCCAAGGTCGACGAGGACCGCCCGAAAATCGCCAGGGTCATCCTCAACCGGCTCAGCGCGGGCATGCCCCTGCAGATCGACGCCACGTTGCTGTATGGGCAACCGCCGGGTTCCTCGCCGACCGCGTTGAGCCTCATCGACACGCCGTACAACACCTACATGCACACTGGGCTGCCGCCCACGCCGATCGCCAACCCTGGTCGAGCATCGATCCAGGCGGTGGTCAACCCCGCACCCGACCCGTCGCAGGGTGATCCGATCTGCGTAGCCCTGCCCGTACCCACCGACTGCCACTACTTGTACTACGTCGTGGCAGACGAAGACGGCCGGCACGTGTTCGCGGCCACCCTCGAGCAGCACGAGATCAACGTGCAGCATGCTCGTGACCTCGGGCTGCTGGAGTGATCTCGGCCTCCACGAAGCTGGCTGCGGTGATCGGCAGCCCCGTTCGCCACAGCTTGTCTCCCGCTCTCCACAATGCCGGCTTCGCGGCGAGCGGGCTCGACTGGGTGTACGCCGCGTTCGAGGTTGCGCCTGGGGATGCCGGCGCAGCCCTCGAAGCGATGCGGGTGCTGGGGATCAGTGGACTCTCGGTCACCATGCCGCACAAGCAGGCCGTGGCCATGTTGGTCGACGAACTCGACCCGGCGGCAGAAGCCCTGCGCAGCGTCAACACGGTCGTGCCGATCGGCGACGGGCTGCTCAGGGGATACAGCACCGACGGCGCCGGTTTCGTGGCCTCGCTCTCAGCGCAGGGAATCGCAGTCGCAGGATTGCGGGTGTGCGTGTTCGGTGCCGGTGGGTCCGCTCATGCAATCATCGATGCGATCGCCCGAGCGGGTGCAGCGTCGATCACGGTGATCAATCGCTCGGTCAACCGTGCCTGGGCGGCCGCCGGGCTGGCCGGCACGATTGGCGAAGTCGGCCGTCCGGATGCCGTGGCTGACTGTGATCTCGTGGTCAATGCAACATCGGTCGGCATGGGAACCGATGAACTGCCGTTCGACGTCGAGCTGTTGACCTCCCGGCACGTTGTCGCCGACATCGTCTACCACCCGCGTCACACGGCGCTGCTGGCTGCCGCGGAGGCCAGGGGAGCGCGCCCGGTCGAAGGGTTGGGCATGCTCATCCACCAGGCCCTGCTCCAACAGCAGTTGTGGACAGGGACGGCACCGCCGGCGGCGGTGATGTGGGCCGCGGCAGAGCGGGAGTTGTCAGTTCGGGGCCAGTAACCTGGCAACGATGCTTCGATATCTCACCGCCGGCGAATCGCACGGCCAGGCGCTGGTCGTGATCGTCGAGGGGTTGCCCGCTGGGCTGCCGATAACGGTCGACGAGATCCAGGCAGAGATGGCCCGTCGCCGCCTCGGTTTCGGCCGTGGCCCGCGCCAGAAGTTCGAGCAGGACGAACTGACGCTGCTCGGTGGCGTTCGCCACGGGCGCACCCTCGGCTCCCCGGTCGCGATCGAGATCAAGAACAGTGAATGGTTCCGCAGCGACAAGTGGCATCAGGAGATGTCGCCTGCCCCCGGCGTCACCGCGCAGCCGCTCACCCAGGTGCGCCCGGGACACGCGGACCTGGTCGGCATGCAGAAGTACGGCTTCACCGACGCCCGTGACGTACTGGAGCGGGCCAGTGCCCGCGAAACGGCTGCCCGAGTTGCTGCCGGCGCCGTCGTCAAGAAATTGCTGTCCGAACTGGGCGTCTCGATTCTGTCCCACGTGATTCAGATGGGTTCGGTCCGGTCGAAAGCCCTGGATCGGCCGACGATCTCCGATTTGGACAGGGTCGACGAATCGCCGGTGCGATGCTTCGACGCCGCAGCGGAGGCGGCGATGATCGACGAGGTCGAGGCGGCGGCCAAAGATGGCGACTCGCTGGGCGGCGTGATCGAGGTCCTCGGCTACGGGATTCCTGTCGGACTGGGCAGCCACGTGCATTGGGATCGCAAGATCGACGCCGCGATCGCTCAGGCAGTCATGAGCATCCAGGCGGTCAAGGGCGTCGAGATAGGCGACGGCTTCGAGGTCGCCGGCCGCCGCGGCAGCACGGCTCACGACGCCATCGTGTGGGACGACGAGACCAACGAGTACCGGCGTGAATCGACGTTGGCCGGTGGCACGGAAGGTGGCATGACGACCGGCGAACTGTTGGTGGTGCGCGCTGCGATGAAGCCGCTGGCGACGCTCAACCAGCCGACGCTGAAGACGGTTGACGTCGTCACCAAGGAATCGACGGTCAGCTTCAAGGAGCGCACCGACGTCACCGCGGTGCCCGCCATGGGCGTGGTCGCCGAGACCATGGTTGCCCTGGTCGTCGCGGCCGAGGCGCAGCGCAAGTTCGGCGGCGATTCGCTGGCGGAGTTCGTGCGCAACGCTGGGTCCTTCCGCGACTCTCTGGGTTAGCCGCCGTGGGTATCGCAGCCGATCAGCATCTGGTTCTCGTCGGCCTGATGGGATCGGGCAAGACGACCGTGGCGCGCATTGCCGCCGAACGGCTGGGACGGCAGGTCATCGACAGCGATGCCGTGATCGAGAATGCGACGGGTCGAACAGTTCGCGAGATCTTCGCCGACGACGGCGAGGATGCATTTCGCTCTCTTGAGACGGCAGCGTTACTCGACGCACTTGCCAATCCGGTGCCGGCCGTCATAGCCGCCGCAGGTGGCGTGGTGCTGCGTGAGCAGAACCGTGAGGCGCTGAAGCAGTCCAACGCCCGGGTCGTGTGGCTGTGCGCCACGCCGGAGGTGCTCGTCGCGCGAGCCACGTCGGGCTGCCATCGCCCGCTGCTCGATGACGATCCGGAGGGTACGTTGCAGCGCATGCATGCCCAGCGCGAGGAGCTCTACCGAGAAGTGGCCGACGCGATCGTGCTCGTTGATCAGCGCAGCCCGAACGAGGTCGTCGAGGCGGTGCTGCGATGATCACAGTCCGCGTGCCGCTCGGCGAGCGCAGCTACGACGTGCTGGTCGGTCATGGTGTGCGGGGTGAGGTGGCCGGATTGTTGCCTGCGACGGCCAGGCGCGCAGCGATCGTCACTCAGGATGGCGTTCCGCTCGACATCGACCCGGGTGTGCCGTGTGAGGTGTTCACCATCGGTTCCGGCGAAGGTCACAAGAGCCTCGCCACGGTCGAGGATCTGTGTCGTGGTTTCGCCCGGTTCGGCCTGACCCGAAACGACGTCGTGATCGGCGTCGGTGGCGGCATGGTCACCGACGTTGCCGGGTTTGCTGCTGCATCGTGGCACCGTGGGGTGTCGGTCGTGCATGTGGCGACCACGCTCCTCGGCATGGTCGACGCGGCGATCGGCGGCAAGACCGGTGTCAACATCACGGCCGTCGACGGGGTCGTCGGTGATGTGGGGGGCAAGAACCTGATCGGGGCGTACTGGCAGCCGTGTGGCGTGATCTGCGATCTCGATGCCTTGGCCACGCTGCCGCCCCGAGAGGTTCGCTGCGGGCGGGGTGAGATGGCCAAGTACCACTTTCTCACCGGTGACGACCTACTGGCGATGGACGAAGCCGAGCGCATCGCCCGATGTGTGGCGATCAAAGCCGAGATCGTTGCCGGTGACGAGCGTGAATCCGGGCGTCGAGCGTTGCTCAACTATGGGCACACCCTGGCGCACGCATTGGAGATCGCCACCGACTACTCGATGGCGCACGGCGAAGCTGTGGCTGTCGGGTTGATCTATGCAGCCTGCCTAGCCCGCAACCTCGGGCGGATCGATGATCGTCGAGTCGAACAACACTACGAGCTCGTCGGTGGGAGCTACGAGCTCGATACCACTCTCCCGGCGGGGCTCGATCCCCAGCAGTTGATCGGACTGATGGCTCGCGACAAGAAGGCGCTCGGTGCGGGATTGACATTCGTCCTCGACAGCCAGGATGGAGTCGAGGTCGTCAGCGGCGTATCGGTAGACGCGGCGCGCGACTCGCTCGACGCAATGATGCAACGGTGACCACTCCAAGGTTGTTGACCGAGCGGTTGTTGATGCGCGAATGGCGCGACGACGACCGCGATCCGTTTGCAGCGCTGAACGCCGATCCCGAGGTCATGCGTCACTTCCCATCGTTGCTCACCCCGCAGCAGAGTTCGGAGATGATCGACCGCATGGCTGCGGCGTGGTTCGATCGCGGCTTCGGTCTGTGGGCTGTCGAACGCCGTGACACCACGGAGTTCATCGGGTTCGTCGGACTGGCCGTACCCGGATGGGAGACCCCGTTCACGCCGTGCGTCGAGGTCGGCTGGCGCCTTGGCAAGAAGCACTGGGGCAACGGCTTTGCCCCGGAGGCCGCGATCACCGCAATCGCGTGGGGCTTCGCCAACGTCCACCCCCCGGGCGACACGATCGTCAGCTTCACGACCGAGTCCAACGTCAATTCGCAGCGGGTGATGGAGAAGATCGGCATGATCCGCGATCTCGACGGCGATTTCGACCACCCCATGTTTCCCGACTGGGCCGACCGCCGCCACGTGCTGTATCGAATCGATCGCGGGCAATTCGCCGAACGCGTGGCACGATAGAGACGTGGCGCTGATCACCCTCCTGCACGGTCCGAACCTCAATCTGCTCGGACAGCGCGAACCGCACATCTACGGCACGGCCACGCTCGACGACTACGTCGCGTTCACGACCTCCGCGGCGCACGAGTTCGGCCACGACGTGGAAGCGTTTCAGACCAACCACGAGGGTCAACTGGTCGACGCCATTCACGCCGCCCGCGCCACGTCCGCGGCGATCATCATCAATCCCGGAGCGTTCACCCACTATGCCTGGAGCATCCACGACGCCCTTGCCGCCTTCAACGGGCCGATCGTCGAGGTCCACATCTCCAACCCGAACGCCCGCGAACCGTGGCGGCACACCAGCGTGATCGCTCCTGTATCGACAGGCTCGATCATGGGCTTCGGCATGCAGGGATACCGTCTGGCGGTGGAGGCGGTCGCGGCCAAGTTGCTGACGCCGTGATGCCTCCGATGCAGCTCGCCGGGCGATGCGAGCGGGTGCGCGCCCGATTCGATCAGGCCGAGGCGCTGTTGATCAGCGATCTCACCAATGTGCGCTGGTTGACCGGATTCACGGGATCCAACGGGTGGGTGTTGGTGACCCCGGATGACATGGTCGTGGTCACCGATGGACGCTACGGTGACCAAGCCACCGCCGAACTTGCCGCGGCTGGCGTAGACGCGAGGGTCTTGGTCGGGCTGTCGGGCGGCGCGATCATCGACCTGCTCGCGGCAGAACTCACACCATTTGCCTCCGTCGGTTTCGAGTCAGCGCACGTCACCTACGAACTGTTCCAGCGCTATCAAGGGATCTTCAAGCCATCGCTCGTGCCGGTCGGCGGAGTCGTCGAGGCAGAACGCAGGCACAAGGACGACGGCGAGATTGCCCGCATGGCAGAGGCGTGCCGGATCGCCGACGCGGCCCTCTCCGAGGTGCTGCACGAGGTTGTGGTTGCGGGTCACACCGAGATCGAAGTGCGCAACCACCTGGAGATCCGCATGCGTGAGATGGGTGCCAGCGGGCCGAGCTACGAGACCATCGTGGCAACGGGTCCGGTCAACGCGGCCCGACCGCACCACCGTCCGACCGACACGCTCATCGAGCCCGGACACACGGTGATCGTCGACGTCGGTGCGTTGTACGACGGCTACCACAGCGACATGACACGAACGTTCGTCGTCGGTTCGCCAACGCCGCAGCAGCAGGAGCTCTACGACGTCGTGCTGGCCGCGCAATCTGCCGGGGTCGCCGCGGTAGAAGCCGGCCTCAGCACCGCCGAACTCGATTCGGTGTGTCGCGATGCCATCACCGAGGCCGGGTACGGCGAGTGGTTCAGTCACGGCACCGGCCACGGGGTCGGCCTGCTGATCCACGAGGATCCGTTCATCAACAGGACAGGGGACCTGAAATTGCAGGTCGGAGACGTAGTGACCGTCGAGCCGGGCCTCTATCGTGAAGGATTCGGAGGTATCCGAGTCGAAGACCTCGTGGTCGTAACCGACAGTGGGTGCCGAGTATTGACCGCATCGCCGAAGGATTCCCCGTGCCCGCAATCACCACCAACGACCTGAAGAACGGAATCACCCTGGAGCTCGACAACGGGCTGTTCCAAGTGGTCGAGTTCCAACACGTCAAGCCAGGCAAAGGTGGCGCCTTCGTGCGCACCAAGCTGCGCAACGTGAAGAACGGCAACGTCTTCGACCGCACGTTCAACGCCGGTGTGCGCGTCGAGCAGGCCCTGCTCGAGAAGAAGGACATGCAGTTCCTCTACCGCGATGGCGACGATTACGTGTTCATGGACAACGACAACTACGACCAGATCCAGGTTCCCCCGGTCGCCCTCGGCGATGCAGCCAACTACATGGTCGAGCAAGCCGTGGCGATCATCGCCTTCTATCAAGGTGAGATCGTCTCGGTCGAGATCCCGGCGTCTGTCGAGTTGATCATTACCGATACCGAGCCGGGCATGCAGGGCGACCGTGTGTCGGGGGCTCGTAAGCCGGCAACGCTCGAGACCGGTCTCGTGTTGCAGGTGCCGCTGTTCATCAATCCGGGCGACCGAGTCAAGGTCGACACGCGCAGCGGCGACTACATCACCAGAGTCTGAGCGTGACTCGACGCAGGGCCCGCGCCGTCGACGATGAACGCTCCGACTCCCGTGAGCGGGCCATGATGCTGTTGTACGAGGCGGAATCGAAGGGGATCTCGGGCGGTGCGGTGCTCGCCGCGCAAATCTCCGACACCGACGAATTGACCACGTTGCTGGTCGAAGGTGTCGAGCAGAATCAAAGTCGGCTCGACGAGGCGATCACTGCCCACGCCAAGGGCTGGACGTTGGCACGGATGCCGATCATCGACCGAACCGTGCTGCGGATCGCCGGGTTCGAGTTGCTGGGACGTCCCGACGTTCCCGTCGCTGTAGTGCTCAACGAGGCCGTGGAGTTGGCCAAGCGGTTCTCCACCGACGACTCCGGCCGGTTCGTCAACGGTGTGCTGTCGGCATTAGTGCCGGTCCTCCGACCGGGTGCCTGACACACGGTTCCTCCCGACACGTATCATCGCGACGTGATCGCCGAGGAAGAAGTCGCCTCCGCCGAGTTCGGTGACGAGCCGACCGGTGAGATCACGGTCGGCTGGCTGGAGCGCTGGGTGGTGCGGATCTCGACGATTCATCCTGCCGCCTGGTTCACGGCCGCCGCCGCACTGTTGTTCGCGATGGTCTTCGGCCGACTGGGTGTGCAGCACCATCGCAACTTCGGCACGTGGTCGTATGACATGGGCATCTACGACCAAGGCTTCTGGTTGGTCTCCCGGGGTGGTCAGAGCTTCATGACCGTGCGCGGTATGGAGTTCTGGGGGCACCACCTCAACGTGATCGTCGCCGCCTTCGTGCCGTTCTACTGGCTGGGCGCCGGTCCCTCGTTCCTGTACATCGCCCAAGCCACAGGCCTCGCGGTCGCCGCGTTTCCCATCTACTTGATCGCCCGGGACCGCTTCGCCAAGCCGTGGATGGGTCTGCTCTTCGCTGTCGTATACCTGATGTACGCCCCCATCCAGTGGATGAGCTGGGCCAATTTCCACCCGGAATCACTGGTGATCGCCCCGCTGCTGTACGCCTGGTGGTTCGCCAGTCACCGCCGTTGGCGAGGCATGTTCGTGGCCTTGGTGATCGCCCTCTCGATCCGGGAGGACGCGGCACTGGTCGTGATCATGCTCGGAGTCGTCCTGGCGATCATGTACCGACGCGGCAAGGGCGACCATCGCGACCGGATGATGGCGCTGGCGACCTGCGTGCTCGGGTTCGTCTGGTACGCAGTGGCGACCAGGTTCGTGATCCCTCATTTCAACCAGGGCAAGCAGCCGTTCTACATTCAGTACTTCTACAGCAACTACGGCAAGGACATGCCAGAGATCATCCAGACGATGATCCGCCATCCGAATCGGGTGATCGCTGATGCGACGCAGCCCGATCGCTTGCGGTTCTACCGTGACCTGGCACTCCCGCTCGGTGGACTGCCGGTGGTCGCTCCTCTGGCTCTGTTGATGGCCGTGCCACAGATGCTGGCCAGCGTGATCGGGCTCAGCCCGTATGCCAGGAGCATCCACTACCAGTACACGGCGATGATGATCGCCCCGCTGGTGATCGCGGCGATCGAGGGTGCCAGAGTCCTGTGGCGATTCAAGGTCATGCGTGTCGTGCTGCCGATCTGGCTGCTGGGTTGCGCGTACATGACCAACGTCGCCTGGTCGCCATCGCCGATCGGCGACTTCTACGTCGTCTGGGCGCAGCCGACCCCGCGGCACGAGGCGATGCGCGAGGCGTTGAAGCTGGTCCCCGACGACGCGTCGGTTGCCGCCACGTACACGCTGTTGCCGCATCTCTCGCACCGCGAACAGATCTACGACTGGCCGAACCCGTGGGTTCCGTCGTATTGGGGAAATGATGACCGCTTCCGTCTGCCGGATCCGTCGACGATCGACTACATCGTCCTCGACCGCACCCAGGTCGGTCCGGCTCAGCAGGGGTTGGTCGCCGGGTTGACCGCACCGGATGGCCCGTACGAGGTCCTCTTCGACGCCGACGACGTGTTGGTGGCCAGACGCAGGGACGGGAACTAGCGGCGGCGGGCGATCGCCAACAGGTTCTTGCCGATCGGTGGGCTCGGCACGAGTCGCTGCGCCAGCTTGCTGACCGGCACCACGATCCGGTCGAAGACGCCCGAAGACATCGGGCTCAGCGATTGGCGATTGAGGACGCGGTACATCAGCCAATACGGGACGACCCCGGCGACTTCGATGTAGCGCAACTCGACGATTTCGAACCCGGCTCCGGAGATCACATCCCGAAGTCGCCCCTTGTCGTATCGGCGGTGATGTCCCGACTTGTAGTCGAGGCTGCCGTACAGCCAGGACATCGCCGGTACGAAGACTCCCAGCGAGCCGCCAGGGGCGACGAGATCGAAGGCGGTGCGTATCTCCGCGGCATCGTCGAGGATGTGTTCGAGCACGTTGACGTAGACGATCGAATCGAACTGGTGCGGTCTGGTGGCGGCGAGCTCCTGCGAGGTGAGCTGCAATGCGGTCACATTGCGACGACGTGACGCGGTGGCATCGAGCTGTTCGAACAGGTTGTCGGCGGGCTCGATGGCAGTGATCTCGCTCGTCGCCATGCGATCCGACATCTTGACGGCGATCGTGCCGATCCCGGCCCCGACCTCGAGGATGCGATGTCCGAGATGAGGAGCAAGCTCGTCGGCGATCCAGCCGAAGAATCGGTCGGCCTGGGCGAGGTTCTCCAACTCCTCGGCGGCACCGAACTGTGAATTCGACGACGCCGGCTGGGCCTGGAGATGCGGCGAGCGGGCGGCCCATGTGGCCTGGTCGCGTCGGGCCTCGCCGCGGACCTCGGCCACGAGGACGCGGGTTGCGTGCAGGCTGTGCCAGAACGCGGTGATGTCGGAGAACGACAGGGAGCGAACCCCTGCGTAGCGAGGTCGGAAGGTGATCGGGCTCTCGGTGACCGAGAACCCGGCTGCCTGGGCGACAGCAACCGATGTGGTGAAATAGCCGTAGCCGTCGGCGGGGATCCGACGGTCGATCCACAGCTGGGCGACGTCGGGTCGAATGATGCGGAACGACGTTGTGGCATCGTGCACCCCTTTGAGCCCGATGACTCGTCTCGCCAGCATGTTGGCGGTGCGGCTGACCATCGAGCGGAGCGCCGAGGTGCCCGGGGAGGACCCACCACGGACCCATCGCGAGCCGATTGTCACGCCGCTGCGGCGAGCTACGAAGGCGCGGACCACATCGGTGATTTGTCGAGCGTCGTGGTGGCCGTCGGGATCGAGGGTGACGAAGAAGTCGCGATCTGCCCTGCCCAGGAGGTGTTCGAAGCCGGCGAGCTGTGAGCGTCCGACGCCGAGGTGGAACCCGTTGAGCACCTCGATCTTGATGCCGAGCCTGGCCGCTTCGTCGGTGGCGATGGTGGCGGTGTTGTCGGGGCTGGAGTCGTCGACCAACAGCACATCGAGCTCGATCCCCGAACGGTGCAGCACCGAGGCTGCCTCCTCGATCTCGGCCAGCACCAGGCCGATGGAGGCGCCGCTGTTGTACGTGGCGAGCACGACCGTGCCGCGCAGTTCTGGCATTTCGGCACGGTACCACCGGATCAAAACCGATCGACGGCGGCCGCGCCGGTTCGTTGCGCCCGTTCGTGCCCGTAGCCGACTCCTCGCCGGAGTCCCTGCTACGATCGCCCTGCCGTGAAATGGGTCCCGTGAGGCCCATACGGGAGGAGCAACCGTGTTGTGTGTCGATCTGGGTGCCGCCGTGCGCGCCCGACCTGCTGCTGTGAACGGGCCGTGGCGCCCAGATCCGGCCGGCAGACTGCAATCTTCGGATGATCATGCATTATACTGCATGATCATGCAAGGACCACGCCGATGACCAGGGACGGGCTCCTGGTGCTCGCCGACGGCAGCATGTTCGAGGGTGAACTCTTCGGAGCCGAACCCCACAACGGTGTCGCCGGTGGAGAAGTGGTGTTCAACACCGCCATGACCGGCTACCAGGAGATCATCACCGACCCGTCGTATGCCGGGCAGATCATCACCTTCACCTACCCGCACATCGGCAACTACGGCACGAACCTGGCGGATCTCGAAGCCGCCCGCCCGTACTGCAGAGGCGTCATCGTGCGCGAGCTCGCTCGCCGGCACAGCAACCACCGGGCGGAGGATTCCGTCGACGCCATGCTGCGGCAACACGGCATCAGTGGGATCTCCGGAATCGATACCCGCCGCCTGACGCGCATCCTGCGCGACACGGGCGCCATTGCCGGTGCCTTTGGGACAGCGGGGGAGGTTGCGTTACGACAAGCAGCGGCAACCGAACCCGGTACCGATGGTCTCGATCTGGTCTCCGAGGTCACATGCGCGACGCCGTACACGGCAGCCGCGTCAGGCGCCGGGTCTGCTGCCGGCCGACGAATCGTCGCGTTCGACTTCGGAATCAAACGGACGATGGTCCGCCATCTCTGCGGACTCGGCACGGTCGACGTCGTCCCCGCAGCGACTACATCGGCGGACGTACTGGCCCGCGAGCCCGATGGGATCTTCCTCTCCAACGGTCCCGGCGACCCGGCCACGGTCGGCTACGCCGTGGGGACGATTTCCGAGTTGGTCGGCAAGGTGCCGATCTTCGGGATCTGTCTGGGTCATCAACTGCTCAGCCGGGCACTTGGCGGCGAGACCTTCAAGCTGCCGTTCGGCCATCACGGCGGGAACCATCCGGTGCGCCACGAATCATCCGGGCACATCGAGATCACCAGCCAGAACCACAACTTCTGTGTCGATCCGGCCAGTCTCGCCGGCAAGGTCGAGGTGACCCACCTCAACCTCAACGACCAGACCAACGAGGGCATGCGGGTCCTCGGCGCTCCGGCATTCAGCGTGCAGTACCACCCCGAGGCCGGCCCTGGACCGCACGATTCCAGATACCTGTTCGAGATGTTCGCCGAGTTGATGGACGCAGGGGTCTGATGCCGAAGCGAACCGACATCCACTCGATCCTGATCATCGGCTCGGGTCCGATCGTGATCGGCCAGGCGTGCGAGTTCGACTACTCGGGCACGCAGGCGTGCCGGGTGTTACGAGAAGAGGGCTACCGGGTCGTGCTCGTCAACTCCAATCCGGCGACGATCATGACCGATCCGGACTTCGCTGACGCCACCTACATCGAGCCGATCACGCCCGATGTCGTCGCCAAGATCATCGAGCGCGAACAACCGGACGCCGTACTGCCCACGCTCGGTGGGCAAACCGGTCTCAACACGGCGATGGCGCTTTTCGAACGGGGCATCATCGGCGTGCCGGGTACACCGGAGATGATCGGCGCCAACGCAGAGGCGATCGCCACGGCCGAGGATCGCGAAAAGTTCAAGCAGGCCATGATCGAGATCGGGCTCTCCGTTCCCACCAGCGGGAGCGCCCACAGCGTCGAGGAGTCGATGGAAGTCGTCCATCGGATCGGGTTGCCGGTAATCATTCGGCCCGCCTACATCCTCGGCGGTCGTGGGACCGGCATCGCCTCGACGCTCGAGGAGTTCGAACAGCGTGCGACTGAAGGGCTTGCGGCCAGCCCGATCAGCGAAATTCTGATCGAGAAGAGCATCGCCGGTTGGAAGGAGTACGAACTCGAGGTGATGCGCGATCGCGCCGACAACTGCGTGATCATCTGCTCGATCGAGAACGTCGACCCGATGGGCGTTCACACCGGGGACTCGATCACTGTTGCTCCGGCACAGACGCTCAGCGATGTCGAGTACCAACAGATGCGCGATGCGGCGTTCGCCTGCATCCGCCGCGTCGGCGTCGAAACCGGGGGAAGCAACGTGCAGTTCGCGGTGAACCCGGCGACCGGTGAGCAGGTCGTGATCGAGATGAATCCCCGCGTGTCACGGTCGTCCGCGTTGGCGTCGAAGGCAACCGGGTTTCCGATCGCCAAGATCGCCGCCAAGTTGGCGGTCGGCTACACGCTCGACGAGATCAGCAACGACATCACCCGCGCAACTCCGGCGAGCTTCGAGCCGAGCATCGACTACGTGGTCACCAAGATCCCCCGCTGGGCATTCGAGAAGCTCCCTGGCTCATCGGGAATTCTCGGCACGCAGATGCAGTCGGTCGGCGAAGTGATGGCGATCGGGCGGACATTCGCCGAGAGTCTGCAAAAGGTCTGCGCTCACTCGAGCAAGGCCGACTTGGTCTCGGCTGTGATCCTGCGGAGGAGGAGTTGGCGACGGTCGATGACGCCAGCTTGCTGGCGATGGTCGCGGTTCCGACTCCCGAGCGGATCTTTCAGGCCGGCGAGCTGCTGCGGCGCGGCGTGGCGATCGAAGTGATCCACCGAGCATGCATGATCGACGCCTGGTTCCTCGACCAGATGCTGCAGATCGTCGAACAACGTGCGCTGCTGAGTCTCTCCAAACCCGATGAGCTGACGCCGCGTCAGTGGCGTCGCGCCAAGCAGATGGGCTTCAGCGACGGCCAGCTCGCGCATCTCTGGGACTCCGACGAGCTGATCGTCCGGGACCTCCGAGAGGGGGCCGGGGTGATCCCCACCTACAAGACCGTCGACACCTGCGCGGCGGAGTTCGCCGCCGAAACGCCGTACCACTACTCGACCTACGAGGACGAAAACGAAGTGCAGGCCATCGGATCGCCCGCGTGTGGTCATCCTGGGTAGCGGCCCGAACCGCATCGGCCAAGGAATCGAGTTCGACTACTGCTGCGTGCACGCCTCGTTCGCCTTGCGCGAAGCGGGATACGAGACGGTGATGATCAACTGCAACCCGGAGACGGTCAGTACCGACTACGACACCAGTGACCGGCTGTACTTCGAACCGTTGACACGCGAGGACGTGCTCAATGTGATCGCCGCCGAGACGATGGCCAGCGGTGGCGTCGCCCCGAAAGTGATCGTTGCCCTCGGCGGTCAAACACCGCTCAAGCTGTCAGGGGTCCTTCCTCATGAACTCATCGCCGGCACCTCACCGACGTCCATCGACCTAGCCGAGGACCGCGAGAAATGGAGCGCGTTGTGCCACGAGCTGCGCGTTCCGCAGCCCCCTGGTGGCACCGCTGCCGATCTCGAACAGGCCCTCGGCATCGTCGAACGAATCGGCTTTCCCGTGCTCGTGCGACCGAGCTACGTGCTCGGTGGCCGGGCGATGCAGATCGTGCACGACGCTGAACATCTGGCTCGCGCCATGGGCGAACTGGCCGGGTTCGGGTCCCTCGGCCGCGAGGGAGGCCTGTCGGCCGAACGCCCAGTGCTGATCGACCGGTTCCTCGAGGACGCCACCGAGGTTGATGTCGACGCGATCCGCGACCACACCGGAGAGGTGTTGATCGGTGGAGTGATGGAGCACGTCGAAGAGGCCGGCGTGCACAGCGGCGACTCGGCGTGCGCGATCCCACCGCAAACACTGCCGCCGTGGGTCGTCGAAGTGATCGAGTCGTACACCACGCTCGATCGCCAACTCGCTCGACGTGCGTGGTCTGATCAACGTGCAGTACGCCGTACTCGGCACGACGGTCTACGTCATCGAGGCCAACCCGCGAGCCAGTCGCACCGTGCCGTTCGTGGCCAAGGCCACGGGTGTTCCGCTGGCAAAGGTGGCCAGCCGGGTGATGCTCGGCGCGACGCTTGCCGAACTCGCGAATCGAGGGTCTGCTGCTTCCGCCGTCGGCGAACGGGCACGTGGCGATCAAGGAGGCCGTGCTGCCGTTCAACCGTTTCCCGGAGGTCGACCCGGCGCTGGGCCCGGAGATGCGTTCGACCGGCGAGGTGATGGGCATCGACACCACGTTCGGCCTGGCGTTCTTCAAGGCCGAGCTGGCTGCCGGCACGGTGCTCCCGACCGAGGGGACGGTGTTCCTGTCGCTCGCCGACGGTGACAAGCCTGCCGGGATCGTGGTCGCCCGCCGGCTGCGCGACCTGGGTCTCGGAATCGCCGCGACCACGGGCACTGCCGACTATCTCGGCCAGCTTCGGCGTCGACGTCGACCAGGTGGTCGGCAAGATCTCCGACGGCCACGGGATCAACGCGGTCAACCTCATTGCCGGCGGCGACATCGCCTTCGTCGTCAACACGCCGCAGGGTCAAGGTGGTGGTGCGCGCAGCGACGGTGAACAGATCCGCAAGGCGGCCATCACCCACCAGGTCAGCTCGGTCACCACCGTCGAGGCGGCCCTCGCCGCCGTGCAGGGCATGGCCGAGAACGTCGGCCGCGACCTCTCCGTGTGTTCGCTCCAGGAGTATCACGGGTGAGTACTGATCCGACCGACCTGCGTACTCGTGTGGGATCGGTGGGACTGCCGAATCCGGTGATGACGGCTTCGGGCACCGCCGGCCACGGGGCGGAGTTCCAGTCGTTCTTCGATCTCGCCGACCTCGGCGCGCACGTCGTCAAGTCGTTGGCCGCCTACGAATGGAAGGGCAACGTCGCGCCACGGCTGCACCCGGCAGGCGTCGGCATGATCAACGCCGTCGGCCTGCAGGGGCCTGGAGTGAAGGCCTGGCTGGCCGACGAGCTCCCGGCGCTCGTGGCCACGGGAGCGCGAGTCGTCGCCAGCATCTGGGGACGTTCGGTCGGCGATTACCGACTGGCCGCAGAAATGCTCAGCACGGCATCGCCGAGCGTGGTTGCGGTCGAGGTCAACCTCTCCTGTCCCAACCTGGAGGGACGTCGCGGGATCTTCGCCCACGACCCCGACCTGTCCGCCGAGGTCATCCGTGAGACGGCGGTGTGCGGCCGGCCGCGTTGGGCGAAGCTGAGCGCCAACACGGACCGGGTGATCGAGGTTGCCGAGTCGGTTCGCCAGGCGGGCGCCGAGGCCGTGACGTTGATCAACACCTTGCTGGGGATGGTGATCGATCCCGACACGCGGCGTCCCGTGCTGGGCGCCGGGGGAGGCGGCTACAGCGGTCACCCGATTCACCCCGTCGCTGTTCGTACGGTTTTCGACGTTCACGCCGCTCATCCGGACTTGCCGATCATCGGAGTGGGAGGGATCGGTACGGCCTGGGATGCGATGGAAATGATCCTCGCCGGTGCAAGCGCCGTGCAGATCGGAACCGCCAACTTCGTCGATCCACGGACCCCGTGGAAGGTGCTCGAAGGGGTGCGTTCATGGTGTAGCGGGCACGGGGTCGAGTCCGTCACGGAACTGATCGGAGGCGCTCATTGAGCGAATGCCGCGAATGGATGCGAGCTCAGGACTAGGGTTTTCGTTATGGCAACACCTCCTCAACTCACGCCCGAACAACGCACGGCAGCTCTGGCCAAGGCCGCCGAGGCCCGCGCGGCTCGCGCTGAACTGAAGAACCAACTGAAGAACGGTTCTGTTTCGATCAACGAGGCACTCGCTTCGACCAGCGTGACCGTCGGCAAGCTCAAGGTAGTTTCGCTGCTCGAGTCGCTGCCGGGCGTCGGCAAGGTCAAGGCTCGCAAGATCATGGAAGACATCGGCATCGCCGACAACCGCCGCGTGCAGGGCCTTGGCGCTGTACAGAAGCAGGCATTGCTCGATCAACTCGGCAAGTGAGGCCATGGCGGCCAGCGACGGCACCGCCGACCCACTCATCATCGTCATCTCCGGCCCCGGTGGGGTAGGCAAGGGAACGATCGTCAACGCACTCGTAGAGCGCGATCCCAACTTGTGGCTGAGCAGGTCGTGGACGACCCGCCGGCAGCGTCCTGGCGAAGCAGACACGGCGTACGTCTTCACCGACCTCGCCAGTTTCGAGGAACGGATCACTCAAGGCGGCTTCCTGGAGTGGACGAAGTTCCTCGACAACTACTACGGCACGCCCATGCCAGAAGTCCTCGACAGCCGTGATGTGGTGCTGGAAATCGAGGTCGACGGGGCCAGCCAGGTGAAGCGGCTGCGCGGCGACGCTGTGCTGATCTTCGTCCTGCCGCCTTCACGCGACGAACAGCAGCGCCGACTCCGTGGTCGCGGCGACCCTGAGGACACGATCGACCAACGACTTCGCAAGGCGCTCGACGAGGAACCGGTTGGCCTGGCCCTGGCCGATCACGTGGTCGTCAACGACAATCTGGAACGCACGGTCGATGAGATGCTGACGATCATCGCTCGACATCGCCACTCCTGCTAGTCGCCGGGTTTCGGCCTCGGCGCTGTACACTGGCCAACCGCTTCAGGAGGCTGAATTATGGCTCGCGCCCACGACACGATGATGAACCCACCTATCGAGGAACTGCTCGATACGGTCGACTCCAAGTTCAGCTTGGTCACCCTCGCCGCTCGCCGGGCCCGCCAGATCAACTCGTACTTCAACCAGCTCGGAGACGGGCTTGGTCACATGGTCCCGCCCCAGGTCAGTTCCATCGCTCGCAAGCCGTTGAGCATCGGGTTCGAGGAGATTGCTGCCCACAAGATCGTGCGTGTCGAGCTCCCGGATCCCGAGGTCGAGCCGGCGACCGACGGCAGCGGCGACGACACCGTCGCCTGATCGTTCAGCGCCACGGCTTCCATGCTCGCCGGCAAGCGCGTCGTCCTCGGTGTCACCGGGGGGATCGCCGCGTACAAGGCTGTCGAAATCTGCCGCCGGCTGGTTGACGCCGGCGCCCATGTCGTCCCGGTCATGACCAAAGGTGCCGAGCACTTCCTCGGTGTCACCACCTTGTCGGCGCTGGCCAGCGAACCGGTGCAGTCGAGCTTGTGGGACGAAGCGACCCCGATCCCGCACACCGCGCTCGGTCAATCGGCAGACCTCGTGATCGTGGCGCCCGCCACGGCGCGCCTGATCGGGTCGTACGCGGCCGGGCTCTCCACCGACTTGTTGACCAACGTCTTGCTGGCCACTCGGGCGCCGGTGATCATCTGCCCGGCAATGCACACCGAGATGTGGGAGCACCCAGCCGTCGCCGACAACATCGCCACGCTGCGCCGTCGGGGAGTCCACATCGTCGAGCCCGACGAGGGCCGATTGGCCGGCGGCGACTCGGGTAAGGGTCGCCTGGCGACGCCCGAACGGATCCTCGCCGAGGCAGAACGCGTGCTCGGCGGAGGCTCGCTCAGCGGTGTGCATGTCGTCGTGACCGCCGGCGGGACGCGCGAACCGATCGACGCAGTACGAGTGATCGCCAATCGCAGCAGTGGCAAGCAGGGCTACGCGGTCGCTGCCGAGGCGCTTGCGCTCGGCGCCACGGTGACACTCGTCTCGACGGTTCAACTGCCCACCCCGCCGGGCGCCGAGCTGCGTGCGGTCGAAACTGCTGCCCAGATGCAGGTTGCGGTCGAGCAGCTCGCAGCAACGGCCGATGTGGTGATCATGGCGGCGGCGGTGGCCGACTTCCGTCCGAAGGTTGCCGAGCCGGGCAAGATCAAGAAGGACGCTGGGGTGCCGGAGATCGTGCTCGAGCCCACCCCCGACATCCTCGGTGCACTGGGTGCACACAAGCGACCGGGGCAGATCCTGGTGGGCTTCGCCGCCGAGACAACTGACGTGGTCGCCAACGCCGAAGTGAAGCTGCGCCGTAAGAACCTCGACCTCGTCGTCGCCAACGACGTCGGCGCCCCTCATGTCGGCTTCCAGCACGACACCAACGCCGTGACCCTGCTGCGCGCCGGTGGTCTGGTCAACACTGTCGCCCTCACGGACAAGCGTTCGGTTGCCAGGGCGATACTGCGATGTGTCGCCGAACTCCGATCTGGTGTAAGTAGTACCGACCCGACCCGATCTCCAACACCTATCGATTCAGGAGCAGCTCAGTGAGCAACTACACGTTCACCTCGGAAAGCGTGACCGAGGGCCACCCCGACAAGATGGCCGATCAGGTCAGTGACGCGGTCCTCGACGCCATTCTCACCGAGGATCCCAACGGACGCGTTGCGTGCGAGACGCTGCTCACGACCGGGCTCTGTGTTGTCGCCGGTGAGATCACCACCAGCGCCTATGTCGACATTCCCAAGCTGGCGCGTGAGGTGATCAACGGGATCGGTTACGACAATGCCCTGTACGGATTCGACGGCAACACATGTGGCGTGATCGTGTCCATCGACGAGCAGAGCGGCGACATCGCCCAGGGTGTCGACATGAGCGAGGAACTGCGCGGTGGACGGAGCGGCGAGGACATCATCAACAGTCAGGGCGCCGGCGACCAGGGCATGATGTTCGGCTATGCCTGCGACGACACGCCCGACCTGATGCCCTTGCCCATCTGGCTGGCCCATCGCATGGCAGAAAAGCTCACCGATGTGCGCAAGGCCGGCGCTGTTCCGTACCTGCGGCCCGATGGCAAGACCCAGGTCACGTTCGAGTACGACAGCACCGGACGCCCGATCCGCCTCGTCACCGCACTGATCTCGACACAGCACCAGGACGGTGTCGACCGCGACACGGTCATCCGCCCGGACCTGATCGAGCAGGTCATTCGCCCCGTGGTGCCGGCCCAGTTCGCCGACGACGACTACAACGTGTACATCAACCCCACGGGCAAGTTCGTGATCGGCGGCCCACACGGTGACACCGGGCTCACTGGTCGGAAGATCATCGTCGACACCTACGGTGGCATGGGGCGACACGGTGGCGGGGCGTTCAGCGGCAAGGACCCGTCGAAGGTCGACCGGTCGGCTGCGTACGCGGCACGGTGGGTTGCCAAGCACGTCGTTGCCTCTGGTGCGGCCACGCGCTGTGAGGTGCAGGTGGCCTATGCCATCGGCATGGCTCACCCGATGAGCATCCTGGTCGATACGTTCGGCACCAACACGGTCGACCCAAATGCGATCGTTGCCGCGGTCCGCGAGGTGTTCGACCTTCGCCCGGCCGCGATCGTGCGCGACCTCGACCTGAAGCGTCCCATATACCGCAAGACCGCCGCCTATGGCCACTTCGGCCGACCGCTCCCGGAGTTCACCTGGGAGGCCGTCAGCCGGCTTGCTGAGTACAGGAGTGCTGTCGGCCTGTGATCCTCTAGCGTCGCCGGGCAATGGACCCGTCGTCGTTGCTGGTCGCCCGCGTCGTACCCGACGTCACCGGGCTCGACAAGCAGTTCGACTACCTCGTCCCCGAACCGATGCGCTCCCGCGTGGCTGTCGGCTCGATGGTTCGGGCTCCGTTACATGGTCGCCGCGTCGGCGGCTGGGTCGTGTCGCTCGGCCCCCCCGATGGTTCGATCGACCCCGGTCGGCTCATCCCACTGGCCAAGTGGTCGGGCGTCGGCCCGTCCGCTGAGATCATCGACTTGGCCAGGTGGACCGCTCGGCGTTGGGCGGCAAGCCGGCTGCGGCCGCTGCTCGTTGCGGCCAGTCCGCCGGCGATGGTCGCCTCGCTGCCGGCGTCGCTGACCCGTCTGGACGTTCCCGCCGGCCCTGCCACTGCTCCGCGCCTGGTTCGCCTGCCACCGACCAACGACCAGGCCGCTGCGATCGTCGAGATGCTGCGTCACGGACCGACGTTGGTGATCCATCCATCCGTCGATGAGGCCCGTCGCCTGGCGGCCGGGCTTCGGCTGTTGGGGTACTCGACTGCCCTGCACTCCGAGCAGTGGGCTCGCGCCGCCGGTGGCGTCGACGTCGTGATCGGAAGCCGCAGCGCGGTGTGGTCGCCATGTGCCGGGATGTGTTCGATCGTGGTGCTCGACGAGCACGACGAAGCGTTGCAGGAGGAGCGCACGCCAACGTGGCACGCCCGTGATGTCGCGATCGAACGAGCGCGGCGCGCCGGAGTACCGGTCGTGCTCGTGTCGCCGTGCCCATCGGCCACTGCGTTGCACTGGGCGGCGGACTCGGTACGGCGGCCATCGGTCGCCGACGAACGTGACGGCTGGCCGATCCTGGAGCTCGTCGACCGAACCCGCGAAGAGCCGTGGCGAAGGTCGCTGTTGACCTCACCGTTGATCCAACACCTCCGCAACCACGAACAACGGGTCGTCTGCGTGCACAACACCAAGGGCCGAGCACGACTGCTGGCCTGCCGTACCTGCAAGTCGTTGCAGCGTTGCGAGCGATGCCAGGCGGCAGTCGTCCAAGACGACTCCGGATCGTTGGTGTGTCGTCGCTGCGGCACGATCCGTCCAGTCGTGTGTCAGAACTGCGGATCGGGAGCGCTGTCGTTGATCCGCCCCGGCGTGGGTCGACTTCGTGAGGAGATCGAGGCCGCAGCCGGCCGGCCGGTCGGCATGGTCACCGGCGAGAGTGACTCGTTGCCAGATTGTGACGTGCTGATCGGGACGGAAGCCGTGCTGCACCGTGCCGCGACGGCCAACGTCGTGGCTTTCCTGGATCTCGATGCAGAGCTACTCGCACCTCGATATCGGGCGGGTGAGCAGGCGATGGCGCTGCTGGCCCGAGCGGCGAGGCTCGTCGGCAGCCGTCGGGGAGGGGGCCGCCTGCTCGTGCAGACGTTTCTGCCCCGCCACGAGGTGTTGCAGGCGGTTCTGCACGCCGATCCCGCTCGAGCAGCGAAGGTCGAGTTGGGCAGGCGCGAACTGCTCGGCCTACCTCCATTTGCCGCGCTGGCGGCAGTCTCCGGTGCCGGCGCTGCCGAGTTCGCCGCGGCGACAGGGCTGGAGGCGTCAGCCGATGGAGACGTCGTGTTGTTGCGCGCCGCGACGTGGGAGCAACTCGGACGGGCGTTCGAGGCGACCCCACGACCGAAGTCGGCGCGCCTGAGAATCGAGGTCGACCCAGCGCGCTAGCCATCGCTCGGCGATGTGCGCAGCACTCGATAGCCGCTCGACGAGGCGAGTCGCTCCGTCGGATGGCCATGCTCAACGAGCCATCGTTGCAGAGAATCAGCGCCGAGATGCTTGTGCACGACCATGACGGCGTACCCACTCGGAACGAGACGTGCCAGCCAGGTGCTCAACAGGTCATGGAGTGCCGGTTTGCCGATCCGGATCGGAGGGTTGCTCCAGATGCACGTGAACATGATCTCGGCGGGTACCTCGTCGGGCGCTGTGACGCGGACGTTGTCGACGCCGTTCGTCGTCGCGTTGGTCTGGCACAGGTCGCGGGCCCGGCCGTTGACATCGACGGCCCATACCGTGGCCGGCGATGCGCGCCGCGCCATCGGGATGGCGAGCGTCCCTACCCCGCAGCCGAGATCCAGAAGGTTGCCGTCATCCGGGGGAGCGGGTGCCTTCAGCAGCAGGAGCTTGCTGCCCGTGTCGATCTGCGCGTAACCGAACACGCCGCGGTCGGTGGCGAGGGTCAACGACATGTCGGGAAGCCACAGTTCGACGTTGCGTGGCATGGAGGCCGTGCCCGGTTCCTCGTCGAAGTAGTGACCCATCTCGATCGGTAGCCTTGCAGTTATGGCGTATCAGATCCGCACATACGGTGATCCCGTGTTGAAAACCAAGGCGGCCGAGGTTGCCGACATCGACGGCAAGATCGCCCGCCTGGTCGACGACATGTTCGACACGCTGTACGACAGCGACTCGGGCATTGCCCTCGCCGCGCCTCAGATCGGCGTGCAGAAGCAGATCTTCGTGTGGGACATCGACGACGAACAGATGGCGATCATCAATCCGCAGATCGTCGAGTCGACGGGCGAGTGGGTCTACGACGAGGGTTGCCTCAGCATCCCCGGCCTCTACGTCGAGATGCTGCGCCCGAACCACGTGCTGATGCGCGGGCTGACCATCGACGGAGACGAGATCGAGATCGAGGCCAGCGAGCTGATGGGGCGCCTCTTCCAACACGAGATCGACCATCTGCACGGCGTGCTGATGTTCGACCGGATGACTCCCGAACAGCGCAAGGAAGCGATGATCGAGTACCGCAGGGTGCAAGAGCAACCTGCGCCAGAGCCCCCGAAGCGTCGCCTGCGCCTGCTGTGACCGCCGCCGCGCCGCCGCGCCGGTTGGTCTATCTCGGCACGCCAGAGATCGCCGTGCCACCGCTGCGGGCACTCGTCGATGCGGGATTCGACATCGCCATTGTCGTCACACGTGCCGACAAACGCCGCGGTCGCGGCTCGTTGCTGATGCCGAGTCCCGTGAAAGCCGCGGCCCTGGACCTCGGCCTGCCTGTGTCGCACGCCGTTGACGATGTGATCGACACCGGAGCCGATCTCGGCGTAGTCGTGGCTTTCGGACAATTGATCAAACCACACGTGCTCGATGCCGTAGCCATGGTCAACCTGCATTTCTCGCTGCTGCCTCGGTGGCGAGGCGCTGCACCGGTCGAGCGCGCCCTCCTGGCCGGTGACGACGAGACGGGCGTGTGCCTGATGCGGCTCGAGGAAGGCCTCGACACCGGCCCGGTGTTCAGCCGAGTGGTCGTACCGATTGGTTCGTCGACCACGGCTGCCGAACTCCGCCAGAACCTCGCCGAGGTCGGAACACGCCTTCTCGTCGACGGGTTGCGAGCCGGTCTCGGGGTGCCACAGCCGCAACAGGGCGCGCCGACATACGCCACCAAGATCGTTGCCGAGGAGCTCCACATCGACTGGACGAAGTCATCCATCGAGATCGATCGACTGGTGCGGTTGGGAGGCGCATGGACGACGCTCCACGGGCGGCGTCTCAGGATCGTGGCGGTCGAGTTGATCGACGGCGCCGCGGCGCCGTCCAACGACCTCCTCGGGGATCGCATCGCCGGCCTCCGATTGATCACGGTCCAGCCAGAGGGTAAGTCGCCGATGTCATTCGAGGCGTTTGCCCGCGGTGCGCGACTGGCGGAACTCGAGCAACTTGGGGGAGCCGGAACATGACAGCTCGTTTCAGCCGGGAACTCGTCAACGAGGCGGATATCGTCGGCGACTGATGACCAACGCTCGCCAGGTGGCCTATCGCTGCCTGCAGCGGATCGATCATGAGGGGGCCTACGCCAACCTGCTCTTGCAGAGTGAGCTGGGACGGTCGAAGTTGAGTGAACGCGACCGGGGATTCGTCACCGAGTTGGTGTACGGCACGACCCGAATGCGTCGAGCGTGCGATGCGCTGATCGATCGGTTCTTGATCAAGGAGCCGCAGCCCTCGCTGCGCACGCTGTTGCGGCTCGGTGCGTACCAACTTCATTTCGCGGGTGTCGCCGCGCATGCTGCGGTCGGCGAGACGGTGGAGTTGGCACCGAAGCCGGCCAGAGGGTTTGTCAACGCGATCCTGCGGCGCGTCGACGACACCCCCATGGTGTGGCCGACCGATGCGGTGCGCCTGAGTTACCCCGACTGGATCGTCGAGCGGCTACGGGCAGAATTGGGGGGTGAGGCAGAGCCTGCACTGTCGCGAATGAACGAGCCGGCGCCGGTGTCGGTGCGTGAGGATGGCTACAGGCAGGACCTCGCATCGCAATGGGTCGCCGCTGCTGTCGAGTCAGCGCCGGGCGAGCGGATCCTCGACATGTGTGCTGCACCAGGGGGCAAGGCGACGGCCATGGCATCGACCGGCGCCGAGGTGATCGCCGCCGACTTGCAGATGCATCGCGCCCGCCTCATCCAGGGGGTGCCGGTCGTGGTCGGTGACGCATGTACGCCACCGTTCGCGCCGAGGAGCTTCGACAAGGTCCTGGTCGACGCGCCGTGCAGCGGCCTCGGAGCATTGCGCCGCCGCGCCGACGCTCGCTGGCGCATCACGGCGGTCGATGTGTCGGAACTGGCGGAGCTGCAACGGCGAATCATTGGCGCTTCAGCGCCCTTGATCCGACCAGGGGGATGGTTGGTGTACAGCGTGTGCACGTTGACCGCAGAGGAATCGATCGACCACCCGGTGCCGGAAGGTTTCGATCCCATCGATGTTTCTCCGGGGCCCGAGTGGCGTGCATACCGGCACGGCTGGCGGGTGCTACCGCACGATCACGACACCGATGGCATGGTCCTGATTCGATACCGTCGGAGCTCATGAGCGAACCGGATCTACATGCCAAGGTGCTGACGGTCAGTGACGGCGTGGTCCACGGGACTCGCCAGGATCTCAGTGGGGCGGCGCTCGTCGCCCAGCTCAACGCAGCCGGCTGGGATGTCGTCGACCATCGGGTCACGGCCGACGGGGTCGACAACGTCGCCAACACCCTGCCGCGAGATGTGCGGCGGTTTCGCCGGGCTGATCGTGTCGACGGGCGGCACGGGGTTTGCCCCCCGTGACCAGACCCCCGAAGGTACTCGCCAGGTCATCGAACGCGAGGCGCCAGGTTTGGCCGAGGCGATGCGTCTGGTCAATCCGCTCGGCCGACTTTCACGCGGGATCGCCGGGATCCGCGGCCAGTCCATCATCTGCAACACCCCCGGCTCGCCGAAAGGGTGCGTCGAGCAGTTGGCCGCGATCCTCGACGTCGTCGCCCACGCCGTCCGGCTGCTCAACGAATCACCGACGCCCCACTAGCTCGCACGGACACTGCGATGGGGATGAGCCGGCGGGCTCGGCACATCTCTCACGGCACGGGCAATCCGTCACTGGCGATGAGCGATGTGCGTCCGTCGGCGGCTCATCTCTCATCGCACGGAGAAGCCGGGGCGGATATCCTGCTGCGGTGCTCAGGCTGGTGTTGCCCAAGGGATCGTTGGAGAAGGCCACGCTCGAGTTGTTCTCTGCGGCGGACCTTCCCGTCGTGCGCTCGTCGTCTGTCGATTACAGGGCCACCATCGACGACCCGCGAATTGCCGACGTCCGCATTCTGCGTCCGCAGGAGATCCCGACCTACGTCGCCGAGGGGTTGTTCGACTTCGGCCTCACCGGGCGGGATTGGGTGGAGGAGACGGCCAGCGATGTCGTCAGCCTCGGCGAACTGCGTTACAGCAAGGCCACGTCGAACCCGGTGATGGTGGTCGCGGCAGTCGCTGCCGATTCGCCGGCGCAACGCGTCGAGGACCTGCCGCAGGGCGTGCGCGTCACCAGTGAGTACCCGAGGCTGGCCGCGCGCTACTTCGCCGCCAAGGGCATCGAGGCCGATGTGCGGCTGTCGTACGGAGCGACCGAGGCCAAGATCCCCGACATCGCCGATTGCGTGGTCGAGATCACCGAGACGGGCAGGGCGTTGCGCGCTGCCGGGTTGCGCATCATCGACACCGTGCTGGTCAGCTACACCGAGATGGTGGCCAACAAGGCGGCGTACGAGGATCCGGCCAAACGTCACGCGATGCACCAGTTGATGACCCTGCTTCTGGGCACCCTCGACGCCCGCGGAAAAGTGCTGGTCAAGCTCAACGTCGACGCCGATCATTTCAGGGCGGTGCTCGGCGTGCTGCCGTCGGCCAAGTCGCCGACCGTGAGCGAACTCGCCAGCGGTGGATATGCGATCGAATCGGTGGTCGAGAAACGAACCATCAACACGCTCATTCCGGAACTCAAAGACGCCGGCGCCTCCGACATACTGGAGTTGCCGATCAGCAAGATCGTTGCCTGACATGCGCGGCACGGTCACGACGTTCGACAAGGCGGTCGGCCTCGGTGAGATCACCCGTGACGACGGCATGGTCGTGCCCTTCCATTGCATCGTGATCGCCGATGGCAGTCGCGACA
The DNA here is from genome assembly GCA_963773085.1 of Ilumatobacteraceae bacterium. Taxonomy (GTDB): domain Bacteria; phylum Actinomycetota; class Acidimicrobiia; order Acidimicrobiales; family Ilumatobacteraceae; genus JAENVT01. The sequence continues at coordinate 40,258 of CAVYZS010000004.1, read as the reverse complement.
TACCGGTTGGCGCCGATGTCGAGTTCGATCTGATGGGCAAGCTCGGTCGCTACGAAGCGACGCGCATCGTCGCCGGATGAACGAACGCGACCAGCGCATCGTCGACGTGATCCGCTCGCTGCGTGAAGGCGAGGTGGTCACTTACGGCGACATCGCCGAGGACGCCGGCTACCCGAAGCTCTCTCGCCTGGTCGGAACGATCCTGTCCACGACTGATGAGGAACTGCCCTGGTGGCGGGTCGTCAACTCGGTCGGACGGCTGGTGCCGGGGCACGAACGCGAACAGGCCGCGTTGCTGCGTGGCGAAGGAGTGAGCGTGAGCGACGGGCGCGTTCGGCGCGCCGCCATCGGCCGGTTCAGTTCTCGGCGACCGCGGCGGCCTTGATCTGCACGAAGGCCAGGCGAATATTGGCCAGGGCCGCGCTCAGGGTGGAAGCCTCCGGTCCGAGACGCTCGCCGAGGCCTTCGACCAGGCAACCGACGGCGTCGATCGCCAGGCTGGCCTCGCCGAGCCGCGGCGGCATGGCGCCGAGATGGATCGCCGCCAACTCGTACAACCCCATGACGTGGTTGACAACCACGGTCTGAGCGGGGACCTCGACCAGGCGAGCGCGTGCCTCGCGCAGTGCCTTCTGTGCGTCTTCCACCACGGAATCGGTGTCTTCGCTGCTCACCTGAGGTATCGTATCCGCCGACAACTCATCGCGAAGTGGGGTTGCTGGTGACAGCACACTCCCACCCGACCACACTTGCGTCAGCTTCCGTGCGTCCGGGTCACGAGCACTCGAATGGCCGTCCTGGTGACGGTGGTTCTCGCCGTGTTGGTGGCTTCGCAGCCGAACACATCGAAGGGATCCACCCATTGCACAGGATTGATCAGCCATAGCACCGCCGCAGCAACCGGAGCACCGGTACAACGACCGCATCCGCGCCCGTGAGGTTCGTCTCATTAGCGCAGATGGCAGCCAACTCGGTATCAAGAACCTGCCAGATGCACTCGCCCTCGCCCGCCAGCAAGACCTCGATCTCGTCGAGGTGGCGCCGATGGCGAACCCACCGGTGTGCCGAATCATGGACTACGGGAAGTTCCGCTACGAGGAAAGCCAAAAAGCCAAGGAATCGCGCAAGAAGACCATTCAGGTTTCGATCAAGGAAGTGAAGTTCCGTCCGAAGATCGGCAAGGGTGATTTCGACACCAAGGTGCGCCACATGCAGGACTTCCTTGCAGACGGCCACAAGGTGAAGGTCACGCTGCAGTTCAGGGGCCGAGAGATGGCCCACCCCGAACTCGGCTCGCGAATCCTCGATGCGGTGATCGAGCAAGTGGGTACCCACGGCAAAGTCGAAACCCAGGCTCGATTGGAAGGTCGCAATATGACCATGGTGCTGGCTCCAGAGAAGAAGGCAGTCGTCAAGAAGTCGCACGAACCCAGAGCGGCGCACAACGGCAAAGCCGCCAACGAAGCTCCCGAACAGCCCACGGCGGAGCAACAGGTACCCGCTGAAGCGGTTGCCGAAGAATCCACTGATCAGGCAGAACCCGCCTGATCACCACGATCAGCCCACATTTCGAGATACCGCGAACGCATCGTTTGCACTGAGAAGGAATTAGTCATGCCCAAGATGAAGACCAGCAAGACCGCTGCCAAGCGGTTCGAGAAGACGGGAACCGGCAAGCTCCGGCGTCTGCAGCAGAACCGGCAGCACATGTTCGAAAAGAAGCCGTCGACGCGCACCCGTCGCCTCGACGGAATGGTTGGTGTGCATCCCGGCGATGCGCGGAAGATCAAGCGCCTCCTCGGCGAGCGCTGACCAAGAGAACGACCCAGAAGAACGACAAGGGAGAGAAGGAAATGGCTCGTGTAAAGCGCGCCGTTGGTTCGAAGAAGCACCGCAAGCAAGTGCTCGAGCGAGCCAAGGGCTACTACGGAAACAAGAGCCGCTCGGTGCGGGCGGCCAACGAACAGGTCATGAAGAGCGGGCAGTACGCCTTCCGCGACCGTCGCGCCAAGAAGGGCGAGTTCCGTCGTCTGTGGATCCAGCGGATCAATGCCGCATGTCGCTTGAACGACATCAGCTACAGCCGGTTCATCGCCGGCCTCAATGCCGCCGGGATCGAGGTCGACCGCAAGGTCATGGCCGACCTCGCAGTCACCGACTCTGTGGCGTTCACGGCGTTGACCGACGCTGCCAAGGCTGCTCTCTGAGTACTCCCCACATTGCTGGGCTGACGTTTTCGAACGACAGGGTTCAACGACTGCGGCGCCTCCTGGGGCGCCGCAGCTCTCGTAACGAGGAAAGTGTGTTCGTCGTCGAAGGAATCGGCCTGTTGCGTCAGGCCGTCGCCGCCGGGTGGGCGGTCGAGAGTTGCTATGTCGCCCCTGGCACCACGGTCGATTTCGACGTATCGGTGCACGTGCTTGCGCCGAACGTGATGGAGCGCGTGGCCTCGACCGAGTCGCCACAGCCGGTGCTGGCAATCGTCGGGATGCAGCCGATGGCGATTCCCGCATCGGCGAGCTTCGTGCTGGTCGCTGATCGGATCGCCGATCCGGGCAATGCAGGGACCATCATCCGCTCCGCGGAGGCAGCAGGTGCCGACGCTGTGGTGCTCACCCCCGGATCGGTGGATAGGTACAACCCGAAAGTCGTCAGGGCCACCGCCGGATCACTGTTTCGTATCCCCGTCGTGGAAGCAGACTTCGAATCGCTGTCGGCGTTTCGCCGACTGGGAACTTCGTCGCATCGAGGAGATCTCTACACCGACCCGATGTACCACGGACGCGTCGCGGTGGTTGTCGGCAACGAGGCGCACGGACTCGACGACGACGCCCCCATCGACCAGTGGATCACCATTCCACATGCAGGTCCGGTCGAGAGCCTCAACGTTGCCATGGCTGCCACAGTGTTGGCATTTGAAGTGGCTCGACAGCGGAGCACCGTCTAGGATGACACGATGGTCGATCGGCGATTTCGGTGCCCCCGGGCGTTGCTCGGGGTTGCGCGCTGACACGCTGACGTCTCGCCACCTCAACGCTCGGGGGTTTCGTGCCCGATGTGTGATGCGCTGAGGAGAGGTGTGGAGATGATCGACGAAGTCAAACGGGCAAGCGAGGATGCATTTGCGCGTGTCGAGGGAACGACGACCGCCGATGAGGTGCGGGCGCTGGAAGCTGAACTGTTGGGCAAGCGGGGCCCGTTCGCCACCTTCAAGACCGGTCTCGCGGCGTTGACGACCGTCGACGAGAAGAAGGCCGCCGGCCAGGCCGTCAACGAGGCAACCATCGCAGTGGCCGATCGGCTCGCCGAGCGGCGGCGCGAGCTCGCCGCGGCCGAGCGGGTCATGCAGTTGGCCGCCGAGCGCCTCGACCTCACCGAGGTGATGTCGCGACCGCGCCGTGGTCACGCTCACGTGGTGACGCAAGCCTGGGAGCGGCTGGAGGACGTGTTCATCGGACTCGGATTCCAGATCGCCGAAGGCCCCGACGTCGAGACCGATTGGTACAACTTCGAGGCGCTCAACCTGCCCCCTGACCACCCGGCGCGCAGCATGCACGACACGTTCTACGTGGAGCACGGCGAGCCCGGCTCGACGGTGTTGCGTACCCACACCTCGCCCGTGCAGATCCGCGTGATGCAGACGTTGCCTCCGCCGATCTACATGATCATGCCCGGTCGCGTCTTCCGCAACGAGACCACTGACGCCACCCATCTCGCCGTCTTCCACCAGCTGGAAGGTCTCGTCATCGACAGGGGTATCACTCTCGCGGACCTGGCCGGCACCATCGATGCATTCACCAAGGCGTTCTTCGGTGCCGATTTCGGGTCGCGCCTTCGACCCAGTTACTTCCCGTTCACGGAGCCATCGGCCGAATTCGACATCCACACGCCATCGGGTCTGTGGCTCGAGCTCGGAGGCTGCGGGATGGTGCACCCGAATGTGCTCCGGGCGGGCGGGCTCGACCCCGAGGAGTGGAGCGGCTTCGCTTTCGGCTTCGGAATCGATCGCATGGCCAAGGAGCGCCATGCGATCGGCGATGTGCGCGAGATGTACAGCAACGACCTCCGGTTCATGGAGCAGTTCTGATGAAGATCGTTCATTCATGGCTCAACGAACTGGCCCCGTTCGGTGACGAGATCGACAAGATCGCCGAGACGATGACCGACCTCGGCCTGGCGGTCGAAGAGATCATCCACGTCGGGGCGACTGTCGTCGGTGTCATCACGGCTCGCGTCGTGCGCACAGAACGTCATCCGGATGCCGCCAAGGTCCATCGGGTCTACGTGGACGTCGGCGACGGGCGCGAGCGACACGTGTGGTGTGGCGCGTTCAATATGCAGGCGGGCGACGTGGTCCCGCTCGCCACGCCCGGCACCGCCATGCCCGATGGACGGGTGATCGAGCCCAAGCCGATCCTCGGCCTTCAGAGCGATGGCATGTTGTGTTCGGCACGCGAGTTGGGGCTCGGCGATGATCACGCAGGCATCGTCATCCTTCCCGAGGGAACGCCCTTGGGCAAGCCATACGGCGAGGCCCTTGGTCTCGCTCGCGGACACGGTGTACGACCTCGATGTGACCCGGAACCTGCCGGATTGCTGGGGTCATCTCGGCGTCGCTCGTCAGGTGGCGGCGCGGCTGCGCCTACCCCTCACCGCACGCACCGACTCGATCACCTCGACGAGCGGTGCTCCCGCGCGGCAAGCGACCGTCGAACTGCTGGATGGCGACCGCTGCGCGCGGTTCACGAGCACGGTGATCGGCGGAGTCCGAGTGTGCGCATCGCCGGAGTGGATCGCTCAGCGACTTGCTGCTGCCGGAATGCGCCCGATCAACAACGTCGTCGACGTCAGCAACTACGTGATGCTCGAGCTCAGCCAACCGAACCATGCCTACGATCTCGACACCTTGGGCGGCGAGGGGTTCCGCGTGCGGCGTGCGGTCGATGGCGAGACGATGGTGACCCTCGACGGGGCCGAGCGCCTTCTCATCACCGACGATCTGTTGATCTGCGATGCCAACGACACGCCGATCGGAATCGGCGGGATCATGGGTGGGCTCCACACGGAGATCAGCGAGACAACGACGACGATCGCCCTGGAGATCGCCTGGTTCGAGCCCATCGGTATCGCCAAGACCGCCGGTCGCCTCGGACTGCGCAGTGAGGCCTCACTGAGATTCGATCGCGGGGTCGATCCCCACGGCATGCCGGCCGCCATTGCCAGGTTTGTCGAGCTTCTGCGCCTCACGTGTCCGGACCTAGTCGTGCACGACGGGATGGTCGACGCCAAGTCGGAATTCCTTCCCACCCCTCCAGTCATCGATGTGCGCGTCGCCAAGGTCAATTCACTTCTTGGCACAACGCTGTCCAGCGAGGAGATCAGCGACCTCATCAGCCGGCTCGGATTCGCGGCAAGTGGTGGCGAGACGTTGGCCGTCGCCGTCCCGTCGTGGCGCCCCGACTGCAACGACGAGGTCGACATCATCGAAGAAGTGGCGCGCCAGTTCGGGTACGGCAACGTCGGCAAGACGGTGCCGAAGTCGGCCATGCACGGTCGACTGTCACCGATACAAGCACGCCGCCGGCAACTGCGCGACGTGTTACTCGGCCTCGGATTCAGCGAGGCGATGCCCAACCCGTTCCTGGCCGACGACGATCTGGTTAGAGCCGGCCTCGGTGGCCCGGCGTTGCGAATCGTCAACTCCTTGGTGGCAGAGGAGAGCGTGCTGCGCACCACATTGCGCCCAGGACTCTTGAAAGCGATCGCCTTCAACGAATCACATCGCCGGGCGGAGGTCAGCTTGTTCGAGATCGGGCATGCCTACCCACCTGGTGAAGGCGAGCTGCCCGCCGAATACGAAGAGTTGGCCGTCGTCCTGGCCGGTCGCGACGCTCTGGCGGCGATGGATGTGTGGCGTGAGTTGGCGGCCACAATGGGGTTCGGCGCGCGCGTCGACCAGTCCAACCCACCTCCGGGACTGCACCCCACCCGATCGGCGACGTTGTCGCTCGGCCGCGACCTGATTGGCGCAGTGGGGGAGGTGCATCCCGACGTGCTCGATGCCTACGGCATCGACGAGCGCGTCGCGGTTCTCGAGCTCAACCTGACGGTGTTGCTGGCCAACGACGCCAAGGTGCCGATGTGGAAGCCGACGAGCCGCTTCCCATCGAGCGATCTGGACCTCGCCTTCATCACGCCCGAGTCGGTGACCGCCGAGAAGGTCGACAAGGCGATCAAGCAGGCGGCTGGAGCCTTGTTGGTCGACCTGGCCTTGTTCGATGTCTACCGCGGTGCCGGTGTGCCCGAGGGGAGTCGCAGCCTTGCCTATCGACTCAGGTTCCAAGCCCTGGATCGGACCCTCGGCGAGGGCGAGTTGACGGAGCTGCGCACGAAGGTCATCAGTGGCGTTGCCAAGCTCGGCGCGACCATCCGCGGGTAGCCCATCCCGTAGGTGGCCGGCGACACTCGGGTCGAGACTCGCGAGCCACCGCTGCCTCCAACCCGCAGGGCCACTGCCCTACGGGTTCTGCCCCTGACTGCCACCCGCCGCGGTCGCGCCTGACGGCACCCCGACCTCGGCAGCTCTGGGCGGTCCCGGCGGAGGAAGCGGGCCGGGCTCGTTAGCGCCGGCGTCGAAGGTGAAGGGCGGGTAGCGGTCGGTCATCAGCAAGGCGTAGGCGCCGACGCGGTACACCCAGCGGTTCATCCCCATCACGAAGTCGAACAAGCCACGCGGGTAGCGCGCCGTGAACAGCAACGCCACACCGGCGAACACCGTGACCAGCCCGATCAGACCGAACCCGGCAGCCGCTCGCTCGCTGTCTTCGCCGAGGAACCATCCTCCACCCATGAAGAAGCCGATGACGATGTAGTGCGGGATGGCCAGCAGCCACGACTTCACCAGGACCAGCCAACGGTTCAGTTGCTCCGGGTACTCGATCTCGAGCGTCGCCGGGTAGTCAACGGCGGCCAAGGTGAACGGCGGGTAGCGATCGGTGCCGATGCCCGACGTCGCGTAGTACGTCACTCGCCACGTCCAACGCAGTACGCCGACGTTGAAGTCGAAGATCGACCTGGGATAGCGACGGGTGAAGAGGATGGCGACGCCGGCGACAAGCGTCGTCACGAGGACGGCGAGCCACAAGAGACCGAGGATGATGAAGTGCGGGATGGCGAGGAACCACTTCACCAGCCACAGCCCGCGGCTCAGAGGCTCGTCGAGCGTGGCGGCGAGCCGCACCGGCGAGCGACTGGCGACCGGCAGCGGTTCGACGGGCACGGCCGCGGCGGCCCCCGCCGGACGGCGGGTGGCGAAGATGATCAGGGCGGCAGCACCGCCGAGCAGCACGAGAGAGGCGATACCGAGGCCGAACATCAACCCGACCAGCGCATGGACCTTGACGCCGATGGATACATCGGCAGCAACACCGGGGCTGCCGTCCGGGTTCATCACCACGATCGACCAGTTGCCGCCCTCGACATCCCACGTCACTACCTGCCGCCCGGTTCCGCTGGCGCTGGCTGCCCAGATCGTCTGAGCTGTCGGAGGTGTGGCAGTCGGCGCGCCGTCGGCGCGGCTGTACTTCACCACGTTGCCGTGAGACCAGCTGATGCTGGTCACCACATCGTGAGCGACTCCGGTGAGATACGTGTCGACGTCGCTGGTGTGGGCGATGCCGATGAAGACCTGCTCGCCCTCGCGTGCCGTGGCCTGCAACCGCACGGTGGCCAGATCACCCTCGCCGAACGGCCACCGGTTGGGGCGTTTGTCGCTGCCGAGGTCGATGCTCTCCGACTGCATCGCCGGAGTGACGGTCTCGATCCGCACCCGGTGCGACGTGAAGTATCCATCATCGTCGCGCTGGGTCCCGTAGGCCCAGGTGAGCGCTCCGGTCCCGACGAGCAATGCCCCGCCGATCAGTGCCAAGAAGCACCCGATGACGAGCGCGACGATTCTGCCAGCCTTCATGGCCGTCCTCCTTGCGCGTGTTCCACGGTCGATGATGAAGCAATCCGTGTGGCCCGTCCAGAGCCACATGTCACCTGAAAGCTGCCGCTGTTGCAGGCGAAAGCGCGCCAAGCGACCGTAAGATTTGACTTCAGATCGGCCACGCCGATGCCGATAGTGCCACAGAGCCCGAGTTGCTGGAGATCGTTACCAGTACGCCGAGGCCATGTGGGCGGGCGGATTCGCCCGAAGTATCAAGGGATGACCCTCAATGTTCAGTTCAACCAGGTCCGCGCGCGAGTCGACAATCAGGTGTGTCGGGCTCGCCGTCGGAGCGATGCTCGCCGTATCGACGATCGCGCTCGCTCCACTCGCTTCTGCGCATGCCGCCGGGGCGCCCTGCACCACGACCTGCTACGTCAGCACGACGGGCGACAACGCGAACGGTGGAGCCTCGGTCGGCGACGCAAAGCTGACCATCCAAGCAGCGATCGATGCCGTCGACGCAGGTGGTCAGGTCCGGGTCCTGCCGGGCAACTATCACGAAGCTGCCCCCAACAGCCTCCCGACGACCATCGCCGGGTCCTATCAGTTCGGACTCTTCTTCGGATCCAGCAAGCCCGGGATCAGCTTGATCGGCGTGACGGCAGCAGACGTGGAGATCACTGACGCAAATTTGACCCTCGCAACGATCACGACTGATGCGACGAACAACTTCGGCACCGACGGGATCTTCGTCGAGGCTGCGGACACCACCATCCAGGGCGTCGAGATCGGCCCGAACGATTCCGGGAACAACAAGACGATCGAGGTGGTCGCCGACAACTTCACCCTCCGCTACGCGACGACGGCTATTCCGGGCGGTGGCGCGATCTACATCGACGACTTCTCCTCCGCAGGCGACGTGGTGCAGAGCTACCACATCCTCGACAACGTGTTCCCCGACGGGACCAGCGTCGCCCTCGCCAGTGGCGCGGGCAACACGGGCCTCGTGGCAGGCCGCGAGATCCTGCGCAACACGTTCGACCTCGGCGGCAACGGCTTCAACGCGATCAGCTTCAACGGATCTGGCGGCGTCCCCTGGTTCGTGAATCCGGTCGGCGGGGCAATCATCACGGATAACACCTTCGCCAACAGCACGCAGTTCATCCGGGCCCGCGGCGTGTACGCCGAGTCGGAGTTCGACTGGGCGTCGTACTGGAACGACAACACCTTCGACAAGGCTGCCGTCGCACTGGTGACGCAGGTGCCCTTCGACGTTCGTTCGTACTCCTACGTCAGCCGCGCCGTACACGTTCACCAACGTGCGTCGGATCGGCGGAACCATCCAAGGCGAAGTGAACAACGCTGCGAACGATGACACGGTGCTCGCCAAGGCGGGCACGTACGGCGAAGCGGTCACTCTCACGCGACCAATCACGCTGCAGGGTGCCGGCCCCGGCGCCACGGTGTTGCAGGGTGCGGGTATCGGCAGCGGCATCGGTATCGCCTCGGGCGTCAGCAACGTGACGATCTCGGACCTGACGGTGCGGGACTTCGTCAACGGCGTAGCGCTCGCCGGCGGTGGTACCCATGACCATCTGACCTTCGACAACATCGAAGCGATCAGCAACGATGCGCATGGTCTGTTCCTGGCCGGGGCCAGCCTCGACAACGTGGCCCTGACCAATGTGAGCTCGTCGGACAACGGTCTCGCAGGCTCGTTCGGGCGCGGCGTCTACTTCACCGACGGCACCAAGACGAACATCTCGATCACCGGTGGGACCTTCGACCACAACCTCCTCGTCGGCATCGACCTCAACGACGGCAGCGCCAGCGGCATCACCATCACTGGCAACCAGGTGGTCGGCAACGGTGACTCCGGCATCGGCGTGCTCGGCGCCAAGGGGCCGGGCGCAAACCTGATCGCCGACAACACCGTCACCAACAACGGCCGCTTCGGCATCGAGATCAAGAACCCCACCGGCAACGGCCAATCCAGCGGCCCCGGCAGCGTCGTCGTCAGCAACAACGCCGTGACCCGCACCGTTGCGGCCACCGACGCCCGTGACTACGCGGGCATCGCCGTGTTCCGCCGCTCACCGGGACTGCTGAACGCGGACCAACCGACCGGTGCCGTGGTCACGGGGAACACGGTGTCGGGCTACCACCGCATGCCCGTCGGCTCGACCGGCGACGGCTTCGGCATCGTGGTCGAGGGCCTCGGCCAGGTCGTGACGAGCAACATCGTCTCGAACAACGACATCGACATCCAGATCCAGGCGGGCAACACAGCCAACACCCAGAACACCGCGTACTTCGACCGTGGCGACGCATCGGTGTCGAGCGCTGTCATCAACCGCAACACCATCCTCACCAGTACGAACTTCGATCTCCGCAACATGGGTGCGCCGACGACAGACGCGACGTGCAACGCCTACGACGAGCGCGACCGGGCCCGCACCGGCCAAGGTGCTCGGCGGGTTCCTGACAGTCCCCTTCTATCTGACATCGAACACGTCTGTGCCATGTGGCGTTCCGACCGGAGCAACAGCGACCGCAGGCGATGCTCGGGCTGACGTGTCGTGGACTGCTCCGGCGGCCAACGCCGGCCCAGCGCTCACGGGGTATCTCGTGACAGCGGCTCCAGGCGGGGCCACCTGCTCGACCGCCGGCGCGCTCACCTGCACGGTGACGGGTCTGGCGAACGGCACGGCCTACACGTTCACCGTTCGGGCTATCAACGCGTCGGGGAACGGTGCACCCTCCGACCCGAGTTCACCGGTCACCCCCTTCGTTGTGGAGACGGCTGGTACGCCGCGCATCCCGGACTTCAACCCGGTGGGGCCGCAGCGTGTCTTCGACACACGGGCTGGGAACAGCCCCGACGCCCTGCGCTCGGTGGCAAAGGTCAAGGTCGGTGGCGCCGACGTGCTCGAGGTGCAGATGACTGACCTACCCGGTTACGTGCCGGCGCTCGGAGTCGGCGCAGTATCGCTCACCGTCACTGTCACCAATCCTGATGCGGCCGGCTTCGTCACCGCCTACCCCTGCGGTGTGCGCGAACTCGTCGCCAGCGTCAACTACCTCGCCGGTCAGACGGTGTCGAACGCCGTGATCGTGCCCGTGCCGGCGGATGGAAAGGTGTGCTTCTTCAGCATGGTCCCCGCCGACATCGTCGTCGACATCAACGGCTGGTTCACACCCCACGGCTTCGGCGGGATCGCCCCGAAGCGCGTGTTCGACACACGACCCGGGAACAGCCCGAATGCGATGCTGACCGTGCCGAAGACGCCGATCGCTGCCGGCAACTTCCTGTCCGTGAAGGTCACCGACATGGCGGGTGTGCCGGCAACGGGAGTCGCAGCGGTGTCCCTCAACGTCGGTGTGACCAACCCGGATGCGGGCGGGTTCATCACGGTGTATCCGTGTGGTGCGCGTGACTTTGTGTCGAGCGTGAACTTCGCACTCGGCCAAACCGTGTCCAACGCTGTGATCGCCACGGTGTCGGCAGACGGCAATGTCTGCTTCTTCAGTTCGGCAACGACCGATCTGGTGGTCGACATCGACGGCTGGATCGCCACCGGTTCGGACTTCAACGGTGTCACACCCGTCCGGGTGTTCGACACCCGAGCCGATCAGAGCCCCAACGCCGTCCGGGATGTCATCAAGGCGAAGGTCGGCGGCAGCACGATCCTCGAAGTGAAGATGGCCGACATCGCCGGTCGAGTGCCTCCCACGGGTGTCAGCGCTGTGTCGCTCAACGTCGCCGTCACCAATCCCGACGCCGACGGCTTCCTGACGGCGTATCCCTGTGGAACCCGCAATCTCGTCGCCAGCGTCAACTACAGCGCCGGTCAGACGGTTTCCAACGCCGTTCTGGTGCCTGTTTCGGCCGATGGAACCGTGTGCTTCTTCAGCATGGTGCCAGCGGACCTCGTCGTGGATCTGAACGGCTGGTTCAGCACCGTGCCGACGATCTGAGATCACCGACGGTCATCGCCGTCGGGCGTCGATGCGTTCCATACCGCGCTCGACGGCGGCGATCAGCTCCGGGCGAAGGTCGGCAGCGGAGATGATGCGGTGGACAGAGCCGACATCCTTGGCGCGTTGGACGCTGTGCACGGCGTCGAACTCGTCGGCGACCTCGCCGAGCTTCTCGGTGTGCACCACGTCAATGGCCGCGGCCAGCGCGGCCCGACGCACAGCCACCTCATCCGGCCCGGCCTCGGCGACTGCGTGCTCCAGCACCTGGATGCGCTCGTCGGCCCGTGTTCGCTCGTCGACCTCGCGCGTGAACACCACTGCTGCGGCAGGAGCGCCACCGATGACCGAGGCGTACGAGCCCTCGACGGCGAGCACATCCATGTCGTCGTTGAGCATGCCCGAGAACACGACGAACGCGCCGCCGTGGTAGCGAGACACCACGCACAGCACGATCGGGCCATCGAAGTTGACGATCGCCCGACCGATCTCCGCGCCGTACTCGAGCTGGAGACGCCGCAGCGACTCGGGCGACCCGTCGAAGCCCGACAGGTTGGCGAGCAGCACGACCGGGCGGCATCCGCTCGCCGCGTTGACCGCCCGCGACACCTTCTTCGACGACAGTGGGAACAACGTGCCCGCTGACCACTGCGCGGGGCCGTCGGCCGGGGTCATGCCGTGACGCGGCAACGGTCGTGACTCGATGGCGATCATCGTCACGGCATGGCCGCCCAGACGGGCGTCGTAGACGACGGCCATCTCGGCCTCGGCCATCTCCTGCCAGCGCTCGAGCACCTCGTGGTCGGCATCGACCACCGCGTTCATCAGGGTGCGGATGTCAAAGGGCTTCTTGCGGTCAGGGTTGGCCGTTGCCGAGAAGATGTCGCCGACGGTCGTGATGTCGACACCGTCGACCTCGTGGCGGGCCAGGCGCACGTCGCGGTCGATCGGATCTTGCGTCCGTGCACGGCGCGGCCAGCGCTCGCCGGGCGCCCGGTAGGTGAGGTCGTAGTGCTCGAAAAGCACGTCGCAGGCGGCCGCCAGGCTGGGCGCCCAGTACTGGGCCTCCCCGTTCGGACCCATGATGCGGCCGTACCCGCCGATACCGAAGTTGTCCTCGGCCGATACGCCGCCGGAGTAGTCGATGGCCTGCTTGCCCGTCAGCACCATCGCGCTGTCGGGCGTCATCACCAGGATGCCGCGGGTGTGCATGAGCATCGTCGCCTCGGCGTTCCAGTACGGCTGGGCGCCGACGTTGATGCCGGCGACGACCACGTTGACCTCGCCGCCACGCTGGGTGTGCTCCACGAGGCGCCGCAGCACCCTGGCCACCCAGTCGAGGTTCTCGCTGCCGGTGTCCATCGCGATCTTGGCACCGGCCGACAGGGCGAACCATTCGATCGGCATGTCCATCTGCTCGGCGAGTTCGATGGCGCCGAGGATCCGGAGGCACTCGGCCTCGGTGATCGAGCCCATCGCCCGCGTCGGATCGCCGAGCAGGGCGACACGTGTGATGCCCTCGGGGTACCGCTCTGTGGGCGTCGTCACGACACCGACGACGACGCCGGCGCGGTTGAGCCCTGGCGCCCGGTCAACCGGTACCAGCCGACCGTCGGTGTCGAGGTCGTGCTCGACGAACGCTCCGCCCTCACCGTGCAACAACGGCACCAATTCGTACGGATAGACGAGCCCCCTGCGCCGGGTCTGGATTCGCTTGCGGGTGTAGTCGTCGAGAGGCTGCATCGGTGCCGTCGGCGGGTCGGTGAAGCGCACGGCGACACCGCGACCTGGTTCGTAGCCGATGCGCATGACCATCTCGACGGGCTCGTCGGACCCGGGCACAGCGATCCGGCCGCTGACGACGACCTGCTCGAGCCCGAGACCCTCGGTCAGTGGGGCCAACCGGCGGGCAACATCGTTGAGCTCGTCGAGGGGCAGCTCGACGGGAGGCCAGACGTGGAGTGCGATCCGATTCCACTCGAGCTGACGGCGCTGCGGGCGATCGGCCAGCGCGTCGCGCAGCGCATCGAGGCACTCGACCAGCACGTGCTCGACCTGTGGCAGCGCCACGACCCGTCCGGCGTCGTCACGCACGGGTGTGATGTCGCGCACCTCGGCTACCGCGACGAGCCGCTGATCACCGGGGTTGCCGCGAGCCAGACAGTCGAACAGGTGGACTTCACCCGGCGACGGCAGCCGGTTGATCTCGAAGTTGGACAGTCGCCACATCTGCAGACGTCGAGCGATCATCGGGTGTAGCCCGCGGAACTTCACATCTTCCTCGAAGATCGACGCGTCGGGAGCGCCGAGTTCTTGTCGAGGATCGGACGACATCCAGTACGGCCTGACCCCTTCGTCACCGGCGCGACGGAACGTCAGCAGGTCCATGTGGCTCGATCCGGCGTGCGAGGCGATCAAGGCGACACGGCGGACTGCTCCGGGGAGCTCGACCGCGCCGAGCAGGGCGATCAACCTGGCCGAGAGGCTGTCCGCAGTTTCCGAGCTCCCCTCTGCGAACGGGAGGTAGACGTCGACAACCACGGTGTCGGGCGGCTGGACCGGATCGGTAGCGGTCGCCACAGCTGCGAGCGCGCCTTGCATTGTGTCGTCGCTGCCACGGATGGCCACGACGTGGACCGTGCGATCGTGGCGCGCGTACTGCGCGATGCACACGTCGTGCTCGCCGATCCGTTCAACGCGTGGCGGTGACAGGTCACGGATCTTGTAGTAGCGACGCGTCAGCACTTCGAGCAGTGGTCCCGGTGATTCGCACGCGGCCAACAGATTGTCGTCGGCGAGGATCGGCACGAGCGGCCACGGGCAGGCGACCAGCTCGTCCATCATGGCGGCACGGTCGTCGCCAGCGTCGGCGAGACCGGCGGCGAGCCGCCTCATCGAGCCGGCGACCTCGGCACTCGACCGGTCGACGAGCGGTTGGTCGAAGCGACGGTAACGGACGGTGCGCGCCATGCCGGCAATCACCGGGTAACGCCTTCGCGTGGACGCGATCAAGCGGTCGAGCGTGGCCCGCAGCAGATTGTCCGTCTCGTCCTCGCCGCCCACCGCCGACACTGGTTGGTCCAGCTGATCGTCGAGCAGGGCCGTCACGATGGGAAGCTGTTCGGCGCGTCGCTGGTGGGCGCTATAGATCCGCAGCAATGCCTCCTCGAGCTCGGCGCTGTGGTCGAGTCGTGTCACGCCGTAATGCGCCAGCGCCCGCAGGAGCGCGTCAGCGAACCAGCCGGGCACTCCCTCCCGCTCGATGTCGAGGGAGCGCAGGTAGGAGTTGAGGTACTCGCGAGGGACGTGGGCGTCGTCACTGTCGGCATTGGGATCGCGCCCCTCTCTGGCGACTGCGCAGAGATCGCTGAACGCGTCGAAGATCGCCAGCCGGCGGCGCACGAGCAGCGCTCGATCGGCACCCACGAGCCCCCGATCACCGCGTGTGACGTCGAGCAATTGCCGGATGCGCCCGGCCTCGAGGTCGAAGCCCAACATGAACGCACGCACGCTCTCGAGGTGGTCGAGGGCGAGTTCGAGCGGATCGTTCGACGGCGTGGACTGCAGCCCGGCGAGATCGATCGCTGCCCCGACCGGAACGTCTGCGTCGTCGCCACTGAGTGGTTCGATCCGGATCAGCGGTGTCCCGGCGTCGACCTGGACGTTGCGAGTGACGAAGACCTCGCGGACCCGTCCACTGACCGGCGATGGTATGGCCAGCTCCATCTTCATCGCCTCGACGACCGCGAGCCTCTGGCCGGCCTCGACGACGTCGTCGGGCGCCACATCGACGCCGACGACGAGGGCCGCGGCGGGTGCCCGCACGATGCCGGCATCGTCGCGGGAGAACCGATGGGCGACCCCGTCGACCTCGACGAGATGGTCGGTGTCCTGCACGGAGGACACCACGGCGAAACTGCGCCCGGCGATCGCCAGGCGGCTGCGGGCCCGGCCGAGGCGCTCGACACCCACGGTGACGCGCGACCCGGCGAGCTCGATCTCGTAGCGCGACGGTCCAACCCGCCGTGCATCGACGCGGTAGGCCCGCCCGCCGTGGCGGAACTCGACCTCGCGACCCACCTGCACGTCGACGAAGGGACGGCCACGACTCGCCCAACCCAAGAAGACTGCCCGCTCCCGCTCCACCTGCAGGTCGTCTGCGTCAATCACCGCGGCGATGAGCGCGACATCTGCCAGCCGGGTCGGCAGGTGCTCGTCCGCCGCGGTGAACCGGTCGAGCCACGCCGTATCGAACTGGCCGTGACGGATCTCGGGGCGCGACAGGAGATCGAGGAGGAATGACTTGTTGGTGGTCCCTCCGCGTACGAGCACCGTCATCTGCGCGAGCGCCCGATGCAAGCGGGCTAGCGCCTCGGCTCGATCGCGACCGTGGGCGATGATCTTGGCGATCATCGAGTCGTACTCCGGTGGGATCACGTCACCCTCGGCGATACCGGTGTCGACACGGATCCCGGGCCCGACCGGCAGTGACAGCATCTCGACGGTGCCAGGTGCTGGAGCGAAGGCCCGCTGCGGATCTTCGGCGTTCAGGCGGGCTTCGATCGCATAGCCCTCGCTGATCGGCGGCTCACCGACCAGTTGCCCACCGCCGGCCACGTGGATCTGCAGCTTCACGAGATCGAGGCCCGTCGTCAGCTCCGTGACGGGGTGCTCGACCTGGAGCCGGGTGTTGACCTCGAGGAAGGCGAAGAGTTGCTCGTCAGGCTGGTAGAGGAACTCGACCGTTCCGGCATTCTGGTAGCCGGCAGCGTCGGCCAGTCGTACGGCTGCGGCGCGGAGGTCGCGGTCCTGTTCGGGCGTGAGTGCGATGCAGTGCGATTCCTCGATCACCTTCTGGTTGCGACGCTGCAGGCTGCAGTCGCGCACGCCGACGGCCCACACCGTGCCGTGATGATCGGCAATCAATTGCACCTCGACGTGCCTGGCCCCGGTGACGACCCGCTCCATGAACACGGTCGGATCGCCGAAGGCCTTGAGGCCCTCGGCCCGGGCGCTGTCGAACGCCTCGGCGAGGTTGGCGGCATCGTCCACCTTGCGGATGCCCCGACCGCCGCCACCCGACGTCGCCTTGACCATCAATGGGAAGCCGATCGTTGCGGCGTGCCGGTGCGCCTCTTCGATCGTGTGGACCGGCCCCCCGCTCCAGGGGGCGACCGGGACGCCGGCCTGCTCGGCCAGCAGCTTGGCGCCGATCTTGTCGCCGAGGCGACGCATCACATCGGCACTCGGGCCCGATGAAGACGATGCCGAGGTCGTCGCACAGCTCGGCAAACTCGGGTCGTTCGGCGACGAACCCCCACCCAACCCAGGCGGAATCGGCACGCGCCGCGACCAGTGCTCGCCTCAGCGCCTCAAGGTCGAGGTAGGGGTTACCGGCATCGGATGCTCGACCTTCGTCGATGCAGACCGCCTCATCGGCCTCTCGCACGAACATCGCCGCTCGCTCGGCTCGCGTGTGCAGCGCGATCGTGCGGATGTCGGTCTCGTGCTCGTGACGGAGTTCCCTCACGGCGTTGACGAGTCGCATCGCCGCTTCACCCCGATTGACGATCGCAATGCGGTGGAGCCCCTGATCCATTACTGCCGACACTACGTCGCTACCGAGTCATCGATCGACGGTCAGGGGGCCGACGCGGCGCGCACGACGAGGTCGCTCATCAGCTCGATGGACAGCGAGTCGCTGTTCAGTGTGAGGTCGTAGTGCGTAGGTAGTTCGTTGCCGATGCCGTAGAAGCGTTTCAGGTAGGCGGCTCGGTGCTCGTCGCTGTCGGCGACCGCTTTGGCAGCCTTCTTGTTGTCGACCGAACCCTGTTGCGCGGCCCGGCCAGCACGCGTTTCGGGCGACGCCGTAACCAGGACGCGCAGCACGTCGGCGCGCCCGGCGAGGGCGTAGGAGGCCGCGTGCGACACGATCACGACGTCGCCTCGCTCGGCGGTCTCGTGGATCGACTTCTGAATCAGCGCTCGCAAGGATTTGGGATCGGTCCCGGCGCTCAGGTCAATTACGCCTGCGCCGGCGGTCATGAGGCCGGCGGCGCCCCCGGCGACCACGAGGTTCCTGGTCAGCCGATCGAGGACCTTCGTCCGTCGCTCGGCATCGGCGAGTTCCTCGACGGACACACCATTCGACTCCGCCGCCTGCTGCACGATCTCCTCGTCGACCAACCGGTAACCCAAGCTGCCGGCGACAATCCGGCCGACGTCACCGCCGCCGGCACCGAGAACCCGTGAGATGCAAATCACTCGGCAGGCCACCAGCGGAAGCTATGCCGCGGTTGCCCGCTCGTCAAGGAGGGGAGTCCACCCCGGCCAGGACTGGGCTATGGGCGGGTTCGACCTCGACGAGGTTGTCGCAGAAGGTCGGGCCGTTGGCGAGGTCACCGAGGGAGTCGCTGGTGAGTGAGTTCGCACCGCCCGACGTCGGATCCGCGCCCCATCGACCGAATGGGACGGCAATTGTTCCCACTGGAACATTGTCGGTGATCGAGGCGGTCAGTCGGATCCGGCCGAGGTCGTTGTACACCGAGATCTCCGCTCCGTCGACAATCGCCCGAGCGGCGGCGTCGTTGGGGTGTATCTCCGCTGTCGCACACGGTTCGGCGTTGAGCATCACCGGCAGGTTCCCGTACGAGCTGTTGATCGAGTAGTGACGTTTGAGGGTGAGGAGGCGCAGCGGGTACCGGCTGGTGGGGCTTGGTGTTCGGGCGGGTGGGCGGTACTCCACAACCGGGTGCAGCCCGGCCGCGGCAAGTGCATCGTTGGAGAACGCGAACGTGGCATCGGCGGCGACGGCGGTACCCATCGACGGGCCGACACGCACAAACCCTTCTGCACGGAGCACCTCAGAGGTCACCCCTGCCGCAGCTGCGGCCGAGTCGGCCAGGGCGAGCTCCATCAGTTGGTGATCATCGAGTTGGAACACCTCGTCGGCGAAGTCCAGCCGGGCTGCCAGCAGCCGAGTCACCTCGGCGTTCGATTTTGACTCGCCGACCGGGTCGATGGCGGCCTCGTTCCAGGAGAGGTAGGAGAACCCCCACGAACCGACGAGGTCGGGATGCTCCAGCATCGTCGTGGCAGGGAGCACGATGTCGGCGTATCGGGCGGTGTCGGTCACGAACTGGTCGTGGACGACGGTGAACAGATCTTCTCGTTTGAGTCCTTCGAGCACCTTCTGCTGGTCAGCGGCAATGACCGCTGGGTTGCTGTTCCAGACGTACAGGGCTCCAATCGGGGGATCCAAGGTCGGATCGGTGAGGACCCGGCCGAGCTGGATCATGTTCACCTCTCGCGTACCTGGCGGGGTGAGGTCTCGGCGGGTGAGAGCCGACAGGTTGGCGTGCCCGATCGAGACCGCTCCGGCGATCCCTCCCGACGGCCACCGCCATTGACCGGTCAGTGCAGGCAGGCATTGGATGGCTCGCAAAGCCGAACCCGATCCGGTCGATCGCTGCATGCCGACCCCGAGCCGGATGGCCGCGGGCCTCGTGCTCGCGTACCGACGAGCGAATTCGACGATGTCCCGTACAGGAACACCGGTCTCCGCCGCAGCCCGCTCCGGTGTCCACGGTTCGACCGCTGTCCGGTAGGCACCGGCGTCGGTGGTGTGGGCCGCGAGATAGGCACCATCTTCGAGGCCCTCGCTGAAAATCACGTTGGCCACCGCGAGGGCGAGCGCTCCGTCGGTGCCCGGGTTCGGGCGGAGATGGAGGTCGGCATAACGCGTGGTCCGGCTTCGGTAGGGATCCACCACCACCAGTTCGGCACCGTTCTCCTTGCGGGCGCGCCTGATCAGTTCCCACGTGTGGATCGAGGTCGAGACCGGGTCCATGCCCCAGACCACGACCATCTTGGCGTCAGGTAGGTTCTCCGGGTCCGACCACGGCCAACCGGTGATATCTGACAACGCGAACCACTGCGGTCCACAGATCGATCGCTCCAGCTGGGTCGCACCGAGCCTGTTGAACAGCGCCTGTGTGGTCCCAAACGCATCGAGCAGCCCCATCGATCCGAGATAGGAGTAACCAAGGATCGACGTCGGACCCAGCTCCGCCGAGAGCTGTTGCCATCGCCCGGCGATCTCGTCGAGCGCCTCGTCCCAACTGAGAGGTGTGAATTCGCCGCTTCCCTTCGGCCCGTTTCGGCGAAGCGGGGTGAGCACCCGATCAGCGCTGTAGACCCGCTCGAGATATCGGTCGACTTTCACGCACAGATGCCGCCCCGTCACCGGGTGCGAGCGGTCCGCCGTGATCTCGACGGCCCGGCCGCCAGCGTCGATCGTGACCAAGGCACTACACGCATCCGGACAGTCGTGGGTGCACGTCATTCGTACCAGGCGCTCTGCCATGTCGCTACCTCCGGGGATGCACCGAACTCATACTTCCAGCCCAGCAAACACGCGTCCAGCAAACAGATCGTTCTTCGACCGACTCGTCACCGGTGTCCGCCTCGGCGGGCGGCGTCGCTACGTTGGGGTGAATGGCGAACGAGGCGATGCGCGACAGCTGGGAGACCGGGGCCGAGGGGTGGGTGCGCAACGAGCGGATCTTCGACGCCGTTCTGGCCCCGTTCACCGCAGCGGTACTGGGCGCGGCCGACCTCGGCTCGGCGCGCCGGGTCCTCGACGTCGGCTGCGGAGCGGGCACCCTGCTCGACGCGGCGGTGGCGGCCGGGGCCGACGGTGTGGGAGTCGATATCTCGTCGGTGATGGTCGAAGCAGCGCGCCGGCGCGTGTCCACCGCGACGGTCGTCACGGCCGATGCTCAGACGGCCGACCTGCTCGCGGCCGCGCCGGGCTCTCCGTTCGATCGGGTGATCTCGCGCTTCGGGGTGATGTTCTTCGACGAGCCACAGGCGGCGTTCGCAAACATCCGGTCCGCCACGGCGCCAATGGCGCGCCTCGCGTTCGTATGTTGGCGGGAGGACGAAAGCGCCATGTTCTCGCTCGGCCTTCGTGCACTCATGGCGCGTCTCGCCGATCCGCCCCGGCCGATGCCCGGCGCTCCCGGCCCCATGGGCCTGGCCGACGCCGACCGGATTGGCGAGGTGCTCAGCGCTTCGGGCTGGTCGGACGTCACGATCGAGCCGGTCGACGGGCTGTGCGACTATGCGATCGACGGCAGTGACGGCGTCGAGGAACGTCTGACGGTCGCGCTGAGCGGCACGGTCGGGCGCGCCGCGCGGGCCGCGCTCGAGCCACGTCTCGGCCCGGACGGATGGCATGCCGTACTCGACGAGGCCCGCGCCGAGTTGCGCGCTCAGCTGGTCGACGGTGCCGTCCGGTTCGTCGGCCACACGTGGCTGGTTACGGCCGCGAACGGTTAGCGGGCTTGCCCGGATTCCGTTCGAGGTGCAGGCTTGGAGGGTGTTGGACGCGGATATGCAACGGGTCGTCGACGAGCAACGGCTCGGCTATGTGGCTTCGGTGTCGCCCGATGGGAGTCCGAACCTGTCGCCGAAAGGAACGACTGCGGTGTGGGATTCGGAGCACTTGGTGTTTGCCCACCTGCATTCACACCAGACGGTCGCCAACATCGAGACCGTGAGCCCCGTCGTGGAGATCAACGTGGTCGACCCGATTCTCCGCAAGGGCTACCGGTTCAAAGGCCGCGCTGTTGTCCATCGCGTCGGGCCGGTGTACGACGCCGGGCTCCGCTTCTATCAGCAGCGAAGCGGCCTCGACGGGCACCGCATCGAGGCGATCGTGTTGGTTCGGATCGAACAGGCAACCTCACTCATCTCGCCGGCCTATGACGATGGGACCAGTGAGCAGGAGGTCGAGAGACGTTCGCTCTCCCTGTATCGCCTCTCCCGGGCGAAAGACGCCTGAGACACAGGTTCTGCTAGGTTGGTTCGATGCTCGACGATGTCGCGCTGAGCGCCCTGCGGAGCGCAGTCACGGGACAGGTGATCGTGCCGAGCGATGCCGGCTATGACACTGCCCGTCGGGTGTGGAACGGAAACGTCGACCGGCAGCCGGCGGTGGTCGTGCGATGCTCGGGCGTGGCCGACGTGCAGTTCGCGGTTGGATTCGCCCGTGAACGCGACCTGCTCGTGTCGGTGCGAGGTGGCGGCCACAGCGCCCCGGGATACGGCACGAATGACGGCGGCATCGTGATCGACCTGTCGGCGATGCGCGGCATTCGTGTCGACCCGACAGCACGTCGGGCCCAGGCACAAGGTGGTGTGCTGTGGCGTGAGCTTGACCGCGAAACGCAAGCCTTCGGCCTGGCGACCACAGGCGGCACGGTGTCGAACACCGGAATCGGCGGACTCAGTCTGGGCGGTGGACTCGGTTGGCTGATGGGCAAGCACGGCCTGACGGTCGACAACATCGTGTCCGCTGACATTGTGACCGCCGACGGCGGGTTCCAGACTGTCGATGAACAACGCAACCCTGAGCTCTTCTGGGCGCTGCGTGGTGGTGGCGGCAACTTCGGCGTTGTCACCTCACTGGAGTTCCAGCTGCACCCCGTCGACACGGTGCTCGGCGGCCTCGTGGTGTTCGGCCTCGACCAAGCTCGCGACGTCCTGCGTTTCTACCGTGACTTCTGCATGACCTTGCCCGACGAGGCCGAGGTCTACCTCGCCTTGCTCACCGACCCTCAAGCAGGCGTGCCGATCGTGGCCATGGTGATGGGATACAACGGCCCCATCGCGGAAGGTGAGCGCGTGCTCGGCCCGGCCCGCTCGTTCGGCCGTCCCCTCGCTGATCTGGTCGGGCCGATGCCCTACGGCGTCCGCCAGACCTTGCTGGACGAGCCGAACGCGGTGAATGGGTTGCAGCGGTACTGGCGGTCGGCGTTCACCGAGCACATCTCCGACGAACTGATCGATGTGGTCACAGAGGCCGCCGCCGGTTTCAGCTCTCCGATGAGCGCATTGTTGTTCTTCCACATGCACGGTGCGGCGACGCGGGTCGATGCCGAGGCGACGGCTTTCGCCGCACGGCGCCCACAATGGGATTTCGATGCCATCGGGCAGTGGGCCGATTCATCGGAATCGCCACAGCACATCGCCTGGGTCCGCACCCTTTGGGACAGTCTGCAGCCCCATCTCGAGGGCAGTGCCTATGTCAACCACATCGCCTTGGACGACGCACCCGAGAAGATCCGGGCCTCCTACGGCACCAACTACCGGCGCCTGTCCCTGCTCAAGGCTCGCTACGACCCGACCAACGTATTCCGAGTGAACGCCAACATCTTGCCCGCGTGAGCTGGTGACGAATGCGCAGTCAGCCTTGGGTCAGCCGTCCTGCCCGAACGTCAGCACGACGCTGCCCACCTTGTGGCCGCCGTCGACCCGGCGATGCGCCTCGACGATCTGGGCGAACGGCAAGACCGAATCGATCACCGGCTTCAGCACGGCCTGCTCGGCCAGCGACATGAGGGTTTGATAGCGATCGGCGGTGGTGGTCGAGGAATCGTTCGCGTTGCTGTTGATCGTGGCCTTCTGCGGCAAGGCGGCGAGCATCTGCCAGAGATCGCCGACGATCATCAGGAACCGGCCGCCCGGCTTCAGCAAACCCTTGACGCGCGTGTAGGGCGCGTTGCCATGAGTGTCCATGATCACGTCGTACCGCTGCCCGTCGCGGGTGAAGTCGTCCGTTGTGTAGTCGATGACGTTGTCGGCCCCGAGGCCCCTGACCAATTCAGCGTTGGAGCCACTGCACACGGCAGTCACCACGGCGCCGAAGTGCTTGGCGAGTTGCACAGCCATGGTGCCGACCGCGCCGGATGCGCCGTTGATCAGCACCGCCTCACCCGGCGCGAGGTTCGCCAGCCGGAAGAAGTTGAGAGCCGTCGTACCGCCGAAACAGAGTGCCACACCATCCTGATAGCTCAGGTGCTCGGGGATCCCGGCGATCGCTCCCTGTTCGGCCACCGTGGCGTATTCGGCATGGCAGCCAAGGTCGAACCCTCGCGAGGCGACCACCCTGTCACCAGGCTGGAAGCGGGTGACGGATCTGCCCACCGCCTCGACCTGCCCGGCAAGCTCGAAGCCGAGGATGGGTTGCTTGGGCTTGCTGAATCCGAGTTTCAGCCGCATCGGCAGCTTCAATCCGCGCGGGACGCGCAACGCCCTCACCCTGGCGTCGCCGGAATTGACCGTCGTGGCAAACGCCTGGACCAGCACCTCTCCGTCTGCCGGGACGGGCTTGGGTACCTCCCTGATCTGCACGACCTCCGGCGGCCCGTAGCGTTCACAGACTGCCGCCTTCATCGCTCACCAAACTGAGGCATCGCAGCAACGTACCAGCACCGGACTGGTTTGCTGAGGTTCGGCGTATCTGGGGTCGCCATGTCGGATCCTGTTGCGAGCGGCGCCACCGGGGTGCTGCTCGATCGAGAGGAGGCCATCGTGTCGTGTGCCGTATCGGCTCCTGTGGCGACCGCACCGCCGGTGTCCAGGGATGCCTTCGTCGGGATCGATCAACTCGTCCCGCTGTTCGACGGGAGAATGGCGCCCTTTGTCAACCTCGACAATGCGGCCAGCACGCCTGCGTTCCGATCGGTCGTCGAAACGATCGAGGAGTTCCTCCCGTTCTATGCGGGCGTCCACCGGGGCACGGGCTACAAGTCGCGGCTGAGCACGAACACGTTCGAACGCGCCCGGGAACTCGTCGGAGGGTTCTTCGGAGCCGATCCCGAACGTGATGTCGTCGTGTTCGCCAAGAACACGACCGAGGCAATCAACAAGCTCGCCCGATCCCTGCCCATGCCCGGCGATTCGGTGGTGCTCACCACGCTCCTCGAGCACCACTCGAACGACCTGCCATGGCGAGATCGCGTCCGCACCGTGCACGTCGGCGCTCGACCGGATGGATCGTTGGATCTCGATCACCTCCAACGCCTCCTCGGCGAGCACGCCGGCCGGATAGCTCTCCTTGCCGTGTCTGGAGCATCGAATGTGACAGGGGTCGTGCAACCCGTGCACGTCCTGGCCGAGATGGTTCACTCGGTCGGTGGACGGATCCTGGTCGACGCCGCCCAGCTTGCCCCGCATCGCCCCATCGAGATGGGGTCCCACGACGACGCTGGGCATCTCGACTTCGTCGCCTGCTCGGCTCACAAGATGTACGCCCCGTTCGGAACCGGCGCCCTCGTCGGACCCAAGTGCGCGTTCGGTCCTGCGCCCGATCAGACCGGAGGCGGGACCGTGCACGCCGTCACGACTGATGCAGTCGTCTGGGCAGACCTACCCGACCGGGAGGAGGCGGGAAGTCCGAACGTGATCGGCGCGATAGCACTGGCGGCAGCGACCCGCACCCTCACCGAGATCGGGCTCGATCGCATCGCCGCCCACGAGATCGAGTTGACACGGTACGCAACGCGACGCCTGTCCCAGTTGCCGGGGCTCAGGATTCATGGCCCTGCCGACGGCCTGGGGCCGACCGCCAAGCTCGGTGTCATCTCGTTCACCATTGCCGGGATCGACCACGGTCTGATCGCTGCCGTTCTCGGCTACGAGCATGGTGTCGGCGTGCGCAGCGGATGCTTCTGCGCTCAGCCGTACATCGCCCACCTGTTGCGCCGCGGCAGAGCCGAATCAATGGCGTGGGTCGAGCGGGCGGGCGCCGGCGACAAGCGAGGAGCGCCCGGCATGGTTCGGATCAGTTTCGGCTGTTACAACGACCCGGGCGA
Organism: Ilumatobacteraceae bacterium; assembly: GCA_963773085.1. Classification (GTDB taxonomy): domain Bacteria; phylum Actinomycetota; class Acidimicrobiia; order Acidimicrobiales; family Ilumatobacteraceae; genus JAENVT01. Next base: position 14,686 of record CAVYZS010000004.1, on the reverse strand, counting down.
CGTCGATGTCGCCGTCGCGGCGCTCGAGCAACTGATCGCCGGCGACATAGCCGCCGCCTACCGAGCTGAGCGTGACGGCTCCTTCCACCCCGTCGGCTACGTCGAGCCGACCATGTTCTCCCTGGACAATCGGTAAGACACCGGCGTTAGGGCCGTACGACCTCGCGCCGGAGCCGGCGGACAGGCTCCAAGGCGTGGACGTAGTCGGCGAGGCGGGCGGCAGCCTCGATCGCATCATCGATCACCTCGGCGTCGGGTGCCGGCCAGACCTCGGAGATGCGGCGCCATCCCGGGCGGCCGATGAAGTCGCCGGCGACGGCGTCGGCGCCCAGTTCAGGTCGCCACACCGGTTCGATGGCCAGCAGTCGACGCAATACTTCGTCGTTCTGTAGCGCCTTTGGATGTTCGGCGTGGAAGCCGATCTCCAGCTGCACCTCGCCGTCGACGCGGATCAACTGTGATTCGTAGTGCTCGCGGGAGTCATCGTCGAACCAGACCTTCAGGCCGCGGTTGTGCACGTAGATGTTGCGCCGACCTCCGACTCCGGCGACGAAGCCCTCGAATGCATCGCGCACGATCTCGAAGAACCCCGGTTCCACCTCCCCAGACTACGTCGTAGGCTTCGCCTACCTGGTCGGGGCACTGGTTCGCAAGCACGGACCATCCGAATGCTCGAGGTGGCGTAGCGTTGATGAAGATTCCAGGCACGAACGGAGGAGACGATGCCAATACGAACGGCCAAGACGGCCTGGACCGGAACGCTCCAGCAAGGTTCCGGTCAGGTGGAGATGACCAGTTCTGGGGTCGGTAGGTACGACGTGTCGTTCCCCAAGAGAGCGGCGGACGACGCCGGGGGCACGACGAGCCCGGAGGAGCTGATCGCCGCCGCTCACTCGGCGTGCTATGCGATGTCGCTGTCCAACGAGGTGGTCCAAGCGGGCGGCATGCCGAGAACCCTCGATGTACAGGCCGACGTCAGCCTCGGCCCCGATCCGGCCGGTGGTTTCCGGCTGACGGGAATCACACTCACCGTGTCAGGCAACGTCGATGGACTCGACGCCGCTGGGTTCGCAGCAGCGGCACAGGCAGCGAAAGTGGGATGTCCGGTCAGCAAGGCGCTGACCGGCGTCGACATCACCCTGGACGTCAGAACGTAACCGATCAATTCATCGACAGGTCGTCGGGGGCGTTGGCCAGCCAGGCGACTCGCCCGCGTTGCCGGCGCAACACCAGGCGCCAGAGATCCTCGGGGGTGTCGTGGAACACATCCTCGCGCCGCGCGTCGAACACCATCCAAGCGCCGGCCGCCAACTCGCCGTCGAGTTGTCCGGCGGCCCAGCCCGCGTATCCGCGGAACATCCGTACGCGTCCGACCTCGTCGGCGACATCGATGGGGTCGCGTGCGAGATCGACGCTGCCGAGATCCGGAAGGATCGCGCTCCAGGCATCCTCTCGGGGACCGCGCAGCTCAGCGAGCCCGATCAAGGCGTCGAATTGCACTGGGCCACCGTTGAACACGACGGCGGGTGGTGCCGAGAGGTCCATCCATCGTTCCAAGCCGTCGATCGACGTTTCGTCGGTAGGCTGATTGAGTACGACGCCGACCGCGCCGTCAGCGCTGTGCTCCATCATGTATACGACCGATCGATCGAAATTGGGATCATCGAGAGGGGGAGTTGCCAAGAGCAACATTCCCCTCGTTGTCCCGTAGATGGAATTCACCCCCTTATTCTGGCGTTGACTGAACAGATTGGTTCGCCTCAGGAACCGCAAGGAGAACAAACCCCCCATGATCAAGAAGTTCGCTGGTGCCCTTGCCGTCATCGGCGCCGTGGTAGTGGCTGCTGTGGTTGGATTCCAACTCCTCGATTCGCCGTTCACCACGACGACCAAAGACCATTCCCCGCCGCCGGTGCTCACCGAATTGCGCGATCTCGCCGATTTCCACGCCGCTCAGGCGCAATTCGAGGTGACCCTCGACCTCGAGAAGGACGTCAAGTGGGTGCCGAGCGCCATCGCCGGCGAGCGCGTCCAGTTCGTCGGGGTCGGAACGGTTGACGCCGTTGTCGACTTCAGCACACTCGGTGCCGGTGCCGTGAAGATCAGCGATGACGCCAAGTCGGTCGTTGTCACCTTGCCCGGTGCCTACGCCGGTGCTCCCGTGCTCGACCACGATCAGAGCCACGTCATGAACCGCGACCGAGGTCTGCTCAACCGCATAGGCGGGATGTTCAACGACAACCCGACGAGCGAGGCCGGGCTGTACGAAGCGGCGACGAACAAGATGGCTGATGCCGCCCGTCAGACAGACCTCATCGATCGAGCGCAGGAGCACACCACGACTGTCCTGACCTCGATGCTCGAGTCGATGGGCTTCGAGCAGATCGAGATCAACTTCCAGGTGACCAGCGCGGCGGTGTGAACGCCGGGCTTAGGGCCCACGCCTAGTTGCATGACCATGCGTCATAATGTATAATCATACGTCGTGAAGCGAGTCGGCATCATTGGTGCATCGGGGTACACCGGGGCAGAGCTGCTGAGGCTGTGCGCCCAACATCCCGACTACGAGGTGGTCTACGCCACCGGCGACAGCCAGGCGGGAACCCTGGCCAGCAGTCTGTATCCGAGCCTCGCAGCTCGCTACCCCGACCTGGTGTTCGCCGAGGTCGACCCGGCGGTGGCCGAAGGGCTCGACGTCGTGTTCCTCGGACTGCCACACGAGGCGTCGATGGCGCTGGCGCCACAGCTGCACACCAAGGTGGGTTGTCTCGTCGATCTGTCGGCAGCGTTTCGTCTCAAGGATGCTGCGCTATACCCGACGTGGTACGGCCTCACCCACAACCAGCCCGAGCTCCTGGCCGCGGCCGTGTTCGGGCTCCCCGAGTTGCACCGCGAAGATCTGAAGGAAGCGACGCTCGTGGCCACACCCGGCTGTCACGTCACCGCAGCGACGCTGGCCCTGGCACCGTTGGTACAAGCCGGTGTGATCGAGCCGAGCGGTGTGATCGTCGACTCGATCACCGGTGTCAGCGGAGCCGGAAGAGCGCTGAAGCACTCGTCGATGTTCTGCACGGTCGACGAAGACGTCAATGCCTACGGCCTCTTGGACCATCGGCACACACCCGAGATCGAGCAGGAAACCGGGGCACAAGTGCTCTTCACCCCGCACCTCGCTCCGCTGAGTCGTGGCCTTCTTGCAACCTGCTACGCCAAGCCGACCGGCAAGGTCAGCACAGCGTCGCTCCTGGCCACGTTGGCCGGCCGATACCGAGGCGAGCCGTTCGTCGTGGTGCGCCCGGCTTCACCGTCGACCAAGGCGACGATGGGCAGCAACGTTGCCCACATCACGGCGCGATACGACGAGCGGACCAACACTGTCATCGCCATCTGCGCCATCGACAACCTCGCCAAGGGTGCCTCCGGTGGTGCGGTCCAGGCCGCGAATGTTGCCCTCGGTCTTCCCGAGACTGAAGGGCTCTCGACAGTCGGCATGTATCCATGACCGACTACGCAACAAGAACCGCAGCGGCGGATCGGGCCGCGACCCTGGTCGAGGCGCTTCCGTACATCCGACGTTTTGCCGACCAGGTCGTGGTCGTCAAGTACGGCGGCAATGCGCTTGCGGGCGCGTCGGATCACGATGCCCTGGAGCTGTTCGCCCAAGACATCGTGCTGATGCGCCAGGTCGGCATGCGCCCCGTCGTCGTCCACGGCGGCGGTCCGCAGATCAACGATCTGCTCGACGCGCCTGGGCAAACAGTCGGAGTTCCGAGAAGGCTTGCGAGTCACCGACGGTGAGACCATCGACATCGTCCGGATGGTGCTGATCGGTCAGGTCAACCCGCAACTCGTCGCGGCGATCAACGTCCACGGTCCGCTGGCCGTCGGGGTGTCGGGCGAAGACGCCGGTCTGATACGAGCGGTCGCTCGCAACATCGATCTCGGTTTCGTCGGTGACGTCGAGTCGATCAATCCGACGATCCTGAAAGCGCTACTCGACGACGGGTTCATCCCGGTCGTCGCGACGATCGGCACCACCGCCAACGGGCAGGCCTACAACATCAACGCCGACACCGTCGCCGGAGCGATAGCCGAGGCCCTCGGCGCGGAGAAGCTCGTCTACCTCACCGACATCGAAGGGTTGCGGCGAGTGGTCGACGATCCGGCGTCCCTGATCCGTCAGACGACTCCCGACGAACTCGACGCCTTGATGGCCGACGGCACGATTGCGGGCGGCATGATTCCCAAGGTCGAGAGCTGCACCCATGCTGTGCGTCGAGGTGTTCGTCGCGCCCACATCCTCGACGGCCGGATTGCACACGTGTTGCTGCTAGAGATCTTCACCGACGAGGGGATAGGGACGATGGTCCAATGACCGCCCACGCCTTTGACACGTCGGCCGCGCCGACCGTTTGCCCCTTCATGCCGGTCTTCGGAGCGCCACAGGTGATGTTCGTCCGTGGCAGCGGTACCGAGCTGTGGGACGACAGCGGCAAGCGCTACCTCGATTTCCTCGGTGGTCTGGCGGTCATCGCCCTCGGTCATTCGCATCCGCGGATCACCGAAGTGATCGCCCGGCAAGCGGCGACCCTGATGCACGTCAGCAACCTGTTCGCCACCGACAAGGCGACCGAGGCGGCGATCAAGATCGACGCCTTGCTGGCAGAGGCGACCGGCGCCGTCGGTCAGGTGTTCTTCTGCAACAGCGGCGCAGAGGCCAACGAGACGGCCTTGAAGCTGGCCCGCAAGTTCGGCGGCCGCGGCCGCCACGGTGTGATCAGTGCCTTCGGCAGCTTCCATGGACGGACTCTGGCTGCCTTGGCAGCGACGGGTCAGCCTGCCAAGCACGAGCCGTTCTTCCCCATGCCCGATGGCTTTCGGCATGTCGCCTTCAACGACATCGACGCCCTGGAGGCGGCGATCGACACGACGGTGGCGGCAGTGTTGCTCGAACCGGTACAGGGCGAAGGTGGCGTGCTGCCGGCCGACGACGACTATCTCCGCGACGTCCGGAGGTTGTGCGACGAGCGTGGCCTTCTGCTGATGATCGATGAGATTCAGACCGGTTTCGGGCGCACCGGCGAGTGGTTCGGCTTCCAGCATGCGGGGATCACCCCGGATGTGGTGACGATGGCGAAGGCAATGGGCAACGGCTTTCCCGTCGGGGCGACGTGGGCCAAGCACGAGGTTGCGGCGGTGTTCCAACCGGGCGACCACGGCAGCACGTACAGCGGCACAGCTTTGGCAACAGCAGTGGTCAGCGCCGTCATCGACGAGATGCGCAGCATCGACGCCCCCGGACTGGCCGCCAAACGTGGCGAGTACTTCACCGCCAGGCTCGACGAACTGCCCGGGATTGCCAGTGTGCGCGGCCGCGGTCTGCTTCTTGCTGCCGAGCTGGCCGACGGCCGAGACGCCAAGACCGCCTATTCGGAGTTGCTCGCCCGCGGGTTGGTCACCAATGCCGTCACCGCGACGTCGCTGCGCTTTGCCCCGCCGCTCACCGTCACCGAGGCAGAGATCGACGAGGCCGTTGCGATGGTCGACCAGGTGTTGCGATGAGACATCTGCTCAACATCACCGATTTCACGGCCGAGGAGCTGGTGCAGGTTCTGCACCTCGCCGAACGAACCGACCTGCGCCCCGTCCTGGCCGGTCTGGGTGTCGCCCTGATCTTCGAGAAGCCCTCCAACCGGACGCGACAGTCGATGGAGATGGCGGTCGTGCAGCTCGGCGGGCATCCCGTTTACACGCGCGGCGAGGAGGTCGGCTTCGACGTGCGGGAATCGGTCGAAGACGTCACCAGGGTGATGGCCGGCTATCACGCCGTGCTCGCGGCGCGGGTGTTCGACCACCGGGTCGTCGAACGGATGGTTGCGGTCAACTGCGTTCCGATCGTCAACATGCTCAGCGACTACTCGCATCCCCTGCAGGGACTCGCCGATGTCTTGACGATGCAGCAGGTCCACGGCTCGCTCGCCGGTCAGACGGTCGCCTACGTGGGCGACTACAACAACGTCGCCCGTTCGCTCGCCGAGGCGACAGTGCTGCTCGACGGTAACGTCACCCTCGGATGCCCGGTCGGGTACCACGCCCCCGACTCGGAATTGGAGCGGTTGAACCTTCTCGGAGCGGGTCGCGTGCGACAGGTTCACCGAGCCGCCGAGGCAATGGACGGGGCGATGGCCGTGCATACCGACACCTGGACATCAATGGGCCAGGAGGCCGAGAAGGCCGAGCGCAAGCAGGCGTTCGAGGGTTACACCGTGACGGAGCAGATGATGTCCGCCGCCTTGCCCGGTGCCGGTTTCTACCACTGCCTTCCGGCGTACCGCGGCTACGAGGTGGCAGCCGAGGTGATCGACGGGCCGCGCAGCCACGTCATCCGCCAATCGCACAACCGACTGGATGCTGCCCGAGCGGCCCTCGCATTCCTGATGGGTGTCCGCTGATGGCCAGCAAAGTTCAGCGCCAGCAGGTGATCGGCAAGTTGATCGGTAGCCATGCAGTGACGAACCAGCCGCAACTCGTCGAACTCCTCGCCGGCGAGGGGATTGCGGCCACGCAGGCAACCGTGTCGCGAGATCTCGAGGATCTGGGCGCAGTCAAGGTGCGCGTGCCCGGCGGCGAGACCGTGTACGCCATCCCCGAGTACGAGCCCGCACGGATCGCTCCTGAGGACCAACTTCGAAGGGTGATGGGCGAATGGGTGGCCGAGGTCAAGGTGTCGGCCAACCTGGTCGTCCTGCGAACACCGCCCGGTTGCGCACATGTCGTCGCCTCGGCCATCGACCGCTCGGGAATGCACGGTCTGGTCGGCACCGTCGCTGGTGACGACACGTTGATGTGCGTGGCCGACGAGATGTTCGGCGGCCGGGCCTTGGCCGATCACCTACGCGAGCTGGCCGGGCTGTCATGACCGACGGTCACCCGCCCGCGACCGGGAAAGCGCTGTGGCATGGGCGCTTCGAAGGTGGGCCGGCCGCAGAGCTGATGTCCTTCACAGAGAGCTTGTCGTTCGATCGGCGTCTGTGGCCCGACGACATCGCCGGCTCGATCGCCCATGTAGAGGGGCTAGCCCACTCACACATCATCACCGATGGCGAAGCGGCGGCGATACTCGACGCGCTCGAGCAGGTCGCCTGCGAGCTGACCACTGGCACGTTCGAGTTCGTGATCAGCGACGAAGACATCCACACTGCGATCGAGCGGCGCGTGACCGATCTCGCCGGCCCGACCGGCGCGAAGCTGCACACCGGTCGGAGCCGAAATGACCAGTCCGCGACCGGTGTACGGCGATGGATGAAGCGAGAGTTGAAGGTCATCGGCGGGCGAATCGTCGATCTGCAATCGGTGTTGCTCGACCGGGCGCGTGCCGCCGGCAGCATCTACCTCCCGGGGTACACCCACCTGCAGCGGGCGCAGCCGGTTCTACTCGCTCACCACCTGCTCGCCCACGGTTGGGCCCTCGGTCGCGACGTCGAACGGATTCTCGACGCCATGGACCGAATCGATGTCTCGCCGTTGGGCGCCGGTGCGCTGGCCGGCTCGTCGCTTCCGCTCGACCCTGACTTCACCGCCGGAAGGCTCGGGTTCGCGGCCCGCTTCGAGAACTCCCTCGATGCCGTCGGTTCACGCGACCATGTCGCCGAGGCGCTGTTCGCACTGACGCTCGTCGGGATCAACCTGTCGCGCATCGGTGAGGAGTTCGTGCTGTGGACGAGCGAGGAGTTCGGGTTCGCCCGTCTCGACGACGCCTATGCCACCGGATCGTCGATGTTGCCGCAGAAGAAGAACCCCGACATCGCCGAGTTGGCCCGTGGCAAGGCCGGGAGGTTGATCGGCAATCTCACCGGATTTCTGGCGACCATGAAAGGTCTGCCGCTGAGCTACAACCGCGACTACCAGGAGGACAAGGAACCGCTGTTCGACTCTGTCGATCAGATCAGGCTCGGACTTGGTGCCGTGACCGGCATGATCGCCACCGCGACATGGGTGCCGGAACGGATGCAGGCCGCGGCCGATGCAGAGTCGAGCGCGGCCACCGACCTGGCCGAGTGGCTCGTGCAGCGTGGAACCCCGTTCCGCGAGGCACACGCCGTGGTCGGGACGCTCGTCCGTAGGGCGTTGAACGGCGAAGGGGCATTGCGAGCGCTGGTGGAAGCCGACCCGGCGCTTGGGCCAGAAGCGGCTGCACTGGTCACCCCTGGCGTTGCGGTCACACGGCGGGTCACGCCCGGTGGCGCCGGCCCGATCCCTGTCGCGGATCAGACCGAGCGCTTCGCCGCACACGTCGTCAGGCTGCGCGCCGCGCTGGCGTGAAGCGTCTGCTGCCTTCGTTCTTCGGTCGCGACGCACCCGACGTTGCTCCCGACCTGCTCAACAAGCTGTTCGTGGTGGGAGATGAGGTCGGTCGAATCGTGGAGGTCGAGGCGTACACGCGCGACGACCCTGCGAGTCATAGCTACCGAGGGCGGACCTTACGCAACGACGTCATGTTCGGCCCGCCCGGACATCTCTACGTGTACTTCGTCTACGGGATGCATCATTGCGCCAACATCGTCACCGGCCCCGACGGCGATGGGCAGGCCGTCCTGATCCGTGCGGTGGTGTGCGAGGGCGTGGATCGGCGGTCGACGAACGGGCCCGCGAAGTTGTGCCGCCATTTCGGAATCGACATGTCGTTCAACGGCTCGATGGCGAGTGTTGTGGACGATGGCACACCACCACCTTCGGCGCCGATCGTCGCAACGCGAGTGGGCATCACCAAGGCAGCCGACCTGCCGCGACGTTGGCTCGTGCCGATTCACCCGAAACCGATGTGCGGTTTCGATTGAGGCAGCTGGCAACATGGGTGGCGAATGGACCACCCTCTGGATCTCTTGGCCGAACTCGACGCCCGTGGACTCGTCCACGACACAACTGATCGCGATGCGCTCGCCGCACGGCTTGCCAAGGGCAACGCTGGGTTGTACATCGGGTTCGACCCGACTGCCGATTCGTTGCACGCCGGTCACCTCGTCGGCCAACTGTTCATGCGGCGCTTTCAGCTCGCCGGCCACAGGCCGTTCCCGTTGGCGGGTGGAGCCACGGGGATGGTCGGTGACCCGGGTGGGCGCAGCGAGGAGCGCAACCTGCTCGACAACGACACACTGCGGCACAACGTCGAGTGCATCAAGGAACAGCTGTCCAAGTTGCTCGACTTCGAGCCGGGCCCCTACCAGGCGACGCTGGTCAACAACGCAGATTGGACGCACCCGATCACGATGCTCGAATTCCTCCGTGACGTCGGCAAGCACTTCACCGTGAACCAGATGATGGCGAAAGACTCGGTGCGTTCGCGGCTCGACAGCGAGCACGGCATCTCCTACACCGAGTTCAGCTACATGCTCCTGCAAGCCAACGACTTCCGGCATCTGTACGAGCATCACGATGTAGAGCTGCAGGCGGGGGCATCGGACCAGTGGGGCAACATCGTCGCCGGGGTCGAACTGATCCGCCGTCGGCTCGGTGCGCAGGCGTTTGCGATGACGCATCCGCTGATGACCAAGAGCGATGGCTCGAAGTTCGGCAAGTCGGTCGGCGGAGCCGTGTGGCTCGACCCGGCGCGGACCTCGCCCTATCAGTTTCGTCAGTTCTGGGTGCAGTCCGACGATCAGATGGTGGGTACCTATCTGAAGATGCTGTCGATGAGGCCACTCGCCGAGATCGACGATCTGATCGCCCAGCAGGAGGCCGCGCCCGAGGGCAGGCCGGCGCAGCGTGCCCTCGCCGAGGAGATGACGACCTTGGTGCACGGCCACGAGGCTGCTGCCGCCGCCAGGGAAGCAGCTGAGGTGCTCTTCGGCGCCGATCCCACGGGCGCCTCACAGGCGGCCTTGGAGACAGTCGCGGGTGAGGTACCGCTGGTCGAACTGCCGAGCGACCTCGAGGGTCTGCGCGTCCACGAGGTGCTGGTTCGCGCCGGTGTGGCCAAGTCGAACAGCGAGGTTTCCCGTTTGCTCGGCCAAGGTGCGGTCCGGGCAGGAAATCGTGTTCTCGATGCGGATGGCCTGTTGAGCGAATCGGACCTGCTCAGAGGGCGGTTCCTACTTCTTCGCAAAGGCAAGCGCGATTACGTCGTCGGAAAATCTTTGACACAAGGTTGACGCTTCCATCCCTGCTAGATAGTGTTGCTACTCGCCTCGCACGGCCCTTTCGGCCCAGCGAGACAGGCACCAACAGCGGGCTTCGGCTCCTGCGTGCCAGTGCTTTGACAGCGTACTTCGTGCGTCGTCTCGGCTCCTTGAAAACGGAAGAGAAGACTGAACGCCAATGCGGGCAGCGATGGAACCAACCCTGATCTCTGATCCGGGGTGGGTCTAGACGCTGTCTTGTCAATTCAAAAGTCGCCCGGGTCCCAACCCGGAGCGCAAATCAAAAGTCAGATGAGTGCTATCAACACACGTTTTTCCCGTGTGATGCGCTCAGCTCACAACCAATCGCGTCGAGCCTGATCCTTCGGGGAGCCAAAATCCCCAGGGTGACAGTGCGGCCCGGTTTTTGTTGGAGAGTTTGATCCTGGCTCAGGACGAACGCTGGCGGCGTGCTTAACACATGCAAGTCGAACGAGATCCATTCAGTAGCAATACTGATGAAGATCTAGTGGCGAACGGGTGCGTAACACGTGAGGAACTTGTCCCGGTCTCTGGGATAACAGTTGGAAACGACTGCTAATACCGGATGACGTCGGAACTTCGCATGGAGTACTGACGAAAGGGTTACTGGATCGGGAGAGCCTCGCGGCCTATCAGCTTGTTGGTGGGGTAATGGCCTACCAAGGCATCGACGGGTAGCTGGTCTGAGAGGATGATCAGCCACACTGGGACTGAGACACGGCCCAGACTCCTACGGGAGGCAGCAGTGGGGAATCTTGCACAATGGGCGAAAGCCTGATGCAGCAACGCCGCGTGCGGGAAGAAGGCCCTCGGGTTGTAAACCGCTTTCAGAAGGAACGAAACTGACGGTACTTTCAGAAGAAGGTGCGGCCAACTACGTGCCAGCAGCCGCGGTGACACGTAGGCACCAAGCGTTGTCCGGATTTATTGGGCGTAAAGAGCTCGTAGGCGGTTCAGTAAGTCGGGTGTGAAAACTTTGGGCTTAACCCAAAGCGTGCATCCGATACTGCTGTGACTTGAGTTCGGTAGGGGAGCGGGGAATTCCTAGTGTAGCGGTGAAATGCGCAGATATTAGGAGGAACACCGGTGGCGAAGGCGCCGCTCTGGGCCGAAACTGACGCTGAGGAGCGAAAGCATGGGTAGCAAACAGGATTAGATACCCTGGTAGTCCATGCCGTAAACGTTGGGCACTAGGTGTGGGTTCCAACCAACGGAATCCGCGCCGTCGCTAACGCATTAAGTGCCCCGCCTGGGGAGTACGGCCGCAAGGTTAAAACTCAAAGGAATTGACGGGGGCCCGCACAAGCAGCGGAGCGTGTTGCTTAATTCGATGCTACGCGAAGAACCTTACCTGGGCTTGACATGTGGGGAAAAGCACTAGAGATAGTGTGTCCTTCGGGGCCTCACACAGGTGGTGCATGGCTGTCGTCAGCTCGTGTCGTGAGATGTTGGGTTAAGTCCCGCAACGAGCGCAACCCTTATTCTATGTTGCCAGCGGATTATGCCGGGGACTCGTAGAAGACTGCCGGGGTCAACTCGGAGGAAGGTGGGGACGACGTCAAGTCATCATGCCCCTTATGTCCAGGGCTGCAAACACGCTACAATGGCCGGTACAAAGGGCTGCTAACTCGCGAGAGCCAGCGAATCCCGTAAAGCCGGTCTCAGTTCGGATTGGAGGCTGCAACTCGCCTCCATGAAGCTGGAGTTGCTAGTAATCCCGGATCAGCACGCCGGGGTGAATACGTTCCCGGGCCTTGTACACACCGCCCGTCACACCACGAAAGTCGGCAACACCCGAAGCCGGTGGCCTAACCGTAAGGAAGGAGCCGTCGAAGGTGGGGTCGGTGATTGGGGTGAAGTCGTAACAAGGTAGCCGTACCGGAAGGTGCGGCTGGATCACCTCCTTTCTAAGGAGAACAGTTCAATCGTTGGTAGGCATTCGTCCTACCCGGTTCGAACCACTCCCAGTTGGTGCATTGGTGGGTAAGTCGAAATGGCAGGTCAATCGCAGGATTCGTCCTCTTGACACGCCGGCTCGACGAGCTTTGTCTTCTCTTCCGTTTTGAGGGAGTCGACCCGATTCGGGTCCTCGACCTCGGCGATGGCACGGAGCTCGCGCTCCCGCTGCCCGCGGTGTGCCCTGCACGACCGACTCTGCCAATGACCCTGCCGCCGTGGCTTACGAGCACGGTGGCGTGCGTGTCAGGTAGTCGTTGTGCAAGCGGCCCCGTTCGCTGCCCTTTGAGAACTGCAGAGCAAGCACGAGCATCTTTGTTCTTCCAAGCTACAAAGAGCCAACGGTGGATGCCTTGGCGCCAAGAACCGATGAAGGACGTGAGTGACTGCGAAAAGCTGCGGGGAGCCGTCTACTAGGCATTGATCCGCAGATGTCCGAATGGGGAAACCCAGCACTCGTCATGGAGTGTTACCCCGGTCTGAATACATAGGACCGGAGGAGGGAACCGGGGGAATTGAAACATCTCAGTACCCCGAGGAAAGGAAAGCAACCGCGACTCCCTTAGTAGCGGCGAGCGAAAAGGGAAGAGACTAAACCGTGTCAGTGTCAAGCCTGGTGGCGTTGCTGACGCGGTGTTGTGGGACCATGAGATACAGCACCTGATGTATCACGAAGTTAACAAGTTGCTGTGTAGAAGAACGGCTCTGGAAAGGCCGGCCGTAGTGGGTAATAGCCCCGTATTCGAAACACACGCAGCCTTCGCATGTAATCCCAAGTAACGCCGAGACCGAGAAAATCGGCGTGAATCTGTGGGGACCACCCCATAAGTCTAAGTATTCCTTGGCGACCGATAGTGAACTAGTACCGTGAGGGAAAGGTGAAAAGCACCCCGGGAGGGGAGTGAAATAGTACCTGAAACCGTTGGTTTACAAACAGTCAGAGTGTCGTTTCCGTAAGGAAGCCACGATGGCGTGCCTTTTGAAGAATGAGCCTGCGAGTTACGGTATGTGGCAAGGTTAACCAGTGATGGGGAGCCGAAGCGAAAGCGAGTCTGAATAGGGCGATAGAGTCGCATGCTGTAGACCCGAAGCCAAGTGATCTATCCATGGCCAGGCTGAAGCGGGGGTAAGACCCCGTGGAGGGCCGAACACACGTCAGTTGAAAATGGCGGTGATGAGCTGTGGATAGGGGTGAAAGGCCAAACAAACTTGGTGATAGCTGGTTCTCCTCGAAATGCATTTAGGTGCAGCGTTGCATGTTCAGTCTCGGAGGTAGAGCACTGGATGGGTAAGGGGGCCTACAAGCTTACCGACCCCAGCCAAACTCCGAATGCCGAGACTCCAGAGTGCAGCAGTGAGACCACGGGGGATGAGCTTCGTTGGTCGAAAGGGAAACAGCCCAGACCATCATCTAAGGCCCCTAATTCAGGACTAAGTGGAAAACGATGTGGGACTGCTTAGACAGCCAGGAGGTTGGCTTAGAAGCAGCCACCCTTGAAAGAGTGCGTAACAGCTCACTGGTCGAGTGGTCCTGCGCGGACAATTTAACGGGGCTCAAGTCCTGAGCCGAAGATATGGATTCGTACGTAAGTACGAGTGGTAGAGGAGCGTCGATGGTGCTGTGAAGCGGCGGGATGACCCGACGTGGAGCGCCATCGAGTGAGAATGCAGGCATGAGTAGCGAGAGAGGGGTGAGAAACCCCTCCGCCGAAAGCCCAAGGGTTCCTGGGGAAGGCTAATCCTCCCAGGGTAAGTCGGGAGCTAAGGCGAGGCCGCAAGGCGTAGTCGATGCACAACAGGTTGATATTCCTGTACTGCCGTGCCCGCGCCAAGTCCAAGATCGACAACATGGGGGCTGCCTTCGGGCGATCCCATCGAGTTGGTGGCGGATAGCTGGAGGGGGACGCAGGAGGGTAGGTGAACCGGGGCGATGGTAGTCCCCGGGTAAGCGTGTAGGAGGGTCCCGATGAGAGTTGGGGCCGATAACTCTGAGACGTGATGCCGAGACGATTCAGTCGAAGTCATTGATCCCATACTGTCAAGAAAAGCCCAACAGTAAGTTGGCACGGCACCCGTACCCCAAACCGACACAGGTGGGCGGGTAGAGAATACCAAGGCGATCGGGAGAACTATGGTTAAGGAACTCGGCAAATTACATCCGTAACTTCGGGAGAAGGATGACCCCATTAGCGTGAAGAGATTTACTCTCTGAGCGCGAGAGGGTGGCACAGACCAGGGGGTAGCGACTGTTTACCAGAAACACAGCAGCGTGCGAAGCCGTAAGGCGCTGTATACGCTGTGACGCCTGCCCAATGCTGGAAGGTCACGGGGAATGGTTAGTCGTAAGGCGAAGCTATGAACCTAAGCCCCAGTGAATGGCGGCCGTAACTATAACGGTCCTAAGGTAGCGAAATTCCTTGTCGGGTAAGTTCCGACCTGCACGAATGGCGTAACGACTTCCCCACTGTCTCAACCATAGACCCGGCGAAATTGAAGACGAGTAAAGATGCTCGTTTGCTGCGGAAGGACGGAAAGACCCCATGGACCTTCACTACAACTTGATATTGAGTTTT
>CAVYZS010000003.1:0-67263 GCA_963773085.1 Ilumatobacteraceae bacterium | reverse complement strand
CCTTCGACACCACAACGCTCGTTAGAATGCTCAAACGAAGTTGTCTCGCAACTCACCGGAGACCGCTGGTACCGATGTGGGCCAATACGGCCCGATTCGCGTCCTGCGATGCCAGGCTTTTCGATTAGAGTGAGCGAACAGAAGCGCGGAACGTCTCCGCGCGCACAGACAATTCTGGCCGAGCACGCGGGGACGCCACATTCCGAGGATCGTGCCACCCAGGCGATGGCACCGGGTCGGGACGCGTGTTCTCGCTCGAAGTGCTGCCATCCAGGCAAGGAGTCGTGGTCGGACACGATCGCGGTGCGCTCCCACGCACGAAAGTTACCGGGCCCGAGCTTGGTGTCCTGCCACGCCGCGCCCGCGGAGTAGCCCTCGAAGCGGTCACCGAAGACGTAGATCGAGCGGATCTCGCCCTGCGCGGCAGCTGTCTCCGCTGCGCCCGATCGTGTCGTATTGCCTCAAGGCACAAGGTCATCTTTGTCGGTGCACGGCTCGACAACCTCCTCGCGGAGATTCGAGTCGATCGGCCCTACCGCGTTCCCCCCTTCCGTGGTAGGTCTTCGGCAATGACGATCGCGAGCATCGACCGGACCCTGCCGGGCAGTACGTTCGGGCCGGAGGAGATCCTCTACAGATCTGAATCGCGCCGACGGAGGCAGGTATGACTGATAGCAAGGGACCGGACGGGGCACCGCAACAGATGAGGCTCGGTGGGGCCGTGTTCCTAGGCGTGGGTGCCATGGTCGGCGCCGGGATCTTTGCGCTGTTGGGCCAAGCGGGTGCTGTCGCCGGCTCGGCGGTGTGGATCTCGTTCCTCATCGCTGCCAGCGTGGCGACGCTGCTGGGCTACACCATCTCGAAGCTCAGCGTGCGTTTCCCGTCGCGGGGCGGCCTCGTGTCGTTCCTCGCCCGCGGCTTCGGCGACTCGCATGTCACGGGTATCGCCTCTTGGCTCTTCTACCTCGCCGGCATGATCGTCACGGCCATGGTGGCGCTGTCGTTCGGTGGCTATGCACGTGAGTTGTTCCTCCCCGACAGTGCGAGCGCGAAGTGGTCGAAGGTGTTCGCAGTTGTCGTGGTCGTCGCCATGGCTCTGGTGAACCGCATCGGTGCCGATGCCGTGGGCAAGTTGCAGTCGCTCATCGTCGTCGTGCTGCTCGCGGTGTTCGCGGTGTTCATCGTTGCGACGCTGAAAGACGCCGACTTCAGCATGCTCGCGGCGAGTACCTACCCCTCGTGGAACAAGATCATCTCGGCCGTGGCGCTCACCTTCTTCGCCTACCTCGGCTTCGCGGTCATCGCCAACACCGCTGAGTCGATACCGAATCCCGCCCGCAACGTGCCCCGCGCCACCTACCTGGCGCTGCTCATCACCGCCAGCCTCTATGTGCTGATGTCCATCGGTGTGTTCGGCTCGCTGACCGTGGCCGAGGTCGTCGGGTACGGCGAGACGGCACTCGCCGAAGCCGCACGGCCCTCACTCGGCGCCGCCGGTTTCACGATGATGTCGATCGCTGCCTTGCTCGCCACGTCGTCGTCGGTCAACGCCAACTCGTTCGCCGCGCAGAACCTCACCGCCAGCCTCGCCGACTCCCGCCAGTTCCCGTCGTTCTTCGGTGGAAGTGCACCCGTGTTCGGAACCCGCGGCCTGACGATCTCGGTCGCGATCGTGCTCGGGTTGGCGTTGTTCCTCGACCTGTCGCAGATCGCGGACATCGGCAGTGCGGTCGCTCTGGCCATCTTCTCGATGGTGGGTATTGCCGGGTTCCGCCTGCGCAAAGAGACCAACTCGAGCGGGCCGGTGATCATCGCCGCGATCGCGCTCGATCTCATCGTGCTCTCGTTCTTCCTCGTCGACACCGCCCGCAACAAGCCGCCGCGTGTTCCTGTCGATGCTCGTCGTCTTCGCGCTCACCGTCGTGTTCGACGTGTGGTGGAAGGCAGTGCGCGACAAGTCATCCTCACAATCTCAACCCGTCGCAGGCGTCCCATGAACGACCAGGGGCAGAGCAGAATCCAACTCGGCGGTTACGCCATCATCGGGTGTGAGGTCGGTGTATCCAGCCGGTCAGCGGATGGTCGGGCTCCGATGTCGGGCTCGTCGTGCCATGCGAACACGTGGAACCCAAATGGGGGCAGTTGGATGTAGAGCCCGTGATCAGCCACGTCGCTTCCGTCGCGGGCGAACGATTGGTCGGTCAGGAGGTCGTCGAGTCGCCATGTCCGTTCAGCGAGATCGTCCCATGCCAAGTGGATACGGGCGGCGGCCGGGGCGTCGGCGAGGTTGATCACGATGAGCGTTCGCTGCTCGTCGTCGATCCACGACCAGGACAGAAGCTGTCGGTAGCTCGAGTCGTCCGGCCATCCGCTGGTGTCACAGAGGTCCCACCGGCCACGTCGTCGGGTGGCGACGGCGCCGATCAGCCCGAGGTAGAAGCGACGGAGGTCGGCGTCGATCGGCTCCGGCGGCCGGCGGCCGAGGAACACCGGTAGGCGCACTCGCCAGCCTTCGAACTGGCCTTCGTGCCACATGGTGGCGCCGGGGAGCGTCGCGATGGCGACGGCCGCAGCGCGCTGCTTCGCCGGCGCCAGTTCGGCGGCGACACGCGGCTCGTCGTGGTTCTCGA
This sequence comes from Ilumatobacteraceae bacterium, assembly GCA_963773085.1. Taxonomy (GTDB): domain Bacteria; phylum Actinomycetota; class Acidimicrobiia; order Acidimicrobiales; family Ilumatobacteraceae; genus JAENVT01. The sequence continues at coordinate 64,633 of CAVYZS010000003.1, read as the reverse complement.
GGAAGCGCACGAGGTGCCGCTGATACTCGAGGTCGGCCTGGAGGTGCTGTCGGATCGCGTCGGGCGGCTCGTGGATCAGGCGGTCGTATAGGCGCTTGTCGTAGCAATAGTCGAACCCGAGTTGTTGCAGCTCCCACTCGAGGTCCCAGTACGCCTCGGCGGCGAACACGAAGTCGGGATGTCGCGCTCTCACCGAACGGATCACCTCGGTCCAGTATTCCTGCTCCGGCGCGCTACCGACACGGCCTCCCCACGTTCGCGCGAACACGTCGTTGAGCAACAGCATCGCCATGTCACAGCGCACCCCGTCGGCCTGGTCGGCGATGTCGAGCAGCGTGTCGGCTGCCGCCTTTCGCAGCCCCGGCGCAAACCCGTCGAGTTGAGCGACGTCGGGCCACGGCGGGAAGAATGGATCGCGCCCGCAGGCGATGACCGAATCGCCCACGGCCAGAAAGCCGGCCGGGTCGCCATCAAGATCGCTCGTGTTGCCCTGCACGAAGTAGTCGGGGTGGTCGGTGAGCCAGGGGTGGTCGGGTGCCACATGGTTGGGGACGAAGTCGACCAGTAGGCGCACCCCGCGCTCGGCCAAGGCTGCACGCGCCGCAGCAAGGCCGTCTCGACCACCGAACCGTGGATCGACCTCGTAGCGGCGGAGGCAATACGCAGACCCGATCACGTCGGAGTCGTCGAGATCCGGGAGCGTGGCGTGGAACGACGCCAGGTGATCGGCCGATGCCAGCGCCAGTCGTACGCCTGCTGGGCTGCGTTCCCACACGCCCATCAACCAGACGGCGTCGACTCCGGGTGGCGTCACCTGCTCCCATTCCTCGAGTGGGACGTCGGCGAGCGTGGCCGGGCCGCGTCGACCGGCGCGCCGGCCGACGTCGTGGAGCCAAGCTGCCGTGTTCAGCTCGTAGATCACCGAGTCAGCCGGCCACCGACTCATGTCGTCGGGCCTCGGTACACCAGGTTCCCGCGAAGAGCCGTGGAGAGCAGATCTTCCGGTCGCAGGTAGCCCCGGGCCTGGATGACGCGGGCGACCAGACCGGTCCACCCGGTCTGATGGCTGGCACCGAGGCCGGCGCCGTTGTCACCGTGGAAGTACTCGGAGAACTGCGGCAGATCCTTCCAGTTGGGGTCGCTCTGGAACCGCTCCGTACCTCCGAACACCGGACGACGGCCGTCGGAGTCGGGGACGAAGATCGACGTCAACCGCCGGCCGAGCTCGGTTGCCACCTCGAAGAGTGTGCACTGCTGCCCCGAACCGGTGGGACACTCCACCGTGAAGTCGTCGCCGTAATACGCGTACAGGTGCAGCAGCCCCCGCAGCACGAGGTAGTTGACGGGGAACCACACAGGCCCGCGCCAGTTCGAGTTACCGCCGAACATCCCGCTGTCGGATTCGGCGGCGAGGTAGCCGACCTCATAGACGTGGCCATCGACCTCGAGCGAGAACGGGTGCTGCTCGTGGTAGCGCGACAGCGAGCGCAGGCCGTGCGGGCTCAGGAACTCGCTCTCGTCGAGCATCCGGGCGAGCACCCTTCGCAGCTTGGTTTCGTCGAGCACGGCCAACATACGCCGTCCGTTGACGCCGAGCTGACGCGAGTCATGGGTGGTGGCGAGCAGCTCCGGCATCGACTCGATCCGGCGGCGCAGCCGGGCCACCAGGTCGTCGCCAAGCGTGACTCCCTCGATCGGGATGATCGTCGAAGCGCACAGCGGGAGCAGCCCGACCATCGACCGCACCTTGAGCCTGGTCGCCGATCCGTCCGGGAGCCGCAGCACGTCGTAGAAGAACCCGTCCTCCTCGTCCCACATCTCGTCCTGATTGTCGCCGATCCGATCCATGGCGGCAGCGATGAAGAGAGAGTGCTCGGCGAACTTGAGCACCATGTCTTCGTACAGTTTGTCGTGTGCGGACAGCTCGATCGCGATAGCGAGCATGGACTGCGAGAAGAACGCCATCCAGGCCGTGCCGTCCGATTGCTCGAGGTGGCCGCCCGTAGGCAGTGGTGAGCTGCGGTCGAACACGCCGATGTTGTCCAAGCCCAGGAACCCACCCTCGAACACATTGCGTCCGGTCGGATCCTTGCGATTGATCCACCAGGTGAAGTTGACCAGCAGCTTCTGGAACGCGCCCTTCAACCACGCCACATCGCCCTCGCCGCGCTGCTCGAGCTCGGTCTCGTACACGGCCAGCGTCGCCCATGCATGGACTGGAGGATTGACATCGCCGAAATTCCACTCGTACGCCGGTAGCTGTCCGTTCGGGTGGAGGTACAGGTCGCGCAGCATGAGTTCGAGTTGGGACTTGGCGTCATCGATGTCGACCATCGCCAGCGCGACGGTGTGGAACGCCAGATCCCACGACGCATACCACGGGTACTCCCACGTGTCGGGCATCGAGATCACGTCGTCGTTGATCATGTGGAACCAGTTCCGGTTTCGCACGTCGAGAGTCGCGGATTGCCGCAGCGGATGCACTTGATGCTCGTCGAGCCAGCGGTCGAGGTCGAAGCTGTACAGCTGCTTCCCCCACAGCATCCCTGCCAGGGCGTGGCGCAGCACGATCGCCTCATCGTCGGGTACGCCCGGGGGAGTGATCGAGGAGTAGAACTCGTCGGCCTCCGCGATGCGAGTCGTGAACAGACGACCGACTTTGGCGGCTGTGATCGCTGGCGCATCCGCTCGGCACAGCCGGGCTTGCACGACTCGGGCGCCGTCGGCGGGGATGTCGACGACATAGTGAGCGGCGGACTTGGTGCCGGACCGCGCAGGATTGACGGCGCTGTCCTCCTTGTGAATGACATAGCTGTGGAAGGCGTCTTTCACGTACGGCGTCGGGTTGGGGGAGCCCCACAACCGCTCGCAGTTGGTCTCGTTCTCCGTGAACAACAGCTCCGGCGCGCCTTCGCAGCGCAGCTCCAACTGGCCGAGGTTGGGGTGGTCGGCTGCGATGACCGCACCCTCTTGACCATCAACGGCGTGGAGGGAGCCCTTCGGCTTGTCCATCCACCACGTGTTGCGGAACCACAACGACGGTAGCAAGTGCATCGTTGCCGGGTCGTGGCTGCGGTTGTTCAGCGTGATGCGGATGTGGACGTCGTCGGGCGCGCTCTTTGCGTATTCCACATCGACGTCGACGTAGCGATCGTCGTCGAAGATCCCAGTGTCGAGCAGTTCGTACTCCTGATCGAGCCGACCTCGGGCGCGGTTCGTCGCAACGAGATCTTCGTACGGGAACTCGCCCAATGGGTAGCGGTACCTGTACTTCAGGTACGAGCTCGTGGGCGTGGCGTCGAGGTAGAAGTAATACTCCTTCACATCTTCGCCGTGGTTCCCTTCGGAGTTGGTCAGGCCGAACATTCGCTCCTTCAGGATCGGGTCCACCCCGTTCCAGAGAGTGATCGCGAAGCACAGCTGCTGGCGGTCGTCGCAGAAACCGGCGATCCCGTCCTCGCCCCACTTGTAGGCGCGGGAGCGAGCCTGGTCGTGGCTGAAGTAGTTCCAAGCGTCGCCGTTGTCGCTGTAATCCTCCCGAACCGTTCCCCATTGCCGTTCGCTCAGGTACGGCCCCCACCGCTTCCAGGGAGTACCGACTCGTGCCTGCTCCACCCGATCCGCTTCGACACCGTGAGCCATTCGCCACCCCAATCGTTCAAGTTGGGACCAATTCAACCACGGACGGATGATTTCGCCGGAGCCGTCAGCGCATTCGTCAACGTGCGTTCGCGCAAAGTTCACCTGCACCGGAAATTGGAGCGCGGCGGTCCGGAATTGTGGTGCCAACGTCTTCGATCGTCATCAGCGCGGTCTCACCGGTCTTCGACGCGAGCGTCCAGGACCTGAGCAATTTCATCGGTATACCTCGCGTCGTTCCGGAGACGGTTCCCACGAGCGCAGTCGGCGTAACAGGCTGCGTTCTTGTCCTGGTGGTCGTGCATGCGCGTCAGGATCGAGTTATTGAGCTCGAGTAAGTCGTGCCCTTCCGTGAGTGCGGTGCTGGCGCGCGGCACCGGGGTCGGCTGGTCGGTCATGAGGGCGAGCAGCGACAGCACCGCCTCGATGGTCGCCAACACATACGGTTCGGAACGACCGAGCGACGATAGGCCCACCAGCGCGAGAAGGGCCTGCAATTCTCGGATGTCGTGGTTTCGTAGTTCGACGTAGTGGACGAGGTTTGCCGCCGATCGACGATGCGACGCATGGGCGGCGGCGTCGGGTTGCTCGTGCGCCACACGCTGGCCAAATCGGTGACAACACTCATTGGTCAGCACGCCAATGTCTGTGCCGAAAGTGACCCCAAGGACATTCACGAGTTTCGAGCAACCGTGCGACGCCTTCCTTGCGAGCTGCGTACCTTCGCCCCGCTGCTCGAAGATTCCGTGACGACATGGCTTTGCGATGAGCTGCTCTGGTTAGGGAGCGAAGTCGCGGTCGTCTGCGACGCGGACCTGCTCGTCGAGCGATTGCGATCTCAATTGGCCCGGCTGCCCGACCAAGATGCCAAGCAGTTGGGCACTCTCTCGCAACATCTTGCTGAGGCGAGGACGGATGCGTTCGAGCACGTCGTCGCGACGTTGGCAGAGGACCGCTACGTGGCGCTGCTCGACGCGTTGGTCGGCATCGCTCGAGCACCACAGTTCGCCAGTCAGCCCTCCGGTCTGGCCGATCGTCGGGGTCGACCGATCTCCATCGGCATCGCCGATGAAGCATGGCGAAACCTCAGCCGAGCCGTCGATTCCCTGGTAATCGATGCACCCGACGACGCCTACCGTGCGATCCGGGGTCTTTCGCAGGACGCCCGATATGCCGCCGACGCGGTGGCACCGTTGAACGGCAAGGATTCCCGGCGGTTTGCCCGAGCCCTTGCAGACGTTGAATCCGTGCTCGAAGAGTATCAGGACAGCACGCTTGCCGAAGCGTGGTGCCGTGGAGCAGCGAAAGCGTTGCTATCGACGCGGCTCGTTGCAGGCGAACTGATCGGGTTCGAACGCGACGACAGGGTCCAATTGCGCGCTCAATTCGAGAAGGTTTGGAAGAAGACATCGCGGCGAAAGCTGCGGAAGTGGCTCACTTGACAGGCTCGGCCCTGCAGGTTCGCCGGCTCTACGTCGGGTAGCCATACGAACGACTGGCCCCGTTCTCGTCATGTGTCAAACATTCACCAGGTGTTCATCAGACGGCGATCGGCGCGGGCGTTCAGGCATTCTGCTCGGTAGTCGCGTCCGACTACTGGTTCCCGGGATCGAACGTCAACGAGGTCGACAGCTCGCGGTGGGACGCGATTTGTTCTTGCAGTTCCGCGATCTTTCGTTGCGCCAAGGCCACCGCGTCGGCGCCGGCGAGGAAGCGTCGCGGTGGCGGGTCCTCGCCGACAATGGTGAGCAACGCCTGGGCAAGCTTGTCGGGATCGCCCGCCTGCTGGCCGTCCTGAGCCTCCCACCACTTGCGCTGGGCAGCGCTGCGCTCGGCATAGTCGGGAATCGGCAACGTAGGCCAGATGAGCGATTCGGGACTGGCCAGTCCGGTTCGGAAGAAGCCCGGATTGATGATTGAGGTCCGGATGCCGAACGGGGCAACCTCTTGTTCGAGCGCCCCCATCCAACCTTCGAGGCCCGCCTTCGATGCCGCGTAGACCGACGAGTATTCGAATGCGATGAGTCCGGCTCCCGACGAAATCGCGACCAGATGCCCGGAGCGCTGCTTGCGCATGACCGGCAGGATGGCCCGAGTGACGTTCATCGGGCCGATCAGATTGGTGGCCAGTTGCTGCTCGACCTGCTCGGGCGACATCTCCTCGAAGTAGCCCTTGAACGACGCGCCCGCGCTGTTGACCAGAACATCGATCCGGCCAAACCGCTCGACTGCTGAGTCCGCCACCGTGTTGGCTTCATCCACACTCGTGACGTCCAGCCGAGCCACCATCAAGCGGTCGAATTCACCGACAGCCTTCAGCACCTCGTCAGGACGACGACCGGTCGCGACAACGGCATCGCCAGCAGCCAGTGCAGCCCTCGTGAATGCCACACCCATGCCACGGCCGGCACCGGTGATCAACCAGACCTTTCTGTCAGCCATCACGCATCATCCGTTCGAGGCGAAGTCGCAGACCACCGTACCTCTACCGAACGACGGGTGACGATCGAGGCGAGTTGCGGCCACAAGAGCCAACTTTGTCGCTCAGGACATGCTGGACATGTTCGGAGCGACAAAGTCCGGTAACCACGCCGTGGGACTCCGCGATTTCGTGTTCGCCGAAGCGACGCCGTCGGTCAGCCGTCCGATTCGTCGACGTGATCCGCGCGGCCATGCTCGTGGTGGCGGTCGTCATCCGGGGTGCAGGTGACGTTCGGATTCCACATCGCAAACGTTCCGGCGGCGTTGCGCTTGAACAGCCATGCGTGAAGTGAGTAGAACGCCGGCAGACCGTAGCGATTTCCGGCGGCGGTCAAATCGAACGGCTGACCGAACAACGATGGCCGAGCGATGTGCTGAGCATCCCACGCGTCTTGAAAGACGACGTACTCGACGGCGACGAGGCGGAGACGCCCCCGCTCGTCGGGCTCGTAGACAACGGCTTCGGGAGTCAGCGCATCGATGGCGCCGTCCCCGACCAGCGAGCCCTTCACGTAGTGCACTCCCATTGCACCCATGCCGGGCATGTCGATGCAGGCGATTCCGTTGGCATCGACAAGTTGGCCGTAGCCCGAGGTCTCGGCGACAGTCAGGCTGCGGAACTGCTCAGTCGCATGGCGCACACGACTGAGATTGCTTCCACCGTCGTGCGACGCGTACGCAACGCCGGCCGCACTCCCGCAGACAGCAAGGATCAGGACAGGGACGAGGATCTTACGAATCATCGGAGGCTCCTCCTATCGCTGTGTAGAAGTACGGATCGAGGACGCGCACTTCGGTCATGGTGTCGACGGGTAGCCCATTGCGTTGGGCAACCTGGCGGATCGACTCGGGAGAAGGGCCGTCGTAGATGCAGAACGTCTTGTGGTTGTCGTCGCCGACGTATGAGTGCACCCAGGTCACACCAAGGTCGGCATTGGTCGCGACCACGGAGGCGATGGCCTTCACGCCGATGTCGTTCATCGGGATGTCGAGTCCATCGCGGAAAGTTCGTTCAACCAGATAGCGGGGCATTTCGGTCTCCATTTCCGGCCGGTCGATCCGGCCGAAGACGAAGGTACGCGTCGCCCCGAATTAGCACATCGGGAGCGCTCCCTATCTTGGGGTCGTCGCTTCCCCATCTTGCACGCCGAGGCGTACTGCTTCGCGAGCCGCCGCGCCGCGGCTCGAAACACCGAGCTTCGTCAACACCGACGACACATGATGATCGACCGTCTTGGCGGACACGACGAGCTGATCGGCGATCTCGGAGTTGCGCAATCCCTGCATGAGCAGTCGTAGCACGTCCAGTTCGCGCGTGGTGAGCCCGGCCGGATTCGCCCGAGTCGTCGCCCGAGCACCACGCGGGATTCGGCGAACCCCGACGGTACGCATCCGGCGTACCAGCAACGCTGATGCCGAGTGCGCTCCGAGCGAGTCGAACAGTTCGAATGCGCCGCGCAGATCGGCTTGCTCGTCACTGTGAGACAGGGCCACCGCCTCCTCGTACGGACAGCCGAGCCGGTGCCACGCGGCAGCCGCCTCTCCGGCTCGACCGGCGAGCAGCAATGCCCACGGTTGGGCAGCACATTCGGGTGCAGCCTCCTCGATGCCCGTACAGCGACGCCACCACGCGATCTCACCGGCCCACCAGGCGGCGCGGCTGTCGACGCACGCCTGGAGAACGGCAGCGGAGTCGCCGGCGCCGGCCGTTGCCCTGCCGCTGAGCCAGGCCGCTTCCAATCGCGCGGCGGTAACGGGCCCGAGCCACTGAAGTTCACCCGATCGTTCGGCGAGATGTGCCGCCTCGTCGAGAACTGGGCGATGTTCGGGGTCTCCTCGCCGTGCTCTCACCAGCCCCAGGACCACCAGGGCATCGATGCGAGCCAATGGTGTGCCCGGGGCGTCGACGCTTGCCGGGATGGCGGCCACTGCGTGGTCCCACCTGCCGCGATCCAACTCCGTATGAGCGAAGTACACATGGAGGTACCGGGCCCACAGGTCGAGACCATGATCGGCGAAGTACTCGGTCGCCGGACCGTAATAACGATCGATGAGATCCCAGCGTCGGTGGCGTTGGGCGATGTCCGCCAGGTGAACATAGGCGCGGCCGACATGGTCGTCGCGGCCTTCGGTGAGAGCGATCTCCAGGCTCTCCTCCAACGACGCGAGTCCGTTGTCATCGCCGCCCAACAAGCGGAGCATGCCGATGGTGTTGAGGGCGTGGACCTGAACGTTTCGGTCGCCATTGCCGGCGGCGAGGTCCAATGCCTGCTGCGCTGCCGCGACGCCGAGCTCGAGCTCGCTCGCGTTCATGGCGAGCATTGCCACGTTCGCGTACGCCGCTGCAAGTTCCGGTCCCGGAGGCTGACTCTCCAGCAGGGTCACAGCCTTCGCGCCATGGGCGAGCGCATCGACGCGACGCCCACCGCACCGTTGCACGGTCGACAAGCGTCGCAGAGCATCGCCCTCCAGCCGCAGGTCGCCGGACTGATGACGCAGGTCGACCGCCTCGAGAAGCCACTCGATTGCCTCATCGAACCGATCGATGAGGTACGCCTCGTACGCACCCAGCTCCAACAGTTCGGCCCGTCGAGTCACATCGAGGTGAGCCGAGAAACGAAGCGCCCGCCGGTACTGTGCTGCCGCCTCCCTGTGCGCGCTTCGCGCCGCCGCTTCGGCCCCGGCGATTGGTGCGAACTCGGCGACCGCCTGGGCATCGCCAGTGGCCTCGGCGTGATGGGCCAAACGGGCAGGATCCGCCCCGCTCACGAGTAGCGCCCGCAACGCAATGGCATGAAGCGCGGCTCGGCGCAATGGCTCGATGCCGTCGGCGATCGCCTCGCGTGCCAAGTCATGTCGAAACGCGATCCCGTCGCTCGACTCGACGAGCATGCCCGACGACAGGCATTCCTCGAGTCGTCCTGCGTGCTGGCCGCCCAGGGCGGCGACGAGCCCCAACGGAACGGTCCCGGTGACGATCGCGACAGCTTCCAGAAAGGAGCGAGAATCGGGATCGAGACCGGCGGCGCGGGCGAGCACCGCGTCACGCACGGATGGCGGAAGCTCTCGATCGCCCGTGGCCAACACCTCCGTCACGTAGAACGGGTTCCCGCCGGTGCGGTGGAACAGTTCGTCGGCATCGACGTCGTGCGGCGTGGCGAGCTGACGCACTGCACGGAGGGACAGCGGTGACAAGCGGAGCCGCTCGACGCCTGCCGAAGCCAGGTCGCCCAACACCAACCGCGTCGGGTGATCGAGCGAGAGCTCGTCGCGGCTGGTCACGATCGCGACGCTGTGGGTTGTCACCAGTCGACGGGCCAGCAGGGCGATGACGTCCAGCGTGGCCTCGTCTGCCCAATGCACATCTTCGATCACCACCAACGTTGCATTCGAGCGGAGTTCGTCGAGTAGCACAGCGAACACCTCGTGCACCGGGGCACCGCCGCCGACGACTTCGCCGAGCCTGCCGCCGGTCTTGGAGGCGATGTCAGCAAGCGGGCCGAGTGGGCGAGCTGTGAACAGGCGCTCGCATGAGCCAGTCCACACGCGGATCGCCCCGCCGCAGTAAACGATGCGGTCCACCAATGCGGTCTTGCCGACCCCAGCCTCGCCCGTGACGAGCACGAGCCTCCCGGCGCCCGACTGAGCCTCGTCGATGGCAGCACGGAGACGAGCGATGTGCTCGTCACGCTCCAACAGCGGCATCGTCAATACCACGCTCCCATCATGCCAGGAGTTCGGCGGGATTACCTCCGACTCACGCAGCAACAATCGCAGCGGCGCTCTGGCACCGAAGTACCTGCGTGGTGTCTACATGGTTTCCATGATGGCGTGGATTCGACCGCTGTCGATTGCTTCGACGAGAGCTCGGTGGTCTCGTTCGGTCTGGTCGGCGTAGGCCATACCGAAGTGGGCGAACGCCTGGTCGACCTTGCCGCTGGTGCCGAGATAGCCGGCGATCGCGGCAGCTGAGCCGGTGTTGGCGTGGGCACGGGCCAGTGCCAGGCCGCAGTACCTGGCGTAGTTCAGTAATTGGACACGATCGGCCGCGAGGGTGATCGACAGCTTCATGTCGCGGAGCTGGCGGACGTAGAAGTCGCGACCGTTCGGACCCTTCGCCCAGCCCAGAAAGATGTCGCTGGCCGGCTGCATCAGGTGTTGCCCGACGACGACCCGCTTGCCGTTGTCGACCTTCTTGCGGCTCCGCGGCAGGTACGGTGCCATCACCGAATCGTTGGCCTCTTTCACCTGCAACAGCAGCGGATGACCATCCTCAGAGGTGAACAGCACCACGAAACAACGGGTGCCGACGCTGCCCACGCCGACGATCTTGATCGCCGCGTCCTCGTATCGATAGCGGTCGAACAACACCCGCCGGTCCTCGGCCAACGATTCGCGATAGGCGTCGAGGAACGCCAGCGCGAGCTCCGCCGTCAGCTCGGGCGGATGGAAGATCAACGGCGGCTGATCGGCGATCCGCATCCGCCCACCGTCGGTGGTCACCAGCTTCGGGAACAAGTTCTCGGCGACCCGCTTGCGGGCCTGCTCCTGGAGCCGCTCACGCCGCTGCCGGACAGCCTTGTCGGACGAAGCCTCGATCTCCTTGGCCAGGTCGATCCGGTCGTACCAGATCTCCAGCGGGCTCATCTCGGCGAACTCCCACATCCGATCCTGATACGTGCGGACCACTGCGGTCGCCGCCTCGCTCGCCTGGTCGTCGTCGAGTCGCATGTCGCGTGCAGCAACCACGAAGCTTGCTACCAACCGCTTCAGATCCCATTCCCAGGGCCCGGGCATTGTCTCGTCGAAGTCGTTGAGACCGAACACGACGTTGCGCTCCGGGGTGGCGAACAACCCGAAGTTCATCAGATGACAGTCACCACAAGCCTGCACCTCCAAACCAGTCGTCGGCACCGCCGCCAGATCGGCAGTCATCACCGCCGCCGAGCCACGCAAGAACGTGAACGGACTCACCGCCATCCGACCGAAACGGATCGGCACCAACTCCTCCATCCGCCCCGCATTGGACGCCAACAAGACCTCGACCGGATCACGACGGTCCACCGCCGGCGCCCACTCCCCATGACTCGCGCGCGATATCACGCTGCGACGACTTCGCCCATCCTCACGCCGATCCTGCAGGTCCAACTGAAGTCCTCCCTTGACGTCCCCCGTTTACCTTACGGCGCCAGCATCGGATCGTCGGAACCAGCGAAGAGGTAGCAGCGATTCAGCGGACGTAGGCTCCCGACTCGTATGGCCGCGACGCACGGAGTCGAAGGTAATTCCAGGATGACCGGCGTGTTGGGTGCGGTGCTCCTGGTCAGCCTGGCAGTCGAAGGCGTAACCGTGCTCAGCGTCGAGGACATGTTCACCTTGCACGTGGCCGTGGGTCTGTTCGTCATACCGGTGGTGTGCCTCAAGCTGGCAACGACCGGGTACCGGTTCTTCCACTACTACCGCGGCACGGCCGCCTACCGTCGCAAAGGGCCTCCTCATCCGGTGCTACGCATCACCTCGCCAGTGGTGATCGTGGCCACGATCTCTCTACTCGTCAGCGGCATCGTGACGCTGGCTGTGGGTCCGCGACACTCCGATACGTGGCTCACCATCCATCAGGGCAGTTTCATCGTCTGGTTCGCGGTGACGACGATCCACGTTCTCGGCCACGTCAGCGAGACCTGGAAGCTGACCGTTGCCGAAATGCGCGCCGACCCGCCCGTGCCGCGTCGGGGAGCGCGGGTCAGCCTGGTGGTCTGCAGCCTGGCCATCGGATTGGCGCTCGGCACTGCGTCACTTGGCTGGACGAGCGCCTGGGAGAAGCGCCCACCCGACCGAGACGGCAATTCACCTGCATTGGTGGCCTCCGCTCCCTAGTCGACCTAGTCAGCGCGAATCGGTGTGCGGAGGGGACTGTGAGGTTGCGATCGCGCCGGGACGCGCCGAGTGAACCTCGTCGAGGATGAAAACGGTCTCGGTCGATCGCACTCCGTCGATGAGCTGGATCTGTTCCAGCAGCACGTCGCGTAGAGCGGGGATGCTCTTGGCGCGAGCGATCAGCATGAGATCGAACCGACCAGCGCACATCGCCAGGTACTCGACCCCGGGAATCGCAGCCAATTCTGCTCGAAGGGCTCTCCAGTCGTGCTGTTCGATGTCGATGAAAACCGCGGCGGCGACACCGAGCCCGACGGCTTGAGGATCGATGGTGGCGGTGAAGCCGGTGATGACGTTCTCGTCGCGCAAACGCTGCAGGCGGGTATGGGCAGTCGATCTCGACACGTTGACGGTCTCGGCGAGCTCGGTCAGTGAGATGCGGGCGTCGTCGACTAGGGCTGCCATCAAGGCCCGATCGACACTGTCGATCTGTCGGCCAGAACCCTGATCTGCGACACCTGAATCAACAAAATGAGACATATCAACAGGATAATCGATCAATTCGCCGAGATTGCTGGATACTTCTCGACAATTCATTGTAAACAATGGATGATGTCCGGATGATCGGTTCAGTTCTGGAGCTCCCCGTGGATCATCCCGGGGTCTCCGATTCCGTTTACGTCGAGCGGCGCAACCACATTGCCCAGCTCTCGACCAGTGATGTACTGGGGGCCCGCCCGCCGTTGGTCGCCTACACACCGGCGGAGCACCGGGTGTGGTCAACGGTGCATGCTGCGCTGACGTCGCTTCACCGGCAGTACGCCGTGGCCGAGTATCGGCGCGCCGCGGCGGTACTCGATCTTCCGACCGACAAGGTTCCGCAGCTGTCCGATGTATCCGATCGTCTGACCGACCTCACCGGTTGGCGGTTGTGCGCCGTGCCGGGCCTCGTGTCGACAGCGGAGTTCTTCGGCGCCCTGGCTGACCGTTGTTTTCCCTCGTCGCAGTACGTACGGCATTCGTCAGTGCCGTTCTACACACCTGAGCCAGACATCATCCACGAGCTGATCGGTCATGCCAACTCGCTGGCTTCGCCGCGGATCGCCGGCCTGTACGAGCGAGCGGGGCAGGTTGCATCACGTCTCACGGATCCGAGCCTGGCCGACCTGCTCGGCAGGGTCTTCTGGTTCACGCTCGAATTCGGTGTCGCGATGGAAGACGGGGGCTTGCGTACCTATGGCGCCGGGCTGTTGAGCTCGTTCGGCGAGATCACCAACTTCGGCAACGCCGAGCTTCGCCCCTTCGACACGGCCGCCATGGGTGAGTTCGCCGCCTACGAGATCTCCACGTTCCAGGACGTGCTCTTCGTCGCCGCCTCGTTCGACGATGTCGAGGCGCGGTTACTCCGGTTCTTCGACGAACTCTCCGGGTCGTAGATCCGAGACCGGGCGATCGCCGATACGGCGTTGACCGGGCTCCGTATTCGCATGCCCTGTCAGCAAGCGGAGCCGCTCGACGGTGAGCCGCTCCAAGGTGAGGTCGTAGACGACGCGATCACTGCGGGTGCGCTTGCATTCGTACATCGCCATGTCAGCGCGGTGGAGCAGGGTGTCTCCATCGATCCGGTCGCCACCGGCGAGGGCGACCCCGATGCTGACCGTCGGTGAAACGACGACGCCACGATCGCTCCACGGCTCGGCGAGTGCCGCGGCGCACCGGTCGGCGAAGGCCAGGGCTTCGCTACTCGTAGCCAACGGCATCAGCACGGCGAACTCATCGCCACCCAGTCTGGCGACGGTGTCGGTCGGGTCTGTGATTCGTCGCAGCCGATCGGCGATCTCGACCAACAGCAGGTCGCCGCTGGCGTGGCCGAGCGCATCGTTGACCCGCTTGAAGTTGTTGAGGTCGAGCAGCAGCACGGCGCCGGTCGCGGGTACGTCGGCACTGGAGGCCAATGCCGACGACAGGCGTTCGCCGAACAGGGCTCGATTCGGAAGATCGGTCAACGGGTCGTGCACGGCACGATGCGCCAACTCGAGCTCGGCTCGCTTGCGATCGGAGACATCGATCAGGACAGTGCGCACCCGGCGCTGGCTTCCTTTGGTCGACACCGTCGTTCTCATCTCGACGTACACCGTCTCGTGTCGCCAGAGCACGCGTACCTCTGTCGTAACCGGCTCACCGGTCTGCCGGGCGAAGAGGGTGGCCTCTACGGCCAGATGACGATCGTCGGGGTGCACGAAGTCGAGAAGTGCCTGGTCGGATCGTAGCGATGAGCCGACGATTTCCCGGGTGCGTTGATTCATGTAGAGCACGTCACCGGAACGGAGGTCGGTTTCGAAGACGTATGCGTTGATGCCGTCGAGCAGCTCTTCGTAACGGCGATTGGCCGTGAGATTCCGGTTCTTCAGGTATCCGATGAACTTGGCGATCCTCATCGCCGACAACGTCACCGGTATGCAGAAGGCGAGGAGCGGACGGTCGTGGTGTACCAGACCGGCCACGACGAGGAGCACACCCCCTGCCACGATCGACGGTTGGACGACGCGTTGACGAGCGCCCATCGGCCCAGTGACCGCACCTACCAACTGACAGACGACGACACCCAGCGCAACCGTCGGATCGATCACCGCGCAGGATCCGGCCAGGTACTGGTCGGCGGCGAGCAGCCATCCGGCATTTCCACGCTGACGATGGCGCAGGCCGACGAGCACGTTGAACGGCAGGATCAGGAAGAGCACGGTGTAGGAGACGGCCGGCGCTCCACTCACCCACGCCGCCGCGGCGAAGGCAACGAGCATTGCGGACCGGACGAGGTAGATCTCCCGCCAGAGACGGCCGTCAGCCCAACGATGCCACGGGTGGCCGTTGTCCTCCGGTTGGGCGCTCGTCGTCACCAGAGCGCGATCGTCTACGTGGGCGACTACATCCACATTCTGTTATCGGTTCTTCTACTGCACGGCTTGAGTCATGTCGTACGGTCGAGCGCGGCCAACACCGCCTCGAACCATTCGATCGATTGGTGCGTGATCGGATCGACGACGAGTTGCACGTGGTCCGCGCCGACCACCGCGAATGCCCTGATCTGCTCGGCGATTTCCGCGGCCGAGCCGCGAATCGGCTCGACCGGCGCGCCGCCGTAGGCGCCCATCTGCCGGCCTGCTCCATCGGCTAGTTGAACAAGCACCGCGCACGTGGCTGACACGCTTCCTGATGCCCGACCGTATTGCTGCACCTGTTCATCGACCCTCGATTTGAGTTCGCCGAAGCCGGTCGGCGTATTGCCGTAGTCGCTCCACCACACGTTCCAGGCATCGACGTACGGCAGGGCGATCGACAGCATCCGCGGTCGAACCGATCCAATCATCAATGGCGGTCCACCCGGACGCGCCGGACGTGGATGCAACACACAACGTTCGGCACGATAGAACTCGCCGGCGAAGTCGATCTCGCCCTTGGCAAGCAGCGTTCGGATGATGGTGAACGCCTCGGCGAAGCGGCTGACCCGCTGATCGAACGGGAACCCGAAGGCGCGGTACTCGCGTTCGTTCCATCCGGCGCCGAGACCCAGCACCAGGCGTCCACCGGAGATCCCGTCGACCGTGGCGGCCAGCTTGGCAAGCATCGTCGGTTCGTGGAACCCAGCGGAGGCCACGAGTGGGCCGAGCAGCACGCGCTCGGTCGAGGCGGCCAGCGCGGCAAGTGATGTCCACACCTCCCATGGGCCGCGTGGACCGACGGTGAGGTCGTACAGCAAATGGTCCCCCAGCCACACCGAGTCGAATCCCACTTGCTCGGCGGTCTGCGCCATCCGGACCAACTCCGGGAACGGCACCTCCCATTCCACCTCCGGCAACTGGATTCCCGACGAGCAAGGGTCGAGCCACGTCTGCACCTTAGGGACACAGATCTGCAACGATCGATCCCGAACACCCGGACCACGAATCGAACCAAGCTGAAATGGAGAACCGATGAGAATTGGTGCTGTCTTCTCGCAGGCCGACAGCGGTACCGATCCCGACGCGATCCGGCAGTGGGCGATCGACGCCGAGGCCGCCGGGTTCGACCATCTCATGGCGTACGACCATGTGCTCGGAGCCTCCGCAGCGCGACTTGGTCCAGGTCCCTTCGGCAACTTTCCGGCGGCGCCGTACACGTCCGAGCACACCTTCCACGAGATCCTCGTGATGTTCAGCCACCTCGCCGCTCTGACGAATCGGATGCACTTCGTCACGAGCGTGCTGGTGTTGCCGCAACGCCAGACAGCGCTGGTTGCCAAGCAGGTCGCCACCGATCGACCTGCTCAGCGGCGGTCGCCTGCGGGTTGCAGTCGGCGTCGGTTGGAACGCCGCGGAGTACGAAGCCCTGGGAGTCGATTTCACGGATCGCACGGCACTGCTGGAGGAACAGATCGATGTCATGCGCCTGCTGTGGACGCAACCCCTCGTCGACTTCGACGGACGCTTTCATCACCTTCACGGTGTCGGCATCAACCCGCTTCCCACTCACCCGATCCCCATCCTGGTCGGCAGTGGGGCGTCCGACGCCGTCCTGCGACGCGTTGTGCGCAAGGCCGACGGATGGATGCCCTTGCTGATCCCAGGACTCGATCCGATCGACATCGGTAGCGCAGTGACGAAGTTGCGACGCTTTGCCGAGGAAGCCGGACGCGACCCGTCATCGCTGCCCATCCACGGGCGGGTGTACATCGGCCCCGGCTGGCAGGCCGCGGTCGAGCGGGCCCTGGAGCTGGGATTCAGCGACTGCAGCATTGGGTTCAACCGGCTCGCCCAGCCCGGGTTGTCGCACGCCGAGCATCTGCAGGTCGTGATCGACGGCCAAGCCCGAGATCGACGCGCTCGTCGGCTGACCCGTGAACGACGTCATCATCGCCGGAGGCGGGATCGGTGGCCTCACGGCCGCCGTGAGCCTGCAGCAAGCCGGTATCCCGGTCAGGGTGTTCGAGAGTGTCGACCGCATCCAGGCACTTGGTGTCGGCATCAACCTGCTGCCCCACGCCGTCCGCGAACTCGACGCCCTCGGTCTGGCCGACGATCTCGCCGCCAACGGCATCTCACCGTCGACACTGGCATACTTCACCAAGCGCGGCGAACCGATCTGGGACGAGCCCCGCGGCCTCGCCGCCGGGTACCGATGGCCGCAGATCTCCATCCATCGCGGAGCGCTGCACACCATCCTGCACGCCGCTGCCGAGGCCCACATCGGTGCCGACCGCATTCACACCGGCTGTCATCTCGACCGCTTCGTCGAGACCGCCGACGGTATCGAGGCGACGTTCGTCGACCGTCGCACCGGTGCGATCACTGCCACAGCCAAGGGCTCGATGCTGATCGCCTGTGACGGAATCCACTCGGTCGCTCGTCGCCACTTCTACCCGGACGAAGGCATGCCCAAATGGAACGGAGCTCTGCTGTGGCGCGGGCTGGCCGAGGGGGCGCCTGTCTTCGATGGGCGCACCATGGTGTGGGCCGGACATCCCCGCCAGAAGTTCGTCCTGTACCCCCTTGTGGACCTACCCGCTGGGGGTCAGCAGCTCAACTTCATCGCCGAACTCCGCACCGATGGGACCGAACTGCTCGAGCGTGAGGACTGGAACCGCGGTGGTGATCTCGCCGACTTCCTTCCGCAGTTCGAAGGTTGGGTCTTTCCATGGCTCAACGTCCCGTCGCTCATCGCGTCGGCTCCTGCCACCTTCCTCTTCCCGATGGTCGATCGCGATCCGGTCGAACGTTGGTCGTTCGGCAGAACGACCTTGCTCGGCGACGCAGCGCATCCGATGTACCCGATCGGGTCCAACGGTGCTTCGCAGGCAATCCTCGACGCCCGCACGCTCACCGGGTGCTTGCTCTCCTACGAGCACGACATCGAGCGTGCGCTGCAGCGCTACGACGAGGAGCGCCGGCCGGCGACCTCGGCAATCGTGCTCGCCAACCGTGGCCTCGGTCCCGAGCTCCCGATGCAGTTGGTGGAGGAACGGGCGCCAACTGGCTTCGCCGACTTGTCGGAAGTGATCACCCGTGAGGAGATTCTCGAGGTCACCGAGGGGTACCGCAAGATGGCCGGGTTCTCGCTGCAACAACTTCATGACAGGCCGTCACTTGCGGAGATTCGGTACTAGGTATCACCCGAGAGCGCCGCGCCCAGCGCCAGCAGTGCGGCATCGGTCAGGTCGGCCAGGGTGTGGTCCATCCGGTTCGGCCATGTCGAGAACTTGGCGATCACGGTGTTCGACGGATGATGGATCATGAGTACCTGACCGTTGATACCGAGCCCGCAATAGATACCGGCAACGCTGTCGTACACCCACCAGTAGTCGCGATAGCACGCGTCGGGGCCCGAGCGCTCCGACTCACGGGACAGAACGAAGGCGTCGATCAGTTCCTGATCCCTGGTCCTCGGCCGACGCATCCACTCGGCCGGCACGATCTGTTGATCGCCGTACCGACCGTCTTGCAGGCACATCACTCCGAATCTGGCGAGGTCTTCGAGGGTCGTGCAGATACCGCCTTCGACGACGGGGAAGCCGGCAGCATCGACGATGATGTCGGCGTCGTCGGACGCGAACTTCGACCAGATGTGCTGGGAGAACAGTTCGGGGAATGATCGGCCCGTCGCCTCGCACATCACCCAGGCCAACGCGTCGGGCAGGATCGACCGATACCGGAATGGCCCGCCATGCGGCTCGGTGTTGGCCACCTCGGCGATCCACTGATAGGTGTTTGCGGGAAGGTCAGCGCGAACCATCGCCGTGTAACCCGAGACCTGTTCGATCAGCCGTCCATCGCTGTCGGGATCGTCGTAGTCGTCCTCGTTGAACTTCGTGCCGGCACGCATGTCGAGCAGATGCTGCACGGTGCAGTCTTCCCATGACGAGCCGCGCAGACTTTGGATGTAGTCGGTGACGACAGCGTCAGGCGAGATCGCCCCACGGCCGACGAGCACCCCAGCCAGCGTGGACGTGAGCGACTTGGAGACCGACATCAACAGGTGGGTGTCGCCGGGCCGCATCAATCCGCCGTATCGCTCGAAGACCACCGCACCGTCGTGCACGACCATCAGGCCATCGGTGAATGTCGTCTCGAGCATCTCGGCGAACGTCCAACGTCGATCGGCGTGAGCGAAGGTGAAGCTGTCGAGATCGCTCGATCGCCGCGGCAGGGGATCGACGCGCTGCGCCGACCGGCCGATCCTTGCCGTGCGAGTCAACTCCCGGACATGCAGGAAGCCCCACCGGTTGTGCGGCCCATCGATCCAGTTCGCCGAGTTCGCTCCACCCCGCGTCATTCCGATCAACGTAGGGCTGGACGAGTCGCTTCGAGCGAGTCGGGGCCGTCGGTTTACGATTTGTACAATGCTTGCTGAACGATTGAACCATCTCGGAACTGAGACAGCCTTCGCCGTGTCGCTGGCGGCTGCCGAATGGGCCGCCAAAGGGAACAAGGTGTTCCCATTCCACCTCGGTGACATCAACCTGCCGACCCCGGCGAACGTGGTCGAGGCCATGAATCGGGCAATCGCCGACGGCAAGACCGGCTACTGCGCCGCTGCCGGGATTGCCCCGCTGCGCGAAGCGTTGGCCGACGACGTCTCGCTGCGCCGCGACCTGCGGTACGGGCCGGACAACGTCGCCGTGCAACCGGGCGGCAAACCGGTGATCGGCAAGTTCCTGCAGGTCGTGATGAATCCCGGCGATGGTGTGCTGTTCCCGACGCCTGGATATCCCATCTACGAGAGCCAGGTCGAGTACTACGGCGGGGTCGGGCAGCCATACCGGTACGACCAGACGGTCACCGGATTCGCGATCGATCTCGATCATCTGCGCAGCCGGATCACTCCGGCGACCAAGGTGCTGATCTACAACAACCTGCAGAACCCGCTCGGTTGCGAGAGCTCGCTCGACGAGATGGCCGCTGTCGCCGAGCTCGCCAGGCAGAACGACCTGTGGGTGCTCAGCGACGAGGCCTATTTCGAGATGCGTTACTCGGGCACGAGCGCATCGATCGCGTCCTTGCCGGACATGAGCTCGCGCACGGTGATCCTCTACACGTTCTCGAAGAAGTTCGCGATGACCGGATGGAGGCTCGGCGCAGCTGTCGGACCGGTCGACCTGATCGCCCAGATCACCAAGATCAACACCAACGACGAGAGCTGCACCACCCATTTCGTGCAGGCCGCAGGGATCGAGGCGTTACAGGGTGACCAATCGGGTCCCAAGGCAATCCTGGCCGAGCTCCAGCGTCGACGCGATGCCGCCGTCGATCAGCTGCAGACCATTCCCGGCTTCGTCTTGGCCAGGCCTGACAGCACCTTCTACCTGTTTCCCAACGTCACCGAGGCGATGGCCACGCTGGGGTTCACCGATGTCGCCGAATTCGCCGATGCGGCCTTGCGAGCCACGGGCGTGTCGTTCTGCACCCGGCGTCACTTCGGTCGGCCGCTGCCAGGCGAGATCGACCAGTATGTGCGCTTCGCCTACTCGGGCATCTCGGTTGCCGACATCGAACTCGGTCTCGGCAAGCTCCGTGCGTGGATCGAGGCCGCCTGATGACCGAGCCGCGGATCGTCGTGGCCGGTCGAATCCCTGACGCCGGTCTCGACGTGCTCAGACCGTACGGCAACGTGTGGGGCTGGAAACATGACGAGCCGATCGAGATCGACGCACTGTACGAACGCGTCGCCCACGCCGAGGCCGTGCTGACCTTGCTGACCACCAAGGTCGACAGGGACTTTCTGGATGCGGCCGGCCCGCAACTGAAGGTCGTCTCCAACGTCGCCGTCGGCTACAACAACATCGACGTCGCCGAATGTCGTGAGCGCGGAGTGATCGCCACCAACACACCAGGTGTGCTGACCGACGCGACGGCCGACATCGCCATGGCGCTGATCTTGATGGTCACTCGGCGTCTGGGGGAGGGCGAGCGGATCGTTCGCTCGAACCAACCCTGGCAGTGGGGGATGTTCATGCTCCTCGGCTCCGGTCTCCAAGGGCGCCGCCTCGGGATCATCGGGATGGGGGCGATCGGCCAGGCCCTGGCCAGGCGCGCCAAGGCTTTCGGTATGACGGTGGCCTACAGCAACCGCAGGGCGGTGTCGGCCGAGATCGAGGCCGACCTGGGCACCGACCGGCTGAGCCTCGACGAGCTGTTGGCGACGTCGGACATCGTCACGATCAACTGCCCGTATTCTGCCGAGACCCATCACCTCATCGGTCCTGACCAGTTCGAGCTGATGCGCTCCTCGGCATACCTGATCAACACGGCCCGCGGCCCGATCGTCGACGAGGCCGCGCTCGGTGAGCGCCCTGCGCAGTGGTGCGATCGCCGGCGTCGGGCTCGACGTCTACGAGCACGAGCCGACGCTCGAGCCGGGGCTCACCGAGTTCGACAACGCGGTGTTGATCCCACACCTCGGCTCGGCCACCGTCGAGACCCGGGCGGCGATGGCGACACTCGCGGCTCGCAACACCGTGGCGGTGCTCAGCGGCCAGCCGGCTCTCACGCCCATCACCTGACGGCGCTGTTCGTACGGGCCGAAGGTGCGGGCTGCTACAGCACTTCGTAGTCGGCGTCGTTGATCTCGCGGGTCTGCTGCCAGAACTCCAGCAGGCTGAACGGCCAGTTCTGGGCGACTCGGCCCGAATCACTCTTGTACCAGCTGTTGACGTCCGAGGCTCCCCACGCCATCAGCCGGTTGCCGTCATCGATCCGTTCGTTGTAGCGGTCGTGAACGTCCGATCGGCAATTGATCGCCCGCGCTCGGCTGGTGAGGATGTGGCGCAGGCATTGCATGACGTAGTGCACTTCGCATTCGGAGAAGTAGATGATGCTGCCGTTGACGACGATGTTGGTGTTCGGTCCGTAGAGCATGAAGAAGTTCGGGAAGTTCGGTGTGACGACGCCCAGGTACGCGCGGGCGTTGCCGTCCCATTGTCGGTGGAGGTCGATGCCGCCGCGCCCGGTGATCGACATCGGGGTGAGGAATCGTGACGCGTGAAAGCCCGTGCCGTAGATGATCACGTCGACGTCATGGCTGGCTCCATCGGCCATCAGCACGCCGTTGGGGGTGATGCCCGAAATGGGGTCGGTGACCAGGTGCACGTTGTCGCGCTTCAGGGTCGTCGCCCAGATGCCGTTGTCGCGGATGATCCGTTTCGCCGCCGGCGGGTAGTCGGGCATGACCCCGGCCAGCAGGTCGGGACGATCTCCGAAACACAACCCGATGTACATTCCCAACAGCATGCGGAGCTGCTCATTGGCAGCACTCACGGAATGTCCGTGGCCGTCCCACTGCGGGTCGACAGTCACGGCCGGCAGAATTCCCTCGGCATAGCGCCAGAAGAGCCAGAAGCGATACCACTGGCTGTAGTAGGGAACGTGGTTCAGCAGCCAGCGCTGCCCCTGCGAGACGTCGTCGTGGTAGTCGAGTGTCGGGAGCAGCCAGTTGGGTGTGCGCTGGAGCACCAGCACCTGCGCGGCCTGCTCGGCGATGATCGGGATGAATTGCGCGGCGCTTGCGCCGGTACCGATGACTGCCACCCGCCTTCCGGTGAGATCGATGTCGTGGTCCCACTCCGCCGAGTGGAACGCGGGCCCGGCGAAAGTTGATCGGCCGGCGATGTCGGGAAGCTTCGGTCGATTCAGCTGGCCGGTGGCGTTGATGACCGCCTCGAAGGTGGCCATCTCGGATCGTCCCGATTCGTCCACGGTGCAGACCTTCCACGTCGCCGAGTGGTCGTCGAAGGTCATGGCTTCGACCGTCGTCGAGAAGCGGATGAATGGGCGTAGCCCGAAATCGGTTGCGAAGCGCCGGAAGTAGTCGAGCAGTTCGGGCTGCGTGGAGAAATGCTGCGGCCAGTCGGCGCGCTGGGCGAACGAGTAGCAGAACAGATGACTGGCGACATCGACCCGGCAACCGGGATAGGTGTTTTCCAGCCAGGTTCCGCCGACGTCGTCGTTCTTCTCGAAGACCACCACGTCGACCCCGGCCTGGTGTAGCCGATGGGCGGCCAGCAATCCCGACATGCCGGCGCCCACCACTGCGACGCGGAACGTGCGGTCCGGGGCGAGGTCCTCAATGCGCCACGACGGCGCCCGCAGATCAGCGACGGTGTCGCCCAGCTCCTCCAGCAACAAGGCGACGTAGTCGTCGGAGGTCTCTGTGGCCATCATCCACGTCATGATCGGACGGACGGAATCGGCGGTCGGTGGGGGACCCGAAGGCCAACCGGCGTCGCCCAGCTCGACCAGGGCACCACTCGCGACCTGGCGCGCATGTGACTGCTGGTCAGGGGTCCACCCTCCCTGTGGCTCGTGGTGTTTGGTCGGATCCAGGTTCAAACCGGCGAGCAGTTCCGGCGAGCCCAAGTCATGAGCGAGGGCGGCCAGCAGCGATGGCAGGTCGGCAACCGCCACCATCTCGGCGAGCTGGTCAGCGGTGCCATCGAAGTGCGCCGGCTCGATCGAGGGGGCCATGTACGGACTGTACGTCGGGCGGTATCCTGGGCTACCACCATGCGAGCCTCACTTGCCGAACTGCTGTCCTCCGGTCGCATCCTGCTCGCCGATGGTGCGACCGGCACCAACTACTTCGAGCGCGGCCTCGGCGCCGGTGATCCGCCGGAGTTCTGGAACGTCGACCACCCCGACAGGGTCCGCACCCTCCACCAGCAGTTCGTCGACGCCGGCGCCGACATCATCTTGACCAACACGTTCGGCTGCAATCGGCATCGTCTCAAGCTGCATCGTGCCGAGGGCCGTGTCTACGAGTTGGCCAAGCGGGCTGCAGAGATCGCCTGCGAGGTTGCCGACGCCTGCCCGCGTCCGATCGTCGTCGCCGGGTCTATCGGGCCGACCGGCGAACTCTTCGAGCCGCTCGGTGCCCTCACCGAGAGCGATGCGATCGAATCGTTCGGTGAGCTCGCCGAGGGTCTCAAGGCTGGTGGCGCCGACATTGCATGGATCGAAACCATGTCGGCAGCCGAAGAGATCCGCGCCGCCGCAACCGGAGCGCTTCAGGCCGGCATGCAATACACGGCGACGTGCTCGTTCGACACCGCCGGTCGCACCATGATGGGTCTGCTCCCGGGTGATCTGTCGCATGTGTTCGACGGGCTGGCCGCGCCACCGCTGGCTATCGGTGCGAACTGCGGAGTCGGCGCAAGTGACATCCTGGTTTCCCTGCTGGCCATGACCGAGCGCGACGTCCACACCCACCTGATCTCCAAGGGGAACTGCGGCGTGCCGTACTTCGCCGGAACCGAGGCGGTGTACACCGGCACCCCGGAGCTGATGGGCAAATACACTCAGCTCGCGGTGAAGGCCGGAGCGAGCATCGTCGGTGGATGCTGTGGTACTTCGCCGGTGCATCTCGCGGCCATGCGGCAGTCGCTCGACGAGCTGATCGCCAAGCCGACGCTCGACGACATCATCGAAGCTGTCGGCCCGTTGGTCAACGCTGCACCGTCGGGCCCGGCGCCCGACCGCGAGCGTCGACGCGGCCGACGCGGCGAGTAATCTCCGCACGGGTTCGGCCTGCGGGCCGCTGACACGGAGGTTGCAATGGCACAGCAGGTTCGCGGAGTCGTGGCGCGCTCGAAGGGCGCGCCGGTGTCGATCGAGACGGTCGTCGTACCCGATCCCGGGCCTGGAGAGGCAGTGGTCACCGTGCAGGCATGCGGTGTGTGCCACACCGACCTGCACTATCGCGAGGGTGGCATCAACGACGACTTCCCCTTCCTGCTCGGGCACGAGGCCGCCGGTGTCGTCGAGTCTGTTGGCGAGGGTGTCACCAATGTCGTGCCCGGTGATTTCGTGATCCTCAACTGGCGGGCGGTGTGCGGTACGTGCCGCAGTTGCCTGCGCGGCCGACCCTGGCTGTGCTTCAGCACCTTCAACGCCACACAGAAGATGACGCTGACCGACGGCACCGTGCTATCGCCTGCTCTCGGCATCGGAGCATTCGTGGAGAAGACACTCGTCGCGGCCGGCCAGTGCACCAAGGTCGATCCTGCAGTGCCGGCAACTACGGCCGGTTTGCTCGGCTGCGGCGTGATGGCCGGGATCGGTGCCGCGATCAACACCGCCAACGTCGGTCGAGGTGACTCGGTGGCGGTGTTTGGTTGCGGTGGCGTCGGTGACGCTGCCATCGCCGGCGCCCGACTGGCCGGCGCGCACACGATCATCGCGGTCGATATCGACGACCGCAAGCTGGAGTGGGCCAAGGAGTTCGGTGCCACGCACACCTGCAACTCGCGCGACTCCGACCCGGTGGAGTACATCAAGTCGGTCACGGGTGGGAATGGTGCCGACGTGTGCATCGAGGCGATCGGCAATCCAGCCGTGTATCGGCAGGCCTTCGAAGCCCGAGACCTCGCCGGTACGGTGGTGCTGGTCGGTGTTCCCCGCCCCGACATGACGTTGGAACTGCCCTTCATCGAGGTCTTCGGCCGAGGCGGCGCGTTGAAGTCATCGTGGTACGGCGACTGTTTGCCGTCGCGCGACTTTCCGATGCTGGTCACCCTGCATCAGCAGGGCCGCCTCCCACTCGACAAGTTCGTCAGCGAGACGATCTCGCTCGACGCCGTCGAGGAGGCCTTCCACAAGATGGAGCGCGGCGAGGTACTGCGCAGCGTCGTGGTTCTGTGACGATCGAACTCGTCACCACCGACGGATTCTTCGCCCTCGACGGCGGTCAATGGGCTGCGGGTGAACTTTGTCGCCGTCGACATGCTCAACCTGTCGGGAGTGACAAGGTTCGGTGCGGGTGTCAGGGTAGGGGCGCCTCGAACGCAGCGAGGAGAGGCGCGCAACGCACCTCTCCTCGCTTTGAACTGTTCAGAACTCAACATCTCATCAACTACCGACGGGACCAACTTCGGAGAGATGTTCGAGCGGAGGTTGGCGGGGATTCGCCAGACGGTCCAGTCCGAGGCCGTTAGCGGCCAACCACCTCCAGAGTCCCACAATCTAAATCTGTCATCGTTTGGACCACCTCCTCTCTCTGGTGACCACAATTCAAACAAACGACTTCTCGGTTGGCAAGCAACTTCCCGGCTCAGGCCCGCCGACGCTGCAAGTAGGCCCGCGCCAGCTCGTGGAGGCGGTCGCGTCCGAAGCTGGGATCGTGGCCACCGTGAACCGTATTGATCGGCAACCTGAGCAGCCGATCCATCGTGGTGCAGTAGTCACCGATCGACGACTCCGGGAGCTCGTCGAGCAGCGGGCCGTCGTAGATCGCATCCCCCGAGAAGAGCGTGCCGGCGGCTTCGTCCCAGAGCCCGATCGAGCCCGGCGAGTGGCCGGGAAGGTGTAGCACCTGGAAGCAGCGGTCACCGAGGTCGATCTCGTCCCCGTCGTCGATGTGCCGGACCCGGGCGACGGGCTGCTGATGGAACGAATCGACGGCGACGCCGACCGGCAAGGCGGTGACGAAGTACGGCTCGGGCATCGGATAGCCGGCGGCTTCGAGCGCATCGATGACCGCGTCGCCCCATGCCTCGCGTGGCACCAACGATGTGATCGGAGGAGCCAAGAGCAACGCAGCTTCGTCGCGATGCACCACCACGTCGCTGAACTCGTGGTGGCTGCCGATGTGGTCGTCGTGCCCGTGGGTGGCGACGGCAGTGACCGGCTTGTCGACCAGATCGGCCAACTCGTCGGACAGGCTCATCAGACCCATCCCGGTGTCGATGACCAGATCGCGATCGCGGCCGCGCACGTGCCAGATGTTGCAGCGCATGAGGGGGATGACGTGCGGTTCCCACAGCAAGGTGATCGAGTCGTCGATGGAGGTCCGCTCGAACCAGCGATCGGCGATGGGGAGAACGCTCATGTCTCGGCTTTCGGTTTCTTGGCGCGGCTGGGGGCCACGCGCGAGGGCTCGCCGGCCATCTTCGGGTACACGGGTGGCCATGGAGCATCCTGAAGCCCGGCTTGCTGATCGCTGCGGACCATCTCCAGGAACGGATCGATGGACTGCGGCGAGTCGTTGATCCCGGCCCAGGCATCACCGTGCTCGCCGACCCACGCCGGCACCGTGGCAATGGTCATGTCGTGCGGGCGAAGGGTGTGCAGCAGCTCCCACGGGAACGGGAACGAGACCGGCGCATGGTCGAGTGCTCGTACGGACCACGGCGCGAACACGGTCTTGTGTGGGGCGTTCTGGTTGAAGTCGATGAAGATGCGTTCACCGCGCTGCTCCTTCCACCAGGCAGCGGTGATCAGGTCGGGGTGTCGCCGTTCGAGTTCGCGAGCCACTGCAACGGCGGCACTGCGCACAGCCACGCTGTCGTGCGTCGGCTGCAGGCGCACGTAAACATGCAAGCCCCGGTTGCCGGAGGTCTTGATGTACGCGGCGACGGCGAGCTCGTCGAACAGTGTCTTGGTGGCGGCAGCGGCCTCTTGGGCCATGACGTACGTGGTGCCGGGGCCGGGGTCGAGGTCGATGCGCAGTTCGTCGCAATGCTCCGGGTCCGCGGCGCGCACCGGCCAGGAGTGGAAGCCGAGGCAACCGAGATTCACTGCCCATACGAGGTGGGCGAGATCGGCGACGACCAGGGCACGCGAGGGCGTGCCGTTGGGGGTCTGCACCGTGGTCGTGTGCAACCACTCGGGGGCGCCGTCGGGGATGCGCTTCTGGAAGAAGTTCGAGCCATGAGCACCGTTGGGGAAGCGTTGCAACAGGACGGGGCGATCGAGCATCTGGCGCATCACGGCATCGCCCACCGAGAGGTAGTAGCGGACCAAATCGAGCTTGGTGTCGCCACGGGTGGTGAAGAAGACCTTGTCGGGGTTGGTGATCGTCACGTTCCGCCCGGCCACTGAGATCTCCACTGGCTCGCTCACGACAGCAACCGTATTCCGTCGCGGCAGCTACCGTCGGACGGATGGGTAGATGCTCATCGCATTGGCAAGAAGCGTCCCAACATCGACACCTGGTAGGAGAACGAGCATGCACATAGACGAAGTCGAACTGCGGGTCATCCGTCTGCCATACCGGTCGGTGTTCAGGACTTCGTTCGCCGCCGAGACCGAGAAACTCGCACTCATCACCACGGTACGCGCAGACGGGGTCGAGGGGTATGGCGAAGGGGTGATGGACTGGTTGCCGTCGTACCGCGAGGAGTCCATCGTCGGCGCGCTTCACCTCTTGCGCGAGGCATTGGTTCCATCGCTGTTGAAGCACGGTTGCGATGATCCGATGATGTTGGTCGACTCGTGGGCGGGGTGGCGCGGCAACCCGATGGCGAAGACTGCCCTCGAGCTGGCTGTATGGGATTGCCATGCCCGTCAACTCGGTGTGCCGCTGCGGTCGCTGCTGGGCGGCGAGCGAACCGAGATCCCAGTCGGCGCCAGCCTGGGAATGAACCCGCTGCCCGAGACCGTGGCATCGGTCGCCCGACATGTCGAGCAGGGTTACAAGCGGATCAAGTTGAAGATCGAGCCGGGTTGGGACGTCACCATCTTGTCGGCCGTTCGTGCCGATTTCCCCGACATCGAGCTGACTGTCGATGCCAACTCGGCGTATTCGCTCGACGACATCGGTGTGCTCCGCGCGATCGACTCGTATGGGCTGCACTACATCGAGCAACCACTGCACTGGGACGATCTGACCGACCACGCCGCCCTAGCCCCGCAACTCCGGACGCGGCTGTGCCTCGACGAGACCCTGACTTCACCGGCGCGCACCAAGGCTGCGCTCGACCTCGGCGCCTGCGCTGTGGTGAATGTCAAGGTCGGCAGGGTCGGTGGGCTGGCCGCGACCAAGAGGATCCATGAGCTGTGCGTTGCCCGAAACGTGCCGATGTGGTGTGGCGGCATGCTCGAGACCGGCGTCGGCCGTTCCCACAACATCCACGTCGCGACCATGCCAGGGTTCGTCTATCCGGGTGACACGGCGTCGGCCAGCCGCACATATGCACGTGACATCACCGAGCAGCAACTGGAGGCGACTGACGGGATCATGCCGGTTCCCGCGGGCCCGGGGATCGGCGTCACGCTTGATCGAGCGTTCATCGACACCGTGACCGAATCGGTGGAGGTTCTGCGGGGGTGAGCATCGAGTATCGAGAACTGCGCACGGCCGTCGAACTCGCCCCCATGCCGGCGCTGGAATCGCGGGTGTGGGGTGGGCATGGAGAACTCGTTGCCGTCAACATGCTGGTTGCGACGGTCAGCGAGGGGGGCATGGCCATTGGCGCCTTCGACGGCGACCGCCTGGTTGGTTCGGTGTACGGCTTCGCTACGCACGATCCGCAGGTGCTCCACTCGCACTACCTCGCGGTCGACCCCGACTATCGAGGCTCCGGGTTGGGTATGACGTTGAAGCGTCGCCAGCGTGAGTGGTGCCTGGCGAACGGGCGCACCGCGATTCGCTGGACCTTCGACCCGCTGCAGCTCGGCAATGCGCATCTCAACCTGCGGTCGCTCGGTGCGGTGGGCGCGCAGTATCACGTCGATCTGTACGGGCCGATGGGTGGTATCAACGGTGGTCTGCCGAGCGATCGACTGGTGGTGGAATGGCACCTCGTCGAGCCGAGGTTCGTCGGGACCGACTCGGTCGAGGTTCCAGTTCCGCCCGTCACGGCCGATGAGATCGCCTCGGCGACCGCACACGCCCTGCATGCCCGCGTAGCCCTACGGGATTCGATGGTGCCATTGCTCGCGGACGGCTGGCGGGTCACCGACGTCGATCGATTCGAGCGCACCTACACCCTCAGTCGCTGAACAGCGGCCGATCCGTGAGCACGTTGGCGAGCTGGGGGAATACCTTGCTGACCTTCGCCGTGAGCCAATCACCGTAGGTGCCGCTGAGATCGCGCAGATTGGCGCGATCCCAGCGTCGATCGGCGTCGGCAGGTGCAACCCAGCCGTCGTGGAGTTCGTCATCGAGGTTGATGGCGCCGATGTCCACATTCCATCCGGGATCGAGGAAGAACGGCAACGAGTACCGGTCAGCTACCGAGGGGTTGCGCGCTCGATGCGGAGTCGATCGGTACCGGCCGGCCGTCAGGCGATCCAGCATGTCGCCGAGGTTGCAGATGATCAGGTCGGGATCGTGTGGGGCATCGATCCATTCGTCGCCGACCTTGACCTGCAACCCCGCTGTGCCATCGTGGGCGAGGAGGGTCAGCAGGCCGTAGTCGCTGTGCTCGGCGACGCCCCAACGGTCGGCCCTGTCGGACGGGTGGGGCGGGTAGCGGAAGATCCGGAACAGTGGAGTGGGATTGGCGGTCAGCTCATTGCGGAAGTAATGACGCGACAGGTCGAGTCCTTCGGCCATCAGTGAGAGCACGAACTGTGCCAACGGTTCCATCGTTGCCATCCACTCGGTGACCAGAGGTTGAAGGGTTGTCGGGTGCGCAGGCCAGATGTTGGGACCGTGCATCGGTCGAGCGTCGGGTGGCAGTTCGCGACCGAAGTAGTAACCCTCCTTCAAATCTGCAACACCTGAAGTCAACTCGCCGCCGAGCGGGAACCATCCTCGCCACGCGGACCCGCCGTGGACGATCGCGACAGCTTCTTTCTCCGTGTCGGGTCGACCGAAGAAGTCGATCGCCGCGCTCGAGGACCGCGTTGCGGAGGTCGTCACTCACCCCATGATTGCGAATGGCGAAGAAGCCGAACTGCCGGCAGGCCTGGTCGATCTCGGTCGGGGCTGCGGATGAAGTGAGATCAACGATCGGCAGCATGCTCCGCAGCGTAGGCGGCAGGCCGTGTCAGAATCGACGCTCGTGACGACCGACCAACTGATTGTCGTTGGGGTGGCCGTCTTCAGCGCCGCGTTCCTGCAGATCGTGGCCGGCTTTGGTTTCGCCCTGCTGGCTGTGCCGCTGATGACGTTGGCGGTCGAACCGAAGATCGCCGTAGTGGTCAGTTCCCTTACCGGCATCTTCGTGACCAGCTGGCAGGCCTGGCACAGTCGCGCCGACTCCGACAGGGTGCTGGTACGACGAATGACGATCGCCGCATACGCGGGCATGCCACTGGGACTGTTGGTCTTCGTCACGGTGGACGACAATGTGCTGAGGCTGCTGCTGGGACTCGCCGTCCTCGTGGCCGTCGTGCTGCTGGCGATGCGGATCAATCTGCATCGCGCCGGGCCGCGGCTTGACTACGGTGCCGGGTTCGTGTCGGGTGTCTTGAATACGTCGCTGTCGACCAACGGCCCACCGCTGGTCTTCGCCCTCCAGGCACGACAGCTTTCAGCGGTCGAGTTCCGGGCGACGATCTCGACCGTGTTCGCGCTGAGCAACATCCTCGGTCTGATGTTGTTCGTCGCTTCCGGGAACGTCACGGGCGACGGCCTCACCGCTGCGGCGGTCACCATCCCCGCCATGCTCGCCGGTCAACTCCTCGGCTACCCGATCCGCAAACATGTCGACGGAGAGCGGTTCCGCTGGCTGGTGCTGGTGCTGCTGACCGTCGCGGCGATCAGTGCGATCGTGAATGCACTCGTGTGATGTCAGGACTCGGCTCATGATCGTTGCCTGCATCGCGACGGCAGTCCTGGCGATTGCCAACTGGTATTCGCGGTACACACACAACGACCGCCTCGAGCTCGTCACCAAACCGCTGACCACCGTCGGAGTCGATTGCCATCGCCGCCCTGGCCGGTGGTCCGCATGCGGCAACGATCACGGCGATCATCGCCTTGGTGTTGTGCCTGATCGGGGATGTCGCGCTCCTGCCGGCCGTCGATCGGTTCGTCGTCGGGCTCGCTGCGTTCCTACTCGGGCATGTCGCCTTCATCGTGATGTTCGCGCTGCGCGGATTCGATCAGTGGCGGATCGCCGGCGTGGCCGTTGTCGGGTGCGCATTCTTGCTGGGTACCGCGGCAGTGCCGATCGTTCGTGGCGCTGCCGTGCGGGGTTTCGGTATCCCTGTCGCGCGCCTACCTGGTGGTCATCTGTTCGATGTGCGTGCTCGGATGGGCAACTGGCAACTGGCTGATCCTGATCGGCGCGTCGGCCTTCATCGTCAGCGACTCCATCCTCGGTTGGGGTCAGTTCGTCGCCGAGCGCGCCTGGATGCACCTGGCGATCATGGTCACATACCACATCGCGATCGTGTCGCTGGCTCTCAGCCTCAGCATCTGACCGACCGGTCGATGTGCGGCGTCAGCCGCCGAACATCTGTAGCCATTGCTCGGCCGATTGCGGCTGGAAGACATAGTTGCTCTCGCGGATCGATTCCAGCGTGGCGCTCGATGGGAGTGAATAGCGGTGCCCTGGGTACACGACTGTGGCTGTCGGCATGGCGGCGAGCTTCTGCAGACTGTCGTACATGTCTGCTGCGTTGCTTCCGGGAAGATCGGTGCGTCCGCAACCTTCGAGGAACAGCGTGTCGCCGCTGACCAGCCGTCCGTCGACGTGGAAGCACTGGCTGCCGGGGGTGTGACCGGGTGTGTGGATCAGCCTGATCTCGATCGAACCCACCCGAACGACGTCCCCCGGATCGTGGAGCGCGAGGTGATCGCCGCCGACCCCTGTCGTTCGCTGCACCCACAGTTCTTCGTCTCGTTGCACATGGATGGGACAGTCGACGTGTTCGAGAAGCGCGGCGATGCCCTCGATGTCGTTGGCCCCCATCGCCCCGCCGACGTGGTCGGGGTGATAGTGCGTGGCCAGCACGCCGGTCACGCCCATGCCATCCGCAGCCACCGTGTCGAGCAGATCGGCCACGGCATACGCCGGGTCGACCAACAGGCATTCGCCCGTAGTGCGATCGCCGACGGCGTATACGAAGTTGACCATCTGCTTGGCCAGCGGATCGCTAACAGCGAAGTCTCGACCCGACAGCAGTTGACGGAAGTAGAGCCGATCGTCGGGGCGGTTCGCTGCCATCCGTCGTACGCTAGCGACCGATGAGATCGCCGCGACGGAGCGACCGATGATCCAGCTGACCGAACTGACCGAAGGTCAGCCGCTCGTGTACGGCGGCGACCGCGTCAGTGTGGTTCCCGCCGGTCTTGCCCGGGCATTCACGGCAGGTGATCGCCTGGTGATCGTGCAGGACACCGGTGAGCTCCTGCACATCCCCCGAGCCGAACACCTTCTCGTTTCCGGGGCGGTGACCGAAGCTAATGATGCCTTTGCCGCCCTCGCTGCATGCCACGACGACCAGATCACGGAGTTCTTCGAGCGGTTTGCCGGCGCGATCGACGATGACGCCACGTTCTCTGCCGTGCTCGATGCCAATCGCTCCGATGTCGAATCGGCTTCGAGCAGAGGCAGATCCACGACGAGGTTGCAGTTGTCACCGGCGATGCGCGCGGACATGGCTGCCGGTCTGCGTAGCTGGAGCACCTCGCCCATCCGCTGCGAGCAGTTCGTCACGTCGATCGATCACGGGGCATGGTCGGTGTCGTCGTGGCGGGCACCTCTCGGCGTCGTCGGATTCGTCTTCGAAGGGCGGCCCAACGTGTTCGCCGACGCGACCGGAGTACTGCGCACGGGTAACACCGCAGTGTTCAGGATCGGAAGCGACGCCCTGGCGACGGCACAGGCGATCATGCGTTGCTGTGTCGTCCCTGCGCTCGCGGCAGCGAGGCTGCCGCTCGGAGCGGTGCGACTTGTCGAGTCGGCGGCACACGCCGCGGGTTGGGCGCTGTTCGCCGATTCTCGCCTCGCCCTCGCGGTCGCCCGCGGTTCGGGCACAGCGGTCGCTCAGCTCGGCGCCGTCGCCCGCCAGCACGGCGTGCCTGTGAGCCTGCACGGCACCGGCGGGGCTTGGGTCGTGGTGTCCGAGCACGCTGACGCCACGGTGGTCGGGGAGGCAGTCGAGCATTCGCTCGATCGCAAGGTGTGCAACACCATGAACGTGTGCTGCATCCCTCGTTCTCGTTCGACAGAACTGACCGACGTGGTGTCCGAGGCGGCGCAACGTGCTGCAGGCAGGCGGGGAACGACAGCCGTGGTTCACCGTGCCGTGGGGGATGAGCTGCGTGGGCTCGGCATGGAGTGGGAGTGGGAGGACGCGCCGGAGTTCTGGCTCGTCGAGGTCGACTCGATTTCCGAGGCAGTCGACTTGTTCAATCGGTACAGCCCGAAACTCGCGGCGTCGCTGATCAGCACAGATCGCGATGAACACCACTGGTTCTATGCGGCGATCGATGCTCCGTTCGTCGGAAACGGCTTCACCCGCTGGGTCGATGGGCAATTCGCCCTCGATCAGCCGGAGCTCGGCCTGTCCAACTGGCAGGCTGGTCGCCTGTTTGCACGTGGTGGTGTGCTCTCCGGCGACTCGGTCTACACCATTCGGCTGCGTGCCGAGGTGCGCGACCACTCCGTTCACCGTTGACGGTAAGGTCGCTGGCCGTGCATCGACGGACGGGTGGTCTACTCCTGGTCGCCTGCCTGGCTGCTTGCGCGACGAGTCCCGGCGTGATCGCCACAGACGCCTATACAGGCGAAGCCGACGGGGCGGGGACGACTGTTGCGGTCGATGGTCCCGGGACGACGACGGCGCCGACCGATCCGACCGATCCTGCCACCACACCGCCTTTCGATACCTCCACCACGATGCCACCCTTGGCAGGCAACGACAACGGCATCGGTGACATGCTCTTCCCGTCGCTCGGCAACCCAGGGATCGATGTCGAGCACTACACCGTGGCCCTCGACTACGACCCCGAACAGCACCAGATCACGGCCACCGCACATCTCGATCTCGTGATGACGGAGGATCGCACCACCATTTCGCTGGATTCGGACGGGCCCATCGTGTCATCCGTTGCGGTCGATGGCGCCCCGGCCGAGTTCGTTGCCGCGCCGCCCGAGCTGTTGATCACTCCATCCAGCCAGCTGTCGAGTGGTCAGCACGTCGGCATCGACGTGATGTACACCCTGTCACCCGAGCCATTACCGTCGGCGGCGGGACAGATGGTCGGCTGGTTCACCACTCCTGGGGGTTCATACGTCCTCAACGAGCCAGAGGGTGCGCATACGTGGCTACCGAGCGACGACCACCCCAGTGACCAGGCCACTTTTCGGTTCGAGCTCACGGTGCCGTCGGGCTTGACCGCGATCGCCAATGGTGCATTGATCGACCACACCTCGACGGCGACTGCCGACACCTGGGTCTGGCAAGAGGATCGTCCCATGGCGACCTACCTGATTCAGCTGCTGACCGGCGACTACGAGGTGGTCGATGGGGTCGGCCCGAACGGATTGCCGCTCGTCAGCGTGGTGTTGCGCGAGGACAGGGACACGATGCAGAGCTACTTGGACACGATCGATGACCAGATCGACTTCTTCGACGATTTCTTCGGCCCGTATCCGCTCGATCGCTACGGCATTGCCATCGCTGACAGCACGAGCGGCCTGGCGATGGAGACGATGGGACGATCACTCTTCAGTCGCGACGACTTCTCCACGGGTCGACTTGATTACACCCAGGAGCTCCTGCTGTCCCACGAGCTTGCTCATCAATGGTTCGGCGACGCGGTGTCGCCTGCTCGATGGATCGATGTCTGGCTCAACGAGAGCTTCGCGACGTATGGCGAATGGATGTGGCTCGACCACCTCGGCCTGCGGACGATCGAGGACTCGGCGTCATCGGGGCTTGCCAGCCGCGAACCCGACGCGACCGCGACCCCGGTTGTTGCGGCAATGTTCAGCTTCAACCGCTACGACGGCGGGGCCGCAATCCTGCATGCGTTGCGCAAGACGATCGGCGACGACCTGTTCTTCACCCTGATGCGTCGCTGGGTCGCCGAGAACAACGGGTCGTCGCGTACGACGGAAGACTTCGTCGCCTTGGCCAACGAGGTGGCGGGTCAGGACCTGACGGAGTTCTTCTCCACCTGGTTGTATGCCGACGTCGTGCCGACAGCGTTTCCGTCCTAGTGCCCGATGAATCGCTCGAGGATCTTGCTGCGCCACTTCTCGGTCCTGCCGGTGCGCGCCTCGTAGCGATCGGCACCGACCGGCAGTCGCAGTACGGCGTTGATGCCGAGCCATCGGAAAGGCTCCGGCTCCCATCGCCTGGAGCGGTGGTTGACCCATGGCAGCGACACCAGATCGGTGTCGCGACGCAGAATCAGGTCGGCCAAGGTTCGTCCGGCGAGGTTTGTGGTCGTCACGCCATCGCCGACATAACCGCCGGCCCAAGCCTGACCGTTGGTCTCGTCGAAACCGACCGAGCAGAACCAATCGCGCGGCGCGCCGATCGGGCCACCCCATCGGTGAGTGACCTCGGCGTCGCCGAGTGCCGGGAACATCTCGCCGAGCAACGTCAGCAGGGAATCCTGCACACCCGCACGGCGGTCGAACTCCGGCTTGATTGCCGAGCCGAAATGATACGGCGCACCACGACCGCCGAACGCAATGCGATTGTCGGCGGTGCGCTGGCCGTAGATGATCAACCGTCGGTCATCGTTGAATGTTTCGCGACACGCCCAGCCGACCTCGTCGAAGAAGCTGTCGGGCAGCGGCTCGGTGGCGATCATCAGCGAGTAGATCGGTGCGACCGTGCGGCGATGGCCGGGCAAACGAGCGGTGAATCCCTCGGTGGCCCGCACGACCACGTCTGCCGACACCGTTCCGGTCTCACAGCGCACCTGACGGCTACCGAGTTCGACGACCCTGGTGTTCTCGTAGATCGTGGTGCCGGCACGTTCGACCGTCTCGGCCAGCCCCCGCACCAGCCGTGCCGGGTGGATCGCCGCGCAGTGCGGTGTGTAGCCGGCACCCAGCACTCTGGTTGCCTTGAGTCGCGCCGTGGCCTCAGCGGGTGTCAACCAGCGGTAATCCTCCTCACCGAACCCCCACGACCGGTAGTGCTCGAGGAGCTCGTGCACCCTTCGGACCTGCGGTTCGGTGCGGGCCAGGTTGAGATAGCCACCCTTGGCGAGATGACAGTCGATGCCCTCTTTCGTGGTCACTCTGGCGACCTCGTCGACCGCGTCGTGCATCGTCCGCTGCATTGCGATCGCCTGCCCGCGCCCGTGCTGCGCGGCCATCTTCTCGAAGCTCATCGGTAGGAGCGCGGAGAGCCAACCACCGTTGCGGCCACTGGCGCCGAAGCCGGCGAACTCGGCCTCGACGACTGCGATTCGCAACGTCGGATCCAGTCGCCCGAGGTAGTAGGCCGTCCACAGCCCGGTGTACCCGGCACCGATGATTGCCACGTCAGCGGTGATGTCGCCGGGCAACTGCCGGCGCATCGTGAAGCGGTGATCGACTGGAAGCGAGTCGAGCCAGAAGGACACTTGGCGTGGATCGGTCATCGGCCCGACACTACGCAATACCCAGGCGGTGCCTCTACGCTGGCGCCGATGTTGCCGACCCCGACCGGCTGGTTCCCCGATCCGTGGAACAGCTCAGGGGTGCGCTTCTGGGACGGTAGGGCCTGGACGGGTCTCGCTGCAGTACCGATACCGTCACCGCCACCACATCCGACGCTGCCGATTCGTGCGGCCTGGGGTGCGGTCATCACGCTGCTCGTGTCGGTGACGGCGAGTCGGTACCTGCTGGACGCGATCTCCGGGTTCGAGTGGCCGATTGCCGTCTATGTTTCGATACTCGGCGTGGTCGGGTATGTCCCGCCTCTGATGTGGTGTTGGTACTCCAGTCGTCGATGGGGGACGGGCCGGTTTCGTACCGACGTAGGGTTCCGTGCTCGGTGGGTCGACGCCGGCTGGGGTCCTGTCACGTGGGTGGCATGCCTGATCACCCAGGTCATCGTCGGTGTGATCGTTGTCGTGCTCAAGATCCCGTTCACGAGCAACATCAAGGACGTGTCCGAACTGCCCGCCGATCGCGGTTACGTGGTGTCGTTGCTCGTGCTGGCCGTCGTCGCTGCTCCACTTGCCGAGGAGATCGTCTTTCGCGGCGTGGTGCTCCGTGGTCTGCTCTCGAGAACCGGTGCTGTCGTGGCGGTCGGAGCACAGGGAGCGTTGTTCGGCATGGCCCACTTCGACCCGACGCGGGGCACCGGCAACATCGGTCTCATCCTCGTGCTGAGCGCCGTCGGCTGCGTGCTCGGCGGCGCGGCGTTCCTCATCGGTCGGCTCGCTCCGACGATGATCGCCCACGCCATCCTCAATGGCCTGGCAATGGCTCTGGCCTTGACCGGCTGGCTGTCCAACACCTGACCGCAGATCGGTCTGGGCAGATCCGCTCGGGCGCGATGTGAGAACCGCTGCTTCCGGTTTCGCGCCCGTTGCACCTGCTCGGGCGCGATGTGAGAACCGCTGCTTCCGGTTTCGCGCCCACGTGCTAGGGGGAGAGGGGGAGGTTGTCGATCAGGCGGACGTCGCCGAACCAGGCTGCCGCGACCATCACCGCCGGGCGATCCACGACGCTGACGGGAGCCAGCGTCAACGGATCGACGATGTGGAGGTATTCGAGCATTGCACGTTGCTCTGCCTCGATCCTCCGACTCGCCGAGGCGACCAACCGGGTTGAGTCGCGTTCGCCCTCGGCAGCAGCAGCGGCCGCGAGCCGGAGGGCCTGCACGATGCAGACGGCAGCCAACCGATCATCCGGCGTCAATCGTTGGTTGCGGCTGGAGATCGCCAATCCATCGGGCTCACGGACGGTTGGTATGCCGACGATCTCGATGTCCAGGTCGAGATCGACGACCATCCGGCGGATGATCGCCAACTGTTGGAGGTCCTTCTGACCGAATACGGCGACATCGGGGATCATCGCTGCAAACAGCTTGGCGACGACGGTCAGGACACCGCGGAAATGCCCCGGCCTGCCGGCGCCCTCCAGCGAGTCGGCCAGTTCCCCCGGCTCGACGTGGGTCTGGAATCCCGCGGGGTACATGACCGACGCAGTCGGCGCGTACACCGCGTCGACGTGCGCCGCTCGACAGGTGGCGACGTCGTCGTCGATCGGTCGTGGATATCTGTCGAAGTCGTCGCTGCGGTTGAACTGAAGTGGGTTGACGAAGATCGACACGACGACGACGTCGCCGTGCCGGCGTGCTGTATCGATCAATGCCATGTGGCCGGCGTGTAGCGCGCCCATGGTCGGCACGCAGACGATTCGCAAACCCGCCGAGCGCTGCTCGTGGCTCCACGACTGCATCGATCGCGGATCGCGACAAATCAGCATGTATGTGGACTCAGTGGAAGCTGTGGGCGTCGTCGGGCCAGGTGCCGTCGCGGACCTCGCGCACATATGCCATCGTGGCCTCGATCGCGGCGCTGCGCAGATTGGCGTACTGCTTGGTGAACTTCAAGGTGAGATCGCTGAGTCCCAGCACATCGTGCAGCACCAGTACCTGGCCATCGCACCACGGTCCCGCACCGATGCCGATCGTCGGGATCGACACCTTCTTGGTGATCTCGGCGGCGAGATCGAGAGGAACGCCTTCGATCACCATGGCACACGCACCGGCCTGCTCGACGGCGTGTGCATCCTCCAGGAGCCGCTCCCGACCTCCGACCTCGAAACCGCTCGATCGACCCTGCACCTTGTGGCCGCCCATGCGGTGGAAACTCTGCGGCGTCAGACCGATGTGGCCCACGACGGGAATGTCGACGCGGGTCAGTGCCTGGATCGTTTCGGCCATGACCACGCCGCCTTCGAGCTTGACGCACTCGGCGCCCTCCTTCATCAGCCGGATCGAACTCTCGACCGCCTGCTGCGGGCTGACCTGGTACGAGCCGAACGGCAGATCGCCGACGATCAGGGCTCGCGGCTTGGCTCGGGAAACCAGACGCACGTGATAGACCATGTCGTCGAGGGCCACGGGGATCGTGTTGGCCTCTCCCTGCACGACCATGCCGACCGAATCGCCGACCAGGATCATGTCGACGCCGGCCAGGTCGACGAGGCGGGCGAAGGTGACGTCGTAGGCGGTGATCATGGAGATCTTCTCGCCGAGCGCCTTCATCCGCGCCAACTCGGGAACCGTGACCTTCGGTCGTTGATGCGTCTCGCTGGTCATGAAGCTGTTGCCTCCCTCGACCGGGGTGAGAGTGTCCCCGACGCCAAGGTCAAGCTATCGACCATGGCACCGGTTCCAAAAGCTGCGTGAGCAAAGCGTTGCATCTGGTCATCTCCCT
This sequence comes from Ilumatobacteraceae bacterium, assembly GCA_963773085.1. Lineage (GTDB taxonomy): Bacteria > Actinomycetota > Acidimicrobiia > Acidimicrobiales > Ilumatobacteraceae > JAENVT01. The sequence continues at coordinate 24,595 of CAVYZS010000003.1, read as the reverse complement.
CGTGGAAAGGCATCGGGGCACAAATCGGCGTAGCTCGGGGCACCGCCCAGAGATTTGGCCTCGACAACAGCCCGGGTGCAGGCCAGGGCGAAGCAGTCAGCGGCCGCGGCGAGCAGCGCGTTGACAACGCCTGCCCGGGTGTCGGGTCGGCGCAGGCCGGGGGAGTTGCCGACGGCGAGGGTGTGTTCGCCGGTCGACAGGCAGAAGATGGTGTCGCCGTCGAACATCGAGTGGACCGGTCGAATTGCCCGTGCCAGCCCGTCGTGGGCGACCCCGGCCATCTTGCGGCATTCCGGTTTGGTCAGTGCCGCCGATGTTGCCACCAGCCCGATCGTCGTGTTCAACGGTGCCACCGGGGTTCGAGTTGCGTCGACGAGGGCCTTTCGCTGCGCCGTCGGTGGCCGGCGGAGGGTCATCCGCTCGTGGAACCATGGGAGACCGGTGCTGGGGTCGATCACCTGGCCGGCGGCGTTGACCACAGCCAGAGCTCCAACGACGATGCCGTCGGCAAGCGTCGTGCTGGCGGTTCCGACACCGCCCTGTAGACCACCGGCGAGTGCTCCGGTGCCGGCCCCGACCGCACCCATCGGCACCGCGCCGGCTCGAGCCGCGGCACAGGCCCGATAGCCGAACGCCGCATCGGGACGTTTGGTGAAAGCCCCGCCCCGGCCGAGATCGAAAATCACCGCAGCGGGCACGATCGGAACGACATCGCTCGGCCGTGGCCCGACTGGGAAGCCGGCGCGGCGTTCCTCGTGCCACTGCATCACCCCATGTGCCGCGGAGAGACCGTACGCACTACCGCCCGACAGACAGATGGCCTGGACTCGGTCGATCATCGCTGTCGGATCGAGGAGGTCGGTTTCTCGGGTTCCCGGGCCTCCACCGCGTACCTCGCAAGACGCCATCGCGCCGCCATCGACGCGGATCACGGTGGTGCCTGTTCGCCATCCGCTGCCGCATCGCTGGTGGTGACCGACCCTCACGCCGGGCACGTCGGTGATGTGGCCGCGGCCCATTCGGTCTATGCGCTGGTCAGTTGTGCTTCGGCGGCGGCAGCCTCGAGCGCGCCGCGGCCGATCGTGCGCCACACACCGAGCGCGACGATGTACAGCGGGCAGGCGATCAGTAACGCCGTGCCGACCGCCGGCCTGTCGTACGGGGACTCATACGTCATCCACAGCACGGTGGCCAACCACAGCACGGTCACCGAGACCGTGAGTGGGCGGAAACGCCTGACCTGCATGGGGTGGACGAACTTCCAGTTGGTGAGCTGGGTCAGTGCCAGAGCAACGCACGCGCCAGTGGTGAACCACGGGTTGCTACGCAGCAGATACAGCGTGGGCACGATCATGTTCCACTCGCAGGGGAAGCCGTTGAACCAATGGTCGTGCGTCATCTGATCGGTTCGTGACATCCACAGCGCCGACATGAACAGCACGAATGCCCCGATGTACAGCGATGCCCCATGCGGAAGCATCTGGAACTGATGCAGGAAGATCACCGGGATGACGATGCAGGTGACGAAGTCGACGATCAGGTCGAGGGTGTATCCGTCGATACGGGGTACGTGGTCACAGACCTTCCAAGCACGGGCGGCGGGCCCGTCGATGCCGTCGAGGACCATGGCCACTGCCAGCCACAAGATGGCTTCGCGTGGTTGCTTGTCGGACACGGCGATGATGCCGAGCATGCCGCAAATCGCTCCGGTGGCGGTGACACAGTGAACGAACCATCCCTTGGCGATCGGGTGACGAAGTACGACCTTCGCCGCTTCGCCGGCATTGGACATCGAATTGCGCTCCTCGGAGCTGATGGCGGGCCCACGGTGCCATCGGCTGGAAGATCATGCTAACGGGTTTCGTGTTCAGCAGGGGCAGATAGCGTTCGCAGCGATGCGGGACCGGCTGCGCGGCGCGACCTACGAACTGTGCGGTGCCGCCGTCCGTGCTGCGTGGGAACGCGCCCGTTGGTGGGGGGCGATCGGGCCGAACAGCAGGGCAGGGCGACGCTTCGGCGAGTTCGGTCGGAACAGCATCATCTGCTTTCCTGCCAACGCCATTTTCAACGAGCGTTACATCCGCATCGGAGAAGGAACGATGATCGGCCCGCACGTCAGCTTGTCGGTGGGAATGACCCCAGGTCAGCAGTCCCTCACCGACACCGTGGTCCGGATCGGCGACCGCTGTCTTATCGGCAACGGCAGCGCGATCGTCGGGCATCTGGGCATCGATATCGGCAACGACGTGTGGACCGGACATCACGTCTACATCACCGATCAGAACCATGGCTATGCCGACATCACCCGCCCGATCTCGCAGCAGACGATGCCAGAGGAACCCGTCGTCATCGGTGATGGATCATGGCTCGGATTCGGCACAGTGGTGCTCCCCGGGTCGCGGATCGGCCGACATGTCACAGTTGGCGCCAATTCCGTGGTGGTCGGCGAGCTGCCCGACTATTGCGTTGCAGTGGGTGCCCCGGCGAGGGTCATCCGCCGCTACAGGGACGGCGAGGGCTGGCTGCGAGTCGAGCCCTAGCTCACGTGTCGCCGCCGAGCTCGCCGGGCGGCATGCAGTGTGGCATCGCGTTGCCTGTCGTGAAATCGATGACCGTGTTGGTGACCGGGCTGCCGTTGACCAGCGACTCGCGGTAGGGGCCACCGTCGAAGGCACGTAGTCGAGCCGTGTACGCCCTGCGGTCATCGAGGATCCGGCGGTAGTACTTCACGAAGATCGCAACGCGTTGACGGTTGTCGTCGCCTGTGAGAGGCAGGGCCTCGATACCGTCGAGCATGTTGTCGAGCGTGTCGGTGGCCCGGTCGACAATGCCGGCGCGTTGTGTCATCTGCTCGTGGGTGGGATCGGAGATGTATCCCTGTGACGTGTCGGCGAGTGCGGCTCGCTGCCGCTCGGCGGTCAGGCAGATCTTGTCGGCCGATGTTCTCCAGGCCTTGTCGGTGACGAAATACACACCTGTCTTCGGCGCAAAGACGAAGGCGTAGACCCACATGGCCGCGATCAGGGCGCAGACGGCCACGAGGCCGGCTCGTATCCACCGCCTTGATCTCGGCGGCGTGGTGCCGGAGCCGTCGTTGGGGTCGTTGACGGTGTCGTTGACGGTGTCGATCATCTGCTCTCCGGGCGGTAGGAGATCGCCAGTTGCGCCGACGCGCCGGCAATTCCGGCGATGCCGGCGATCAATGCCCCCGTCCAGCCGTGCCAGACGATGCCGATGGCGTCATCGAGCGACCAACGACCGGGCCCGACCATGGCGATGACGAACGCGGTGACTGCGATGGAGGCGCAGTACTCCCAGCCCTGGTTCGGCTTGAAGATGAAGAAACCGACCTTCCAGTGGGCCACGACGATTGCGACCATCATCACGCCGATCATGCCGGCAGCAGCGAGGGGGGTCAGCAGACCGAGGGCCATCAGCAGCCCGCTGCCGACTTCGGTCGTCGCGGCCAGGCGTGCCTGCCAGCGTGGCCAGCGCATGCCGATGCTCCCGAACCATCCGGCCGTGCCGGTGAGTCCTCCGGATCCGAAGAACTTGTTGTAGCCGTGATACGCCAGGAACAGTCCGAACACGGCGCGCAGGATCAGCATGCCGGCGTCGAACTGGTTCACGGGGCTCAACGCTACGGCGCCATCCCATCGACGGCATATTCGGGATGAAGTGACACGTCGCCCTGATAGAACCAATCCACGTGAAGGGGGACAATCCACGCGAGGGCACCATCGTTCCGACGGATGTCGGCCGAGCAACCCAGGCGTTCCGCTTGATCCGTGGGCTGCTCCGGCATCACAAGGCCCTGTTTTTCACGGCTGTCGGCTGCGCTGCGGTGTTCGCCGCGTGCACCGTGTTCTCAGCTGTTGTCGTCCGGTTGATCATCGACGAGCTCATCGTGCCGAAGTTCGAGGAGGGCAGCGTTCCTGTCCGCCGGGTCGTGGGGATCCTCGGTCTGCTGATCGTCGTCGGGGTGGTTCGCGCGGCCGGGGTGGTCGGGCGGCGCACCTATGCGGGGAAGACCTCGTGGCGGGTGACCGAGTCGTTGACAGCAGAGGTCATCGATCGCGTCGTGGCTCAGCCGGTGCCGTGGCATCGTCGGCAGCGAACCGGCGACGTCATCACTCGCGCCGGGGTCGATGCCGAAGCAGCGACTCACGTGCTCAATCCATTGCCGTTCGCCTGCAGCGTGGTCCTGATGCTCGTGCTCTCCTCGGTGTGGTTGTTGATGACCGACATCTGGCTCGGGATAGCTGCCGTGGCGGTCTTTCCCCTCCTCATCGCCGTCAACATCACCTACCAGAGGCGGGTCGATCGGTTCTACGACGCCGCCCAGGACGAGCTCGGCAAGCTCAGCGAGGCTGTGCACGAGAGCTTCGATGGGGTCACCGTCGTCAAGTCCTTCGGCGCCGAGAGTCGCGAGACCGACCGCCTGTCGGTGATCGCTTCGCGGCTCCGCAACGCTCGCTTCGGCGCGATCCGCCTTCGCAGCACGTTCGAGGCGTTGCTCGACGGCGTTCCGACCGTCGTCAACATCTTCCTCCTGGTCGCCGGGTCGTATCGCGTCCGCAGCGGCGAGATGACCGTGGGCGAGCTGACCAGCTTCATCTATTTGTTCACCCTGCTGGTGTTCCCTCTGCGCCTGATCGGGTTCGCCCTCTCGGAGCTGCCGTACTCGATCGCCGGGTGGAACCGCATCCGCGAGTTGCTCGACGAGCCGTTGCTCGACGACCCGGGATTGACCTTGCGCCGCCACATCGACAACAGCATCGAACTGACGAATGTGACCTACAACCACGACAGCAGCCGCGACGTGCTGCGCGGCGTCGACGCTTCGATCCCCGGTGGTCGCACGGTCGCCGTAGTAGGGCCGACGGGTGCGGGAAAGTCGACGTTGTTGCAGCTGATCGCCGGGCTGATCGCTGTCGACAGCGGCTCGATCACCGTTCCCCAGCAAGGCTGCGTCATCGTGTTCCAGGAACCGTTTCTCCTGGCCGGCTCGGTTCGCGACAACGTGGCGGTGGGCCGAACGATTGGTGACGACGAGATCCACGCGGCGCTCCTTGCCGCCGAGGCCGGATTCGTCGATCAATTTGCCGACGGCCTCCAGACGATCGTCGGTGAGCGGGGCGTGGGTCTCAGCGGCGGCCAGCGTCAGCGGATCGCGCTGGCCCGAGCGCTCGTCGGGAACCCGGCCGCCCTGTTGCTCGACGACACAACTTCCTCGCTCGATCCCGGCACCGAGGCCAAGGTGTTGGCGAACCTCCGCGAGACGTTGCGCGACACGACGGTGGTCGCCATTGCATCGCGCCCCTCGACCATCGCCCTCGCCGACGACGTGTTGTATCTCTCCGATGGACGGGTGGTCGCACATGGCCGCCACGATCGATTGCTGACCGAGGTGCCCGAGTACCGCCGGTTGATGGAGGCCTTCGAACACGACCGCGCCGAACACGTGGGAGAGGTGCTGCCATGACGGAGCCGATCAGCCGGTGGTCGGCGGTGCAGATGATCGGCAAGGGCGTCGAAGCCGCGCCGGCCTTGCGTCGCGGGTTCGGGTACACGTTCGCGTTGGCGATGGTCGGCTCCGCTGGTCGAGTTGTCGTCCCGATCCTGATCCAGCAGGCCATCGACCGAGGGCTGCGCGCAGGTGAGGTCGACGTCGGCGTGGTCACGACGCTCGGCCTGATCGGTTTGGTCGTTGTCGTCATCGCCACGATTGCGCAGCGCACCGCGGTCGCCCGCCTCGGCCGGCGAAGCGAAGAAGCGTTGTACGGGCTACGGGTCAAGTTGTTCGAGCACATCCACCGGCTGAGCATCGCCGACCACGGCGAGGAGCGGAAAGGCTCGCTGGTCGCCCGGGTCACGAGCGACATCGAGACGTTGTCGCAATTCTTCTCGTGGGGTGCGTTGGCGTGGTTGCTCGATGGCACGTTGATGGTGATGGTCGCCTGCGTGATGCTGGCCTACGACTGGGTCCTGGCGGTGGTCGCGTTCGCCACGGCTGCCCCACTCGCGTTCGTGTTGCGCAGCGTGCAACGTCACCTCGCTGCCGCGTACGACACGGCCAGGCTGCGCAATGCCGACGTGCTGACCTCCGTGAGCGAGGTGGTTTCCGGTTCGGAAACGCTGCGTGCTTACGGGGCCGGCGCCCACTATGCCGACGTGACGAAGCGTGCCAGCCACGAACGGTCGAACGCGTTCATCCGCGCCAACACCATCGGTGCATACTTGTTCCCGTCCGGCGAGGTCTTCAGCGTGCTCACGGTGGCAGCCGTGGTCAGCGTCGGCCTGATTCGCGGTCCGGCCTCGGGGTTGACTGCGGGTGCCCTCGTTGGGTTCATCTTCTTGACCTATCGGTTCCTCGAGCCGATTGCCGAGTTCACCGAGGTGCTCGACCAAACCCAAACGGCGGTCGCTGGTCTGCGTCGAGTGCTCGGCGTGTTGGAAAATCCGATCGGGCCACCAGAGCCCGAGCACCCGGTCACGCTGCCGCCTGGAGTGTTGGGCGTCAGCATCGAGAATGTCACGTTCGCCTACCGCAGCCGAGGTGACGACGACGACGAACCCCCGGTTTTGGTGGAAGTAACCGCTCAGATCCCGGCCGGACAACAAGTCGCATTGGTCGGCGAGACGGGCTCGGGCAAAACCACGCTCGGCCGACTCATTGCCCGCTTCGCCGACCCGACCATCGGTGTCGTGCGCCTCGGCGGGGTACCGCTGACGGCGGTTGCCAACGACGAGTTGCGCACTCGACTGGTCGTTGTGCCCCAGGAGCCGTTCCTCTTCGACGGAACCATTGCCGCCAACCTCGGCTTCGCCCGCCCGATGCTGAGCCTCGCCGACCTCGAGCGAGCAATCGTCGCCCTCGATCTCAGCGATTGGCTGGAAACGCTCCCGGACGGGCTCTTCACCCAGGTCGGTCAGCGTGGCGCGCAACTGTCAGCCGGCGAGCGTCAGTTGGTGGCCCTGGTCAGGGCGTCGTTGGTTGACCCCGACGTCCTCGTGCTCGACGAGGCGACATCGTCGGTCGATGCACTCACCGAGGTGCGCATCGGCCGGGCGTTGGACAAGCTGGCGGCGGGCCGCACGACGATCGCCATCGCTCACCGGTTGTCGACTGCGGCGCGTGCCGACCGGGTGATGGTGCTCGAACACGGGCGCCTCGTCGAGGATGGTCCGCACGCCGAGTTGCTGCTTGCCGGGGGTCCCTATTCGCGGATGTACGCGACGTGGATTGCCGCAACGGCCTCGACCCAATGATCAGTTCTGCTGGTCGAGGTCGAACGGCACGGGACCGAACACATCGGTGACCGTGCACGTCACGGTGCTCGCTGTGACATCGGTCGACGAGGACCATGGCGCCGTTTCGCCGGGTTCGACGTCGGGGACGCCAATCGTCGACAACTTCGTGCCGTCCGTGCTGCTGGTGAACTCCACGAACAGGCGATAGTCGTGGTTGTGATCGTCGAGGTTACGGATCGTGCCGTGCAACGTGGCCCGTCCGCCGTCGATCGTGCACGGCTGCGCCACGACCAATTTGTGTGGTCCCGGATCGACGAAGTCGCCAAGTTCGCGCACTGCCGCCCTGGTGAAGAAGAAGCCGCCGACACAGACGGCGAGCGCACACGGCGCCAGCGCCAGCCCGGCGACGGCGAACCCGTGTCCGTAGCCATCCTGGCGCTGCGCCGCCTTGAGACCGAGCACGCCGAACACGATGGCGGTGACTGCGGCTGCGGCGGCGACCACGAAGACGAACGGGACCCAGCCGAACACGACGCCGGATATTCCGGTGACGAACGATGCGATCGCCATGCCACGCGATCGGCGCTGCGAGCCGGCCTGCGGCATCTGGTCCTGGTTGGTCGAATCGACGTATCGCTGGCCGTCCATGGCCACGTCCGACGTCCACTGCGCGCCGTTGAAGTACCGGTACTCGAATCGTCCCTGTGGGTCGTTGTACCAGCCGGGCGGGGTGGCACGGGTTGTCACGCCGTGCCACCCTATCCCGGGAGACGTTGTCAGCTGCCCATTCGATCAGCGTTCTCGGCCACGGATTTCGACCCTTTCGTGCGGGCCAGGCGCGGATGGCGGAAGGTTGCCAGCGCGAGGCAAATGCCGACCTGCGACAGCACGGCCGGTGCCATCACGGGAGACGGCCCCACTTGGCCGGTGCCTGCCGCCCACACCCTCGATCCCAACGACATGGTCGGCCAGCGGTCGGTGTAGTGGTAATCGAGGATCGCCGCGTCGTAGTTGGACTGCACGTGAATGTAGAGCCCGTACAACCCGCTGATAGCTGCTATGCAGGCAATCAGCCGGACGATCTGGACCATGCGTCGCGAGCGACACAGGGCCAGAGTTCCGACGCCGATCGCCAGCACGCCGAGCACTATCCACGGAATCAGCTGAGTGGTCGTCGTCCAGTGACGGAGTGTCGCCAGCTCGACGGTGGTGGCAATGATGCCCGCAGCAGCCAATCCCAACATCGACGTCCGCAGGACCGTCGCCGTATCGACCCTGTCGATGCTGTGGGTGACTGTTGTCAGGTCCTTCAACATCAGTACTCCAATGTGGAGATGATGAGGGCGAGGATCTCCGGCGAGATGTTGTACTTGCCGAGCTCCTGACGCAGCTTGCCGTAATCCGGATCCTTCGGGTAGGGCCTGTACTCGTCGACCTCTCGTGCCCAGCGGCGGGCGTTGGTGACGCCAACTGCGTCGAACGCGTGCTCGAGATCGGAGGTACTGGCCGTGTTGATGTTGACCTTCCCCCCAGCCGTTGCGGCTGGGGGGATTGTCACGACCGCCGCGGCGGTTGTCGGAACGGTGACGACCTCCACGGTGGGCGAGGTCGGGGTTTCGCCGACTGCGCTGCTGGCGACCGCAGACGGCTGCGGAGAGGAGGAGCTCCCCTCCGAGCCGCATGAGGTGGCGATCAGCGACATCGAACCAAGAAACCCGGCGACGAACAGGCGTGATGCCCGACGGGGCATCACGTCAACGAATCCACGTCCGATAGGCCGGCGAGGTAGTCCTGCACGCTGCTCTCCGCCCAGAACTGACCGAGCAAGACCTGCTCGGCCACGGCCACAGCGCGAATCGCGGCGAGGTTTGCATCGCCGACCTCCTTGGCGTCGCCTGCGGCGGCGGCGAGTTCTGCGTAGGCGTCGATTGCCCTCTTCAAGGCGACGTCACCGCCCTTTACGGCCAAAGCCGGCTTGGCCCGATCGAACGCCGTCGTGGCGGCAACTTCGGCCACCGAGGCAGCCCTTTCGAAGTCGCCCGCCGTCCAGGCCTTCATGCTCTTGGTGAGCTGGATCCTGACGTCGTGCAGACGGGTGAGGTTGAGCAGGTCGGCTGTCGTGACCTCGGTCTTCGCCTCGTCGGCATTCCGGGCTGCCGCGTTCCACAGGCTGACGCCGTAGTTGTAGTTCGACGTCACGCTGGCGACGAGTTTCGCCAGGTCCTCTGCGGAGGTCGAGGCGTTGGCGAAGCCCTCTGCGGCAGCGTCGACGGCCTCTTCAGTGGCAACCTCGTTGTCGAAGTCGCGTAGGGCCAGCATTGGCTCGGCCGTGCTCTCGAAGCCTTCCTTGAACGTGGCGAAGTGCTCCTTGGCCTTCTCGACATTGCCATCCTCGAGCGCCGCGGTGGTGATGCGGAGGTCGGCACGGATGATTCGCAGCGTCGCCAGGTCATCGAACAATGGGTGCAATGGCGGTCCCTGCTCGGACAGGACGATCGCGTCGTCGTAGCGTAACGCCAGCTCTTCTGATGCCGCCTTCAGTGCAGCAAAGTCGGGGGCGTCAGAGGCAAGTCCTTCTTCGATCGCCACCTGAAGGTCTGCTTCCAGCTTCAGATACGTCGAGAGCGAACGAACGTTGACATACACCTCGATGCCGTTCCAGGCGGCGTCGTAGGCCTCGAGCGCGGCTTCCGAAGCCTCGAGATCGGCGGCGGCCAGTGCTGCCGTGAGGTCGTCGATCTTGGGTCGAGCCGTGGCAACCAACGCGGCTTCGGACGTACTCTCCGGTGCCGGGGCCGCTGTCGTCGCCGCTGCAACGGTTGTCGCCGGGCTGGCGGCGGCGAGCGTGGTTGCCGTCTGCTGAGCGCTTGCCTCTTTCGGTCCGTCGCTGCACGACGCGCACAACAGCGCAACGGCCACCGCACCGGTGATCCCAGTGCGCACCTTGGCGCGTCGTGAGCGTGGATCGAACTGAGATCTCGCCGCTGTAAGTGGGCGGTCGTCTCCGGTGATGGAGTCCGTTCCGCGCCGGGTGGACACGGCCGAAGCCGCGGTGATAGTACGTGTTGTCATGTTGGTATCCGTCCCTAACGCATCTACGAGGGTGATGCGTTGGGCTTAGTCTGGCTTAATACTTGTGAGTCGATCAATGGGTCAAAGGACCTAAGTCTTCGGTAAGATTCGCGCGCTCGGTGAGCGATTTCTCTCAGTTGAAGGGTCGATGGAAATCGTTCTTATTCGCCATGGCGAGCCAGAATGGGTCCGGGACGGCCTCAATGTTGTCGACCCGCCGCTCACTGAGCGTGGCTCGCGCCAGGCTGAGCGGGTGGCCGCGGCGCTCAGCGGCGAGGAATTCGACGAGATCGTGATCTCACCGCTACGACGGCCGCGCCTCACCGCAGCGCCGGCGTTGGCGGATCGCGGTCTCGCCGAGGTGATCGAGCCGTGGTTGGAGGAGATCCGGGAGCCGAACTGGCACGGAACGCCGGCAGAACTGGCCCGCAAGGCCTACGACGAGGAGCGTTCGCGGGTGGCTTCGGCGCGGTGGGAGGGACTGGTCGGCGGTGAACCTTCGCGCGACTTCGTCGAGCGAGTCCGTGCGGGAGCAGCAGAGTTCCTGGCTGCACGCGGGATCTACCGCAGCAAGCAGACGCTGCCGGTGTGGCACATGGACGAGTCGGAGCGGCGGATCGCGATCTTCGCTCACGCCGGGACGAACGGGGTGATCCTGTGCCACCTGCTCGGCCTCGACCCCGTCCCGTGGGAGTGGGATCGCTTCTTCACCGGTCACGCCTCGATCACCAGGCTGGTCACGATGAAGATGGGCGACGGCTACACCTTTAGCCTGACGAAACTGTCCGACGTCGAGCATCTCGACGCCGACGACCGCACCGGCTAGCTGGGTCGCCAAGTGCAACGCATCCGTTTGATGCCGTTGATGAAGGCGCTCTGCAGGTATTCGGGCTCCGATGAGATGACGAGCGTCGGCAGTCTGGCCCGGATCTCATCGAAGATCACGGCGATCTCCCTCCGTGCCAGATTGGCGCCGAGACAGAAATGGGGGCCACCCGCTCCGAATCCGACCTGCTGGGGCTGCAGCGGGCGGGCGACGTCGAAGTCGTCGGCATTGACGAACACGGATTCGTCGCGATTGGCGGAGTTGTACCACATCACGATCTTCTGCCCCGCCTGGATCTTGGTGTTGTTGAGAACGGTGTCCTCGGTCGCGGTGCGCCGGAAGTGTATGACCGGCGTCGAGCAGCGGACGATTTCGTCGACCGCCGTCTTCGTGTGCCTGCCGTAGTCCTCGAACCACAGGCGACGCTGGTCGGGAAAATCCGTGAGGAGTTTCATCCCGTGGGCGATCGCGTTGCGGGTCGTTTCGTTGCCGGCGACGACCAGCAGGATGAAGAACGAACCGAACTCCTGGGACGTCAGCCGTTCGCCGTCGACCTCGGCGTGCATCAATACCGAGGCGATGTCGTCGCCGGGATCGGCGCGACGGTCTTCACCCAGTTTCTGCGCATAGGCGAACATCTGCATGAGGGTGCCCATCAGTTGCTCGAATGACCCGACGTACTCCGGGTCGCCGACCCCGAGGATGACGTTGGTCCACTGGAAGATCTGCGCTTCGTCGCTCGGGGGGATGCCCATCATCTCGCAGATGATCTGGAGGGGGAGCGGTGCTGCGATCTGCTCGACGAAATCGCACTCACCCTCCGGGAACTGCTCGATCAGGCGGTCGATGATCGCCGTGGCCTTGGTGCGCACGTACCCCTCGACCTGGCTGATCTGCTTCGGCGTGAACCCTTTGGCGACGATGTTCCGCAGCCGGAAATGGCGGGGGTCGTCCATCGCGATCATCGATCCGATGAACTCGTTCATCTCCTGGGGGATGTCGCCGATGTTGACGCCCCGTCCGCTCATGAACAGACGTGGGCTGCGGCTTGCCGCCCATACGTCGTCGTACCGGGTAACCGCCCAGTAGCCCGGACCCTGTGGAAGCGGGCTGTTCTCGTACTTCCATTCGTCGAAGAAGACGAGTTCGTCGGCTGCTCGCAGCGCCCGGAATGCCGAGTGCCGGTAGTCGCGCGGGGCGATCCAGAACTCCGGGTCGGAGAGCTCGAATGTGCCGAGTGCTACACCGCCGACCATTCGTGCGAGCGTAGTGATGCCCCGACCGCAACGTAGGCTCGTGGTGTGTTGACCTTTCCGGAGATCGAACGTGCCCTTGTGGTCACCGCCCATCCCGACGATGTCGATTTCGGCGCTGCTGGCACGGTCGCGACACTGACCGACGCCGGCGTCGAGGTGACATACTGCCTGGTCACCGACGGCGATGCGGGTGGCAGCGACAGGTCGATGTCACGACACGACATGGCCATGCTGCGTCGCCACGAGCAGACCGAAGCGGCCAGGCAGGTCGGTGTCACTGATCTGATCTTTCTCGGCCATGGGGACGGGCGGGTGCAACCGACGCTGCAACTACGGGCCGACATCAGCACAGTCATCCGGCGTGTGCGTCCCCGGGTCGTCATCACTCAATCGCCCGATCGCAATCTCGACCGGATCTACGCCAGTCATCCCGATCATCTGGCGGCCGGCGAGGCGGCGTTGTGCGCCGTCTACCCCGATGCGCGCAATCCGTTCGCCTTCCCGGAGTTGTTCGAGGAGGACCTCGAGCCGTGGACGGTCGACGAGGTGTGGATCATGGGGGGCAGCTCCGGAACCCATCCGATCGACGTCACGGCCGCCGTCGATCGAAAGATCGCCGCGTTGATGTGCCATGTCAGCCAACACCCCGATCCTGAGCGCACGGCAGCGATGGTTCGGGAGTGGATGGTCAACACGGCCAAGCAGTTCGGCTTGCCCGACGACGCCGCCGCTGAGACGTTTCGCGTCGTCGACACCCGCTAACTACCATTCGGTAACCCAGATCTCGGCAACACAGTTCCAACCAGGGAGAAGAATCACCAATGCCTGACGCAGTCATCGTCGCCACCGCCCGCAGCCCGATCGGGCGCGCCAACAAGGGCTCGCTCACCACGCTTCGGCCCGACGACATGTCGACGCAAATCGTCAAGGCGTTGTTGGCCAAAGTTCCCCAGGTGCAGGCCTCCGACATCGACGACTTGATGATGGGCATCGGGCAGCCGGCGGGCGAGGGCGGATTCAACATTGCCCGCGTCGTGGCGGTACTGGCCGGTCTCGACGATGTTCCCGGTGTCACCGTCAACCGTTACTGCTCGTCGAGCCTGCAGACGATCCGCATGGCGTTCCACGCGATCAAGGCGGGTGAAGGCGACTGCTTCATCGCCGCCGGCGTCGAGACCGTCAGCCGGTACGCAGCGGGCGCCAGTGACATTGCCCCGAACGCGATCTTCAAGCCATCAGGTGAGCGCACCAACCTACGCGCCCAGGGTGGCCAGGACGCTTGGTCCCCTCCGGCGGGCCTGCCCGACATGTACATCGCCATGGGTCAGACCGCTGAGAACGTTGTCGAGGTCGAAGGCGTGACCCGCGAGGAGATGGACCGTTTCGGTGTCCGCTCGCAGAACCTGGCGTGCGAGCACGTCGACAACGGATTCTTCGACAACGAGATCACACCGTTGACACTGGATGACGGAACCCTGGTGAGCAAGGACGACGGCCCGCGGCCGGGCACCAACTACGAGACGGTCAGTCAGCTGAAGCCCGTCTTCCGTCCGGACGGCACCATCACCGCCGGCAACGCCTGCCCGCTCAACGACGGCGCTGCCGCCGTGATGGTGATGAGCGAGACCAAAGCCGAGCAACTCGGTCTCACCCCGTTGGCGCGCATCGTTGCCTCGGGCGTCTCGGGACTCAATCCGGAGATCATGGGGCTCGGTCCGATCGAGGCCTGCCGGCAGGCGCTCGGTCGGGCGGGGATGACCATGGATCAGATCGATCTCGTCGAGATCAACGAGGCTTTCGCTGCCCAGGTCATCCCGTCGGCCAAGCATCTCGGTATCCCGATGGAGAAGCTCAACGTTCATGGCGGCGGCATCGCCCTCGGCCACCCGTTCGGAATGACCGGCGCCCGCATCATGACCACGTTGATCAACGGTTTGCAGTACGAGGACAAGACCTACGGCCTGGAGAGCATGTGCGTTGGCGGCGGCCAGGGAATGGCCATGATCGTCGAACGGTTGAGCTGACGGGCGTTTCTCAGCGACTTTCGGCGCGGACGCGGATGATCTCGGGCTCGTTGGGCAATTGAATGGCTCGAACGACGTAGTGCTGGTCGGCGGTCATCAGCTCCGCCAACGCCCAGCATGCATCGGACTCACGCTGCCCATCGCCGATCGGGTGCAGTTCGTCGACGTCGAGGCCTGCAGAATCGGCCTCGGCATGCCACAGCGCCACCAGGCCGCGGCGCAGATCGGGATCGTCGATGAGGTCGGAGCCACGCAGCAACAACTCGACGCTGGTGATCGTGACCGGTTGCAGTTCTGAGCGGTTGACGACATCTCCGCTCAGTTCACCGTCGAGCATGACCACGACAGGGCCACCATTACCGGAGACGCCACCGACGAACCCGTAGCGGATGAGCGGCCAGCCGTCGTCTCCGGTCGTTTCCAACCGAACGCGATCACCCGGCCGGTACATCATGACCGCGCCTCGGCCAACACCGCATCGCTGAACAGGGGCCAGGCGCGCAAAGCCTCGTCGGCCCACTCGTCGAAAGCACGATCGGTCAGGGAGAGGCAGGCCACCCCCACGGCAGGATCCACCCACATGAAGGTACCGGCGCCGCCGAAATGTCCAAACGTCTCCGCCGAGTTCGTTGTGCCGGTCCAGTGTGGCTGCTTGTCGCCACGGATCTCGAAGCCGAGCCCCCAGGGACACGGTGAGTAGCGGCCCAGGCCCGGGATGACGCCGTTGAGCGCCGGAAACTGGGTGGTCGCGGCTTCGGCAGCCGTCGAGACGGAGATCAGCTGCGGGGTGAGAACCTCGCGGACGAAGCGAGTCAGGTCGTCGGCCGTGCTCGACATGCGATGGGCGGGTGAGCCGTGCAGCGTCGTCGCCGACATCCCCAGTGGCTGCAACACCGCCTCGTGGAGATACTCGGCAAATGGAAGGCCGGCAGCGTTGGCGACCGTCGCGGCCGCCAACTCGATCCCGGTGTTGGAGTAGATCCGGTTTCGTTCGGGCTTGGCGATCGGTTCCGTTCCGTCGAAGCCGTACCCTCCGGCGTGGCACAACAGGTGGCGAAGTGTGCAACCTGGTTGACCGATCGGCTGATCGAGCGAGACGATGCCTTCCTCCGTGGCCACGAGGCACGCCCACGTCGTCAGCGGCTTGGTGACCGACGCAATTCGGTATCGCCGGTTCTGGTCACCGTTCGTAGCGATCAACCCGTCAGGGCAGACCACGGCCGTAGCGACATTGTCGACGGGCCACGCCTCGGTGAGCCGAAGGGCTTGCACCGACGTTCAGGCGAGGCCGGTGGAGCGAAGCATCTCGGCCACCTGGAACGCCAGGTCGAGGCTCTGGCGGGCGTTGAGCCTCGGGTCGCAGACCGTTTGGTAGCGATCGTCGAGTTGGCTGTCGAGGATCTTGTCGGCACCGCCCACGCACTCGGTGACGTTGTCGCCGGTGAGCTCGACGTGAATCCCCCCGGGCCAGGTGCCTTCGGCGGTGTGAGCGTTGACGAAGCCCTTGATTTCGGCGCAGATGTGGTCGAAGTCGCGGGTCTTGCGGCCTGACACCGATGTGAAGGTGTTGGCGTGCATCGGGTCGCAGGCCCACACCACTGGGTGATCCGTATCGCGTACCGCGCGGAGGAGGGGCCGCAGGCCGTCTTCGATGCGGTCGGCACCCATCCGGGTGATCAGCGTCAGCCGCCCTGGGATACGGGCCGGGTTCAACTTCTCGCACAGTTCGAGCACGAAGTCGGCCGAGGTGCTCGGGCCCGATCTTGCAGCCCACCGGGTTGCCGACGCCGCGAAGGAATTCGATGTGGGCGCCGTCGAGCTGGCGGGTGCGCTCGCCGATCCAGAGCATGTGTGCCGAGCAGTCGTACCAGCCGCCGCTGAGCGAGTCCTGTCGGGTGAGCGCTTCCTCGTATCCGAGCAGCAGGGCCTCGTGGCTGGTGTAGAAGTCGACCTCGTGGAGATTGTGGTTGTTCTCGGTGTCGACGCCACAGGCGCGCATGAACCGCAGGGCGCGGTCGATCTCTGCCGCGATCTGGTCGTAGGCGCTGACCCTCCGGGCTCGATGCCACGAACTCCTGCGTCCACGCATGCACCCTGCCGAGATCGGCGAACCCACCTTTGGTGAAGGCGCGCAGGAGGTTCAGCGTCGACGCCGATTGGTGATAGGCCTGCACCAAACGATCGGCCGAGGCAACTCGGGCCGCCTCGGTGGGGTTGGGGTCGTTGACCATGTGTCCGCGAAAGGTCGGGAGGTCGAGTTGCCCGACACGTTCGAACGCAGCGGATCGTGGCTTGGCGAACTGGCCGGCGATACGCCCGACCTTGACCACCGGCACACCCAGCGAGTAGGTCAGCACGACGGCCATCTGCAGGATGACGCGCAGCTTTTCGCGGATGTTGACTGCTGAGAACTCCTCGAAGCTCTCGGCGCAGTCGCCGGCCTGCAACATGAAGGCGTTGCCGGCAGCGACATGGCCCAACGTTGTCTGCAAGGAGCGCGCCTCACCGGCGAACACCAGCGGGGGATACGAGGCGATCTGTTTCAGCGCCCGATCGAGGTCGCCCAGATCGGGCCAGTCAGGCTGTTGTTCGGCAGGGAACGCCTGCCACGACGATGGGGACCACGCCTTTGCCACGCAGAAAGCCTAATTGCCCCGCACGCCTTCTCCGCGGGTGATTAGAAAGCGAAGGCCAGGCACCGAATCTCCCGTTGTGCCGGACGATTCGTGCCTGGCCTCGCCACACCTCAGGCAGCCAAGATGCGGACTGCGTCTTCGCGCAGCCCGGCCACCGCCCGGCTGACGAGACGCCGAGCGGCCTCGGCGGTGACGCCCAGGTTCTCGCCGACTTCACGGAAGCTCTTGCGCTCGCCGTCGAGCAGACCGAAGCGGGCCTCGATGGCGTAGCGGGCGCGTTTGTCGAGCGTGCCGAGCAGTTCGTCGAGCAGGTCGCTGTCGACCATGGCCATGACGGCGTCCTCAGGCGTGCCGTCGCCGTTGGCCATCAGGTCACCGAGGGTCGCGTCGCCGTCGTCACCGATCGTCTTGTCGAGCGACACCGGAGTGGTGAGCCGATGCAACTCGGCGTTGCCGATGTCGAGGGTCTCACCGTCTCCGGATGCCTGACGAAGTGCAGCGCGCAAGCTGGCGGAGCGATCACCGGGGATGCGGATGAGGCTTGCCTTCTGATCGAGGGCACGGCCGATTGCCTGGCGGATCCAGAACGTGGCGTAGGTGGAGAACTTGAAACCCCGGCGCCAGTCGAACTTGTCGACGGCGTGCTCGAGGCCGAGGTTGCCCTCCTGGATGAGATCGAGGAGATCCATGCCCTGAGGTAGGGGATAGCGGCGGGCGATGGACACGACGAGTCGGAGGTTGGAGCGGATGAAGCGATCCTTGGCGTCTGCGGCTGCAGCGACGGCGGCCTTGAGGGCGGCGCCCTTCTCGCCGTTGGCGAGACGTTCGGCTGCTTCGCGGCCGGCTTCGATGACGCGAGAAAGCTGACGCTCTTCTTCAGCGTTCAGCAACGACACTTTTCCGATGTCATTCAGGTAAAGACCGATAGAGTCATTCATGGCAGTTGTTCTCAACTTCTTTGTGGGATCGCATATTCCGGGGGCATACTGTGCCGGTTGACACGTGCCTGTGGCACGCCGGGAGATCGGCACTTCGTTGATCTTCCCAGTGGAGAGACGCGCTTCGCAGTGCGGGGTAGCTCGCTCGGTGTCGGTAGATAGGGGGGGTCATTTCGGGGGGAACAGACAACAGTACTACATCGGCGCGTTTCTGTCATGTCAATACCCCGATTCTCGTCAAGAATTCGGGTGGTCGGGCGCTGCCTGTGGCGAGTCCGTTCCCCGCCGTACACTGAGGCCCCGTGCCCCTGCGTATCGGACTGTTCGGTGGCACGTTCGATCCGCCCCATGTCGGCCATCTCGTGACAGCGGTCAACGTGCGTCATGCCCTGACTCTGGACTCCGTGGTGTTGATGGTTGCCAATTCTCCCTGGCAGAAGCACGGAACCAGGCCGATCAGTGCCGCCGAAGACCGCTTGGCCATGGTCGAAGCCGCAGTTGCCGATGTCGACGGGCTCGTCGCCGGTGATGCCGAGATCCTTCGCGGGGGCCGAGTTTCACTGCCGACACCCTTGCCACGCTGGTCGAGGACTATCCGGGCGCTGAGTTGTTCACCATCGTCGGCGACGACGCCGCGGCCGGGTTGACATCGTGGGAACGCCATGACGAGGTCGTCGCCCAATCTCACCTCGTCGTCGTTGATCGTCCGGGCACCCCGGTCGAGTTGCCGGCGGGCTTCGACTGGCTCCGCGTCGAGGTGCCCCGGCTCGAGGTGTCGAGCACCGATCTCCGGGCTCGAGTCCGTGACGGTCGGCCGCTGGACTACCTGGTGACAGAGCCGGTCCTCGACATCATTGCCTCTCGCGGGCTGTATCGGACCGCTGCATGACGGCGCTGGCATCGCGACGACGGTGGAACACTGTGTTGGCGCTCGCCGCTGGCGTGGTGGCAGCGATCGTCGCACCGACGCTGGTCTACGTCGGAGCCAAGGCGATCAGTAACTCCACTGCCGGCAGGAACGCGTTGGCCGACGTGTTGCCTGAGCAGACGTTCCCGCAGACGCCCACGGCGATGCTGGCGACGGTGAGTAACACGAACGAACTCACCAGCGTGACCGTGTTCGTCCTCGCGCCCGATTCCGATCTCACCGCGGCAGGGTATGACCAGCGTGGCGGCAGTGTGGTCTCGATTCCGATCAACGTGGACCCGGGATCGGGTGACCAGCTCTTGTCCCTCCACGACGCCTACGCCCTCGGCGGCGAGGCCGGACTGCGAGCCGAACTCGAATCGGCGATCAACATCACAATCGATTCCAGCACCGTGATGACCCGCGACGAGTTCGCCGGCCTCCTGGCGGGTTTGCCGGCGATTCAGGTCGACCTGCCGCGCGATGTGCTCGGCGCCGACGACGCGGTGCTGTACGCGAAAGGTCCTGCCACGCTCACGGCCGACCAAGTTGCGCAGATCATCACGACCAGGTCGCCCACCGAGCTCGAGCGGCTCCGCCAGCCGAACATCGATGCCGTGTGGCGGGGAATCGCCGGGGCGGTCGGAACCGGACGCCAGGGCCAGACGCTGAGCGCTTCTGTGCCGACGACTTTTGCCGAGACGGCAACCAGACTGACGGCGGGGCCGATCGCGTCTCGCGGGTTGCTGGCGCGACCACTCGAGAGTGATCGAAACCCTGAGGGACTCGACGTCGAGGCGCTCGACCGACCCGACACCGTCCTGGTTTTCGCCAGCATCGCCCCAGCGTCGGTCGGGCGGCCTGCGAGCGGGCAGTCGTTCCGTATCGAAGCACCCCCCGGCTACGATCAGCAGGTCCGTAAGACGATCGCCATCTTGTTGGCCTTCGGCGGCAACGTCGTGTCCGTCGATCTCAATGCCCCTCGGCAACCGAACACGGTCTTCCACATCTACGACTCTGATCTGGCAGCGGCCGAGCCGACCGACAACGCCGTGTTCGGCCCGATCACCGTGGACTCTCCTGATGTGCGTCTCGGCGGGGTCGACCAGACCATCTCGCTCGGCACCGACTACCTCGACCAGGTCGATCTGGCGGCCGCCGATGCAACGTCCACTTCGGTGGACCCGACGCAGACCACCGCATGAGCCAAGTCTCGGCGGCAGCCCTGGCCGTTACTGCGGCACGCACTGCCGACGACAAGAAGGCGGAGCGAACGCTGGTGCTGTTCGTCGGCGATGTGTTGTCGATCACCGACTATTTCGTCATCACCAGTGCCTCGAACCGGCGTCTGGTGCGCATGGTGGTCGACGAGATCGAATCCGCAGTTCGTGAGCAACACGGCCGGTCACCGCTGCGAGTCGAGGGTGTCGCCGAGCAGCAATGGGTCTTGATCGACTACGGCGACGCTGTCATCCACGTCTTCAGCGATGAGATCCGTGCCTACTACGAGATCGAACGGCTCTACCGAGACGTTCCCAAGATCGATTGGCAGCTTGACCAGGAGTGATCTCGGTCACAACCCGGAACGCGGCCGGTTCGATCGCTATCGTTGATAAGGCCATGTCAGTATCACTTTCCGGCCCGTTCGACACGGGTCAACTCCCTCGGCTCGCGCCTCATCCCGTGACGGTGACCGTTGCCCGAACGATCGCACCCGGGTGGGAGGCCGAGTTCTTGCGGTGGGCCGACGAACTGGTGGCCGCGGTCCGCGAGTTCCCTGGCTGCTTGGGGGCGGCGGTGCTCCATCCGGGTGCCGATGGCGGCGAATACCAGATCATCGTCCGTTTCTCCGACGGGCTGATGCTGCGCGTGTGGGAACGGTCGGCGATTCGCAACGAACTGATGGATCGTTCCGATCACTTCGTGACGGGCGCACGGTTGCAGCGCACTGTCGGCGTCGAGGAGTGGTTCAACGCCACCGGTCTCGCCGAACCCAAACGGCCGCTGTGGAAGAAGATGTCGATCGACGTCGCCTGGGTCTATCCAGCAGCGCTCATCATCTCGGTGTTCCTCGCACCCCTGCTGGTCAAGATCCCACTCGGCATCCGGGTGCTGACGAGCATGGCGGTCGTCACGATCGTGATGCAGTTCATCGTGATGCCGATCCGGAAGCACCTCAGATCCCGCCGCCGTTTCTGACGCGTTGGGAACCAGCGGCGACTCGTTGGTAATCTCAGTCGTCCCAAACGGGGCTGTAGCTCAGTTGGCAGAGCACTTCCATGGCATGGAAGGGGTCAGGGGTTCAATTCCCCTCAGCTCCACGCAATACCTGGTCAATAGCAGTATTGAGGCTACAACAACCCCAATCGACTAGGTCTCCTGTGGTGGGAGACCGCTTCCATGAGGAGTGTTGGAACGGGCGTGTTCGAGGCCATCTCGTCGCCTTCCCTGACGATTGGAGAAGTGACCAGCCGGTCAGATCTTGTCGCGGTGTTGCTCAAGTGGAACGGCAACGACCACATAGCAGTTGTGCCCAATGTGGCGATTCCACTTCCGAAGCATCGCAGCGCGCCTGTTCATAATCGGCATCGACTCTCACAAGGGCGCGAAGATCATCCGCGGTTCAGCCGATCGAGGATCGAGACGGGGCCTCGCGACGATCCTGGGGAGCGGCCGCGGGCTCGTTTGAAGGCGCGGCCGAACGCTTCCTCTGACTGATACCCGACCCGGCGCGCCACCGCGGCGACGGTCAGATCTGTCGTCAAGAGCAGATCCTGAGCGAGGTGCATCCGCCACTCTGTCAAGTAGCGGATCGGTGAACGTCCCAGGACGGACCGAAACCGATCGTCGAGCGCTGACCGCGACACGGCGACTTCTGTCGCTAGTCCGGCGACGGTCCATTTCCGGTCTGGGCGCGCGTGAAGTTGCGCCATCGCGGGTGCCAGGACAGGGTCTCGTAGCGCAGCGATCCATCCATGCTCGGCGACCGGGGCGTCGGCGAGGTGCGCGCGCAGGACCTCGATCAGCAACAACTCGGGTAGTCGCGTCGACACAGCTTCTTCTGGCATGCTCCGGGCTGTGATCGACACTGCGTACTCGATGCTTGATTCCACCCAACGCGCCGCTGGCCCGTCAGGGAGCTGGACAACGAACGATGGGGGGAACGCACGCAGGTTCGGGTCGAACAAGGGGTCTTCGGAGTGGAGGTACCCACAGACGATGTCAGTTCGGTCACCACCGGCACCGTGCGACAGCACCGGCATCGTTGCCCACGGTGGACGCGCCATCAGGTTCAACAACGGGACGCGATCCGCTGGTGCGGATCCGCCCATCGTGTAGTCATCCCCGTACGGCAAGACGATCACGTCGCCGCGGTTCGCCCAGTGACGCTCTGTATTCGCAGTAGCCACCCAGCAGCGGCCGGCCGCGACGATGTGGAAGAGGATCAAACGCTCCGCACCGGGCCGAATCACCGGTGCCATCTCGCGTAGCGGTGACTCGAACTCCCAGTTCTCCGTGAACTCGGCTCTGAAGAAGATCGCACCGTCGAGTCGTAGACCTTCCAATGCCGCCAACAGAGGCGTCGGCGTCGCCATGGACGCTGATACTGCCACAAGCCGCATTGGGCTCCGACGCCGACGTTGTGCGTCGGAGCCCAACAGTGCCGCAAGGCGGTCAGCTCGGCGGTGCGAACAGTTCGAGCGCGATGCCGTCGGGATCGCGAAAACTCAGCCCGGAGCCATAGGTCGCGTCCTTGATGCCGCCATGGTCGATTCCGAGCTCATCGAGTCGGCTCGCCCACTTCTCGAGCTCGCTGCGATCAGCGCAGCCGAAGGCGACATGGTCGAGGCCGACGTCGAACTCGCTGAACCTGACACTGGAACCAGGCGTGGCGTGTTGGTGCAGACCAAGCAGGGTGTTGTTGCCGAGCAGGTACACCGTGTGATGCATGTCTGGGTCGGTGTCCTCGTCGATCACCGGGCTGGCGTCGAGGAGCGCTTCGTACCAAGGGACACTCACGGCGAGATCACGAACCGTGAGGGCGATGTGGGTGAGGGGTGGGAAAGTGTTCATGGTTGTTCTGTCCTGTTCATAGTGGGAACCTCCCTGCTCCGGCGACCGTGTCGCCGCGATGACCGGGAAGGTCAGCTTGTTTGTCGGATTGAGTATCTGGCCGAACCCGGCGCGACCCCATGACCGCGACACCGCCGCTTGTGACTACGGCACCAATCAACAGAACGGCGTGGTGTTCCGATCAACATCTGTGGCCAACGGGTCATGGCATCACGGCGTCCTCGAGCTGACACTGGTCACTCACCCCACTACAGGAGACACCGATGACAACACCACACACACTGACAAGCGCCGCCGAAGCCGAATGGCTCGAGCGATGGATCGCCGGACCGACCGAAGGCGAAGGACCGCTCCTTCCCACCGGCACCCCGGCCCCTGACCTCCACCTCGTCGACCACACCGGTCGAGACCGGACGCTGTCGGAGATCTGGACAGAACAACCGGCACTGCTCATGTTCTGGCGGCACTTCGGCTGCGGTTGTGGGTTCGAACGGGCCGCACGACTCAACGCCGAACTCGATCGCTACCTCGACGCAGGACTCCAACCCGTGATCATCGGACAAGGAGAACCCGAACGCGCCGCGGCATATCGCCTCGAACACCAGCTGAAATGCACCATCCTCTGCGACCCAGAGCACGATGCCTATCGGGCCTATGGGATCGGACATTGGAACATCGAACGAGTTCTCCCCGAGGCCCCCGCCGAATTCTGGAACCACCCTCGCCAGATCGGTATCGAGTTCCAAACGGCCCGACGCGACATCGGCCGCCCACTCGTCGACGACCCGTGGCGGGCTGTCAAAGAGTTCGTCGTCGGCACCAACGGGCTCGTCCGGCTCACATACTCGTACCAGTACTGCGAGGACTACCCCAACCCGCACCTCCTCATGACAGCAGCGCAACTCAGCTGATCTATCAGCGAGACTTCCACGATGCAACCAGTCGACATCGATCTCAATGCATGCCTCGAGCTCGAAGCCAAAGTGTGGGATGCCCTCCGTCGGGGCGACGCCGAAGCGGATCTTCGTCTGCTCGCCGACGACTTCCTCGGCGTCTACCCGACCGGGTTCGCGGATCGGTGGGCGCACGCCGGGCAGCTGGCGAACGTCCGACTGTGTCGGATTTCCAGCTGCTCGAGGCGCAACTGATGGTGCTCTCCGACAATGATGTCCTGCTCTCCTGCCGGGCCGACTGGCATCGATTCGGATCACCCGACTCCGACGCCGGTGAGTCGATGTACATCAGCTCGCTGTGGTCGCGACGGTCCGGCCGATGGGTGAACGTCTTCAGCCAGGACTCACCACTCGCGATCGCGCGTACCGCCGATTGAGGGCGGGCGGTTGTGTGTGGGTCTTCAGGAGATGGCGTAAAGGAACACTTGGGCGAGGTCTAACTTCATTTCCTCGCGTTGAGGCTTGCCCATGGCATGGATGGGCTCAGGGGTTCAATTCCCAGCTCCACGTACTACCTGGTCAATAGACACGTTGTAGCTTCAACACACCAATTCAATGGGAATGCGGTGATCGCTGACCTCTTCCAGACTTGTTCAATCATGTCCACGTGATCGGTGGACTTCGAGGCCGGTAGCGCCGCCATAATTGGCCAATG
>CAVYZS010000002.1:0-239671 GCA_963773085.1 Ilumatobacteraceae bacterium | reverse complement strand
GCGGTTCACCAGGTCGTCGGCCGTGCCTCGCCACGAGTCGGCGTGAGACCGAGGCTGAGCCGTGCCAATTCGACCCGCGAGGTCACTTCCAACTTGCGGTATGCGGCCGACACGTGAGTTTCGACCGTACGCCGTGACACGAACAGTCGATCGGCGATGTCGCGGTTGCCGAGACCCTCGCTGATCATCTGGACGACCTTGGTCTCGGTAGTCGTGAGCGCATCCCAGCCGAACTTCGGACGCTTCGCTACACGCCGGGCTCCCATCGAGATGGTCTGGCCTGCACGAGCTGCGTCGGCGTGAGCCCCACACGCCGCGTACAACGCCGAGGCGCGCCCTGCGGCGGCGTCGGCGTCAGCGTTGTTTCCCGCAGCGCGGGTCAGTGCCGAAGTGTCGAACCACATCGCCGCGGTCGCCAGCCGCCGAGGGGTGCTCTCCATCAACTCGGCAGCCTCGACTGCTCGGTCGGGCGCTGTCGCGATCCACGCCGAGGCCATGTCGGCGTATGCCCGAAACGCCGGCGTCTCGGCGGTGACCGCCGCCTCGCGGAGCGCGCCTTCGACTTCCCTCGCCCGATCCTGCTGGCCGGCGCCACAGGCCAGCCTGACGAGGTCCGGCCCCAACGCCTGTCGGCCGGACAGCACGCCGATCGCGCCGTAGGTGTCCCACGTCATACCGAGAACGTCCAACGCCGCTTGCGGCTCACCGCGCACCTCCAGCAGTCGCGCGTTGGCGATCATCGATTGCTCGAAGCCGAACTGGGCACGTCCCGTGGTGAGATGGGCCTCGGCGATCGCCAGGTGCTCGTCAGCGACCTCGTAGTCACCACGATGGATCGCGATCTGAGCAAGGAACGAGTGGCACCACAGGGCGACACCAAACCCATCGACGCCATCGAGGTAGCTCAACGTCGCCGACGAGCCGGCCGCGGCGTCGTCGATGTCACCGGAGCGCATCAGTCCGTATGCCGCCATCGCGTCGTACCCCGGCATGCTCCAGGCAAATCCGGTGCGGGCGGCAACCTCCCGACCGCGGTGCGCGTCGCGGGCGACGTCGTCGAGCATGTCCATCTCCAGATGCACCAAGGCGGCGATGAACCACGGCTGATAGAGATGGCCTTCCAATGCGTGCGGTTGCTCGGCGATCGCCAGGATGTGGCGCGCTTGATCGAGGGCAGCTGCGAACTTGTTGCGGAACTCGTCGAGCCAGCAGAGCACTCCGCCGCCGGCGACCTGGGCGGCGATGTCGCCCACACGTCGGCCCTGATCGATAGCGAGCTCCGCGGCAAGCCGAGCGCCAGCCTGATCGAGGTTCATGAATCGGCAGAAGGCGATCTCCGCGTGCGTTCGCGCACCGAGCGATTCCTCGGAGATCAGCTCTCCGTATCGTTCGATCGCCTGCACGGCCTCGGCGGATCGACCCTGCACGAGGTACGAGAACGCCAGTTGCCGATTGAGTTGGGCCTCGGTGCTGACGTCGAGCCCTTCGCGGAGGAGGCTGCGCGCCAGCGCCTCGGTCTCGGCCATGTGTCCCGTGCCTGCCAGCGCCCGTACACGCGCCAGCAGTACACGCTCGCTCGGCACAGGACCGCTGAGGCGCAGCGCCACGTCGAGCAGTTCGAGCGCGGTGCGCGGCGAGTGCTCGACGATCTCATCGGCGGCCTTCGTGAGCCAGGTGATCGCCGCTTGGTTTCCCTGGCCGGCGCCGCGGGCGAAGTGTTCGGCGACCTCCATCGCCGGTGCACCACTTGCGGCAAGGGTCCGAGCGATGTCGAGATGAAGCGCGTGCAGCACGTCCGCCGGAATCGTCTCCTCGATCGCCGCCCTGTGCAGCTCGTGGCGGAACCCGTAGCCGTTGCTGTCGACCACCAGAACACCGGCCATGCACGCCTGGTCGAGGGCGCCGACGATGTCGGTCGCTGGACGATCGAGCACAGCGGCAAGCATGGGCATCTCGATGCGGGCGCCGAGGAGGCAAGCGGTTTGCAGGACGCGGAGCACGTCAGCGTCGAGCTCGGCGATCCTGGAGGTGATGACGGCGCCGGGACGGAGGGTGTCGACCTCGCCGATGAGCTCGAGCGAATCGCCATCGCTCGCCCGACGCATCCCACCGGATGCTTCGATCGCCTCGATCATCGCCAGCACGAGGAGCGGGTTGCCGGCTGCCTGCCCGAGCACGGCCATGAGCGAAGGGCTCGGCGCATGGCCGAACGCGTACTCGACCAACTCCGACACGGCCGGGTCGTCGAGTGGTGGCAGCCAGTGAACGTTCACGGCCGGCAGCGCGTCGAGCAGCAGCGGAACAAGCCCACCGGCGCGCGCCGGCCGGGCCGTCGCCAGCACGGCGATGGGCAGGTCGCCGGCCCGTTCGATCAGCAGTCTCATCACCTGGAGCGTGCCGATGTCGGCCCAGTGCAGGTCCTCGGCGACGAGCAGCATCGGTGCTTCGAGAGCGAGGTTCTCGACCAGCTCGGCCAGACGCTCGACCACCAAGAAGGTGGCCGCTCCGGTCGCCCCGGCCTCCAGCACGGTTCGCACTGGGCTGCTCTCCGATGTGAGCAGGTCTCGGGCGCGAACGCCGAGCGCATCGAGGATCGTGGCGAACGGCCGACCGATGTCCAACTGGACACTTCGTCCGAACCTGGTCGCGACAGACTGATCTTTCGCAATCATCACGGCGTGGCGAGCCAGGCTCGACTTGCCCGCGCCGGCGTCGCCCATCAACAGCATCGATCGACCACTTCCGGCACGCGCCGAGGCAACCATCTCGTGGATCAGCATGAGCTCTGCGTCCCTGCCGATCAGCTGCCCATCCGGTGCCGCCGCCACGAACGGATACTACGTGAGACTGTCCATCCGTCGTTTCGAATCGAATCAGCCCACAGGCACCGGAACGCAGTTGCCGCTGTTGGCGATGATGGTGCCGTCGTCGGTTTGCAGCAGCACGCAGAGATCAGCGCCGGAATGCGGCTCGTCCGTCGCCGCGAATCCCTTCAGCCCGCTCGCACTGTGCCCACCAAACGGCGAACTCGCGCCCCAGATGCGCGCTGTCGACACGCTTTGGCGGAAGAAGAACAGTGGATGGACCGTGCCGGCGGCGAACCCATCGCCCGACGGGCTGGCCAGGTCGACACCTCGAGGTTCGAACTCGGCGAGGATGCGGCCATCACTGATCGCGATCGAGGTGATGCACACCCCTTGATCGATGGTGCAGCCGGCCGCCTGAACGCCATCACGATTTCGCAACGCCAATGCGGCGATCACGCCACCGGCGAGAAGCACTGCCGCAGCGGCCCCGACGAGAATGCGACGCCTCCGAGGCCGGCGCGCCGGAACAGGGTTCGGATCGGCGGTCGCGGCACCGGAGACGGGGTCCTGCGGCGGGGGCGGCACGGGAATCGGCGGCGCCAGCTGCAATGGGGGAGCAGGTCGAGGCGGTGCGGTGTCGACAGGTCCGGCCATCGACCCTGCTGCGGCGAGTGCCGCGCCGAGGGCCACGGCGTGCTTCGGATGGGCATCGACGGCCACAGGTCGGTGCAGGGCATCGGTGATCATGTCCGCGACGAGGGGCATGCGTGACGATCCGCCAATCAAGACGACAGCGCCCAACTCCTCTGGTGACACACCGGCCGATCGGAGCGCCCTGCGGAGGGCGGCGACGGTGTCGGCGAGCGGCGGTCGAGCCATTGCCTCGAGCTCTTGTCGGGTGACCCGGACCTTGGTGCTGACCCCAGGAAGGAAGACAGCGATCGTCGTGTCGCTGTCACTCGACAACGCCTCCTTGGCGTCGACCACCTCCTGGCGCAGGTGTGCCAGGGCGGCGAGCACCGTTGGGTCGGTGGGGTCGAGGCCGGCGATCACACCGCCACCGATGAGGTCGGAGACATGCGTGAACAGCGCCTGGTCGAAGTCGACTCCCCCAAGGC
Source organism: Ilumatobacteraceae bacterium (assembly GCA_963773085.1). Lineage (GTDB taxonomy): Bacteria > Actinomycetota > Acidimicrobiia > Acidimicrobiales > Ilumatobacteraceae > JAENVT01. The sequence continues at coordinate 235,746 of CAVYZS010000002.1, read as the reverse complement.
GCTCGATTCCCTCCGGGTCGCCGAGCAGCTCGAAATCCGAGGCTCGTTTGCGCAGGACAGCAGCATCGAACGTGCCGCCGCCGAGGTCGTAGACCGCAAGCGTGGTACCGATCGGCACTCGCTCGGCGGCAGCCCAGGAGATGGCGGCCGCCTCCGGTTCGGCCAGGTAGTGGTCGACCTTGACCTCGGCGATGCGAACCGCCTGCATCAGCAGGTCGAGCTTGTACGGTCCCCAGTTCGCTGGGTGGCACACCACGACCTTGGCGGGCGCGCCGCCCTCCCGCTCGATCACGGCGTCGACCGTCCACCTCAGCAGCTTGGCCATCAATGATTCCGCCGCATAGGGCGAGCCACCGAGGAGGATCGGCGTGGTGTCGCCGATCCTGCGTTTGAACTCGCGTCCGACCCGCCCTGGATCCGTCGCAGCTCTGCGCACCGCGGCCTCGCCGACCAGGATGGTGCCGTCCGACTTCAGGTACACGACCGATGGCACTGCTGCCGACTTGGCTCCCAGCGTCACCATCTCGGCATGACCGTTGCGAGCGATGGCGGCCGCGGTGAACGTCGTACCGAGGTCGATCCCAAGGCTGTATGAATCAGGCATCAGAGTGGCGATCAGTCGCTGTCATCGCTGCTGTCGAAACCGCTGAGTCCCGGGTGAAGGCCGGCGACTCCCGGTGCGACGGGCGAGATGTCATCACCGAAGTGAGGGATCGAGATCGTGACCCCATCGCCGTCTGCATCCTGCGCATCCGGCGACTCCTCGAGGCCAGGACCGTCGCCGGCGAGCGGATCGTCGTCTGGTCCGATGCTGCCGAGCCCGTCGTCGTCCGGTAGCGGGTCGGTCACTCCCGAGTCGGGTTCGGTGATCGTCCCCGAGCCGCGGCCGAAGCCGACGTCGGAATCGAAGATCGGATCTTTGACTCCGGGAATGATTCGCGGCTTGACATCGGCCAGGTCGTTGGAGCCGGTGGTGTCGGGCGGTGGGTCGGTGGCACCGTCGTCGCCGGCGAAGATGGGAACCTGTCCGGCGCGCAGCCGGGTTGCGCCGCCCCCGAACTCCGGATCGAGTGGGATGGACACGCCAGTCGGCCCGTCGTCAGTGCTCGTGTCATCGTCCTTCTCGTCATCGTCCTTGTCGTCGTTCTGATCATCGCCCTCCTCGGCGGCAGGAACGACGACGTCCTTCTTGAAGTCCAGCTCGACGGCAACATCAACAGACCCATTGAAGCCATCACCGCTATCCGGATCGTCGCTGCCGGAGTCACCTGCGGAATCGTCGCCGCCAATGTCATCGGTGTCTTCGGTGAGGGGTGGGTCGCTACCGGGATCGTCGCTCCCTGAGATGATCTCGTCCTGCGGGTCGTCGTCGCCGGCGTCCGAGCCCGGGGGATCGTCGCTCCCCGCAAACGGATCGGTGTCGTCTGAGCCGGAGTTGTTGCTCCCACCGGAACCCCCAGCGGGCTCGTCGTTGCTGTCGTCATCGTCATCGTCACCATCGCGAACCGCGCCTGGCGCCTGGAGCAGCCCGCTGCCGAGTGGGTTCCCCGTCTCGCCAACCCCGGGCCGAACGGCGCCGCTCCCGTCGCTGTGGAGAGCGACGCCGTCGAGGATGTCGTCGAAGTGACCGATGTCGGTCTGATTCGGGCTCGCCGGATCCCGGAGGCGCTCGGCGATGATCATTTGGTCGAGCTTGTTGAGGGCGCTCACGTCACCGAACGTCTGGTGAACCAGGCGGTTCTGCGCATCTTGAACCACCTGCTCGAAGTCACCGGGCTTGACATCGTGGACGTTCTGCCCGGTGACGTCGCTGACCAGTTCGCGCTCGGCCAAGTCCTGGAGGTGAAAGGCAAGGTCGTCGTTCGACAGCTGTTCTGGCGCAAAGCCGACGATGTTCCTGTCGAAGAATCCGGCATCCTTCAGCCGTTCGATCGCCGCCGATCGCTCCTCCTGGAGATGTTCGACATTGGCGTGCTTGGGAGGCGCTGCCGCGTGCTGCGCAGCCTCGCGCAAGCGGTTTGCTCTCGCCAGATCCTGGGCGAAGCTCGCTCGTTCGACGTCTGTCAGCTTCGACCGGACGGGCTCGTTGTCTGTGGCCATCTCGTTCTCCCGGATGTCACGGTTGCGGCGGTCGGCAACCTTGTCCGTGGAGAATGCGCTGCCGATGCACGCTGGGCATCCGTGCGCGCACGGATATCCGTGCGCGCACGGATGCCGTGACTGAGGTGTTCCCAGTACCTTCGCTGCCGTGAGCGACGATCGACCAACGAGCGACGAGCTGGTCGAGCTCGCCATCCGGGCGGCGACCGCCTACGGGCGTGCGGATCTTGCCGAACGGCTCGGACGCATCCGGGCCCCGGACGGACCAACAGAGCCGGCGACCGTCGTAGTGGTCGGCGAGTTCAAGTCCGGCAAGAGCGCTCTCGTCAACGCCCTTGCCGGGTTCGAGGTCTGCCCGGTCGCAGACGACGTCTCGACCACCACCCTCACCGTGATCGGTCATGCCGACATGTTGACGGCACGTGCCGTGTGGCGCACCGGCGACGCTGTCGACGAGGTCCTCATCGACGCCGGCTGGGATCTCGCAACTCGTCACCGAGGAACATGTGGGCGACCGACAGCTCGGCCGGGTTCACGTCGACGTGCCCTCGCCTCTGACCGCTGCCGGCGATCGTGATCATCGATACTCCCGGCGTCGCCGGACTGGGCGGTGCCAGCGGTCCGCTGGCTGCTGGCAGCGGCCTCAGTCGCCGACGCGGTCATCGTCGTCACGTCATCGGCGCAAGAACTGACAGCTCCGGAGGTTCGGCTCGTGGCGCGATGCCGCGAGCTGTGCGACGTGGTGGCTGTCGTCGAGACGAAGACCGACATGCGCACCGGATGGCAGCGCATCGTGGAGCTCGATCGACAGCATCTCGAAAGCGCGGGCGTCGGTGTCGCCGGCGTGCTCGGCATCAGCGCCAACCTGCACCGGATCGGCATGGACCGCGGCGACCGTGAGCTCGTGAACGAATCGAACATCCCGCAGGTGACCGCCTGGCTCAGCAAGGTTGCCGATGACCGGCTGGATCGGCTCCGTCGCCGGACGCTCGCCGCAGCCACCGAGATCGTTGCGGGCGCTCACCGATCAGTTCACGACCGAGCGAGCCATGTTGACGAGCGACAGTGAGGACGACAGGTTGCGAGAGCTCACTCGGGCGAACGCCGAGGTCGAGCGGGCGCGTCTAGCCGGCAATCGCTGGGTTCAATCCCTGAACGACACATTCGGCGACGTGTCCGGTGCACTCGATCGTGACCTGCCGCGAGCGGAGCCGGTCACTGATGGCCGATATCGACGAGCTCATCGAACGATCAGATCCGTCACACGATCCGGAACAGTTCGAGCACTGGTTGCACGATCGGACGACGACAGTCGTGACCGAGCACCTCGACGCCCGCCATCGAGGACTGCTCACGGCGCTCGACGCCGTGGCGACAGCGGTTGACGACGGCACCGCGGCTCCGACGATCGAAGTAGCCGAGTCCGCCGCGGTCGAACACGCCGCCGCGGCCGTCAGGATCAACGCCCGCCGAGCCAGCGTCGTCGGCCAAGGCCTCACCCTGCTGCGCACCAGCTACGGCGGGCTGGCGATGCTCGGGTTCTTCGGCGGCTTCGCCGGTGTTGCTGTCGCCGCGCCGGTGATGTTGGGTGCCGGTCTCATCCTCGGCGGCAAGGGCGTGCGAGACGAACGCACTCGTCAGGTAACAGCGCGCCGGGTTCAAGTGCGGGCGGCGGCGCAGAAGTACGTCGATGACGTGTGGTATCGCGTCGGGAGTGAGACGCGCGAGACGGTGCGTGCCACGCAACGTCAGGCTCGAGATCATTTCGGTGCTCGGGTACGCGGACGCCAGATCGGCGCGGCAGAAGCCGTCGCTCGGGCCAAGGCCGGGTATGAGCTCGACAGACACGAGCGGTCGACGCGGCTGACCGACATCGACGCCGAACTTCGACGGTTGGAGGGGCTCGCCAACCGACTCCAACTCCTCCAGGAAGGGCCCTCGTGACGGCGCCGAGTTTGCTCGAGCAGGTGTCTGCGTTTGTGCGCCGGGCGGCCGCCGTGTACGCGGGCACCGACGCCGAGCCCTGCATGGACCGACATCGCCCGCCGCCTCGACGAGCCATTGCGTGTCGCCTTTGCCGGCAAGGTGAAGGCAGGGAAGTCAACGTTGCTCAATGCGCTCGTCGGCGAGCCTCTGGCGGCGACCGACGCCACTGAGTGCACCAAGATCGTCACCTGGTACGTGCACGGCACCCGCTACCGCGTCACGATCGAGCCACGAACCGGGTCACCCGTCGAAGTCGGCGTTGGTCGGAACGCTGACGGGATCGCTCCGGACCTTGCCGGCTATTCGCCTGATGATGTCAACCGACTCGTCGTCGAGTGGCCTTCTTCGCAGCTCCAGGCGATGACCCTGATCGACACACCCGGGGTCGGCTCGCTGGCGGGTCTGGGTCGCCGCACCACGGAAGTACTGATGCCGAACGATGAGGATGCCGAATCATCCGCCGACGTCGTCATCTATCTGACCCCGCACCTGCATCCGGGCGATCTCCGGTTCCTCGAACCGTTCCGCGATGCAACCGGTGGACGGGCCACACCAGTGAATGCCGTAGCAGTTCTGTCGCGGGCCGACGAGATCGGCGGTGCTCGACTCGATTCGATGGATCGAGCAGCGCGCATCGCTCAGCGCAACGGGCGCGACCCGGCGATGCGTCGGCTCTGTCACTCGGTCGTGCCTGTCGCCGGCTTGCTCGCTCAAGCCGCAGCGACGATGACCGAGCGAGATTTTCGCCTCGTGAATCGAGTGGCGGCGCTTACCGACCGGGAAATCGACGACCTGCTGGTGAGCGCCGATCACTTTGCCGGTGGTCCGTGCCAGGACGCCGAGCTCGACCCCGCAACCCGATCGACCTTCCTCGATCGCTTCGGCTTGTTCGGTGTACGGCTTGCCGTCGATCTTGTTCGCCGCCAGCAGTGTGACGACTCGGCGGAACTGGCCGACGCGTTGCTTCGTACGAGTGGGATCGACGACTTGCGGCGGCTGCTGGCGGCGAGCTTCACGCAGCGTCGGGATGTGCTCAAAGCCCGCTCGGCTCTGGCGATGATACGGCGAACGATGCGCCGGTGGCCCTCGCTGGGCGGTGCAGCGCAGGGGCTGCAGATCGACCTCGAACGCATCACTGCCGGCGCGCACGAACTCGCCGAGTTGCGGGTCTTGGCGGCAGTGCGCGCCGGTGACCTGCTCCTCCAGCCCCACATGGAGATTGACTTGATTCAAATCCTGTCGGATCGCGATCCGCTGGAGGCATTGGGCATCGACGATCCAGCGGGGCTGATGGAGGCCATTGTCAGCAAGGTGGCGACTTGGAGGGCGATGGCGGAGCACCCGATCGCCACGCCCGAGCTCGTCGCAGCCAGTGACGTCGTCGTTCGGACCCTCGAGCGCATGGCGGTTGATGTGCTCGGCGTCCCGACTTGAGTTTCCCGAGTCGTGGCTCGGCACCAGAGTTGTCGTGACGGGATCCGCAGGTTTGCCATCCCATATTTCATCCCATCTATGGGCGCGACAATCGGGGACGGTCAGGGACGCTCAGCGACTGAAGCCCCTGGTAGCGGGCCTGTCCGGGACGGTCAGCGACGGTCAGAAACGGTCCTGAAGAGACTCTTAAAATGGGAGCTGATCTACCGCCAAGGACCATGGCGCGGTCTCGACGATGTCGAGTACGCGACGATGACCTACGTCGACTGGTTCAACCACCGACGCCTACACGGCGAGATCACCAACGACACGACTTACACCACACCGAACGAATTCGAAGCCAACTACTACCGTCAGAACACCACGGCCACCGAGGCCGTCACCCCATAACCCGAGCAGTCATCAAACCCGGGGCGGTTCACTCTTGTCGTTGATCGTCGGCTGCGGTTGACCTTCGCGTTTGTGGCCCTCGCGTGGCGCACGGTGGCTACTGTGGCGTGATGAGGCGGGCGAGTGTCGCGGAGCGAGCGGTTTCGATGCTCGTCGGCGTCGCGGTGCTGGTCGGTTGTTCTGGCAGCGGCGGCACAACAGGCTCCACCGGCGGTACGCGCCCACCGACCAGCGAGCCACAGTCGGTCGACACCGTGTCAGGTTCCGTGCCGTCACCATCGATAGCACCGACCACGGTCGCTGCGTTACCGTTGGTTGAAGTCCCTCCGCCGCCATCACCGGCGGAGATCTCTGGCAGCACTCCCCAGGAACAGGCTGAGAGTCTCGCTCTGTCGGTTGGCACCGCTGTCGACCCAATCGGCGGCTGGCTCGCCGTTTACGACGCTCTGGGTATCCCTGTGCGCGGCGTAGATGGCGTCGGGATCGGCACGACAGGCGACGATCCGATCGGGCCACCGTTCGAGATGGTGTGGATGCTGTCGGACACGGCGATCAAAACCAGTGGTCTGCCGCTGAGCGATGTCGTAAGGATGTTCGTCGACAAGGGCGACGAGTCGGTCGGCCTCGGCGAGCTGTTGGTCGCTGATCTGCGCGCCGCGGCGATCAGCCCCGATCCGCAACTGGCGCTGTTCGGCAACTTCGTCGCCGAACGGGCTCGCCACACTGGACCCCGAAACGATCTCCTCGATCCCGCCGTGACGGCTACTGACGTGTACGTCGATGTCGCCACCGCGCAGCTCATCTCCTGGGTCGCCCTACGCGGCATGACCGCTGTCGCAGCCACCGGCAACACCTCGATCATGCACTTGCGGTCGACCGCGGCACCCGCCACACAGGCGAAGCGCGCCGACGTACCGTGCTCAGAAGCCGCCGGCGACGAAACCATGACTTTCTGGACGAACTTCCTCGTCAACAAACTCGGCTCCGGCCTCGAGCTACCGGGTATGACATCGGCGCTGAAGGGCCTGATCGAAAAGGTCGCCGAGCTGAACCCGCACATCCTCGATGTCGACACGGTCCAGAAAGCGTCGGCCTTGGCGAAGAAGGCCAACCTGATCGGTGGGCTGTTGAGCTTGTTGATGCAGGTGTCCAGCCTGACCGTTGATGCCAGCCAGGACCCCGACCCGCTCGAGCGGAACAAGCTCATCAGCGAGGGTGCCGGCAAGTCGACAACCATCACGTGGACCGTCCGAATGGACCTCGGCAACCTGCCAGACGGCAACCAGAAGGTCCTCTCCGCGGCGACCGCCATACTGAACTTCCTCGGAGTTGGCTTCAGTTTCCCCGCCGACGGAGCACTCCCCGGCGTGGATGTCACGTTCAAGGGCGACGTCGGCTTCGGCCAGGGTCTCGACGAGACCGGCTCGTTCGTAACCCTGGACGCAGAGGAATTGAAGAAGACCACCGGCGACAAGGGGGTGACGACAACGACCGTCACGGGGCGCGCTCAGAAGCATGACTTCCCCGATTCGGCCAAGCCGGTGATCCGAGAGTTCTCGATCGACGTCGCTGCCCAGGTCGAGCCGGAGAACGCCAACTCGCTGTTCAACGTGTTCTTCGACGGATTCACGGCCTCAGATGCCCTTGGCGCGGCAAGCGGTGCGATCGACATCGCCAAGACCCTCCACTGGGACCTCGGCGAGCAGACGTTCCGCATGCACGACTGGCAAGCGGGATGGAAGATCGACCAGGTCCTCCAAGGGTGGCACTTCACCGGCATCGTCTGCGACACACAGAAGCCGTTCACCCTCGACGCCACCCTCGATGCCGACGTCTCGGGTACATACACCATCACCCCATCAGGTGAAGGGCCCGCGCCGTGGACATTCACCGGCCTTGCCGACGGAGCCTTCCCGTTGCACGCCACAGGAACTGGCAACATCCAGACCCCGGAGAACGCCGAGGCCATCGTCCACTTCGACAAGCCGGGCCAGCTCCTCGCCGACCTACCAGGAATAGGTCCAGCACCACTCCCCGGAGTCGCCCTCGACGAAGGTGATCTCGTCCTTGTCCCTCTCGACACAGAGGAATGCGCCAGTACCTGAGACCAAGCGATCGACAACCCGCCCAACAAGACGAGGCACAACAACAAGGACCACCGTCGATCATCCAAGACTCCAGGCGATCGACCACGAACATCTTCACCTGATCCGACCTCGAGCCTCCAGAATCCGACACCATCACCAGAAGGCACTCGAGCATCTACCCGAATGGAGCGCACGACGACCGCGCAGGAGAACACATACGCGCCGATCGGCGCTGGTCGATCAGCGGAATGGTTGCGTTGTTCTGCGCCGCGCGTTCTGTGCGTTACGCCACGGGCGGAGACGCGCCAAGCCCAAGTCGTTGGGCCAGCGCGGCTGCCTCAATCCGGCTGGCTACGCCGAGCTTGCACAACAGGTGAGAAACATGAACGCTCGCCGTCTTCTGGCTGATGTACAGCGCGTCTGCGATTTGGCGATTGGTACGTCCGGCTGCCACGAGGTCGAGAACCTCGCGCTCGCGCTGCGACACCCCGAACTCGGAGAGTGGATCGGTCGCCGTGACAATGTCCTCGGGCGACACGATGAGGTCGAGACGGCCACGCTGCGCGAGAAGGCGCACCTGTTCCGCCAATGGCGCCGCTCCGAGCCGATCCGCCGTTGACAATGCGAGACGGGCGGCGTGGCTCGCTCGCTCGCGGCTGCCGCGAATGCGCAAGACAGCCTCAGCTTCGCGGAGTCGCGCGACGGCGACGGGGTAGGGAAATGCCAGCGCATCCCAGCGATCCGCGACCTCCGCCCAGTGATCCGGATTGGAATCGCCCCAAACCCGGGCGTGTTCCGCCTCCATCGTGGCCAACTGCGCAATCGCATCGCGGCCGAGCGAAAACCCGCGTTGATCCAGACGGTCGACGACGGTCCGCACCCGGTGGATCAGCTTGTCGGACACGACTCGAGCTTCTCGGGCACGTGCGTCACCTCGCCGCCCGCGAAGGAGGGTCATGTCAACTCGATCAACCTCGATCTCGAGCCCAGTCGCAGCAATCGACGCCGCCAACAACACGTCATCCGTCGTCTCCCCGAGCGCCATCGCGTCAGCGATGTGGCCCCGAGCATCTTCGAACCGCCTCTCGCGACCGGCGATCTGCGCAGCGCAGGTCAGCGCCTCTGGGGCACGCGCGGCACCCTCTCCGACCAGAGCGAGGGCGAGATCGCGATATTCAGTGGCACGCCCGGATTGGCCGCGATGGAACGCGAGTCGACAGACGAGCACCGCGCCCAAGCTGCCGTGAGGTCGGTCGTTCGTGATCGAGCCGGCCATGATCAGCTCGGCCGCAGCGTCCCACGACCCGAGTAGGTACAGCGCCTCCGCTCTGTTGTAGGTGAGCAGGACACCGTCCGACGCGAGCATCCCGGCGCGCCTGGCGTGCTCCAAGCCGTCACGCGCGACGTCCGCAGCCTCTGTGCAACGGCTGGCCACCGTCAGCGTGGCGGAGAGGTTTACGTAGGCGCGGCCGATGTCGTCGGCCGTTCCGTATCGTTCGGCGATCGCCAGCGACTCGCGTAGCGCGTCCACACCCTCGTCGACCTGACCGAGCTTGGCCAGCGCGAACCCGATGCCGGACAGGGCGCTGCCGCGAGCCGCGAGTGATCCGGTCGCGGTGGCGACAACCAGGGCTTTACGCAGCGTAACCTCGGCGTCGATGAAATGATCGGTCAGCATCTGGTGCCGACCGAGCGCTGCCAGGGCAAGGGCTTGCGCCTCTGACGGGGGCCGGCCAGCGAGCAACGCGACGGCCGCTTCTCCGGCGTTACCGCTGCCCACGGAGTCACACGCCGCCCAGAGGTGATCTCCCAGCCGTTGGAGGACGATTGCGCGTGATTCCGGTTCGCAGTCGTTGCCGAGCAGTCCGAGGGCTGCCGAGACCATCGATGCGGCCCGAGCAGGAAGCCCCGTATGCGACACGGCATCCGCGGCCCTCACCAGCAAGTCGGACCGCTGCATCCCCGCAGCCGTCACCGGGTCGGGAACCCGTGACCACAGCTGGTCCACGCGCTGGTAGTGATCGGCCGCATCCGCGAGCGCGCCGATCTGCTCGGCACACATCGCGGCGCGCACTGAAGCGGCGAAAGCATTGGGCCGGTCGTCCGCTTCGCGCCAATGATGGGCGAGCAGGGCCCAGCGGAGGTTGTCCGGAACGCTCGACTGCTCCGGCCCGGTCGAAATCGCTTCCGCGGCTGCTTCGTGCAGACGTTGGCGCTCCGCCGGAAGCAGCTCCTCATACAGTGCCTCGCGCACCAGCGCGTGGCGAAACCGGCACCGACCCGTGTCAGCCACGAGGATCTGGTGAGCGACCGCCTCGCGCAGCATGCTCTCGACCTCAGGCACGGATCGACCAGCCATCCGAGCCAACACACGCTCGTCGACACTTCCGCCCAGCACGGCCGCCTCTCGCAATGCGGCCTGCACCGGCTCGGCCAGCCGAGTCACGCCGGCCAGGATCGCCTCGCGGAGCGTGGCCGGCAACGATCCGCCACGAGAGGTCGCGGCGAACAGCTCCTCGGCATAGAACGGATTGCCCTCGGAACGGGCCAGTAGGTCGTCGACGATCGCATCCGACGGAACAGATCCAGCGACGCCGGTGAGGAGGACGGTGAGCTCGCTGCGAGTCATGCCCGTCAGCTGCAGCCGTTCGACCGTCGGGCTGCGGCCCAGTTCCACGAGCAGGGGGCGCAACGGATGCCGGCGATGGATGTCGTCGGCCCGGTAGCTCAGCACCAGCGCCACCTTGGCGGCGCGCAGATTGCGCGCCAAGTACGCCACCAGATCCCGCGTCGAGGCGTCTGCCCACTGGAGATCTTCGAAGACCACGAGCAAACCCGGGGACCGCTCACCCAGTTCCTCGAACAGGGCCAACGTATGGGTGAGCACGGCTTCCTGGCGGACCTCGCGGCCATCGGACCCGCCGGTCAACAGCGGCACCAGCTCCGGCGCGGCGCGCAGAAGCACCCCCTCCAGCAACTCTGCGCCCAGGTCGGCTCGCACGCTGCGCAGCACTTCGAGAAGGGGGACGAAGCCAGAGCCCACGTCACCCAGGTCGACACAACCACCGATCGCTGTAACGCCACCGCAGGCTCTCCGTCTGGCACAGGCTTCGCTGATCAGGCGCGTCTTGCCCATCCCGGCATCCCCGCCGATCAACACCAGCTGGCTCTCGAGCGTGGCCGCTTCGGCGACCGCGTCCAGCCTTCTCAGCTCCTCGTCGCGCCCCACGAAGGTCGGACACGTGACCCGCTTCGCCATCGGCAAAGTATGCACGACGAGAGCAGGGACCGCTCGTTCGACCGGGTCGCACTGGGACATTGTCACCTGACCTCCTCGGGGTCGTACTTCGCTTGCTGACGATGAGCCACGTGCATCGGCCGCGCATCGGGCACGAACCTCAAAGCGACAGCACATCGCCTTAGAGCGCGCCGACAGGGCGTGATCGGTTGGCCATCGACCGGTCGTCGGGTTGGCCTCGTTGGGTTGGGGGGCGATCCGTCGACGACGACCGAGTCGTGGTCAATGCTGTGTTGGCACTTGAACGGGGGCTGAGTGTGCTGCATGGGCGGTGATTGAGCCGCTGTTGGCGGACGTGGTCGATACCCACCGACGCATCTCGTCCACCGCCTCGCCCAGTTCGCTCTCGCGATCGCGATGATCATCACCGTCAAGCTCGTCAAGTAGGCCGACCGATGGAAGCCCAACACATGACCTATCGACGCGCTCTCTTGTTCGCTCTGGACGGAGGCTCGAATAAGGAGTGACACCTCGGCAATTGAGGGATCGCCCGATGCCAGCCGGCCCTCCCGCCCGCACAATCGACTATCACGGTCGCGCTAGGGCGGCCGACAGCGAAGAAAGGACTTCCAACCATGACCTCAACAGCGTTTGCCCCCGATGTCACCACCCCCTCCCGCACGTTTGACGGCTTTGCAGCAGCGTCGCCTGGGCGCGATCGAACGACCACGCGAACGAGGATCTTCCGCCTCGTCGCGGGATTCGGCGTCACCTTGGCAGTGATTGGGACCGCGCTGTTGTTGGCCGGCAACTACACGCACAACCTCATCCGCGAGCAACTCGTCTCTCAACAGATCACATTCCCGCCGGCCGGCTCTCCGGGTCTGAGCGCCGAACAGTACCCAGGGCTACAGCAGTACGGAGGGCAGCTGGTCGATGACGGGCCGAAGGCCAAAGCCTGGGCGAATCAGTTCATGACCCCGCACATCCTCGAGCTCAGCGGCGGCGTGCCCTACGGGGTGTACAGCGCGAAAGCGTTCATGAACCCGCAGGACGAGCAGATGACGGCGATCTCCAAGCAGATGGCGATCGGCGAAGTGCAGCGAGGCCTGCTCCTGTCAGCATGGGGCTGGTGGACCGTCGGCACCATCACATGGACGGCCGGACTGGTGCTCCTGATCGTCGGCGGCATCGCTGCGGTGGCGGCGGGAATCGTTCGGATCCGCTCGTCGCGGATGCCCGCCGCACGCGTGGCGGGCGCCGCGACTGCATTCGACGGCCTGGCCGGATGAGGGCCCGTAGCATCGTTTCCCCCGGCTGGCACGCCACGACCCATCATCAGACGTGCGGCGAACGAAGTGCCCATATCGCGGCAGGCCTACCTTGCTGCGGCGCGCACCCGTGCGCCAACTCGTAAGGCATGTGCATCGTGCACTGCGGCTTGGCCAGTATCGACAGAAGCCGTGCGATGCGGCATTCGAAATGCAGTCCTTCGTTGCGAGACTGTGTTTCCGATTGGTCGGAGCTCAAGACACAGAACGACGATCGCACGCAGTACCGATTCATTGATAAACGCACACCGATCCGGCGATCGGCGCTTCACGGGGTTATCCCGTACCGCTCGGCTCCGACGGCCGCTGTTGGCCGGGCTCGAAGCGAAGTGTGCGCGAACTGGCGAGGTGGAACCGCGGATCAATGTGAACATTGGGTCGACATTTCGAGACCTGCGGATTCGCAGATCCGCAGGTCTTGTCATCCCATATTTCATCCCATCTATTGGCGCGACAGTCGGGGACGGTATGTATGAGTCCCGCGGCGTGGTGGGTTTTCGGTAGGTCCACCAGTGGGTGAGCCATCGGCGTGATTCTTGGTGTGTTCCTGCAAGAACCCACCGAAGGAGAACACCCCGATGGCTCTAGATGAGTCTGCCCTGTCCGAACTTCTTGAGGCGCTGCGCGTTGGCGATGGAGTCGATCTGATCCGAGACGCGGTGCGTCTGGTGATGCAAGAGTTGATCGAGCTCGAAGCCAGCGAGGTGATCGGCGCCAAGGCGTATGAGCGCACCGAGACCCGTGTCAATGAACGCAACGGTCACCGATCTCGGCTGTTGGCCACGCAGGCCGGCGATATCGAGTTGAAGATCCCGAAGCTGTCTCATGGCAGCTTCTTTCCGAGCTTGTTGGCGCCGCGTCGGCGCATCGATCAGGCGTTGCACGCCGTGATCATGCAGGCCTACGTCGAGGGCGTGTCGACTCGCTCGGTCGACGATTTGGTGCAAGCGCTGGGGATCGATTCGGGGATCTCCAAATCGCAGGTATCGAGGATCTGCGCCCGGCTCGATGTCGAAGTCGACGCCTTCCGCAACCGCAGCCTCGGTCACATCGAGTTTCCCTACGTGTATCTCGACGCGACCTATGTCAAGGCCCGCGACACCGACTTGCACCAGGTCGTCTCTCGGGCGGTGGTGATCGCCACCGGGATCACCGCTAACGGCGACCGTGAGGTCCTCGGGATCGCCGTTGGCGACTCCGAAGACGAGACGTTCTGGACCGAGTTCCTGCGCTCGCTACGCCGCCGCGGCTTGAGCGGTGTGCGTCTGGTGATCTCTGACGCTCACGAAGGCTTGAAAGCCGCAGCACGCAAAACATTGCAGGGCGCCAGCTGGCAGCGGTGCCGCGTTCACTTCGCCCGCAACGTGCTGGCCCGGGTCCCCAAAGGCCACCAAGACGTCGTCGCTGCTGCGCTGCGGACGGTGTTCGTGCATCCCAACCCGGAGGAGATCTCGGCCGCCTGGGACCGCACTGCGGACATGTTCTCTCGCCAGTTCCCGAAAGTGAAAGAGCTGATGGACAGCGCCAAAGGTGACGTGCTCGCCTTCTCGGCATTCCCGCCGGACCACTGGCGAAAGATCTGGTCGAACAACCCCCTCGAGCGGTTGAACAAAGAGATCAAGCGACGCACCAACGTCGTGCAGATCTTCCCGAACAACCCGGCCATCGTGCGCCTCGTCGGCGCTGTGCTCGCCGAGCAACACGACGACTGGGCCACCCACCGCCATTACCTGTCGGAGCACTCGATGGCCAAGCTCTACCCGACGCGCGATACTGACACCGCGTCAGCAACAGAGATGCTCGCCATCAACTGACGCCACCAGGAATCACACCAACGATTCCCACCACTCCACGGGACGCTGTCGACGGTCAGACACGGTCAGCGACTGAAACCCCTGGCAGCGGGCCTGTCCGGGACTGTCAGGGACGGTCAGAAACAGCCCTGAACCGACTCTTAATCCGCAGGTTCTGGGTTCGAAACCCAGGGGGCGCACTAGTTGAGCTGGGATGATGCGGCTCGCGGCCCCGGCTGTACGAACGTTCATCCCATCTTTCACCGTCCATCGGCGCTTTCTTTCTGCGCCTACATCTCGCGGGCTGATGTCGGCCTCTGACGTTCTCATCGTCTCTATACAGAGGCCGATTTGGTCTGGACGCACGGATATTCGTGAAGAAAATGCCCTGCAGTCCTCCCTCGAAGTCGGCGCGCATCAAGTCGATGCGGAGTCCGCAGTTTTGCGTCGATGTCATGCGTGCCGGAACCGCACTTCGGGACGCCTGCCCCGGCGAAAGAAACTAATGCCGGATGCCCCGATGTCAGACACTCCGGCGTGCTCCGGCCAGTCGTTGGACTCCTGTCGCTCAAGATCATCCATCGCGGCACATGGGTGTGCACGCGATTCCCCCCGGGTCACGGCGGCGGATGCGATCGAGTTCGTGACTGCGTGGCACGCGTGCGGCCGTCGAAGACGGCCTGACGGCCCACACCACACTGGTTGCCAGTATCGGCGATCCGTAGCGAGCTGTTCGCCCGGGGTTGGACGTGCGTCGGCGGTCCAGCTCGTCGTCAGTTGAACGTCACCGTGACGGTGCCGAGCGGTCCGAAGTCGGCCACGCACGAGTCACCCGCGCCGGCCTCGAATACGTCGGTGGCGACGCCGGTCGTGACCACGTCGCCGCGACACAGTCGCAAGCCGAAGCGGGGCAACTCATCGGCGAGCCAAGCCATCACGTTGAGCGGATGCCCGAGTACCGCCGCGCCCGAACCGATCGTGAGGAGGTCGCCGTTACGGGAGACCGACACGGCCGACGCCGCGAGGTCGTGGCCACGCCAGTCCGTGACCGGTTCGCCACAGAGCCACCAACCGTGGATCGCGTTGTCGGCGGCGACGCGCAGGGCACCAACCGTCCACGACTCGAACCGGTAATCGACGATCTCGATGCCCGGTATCAGCGCGTTGATGTGCTCCGCGATCGTGGCCTGCGTATGGCCACCATCGACCGGTTCGACATCAACACCGACGCGGAACGCGAACTCGGCCTCGATGACGCGATGCGTGAACTGGTCGGCCGAGAGCGTCACGCCGCTAGGCGAGGTGCTGTGCGACATCAACCGACCGAACACCGGTCGATCGATCTGCAACGCAGCCTGCGCGATCTTGTTGGTACACGCCACCTTGAAGCCAATGCACCGGCCGCCACCCTCCGCCACAAGGCCAGCAACCACACGGTGTTGGATCGCGTACGAGTCGCTCAGCGTCTCGGGCCGCAGCGCCAACGGCAGATCGGGCACCACTCGACGCTTCGCCCGCATGTCGCGCAACTCCGCCGCAGCATCACCGACAAGAGCGCCGTTCACGGCGAACAGCCTGCCAAACGGCGACGGCAACTACCAATCGCTGTTCCAACCGCTACGTCAGGAACTCCTGCGTCCTCGGTGGGCTCCGGTAACGGGATGCCGTTCACGGGCGCAGCCGCTAGCGGCCGCCGCGCTCGGCGATCTCCGCGCAGGCAGCCTCGATGAGTTCGTCGTTCGCGTTGGCGTGCCCGCACCGCGTTGCTCCGCTAACCTGCCCACCCGGCTGTAGCACCAATCTGACCATCCTCCGTTGGGCGCACCTCAGCCGCTGCGGCTGACGATCGGTCGCACGTAATCCGTCGCTGCGGTAGCTCCACGGGCGAGGAGAACGGCATTGCCACCCGCCTCGAACCCGACCACGGCCCCCGGACCGGGGTCGGGCAGATCGACCGTATAGCCGCACGAGACGAGGGTGGCCACGAACGCGTCCCACGTGGTCAAGCCGACCGGTGACAGCGCGCCAGGGAGCTGTCCGAAGGACAGGTCCCTGGCCAGCGCGTCCGTGTCCTGCGCGAGCAGCGACAGCATGGACCGCCCGGCGAGTGAAGCGGCGCGGCCGATCCGTCCGTGTGGCACGCGTGACGCGGCACGCCCAGCCGGCACGGTCTGCGTGTGGGGTGGCGAGAGCAGGTAGAGGCGCCCGTCGAGTCCGAGTTCTCGTACTCGCCTGAGCTCCCACGCAGTGTTGGCGGATGCACTCGTGACACCCACGATGCAGGGGGCGCGAGACACCAGCGCCTCGACGGCGCGCTGCCACTCGTCATCGTCGTAGTAGTGGCGTTCGGCTCCCTCGGGCATGATCCTGTCCATCGGGTTACCCAGTGCAACGAGCGGCCCCACTCGCTCGGCGATCTCGTCGCCTAGGAAAGCCTCGAACGTCTGCGACCCCGCAAACAGACGATGCTCCTCGGTGAACGGTCGGAGGTAGAGAACGCGTGGCCGGTCGTCGGTTGAGTTCGGTCGCACCAAACGCCGCCGCTTCGCGTAGGACGACATCATGCGCCGCGCCTTGCCGGTGTAATGGATCGTCCCCCACGTCAGGAGAGGAAGGGCGACGACAAGGAAGACGAGGAACACCGGCCAATCCCCCCGCCTGAACGATCGCGGGCCTTCAACGAGCACCACGAGGAAGATGAAGGCGAGGAAGGCCAGGAGCACGATCCTGGCCACCTTCGACATGTAATAGGTGAACCCGAAGAGCACGCTGTTCGCTCGTCGATTGGGGCCGGAGCGTCGACTCCGCTGCGGAACCAAGTGGATGACCGCTGTGGCGCCGAGCGCCACGATCAGCCCCGCGGCAAAGAACAACAGCCCGAACTTCACGACGTCGCGTGGTGCTGCACTCGGTGACTTCTCGAGCGGGATGTCGAGCATCCAGCACATCGCCATGGCGAGCATGGCGCCCAGAATCATCATTCCCCCCGCGAAGAGCTGTGTCGTGCTGCGACCGAACAGCCGTCCCGTGAGCTCGGCGGTCCGGCTCATGCGAACAGCACACGCCCAAAGCATGAGAAGAGTCGGCGCGAATGCAAGCATGTAGAGGGGTTGGGCCATGAAACCGGCCTCCCGTGGTCGTGGTTCCAGATCCGGCCATTCGGTCGCACTCGCGGAAGCCCGCGAGACACTAATTCGCCGGGTCGTACGTGGTCAACAGCTGCCGAACCGAGATTGCAGCCGGGGAGGGAGCAGCCGAGTTGCAGTATCCCCGAACGCCGGGTCGGAGACGCGCCGATGTGCGAGTCGAGTCGCCCGTCTCGGCCGCGTCGTTCTGAGCGACTCGTCATGTGTCAGGCGGGAGGGCGGCTGGTGAGGATGCGCTCGTCGAGTCGCCGTCGCATGTGGGCCATGACGGGCGTGAAACCGATGCCCGTCCAGAACGACGTCGACGTCGCGTTCGCTGTCGTGAAATGCAGGCACGCGGCGAGGTGCCCGTGGTCCCTGGCCCAGGCCAACGCCGCGTCAACGAGCGTGGACCCCGCGCCCGATCCGCGGGATTGGGGCAGCACCGCGGTTGCCGCGATGTAGACGCCGCCGTCTGGCACATATAGCGGCGAACCGAGCCCGGGCCCGACGGAGACGACGCCGACATCGCTTCCCTCGCGACGAGCAATCAAGAAACCATGCTCGTCGCTGGCCAGCGCGGTGGAGAGCTCGGCTCGGACCGCGTCAGCGGTGTCGTCTCGCCGATACGGGCGGAACATCGGGCTGCCGGCGTGGAACACGGCCTCCTCGTCGACCAGCCGGTCGACGACGTCGAGCTCATCGGGCGTGGCCACCCGGACGACGACGTCGGACGATCGCGGGCGATCGAGCGGGGCGAGGTCGCGCACCGCGACGACGTTGAGCCCGGCCGAACCCGAGCGCCACCCATGCCGCCTCCGTGGCCGAGTGACCGATTGGCACGTGGACGACGTGGTCGACGACGCCACGGTCGAGGGCGCGGGCAGCGAGCGCGCCGAACAGGGCCGCGTACACCGGACCCGGGTCGACGTGTCCAGCGACGGCGTGACCGTGGACGAGGTGCAGTGACGAGCGCTCGGGCGCGTATCGGGCCATCGGCGACGTCGGGTCGGGAGCTGAATCGAACGACGTGAGGAAACCAATGAGGTCGCCGCGGTCATCGACTGCGGCGACACCATCGCAGAACGACAGAGTGCTTCGCACAAGATCCTCGGCCCGCGCCGGATCGTCGTACGCGACAGGAAGCAGCGGGAACCGTTGGCGCTCATTGGCGTGCCTCGCCGCCAGCAGCAGAGCGGCGCGGCGGCGCTCGGCCGCAGACAACGTGACGACCTCGCTGATCACCGACACGCCACCCATGATCGCGCTGATCGTTGAATGACCTTGAAGACTCAGCGCGAGACGTTGTCGAAGCCGTTTTCCAAGCTCCTCCATTCGCCGACGTACCAGACGAGTGACAAAGGTCCGCGCTTCCTAATCTTAAGGCGACCGACGAGGCTGCCGATCAACAGTGTCGAGTCGAGGAGAACAGATTGAGTTCAAACCATTGCAGATCATCGTTGGCTGGCTTCGACGTGGTTGGCGACATTCACGGTCAGGCAGACAAGTTGGAAGGTCTGCTGGCAGTCCTCGGCTACCGCGAAGACTGTGGGTGGGCCCACCCCCACGGCCGACAGGTGATCTTCATTGGTGATCTGATCGACCTTGGGCCCTCGCAGCGACGAACCGTGGACATCGCTCGAGCGATGGTTACGGCCGGCCGCGCCCAGATGATCATGGGCAATCACGAGTTCAACGCGATCGCCTGGGCGACGCCCGATCCTGACGATCCGGGCGAGTTTCTGCGTCCGCACGGCGGAAAGTGGGGACCCGACAACCGTCATCAGCATCACATGTTCTTGGATCAGGTCGGTGAAGGTTCTGCGACGCATCGCGACTACATCGCCTGGTTCAAGACACTGCCGTTGTGGTTGGACCTCGGCGAACTCCGGATCGTGCATGCCTGTTGGAACAACGCCTCGATGAGCACCCTGTCGCCTCACCTGGGCGTCGACAACTCGGTGACGGACGAGTTGATGGTGCAAACCAGCCGCGAAGGTTCCGAGTTGTTCGGCGCGCTCGAGACGGTGCTCAAGGGTCCGGACCTCGAGCTGCCCGATGGCCTCGGATACACCGACTCCTATGGAATCGAACGACGCCGTGCGCGACGGCGATGGTGGCATCGCGCTCCTCCGATGTCATCGATGACATGACGTCCTCCGTTCCTTCGGGGTAGCTCGACGTGACCGAGCCACACTCTCCCTCTGCCGGATCACGCTAACGTCGACCTGTTGCCGAGCGACCGGCCTTCGGTCGACGCGGCGGGAGATCGCTGCAAGGCGAGTCCGGGGGATGAGAGCTCGGTCGTGGCGAGATACGTCCTGCCCCACGCCGTGGACCCACGTCATATCGTGGTGGGGTGCGGATAGTGACTTGGAATCTCAACAGGGCGACGTGGCAGGCGCGCCGACGGTTCGAAACCAGCGATGCACACGGTCGTGCCGCTTGGGACGTACTTGGATCGTTCAACGCCCACGTCGCACTGTTGCAGGAGGCGACCGCCGCCGCCCAGCGGTTTGGGGCGCCCACCGACCGGCACTCAACCCGCCGACGTGGATCGGGAGGCATGGCGCAGCCGCCCGGGCCCGGCGCGCTGGTGGTGCAGTGCGGTTGCCGCTTGGGATGTCGATGTTCGACCGCTGTCGGATGAGGGCCGGTACGAGCCGTTGTATGTGTCGCAGAAGGGAGAGAACGCCATGCCGAGGTCTCGTGACAACCTCGAACGAAGCACGCAATGGAACACTAACTGCCACCACCGTTCAACTTGTGCCGCAGCCCTGATTGGGCTGTCAATGATGGCCGTCGGGCATGGTGCCGACATCAACAACGCCCAGCCGCCGCCGGTGAGCGCGACGCCAGCACATACAACGCCGCAGCCCGGACCACTTTCGCGGGTTGCCACGGCCCGGCCTGTGATCACCTTTGTCGATCAGCCGACTCCGAAAGCTCACGAATTCATTGTGTGGGCGATCGATCGCTTCCTCGATGCAGGTCTGCAAATCTTCAATCTGAAGATCTCGTTCCCCAACTTCTGCGAAGGCAAGGCCGCGCTTTACCACGTCGGTCGGCGCTCCATCGACTTCTGCTTTATCAGCAGGCGCACCGTGCTTCACGAGTTCGCACACGCGTGGGACGACACATCAGGAAGAGTGAACCGCCAAGCCTTCCTCGAGTTGCGTGGGCTCACAATCTGGTGGGGCGGAACCGGAATGGAATCAAGCGAGCAAGGCTCTGAACAACTGGCCCAGATCATCGCTTGGGGTCTGATGGACGTCGACACGCGAAGGTGTCCCCCAACTACCCGCAAACTCCGTGAGCGAACTCACAAAGGCCTTCACCACCCTCACCGGAGGGTTCAGGCCCCGGCAAAAACAGCGCCTGCAGCAACTCACCAGTCGTGAAGCGTTACGGAAACACCACCGTGCCTCAAAAGAAGGCGATGCCGACCGCGAATGGGGTCGAACCCACATCGCTCATTCATATGAACCGCGATGTCAGGCCCGACGCGTGGTCGGCTAGCGAGCACGTGGAAGACTCAGCGGCTATTCCTTGGCGTCGTTGCTCACGTTTCGTGGTTACGGTCGTCGGATTGCTGACGGTGTCATGCGCCGCAGCGGGCAGGCAGACAGGTTCCGTCGGCAGCGAGGTCGGTCCCGCCGCCACGGCCGCAACTGTGCCGGCTCCCGCGCTACCGCTGGTGGAGGGCCCCGGTCCGGACCATGTCGGCGTTGCGACCATTGCCCTCACCGATGCGGCTCGCAACCGGCAACTCACCGTGTACGTCTGGTTCCCGATCGACGACCCGGGAGCAGCGCCCCGTCAGGTATACGAATTCGGGCGTGGGATCACGTACCCGTCGCCGATCGCCGTGACCGCACCACCGTCGAGCATTTCCAAGAACGGCCCGTTCCCGCTGATCGTTCTCTCCCACGGAGCAGGTTCTACCGGTCTCGACTACTCGGGATACGCCGAGGAGTTGGCCAGCTACGGATACATCGTTGCCGCACCCGACCATCTCGGAGACAGTCGTCTCGATCCTCCGAGCGTGGCAACCAGCAGAGCGCAAACGCGGCTGAATCGACCCCGTGACGTGACCGCGATCATCACTGAAATGCTCAATTCCGACGATGAACAGACCGCGAGCTTCGCGGCCAATATCGACGCCGGCAAGATCGCCGTCATGGGACATTCCAGGGGTGGGCTCACGGCCTTTGCTGTCGCTGCCGGCTATTCGAACGAACTCGGCGAATATCACGCGGACGCGCGGGTCAAGGCCATCGTGGCGCTCGCACCAGGCGCCGACCCGTCGGATCTCAGCGATACCCAACTTGCGGCCATCAACGTGCCGACGATGTTGATCGTCGGCACAAACGACAACGTGAATACCATCAAACCGCACGTCACACGGCCATGGGAACTCGTGTCGGGCCGGCCCCTGTACAGAGTCGAACTCGTCGCTGCGCGACACCTCACCTTCGGTCAGTTCTGTCACTACCTGGATTACTGGGTTGCCGACGGGGCATGCGATCCCGGTGCCATGCCGATCGACCGAGCGGATGTCCTCACCGACACGTTCGTAGTCCGCTTCCTGCAGTCGGTGTTCCGCGGTGGACCACCGCTCGAATCGACGATCACTCCTGTTCCCGACGATGTCATCTTGATGGTCAAGTAGTCCGCTCGATCATGATCGACCACTTCGAGGGCCGCGATGCGAACCGACGCGTCTTGGCGGGTCGAATAGTTCTCGCCAGCGCCCCGGGGAGTATCAACGGCCGGCCGTCGTGAGTGGGCACGGAGTGCGCTCTGTCGCATCTTGTTCGGTGGCGGCGACAACACGGGCACCCGGCGAGTTAGTCACACCCCGGCGTTGGGCTACGGACGAGCAGGATCCAGCTGACCAACTCGGCTGTGCAACCAAACCTGCAACCGACAGGACGCGTTCTGCAGGTCAATGAGGGTGCACGGCGGCACTACAGGGTTTCTCATGGGCGCTGGTCGGGTGGGCCCTAAGTGGTCATGCGAGGCGCAGCCCGAGGTACGTGGCGAGAGCATCGTCGACACTCCACAACTCCTCTATCGTGAGTCGACCGACTCGTCGCCCGAGTCGCTGAACGTCGACGGCGCCGAGTTGCTCGATCAACACCAGCGTCGTCTCGCCGTCGATCTCGACCGGAGGTCGAAACGATGCCGGTCGAGCGCTCCGAGACGTCGGAGCGACGATCACCACGGACCTCGGCAAGAACTCGTCCGCCTGCACCACGACCCCGAAGCGAATCCCATGTTGCTCGTGTCCGAGACCCTTCGGGATCTTGAACCGAAACACCTCACCCCGTTGCACGCATGGACTCCATGAGGCCGGCGACGGCAAGCATCTCTGCGCGGTCCGACTCGTCCGCCTCTAGTGCAGCCACTTCCTTCACGAGTTCCGCGCTTCGGCGGACTCGGCGGGCTGACTCGATCAACGACGATCGAATCGCGTCCGAGGTAGACATGCCGCGTGCATTGAGGACCCGGAGCGCCCGCTCCGACTCATCGTCAAGTCGCACTGAGATAGCGGAGGACATCCACCAAGCGTATCACGTAATGTCATACCTTTCGACGGTACCCGCTGAGTGGAATCCGCAGGGACTTGTCATCCCATATTTCATCCCATCTACTGGCGCGACAGTCGGGGACGGTCAGCGACAGTCAGCGCCTGAAACCCCTGGTAGCGAGCCTGTCAGGGACTGGCAGGCACGGTCAGAATCGACTCGGAACCGACTCTTAATCCGCAGGTTCTGGGTTCGAAACCCAGGGGGCGCACCAAGAAGTACCAGGTAAATGGCAATTTCTGAAATCAATCGCCGGTCTATCGAATAGGATAGGCACCAACAAGTACCCAGACTGCTCCTTCGAAGTTCGATAGATTTTCGGGATGCCGCTCGACAGAGCACGGTTCGAAGCGAGAGTTGATCGCTCCGGATTTCATCACATTTGGCTGGGCGCGGCGTCGCCGGGTGGTGGCGGTCAGGTCCGCGTCGACGGCAAGCTGCTGACCGCGGCTCGAGCTGCGCGGGAGATCGAGAACGGTTCTGTGCCCGACGGCGTTCGGGTCTTGTCGTGCACCGGCGAACCCGCTTGCGTGCGAGTGGACCACCTACGACTCGACCAACGCGCCAAGTCGTCGGCATCACCACCATCGAAGAAGCGTTCGCCGCGAGGCGCCGGGACGATTGCCGCGATCTCGCCCGGAGTATGGAAGATCGGCGTCACCACCGGCGTCGATCGGCTCGGACAGCGACGTCGCACGTTCCGCACCATCTACGGCACTCGAAAAGACGCGGCCACAGCGTTGGCCGCGTTTGTCACCGAGGTCGGCGACGGGCACCACCTCCTTCGCCAGCGCGACAAACAGTTGACCCTCGACAGCCTGGTCGCCTGGTATCTCGAGTTCGCCCGACAGGACCGAGGACTCGATCACTCCACACTCACCGGCTACGCAGACGCCTACTCACACTGGCTCAAAGAACCGATCGGCCACAAACGGGCCAACTCGATCACGACGGCCGAACTCGACAAGGCCTTCGGCCGGATGCGCCGCGCCGGGCTGTCGCGCAGCAGGATGAACAACGCCCGAGCGCTGCTCAGCGGCGCGTTCAAATGGGGAGAACGTCACCGCAAGGTGACCAGCAACCCCGTCGACAGATTCGAGTTGCCACCCGGCACACATACGCCACCCCACACCACCGCACCCGAGCTGGATGAGCTGTTACGCCTGTTGGCCACCGCCGCGGAACACGACGAAGTGCTCGCACCTGTGCTCAAGCTCGCAGCGACCACCGGTCTGCGACGAGGTGAGCTGTCGGGCCTGCGACGCGACCGGCTGCACCTCGACCGCCACGAGCTCATCGTCGACACGGCGATCAACGATGCCGGCGGGATCGTCGTCGAGAAACAAACCACGACGAGGAGCAGCCGAGCAGTCAGTCTCGACGAGGCCACCGTCGCGCTACTTCGAGGACACCTTGCCGAGATGGAGGCTCGGGCAGCTGTCCGTGGAACCAGCGTTGCGCCGGATGGTTTCGTGTTCAGCCTCGATCCCACGTGCAGCACTCCCCTGCGCCCAGAACTACTCACCCGACGTATCCGCCGACTGCGCAACGAACACGGCCTCACCAACGGCATCTTCGACGCCACAATCCTCGCCCTGCGCAAATCGACGACTAGCGAACTGATGAACGCCGGTTCAATCCCGCCGCAGTGAGCGACAGGCACGATCGCACCATGCAGCTGATGCTCCACCACTACTCGACCCGCCGCCAGTGTGCAGACAAGGCCGCCGCCGAACACCTCAGTCAACGAATCCACGACCGCTCGGCTGAAGAGTTCGAGGTCGAAACAGCGCCACATAAGATGTACAACATCAGTCGGCTTGTTGTACACTTCGAGGAATGAGAACAGTCGTTGGAGTAGCCGAGGCCCGGGCGCAACTGAGTTACATCGTGGCCCAAGCCGCGAATGGACAGGTCACCGTGATCAAGCGCTATGGGCGCCCCACAGCAGCGGTGATCCCGTTCGATGCACTCGAGTCGCTACCCGACTCAGGCGTGCCGACTGATTCGAAGCCATCGGCGCGGCACCGCCAAGCACAACTGCTCGAGGCGCTCACACGGCTGCAAGACGCGGTCGAAGCACAAACACCGCAAGACGCGGACCTCATCTACGAGGCACTCAACGGTGCCTATGAGACGTCGCGCGGACGGCGCCTTGAAAGCTGAACCAACCCAACTCCGCTACTTCCTCGACACGACCGTCCTCGGCATCATTGCCACAAGGACACACCCGTTGCGCGCCGCCTACCTGTACAAGGTCAGGGCGAACTCCCGGATTTCGTGATCGGCGCCGTCGCGCTAAATGTGACGGTCACCGAACCAACATCGTCGGGGTTCGTTACCGTGTGGCCAACCGGCCGCGATCGGCCCCTCGCCTCAAGTTTGAACTTCATACCGGGCCAGACAGTCCCCAACGCCATATTGGTTGGCGTCGGCAGCGGTGGTCGGATCAGCTTGTTCAACAGTTCCGGGGCGACCCAGCTCATCGTCGATGTTGCCGGGTGGTTCGCGCTGGGGTTCGACGCGATCACTGCCACGAGGTTGATGGATACCCGCGAAGGGCTCGGAGGAGTTGTCCTCGGCCCCGGTGAGACGAGGAACTTGCGGGTGAGTGGCGTGGGTGACATCCCGGTGGCCGGGGTCGGCGCGGTCTCGCTCAACGTGACCGTCACCGAACCGACGGGCTCCGGGTACCTCACCGTGTGGCCGGCTGGTCGCGACAGGCCGCTGGCTTCGAACCTAAACTTCGTGCCTGGCCAGATTGTGCCAAACGCCGTCATCGCCGGAGTGGGCGCGAACGGCGAGGTGTCCATCTTCAACAGCGCTGGCAGCACCCAGGTCGTTGTGGATATCACCGGCTGGTTCGCCGTGAGCGATTCGAGTCCGCCGCAGTTGGTCGGGTTCGATTTCGATCCGAAGGCGGTGAACACGTCGGGAGGTTCGCAGACGATCACGGTGTCGGCGCATGTGACGGATGATCTGTCTGGGGTTGCGACAGTCGGCAATCTTGGGATCGAGGTTCGTTTCCAGTCGCCGTCTGGGCAGATCGCCGGTGCCAGCGCTCGCTTCGGTCCGACGAGCGGGAGCATCCTCGATGGTGTGTACGTGATGTTGGTGACGATCCCGGCGCTGGCCGAGTCGGGGACTTGGTCGGTTGCTTACGTCTTCTTGCGAGATGGTGTCGGAAACAATCAATCGATGTCCACCTCACAACTCGCCACCGCCGGGTTCCCCACAACCTTCACCAACAACTGAGGCGTTCAAGTACTCGCGGCGCGCATCCGTTCGATCGCACAGAGCTGGGTAGTTGGTGGTCCACTTGGCAGCGAGCTCGACCAATAGCGCCTAAGCGGATGCCCCGCACCGCTCTATTCCGCGACCGGCGAGGGGTGCCACCAAACGCCGGTTGGACGACGTACGTGACTTATCGGTCAGCCGCCACGGCCGCGCACGCGGTCGATCCGGCGGCGGTCTCGTTTCGTCGGGCGGCCAGCACCGCGGTCACGCACGGCGAACGGGGGTTGGAATGTGTCGTCTCGTTCGGGTGGGGGCGGGCTGCGATCGTCAAAGCACTCGGCGGCGGTTGCGGCGTCAACTCGCTTCGTGATGAGTTTGGTGACGTCGACGATCCGCTCGCGCTGATTGACGCGTGCTTCAACGTGATCACCCACTCTCACTGGTGAGGACGGTCTCGCCGCTGTGCCGTTGATGCTCACGTGTCCGCCACGACAGGCAGCGGCGGAACCCGAGCGGGTCTTGGTGATCCGCACGGCCTGCAGCCACTGGTCGATGCGTACTGAATCGATACGAACAGTCTGGCATCGCCTCCGATCATCGACGCCGTTGGCCGTGCTCGCTCGTGCGATCGGGGAGGGTGCCCAGGATCGCCGGCTGGATGACGCGTGGTGCTCTGTTGGGGCCGTCACGCTGAGCGCCCGTCAAGTCGAACACGTATACGTTGCGAACCGGCACTTGTGCGTTAGTTGCTCGCGGGCTTGACGGTCGATTGACGCAGAAGTGCAACCTGATCGGTTGTGCGAGGTTGACGATGGCCGGGTCCAAGTTCCGTTGAGCGTTAGCGTCGCTTCGATGAGCGATGAGTTTGTGGCGACGCATCGCAGCCAGATCGTGCGTGTGCGCCGTCTGGCGGTCAGGGCGATGAGCGCTTACGACGTTTGCAAACCGCGCATGGAGCTCATCGCTCACGGAGAGAACACGACGTTTCGAGTGATCGCTCGTGACAGCGACCTTGAGACCGTGCCTACCACCGGCGAGATTGATGGTCAGTATCTCCTTCGTGTCCATCGCCCGACTCGACACGGGCGCGATGTCGACTCGGAGATGGCAATCGCGTCCGAGTTGCGCTGGCTTATGGCGCTGCGAGCCGACACGTCTCTCGCAGTGCCGGAACCGGTCCTTACCGTCGGCGGTGCGTTGACTACGACCGCGACGGCCGATGGTGTCGCCGGATCTCGTGTGTGCTCGCTTCTGCGGTGGATGAAGGGCCGCAATCACAACAGGTCGGCTCGGCCTGTTCACCTTTACCGTTTGGGCGGTGTGCTGGCGCAATTACACAACCACGCCGATGGATGGCGTTTGCCCGATGGCTTCGTCCGCATCCGATGGGATCGCGAGACCTACTTCGGGAACACGATGGTGTACGGAAACGTCGACGCCGCGGACGCATGGACGCTGCTCCCGGCGAACCTCCGGCGCGAATTCGAGCGCGTCGCCGAGGAGGTGGGCAACGTCATGGGTCAGCTCGGCCAGGGACCAGAGGTGTTCGGGCTCATTCATGCTGACGCCCATCTCGACAACGTGTTGTTCGACGGGCCCGAAACGCGTTTGATCGACTTCGATGATTGCGGATTCGGCTACCGAATCTACGACGTGGCCGTCGCGCTCTGGGAGCTGCGCCACCGCGACAACTTCTCGAGCTTCAAGGAAGCTTTCGTACGCGGCTACACCGAACACCGCCCATTGCCCATCGACCAGTTGCGGCATCTGGACGCGTTCATCGCCGCCCGCGAGGTCGCGTTCGGACTGTGGCTCGCCGGCATGGCCCAAACCCGGCCGGTGTTCCGCGAGGAACTCCCGGCCGAGTTCAGCTACATCGAACGCAGTCTCGGAATCGTGCTCAGCGACCGCAATCGCGACTAGGAACGCCACGGTCCGCGATCGCCATCGGCCGCTCGATCGAACGACGCCGGCGAAGTCCTGGCCCCGCAGAGGCGCCAGTCCTCGGATGGAAGGCGCTGCCGTCACCCCCAGCCGTCGGCGCCGGCGTGACTGACCACGCAACACAGCGAGACAGCAATGCAGCGGACCATCAGACTCCAACACGAGTCGAGGTACGAGCCCGGCAGTCCGGGACACCCACAGTCCAGCACCCGCTCCACAGTCACCGCCACCCGCGCCGACTGCCCCATACCAAGACTCAAGGGCACCACCGACCTGCCACCAAACGCCGGATTGTGGTGACGGTGGGCCTGCCCGCGACCGTCACATCGGAGGTCAGTAGGGCTGTCGCTCATCGATGGGGACTCGAGGGATGCGTACGAGGTGTGCCCCACGTCGGCACTGAGCGGTCGCCCAATGTTCGTTCACCTTTCCCGCGCCTGCGCTCGCGGGGGATGACTCGTGCCAGCAACGGCACTGCCCGTCGAGGGATCACCACCTCACCGCCACAGAACCCGGGACGAACTCGTCCTCGTCACTTGGCTGTGGCGGTGATGACGCTGAGGCCGGTGGGGAGTGGGGTGATCCCGTCGAGGTGAAATCCGCTGATGGCGAGGAGCTGTCGGAACTGGGTAGTGGTGCGTTCCTGTCCGCCGGTGACCGACAGCATGATGATGTCGATCACACGGGCCGGGTCGGCGACGCCGTCGCCCAGGACGTGCTCGAACAGGACGAGCTTGCCGCCGTTGTCGGTGGCGGTTCGTACGGCGCGGATGATGGCGGTCGCGGCGTCGTCGTTCCAGTCGTGGAGGACCTGCATCAACACGGCGGTGTCGAAGCTTGGCAGTGCGTCGGTGAAGAAGTCGCCTGGGTGCAGTTCGAGGCGCCCGTCGGGGCGGGGTGCGACTTCGCTGATGACGTGGGGCAGGTCGAACAGGATGCCGCTGATGTGTGGGTTGGCGTCGAGCACGGCGTTGAGCAGATGGCCGTGGCCGCCGCCGATGTCGGCGATCAGCGGTGAGTCGCCGAGGACACCGTCGGCGATGATCGCGGCGATGTCGGCGTGCGCCTTGGAGGTCATTGCGTCGTTGAACACTGCGCTCTGGTCGGGGTGGTTGCGCAGGTACCCGAAGATCCCGTCGGGATCGAGCAGTTCGGCGGCTGGGCGCCCGGTTGTCAGGCTGTGGTGCATCGATGTCAGGCAATCCCAGTTGAGGGGGAGGCCCATCATCGTGACGAACGCGGCCATCGACTGCGGATCGTCGCGTCGCAGCAAGCGGGAGCTGTCGGTGTGCTCCCATCGGCCGTCGACGAGTCGGAAGATGCCATGAACCGCGAGCAGTTGCAGCATGCGGTGCAGCGCATCTTCGTCGCATCCGACACGCGCCGCGAGGGTTGTTGGATCGGTGCTGTCCCCGACAAGGATTGCGTCGGCGACGCCGCGGTCGGCGATGAGATGCAGCGTTCTCGACACGGTCGCGCCGATCGCCAGGTCCAGCAGCGCTTGTGCTGGTCCTCGCGATGCAGTCCCGGCGTTGGAGCCTGCGGTGGGGTGTTCCTCGGTTGTTGTCATTTCACAGTCCTCTCGCTCGACGTCCAAGGATTGCCGACGGACCTTCCGGAAACCTTTCGATCATTCGCGCCTGGCGGATCGGTGGTGGAATGGTGGCGATGACCTGGATGCCGCCCATCCGCTTCGCCCCGGCCAACGGTGCGGATCTCGCCTATCAGCTGTTCGGCGACGGCGCCGTCGACGTTGTCTGCATCCCGCCGATGGCCCAGAACATCGAGCTCGCCTGGGAACGGCCGGAGTTCTCGACCATGTTCGATCGGCTCGGGTCGTTCGCCCGGGTGCTGCACTTCGACAAGCGCGGCACAGGCGCTTCGGATCGGACGCTGGCGGTCCCGACGCTCGACGAACGTGTCGACGACACCCGCGCGGTCATGGACGCGGCGGGCATCGAGCGGGCAGTGATGTACGGGCTCTCCGAAGGTGGACCGATGGCGATCTTGTTCGCCGCGACCTACCCGGAACGGGTGACATCGCTGGTGTTGCACGAGACCGCGGCGATCTTCGTTCCGCTCCACGAAACGGAATCCGATCGAGCCGAACGGCTCGCCCGGGACCAACGGTTCACCGACGGCTGGGGCACCGACCATTCGATCACCCTGAAGCTGTTCGCGCCAACAGTGGCCAACGATCCGTCATACGCCGCATGGGAACGGCGCTACGAACGCCAATCGGCGACGCAGCGCGGCATCGCCGAGCTGATATCGATGCTCGACGACATCGACGTCACGCCGTTGCTCGGCGACGTCAGCGTCCCGACGCTCGTCGTTCACCGCAGCGGCGACATGCTCCTCCCGCTCGCACAGGCCGAGCTCCTCGCTCAACGGATTCCCGGTGCCCGCCTTGCCGTGTTCGACGGCGACGACCACTTCCCGCACATCGGTGACCCCACGGGCTGGCTCGATGCAGTTGAGGAGTTCATCACCGGCACGCCACCGGCCACCCGCGACTCGTGCCAGTTTGTGCCGTCGCGCCCTA
The DNA here is from genome assembly GCA_963773085.1 of Ilumatobacteraceae bacterium. Classification (GTDB taxonomy): domain Bacteria; phylum Actinomycetota; class Acidimicrobiia; order Acidimicrobiales; family Ilumatobacteraceae; genus JAENVT01. Next base: position 204,945 of record CAVYZS010000002.1, on the reverse strand, counting down.
ACGTCGAGATCCGCACCCTCGGCGGGTTCAGTGTCCACCGCGACGGCCAGGACGTGCCGTCATCGAGCTGGGGATCACGCCGAGCCCGACAGCTGTGCAAACGCCTCGCCGCCGCCGCTGGCAACCCTGTTCCTCGCGAACAGCTGATCGACATGCTGTGGCCCGACGCCGACGCCACGATAGGCAAGCTCGGCGCCCGACTGTCGGTCCAACTCTCAGCGGTCCGTCGCATCCTCGGCGGCGGCGTCATCGCCGACCGGACATCGGTCCGCATCGATCCGACGACCGTCAACGTCGACCTCGTCGATTTCGAAGTCGCCATGCGCGACCACGACGACCTACGAGTGCTGAATACCTACCGCGGAGGTTTCCTACCTGAAGACGTCTACGACGACTGGACGACAGCAATCCGCGACCGCGCCAAGGCCGCCTTCGCCACTTCCGCCCAACGCCTCAGCACATCAGCACACACCCGCGGTGATCACGATCAAGCACTGCAGTACACCCTTGAATGGCTCGCGATCGATCACTACGACGAGCAAGCCCACCACGCCACGATCGGCGCCTATCTTGCACTCAGCCGGCACCGTGAGGCCAGATTGGCACACGAGGCTTATAAGCAGCGCATGAGCGAACTCGGCATCACCGCAGCCCCCCTCTCCGCCATCAACATCGGTGTGCACACATGAGTCAGGATCCCGCCCTGGTGCAGGGCCTCAAGCCTGCCACACGGGCGGCGAGAGCCCGGCGGCAGTGCTCGCGCGCGGTGGAGAGCGAAGGCTGCGGGTTCCCGGGTCTCTCGCACGAGCCTGTCCCGCATCCTTGGCCGGCATGATGTCGCCTCTCCGAGCACCTCGGGGCGGTCACGCTCGCGACTGCTAGCGCGAGATCGCCGTGGCGGAAGAGACACTCTGCCATGAGCAAGGTCGCAGTACTGGCGCCCTCAAGTCGACGATCGCTCGGCGAAGGTGTCACCAAACGCGCGCGAACTCCAGCCTACGAAGGGTGCCCTCCAACGCCGGCTACGAGGCGCATCCGGATCGACCCTGGCCATTACGCTGAGCGCCCATCGTGCTGGGTCGGCGACCGCTGCCGACCACACTTTGCGGCCGCTCGCTCGGGCTTCTGGCAACTCTCACATCGCACGTGCGGCAGCAGCTGCGCCGTGACCGAGCTGTCAGCGACGCAAGACCGTATACGCACACACCTGCATCCGGTGTCGTTCGCCCGGATTGGCTTCGCGTCACGGTTCACGATCGGCGACTCGCCTCGGTGAGCGCTCTCGCGAATGTGCAGCACCAGCGCATTTCGCGAGGGCCAAGGTTCGGCGGGAGCAATCGAGCGCTAGGCCCAGCCGAGCTCGTGCACCGCCCAACCAGAGTTCCATATCTTCGTCATGTGACGGATCTTGCCATCAGCGAACTCCATCACGTAGACATAATCGCTCCGCGTGCTCTTACCAGTCGGCGGGCATGGACCCCCCTCGCCGGTATGAGTACCGGAGAAGACTCCAAACGCGCAGACGCTGTCACGCTCTACATCGGTGGCGAACGACTTGATCTCATAGTTGCCATCCGGGACGAACGTCAGCAAGCCGGCCATCCAGTCGCAATACTCCGCGAGCGTGCGTGTGTCGGCCAACGGCTCGGCCTGCGCGGCAAAGCCGGCGTCGGGTGTGCAATATGCCTGGCAGCCCGTCCAACCCTTCCCAGTTTCGCAGGCGACGAAGAAATCGTGCGCGGTTTCGGTGATGTTGGGCATTGTCCTGCCTCCCTGGCTCGACGGTTCGGTATCAGCACAGTATCCGTACGACGTGCCTGCGAAGTTCCGTGCTTGGGTGCGTGGCATCCCGCCTCTTGTGCCGGTGTTCGGCGCAATCGAGCGCCAGTAGTTGAGCCGGCCCGTCAGTTGGCGGCGCAGTATGCCAGGGCGTTGGCGACGAGTTCGTCGGCCGACATCCGCGCGCCGTCGAGTTTGGCTGCGTTGTGGCCTCCATCGGCTTCGACGAGTTCGCGTGCCCGATCGCGGAAGTGAAGACCGTGCTCGAACCCAAACCCGGGCGAGTGTGCGTCGAGATGACCAAGGATCACTGCGGCATGTTCGGTGCGGCCCGCCGTCGCCAACGCAAGCGTGACGGACTCGAGGGTCTGCCAGATCTTCGGCCAGTGGCGGATCTCGAACAGCGCGTCGAGGGCGTCGTGGCAGCGGGCGAGTGCGTCGGGAGCGCCGAGCCCGGTGGATGCCATGGCGAGGCAACGCAGGGCGAGCGCCAGGGACTGCGGGTCGCCCGTTGCGCGGGCGATCTCGGCGACGTGTCCGTAGGCGGTGAGCGCCGCGGCGAAGTCCGGCGGCGACGTGCTGAGGCAGGCGAAGCCCTCGTATTGATGGACGAACATCGTCAATCGGGGCGATTGCACTCGGGCGGCCATCTCGCTCAGCTGTTGCCGCAACGCAGGTGTCGCAGTGGGATCGGCATTCAGCGACGCGTCGATCAGGCACACCAGTGCCCACCAGTTGACGTCGAGATCGGGTGTGTTGGCCACCGCTGCTGCCTGATGTTGGAAGGCGGCCAGCGCCTCGGGCGACCCCGGGATGACCGCGGTCGAGGCGCCGGCGAACGTCCACCAGCAGATCGCCGTGGCGGGATGATCGGGTGAGGGTGCGGCGTCGAGGCCGCGCTGGGCGAGGCGCCGCCACTCTTCTTCGTTGCCTTGCATTTCCCGCCAGTAGCTGAGCATGCCGAGCATGGTCGTCGACGGCCGGCTGCACTCGTCGCCGAGTTCCACGGTTCGCTGCAGCATCGCCGCGTGTTCGTGGCGCATGCTGAACGTCGAGTATTGGAAGCTGCCCTCGACGAGCCGCTCGGCGAGGTCGAGATCATCTTGCGCCAATGACCACAGGTGCGCGGCGCGCAGGTTGTCCCATTCTGATCGACATCCGCTCCTCGCCCTCGATCTGACGTCGCACCACGGACCAACAGATCCAGCTCGGCGATCAGGTCTGCGTAGTGCTTGGCATGGCGATCGCGCAGCGGAGCGGTCTCGCCGCGCAGCTCCATCTGCTCCTCTCCGTACTGGCGCAGTGTCTCCAACAGTCGATAGCGCATGCCCGCCGCGCCCCGATCAGCGACGATCATCGACTTGTCGACCAGCGAGCTGACGAGGTCGAAGACGTCGACGTTCGTCGATCGGGTCGAACCCGCAGACCGTCTCCGCGGCACGCAGGTCGAACCCGCCGGCGAACACCGACGCCCGATCGAACAAGAGGCGTTCGTCGTCGGTGAGTAACTGGTACGACCACGAAACCGTGGCTCGCAGTGTCTGGTGTCGATCGAGCGTGCTGCGGCCGCTGCCACGTAGCAGGCGGAACCGGTCCTGCAGGCGTTCGAGCAGCTCCTCGGCTGACAGTGATCGTATCCGTGCTGCGGCGAGCTCGATGGCCAGCGGGATGCCGTCGAGACGCGCGCAGATCTGGACCAGCGCATCGAGATGCCCGTCGGCGGTGAACGACGCGTCGGTCGCACGCGCCCGCTCGCAGAACAACTCGACCGCGGCGCCGTCGGCGTCGAGCGAGGGAACACGATGGACACGTTCGCCGTGCACCCGCAACGCCTCCCGACTGGTGGCCAGGACGTGCAGGTTCGAGCAGCGAGCCATCAACTCCTCGACGAGGTCGCCGACCTCGGCGACGAGGTGTTCGCAGTTGTCGATCACCAGCAGCAGCCGGCGCTCGCCGATCCAGTCGAGGATCGTGTCGAGCATCGACTGTTCGCCACCCACCAGGATCGGCAACGTCGATGCCACCGCGCCAACGACCGCTCCGGTGTCGGAGACCGGGGCGAGATCGACGAAGAACACACCCTCGTCGAAGTCGGCGAGGTGGCGGTGGCCGAACTCGATCGCGGCCCGCGTCTTGCCCACCCCACCGGTGCCCGTCAGCGTGACCACGCTGCCGACCTGAAACTGCTCAGCGAGCTCGTCCAGCAACCCGTCGCCACCGATGAACGACGTCGTACTGCGTGGCAGGTTCGTGCGGTACCCGACGGCGCCACGCGGCGGAGGAAAGTCGTGCTGCAGATCAGGATGGTGCACCTGGAACAGTGCCACGGCGCCGACATCGCGGAGCCGATGCGTGCCCAGCGGAAAGATCTCCACCCCATCGGGCAGAACCCGCACCATGTCGCGAACGGCTCCGCTGAGCACGATCTGGCCACCATGCGCTGCCGCGGCGATCCGGGCCGCGTGGTTGATCGACATGCCCACGAGGTCGTCGTCGTCTTCCAGTACCTCGCCGACGTGCACTCCCATGCGGACACGCAGGCGTAGACCGTCCGGCCATTCGTGCGTTTCGATGGCCCGCTGCGCTTCAACCGCGGCGGCGACGCCGGCGCTGGGCGAGTCGAAGGTCAAGAAGAACGAGTCGCCCTCCGTGCTGTGCTCGATTCCGCCCGCATGCTCGACTGCGGCGCGCACGATCCGCCGATGGTGACTCAGCAGCGCCGGATACTCGGTACCGGCACGTTCCAACAACGATGTCGAGCCCTCGACGTCGGAGAACAGCAAGGTCCGAATCGACACTGCCACGCCCGCAAGCGTAGGGCAACTCAGGTTGCTGCCCGGCTGGCCCGCGCGCAATGCGTGCTGTCGTTGCCGATGAACCCGCCCCCTTCAGGAAAAGGCGGACCGAACGCCCGGGGTGGTGCGGCCACACGACGCGGATCGATCAGGACGCTTCGACTGAATGCGTACTGCATGCGGTGCGCTTCAGCTTCTGTGCGCCTGTGTGCACGAGCGACTCGGAACGGGCACCTCTGCGCGAACGTCCCCGTCCGGCGTCGAGCCGATCCAGTGTCACGTTTCGCACTCATGACGGCCTCACTCGGTGCCCCATACCAAGCGACGGCCTGGGCTACCGACGTATCCCAGACCGCCGGCTATGTGACGCGCCAGAAGCGAGGATATGCCGGTGATCCTGTTGTCTCGGTGGCCTGTTGGAGCAGGCTTGCGGGACGGACTGGAAGGGGATCGTTTTGGATCGTTGGTCACCATGTCTCGTGGAGGGTTCTGCGGGAGAAATCGGGTTGGGTCATCCGCTGGTCGATGACTATTTGGAGTTGGTCCGGGCTCGTGCGCGGCGGAATACGTTGTTGGCCGCGGCGTATGACTTGAAGGTCTTCTTCGGTGTGCTCGGCAAGGATCCGCTCGATGTGAAGACAGTCGATGTGTACGCGTTCGTGAAGGCGCAGCGGCAGGGTCCGCCGGCGTCGAAGGTGGTGCGGTTGGTGGACGGGTCGGCGGGGTTGGAGTTGTCGACGATCCAGCGGCGGTTGTCGACGGTGTCGGGGTTCTATTCGTTCTTGGTCGCGACGGAGCGGATCGATCGGTCGCCTGTGATTCGTGGGGCGGCGACGCGATCGAGGGATCGGCGTCGGCGTCCATCGCCAATGGTGCGTCCGGTGCGTCAGTTGCCGCGGATACTCGAGCCGGTCGAGGTGGTGGCGTTGTTGGGTGCGTTGCGTAAGTGGCGGGACCGGGCGATGTTCGAGGCGATGGTGCTCGGGGGTTTGCGGCGCTGCGAGGTGCTCGGTTTGCGGTTCGAGGACCTGCGCGTCGGTGAGCGCCGGGTGTTCGTCGCTGATGGCAAGGGTGGCCGGCAGCGGTGGGTGCCGATGTCGCCGCGGTTCTTCGCCAGCGTCGCCGCGTATCTTGATGCCGAACGACCGGTCGATGACGTCGATGGCGAGTTCGTGTTCGTCGTGTTGAAGGGACCGAACCGTGGTCGAGCGTTGACGCCGAAGGGTCTGGAGGAGATCTTGCGCGGCGCACGTGAACGGGCTGGCCTGTCGCATGCGACCTGTCACGAGCTGCGGCACACGTGTTTGACCCGGTTGCGGGAGGCGGGTATGGCTCTCGAAGCGGTCCAGGCCCAGGCCGGTCATCGCTCGATCGAATCGACCCGCGTGTATCTCCATCTGGCCAACGACTGGCTCGCCAACGAGTACCGCAAAGCGTCCCAGGCGATCGACGCGCAAGTGTTGATCGACACCGAGATGAGCGCTTCGTGAGCGCCGTCGCCGCCACGGCCGAGCACGATCCGCAATGGGAGCAGATCGCTGCGCGGGCACCACGGCTGGCAGCGACGATGACTGCCTATCTGGAGCAGATGAGCGTGTCGTTGCGACCGTCGTCGATCGACGCGGTCGGCCTCGCCCTGCGCGGCTTCGCCGTCTACGTGACAACGGAGCATCAGCTCCGTCAGGTCCGCAGCGTGCAACGCCGTCACGTCGAAGGGTTCAAGGCGTGGCTCGCCAACCAGCCCGCCGGCCGGTCCAAGACGATGTCGCCGCGCACCGTCAAGCACCGCCTCGGGATGCTGCGCGTGTTCTTCGAACGGATCATCGAATGGGGTTGGACCGACGCACCGAAGTCGTGTCCGATCCTGTCGATCGACATGCCCCTCGTCGATGACCCATTGCCCAAATTCCTCGACGACGTCTCCGCCGCCGCGTTGATGCACGCCGCCGCAACAGCGCGTCCGCTCGACCGCCTCGTCGTCGAGGTCCTCGCCCGCACCGGGCTACGCGCCGGCGAGTTGTGCGCGCTCGAGACGAACGCTGTCGTGCGCATCGGTGGTGACCACTGGTTGCGCGTCCCGGTCGGCAAGCTCCGCAACGACCGCTACCTGCCGTTGCACCCGGTCCTGGTTGAGCTCCTCGACACCTGGCGCGCCAGCCACGACTCACACGAGTTGTTGATCACCGACGACGGCCGACCGTTGGACCGGCATCACGTCGGGCGGATCGTTCGCCGCGTCGCTCGCTCTGCCGGACTCGGCAACGTGCACCCTCACCAGTTGCGCCACACCCTCGCTACCCAAGCGATCAATCGCGGGATGAGCCTCGAAGCGATCGCGGCGTTGCTCGGCCACAAGTCATTGCGGATGACGCTGGTCTACGCGCGTATCGCCGACCGCAAAGTCGCCGACGAGTACTTCGCTGTCACTGCTCAAGTCGAAGCGCTCTACAACACGACCGACCCGGTGCTGCCCGCCGCGGCCGAGGGCGAACAGATGCGCCGACTGCGGATCGAGATGCAACGACGCCTGCTCGGCAACGGCTACTGCACCCGACCTGTTGAACTCGACTGCCAGTTCGAGTCCGTCTGCGAAACCTGTGTCCACTTCGCCACCGGATCCGAGTTCGCGCCCGTCATCCTCCGCCAACGCGACCACGCCAAAGAGCGTCAGCACACCCGCCTCGCCGCCGTCTACACCGGCCTCCTCGACCGGATCGACGGCAACGAAAATCACCGCACCGGATATGCCGGTGAACACACTCACTTGACAGGATCACCGGCATAAGCGCCGATCGGGGCGGTCGACTTAGCGGACTAGGCCGGCGTTCTGGCCGCTCGTTCTGTGCGGCCTGCTTGTACTTCGGTGACGGTCTCGGCGCTGTCGGCAATGTTCGAATCCTGAACGCTCGGCTCGGTGCCCCAGATCGCCGGCTGTGCAGCGTCAGCCGAGGCGTTGCTCGAGGTGGACGACGACATCATCGCCGTCGGTCTTGCCGATGGCCTGGCGGATGGCAGCGGCGATGGGGAGCTTGTGCGTGCCGTCGCCGAGCGCCATGAACGAGCTGCGGAACGCAACGCCGTCTACGGTGCCGGCGACCTTGACGAGACCGCGGGTGCCGAACACGGTGGCGGAGTCGGACATCTGAACGCAGGTCCAAGTGTCGCCCTCGCGCACTCGCCCCAACGTGGCGGTGAACGTGATATCGAGCGGCCCGATTGTGGACCTGGTCATGGCTGCCTCCTCCCTGGTTCAGTTCGCCGGGTGGCAGTGAGGCACAACGCCAGTGTCAGACTCTAGTGACGACGCTCGATCGACGGATTCATCGGATCGCGCCCGAGTCCCGAGTCCGGATAGATCGACCGATCGGGGTCGCCGGACGACGATGACGCAACCCCTCCCGCTACCGTCCCCGAACGCCGGCTCGTGGGCGTTCGCGCGGCCCGTGTTCCGGCGCGAACTCGTTGCGCTCGAGATCGACTCCCGGTTCTCGCACGCCCTCTTCACGCCCTCGGTGGCGAACACCGTCGCTGACCAGGCGATACGCTGATGTTCTTGCTGACCCGTGCATATTCGTGTCAGCGATGACCGGGTCTGGGCGGATGTCGTGAGGGACCGGACGGGAGAGGGAGCAGGGACGTGTCCCATGTAGCTCAGGTCTGGCAGCGACGATGCCGTGTGGCGATCATCGTGACCGCCTTGGCGCTCACGAGTTGTACTGACGGGAGCTCGGACCGCGTCGCTGAGCGTGATGCTGCGCAGGCGCCGGTCCCGTCGCCGCTGGTCGAGTCGTCGACGACGGCAGTAGCGGCACCTACCTCAACAGGCGCGGTGGAGACCGATGGTGCTCGCCCGCCAGCGGGAGCCACGATCGGCGACGTCATTGCCGCGGTCGAGACGTCGTTGGGCACCGAGCCAGGGGTGGCGACGCTGGCGGAACGCATGGATGAGTTGTCCGTGCCCGGTTTGGCCGTGGCCGTGGTTCGCGACGGGGCGCTATTCGGCTCGTTCGCGTCGGGTGTCACACCCGATGGCCGTCCGATGACGACGAGCACGCTCACCCAAGTCGGATCGGTGTCCAAGACGGTGGCAGCTGTCGGGGCGATGCGCATGGCGGCCGACGGGAAGCTGCCATGGGACGACGACATCACGTCGTCGCTCATCTCCTTCACCCTCCCGCCCGGCGCGCAGTCCGGCGACCATCCGGTCACCCTCGCGGGGTTGTTGTCCCACACCGCAGGAACCAACGTCCACGGATTCCCCGGCTATCCGAGCGCGACGCAGGCCCCGACCTTGCCGGAAGTTCTCGCTGGCCAGGGCAACACGGAGGCGGTACATGTGGTCACCGAACCAGGTACCCGATTCGACTACTCGGGCGGCGGTTACGAACTTGTCGAACAGGCCATGCTCGACGTGAGCGGTGCCAACGACTTCGACACCTTGATACGTGAGCTCGTGTTCGAGCCTGCCGGCATGGTGGATTCCCGCTATCTCCTCGACCTACCGGCTGACGTCGCTGTTCGGGCCACCCCCGGCTCGACCAACGGCGAGCAACTCCCCCAGCGCTGGCAGGCATACCCAGAGAGCGCGGCAGCCGGATTGTGGACCACGGCGGACGACCTCGGCCGCTTTCTTGCCGCCCTCACGGCCTCGATGTCCGGCGTCGACGAAACCTTGCTCCCAACCGCGTGGACGCAACGAATGGTCACGGGGGTCCAGCCCGCCGGCACAGGCGTGCAGGTCGGTCACGGGCTGTTCGTACTTGCCGAGGGTAAAGAGTTCGGACACGGTGGGGTCAACCTCGGCTACAACGCCAGCATCGCCGGCACCGTCGACGGCCGCTTCGCGGTTGCCATCGTCACCAACTCAGACCCCGGCGGAATCACCCTCGCCGAAGAGGTCACCGACACGATTGCCACGACCATGGGTTGGCGCTAGAAACCAGCGAACCGGCTCGAAGACACAGTGCGCAAGCCCGCATTCCCCCGCGACGGCCGCGCCCAGTTGGAGCTGCTGGAGGAACACCGGTTCGGCAACGTGCGGTGTACGTCCGCTACCGCACCCAGCTCCGACCCTCCAGACGGAAGCGCATCGTCGCTTCGCTTCGACGATCCAAACTGTCCCGTCACAGGCGACGAACAACGGATGCTGGAACCGGTGGAGCCGGCGGCGACGCGAGGCTTGTTCCGAGCCTCGCTCCAAGGTGACCCATAACGCCGCTTATGCGGGTGATCCCACCGGCATTAGGCGCGCGTCAAGCCCGGTCGACAACCACGGGGTGGTCACGCGGCATCACCGTCGATCGGTACTCGCACGTAGCGAGACTCTTGCTCCCGTTCTCGCGCCCGATTGTGCGATCCGGCGTCGTGGCTGGCCCGTCGGAACCTTCGTGTCCGTCGCCGTTGGGGTCTGGCCGACGACGGACGGCTCCCGATGACGGGCGATTGAACAGCTCCGTCGTAGCTCCGACCGCTCGTGTTGGGAATCTGCACGGATGGGGCGAGATCGACGCTTGACAAGACGACGCATATCGATTATCAATATCCATATTGTTTATCGATACGTTTGGAGTCTTCATGGAAAATAGTCGGTTCGACAAGTGGCTGCATCGGTTGCGCGTGACCGCGACGATCGTCTACATCGTCGCCCTCTGCCTCGCCGTCGCGGTGCTGGTCATCGCCTTCATTCCCCACTCACCGGTCCCCACCGCATTGCCCGCCAAGGACGTGCCCGGGCTCGACCACGTCAGCGGCTTGGCCGCCGGGGTCACCGTCGACCCCGCCGGCACGATCGCCGTCAAAATCGCCGAGCCGTCCGCCGCGCAACGGTTGCTTTACCTCGTCGTCGTGCTGCCCGGCCTGGCCCTGGTCGCACTGATCTCGTGGCGCATGGCCAAGCTGCTTCGCGCCGCGCTCGCCAGCGACCCGTTCACCGCCCAGACCGTCCGAGCGCTCACCGCCCTGGCCAAGATCACCGCGGTCGGCGGGATCGCCGTGTGGGCAATGAGCAACCTGGCTACCTGGGCGCTGTCGGCAACGGTCCTCGACGCGGCCAGCACCCCTCACCCAAACGAGGCGGCCGCACTGGCGTGGCTCGCCGTTGCGCTCATCTTCGCCAGCGTTCGGCCAACTCATCGCCCGCGGAGTCGCCATGAGAGCAGAACTCGACACGGTCATCTAGTGAGCGACCCGGTCGACCACCACCGCATCGAAGTTCACCTCGACAAGCTCCTCGCAGCCCGAGGCATCACCCTGGTCGAGCTCTCCACCCAAGTTGGCGTCACCGTCGCCAACCTCTCCATCCTCAAGAACGGTCACGCCCGCGCCATACGCTTCAGCACCCTCACCGCCATCTGCGACGCCCTCGACTGCCAGCCCGGCCAACTCCTCAGCCTCCACACCAGCACTCACCCGACCCGACCCGACCCCTCGCCCTAACACACCACCCAGGTCAATCATCGGCGCGCAGCTACCCCAGCTCTGGTCTGGGTGGTGCCTATGCTCCGAACTGCGACTCGGCCCGCTCGCGATTGCTTCTGCATGAGAACGTCTGCCGCCCCTGTTCGGCGATCCGCACCGGGATCGCGGCTGGGAGCTGGAAGCCGTGAGTCGGACTCGGACGCGCCATATCTGCCAGTGAGAATGAGCTGAGGGTTGGTGGTATCCCGTTCGTTGAGGGTGGGGGCTGTCAGGCTGGCGTTTACTTCGGGGTTCGTCACGCCCCGTTCCGGAGGGCGACTCGAGTTGCTGCAGTAACAGCTGCTCGGTCACTGGTCTCCTTCGCGGGACGTGCGTGCCTGCCCCTCAACTTAGAAAGGGGTGGCCGGATGGTCATCGTAGATTCAGCGCGCCATGTGGTTGGTGGGGTCGACACGCATCGCGACACGAATGTCGCTGCGGTCGTCGATTTGAACGGCGGGCTGCTCGGCATCGAGTCGTTCCCGACCACTGGGGATGGGCATCGCTGTTTGTCGTCGTGGATGGCCGGGTTCGGCACGATTGAACGTGTCGGGATCGAGGGCACCGGCGCGTATGGGGCCGGTGTTGCTCGTCACTTTCACGGCTGTGGTGTGGTGGTGATCGAGGTTGATCGCCCGGAGCGCCAGAAGCGACGCAAGCAGGGCAAGTCCGATCGGATTGATGCCGTCGAGGCCGCCCGTGGCGCTCTGTCGGGTCGTTGCGACGGCCAAGCCAAGTCCGCTGACGGCCATGCCGAAGCGTTACGTGCTCTGCTGGTGGCCAAACGATCGGCGCGTTCGACACGGATCCGCACCATCGTTCAGCTTCGTCATTTGATGTTCACCGCTCCCGACGAGCTCCGCGCCAAGTTGGGCTCGTTGAGCGCGTCACAGCTGGTCAACGAGGCCGCCAGACTGCGCCCACGACCCGGTGGTGACGTCGCCGTCTTCGGTGTGAAGACCGCGGCGGTGATCCTGGCCCGCCGGGTCCACGCGCTCGACGCCGAGCTCGACGTGATCGACACCGAGATCGCACCGTTGGTCAAAGCTGCCGCACCCGAGCTGTTGAACGTCTACGGGGTCGGGGCCGACACCGCTGCGGTGTTGCTTGTCACCGCCGGCGACAACGTGGAGCGGATCGCCACCGAAGCGCAGTGGGCGATGCTGTGTGGCATCGCGCCGATCCCGGCGACGAGCGGTCTGACCGTCGATCAGTTCCGGCTCAACTACGCCGGCGACCGCCACGCCAACAACGCCATCTGGCGGATCGTGATCACTCGCCTCGGTCAACACGAACCACGCAGCATCGCCTACATGCAACGGCGACTAGCCGAGGGCAAATCGAAGCGGTACATCATCCGCTGTCTCAAGCGGTACGTCGCCCGAGAGATCTTCAAAGCGCTGCCGCGCTGACAAGAACGCGGTGACGGGACTGGCCCAATAACTGCCTGACACCCTCGGGTTGTCTTTCGATCGACATGCCGTCCCGTCACCGCACCGACCTCGCCGGGGTCGTGGCCTGATAAGAGCCTGCCCTCACCCGAGTGGCCCATCACTGGCCTGCCCGAAACCCGGCAACAAACACCTTGACAACACATAGGAGCGTCGATCTCGCGCTACTTCAGAGTTACGCGATCCGACCAGAATGCACACCCAGATTGGCGGCGCAGATCGCCGGCGAGTAGCACGTGGCTGAACCGCTCCGATCGGCGCATCCGCGTCACCTGGCGCTGAGCGAGCGGATCAATCTGGCCGAGCGCTCACCGTTGACAGTTCGTGGACGGGCTCATTTCCCAGCGAGATCACGAACAGTGGCCGGCGATCTCTCGACCACTCGATCGTTTCCAGGGATCAATAGGCTGAGGCCGCCGCGGCCAGAGCACTGTTACGAGTTCTTGCCGCTGGCCTCCCACTCGGCTCGGGTAATGGCGTACTCGACTTCGCCTTGCTCGTCGCCGGGAATGTGCACTGGCCACGCCGTGGGGTAGCTGCGCGTGTGCCGTAGGCCGGCGCGTTCCATGACTCGACGCGAGGCTGTGTGCACGGCCATTGTCTCGGCGATCACGCGACTCACGGCGGGCGACTCGAACCCCTTGTCGATCAGCGCTCGCGAGCCCTCTGTCGCATACCCCTTTCCCCACGCCGACGACACCAGCCGGTAGCCGAGTTCGGGCTCGTCGGATGGTGTGCCCTCACGTGGGCGGAAATGGAACCAGCCCAGGAACTCGTTCGTGTGCTTCTCAATCGCCGCCCAGAACCCGTAGTCGTCGGACCGTTCGTAGTAGCGAAGCCAGTGTTCGATCGTGATCCTGACCTCATCGCGGTTGACCGGTTCGCCATCCTCGACGAACGTGCGCACCGCCGGATCACTATCGAGCGCCAGCACGGCATCGATGTCGTCCATCGTGAATCGTCGCAGCACCATTCGTTCGGTCTCGAGGAACACTTCCATCACCCAAGACTTCCACGGCGGGACAACACGCGTGTGCAGGGGCGCCCGTGGACGACCATCACTTGGCGCATCACTGGTCGGTTCGATCAGCGTTCGTGCGCGGCGCTGCGCGGTGGCGAGGCTGTTGGGGTGACCGAGTGGCAACTGCAGGACGCGTTGACCAAGCCTTGGTCGACGAACGGCGTGCAGCACGGCGACGAACGCTTGATGCTCGTGGCGTGGGAGGTGATGTTCCCATCGTGGAAGATCAACGACGCCCATCACAAGTTCAACGAGCCGTCGATCGATTTCATCGCCATCGACACCGTTGGCCGTCTCGTGGCGATCGAGCTGAAGCTCGTCATCAGCGGAGCAAAGCCAGCGTGGGCGGTGTTGTGCCAGGTCAGTCACCGAGCCGTCCTCATCGAGCGTACCGTTGAGGCGCCCCTCTTATGTTGTGCCCACGATACGTGTATGTCCGGTGGCGCTGGTCGGGTGGTAGCGACGCCACCGTCGGCGCCGTTGTGGGAACGACACGCAAAGTTCTTCGGCCTCTCCGTGCCCTTGACGGCGTGGTCGTACGGTGTTCGCCGCATCGTTGCCGCGTCCCGGTTCACCGACCGGTACGCGACCATCGAACACGAGTTCAACGCCGATCCTGAACGAGCGATCCACGACCTCAAGCAACAATACCGATCAACCAACGGGGAGTTCGACCGGCTCGATGCTGTTCTGCCGCTGCAAGACGGCGAACTCCCGACACCGGTCGAACATCTTCAGGTTGCCACGCAGATCGACCTCGACCGCCTCGATCGCTGCTTGCAACAACACGGCATTGCAGCCTGGCAACCGCGACCACCGCAGCGCCCGAGGTCTGACGCCCGCATCCAACAGCCGATTCGCCCGCTCGGACCGGGAGAGGTCCAGCGGCGCTTGAGGGCAGGGTCTGCGGCAATCCGTATCATTGGCCGAATGCAGTCCGACCCATCGAGCATCGGTGCCTATCTTCAGCGGCGACTCCATCAACTGGGCCTCGACGAGGTGCCGGCTGTGGAGGCGGCCGCCTGACTCGACGAGGCCGGCCTGCTGAAGGACTCTGCCGGACGGCCTGGGCTTCCGCTGCGAAACCTTCTACGAAGTGGCAGGATCCCGCATGGCGAGCAGCGACCGCCGAGTCCTCACGGTAGGTGGTTCATCGTTCGTGACCGTCCCGAAACGGCAGGGCCGCGCTCAAGCAGCCCTTCGACTGACTGGTGACTGACCACAGCGTCGCCCGGTGGGATCGTCATGCGAGGTAGCCGAGCCCACCAGGGATCGGTCTGCGCCAGCGCCCCATACCGCTCACATGCAGAAGCCGCCGAGGGTGTCACGTACCGCCGGCTACGTCGTGTACGTCGAAGCACACTACGGTCGGGTTCTCACGGCAGCGAGGCAGATTGGTCGGAGCCAGGCCCGAACGGTCCGATGAGCGCCGTCAGACGTCAGTCAGTGTGCCGCAGGTCACCTCGACCTCAGTTCTGCAGCCTCGTTGGCGTGGTGAGTGTCGCTGACCTGGGAGTGTCTGGCCACTTGTTGCTCGCAACTCGGCGAGCCCGACGGACTTGAGGGGTTAGTTGTCGGTGGTGCGGTGCGGGGATGGTCTGGGCGGTGGATACTGGACTGGGCAGGGGCGAGTGATCGTCCTCGGGACATGTAGGCCGACGGACCACGTCGAGGCTTCGGTCCTGAACCAGTGAGGTGACTGCGATGTATTTCAATGATCGGTGCTCCAATTCGACCTTGTCGGCCGATTCCGGTTCTGTGCTGCCGCCCGATTCGGACAATGCTCAACAAGACCGCCGTGGCGATCGGTTGTACCGTGTTGTTCGCGCCGTCGTTTCTCCCTTCTATCGTGCGGGCTGCCGTGTGCGAACCGAGGGTCTCGACAACGTCCCCATTGATGGCCCGGTGATCCTGGCGGCGAACCACATGTCGTTCTTCGACTCGGTGGTGTTGACCCTGTCAGTGCCACGACGCACAAGGTTCGTTGGCGAAGCGGAGTATCTCGATAGTTGGAAGACACGTTTTGTGTTTCCGGCGCTCGGGATGATTCCGATCAGGCGCTCCGCCGGCCGCCAGGCGCTGGCCGCGTTGGACACTGCCGCGGCGGCGCTGGAACACGGCGACATGCTCGGGATCTATCCCGAAGGGACGCGGTCGCGCGATGGCCTGCTGCACCGCGGTCGCACCGGCGTTGCTCAACTGGCGTTGATGACGAACGCGATGGTCGTTCCTATTGGCCTGGTCGGCACTGAGCGGGTCCAACCAATCGGCGCCAAGGTGCCACGACCGTTTCATTCGGTGGTGGCACGATTCGGAAAGCCGATCGACCCGTCGTCGTACGTGGGGACCCAGCGGCGTAGGCGTCGACAGATTCGAGATGATCTGATGGACGCCATTCGCTGTCTGTCAGGCCAGAACGTGTCATCCGATTTCGCATGACCCGTCACGACACCAGCAAACCTGGTCGCCGGCGACGGCGCAGTTCACGAGTCGCGAGCGGAGCAATGAGATCAAGGTCCGTCGGTTGAAACTGAACCCACCGCAGCATTTTCCAGCGGGGGATCAACGCTCACCGGCCTCGACATAAACACCGGCACGGAGCTGTGGACGGTCTCGCAGATCCGAACGTCACCCTCCGGTAGCTCAACGCGAGCGCCGAAAGGCATCGGCCCCAAAGAGCGTCCCATAAACCACCCTTGCAAAGACGCTGGCCGGCATCACATACCGCCGGGACAATGACGCCTTGCTCCAAGTACACCACTCGGACTCGCTGCTTCGAGCCCGAGGGAACGTGCTTCTCGTCGCAACCCTCGGGCGTGGCGGCCTTCCTCGGCCCCGTAGCTGTCGAGGATTGCTGGTTGGGCGCGCTCATATCGTCGCCGGCTATTGGCGAATTTCGGCCGCGTCGGCTGCTACGGCAACTGCCGGTGCTTCGTCGTCGAGCCAGCGCACGAGGCGCTATCCACGCGACGACGCCGCCAACCAGCGGCGCCACGGGAAGGTCGCTGTGACGTGCCGGCGGGGTACGACGCCAGGCCGGCGAAGCCGAGTTTATGCGTCGAGTTCGTGCTCGCTGTCTCGAGGCGTGATGAGGTGGGCGATCGTGGCGGCTTCGAGCCGGTTGGGTGCGTTGAGCTTGTGCAGGATGTGCGAGACGTGAACGCTCGCGGTTCGTGGGCTGATGACGAGCGCGGCGGCGATCTCGCGGTCGGAGTAGCCGCGCGCTACGAGGGCGAGAACTTGCGCTTCGCGAGGGGTGATGCCGAGCGGCTCTGCTGGGGCACGTTCGGCGGGCGGTGGGGTGAGGTCGAGCCGGCCCGCCTGTGCGAGCCGCTCGATCTGGTGGAGGAGCGGTCGTGCGCCGATGTGGATGGCGACGGCGTGAGCCTCTCGGAGCACGCTGCCGGCGTCGACACGACCGGCGCCTTCAGCGAGGAGCATTTCGGCCTGGCGCCACCGGCAGTATGCGACGATCGGTGGGCGTTCGAGCTGGTCCCAGGCGTCGGCGGCGTCACCCCAGTGGGCGGCCCGCGCCGTGGCGGAGGTTCACGCGTTTTCGGCCTCGGCCAGCGCGCTCCATCCGGCCGCGTTCGGCGTGATTGCGGCAACCGCTGCGGCCGCGTCCCGCACGACGGCGATGAGCTGGGCGGCGCGAGCGAGCGCGTCGTCTAGCCCCGTGTTGTCATGGTGGGCGCGGGCGAGCGCGGCCAGTTCGGCCGTGGCGCGCAGACCCTTTGCACAGAGCCACACCGAGATGAGCGCGGCGTCGTAACGGAACGCTGGTTCGAGGCCGACGTCGACGGCATCGAGGGCATCGCGCCATTGGTGCTGCGAGAGTGCGAGCTCAGCGACATAGCCGTAGTAGGTCGCCAGACCGGGTTCGTGGCGGACGGTGACGCGGGCGGCGTCGAGGTGCGCACGGGCCTCGTCGAAGTGCCCGCGACCGGTCTCGAGATCGGCGCGCAGGATGAGTGGCATGTGCGGGTAGCTGGCCGTGATCGCGCGCACGGCTCGGGAGCTGGCATCATCGGCGGCGTCCCACTCCCCGATGGCGAGCAACGCCTCGATCCAGTTCGCTGTGAGCACTGTGTGGTCGATCCCGTATGGGCGCAGCATGGTGAGCCCTTCTTCGCCGTCGGCCGCGGCCTGTCTAGGTCGGCCGAGCATCGTCAGCGTGTCTGTGAGCGCGACGTACGCCTGGTACAGCGCGAGCGGGTCGCACATGGCCGTGGCGAGCGAGCGGGCCTGGTCGAGGTGCGCCATTCCTTCGTCGCCATGCCCAAGGTAGGCGAGATCGATGCCGAGTGTGATCAGCGCCTTGAACTCCACCTCGCGGCTTCGTGTCGCACGGGCGAGGGCGAGGGCCTGTTCGGCGTACGCGAACGACTCCTGGTAGCGCCACAGGAGCTGCAGTCCACCGCCGACCGCCTCCACAGCCTCGGCTCGCTCGGGGCACGGTGGTAGCGCCGTGACGAGCTCGAGGGCGCGTTCGAGCGGTGCGAGGAACGTGTCGCCGGCACCACTCTCGAACAGGTAGCGGCCGAGCCGAACGTGCAGGTGGGCAGCGCCCCGCGGATCGTCACTTCCGACGAGATCGATCGCCTGGCGGACGAGCTCGACCGCACGGGGCGCGGCGCCCGTGCGGCTGGCGACTTCCGCGGTCCACGCGCAGAGCGACGCCAGATCCGTGGGGATCGCGGATGCGTCGGCCACGCTGTGCCACAGCGCGACGGCCCTTTCGAGGTGCACGAGGGTCTCAGGCAGGCCGAAGACCGCTTCCGCTTCGCGAGCGGCCACGAGCGAGGCTGCCAGCGCCTGGTCGGACCGGCCGGCGGCCGCCCAGTGCGGCGCGAGTTCGGCCGCCGGGGCGCCGGCGGCAGCGAGTACTTGGGCAAGCCGCGCGTGTAGTTCTTCGCGTTCGCCCGGCAGGACTGTCGCATAGATCGCGTGCGCGAGCAGCGCGTGGCGGAACCGGAACGTCCCGGCAGCTTGGTCGGCTACGAGCACACCGTGGTCGACGGCCAGCCGAAGCGACTCGCGCACCACGGGTTCAGGGTGACTCGCCGCGCCGGACAGCTCGCGGTAACCCACCTCCCGGCCCGCGGCCGAGGCAACGCGCAGCAGGTGCTGGGTCGCCTGGTCGAGCCCGGCGACGCGCCGTAGCAGGAGCCCACGCAAGCCTCGCGGGATGTCGCCGTCGCCTGCCGCAGCGGCGAGTTCCTCGGCGAAGAACGGGTTGCCCTCGGCGCGGGACACGACCATGTCCACGACCTTTGAGGGGAGCGCCGTGCTCGCGCACGCGCCTCGACCAGCGCAATGACCTCGTGCCGCTCGAGTGGGCCAAGCTCGATCACCAGCGACGAGCCGGCGTGCCGGACACGGTCGATCAACCGCCCGATGCGTTCGGCCGATACCGCGTCGTCGTCGCGACACGTGGCGAAGATGAGTATTGGCTGATCGGTGATGTTGTGGGTGAGGAAGACGACGAGATCGAGGGTCGAGCTGTCGGCCCAGTGGAGGTCTTCGAGTACCAGCAGCAGTGGCGCCGTTGCGGCCCGTTCGACGAGCAGCGCGAGGAGCGCCTCGAACAAGCCAGACTGCGACGCAACTGGGCTGGCCTCGACGTGCCATCGTCGGTCGAGCGGCCGGATCGCCTTTACGAACGGCTGATATGGCAGCTCCGTACCGTCGAGCTCGATCGAGTGCCCGACGAGGACCTCGAATCCGGCGTCGCGGGCGCGCCTTGCCAGCTCGATACCGAGCCTGCTCTTGCCGATGCCCGCCTCGCCGGCCACGAGGATCGTCGCTCCCGCCCCCGTCACAGCCCCGGCCAGTGCCCGTTCCAGCTGGTGCAGCTCGCGGTGACGTCCGATCAAGACTTCGCTGATGCGGGCCTCCACCTCATCCAGTATTGCGCGCCCCGGCGAGCGGGTCGCCGCGCCTACGTATCGCGCGCCGTGCGGATACGTAGCCGACGGGCGCGAGGTACGGCCCGCTTCCCGATGCGCCCGACCCGGGTCCGGGATGACAATGCATCAAAACCCCGAGCCAGGAGGTAGCCATGACCACGACCATGCGAGACAAGACGCGGCGAACCGAACCGAACGCGATCCACACCGTCCGAGGCGGTGGCGGCCTGCGGTTGCACGTACGCGAATGGGGCTGCTCCGAGGGACCACCGATCCTGTTCCTCCACGGATGGTCGCAGAACCACCTGTGCTGGCGGCACCAGTACGACAGCACCATGGCCGACGAGTTCCGGCTCGTCGCCTGCGACCTGCGGGGCCACGGCATGTCCGAGGCGCCACTCGAGCCCGAGCACTACACCGACGGCCAGCGATGGGCTGACGATGTCGCCGCGATCCTCGACGAACTCCATCTCGACCGGCCGACCCTCGTCGGCTGGTCCTACGGCGCTTTCGTCATCGGCGACTACGTCCGCGTGCACGGCCAGAACCGTGTCGGTGCCATCAACTTCGTCGGAGGGGCGGTGCAGCTCGGTCCAGCCGCCTACGGCACGCTCATCGGACCCGGCTTCCTCGACCACTTCGCCGATCTCACCGCCGACGACCTCCCGACCAACATCCGAGGCCTACAGGCTTTCCTCCAACGGATCGTCGCAACACCGCTCCCGGCCGAGGACTTCCAAGCAGCGCTGTGCTGGAACATGGCCGTACCCGCCCGCATCCGAGCGAACCTCGCGGCTCGCGACCTCAACTTCGACGATGTGCTCCAGACGCTCCAGGTGCCGCTCCTCGTCTCACAAGGACGCGCTGACATCGTCGTGCTCCCGGCAATGGCCGAACACATCCAGGCAACGGCTCCCGCCGCCGAAATCTCCTGGTACGACAACGTCGGTCACGCACCCCACCTCGAACAACCAGTCCGCTTCAACCGTGAACTCGCCGCCCTCACCCACCGGGCCCACGCCTGACCCGTGTCCCGATGTCGCTGTCACACGAGCCAGCGCGCAACGTCTCAGCTTCGGCCCGTCGCGCTGCACACAATGCACCCCCACCGGAAGGGCGGCATGAGTCCGACCGGGTAGCCAGGAGGTGCCCAATTGGGCCGACGAGTGGCACGTTTCGTGCTCAAGCACGCGTTCCTACCCACGACGAAGCCGACGACGATGACGACGGGCACGGCCGAACACCGACGCCCATCACCACTACGCCGACTGTCACACCGATAGCCGCAGCGGCTACGAGTGCCGCTGTCTCCACTGCGACCATGTTGCCCCGAAACGCCGGCTCGCCTGAACCGGGCCGTACGTGAGCCCTCTTTAATTCGAGCGGCAACACGCATGGGATTTGTGGACGTCTTCGGGTGGTTCACATAGGCGATCTGGCGTCGAACCCGACGCGGGCGAGACGATCCGCCGATAGCCGACAGGTCGCACGTGACTTCCCTCCGCGCAGAAGTAATCTTGTTCTATGGCTGGTGTTTTTCTCTCCTACCGCCGAAATGACGCAGGCGGCTGGGCCGGTCGACTCCACGATCACCTGATTGTCCGCTATGGGCCTGAACGTGTATGGCAAGACGTCGACGACATCCCGGTCGGTGTCGAATATGTGAAAGAGATTTTCGAGAACATCGAAGCGGCTGATGCTGTTCTCATCATTATTGGGCCGCACTGGCTCGACGATGGACACGGCGGAGGCAAGGCGCGCTTGGCCAGTCGTCAAGACGTGCTTCGCCAAGAGATCCAGCACGCACTCAAGAAACCAACC
Organism: Ilumatobacteraceae bacterium; assembly: GCA_963773085.1. Classification (GTDB taxonomy): domain Bacteria; phylum Actinomycetota; class Acidimicrobiia; order Acidimicrobiales; family Ilumatobacteraceae; genus JAENVT01. Next base: position 183,713 of record CAVYZS010000002.1, on the reverse strand, counting down.
GGCGTCATCCCCACCCTCGTTGGTGGCGCCAGTATGCCGTCCGCTGGCGAGGTACCGCGATCGATCGCCCCGCTCTTCAAGCGCAACGGTCTCGCGATCAATGACAGCGATTGGGCGCGTTCCATGCAGCTCTTGTTCGAGCGGTTGCAGGACCTGTCGCGTGCGGCGTGCGGCCTTGTTCCCCTCGACGAGGTCTATGCGATGCTGAGCGAGCTGCAGGATCGGTTCTTTCAGCGGCTCGAGACGGACCCTGTCGAGGCGATCGCCACGGCCCAGGAAGCGCTCGCCTTGCTCGACGAACACTCGCCGAGCTATCCGCACGACTCAGTGCTGCAGCTGTTCCGAGGGTACTTTCTCAAGAACCTCGCCATGGCCATGCGCGACTCTGGAGATCACACGGCTTTCGAGGCGCAGCTGAACCTCGCCGCGCAAACCCTTGACACCATCCGCGGCGAGGCGGAGCTTCAGCTGGCAAACGCCTACACAGGCGCTGCCGCCGTACCGATGCTGCGCGGCGACGGCGCCCGGGCGCGAGATCTCATCGAGAGCGCGCTCGCGCTCGTGCCCAACCATCCGTACGCGTTGCACGACCGCGACGAAATCCGCCGAGTCTTTGGCCTCTAGGTCACCAGGCCTCTGGCTTCGAGCCTGAACTTCGTGCCGGGCCAGACCGTGCCAAACGCTGTCATTGCCGGAGTTGGTGAGGATGGCATGGTGTCCATCTTCAACTGAACCGCCCTGGCTCTGATGGTGACTCAGCGGATCCCAGGGCGAGTCAGAACGGCGAACCGGTCTGCTGGGTTAGTAGTCTCCGCTCTGGACCCGGGGTTTCATGGGAGACGCTAGGGAGGGTGCAATGGCCGTTGTCCAGTCGGGGACCAAGTCGGGGCGAAGTGAGGGTGAGACGACAAGAAAGGTTGCGATCGCGCTCTTTGGTATTGGCCTTATCGTCGTTGCAATCGCCATCGCGAACGCCGTCTGGGAAGTTTGGCCGGCTGTTGAGGAGGTGGCAGCACGAGGAAAGGGCGGTGCGAGTCGAACCCCAGATCCAAATCCGCTGACCAACGTCGACCTGTTCCTGCTGAATCTCAACCTTGATTTTTCGGAGGGTCAGGCGTATCTGGCTCTGATTGTGGTATTCGGGATGGCCGGCAGCTTCATTCATGCGGCGACCTCGTTCACAACCTACGTTGGCAACCGCAACTTCAAGCTTTCGTGGGGGTGGTGGTATCTGCTCCGTCCTTTCGTCGGTGCTGCCGTGGCTCTGGTTCTAGTCATCGCGATCTTGGGCGGTCTCGTCACTGTCAATTCGAATGGAACCGACGTTGATCCGCGCACCTTCAATCCGTACACCGTTGCTGCGCTCGCCGGTCTGGCCGGCTGGTTCTCCAAGAGCGGCAGACAAGCTCCAGGAGATCTTCGAAACCATTCTCCAGAATGCTAAGGACCACGTACGCGACGACAAGCTCGAGACAGCCACGAGAACATGGCAAGGGACCGGTCGCGCAAACCCTCAAGGAGTTGTGCCGCCGGCCGTGACCGGCGTTCAGCCCCCGGCGGTCGCCTCTGGATCGACCGACGTCGGTCTCACGCTCATCGGATCGGGCTTCGCCTCCGGGGCCACAGTTGTCTCTGACAGTACGGAACTTGTCACGGTTGTCTACGTATCGCCGACGGAGCTTCAGGTATTGATTCCTGGGCCGGTCGCCGCACCAATCAAAATGCAGGTAGTCAACACCGACCAAGGACAATCGGACATCTTCGAACTAGGAATCGGCTGAGCTGGCAGCACACGACCCACTAGTCCGAGCATCGGCCGTGCGTACATTTCGCTCGCGTCGGCTGGTTTCTGAATGAATCCTGTCCGAACCACCGCGGGCGGCCACGACGCGATCGACGTCATCGCTAACAGGTCGCCTCATGTCAAGATCTGGGTCGACAATTCAAGACCTGCGGATCGAGATCCGCAGGTCTTGTCATCCCATCTTTCATCCCATCTATGGGCGCGACAGTCGGGAACGGTCCGGGACTGTCAGCACCTGAAGTCCTGGTAGCGAGCCTGTCCGGGACTGTCAGGGACGGTCAGAAACGGCTCTGAAGAGACTCTTAATCCACTCTTAATCCGCAGGTTCTGGGTTCGAAACCCAAGGGGCGTGGTCGACCTGTTCCAGCAGGCGGAACAAGGGGGATGCCGTTGGCAGGAGACATCACCAAGGCTTCTGGTTCACCCCGTTTGCCCGTCGCAAAGCTAATCTGAAATGGTTGGTCCATCACCGGAGCGACTGATCGGGGCAGTCCCATGTGTGTCGGTGTCTCGGCCGCCGTAGCGGCTCTAATTGCGGTCGCAATTGTCTCGAGTGCGGCAATCTGGTGGCGTACCCGTCGGCATCGACACCTTCGGTGGAGGGTCACCTTCGCGGCAAGCGGCGCGGTGCTTCTCGTCTCTGCCGGGATAGCGCGCGCGGGTGAGTTGAGTGCAACATGGCAGGTGACGCTCGCAGCGGCGGCTGGCTTCGCTGGACTCGTTGCCACAGTCGGACCAGACGTGGCCGACAAGATTGCCGACGCTGAACGCGCCGTCGTCGATGTTCGGCGCGACCTGTCGGCCGTGACGATTCTCTCACTCGACGCCAAGCTTTCACAGGTACCAATGGTTGATCTCGGCGTGAACCGACTCTTCATCCGACTTGAGCGAACGTAGTACGCTCGGTGCGACCTTCTGCACACGCTCATCATCAAACCCGGGGCGGTCACGACTTCCCTAGCGATCCTCAAGGTGACGAAGAACGCGCACGGACCAGCCCAGCAGCGCTAGACCTGTGGGGACAGCCATGGCCGCCGGTGTCATGAATAGAGCCCCGATGGCGCCTGCGGCAACTGCCACCGCTATCAGAAACTGCGTGACCTGCGAGCACTGAATGATGCGCACTCGCCACCTCTTGTTCGGAATGTTCATGCGAGTCAACTGACGTTTCCGTCGGATGACGAATTCGGCTATCGATTTTGAGCTTTGCCGCTGGTCCGTCCTGGCGGCTGGTTGTATGTCCTACCTGCTACCGGGGGCAGTCCATTTCCATTTGGGCTCGCGGGGAGTCGTGGGGCGTGAGTCTCTTTCGATTCGGATTGTCTGATTGTCTTCGTCCCCCGCGCTCGACGCTTCCTGTACAAACCAGGAGTGCGTTCGCCTGAATTCGCGAAGCTTGGTCTGGAATACGAGATGCTCGGCCACCAGACGAAGCACGACGCGGACGACGCACTTCGGGCTGAGGAGCCCGAATCGACCGAACTGCCACAAAGGCTGGCCGACGTCTTGCGTGATCGGTATCAGCAATTCACGGATATCCGAACGCGTGCACTATCGCTGTATGTCGCGGGACCCGGAAGGCTCCGGCGCCGTCGCTCATAGCCTCGTTTGCCCACCGCGACGATTGCGGTCGCGCCAGAGGAACGCTGGTTACCGCCAGACTTACCGCCACACCGGGCCTTCAGCCTTTCGGCCGCCCAAAATGAAACCGTCAAGGCTCGGTGAGATTGGGGCCTACCTCCGGTTGGCTGAGGGCCATTCCGACTACACGACTGTGACGGAGCTCGTGACCGTTGCGGTCGCGCCAACCGGGGTAATGCCGATGGTGTGGTCGCCGATGGCCGCCGGTGCGTCGACCGACACCGTGTCGATCCCATTGTTGATAGTCACCTCGCGCATGATCGGCGCATCACTATCGAAGGTCACCGATACCTTCTGCGGACCCTGTAAAGCCACCAATCCATAACCACTGATCGTGAGCGATTGCCCCGAACCGACAGGGTGAGGTTCGATACCCAAGATCTGTGGGGTCTTTGAGAGGATCTGCAGAGTAAGGCTGTCGGAAACAACCCTGGCGGTGGTGGTCACGGTCACGGGCTTCGCGCCGTTCGCGAGTCCCAGTGGAACCTGCACTGTGAGTGCGCTCGGCGTCGCAGGCGCAACGGCCTGAGCCCTCACGCCGTCAATCATCACTGTCGGCGTGGCATCGATGCTTCCTTCGGGGCAAAGGTTTTGACCAGCCACGATGATCGTGTCACCCGGCGCGGCTTGCGAGGGCACAACCGAGGTCAGGCGCGGCCGGTTCGACTCCAGCGACTTGTTGATCACATACGTCGCTGCGCCGGTGCTCGTCATCGCTAGCAACAGCGGGGGAATCTCGGGCAATCTCGCGTATCGCGCCAGACCGAGTATGACGTAGACGAACGCAATCAGGTTGAAGAGGAGGTACTGGCTGTCGACAAGGTCGACGTCTCCGGCATCATTGGTGAGAGCCTGCGTGATCGACGCAGTGCCATCGGGTGTCACCGACTTCTGCAGAATGCCGCTGTCAACCTTGGCGCTGACGATTCCCTTCGCCAGGACAAGCGACAGGAAGGGTCCGCCCAGAAGAATAAGGTAGTCGTCCCACACACTCGTCGTCGTCGTCTGACTGCCAATGGCGAAACCATCGAAGAGTCCTTTTCTGCCTGCAAGCGCGGTCAGCGAACCGAAGTACGCCATCGCGAAGGCAACCAGTGCAGTCCACAGCGCGACCTGAGCCTTCGAAGTACTGACACGGCCATCAGCACCGACAACCATGCTGAAGAGTCCATAGTTGTTTGATCCACCGTGGATGGCCGTGATGATGAGAAATCCGATTGCGATGGTGCCACTGGCGAGGGCGAGTGAGTACCAAGTCTGGTCGTACGGACCTAGTTTCCCCCAGAGGATCAGGCTGACGCCTGCGAACGCACCGAACAAGCCGATGATGACCCACGAGAGAAACATCCACACGATCGATGCGGCGTGAGCTGGGGCGACAATCGCATCAGCGTTGGCCGGATCGCTCGCCGTTCCCGCGCCGAGCGCGACGATCGAAAACACATAGGACTCGCCGGGCTTCAAGTTGAGGTACGACATCGATGTGTTGGCCCTGCCGGCCGCAGTTCGACTCGCTTCGCCCTCGCAGTCCACGCGGTAGCCCGTAACTTCCATGGTCTTGCCGTCTTCGGGGTCATCCCACTTCACCGTGACGACGCCACCCTTCGCGGTGGCCTTCGCGTTCCGAGGGGGACCGGGCGGTATCAAGTCGGCCATGATCGTCGCCTCCCATCCTGCGGTTCGCCCGCAGGTAGCGAACCTTACAGCGGACAGCGACACGTGCGTTTCGAAGGAACCCGGCTTCGTCAAGCCGCGGATTGGCTGATCCACGCCGGCCGCGAGATCTATTGCTCACGCATGAATGCGGGCACGCTCACCAATCTGTAGGTCACACACGCGCTCGAACGTAATGCTCTGCAAGTGGCGCGAGGAGTCGGTGTGCTTCGGTTTCCGCATTGTCATCCGAGAAGGATCCCAAGATCGGTTAGAGGGTGCTGGAATTCGGTTGAGGGTGCTCGGGTCTGCGCGCACTCCCATCCTGCGCCCAGAGGCTTCGTTCTGTACTCCACTGGCGGTGACCGCGAGTCGTCGACATGTGCTGCGCGTTCTGTGTCCAATGGATGCACGTTTGTCGGACTCGGGGACCCGCCTCCGTCCACAGGTCCTAACGGGATACCAGCGACTCGGCAACTCCATCGGCTCGACGGACGACCTTGAGAGCGCCGGGAAGTCGGCGGCCGCGCCGCGGGCGGGTTCGGTCGGTGTCGGTGCGCCCACGCCTCGGCGATCTGATCCCAAAGACCGGTGCCGTACCAGCTCCGACATAGCGAGGCGTTGAAGAGAACCCGTACGAGTGGGAAGGGGTGCGGGTCGCCGGGGATCATGCGGAAAACCGCGGGCGTGCTGCCGTCCACCACGTTGGCCAAGCGGGACAGCGGTGCCCACCCGCCGAGACAAGAAGGCGTGGACGTCGGCGGCGACCTCACTCGCCCATCCGGCCCACACAGTCGCCAGCTCGGATGATTGGGGCGACAGCGCTGACCTGAGTTCAGCTGCGAGCTCGGCGGTCCATCCGGTTAGGTGCGCGAATTGGTGACCACATTCGTGCAACAGCGACGTCGGTGCCAGCAGGTTGTGCCTGGCGACCTTGATGGACGCTGTCGGCGACGGATTGGCCTGGCCCCAGTTGCGATTGCCTGCCCGCAGTATCGATGCCCCCAGCCCCTTGTCGACGTAGACGAGCACGGGCGGCGCCTCGATGCCCAGCTGTCGGAGGGAGAGGTCGAGGGTGTCGCCGGCCAATCGGTCCAAGCCGCGCAACACGGCTGCCCATCCAGGCCCAGCGAGTGGTGTCCTTCCTTGCGGTAGTCGGCGCCGCCCACCTAGACACGCTGGCCGGTCGGCTCTGGCCGTACAGCGCCCAGCCCCGGGCGCAAGCGAACCTGCGCACCGCGCTGTGGCGACTGCGTCAGACGGAGGTTCGATCGTGCGGTGTGACCGGAGCCGCCTCGTCCTGGATTCCGGCGTCGACGTCGACGCCGAGCGCGCATGCTCACGGTGGTCGAGGCTGGCTTGGTGGCTCTGACGATTGTCCCGTGTCCGTTGCCCATGGACAGCCATCGGCGGAGACGCCCACGGCTATGGTCGCGCTCGCCCGGACCAGATCGGTGCTTGTAATATGCAGCTCGGCTCGTCGTCGAATCGTCAAGGAGGTGCACGTAGGTCGTCTCCGACTGCTCGAAGGCAGCACTGTCGTCGCCCAGCGCGCTCCCCGGATGGCCATTCGTTCGCGACGGAGTTCGCGTAGCGGCTCCGGTCAACAGGAGGACACAGGGATGCCCAAGTCAGATGCGTACTACGCGATCTTGTTGTTGCGAGCCATCCGCGATGGACACGTCAGCAGCTGGAAGACCCTCGAGGGCTTCCAGCGCGAGCATGGCCTGCAGTTCGTTGACTGGGGATCAGCTGCCTACGGACAAAGACCTTCGGTCGTCCAGCTACTGATGCGGCTTCAGCGAGCGGCGCTGATCGACATCGTTGGCGTCGACCTGGAGCGCGACATCTGGGTCCGCCGCGACAGCTTCAGCCGGCCACCACGTCGTGACGTCGTGGTCTACGACGCCGGGACAGGGCGGGCGACCGCGCCCAAGACGCGTCAGCTGAAGGTGGGCATCGCGCCGACCTGGCAGGGCGTCCAGTCAGCACTTGGAGTGAGCCTCGCTTCACTTGCGGCTCTGCAGATGCCCCGGGCGATGATCGTCGCACCCACCGACCTGCCTGAACCGCGTCAGGCACATGTTGCCCCGGACGTCTTCGTCATCATGCCGTTCCGAGCCGAACTGAACCCCGTCTACGAGGACCACATCAGGCGGGTCTGCGCGCAGCGCGCTCTTTCGGTGGAACGGGCTGACGATTTCTTCACGACGCACGCCGTCATGGCCGACGTGTGGACGTCGATCCAGCAGGCCAAGGTGCTCATCGCCGACTGCACCGACCGGAACCCGAATGTGTTCTACGAGATCGGGCTGGCCCACGCGCTCGGCAGGCCAGTAATTTTAGTCTCTCAAAGCGCGAAGGATATCCCGTTCGACCTGGGCCATCTTCGTTACATCGAGTACGCCTTCACGCCGCGTGGCATGGAGGAGCTCGAAGCGAAGCTGGCCGCGACGATCGACGGGCTGCTGGGCGAACAAGGCGCTGCAACTGCACACGGACGTGGACTTCGGTCTTGACCTGCGGCAGGCCGCCGAGCGGCAAGGCTGAGACGTGAACCGAATGACGCGTCTTCGACACGCTGAAAGGCCGCGAGCGTGAGCGACATCGCTTCCGTCCTCGACATCCGCGCGCAGTTCGTCAACTGCCCGGTGCGGATTGGCCGCGACCGCTGCCTCTACTGGCTCGACGTCGATTCGCAGCTGGCGTACCGCAATGACCCCACTACTATCGCAGCAAGAGCCGTCTTCTCCGGGCCGACCAGGTTCCCTCGCTCTCACACACGACACCGATCGACTACTCATCGCAACGGAGCATGAAGTCGTCGAGCTGACCTGGTCGACGGGCGAAGTCGCCCCACAGGCCGAGCGAACGGCGCGCTGTCGACGAGCTTTACGACCTGGCCGGACCGAGAGGGCTTACCTCCCGGTCGTGCGTCATGGGGCGGCGTGGTCGGGCACGTCGCCCGGTTTGTGCGTCGTCGTTGGTGTGCGAGGGGTTGAGCGAGGTGTTGGCCTGGGGCGTGTCGCGTAGCGACCGGGTCGTAGTCTCGGAGCCGGTGACGACCGGTCGTTGGCGCGAGGTGAACAAGGCGAACTGGGAGTCGCGTGTGCCGCTGCACACTGCTCCTGGTGGCTACGAGCTGGACGCCTTCGACGATCCCGGCCATCTCAGCAATGTCGTGCGTTACGATTTGTCTCGGCTCGGTCGTCTCGACGGACTGGATGTGGTGCATCTGCAATGCCACATCGGTACCGACACGGTCAGCTTGGCCCGTCTTGGTGCTCGCAGTGTCACCGGTCTGGACTTCTCCCCGTCGGCGCTGGCGGCGGCACGAGCGTTGGCTGCGCGGGCCGGTGCGGCCGTCGCCTTCGTGGAGTCCGATCTGTATGACGCCGTCGACGCGTTGAGCCCTGCGCGTTTCGACCTCGTGTACACCGGGATCGGTGCGATTTGCTGGCTGCCCGACATCGCCCGCTGGGCGCATGTGGTAGCCGAGCTATTACGCCCCGGCGGTCGCCTGTTCATGCGCGAAGGGCACCCGATGTTGTGGACGATGAGCGACCCGCGACCCGACGGCCTTCTCGTGGTCGAGTTCCCTTACTTCGAGACCGACGGGGTCGAGTTCAGCGAGCCGGTCACTTACGGCGGCGAGGGAACGCTCGCCGCGCCGGACATCATCCACTTCAATCACGGTCTTTCTGAGATCTTCAACGCGGTGTGGGCTGCCGGTCTCATCATCACCGCGTTCGACGAGCACCGCGAGGTGCCGTGGAACCCGTTAGGTGACCTGATGAAGGCCAGCAACACCCACCAAGGCGAATTCGTGCTCGATCATGGTTCCAACCGACTACCCCTCAGCTACACGCTCCAAGCCATCAAGCCCACCGACTGACGACAGTCGCGTTGACCCATACGACAGCGCCGCCCATTCGACACCACGAAGTAGAGCGACCGCCACAACTGCACCTTCGCCGAACCCGGACGCATCCTTCGTCGATGACGAATCCCCGTGGCGCAGCGCCAGATGCGCCGTTCTGAGTGCCTCGACCACCTCGGGTAAGGCGGAGGTCTGCGCCGTTGTTGCGCGTCCCAGACCGGCATACCTGTGGAGCGTTGAGCCGTCAAGGGTCGTGTTCGTCGTTGTCGAGGCTGGTCCGGGCCGGAGGCCCGGAGTTGGGGCGCGTTGTGTTGCTCCCACTCGCGGGTGAACACCTCGGCGGTAGCTGTGCGACGCCAGGCTGCGAATGCGTTTCCTGTTTCACAGTCCTCACCTTGCGACCATCATGCACCATCGGTCCGGACACAGACCGATCGCAGCTATGGCGCGGGGCAGTCACGTGCGGGGAGAACGCGCCCGCCTATTCTCCGCGCACTCCGTCGATCAATTCACGAAGGATGTCGATGTGTCCCAAGTGCCTCGCTGACTCCTGAAGAACATCGACGACCAGACGGATCGCCCGCACCGGTTCCCCGTCTGCGACGATCATCGAATCGAGGTCGAGGCTCGCCAACGTCGTACGGCTCTGGCTCCACTCGGACTCGAACGCAGCAACCACGTTGCCGATGGTCTCAGTATGGCCCGTCCCTGTTCATCGTCCCGGACGGAACCATTGCGCAAGCCGCTGTCGAGATGGAACGATCGGTGTCGGCGCGGTCGGCCGGTTCGTCGGCATCGCCGCCGTCGATGACCTGCTCGTGCGCCTCGCCGCAGACCGCCTCTACGTGCCGCCCCAACACGGCTGCACTGCTGTTCAGCCACCATGACCTCGCCCGCGTCAGCGACAACTCAACCGGCGACCCCGCAAAGTGCTCGACAAGGCGACCCGTCACGACCTCTTCACTACACGCCAACGAACCCCGGGTAGCTACGAGGAGGTTGCTTGAACGTCGCGCCGAGCGACGCCGCATCCGGACTGCACGGCTAGGCTCGCCCGATGCTACGTGGGGATCAGATTGTGCTTCGGGCTCGCGCCGAGTCCGATGTCGCCGTTCTCCATAGCGAACTGTACGACGACGTGGCGACCAGGTCGCGGGCAGACAGTCGTCCGTGGAAACCGATGTCTGCCGGGTCAGTGGCCTCACCGTATGCAGTTACCGAACCGAACAACGAGACAGCGTGTTTCTCAGTCGCCGAAATCGCTACTGACGAACTCGTAGGCGAAGCATTGCTCTGGGGTATTGACACGCATTCGCGTGCGGCAAACGTGGGGATCTCATTGCGGCCCTCGTTCCGCGGTCGAGGATTCGGCACCGAAGTAGTACGCGTTCTGTGCCGATACGGGTTCACAACCCGCGGATTGCATCGGCTCCAACTCGACACACTCGCTGACAACGCGGCAATGCGCGCTGTCGCCGTGCGGGTCGGGTTTCGTGCCGAGGGCGTGCTGCGCGAGGCCGCTTGGGTGGACGGAAGATTCGTCGACTCGATGGTGTTCGGCCTTCTCGTAACCGAATCGAATCCGCATGTGGCCAACCCGTCGGAGGATCAACGACGCGGCGACGCGCCGGTCGCGCGCACGTCGCTCTGATGTTCTGGGGGCCGCCGGAGACCGCTCTCTCTTGTAAGCGAGGATTGAGTCAGGTCATCAAAGGGGAGATGCCTGAAGTGGGCTCCACGGGGCGTTCGATGTTCGGCCTCGCCAGCTAGCGCCGAATGCCCGGTAGGGGCGCTGCTCGCAAGCCGCAGTCGCGCACAGATCATTCGATCTGCAACTGCCCCCAAACGCCGGCTGAGGGAGCACGCGGGCAGCCGATCTTTGTGGCCGGGTCCGTCAACGGCGAAAAATGGAAGGCGTCATTCGGCAGTCGACGGGCGGCGACCTCGCAAGTGGGTTGGCCTCAGTCCACCGGATCGTGTCACGTCCGCAAGTTGTCGTCTGACCACGAGCCACTGTTCATAGGTCTCCAGGTTCGACACCTCAATGATCTGCTCGCGTAGAGGCCCTTCGATCTCCGTCACCTCTTTCGCCGAAAGGTCCGCGTACCAACGATTGCGATCAGTTGTTTCAACATTGGCGAACCCGGCAACTCGCATGATCCGCGCAGTCTCACCCGCAGTAGCCATCACGAAGCCGACATGCGCGGGATTCGACAAACTCTTGGAACGCAACGTCGTCAGCTGCGTTCTCGCCCGACAACCAGTCGCTCGCCGCAAAGACACCGTCAGGTTTGAGCACACGAAGAATGTCGAAGTACAACGTTTGCTTGTCGGCGATGTGGATCAGAGCGTCCTTGCTGAAGACGACGTCAAACACTTCCGCCGCAAACGGCAACGACCCTGGTTCAACCAGACGAAAATCGATCCGGTCCCCTACACCAGCCCGATCAGCATGGCGCCGAGCATGGTCGATCAACTGCGGTTCAACATCAATTCCAACTACACGTGCGCCCAAATCGTGGGCGAGCACGATCGCCGGGCCACCGGTCCCGCAGCCAATGTCGAGCACCAATGCATCCCTCAAATCGAGGCCCCGAACGATCTCACGCACCTCGTGCGGCCCACCGGGAGACAGGAAACCCGGACCCCAGATGAGGTGCAGACGGTTGATGAATTCATCGGGGTACTGAGCCATGGGTGTGGCCGCTCCGTATTCGTCCGTCAAGCTGCCTCTATTGCTCCGACAGCTGGCATCAATTCGGTCACTGAGCTTGGTGCTGGCACTCGACGGTTGTGAGGTTGTGTCCCGCTGCGTCGAGTGTCGATCATAGAACTCGTCGACGGCGAACAACCAGTGGCGGACTGTCGCTAGCTCGTTTCGACAACGCTGGGACGGCATCCCGTAACGCCGGGTCGGCGCTTGCATTGCCTCGGTCCTGGTGATTTCACGCGGTGGGTGCTCCAGCACGCCCCGGTACTCGACCAGCTGGATGCGGTCGTCGAAGGTCCGGTGATCGATCATCTCGAGAGCGACGCCCGGGTAGCCGTCGTAGAGGAGGGTGCCCCGGAAGGCCGGATCGCCCGCGCGGTCCTGCGGACGTTCGAACAGCTTCAGCAGCGCTCGCGCGTCGCCCTCGATACAGACGTGAATGTCAGCGACACGAAGCATGGGACAACCTCGGTGAACTGACGTCGGCGGAATGTTTCAGTTCCAGTCGATGGCGTTGAGTTCTTGCGGGGTGAGACAATCGTCGAATGCTGCGATCATCGGTTCGAGATGGCTGAGGTCGGGTCCGCCGACGCTCGGTGCGTCGTCGTACGGTCTCGCGAGTTCGATGGCGAAGATCTCAGCAGCGACATCGTCATCAAGCGCGGATTGGACGCAGCTCGCGGACGCATCACTGATCCTGTCGGTGCCCTGGGTTGCCGACGTGATCATCAGCAGTTCCCATGATGGCGAGCACGAACGCAACACTCCTGCGATCACGGTGGCCTCGTCGAGTTCGATTGGCAGTGACAACCCGTACCCGAGGAGCGTGAACGGGAAGGCGCCGAAGCGGAGTTCACGCAGACGGTCGGCACCCACGGCTTCGACGAGTTGGTCAGCGATGCACGTTGCCTCAAGTTCGTTGACCCGGCTCGTCCAGACCACCCGGCCGTCGGGATCGATGATCTCGTCTCCGTGGAACGCTTGGGTGATGGCTCGAACGAGGTCGGCGTCGTTCGCCGGCAGCGTTGGCATGGATGCGGTCGGATCGGTAGCGAGGAAGGGAACGACCAGGGAGATGCTGTCCGATACGGCCGAATCGACGAACTGGACGCCGCTGGGCAGCGGCTGCTCGGTCCAGACGATGCCGTCCGCGGACCACAAATATCTCGCGGTCGGTGCCGCGCCCATGCCGTCGACGATGGGCACGACGAAGCCTGCACCGCCAGCGGATGGGTTCTTCGCGGGCTGTGAACTCATCTCGGGGGGATCGAGATCCTCGAACTCGTAGACATCAGCCCACTCGACAGCGTCGAGCGAGCGATACAGCACGTCGGTGCCGACCAAGACATAGCCGAGTGGCCCGCCCACCAGGGCGAATCCGAACCCGGTCGAACCGCGGTCCGGCACGGGGTGGGCTTCCCAGGACATCCCGTCGGTCGAGACGTGTGCCTGGGCGCCGGCGAGGACCACGAAGCCGGCGGGACCCGATACGACCGGTGGAATGCTCAGGTCCGGCCCAGTCAGGCCGATCTCAGTGGGCTCCAGCCAGTTCACGCCATCATGCGTCAGCACAGTTACGTTGTCGGGAGGCATCAACGCAGGCAGGCCTGCCGATGCAAGGTTGAGGGTCAACTCGAAGCCATCCTCGAACGACACGGTCCACGCCTCCGGACCTCCGCCCTCACCAGTCGCACGGCCGTGGTCCGCCCCGAGGACATCCTTCGAGTACGCCGCCCAGTCGACGCGCTCGTGCACCTGGCCCACGACCACCATCGCCGGCCCTGACATGGCGATCGAACCGATGTTGAACTCTGAGGTGACGAACTCCGTCGTCGCCGAAGTCATCGGAGGGAGTGGCAAGGAGGTCCACGTCGCACCGCCGTCGTCACTCACCCACGGTGTCGGTGGTGCCGTGCCGTCAACGAAATGCACGAGCAAGGCGATCCGCTCGCCGTTCGATGACAACAGATACGGTAAACCCGCGAGTTCGGGGATCGATTCGATGTCGCGCCACGTCGACCCGTCGTCGCTGACCGACACGATTACGACACCGTCGTCGGAACGCACACGTACGAAGCCATCGCCGTACGGAACGATCCGCGCCGTCGATGCAACCGGATCGAAGGGTGCCGCCGCGGCGACGACCGGACCCGCAGGGGCCGCAGCTGCCGTAGCCGTCGTGGTGATGGTGGTCGTCGGTTCGGGTTCGCGGGTAGTGGGCGGCGTGGTGTCGTCGGGGTCGGCCGCGCCGTCGGTGACGCGAACCTCATCGATGCTCGATTCACTGTCCGAAGCATCCCCGTCGCAGGCGGCGAAAGCGAGCGCGAACGCAACGGCCAACGAGGCTGCGCCGACCACCCGCGTGGCTACAAAACGCTGCGCTGATCTCCCTCCGAGCACGTTTGCCCCGAACGAGCTCAATTCAGTCGACCGATCATGACTGGATTCGAGGTCCCGCACAATCATCGAACGAATCCTCCCCATGGTGACGCACGAGCAGGACCGTGATGCCCGCTCCCGAAATTCCCCACATCGATTGTGTCAGTCCATACGACGGATGTCTACGGATCTGCGGCATCCCGCTCCGCGCGTCACTCACAGCTGCAGTGTCGCCGATCGCTGGGTCGGGGGACGCGCCGAGATGCACGTCGCCGGATACGAGCCGGGTCTCAATGGGCTCGTTTTGGCTGCACGTATCGGGCAAAGTCGGGTGCGAGCTGCTCCGTCAACGAACGCCCGCCTGTAGGGATCCGATTGCGCCACGGGTTGCCTGTTTGTACGTCGCTGATAGTCGTTCGAGCGGGCCGGGACCTCGTCGGTTCGAGGGTGCTGCGCCGACGTGCCGGACGCGCAGTTCGTCCATGAACTCTTCGATGAAGCGGTGTCCTTCGTCGCGCATGAGTTCTTGGCGAATGCGGAGCCTGGCCAACATATTCTGGTGCTTACGAATCGCAATCACTTTGAAAGGAAGTCGTCATGGGAGTACGAGTCGACCTCAACGTCTCGCTGGACGGTTACGCCACAACCGAAGGCGGCACGCCGGACAACCCGTTCGGGGAGGACTGGAACAAGCTCACCGCGGCCTATGCCGCCACGCGCACGTTCCGTGAGCGGGTCTTGCACGACACCTCGGGCGAGGGCACGACCGGCATCGACGACCGCTACGCCGCGGCGTACTTCGAACACGTCGGCGCCGAGATCATGGGCGCTGGAATGTTCGGCTTTCACACATTTCCCGATGACCCCGACTGGAAGGGCTGGTGGGGCGACGAGCCGCCGTTTCGCGTGCCGGTGTTCGTGCTCACCCACCGCACGCGCGACTCGATCGACATGTCCGGTGGCACGACGTTCCACTTCGTTGATGCGACCCCCCAGGAGGTGCTCGGGCAGGCCACCTCTGCCGCCAGCGGGAAAGACGTGCGAGTCGGGGGCGGCATCAGCACCGTGCGAGAGTTCCTCAAAGCTGGTCTCGTTGACCAATTGCACGTCGCGATCGCGCCCATCCTGCTCGGTCGCGGAATCAACTTGTGGAGCGACCTTCGCGGGTTCGAGGACGGCTACCAGGTCCGGACCGAGACCGCCGAGAGCGGCACGGTGCACGTCACGTTTACTCGCCCCTCGTAGGTTGGCTGGTCGACGATGGGTCTTGGAGGACGCGAGGCGTTCGCAGCACGGTGTGGGGCCGGGGGGCCGCCCGGACGAGGAGAAGTGACATGATGGCCAAGCTGATCTACGCGTCGAACATGTCCCTCGATGGCTGGACCGAGGACGAACGCGGCGCTGTCGACTGGGCACCACCGGACGACGACGTGTTCGTTTGTATCACCGACCTCATGCGGTCCGCGGGCACCTACCTCTACGGGCGGCGCATGTACGACACGATGGCCGTCTGGGAAACCGACACCGCCCTGGCCGCACAGTCGGACCTCATGCGCGACTTCGCGAACGCCTGGCAGGCCGCTGACAAAGTCGTCTACTCCACGACCCTGGCCGCAGTGTCAACCGCCAACACCCGGCTCGAACGCCACTTCGACCCCGACGCGGCCCACGACCTGAAGGCCGCCTCAAGTAGGGACCTCTTGGTCGGTGGCCCGAACATCGCAGCGCAGGCGCTCGTCGCCGGGCTGGTCGACGAGGTGGCCCTGTTCGTCTGGCCAGTCGTCCTCGGTGGACGCAACCCCGCACTGCCAATCGACACACGCGTAGATCTTGAGCTCATCGACGAGCACCGATTCGACAGTGGCGCCGTCCACCTCCGCTACCGCGTTCAGTAACGAAGCGGCGCCCTCCACGCACTGCCCCAACGCCGGCTCTGAGACCCGTCGCAGAGCTGAGCGGTGGTCTGCGCGTCTCACTCCCGGCAATCAGCGCCACGACTCGGCCTCGGACGCCCATCGCTCTGAGCGTCCTTAGGATCGCATGGACGACCCTCGCAGGACTGGAAGCGAGACCGCTCGACGAACCGTTCATTGCGGCGTACCGTGGAGAGTCGCCCCGTGCGGGAGGAGTCGCCAATGAGCAATGCAGCAACCCGGCCGCCGAAACACCCGCCGCCGTGGTTCGTGCACACGGCCTGGCGCGTTCATCGCGCGCTGTACCGGCTCAGTGGCGGCCGATTCCTGTGGACCACGTCGAACAAGCGCGGCTGGGGCGCGCTGCGCCTCACCACCATCGGGCGGAAGTCCGGGCAAGAGCGCAGCGTCATCATCGGCTACCTCGAAGACGGTCCTAACCTCGTCGCGATCGCGATGAACGGCTGGGACGAGGGCCATCCCGCGTGGTGGCGCAACCTCGAGACGCACCCGGACGCCGTCATTCGATTGCCGCACCAGCAGCCGCGCCTGGTGCGCGCACGCCCTTCGGCGGGGGAGGAGCGTGATCGGCTGTGGCAGCGCTGGGTCGCGGTCGATCCGAGGCTCGACGCGTATGCGGTCCGGCGGTCGACCGAGACGCCGGTGATCGTCCTCGAACCGCGCAGCCGGACCGCTTGACACCGGGCGATGACGTCCGCCCTGATTAGGTAGACGAAGAGATCTCCCAAGGGAGAGCTGCTTCGTAATGCCGCTCCAGCGCATCGCTCCGGCTCACTGTCCCCTAACGAACACTCGTGACGAGCACATCGAGGTCGATTGACCAGTAGCCATGCACGATGCGGTTCCGCATTCTGACCGGGGCCATCCACACGAGGCCGGGATGAGCGTCTTTGGTCGCGTCGGACAAGTGGCCGACGGCCTCGCCGAGCACGGTGAAATTCCACAACAACGCATCTCGCCGATCCCGGTCAGACTCGAAGTCGTCCAACGAACGACCGTCCGTCAGGCCGATGATGCGTTCGACCGCCTCGACGATCTCGGTCAACAACAGACGGTCACGCCGCATACAGCGTCGTCGCCAACTCGTCGATCTCATTTCGCAACAAGGGGTGGAGCGCCTTCTTCGCCACGAGATCGACGTCACGGCCGAACAGCCCAGCGAGTTCGTCCTCGAGATCGTCGATTCCGAAACCGAGTCGAGCACCCGGCGCGAGGACGTAGAGCAAGTCGACGTCGCTGTGAGGGCTGGCATCGCCGCGAGCGACCGAACCGAACACCGCCAGTTCTGCGATCCCGTAACGCTGGCAGATCTCAGCAACACGCGCCGGATCAACCTCGTGCCCGTCAACTCTGATCGCAGAAGCGTTGCTCATCCAACGATTCTCGCATCCCGACGAGCGGTTCGCGCCCACCACCGATGGCTCGAGTGCGCAGCGACCCAACAAACACAATCTCCCGCTCAGCCGCTCCGCCGAGAGGGGGCCACCTATCGCCACGTTGACGGGTGTTGTTCGGTGGTTCCTTCCACGCCTATTGGGAGGTTGTCATGCATCCCGTCAGCACCGATGTCTTGGTCGAACGCGCCGGCAAGGACCGCGTCTTCGACGAGGCCCAACTCGCCGCCGCCTCGTTCTTGGCCCGCTACAGCGCTCAGACCGTCGACGCCTACCGCCACGACCTGCGCAGCTTCTTCAACTGGGCCGCCACTTGTGGGCTGGAGGTGCTCACCCCACCCGGGCGCACATCGAACTGTACCGTCACCACATGGAACAACGCGGCCTGGCCGCCTCGACGATCGACCGGCGACTGTCGACGGTGTGCGGGTTATCCCGCTTCGCTCCCATCGACGGGCGGATCACCTCCAACCCAGCCCAATACGTCCGTTAGTGCTCGCGCAGTCAGTCCTCCGTGGTTGACGATGACGACAACGGGGTGCTACTTGAAATCCGAGTCAGCCGCCGGTGATCGACACCCTCCGTCGCGGACCCTCAGGTCACGCCCCACTTACACAAACCGCCTGACAGTCCCGAATCAGGCAACTCCGGAAGCCTACGTCGTGAAAAGGGGCTGCCCAGTTCCTCGCTCGCCCGCTCGGTCGCTGGCCGACGGGTCCGAAGATCTGGGTGCCACGCTCACCGGTTCCACCTGTTGACGATCAATCAGTGGCGCCCAGATCCCAACGCGACGGGCACTCGGACGGAGCGTTGATGTCCGCGCCTAGACCATCCACGTCCTGGAGTCGTTCTACAAGACTCCCCGCGACCAAATCGCCACAGCGATGCGGTCGCTCGTCGCGCTCCGCTCCGTGGTCACCGTCGATCCGGCGTTGCTGCTGCGCGCGGTGGAGGTCTACGAGTTCGACCGCGTCGACTTCGCCGAGGCGTACCTCGTTGCCTCCGCCGAGAGCTCCGGCGTCAATCGCATCGCCTCGTTCGCCCACTCCATCGATCGGGTCGGCACCATCGAACGCATCGAGCCACCCGCCACCTGACCGAACGCCGACCGACAGGTATCTGACGAGCAGCACAGCCTTCATCATCAGCCTCCGCCAAAGCAGGACAAGAGCTGACCGAACTACGTCGGGAACAACATCTACCCTGTGCGTCGCAGGAGCCGGGCGGCTGATGGTCGATCGAGAAAATCGCAGCCGCCGGCCAGGCTGGCTGACGGCTGACGGGTCGACGACTTCAGGGTCAGGGCGGCGGACTCTCGCCCTCCGCTTTCAGCGCGGTGGCACCTCCGATCGCTGGCGGCATCAAGTCAGACGCATCAATCCTGAACGAATCCGACTGCAGTGCGGCCTTAGCGGCCTCGCCGAGCCTTCTTGGAACGGCAGCAGCAGGATCGATGGTCACGTCACCGTAGTTCGAGAGATCGAAGCGGCCGTTAGGGGAGAAGAACGGATCCTCAGGATTGCCGGCCCAGCGCTTGCCCCACTCCGGGCTGGCGAGGAATTCCATGAACGCACGCACCTCCGGCCGGTCGACGAGGGCGGCGGCGAAGCCCGAGCCACCACTGATCGGAGTCGGCTGGGCCGGATCGATCGGAGGGAGCACGAAGAAGTCGAGGTCCTTGCCGATCTCGTCACCCGGCGGGACAAAGTTGCTCTGCAGCATGAAGCTGGCCTGGTGGTACATCCAGCACTCCGGTTCCGTCACGCCCGTCACGCTGTCGGGATGGAGCATGGGACCAAGTTGGCTGCTCCAACTCTCGTCGCTGATTCTCTCCGGACCGCCCCGGACGTATCCGGGCTGGAACACCAAGTCGTCGGCAAGTCGGCCTACCTCCATCACCGAGGGCTGGTGAACGCGACCTCGCCACGTGTCCACGCGTCGTAGGTGTCGACCCCGCCGACTCGAAGTACCAAGCTCTCGATCAAGTCGGTTCCAGGCCATCCGCTGGCGCCGCCGTCTTCGAAGCCGAAGCACCACGGCGTTCGACCGTCTGCCACGAGTTGATCCGACAGGGCGAGGAGGTCGGCCCAGGTCGCCGGGATCTCGTAGCCGGCCTTCTCGAACGCGGCCTTCGGGTATATCACGAGGCTCTTCAGGGCGACCCTGATGGGGATCGCCCAAACCGCTTCGTCTCTCGCACCCACGCCGGCGGCAGCGCCCACCTTTCCGAAGCCGAGCAGGTACTCGCCGAAGTCGGACCGCAGGGTCTCGGGGTCGACGACCTGCCCGATATCGATCGCGCGGGGCTGGGCCCATGCCGGCATCTCGTGACCGAAGATGTATATGTCGGGACGGTGGTTGGGTTCTCCCGGTTCGAAGCTCACTGCGGCTTCGGCGTCGATCGCGGTCAGTTCGACATTGATCCCGGTGCGCTTCTCGAATTCCTGGAACTCGCTCGCCAGACCGCGCGCTGCAGACCATGGTCGCCGGCGAGCTGCTCGAGCAACGAGGGTGGCGGATTGACGGCGACGCTCAGGAGCGCGTCCTCGAGCTGCTCGAACGGATGGCTGGCAGGGGTCATCTCGATCGTGAACCACGAACCTGACAGAGGAACCGCCCCGCGCCGGATCGCAGGAAGCAGCCCGGCCTTCACGGCGCTCGACTTGCCGCTGCCGCTCGGACCGACCACAGCGACGAATCGCCCGTGGGTGCCGCTCCCGCCGAGACGTGCGATCAGTCGTTCGACGAGTCGTTCGCGACCGAAGAAATCGACTGCATCGACAGCGTCGAACGCTCGCAGCCCTTTGTAAGGGTTGTCGACCGACGTCTCCGGCTCGGGCGGCGTGGCCTGTGATCCCGTACCCCCGCCGAGCGCCTCGTGAAGATCGTCGACCAAGTCACCGACGCTCCCATAGCGCCCGGCGGCATCGACATCGATCGCCCGATCGATGACGCGTGCAACCGGATCCGGCAACGCCCCTCGAAGCTCGTCGACCTCACCGCTCCGACCGGTCAGCGCCTGCGCGACGAGAACGCCGAGGCTGGAGATGTCGGCCCCGTCGGCGACCTCACCCGCGCCGACCGCGATCCCGAAATCCGACAGGTAGGCGTTGCCTTCGTCGTCGAGGAGGACGTTGTCCGAGTTGATGTTGCCGTGTACCACACCGGAGCGGTGGGCAGTCTGGAGGGCGTTGCCGAGTTGATCGACCATCGTCATGGTCTGGGCGGACGTGAGCGCGCCGTGTTCGAGGACGGAGGCCAAACTCCCGCCGCGCATGAGACGCATGACCAGATAGGCCGCGTTCGGCTCACGCCAATAGTCATACAGCGGAACGATGTGCGGATGCTCGAGCGTTGCGATGACCTCTGCTTCAGCCTGGAAACGGCGGATGAACGTCGGATCGTTGGCGAGGTCGGGACGGATGACCTTGATCGCCACCTCGCGACCGACAGCGGGCTGATAGGCGCGGTAGGCCGCCCCCGCCGCACCTGCACTGATCTGCTCCCGCAACTCGTACCCACGCACTGCCGGCCCGGGCTCCGTCACCGCGCCCCGCCCGGCCGTGCGAGATCGGATCTCGAGCGCCTCGTCCCCGGTGACGATCTGCTCCTCGAGCTTGCGAAGCCACGACGACGGGTCGATGCCGAGCTCCTCACCGAGCCGTGACTTGAGGACCTGGTACGCCCGCAGCGCGTCGGCCTGCCGCGACGATCGATAGAGCGCGAGCATCAGTTGGCCGGTGAGGCGTTCCTTCAAGGGATGCTGACGAACGAGCGATTCCAACTCCGAGATCAGCTCCCGGGACAGGCCCCGCCGGAGGTCGGCATCGACCCGAAGCTCGACCGCCTCCAGCCGGAGCTCCTCTAGACGGGCGATCTCTGCCTGGGCGAAGGACTCGTAGGTGAACTCCTCGAAGGCCCTGCCCCGCCAGAGAGCCAGCGACTCACCGAGCACGAGCGACGCCGCCGCCGGGTCGACGTCGGCGAGTGCCCGACCCTCGGTGATCATCTGCTCGAACCGGAGTGAGTCGATCTGGTCCGCTGCCGCCTCGATGAGGTAGCCGGGGGCTCGGGTCAGCAGGATTGATCCCTCCGTGCGCTTCTCGCGATCTGGCTCGAGCGCCTTGCGCAGTCCCGAAACGTAGACCCACAGCGCGTTCTGCTTGTCGACGCCGCCGGCGTCACCCCACAGCTCGTCGAGGATCTGATCTGAGGAGAACACCGAGTTCGGCGCCGTCAGCAGCAGGGCGAGCAGGGCGCGCTGGCGAAATGCACCGAGGTCCACGGGATGGCCGTCTCGCAACACCTCGAGCTTGCCCAGTACCCGATACTCCACCCATCCTCCTCTCGGCGGCCTTGCCCCGGTTTGCGTCACAGGGTTCACCTGAGTCTGGACCATGCAACTTAGGTGCGACTTAAGCCCGACGACGACACGAGCGCTCAGGGTGAAAGCCTCGTCGATGAGCGGGCGGAGATGGGGTTTCCACGCCGAGGAGGCATGTCGGCTTGTGGCGTGGGCTACTGCGTGCCGATGGGCATGCCCTCCGACCTGAGTGCAAGTGCGCACACGCTCGCCCCGTCGGTGCGTCCGCACAGCCACGCCAGGGCCTGACGCAGGTCATGAACGACGACGACGGGAGCTGTTCCTGGATGGCCGGCCGCGACTCTGCCTGCTTGCTCGTATCCAAAGACGTTGAGCCATTCCCCGACCGTGTAGCCATCTGCAGGGATGCGCTCCTTTTGAGACTGGACGATGGTGACGTTCTCGACCAATTTCGGCGTTTTGGTCACGAAGATGACGTCGGGTCGAGTCAGCATCGCGGTAGCAACTTTGACGTCGATCCCTTTCACCGGGAAGGCGAGCCCGTCGGGACGGATCCCGCCTGTGCCTGCCACCCGGATGTCGCCGACGAGCGCTCCTGGTGTGAGCAGATCGATGTAGGCGAGGGCCATCATCAGCCCGGCCGAGGGTCCGTCGGCGTTGCCCGTCCGGACGTGTGCCCAGAGTGGCAGGTGGTCCGATGCGATTGAACGGTTCTCCGGTTCGACCACTTCGTTGGCCAGCCGCCAGGCGATGGTCTCGAACCGCATCATGTCCGATTCCGGACCCACTGTGGCAATGGGAGAATGTTCGAAGACTTGCAGGCGGGTGCCGTTGTCGACGTAGGCCAACCGGTACCAGGTGGACATTCCGTCATAGAGCTCGTCGTCGTCGAGTTCGATCCTGGCGGCCTGACCTCCTCGGCCGACGCCAGTCTTCACTGTCCCAGAACCCTGGCGACGGCACATCGACGACCGGACGAATGTGAGTTCCGGCCGCACTGGCGGCCTCGACTGGGACGTTCCCTGCGAGGCCGCCACCGGCGAGCAGGGTGAACAGAGTTGCGACGGAAGCGAATCGGGATGCCATGCCCCGCACTGTCGAGAGCGAGGCTTAAGGGCGGCGGCGAGGGCCTACATTCGGCCTTCGTGCGACTTAAGGGCGACTTATCCGATGCGAACTTCTGGCTGGTCAGCCGCTGCGAATGGTCAGCCGGATTGTTCGAGTTCGACCCAGGCAGCTTCGATATCGCGAGCGATGTCGAGCGACAGCTGGTCGAGGTTCTCCGGCGAGCCCTCCCGGAACAGCCGCACCATCCCGTCCAAGAACGCACCGAACCCGATCTCGGTCGGGCATCGCGTCGGACGCGTCGAGGCGGAACTCGTCGGACCGGATCGCAGCCTGTAGTTCTCCGACGATCTCACCCACTACCGGGTTGACCATCATGCGGTGTCGAAGCGTGCGTTGGCCGGCAATCCGAGGGGCCACTGCGAGCTGCTGCCGTTCCGGCGCCCATGTCCGGTGATGCGAGCGCGGCCATCACCTGCGGACCTCTGGGCGGTCGGTGACGGCGACCGCGAAGGCACTTCCCCCCACGACGGCGTCGTCATGACCGAGCCCGAACGTTGGGAACGCGAAGATCCCCGATCGTCTGCTCCGGTGGCCCGATCGTATCCGGCAGGAAGCTGGGGAACGGCGATCATCAAGCACGACCCCGGCTTGTCGAGGAAATCCTGCAGAGCGAATTCCCACGGTCGAATTGCGGCCTGGGCGGGAGTCGTGTCGAGGAATCCTGGCGTGAGAACCATCTCGCCGACCGTGCGAATCGCGTTCACGACGACGGGATCGTCGAACGGCACCTCGTGGGTGATCCACTGGTCATAGAAATCGGGGCCGCCCGTGCGCAGCACGACTGCTTCGACCCAATCGGTCGCCGGCCACCCATCGGCGACGCCGCTTTCGATCCCGAGGCAGAACGGGGTCTGGCCGTCGGCGACCATCTCGTTGGCGAGATCCATGAACGTCGCCCAGTCAGACGGCGCCTTGTAGCCGAGATCGGTGAACTCCGGCTCGTTGGTCCAGATCAGCGACTTGGAGCTCAGGTCGACAGGCACGCCATGGATCGCTCCGGTGTCACTCGGCCACTCGCCGTTGTCGCCGATTCGAGAAAGCGAGACGAGATAGGAGCCGTAGTCGTCGAGCATGGTCGCCTCGTCGATGAACGGGCGGAGATCGATCAACGGGTGGACGGCAGAGAACTCGCCAAGTTCGTCTGAGGAAAGTACAAAGATGTCGCCGGGAAATCCCTGTGTAGCCGCCTCCGTTCTCGGTGAGGTTGTGTCGGCAGTTGCCGGGGCTGGATGCGAACGCCGTACTGCTCGCCGATCGCTTCGAGATTCTGCAGCCATTCGACTGAGTCCTCCGAGGTCGCCACGACGACCTCGGCCTGATCGACCGCAACGGCATTGGTGTACGCGTCCAATCCGCCGAGGTACTCGAGCCCGACGACCGACACCTCGGCCGGGCAACCTTCGTCACCGAAGTAGAGCCGGCACTCGTCGGTCGAGAAGGTTCCGAGTCGTGCTTCGCCTCAGCGAGATCCATCAACTTCTCGACCGGCAGGACCCAGACACCATGAACCCCAGCCGGCCCGAACCGCGCCGCGGTGGGCGTGTCCGGCGCGACGTCGTACTGCACACCCATTTCCTGCAGCGCCCAATGGACGGCATCGACGGCCTCGGGCACGGCGTAGCCGAGCGTCGCTGTCGACCGGACCGCGTCCATGGCCAACAGGAGCGAGAGTTCGGGATCGGTGGAGAGCGCCGAGGCGGAGACGTTGGCGAGGCGCTGCGCCTCCTGGGTGCCCGCGAGGTCGGCCTGGGCGTCGCGGGCATCCTGGCGCTGAACCCACGGCGAACGTCGCCAGAGCAGCCACCAGCGCTGCGATCAACGCTGCAATCAACATCTGCCGGGAACGCCGTCGCGCTCGTCGTTCGGCGTCGGTCGTGCGCCGCTGCTCGACCTGGCGAACCTGCTGCTCCTCGGCCCGCGCCGCCAGGCTCGCGTCGAGGAACTCGTGTTCGGGCGGGCGGAGGCCCATCGTGGTCGTCTCGGACCACGCTGCGATCGAGTCGAGCCGTCCTCCTTGCAAGAGGATAGTCGCCCGATTTGCCGGCAGCCAGCCAGGCGTTCATCTCGAGCGCGAGGTGGCGGTGGGTGCGGAGATCGTCGCGTGCGGCCTCGATCCAGTCGCGCAGTCTCGGCCCATTCGGTGAGGAGGGCCTCATGGGAGATCTCGACGGTCGGGCCGCGCGTGACCGGGTCGCGGTCGAAGCTCAGCAGACGGTGCCGCCCGAAGGTGTCGAGCACCCGCTGCACCCGTCCGCGCTGGTCGAACTCCTCCACCTCGGCGACCAGCGTGCGCCGCCGGGTCGGGACACTCGTGCTGTCGTCGTCGAGGCTGACGAGGCGGAGGAAGACGTGCCGAACCGTTTCGGCCATCTCGGGCCCGAGCGAGCTGAGCAGCGAGTCGGCCCGCTTCGCCAACGTGCGCGACACGCCACCGCCGGCCCTGTAGGCGCCGATCGTGATCGTTCGGTCGACCCGGGCGTCGAACAGCTCCGTCAGCGTGTACTGCATGAGCGGCAGCGCCCCAGGGCGGTCGACGATCTCGCCGACCATCTCGGCGACCACGAGGGAGTCGACGTTGACGCCGACCTTGGCGGCCGGGCCGGTGATGGCCGCTTCGAGCTCTTCGATCGACATCGGCGTGATCACCTCGGTGCCGTCGCGGAGCAGTTCGCCGAGGCCGCGATGGCGCAGTGGGCGATCGTAGAAGTCGGCCCGCAACGTGACGACGACCCTGGTCCTGCTGCGCGGTGCGGTGACGAGCCCGACGAGCTCGTCGATGAAGCGAGTCGCCGTTTCCTCGTCGACCTGCGTGAACAGCTCCTCGAACTGGTCGATCACAAGGAGCAGCTGGTCGCGTCCATCGGGGAGGATCCGCTCGACGGCCCGCCGCATGCCACCTGGTGCGAGGACGATGTCGACCATCGAGGCCGGCGCTTCGATCGCCACTCGACTGAGCGCTGCCTCGAGCTCCTCGAACGGGTGGGGCGCCGGTGTCATCTCGACTCGGAACCAATCCTGCGACATCGGCAACGCCCCTGCCGCCAACGCCGGCACGAGACCTGCCCGAACGACGCTCGACTTGCCGCTGCCGCTCGGCCCGACCACGGCGACGAACCGTCCACGGATTCCAGGCTCTCCGAGCCGGGCGATGAGCCGCTCGACCAGTCGCTCACGCCCGAAGAAGTCGGCGGCGTCGGCCGCCGCGAACGCCCGCAAACCCTTGTACGGGTTCTCGATCTCAGCATCGTCGAGCAACGCTGTGGGCGCGACGCCGAGCGCTTCGGTCAAGGCCTGGCCGAAGACCGCTGCGCTCGAATAGCGGCGGAGAGGGTCTCGGTCCGTGGCGCGGTCGAGCACCGTGCGTACCGTGGCGGAAAGAGCCCCGCGAACCGCCTCGTAGTCTCCGGCCAGCCCGGTGAGCGCCCTCGCGGCGACGACCGCCAAGCTGTACACGTCCGACGCTGGCGACATCGGGTGCCCACCGAGCTGCTCGGGCGACGCGTAGGGCTCGTCGAGCGATGCGCCGATCGCCGTGTGTGCTGCGGCGGGACCGCGCCCGCCGTCGGACGCGAACGCCATGCCGAAGTCCGTGAGGTACGCGTTGCCGTCGCGGTCGATCAGGATGTTCTCCGGTTTCACGTCGCGGTGGACGACGCCGCTGCGGTGGGCAGCCTGCAACGCGCTGGCGAGCTGGGCGAACACGGACGCGGCCCGAGCGGGTGGCAACGCGCCATCGGCGAGCGTGTCGGCCAGGCTGTTGTCGCCGATCAGGCGCATCACGAGATACGCGGCATGTGGCTCGCGCCAGTAGTCGTAGAGGGGGACGATGTGTGGGTGTTCGAGCCCGGCAACGATCTGGGCCTCGGCCTCGAACCGGCGGATGAACTTCGGGTCGTCGGCGAGCTCGGGCGCAATCACTTTGATCGCGACCTCGCGTCCCACACTCGGTTGATAGGCGCGGTAAACCGCGCCGAACGCGCCGCGGCCGAGCACCTCGCGTAGCTCGTAGCCTCGCACCGTCAGCCCAGTCCGCGGCCCGTCGGCGGGCGCGGCAGTGGCTCGGTCGAGATGTAGCGCCTCGTCATCAGTGAGGATCTGCTGCTCCAAGTCTCGGATCGCTCGCGACGGATCGACCCCGACCTCAGCAACGAGCCGCTCGCGGAACGCGGCGAAGGCGCGGAGAGCCTCGGCGGTGCGGCCGCACCGATAGAAAGCCAGCATCAGCGAGGCCACGAACCTCTCGCGCAGCGGATGCTCACGGACCAGGCCCTTCAGCTCCGCAACGAGCTCGCCCGACAGCCCCAGCCGCAGGTCGGCCTCGACTCGCATCTCGGTCGCCTCCAAACGAAGCTCCTCGAGACGAGAGATGTCGGCCTGGGCCCACCCTTCGTACACGAACTCCTCGAAGGCATGACCCCGCCACAAAGCGAGCCCGTCGCGAAGAGTCGCCGCGGCTGATGCTGGATCGGTCTCGGCGATGAGCCGCGCCTCGGCGACGCACTGCTCGAACCGGCCAACATCGAGATCCGCCGGGTCGATCGACACGACGTAGCCAGGGCTCCTCGTCAGCAGGACCGTGCCCTCCGACCGCTTTGGGCGTTCGGGCTCCAAGGCAGCCGCGCAGCCCGGACACGTAGACCCACAACGAGTTGTGCTTGTCGGTTGCGCCTGTATCGCCCCACAGCTCGTCAAGGATCCGATCCGTCGACAACACCGTTCCGACGTTGGCCAGCAATAGGGCCAGCAGCGCCCGCTGACGCTGGCTGCCGAGATCGACCGGGGCGCCGTCGCGCAGGACTTCAAGCCGGCCGAGCAGTCGGTATTCAATGCCCATCGAATCACCTTCCGTGCCGGATCCTACGCCTGGCGAGCGAGCTGAAAACGGACGATGCACCCGCCGACTTAACTCTGGCTTAGCTCGCGAAGCACGTTGTCACGGCACCGAGGCATGCGGTGGACGGTCCGGAACGCTTAGGGACTGAACGGCTGATATTGGGACTCTGGGAGACGCCTAGGGGATTCACAATCGCACGCTCCCTGGGGAGTGCGCGAGATCGGCACATCGGTGCGGGGTTCTCGTCCATCAGAGTGTTCCGGCCACCCCGGGTGGGGGGCGGCAGACTCGCACAACGACAGGTAGCGCCGATTGCCCAGTGTGGGGCGTGGGCGCACGGGCTCCTTGACCACTTGAGCGCAGCGACAAGCATCCCGCGGCCGTGAGGGAGTCGGTTCCCGCCGTTGCCAGCTGCGATCGGCCACACCAGAGGTTGTACGGTGCGCCCATCACGCTGCCCCCGGCCCCTGCCACCGGTGACGCCTCCGAAGATCCGCCTCTAGCTGAAGTTGAGATAGAGATATTGACCGACCGTGGCGCGTTCCGGCACGAGAGGGTTCGGATCGCCCCGCTGATCACCAGCCGTCAGATGTGGATACCGGCCGCCGTGGCTGATCATCACCCTCTCCAGGTGATGACATCGAGCGTGCCCGGTGGGCATCATTGGGTTCGCCAAACGGCTGAACCAGTGAACTGATTGGACGTGTTATGACCAACACAGCGTTAGACGAACTCGGACCTGTTGACTACGTGATCGTCGAATTTCCAGCAGAGACCGCGAACTTCACGGGCGAGATGGCCGACGAACTGCTCAAACTCGTCGATGCCGGAACCATTCGCGTGGTCGACGTGTTGATCCTCGTCAAGGACGACGACGGTTCGGTGGAGGCAATGGAGCTCTCCGATTTCCCCGATCTCGGGCCGATGCAGCAACTCGAGGCTCAGCTCGCAGAACTGCTGGCCGAGGAGGACGTTCTCAATCTCGCCGCAGCGATGGACCCGGGTAGTACGGCGGGGGTGCTGATCTACGAGAACCTGTGGGCTGCACCGTTCGCATCAGCGGTACGTCGTTCCGGTGGTCAATTGATCGCCGATGGGCGGATCCCGATTCAAGCTATCATCGCCGCGGTCGAGGCCGACGAGGCCCTCGGGACAGAAGGAGATTGACATGCCGCTCAGACCAGCACGTGTAGGACGAGTTGGAGTGGTCGGTGCTCCGGTCGCCAAGGCAGCGGTCGTCACCGCCGCGGTCAAGCCCGGTCCCTCACCGGTCGCCAAGGCTGCCGTCGTCGGTGCAGCGGTGACCCCCGGCCGCAGGCGGAGGATCTAGAGAGAGGATCTAGAGGCACCCGAAGCCCGGTGGCCTGGCGCGTTCACAGGCCTCGCTGCCAAGGTGTTGGAAGCCATCGTCTCGACGAGTGCGGCTCCTTTCCAGTCGCCCAGCTGACGCACGTGGAAGTCGCGCTGCACGCCGTCGACCCCCTCGATGCGGATCGGCACCAGCTCCG
Organism: Ilumatobacteraceae bacterium; assembly: GCA_963773085.1. Classification (GTDB taxonomy): domain Bacteria; phylum Actinomycetota; class Acidimicrobiia; order Acidimicrobiales; family Ilumatobacteraceae; genus JAENVT01. The sequence continues at coordinate 154,524 of CAVYZS010000002.1, read as the reverse complement.
GCACTCGCGTGATCGCCTGCCCCTCGAGCAGGTCGACGGGATCGTGCCGGTGCGCACCAGGCGAGAAGGAGGCATGGCTCTCCCGGGATACCTCCCGGCGGGTGGCCTTGCCCCGCGCGACGCGCTCTTCCAGCGAGAGGTGCGGGACGACCTTGCCGTGTTCGTAGCGCATGCCCGGTGGGAGCTGCTTGGACTCGTCTGGCCCGTCGCGTGCGCTGACCTTCTTCATGGCAACAACCTGCCCGGCGGAACGCGGTCGTGGCGACCCTAGCCCTAGATCACGTCCGACGGTCCCTTACAAGCCCGCATCCGCGGCATAGCGAACGGCGGTCTCATCACTGACGATTCGCCTGTATCAGGTCGTTCGCCGTCCTCCCCTGGGAGGGCATGTCGAACCCCCACACCCGAACGAAAGGTCCATGGAAGCGGCTCATCGTCGCCATGGCTGTAATGGCGCTCGCAATCACCGGCCTCACATTCAGTGCCGCCCGTGCCGGCTCGACGCGGTCGTGCGCCGGGCATGACGCAGAGGGTCTCGACCACTTGTTCCAGGGGCAAGTCGGGCGGATTGCCGGCTCGGACTACGTCCGCCCATTCGCCCTACCGAACGGCAACACACTCATCTTGATGCAGGACGTGTTTCTCGCTCGGTCTCGGTCGAGCCGACCCGTCACCAATTTGAGGCAGGCAGGTTTCGTTCACAACGCTGCGGTCTTGCTCGACCTCAACGGCTGCGTGTCGCGAACGATGAGTGGGACTCGGAGCTACATCGGCAGTAGCCGAACAAGGACCTTGTCGCGATGGTTCTGGGCGATGGGCGGTGCGATGGGTGCGGACGGTTACCTGCACGTGATGGTTGCCGAGATGCGCAACCCAAACCGAACAGGCGCGGCGGCGGGTGCCGAACCGGTCGGCACGTGGCAGGCGACGATTGATCCCGTCACGCTCAGGGTTCGGTCGTTCACGCCTGCAGTCAATGACGGTGCCGGGCTCTACGGCTGGGCGGTCACGTCGGACGACGCGTTCACGTACTTGTTCTCCCACTGCTACCGGCAATTCATCCCTGGCACATACATGGGCCACGATCCATCGTGTAGCGGCGATGTGCGCGTCGCCCGCGTGCCTCGTGGAGAGTTCGACGCTCCACTCGAGTACTACGGCGACGGTCGCTGGCATTCGGAAGAGGAAGCCGCCAAACCACTCGAGTTTCCGGGCGCTCGGGCCATCAATCCGGTGTCGATCCAGCGCCTCGGCGACACGTTCGTGTCAGTGTCGAAGGAAGGCGACTGGTGGGGAACGACGATCTACGTCGATACTGCCCACACGCCGACCGGGCCGTGGACGACCATCGCCACCATCACGCCGAGCACCAAGTGCGCCGACTGCAATACCTACTACGCGTCGCTCATGCCGTGGCGTCAAGACAACGGCTCGCTCGTGATCGCGCTCTCCAACAATGCCTGGGACATGCGCGGCGTCGCCTTCGACAACCCGTGGATCTATCGCAACTCATTCATCGAGTTCGCCTTGCCACCCGAAGCGCTGCCGTTGTAGCCAGTTGTCGGTCCCGCCATCATCGTGACCTCTTGACTAGTCTCCGAAGCGACGTCTCATCAACCCCATCGACGATCGGAGATTGCAATGTCGCGTGTGTCCACTCTGGGCGCCGAGTTCGTCGGCACCTACGTGCTCGTGTTCGGCGGCACCGGAAGCGCCGTGCTGGCCGCCGAGTTCCTCGACGCCACCGGAACGAACACCGGCCTCGGTATCGGCTTCCTCGGTGTATCACTGGCCTTCGGTCTCACGGTGTTGACCATGGCCTACGCCGTGGGCCACATCTCCGGCGGGCACTTCAACCCGGCGATCACGATCGGGTTGGCGACGGCCAAGCGCTTCTCGTCGAAGGATGTGCTTCCCTACATCGTCACTCAAGTCGTCGCAGCAATCGCTGCATCGGCGACGCTGTGGGTCATTGCCATCGGCCAGAAAGGTGCTTCATCCGACACCTTGAGTGCGGGTGGCTTCGCCTCCAACGGCTACGGCGACCACTCCCCCGGTCTGTACAACCTCGCCGCCTGCTTCATCATCGAGGTCGTACTCACCGCGGTCTTCCTCATCGTCATCATGGGCGCGACCGACAAGCGAGCCGCCAAGGGCTTCGCTCCACTGGCGATCGGCTTGTCGCTGACCTTGATCCACTTGGTCAGCATCCCGGTGACCAACACGTCGGTCAATCCTGCGCGATCGACCGGTCCGGCAATCCTGCTCGCCTTCGGTGGCGAGGGATGGGCGCTCGGTCAGCTGTGGCTGTTCTGGCTCGCGCCGATCATCGGCGGCATCGCCGGTGCCGTGCTCTACAGGTCGTTCGCCGGCGAAGAAGCTGCGACCGTCTGAAGGCCGCGGCGTCGCCGAGAGGTCGATCCGACCAGCAGTCCGCCAGTGAGTGTCAGCCCTACTGCAACACCGAGCAGGGTGTTGGTCGTCGCACCGGTGGCCGGAAGCGGACCAAATGAGCCCACCCCGGTCGGCCGCGGTGGCGGAGGGAACACCGTGGCTGTTTCGTTCGCGTTGTTGCAGGCACCAGAGACCGCGGCATTGTTGGAGTCGCCGCTGTACGTCGCCACCCAGCGATAATCCCCGACAACGATGGGCGCGAACGCGGCCGACGTCACCGGGCCTTCGGCGACCGGATGCGGCACGCCGAGAGACTCGAACACGGGCACGCCGCTGCAGATCGCATCATTCGGACCGTACAGGCGGAAGTCGACCGTCGCCCCCGGCTGCGCGTTGACCCGACCCGACACCATGGCTGTGTCGGCCAGCAGGCCACTACCGAGATTGATGTTCGGCGAGGCGACCGTCACGATCGTCGGGGCTGCCGGTGTGACGACCGTGATCTCGTTCGAATCATTGCACGCGCCAGAAACCGGGTTGTTGTTGGCGTCGCCACTGTAGGAAGCGATCCATCGATATTGACCGATGGATGTCGGGGTGAACATAGCTGATATCACGGGACCACCTGCCAACGGGTATGGCAGGTTCAGCGATTCGAATACGGGCGTACCGCTGCAGGTCGTGTCATTCGGCCCATAGAGTCGGAAGCCGACAGTTGCCCCCTGCTGCGGGTTGACGCGGCCCGACACGGTGACGTTGTCGGCCATCGTCCCCGCTCCGAGTACGAGACTCGGCGCCGCCGTCGTGGCCAGCGTCGGTGTGGCCCGCGCTACGGTCGTGCCGGTGCTGGTGCCACGTCCCGAGGCTGTCAGCGGGTTGTTGGGCAGGCTGTCACGCTGGGTGTTGTCGACGACTTGCACCGTCTGTTGGCCGGGCAATGACGGGTTCTGGTCGACGGTCGCCACCTTCAGCACGTCGAAGGTGAAGTCGATGATGCACACCGAGCCAGGGGCGGGCAACACCACGTGGGCGTTCGATTCGGGCGTGAACCGTAACTGTCCGAAAACAGGGTCGATCAACGTGACGTTGAAGGCCATGCCGGCGCACGCGGTACCGGCCCGGCCGAGGGCGGTCGGTGACACCTGGAAGACGCCGGGGTCCGCACCCGCTGGGTCACAGGCCGAGAACGTGAACAGGCGACCGCACGACGGGATCAGCGTGATGCCAGGATCCGCCAAGGGGCATGGCAGGGGATCGCCGAAGTTGCAAATAGTGCTTGAGGACTCTGGAGGCGTGTTGTCGTTCTGCAGCTTGATGGATGCCGGCACACCGGTCGCTCCGGCGACGACGGCAGTCGGGAACGTCGGCGCGGCGCTGGCGCCCATTCCGGCCTCGACGACACCGGACCAGGTCAACACAGCCGACAACGACACCATGGCGATCGCGACGAGACAACGAGACAGCAGCGAGGATCCCGTCCACGGATCACCGGTTAGCACGTCGAACCTCCTGGAAAGGCGGGAGAGCAAAACCACGGTCCGCTTCGCCCGCGGCCGCACAGTAGCACCAGCACCTTGCGCTCCGCAATCACAGAGTGTCCATCCCCCGCTGCGCAAAGTGGCCGCCGCCCCCACGGGCGAGTTCTGCCCCGGGTGGCCCGGGAACTAGGGTTCGCCGTGACCCGCGCGGGGTGAGGAACGAAGGGAACGCGTATGAGTCTGGCAGCCTGGTTGATTCTGTTGTTCGTCGTGGTGCCGGTGGTGGGCAGCCTTCTCTGGCTCCTGTGGGACAATTCGTTCGTCCGGGTCGACATCGGCAAGCTCGGGCTGCTGATCGTCAGGGGCCGTGCCACCGACCACGTGCTGCAGCCGGGACCCCACTTCACACCGGCGTTGCGCCGGTACATGGTGCAGACGTATCCGTCGCTCGAGCTGTCGTACCGCGCCGTCGACGACCGCTTCGAGGAGTTCGAGACCGGCCTCGAGTGCGTCGGCCCGCGGCTTCGAGTCACGCTCGGCGACCGGGCGGTGGTGGACCTGTCGTACACCCTTCGAGTGCGCCTGATCCCCGAGCAGCTACGTTCCGTTCACGAGCGGTTCGGTGCCGATGGCATTTGGTCCGCCATTCGAGACCTCAGCGACCGGGTCATCCGGTCGACCGTCAACGACCCCAAGATCGGCCTCGATGATTTGTTCGGTCCGGCTCGGCACGCGCTCAGCGCGGCCTTGGCATCGGCCTTGTCACAAAGGTTCACCGACGCTGGCTTCGAGATGACGATGTTCAACCTGGGCGAAGCTGATCTGGGATCCATCGGCGACGTGGTCGAAGACACGCTCAAGTCGCGGTTCGAACTGGAACGGGAAGCGGCCGAAGCCGCCGTGCGGGCAGCGATGGCTCGCAACGACTCCAAGATCAAACCGCCCACCGGCGTGGACGCATCAGATCTTGCGCTGCGCTACCGCGAGAACGAGGTGTGGCGGGATCTCGTACATGTTCTCGCGGGCCGCGCCGCGCTCGGTGCCTCCGCCGCGTCGCTCCACAACTCAGAACGAGACCGTCGCAGCACCGACGCCCGAGCCGCCACCCTCACCTGACGAGTCGACGGGGCAGGATGAGCTGTGAGCAAGTCTTCGGTCGCCAGCAGCAGCGGCCAAGGCAAGTCCCGTCGCGATCGACTCATCGAGATCGTCGCGGTGATGCTGCTCGGTGTCGCCACCGTCGGATCAGCGTTCTGTGGATACGAAGCGACCCAGTGGAACGGCGAGGAAGCACGCCTGGTACGTGAGGCATCAACGGATCACGTCGAGAGCAATCGACTGTTCGGCCTCGCCACACAGATCATCGCCTACGACACGAACATCGTCGCCCAGTACGCTCAAGCGTCAGCGGCCCAGAACGAGCAGCTGAAGGAGTTCTATCGCAAGAGCCTTGTTCGACCGGCGTTCCTGCCGATCCTCGATCAATGGGAGGAACAGGTGGCGTCGGGCGTTCTGCCACCCAACCTGCTCGAGGACCAGGACTACATGGATGCCCAGTTCGCGGCGTACCGCGAGGTCGACGCCGCTGCGGTGGCCGCCACAGCGGCCGCCGAGGAAGCGGGCAGGAACGCCGACGATTTCGTGCTTACCGCGATCTTCCTGGCCGTTGGCCTGTTCTTTGCCGGTGTCACAGCCTCGTTCCGCTATCCACTGGCACGTTACACACTGCTTGCCGCGGCGGCATCTGACGGTGGCGTACTCGGCGACTCGGCTCGTCGATCTCCCGATCCTGTGACTCGCAGCACCCGCTGACGCATCACGCGGCTGTCGACCAGACATAACCGCTGGGTCGTGAGCCGACGTCGCCGCGCAGGCAACTCTCCAGCGCGTAACGCGCCCATTCCAAGTCGGAGGGCACATCCGCGGCGGCGATGCCGACGATCGCGGTGAGGTCGGCGCACATGTCCTCCGCCTCGACCGCGTTCAGGAATCGGATGTCGCTGAGCCGCTCGGCGATCGCCCAACGGAGTGCGAAATCATCGGTCGCGCAGTACAGGTCGAGGAAGACATTGACGCAGTGGCCCTGCGTCAACAGAGTCTGATCGCCGATCCAGCAGAGAGCGGCCTCGGCAATGTCGATGACGTGTTGGTGATCGGTCATGGTTGGCATTGGAATTCTCCTCCTCTCGGGCAACGTGGGCGTGCGCCGATGAGACGATGATGGAGGCCGGCGCTGAGGCGCGGCTGACATCGCGCTGAGGCCGGAGCCGAGCCGATCCTGTTGCACCACGAGTTGCCGACATCAGAACCGCATCAGATCCGCATCAGCAACGCCGTGCAATGTGACGCCATGACCACTTCACACACTCCCAAGTCCATCGTGACCGGCCGACGCTTCAGGGCATTCGCAGCAGGTGCGCTCGCCGCATGTTTCGCCCTGTCAGCGTGCGAGGTCGACACCGAAACCACTCATCCACCTCGTGACGACGTCGATTCCAGCTTGTCCTGCGATGTCGAACCCGGCCTCGTGCGCGCGACTGGCACGATCACCAACCACTCGTCGAAGGCGTCGTTCTACATCGTCGAAACCGAGTTCCGCCTCGGCGGCCGGGTCGTCGACCATCGGAGCACGTCGATCGACGACGTCGAGCCGGGCGAGACTGCCCGCTTCGAAACGGTGTCGTCCGATGTAGTCGACGACAACGTCACCTGCCTCGTGACGAGCGTCGAACGCTTCGAGGCCTGAGACCGCGTCGCGGGATCGTCAGATTCGGCCGGAAAACCCGCTTGCAGCCCCGGCGGTCAGCATCGCCAGGATGGTGCCGGCTGGAAGCGTGCCCCAATACCCAACGTTCGTGCCGATGTTGCCGAGGAAGAGCATCAACAGCCAGGTCGCCGGGAACGTCGCGACGAGAAACAGAGCGATCAGAGCCAACATCGCCTTGAACATATGACCTCCAGATACGTGGTGGGTGAGCGCAACCATACATGGCGGCGAAACCGTCACCGCGGATGTCTCGAACTCCCCTCGATCCCCCAATTCGAATCGCCAAAAGGTATGGTCCGTACATCTCCGTCGACCGATGGGACACCTGCATTGACCGACACACAGGCACGACCCGGCCAGCTCGGCTGGCACGCATCCGTCCCACCGAACGGCTTTGCCAACCGATCCACCGTGCCCGCATCCACCAACAGCAATCCACTCGGCCTGGACACTCCCCCTACCGACATCGAGACCACGCCCGAGCACTACAACCTCATCGGCGGCGATCCGGCTTGCGCTGATTGGACCCGGTCCTACGATGACCCGAACGTCGACGAGTTTCGCGAGAAGCTGAAGCGGCACAACGGCATCAAAGGTCTCGAGATACTCGCACCGACCGACGTCGAGCGTGCAGCCGCTCTGTTCCATCGTGACGGCTTCGTGGTCGTCCGCCATGCTCTCAGCCCACAGCAACTGGCCAGGATGCGCGCAGCCACCGAGCGGGCGCTCGACGCGATGCTGGCCGTCGACCCGACGTGCGCCGCAGGTGGCGGTGCCGGCGGGCTACCCCACCGCTACTCGTTTGGCAGCAGCTCGGCTTCACGCCACATGTTGCATGTCGACGAATGGGTCGAACTGGTCGACATGCCCACCACCACACCTATTCTCACGGCCATCTTCGGATCGCCCAACTACATCCTGATCGGTGGCGGCGGCGACGTCGCCATGCCCGGAGCGATCGAGTACCAGGGCCTGCATTCCGACAACGTGTGGTCCGAACTCCACGATCCCACCGGTCGGGTGTCCACCCGGGAGCTCCCCGTACCTGCCGTCACGATCAACTTCCCCATGTGCGATCTCACCGCGGAGAACGGTCCGACTCGACAGATCCCCGGCACCCAGAACTCGCGAAGCCCGATCCCGAATCTCGCCAGCGAACCGGAGTGGATGAAACTCAGCACACTCTGCCCGGTACCTGCCGGCTCGGCCATCTTCCGCGATCTGCGGGCGTGGCACGGGGGCACCCCGAACGTGTCGCGCGACGTGCGAGCTGCACCCAACATCGAGTACTTCGCCCCATGGTTCCGCAGTGAAGCCGTGATCCGCTCGATGCCGTACGAGCAGTGGAAGACTCTTTCGGCGCATGGCCAGCGCATCTCGCGGTATGTGATGTGCAACGAGGGCGAGGTCGTCATCGGCGCCGGCTTCATCCACCCGAAGGCAAAGATGCGCGAGGCGTTCAAGGCGGAGCAACTCCGCCAGCTCGGTGCCGAGCGCGCCGAGGAATATCTTCGGCGGCTGTAGCCGTGGAGGGAAGGTGACGACGTGACGATTCAACCGACGATCGAGGTCGCCGAGTTGCTGGAGCGTTTGAACGCCGACGGCCACGTGGTGATCGAGAACCTGCTGCCCAGCACGGTGGTGGTCGATCTGCGTGCCCGCGTCGAACGAATCCTCGCATACGAACGCGACCACCCGGTCGACCCTGGCGAAACCTCCATCGCGATCGATCAGGTCGACGAGGTCGATTTCGAATACTGGCGCAGCGATGAGGACGAGGTCCAACGGATGAAGCGCCGGATCCGCCGTCGTCAGTCCGACGAGTTCGACACGCCCTGGCCCGTGCGCGCCGACGAGGTGTGCATCAGCTTCATTCACATCCCCACGCTGTTCGATGGCGGCAGGTCCCAGCGGATCTTCAATCTCATCAACAAAGACGTCGCGTTCGCACCACTGGTCGAGCATCCGCTGCTGCTGTCGATGATGGATCAGGAGCTCGGCCGCGACGCAATTGTGCTCGACATGAGCGTGAACCATGTTGGGCCGCACACGAACAGCGCCGGCTGGCACGTCGACTCGCCGCTCACGCAGATATCCGAACCGCTCCCCAACTTCACATTGAGCATCCAGTCGGCGTGGATGCTCGACGACTTCACATTCGACAACGGAGCGACACATGTGGTCAGCGGAAGCCACCTCACGCAACGAAAGCCGCCGTCGGGGCGCGACCTCCTGGAGAACGAAACGGTGCTCGAAGGGCCCGCCGGGTCGGTTGCCGTATGGCTCTCCCAGACCTGGCATCGCCATGGAGCCAACATCACCGACGGCGTGAGGAACGGCGTGATCATCCAGTACGGTCGCTCGTGGGTGAAACCGTTCGTCGACCTACGAACGCCGATGACCGCCGAGCAAGCAGCGGCGTTCTCGCCGCGGCTTCGTTACATGCTCGGTTGCAACGCCAGCGCCCCTGTTCGAGGCTGAGCCGAACAGCATCACGCCAAGGTCAAGGCAACGTCTGGAACGGCGGCACCGGAACCCCGGTGGCAACACACGACACATCCAGGCCCTCGACGCTCCCGGCCTCGACGAACGACGAGATGACTGCGGGCATGCAGCCAAGGTGGCTCACCGTGTGGGCCTGCCCTGGGACGATGACAGTGAGGCTGTTGGGCAGTTCCTTGGGTGCGTCCGCGACGTTCGACGGTGGGTTCTGGGGGTCGGCCTCGCCGAGCACCAACAGCACTGGGACATCCGAGGTCACTGCCTCGCCGTCTTTCGGTGGAGTCACTCCCAAAGGCAACTGGCCACAGATTGCTGCCTGAGCGTTGGCGGCGGCAACCTCGGCATCGCCCAGGTAGCTCCCTGCACCGTGGCGAGCGGTCTCGAGTGGATCGAAGCGGGCCCATGCCTCGGAGCACCGGATCACGGCCGACATCACGAGCTGGTCATCATCGGAGTCTTCGTAGACGGCACCCGCGCTGACAACCTGGCCGATGCGCTCCCAGTCGCCCTCGTACGCCGAGTGGATGAGGCTCGGGATCGAGGCGATGAGGCCCACATCCAAAAGCGCGTTGTGGGTTGCCAAGGCGAGCGTGTTGACGTCCACCACGATGGGATCGCCCGTGGCCGGATCGAGCACCGGAAGCGTCACTGGATGCTCGGCGAGGCGCGCCAGAACGGCGGCGAACTCGCCTCGAACGTGGGGATATGACGTGTCACATGCCGCGTCGGACTCGCACCGCGTGAACAGGATGTCGAGGGCCCGCTGGCTGCTCGCGGCGATGTGTTCGAACAGCGGCACGTCTAGCAGCGTTGCGCCATCGAGCACCACAGATCGGACGTGATCTTCGTGTTGGCGAAGGTAGTACTGGGCAGCCGTCCCGCCATAGGACGGCCCGTACAAGTTGATCTGGTCGTATCCGAGTGCAGCGCGGACGTCATCGAGGTCATCCATTGCCACAGACGTCGTATAGAAGCGAGGGTCGCCCGGCAGTTCGGCGGAGGACTGCTCGGGCAGAACCAGGCGATTGGATTCGCCCGTCCCACGCTGGTCGACCAGCACAATGTCACGATCGGCGTGCAGATCGCCGAACACCGATGGCAACCACGTGAGATCCCGTACTGCCGCATTGCCGGGGCCACCGGCGACAGCGACAAAAGGATCATCCTTCGCGTCCGCAGAGACAGCGGGGATGACGGCAACTCGCAGGTCGATGTGACGGCCTGACGGCCGGGCGCGGTCCTCGGGGACGCTCAGGGTTCCGCAGCGCGCCGAATACCCTCCGATGACGCAGGCCGACATCGGCATGGCGCGAACTGTCGGAGCGTGCACCTCGGCACACGCCGGAACGACGACCAATAGTGCTGCGGACACGGCGATCAACCGCCGTCGCCGCTCCCAGTAGCGATCGGTTCTCACGAGGAGAGCATCTCCCCGCGTCGGAGTTCGACACGAGGGTCAAAAGTCTCGATGTATTCCCGATGCCTCGGGCCAGATCGAACCTCTAGATGAGGCGGACCTTCTGGGCTTCCTCGCCCTTCTTGCCCGGCGCAACCTCGAACTCGACTGCGTCACCCTCGTTGAGCGACTTGTAGCCACTGCCTTCGATGTTGGAGAAGTGAACGAACACGTCGCTGCCACCTTCTCGAGAGATGAAGCCGAAACCCTTTTCGGCGTTGAAGAACTTTACGGTGCCTGTGGCCATTGCATTTTCCTTACAGCAAGAAGAAGCCACCGTCGGTGGCTCACCGATGACGATATCCCCCGACACAGGACTTCGGGGGGATTGCAGGAATGAATGCGATCCGAACAGGCGGGCAAGACAACGACACGGCGCGCCGATATTCGAGCTGCTGGTCGACAAACCGCGGCTGAACGGGGCAGGATGTAGGCACAGCATTCGCTCAATGCGCGAGCTGTTCGGACCGATAGACCATTGTGACCTCGCAGAGGCTGCACCCTGTGATGCGATCTTGGAGAGGCACATGAGCAGAATCACCTACGACGAGACGATGAGCAGCAGCGATGCGCTGATCTGGCAGATCGAGCAGGATCCCTTGCTGCGTTCGACGGTGATGAGCGTCTGGTTCCTCGAGAAACCACCTTCGCACGACCGCATGCGCGCCACCGTCGAGCGAATGGTGACGCAACTGCCTCGACTGCGCCAGAGGGTTGTCGACGACAGACCCAGGCCGCGCTGGGTGAAGGCCGAGCAGTTCGACATCGCCGACCACTACCACTATGGAGATCTCGGCGGGAGCGCCAACGCCGAAGACGTCGTCAACCACGCCCAGGATTGGGTTCGCGAACCCTTCGATCGATCGCGTCCGCTGTGGCAGCTGGGCATCTTCTCCGGGCTGGCCGATGGGCGCGGCGCCCTCGTGCTGAAGGTCCACCACGCCATTGCCGACGGAGTGGGGTTGATGCTGATGCTGGCGGCGCTCGCCGACCTGGAACCGAACCCGCAACACCGGCCGGCCGTCGCCGACATCGTGTCACTGCAGTCCGAGCGTCACTCCCGCCGGACTGCATACAGTGCCCTCAGAGGCGCGATCGTGAGCTTGACTCGCTACGCGCCGACCATGGTCCGGCATCCGATTCGCTCCACCCGAGCTGTTGCACGGAGTGCAACGTCCGTGGCCCGACTGGTGATGCCGACGAGAACGCCGTTGAGCCAGTTGATGACCGGCCGGTCCAACGAGCTGTGCTTGGACGTCAAGACTCTTCCGTTCAACACTTTGCGGTGCGCCGGCAGGCAAGCCGGCGCAAGCCTCAACGACGCTTTCATCGGCCTGGTGCTCGACACCCTCGACCGTTACCACGAGCGTCACGGCGCCTCGTGCGAAGAGATTCGCATCCACATGCCGATCAACATCCGAAATGCCGCAACAGCCGACCGTGCGGGCAACCAGTTCGTTCCTGCTCGCATCGTGATGCGCGTCGGAGGCGAACGAACGGAAGGTCGACTGCGCCGCGTCAGCAAGCACCTCAGCGCGGTTCGTCAGGAACCGGCACTGCCGTGGGTCAACACCGTGTCGGCGGCGATCCAGCGTCTTGGCGTGCCGATCTCGCGGCGTATCATCGGGGCGATGATGAAGGGGGTCGACGTGTTGGCATCGAACGTGGCGGGACCGCCGTGCCCGCTGTACCTCGCCGGAGTGCACGTCGAGGAGTTCTACGCATTCGGTCCTCCGGCGGGTGCCGCGCTCAACATCACCCTGTTCAGCTACGACAGCACCGTTTACCTGGGTGTCACCACCGTCGCTGCGGCCATCGACTCTCGCAGCCACTTCATGGCCTGCCTCGACGAGGCGATCGCCGACATGGAAGACCTCGCCTCGAGCTGGGTGAAGGCGCCCGCCGCAGTCACCGAACCGCGGCTCTTGGGTCTCGCCAGCTGACGCCGGACAGCACGGTCACAACTCCGACAGGGCGGCCTTCAGCATCGGCAACTCCATAGCCCTGGCCATGATCTCGCTCATCCCGCCCACGACACCAGTGAGGTTGGCCAGCACCACGTGCTCCAAGCCAGCGCGGACGTAGGCCTCGAACTGCCCGGCCAGTTCCTGGCTGTTCCCGATGAACAGCACCTGCTGTACCATCTCGAATGGAATCAACGGGGCGATGTCGCGTAGCTCGTCGGGGTCGAGGCTATGGAGGACCACGTCGATGAATCCACGTGAATCGTTGCCCAACGGATGGGTGAGGCCATGGGCCTCCCACAGGGATCCCATGGCAAACAATCCGAACAACTTGCCGAGCGGCTCGGCCTCGAACATTTCCTCGGCCCGCTCGACGCTCTCGGCGAAGATCACAAAGGGCAGCAGCGACGCCACCGGCCTTGGACGACCGGCAGCCGTCGCATGGGTGGTGATCACCTGCAACTTCTCGCCGTACTCGGCCGGCGACATCGACCATGCCGGAATCCAACCATCGCCGTATTGTCCCGTGAGGCGCAGCATCCGCGGGGCATGTCCGGCTACCCACACCGCTGGGCGGCCACGCCCCTCGGCCTCGAGCGGCAAGCCCATGCGCCCCACGCCGGTCGGCATCACGCCGCGATCGAGCAACGAGCGCAGCTCGACCAGTACATCTTCGAGGATCGACACCGGCCGCTCGAACGGGTAGCCGAAGGGAACCAGGCTCTCCGCCTCCCCCGAGCCGATGCCGAGGATGAATCCGCCGGGTATCAAGTCGTTGAGCGTCAACGCCGTACGGGCGAGGTCGGCTGCACCACGCCGGGTGGCATCGGTCACGGAGATGCCGTACGGCAAGTTCGTCATCGTCCCGAGGCGCGCCCCATAGCAGAACGGGTCGTAGAACGCGTCGGGGTCTGCCGCGAGGTCGGACAGCGGAATGTCCTTCCACAACCCAGGGTGGAACACACCGAGGATGTGGTCGGGTGCCCAGTACGAGTCGAACCCGACCTGCTCGAACGCCGGCAACAGCTGCTCTGTGCTGCCGAAGGGGAACTGGGCCGGGAGGGTGATGCCAACTCGCACGAGCTTCCTTTCGATGTCGTCGCATCGAGCGCGACGAGAATGATTCCATCTGGTATGCGAGTCGCACCGTACACGCGCATACTCTGCGAGCTTGACCTGTCGAGCCGATCCCAGGGGAGATCCATGCACGATCCAGAAGCGATGCCGCAGATGCTGGCCGAGTATCTCTCACGCTCCGACGGCGCACGTTCGGCACACGTCGTCAGCTACGACGTGATGGTGGGCGGCTACAGCCGCTCGATGGCGCGCGCCGAGGTGGAATGGTCGGACGGCAGCAGGGAAACGTTCGTTCTACGCGGCGACCCACCTCCAGGCAAGTCGATGATGGAAACCGACCGGGATGTCGAGTGGCAACTGTTGCGGGCGCTCGGCGACGCCGACGCCATCGCCATGCCGGCGGCGCGCTACTACGACAGTTCCGGCGAACACCTCGGCACCAAGTGCATCGTGCTCGACTTCGTGGATGGGCGATCGCTGCAGTCACATCTCAACGACCTCGCCCTCGACGCCGGATACGGCACGCATCGGAACGACCTGGTCGACACGATGGCCAAGGTCCATTCGGTCGACATCGACACCCTGCCGGCCGCGTTCCCAAGGCCGGCCGACTGGAACACGTACATCGGTTCGCTGATCGAACGCTTCCGAGTGGCCGACCGCGGCCACGTCGAGGCCGTTCCATTCCTGCGTTACGTGGCCGCGTGGTTCGACGTCCACCGGCCGCCGCCACTGCCGTTGCGCCTGGTGCACAGCGACTTCCAACCGGCCAACATCATGGTCGACTCTGCCGGCCGGCATCTGTTGATCGACTGGGAGCTTGCCCACATCGGGGATCCCAGGGAGGACCTCGGCTACTACAACGTGTACTCCTCCGCCTCCGGTCCGAACATGTTGATGGCCGACCCGGAAGAGTTTCTCGCTCGCTACCGCGAACGAACAGGCTTCACCGAGGACACGGTCAACATGTCCGCGCTGGCGTACTTCTCGTCGTTGGCGGCGATCACCGTCTACAGCCAGATCTTGATGGGCGCAGCGGCGATGTACCAAGGCCTCAACAGCGGGCTGATGACGACCTACACCCTCAATGCGCTCACCATCGGGCACAACAACTTCTTGTCTGCATGCTCCGGACCTAGCGCGGAGGTCAACTGATGCTCACCCGACCCACGACCGACCAGATCATCCTCGACTGCCGCAACGAACTGTTGAACACGATCGGCCCGGCGGTCGAATCACCGCAGGTCAAGATTGCTATCCAGATGATGGAGAACGTCCTGCGCAATTGCGCGGCCAGGGCTCTTCACGAGATCGGCTGGATGCAGGAAGAGATCGAGGCCATGATCGCCTTTGCAAACTCCGTCGTCGCCTCACCTTGCTCGACGCCCGCCGTTGGCGCCGCCCTGACCGCCTACAACGATGGGCGCTCGCCAAGTCTTCACCTTTCCGAAGTCACGGCCAACTACGACCTGGCGAGCCAGTGCCTGTCGACGGCACTGGAGGCGACGATGGCGTCCGGCGATGAGTCACTGCACCGTGCGGGCCGCGCCATCCTCGATGATCGCCTCGCCCATGAGAACGAGATCATGGGCGAGTGGACGTTCGTCGGCCGCGCAGAGTGATCACATCGATGCACCGAGACTGATGCACCAAGACTGATGCATACGTGTCGACGATCCTGGGTACAAGAGTCCCATGGAGATCATCCGTCATGACGATGGCTCGTTGACCGTTCCCGTGGAGGCTGCGCGCCACACGGCTGACGACGATGCCGACAATCCCGACAATTCCGACGACCCTGTGGAGCGTGACAGCACGACCATGGTGTTGCGCCCCGGCGAGGGCGGCTACATCGAAGCACTCGGGGTGTGGGATCTCCAACAGAATCCTGACCGCGGTGAGGCCGTGTCGACCGTCTCCGGCCGCGCTCAAGCCATGGCCGTCGTACACGCCGTGGCCGACGACCCCCAGCATGTGGCCGAGGCCGTCGAGGCACTCGAGGATCCCGAGTCGAGCGCAGAGGCGTTGCGCCACGTGCTCGTCGGGGGAACACCATCGGTTCACGCTTTCGCTTCAGAGGTCGCCGCCGCTGAAGGAGGCGACGAGCTGCCTCCACACAAGGCCACCAAGATCATCGGAGAGGTGCTGGCAGAGATCGATACCCGCTCGATCTGAGGACGTCTCAGCGATATGGTCACGGCCCATGGAAATGGACCTGCCCGCACCATACGCGGCGCGGCCGTACCGCGGGCCGGAGGACCACCCGGCAATGGCGTCGATCCTGGCCGAGTATCGCCAGCACGCCGGTGTTTCCGAACGACCCACGGCCGAGCAACTCGACGTGACCTACGCCAATCTCACCAATTGCGACACGGCGACCGATGTCGTGGTAGTCGAATCGACCGATGGTGAGCCCGTCGCCTATGCGCGAACCAGTTGGGAGGAACTCGACGACGGCTCGCACGACTACATCTGGTTCTCACCCATCCGACCAGCCCACTTGACCGAACCGCTGTACCGGGCCATGGCCATCGCCCAGGAATCGCACATGCGCCCGACAGCCGACAGCACTGCTCATGCCCGGTTTCGGGCATACGCGGCCCACCCTGGGCCCGGGCTGGCTGCTACGTACGAATCGGCGTGGCTGGAATCCCTCGGCTACCAGGCGATCCGCTTCTCAGCCGTCCTCGTGCGGCCCGACCTCGAGAACATTCCCGACCTGTCGTTGCCCGAGGGCGTCGAGACCCGTGCCGTGATGCCAGGAATGCTGCGGGCGATCTTCGACGCCCATTGGGAGGCATTTCGCGGCTCGTGGGACTCCCGCGAGGTGACGGAGAACGACTTCCAGCAGTTTCTCGACGATCCGCTGCGGGACGAGTCGATGTGGAAGATCGCCTGGGCCGGTGACACCGTTGTCGGCCAGGTCAAGAGCTTCATCAACCCCGACGAGAACGCCGCGATGGGCTATCTGCGGGGATACACCGAGAACATCTCGACGCACGCCCTGTGGCGCAACAGGGGCATCGCCGGCGCACTGCTGGCCAGCAGCCTGCGAGAGCTCAAGGATCGGGGCATGACTGAGGCTGCGCTGGGTGCCGACACGGAAAATCCCGGCGGCGCGTTTCAGCTCTACACCAGGATGGGTTTCGAGCTGCAGGCCTACGAAGCGGCGTACGCCAAGCCGATCACCTGACGTCGGCGCCATTATCGTCCTCGCTCATGCCCGCCGACGTCGCTCTCCGAAGGTTCCACATCGAGGTACCCGACGACGTGCTCGACGACCTGCACCGTCGGCTCGCCCAGACCCGCTGGCCCGATACCGAAACCGTCGACGATTGGAGCCAGGGTGCTCCACTCGCGTGGATCCAGGACATGTGCCGATACTGGGGCGACGGATACGACTGGCGTGCTCGCGAAACCCGGTTGAACCGATTCGACCAGTACGTCACCGTTGTCGACGGGCTCGACATCCATTTCGTCCACCAGCGCTCACCGCACCCTGAGGCGAAACCCCTGGTCATCACCCACGGTTGGCCGGGCTCGATCGTCGAGTTCCACAAGGTCATCGAGCCATTCACCCACCCCACCCAGCATGGTGGCAGCGCCGCCGACGCGTTCCACGTGATCTGCCCCTCGCTGCCAGGTTTCGGCTTCTCGGGCAAACCCTCCGCGCCCGGGTGGGGAGTCGAGAAGATCGCCGGCGCGTGGGCGGTGCTGATGGCGCGACTGGGCTACGACCGGTACTTCGCACAGGGCGGCGATTGGGGCTCCGCGGTCACCCGCACCCTGGGCGCCCAGGATCCGGAGCATTGCGCTGCGATCCACATCACGTTGGCGATGGGCACCCGGCCGCGTGTCGACGGCGAACCCACGCCGGAGGAACAGCGGGCGCTCTCGGGCGCTGAGTACTACCAGGCATGGGACTCCGGCTACTCCAAGCAGCAGGCAACTCGTCCGCAGACCGTTGGGTATGGTCTGGCCGACTCACCGGCGGGACAGGCAGCCTGGGTCCTGGAGAAGTTCTGGGCATGGACCGATTGCGACGGCCATCCGGAGAACGTGCTGCACCGCGACGAACTGCTCGACAACCTGATGTTCTACTGGGCGACGAACAGCGCGACGAGCTCGGCGCGCATCTACTGGGAGAGCTTCGGGAAGGCACGCGTCACCCAGCTGACGGTTCCGGTGGGCGTTGCGGTCTACCCCAAGGAGATCGTCGCTCCTGTCCGCGCCTGGATGGAGGCCGACTATCCGAAGATCGTTCATTGGTCCGAGCAGCCGAAGGGCGGCCATTTCGCCGCGTTCGAACAGCCGGATCTCTTCGTTGCCGATATCAGGAACTGCTTCCGCCAGTTCCGCTGATCGAGGGTCGGCGCCAGTCGTCCCATTCGGCGTCGAGTTGCTCCCTCGTCACCGAACCCGGGCGCGGCTCCCCGCGAAGCATTCGCGACGCGAACTGCTGCAGGAATTCGTTGGCAGGCGTCGGTACGTCGTGGAGGCGCCCGAGCATGAGGACCTCACCGTTGAAGTAGTCGGTCTCGAGCGTCGCCGCGCCCTTCATCAAGCTCTGCCATGTCGACCCGCCGACAAAGGTGTCACCGTCGGGGATGTCGAACTGCATCGTCGCGGCACGCGCCTTGTACCGCTCGGCGTGTTCCGCTGTCTGCTCCCAGCGGATTCCCGCAGCTTCGTAGACGCGCTTGCCTTCGTCGATGGCAGCCGCAACGACGCCCGCCCCACGCCCGGCCATTCCACATGCGGCGTCTGCCGCGTTGCCGAGGTTGATCAGGAGCTTGCCGTACTTCTTCGTCATCACATCGTCGTCGGCCTCGGACAGCAGACCCGGGGCGGCGTCGATCAGGCGGGCGAGCTCGGCAGCCGTATCGTCGATGCCCGACGGGTATCGGCCGACATCGAGGATTGCGTTCGTCGGGGCACACAACACGGTGACCTGGCCCGGCCGCTCGAACTGTGCCGGAAGTTGGACCACCATGCCGTACACACGGGCGAACCGACGCAACGCCAGACGTTCGTGTTCCACACCGTTGGTGCCGCACACGACCGGTACATCCGCGTTCCAATCTGAAAGCGCGGCGTGGATCGCAGGGGTGTCCTGAGTCTTCGCGGTGATGATCACCACGTCGTCGCCGGTTGGGCTGAGCTGATCGATCGCGGACACGGCACCGACATCGATCACGTCGGTGCCCTTCGCAGCACGGAGCGCCAGGCCGCTCTCTCGAATCGCAGCGGCATGTGCCTGGCGAGCGACCAGCACGACATCGGCGCCGCCTTGTCGCAGCCGGCCTCCGATCACACTTCCGACAGCACCGGCCCCATAGATGATGACGCGCACCGCGGCAGCGTACGGGTCGATACCTCCGGTCAGCGAAACAGATCCGAGAGCTGATCGTCGGAGGCGGCGAGCACCTTGTCGATCCAGCGATGCACGTGCTGGGCGCCGCCTTCGTTGCGACCGAACATCAGCTCCTTCTTGGCGCCGGTGCGTAGCGCATGCTGCAGCCGCAGACCGGTGGCGTAGTCCTCGTCGCGCACCACGTCGATCAGGAAGTCGATCTGCTTGTCGGCCAGCAGGCGGAACTCCTCGGTCGGTTCGGCCAGTGACACGAAGTCGAGGTGGGTCACCGATTCGCCGGGGGATGCTCCGGGGAACAGACGGGCGACCTGGTAGAAACGCTCGCCGGCGACGTCGAACCCGGCGATCGAACCGTGCGGGAAGATGCTCCATACCCCGCCGGTGAGATCCTCGATGTCCCATTCCTCCTCGGGCCGTTCCTCGAGCCTCGACCAGATGGCGCGCGGACCGGTGATCCGCTGATGCGGACCGATCGGATGAAACATTGCGTCGGGTGACATGTCTGGCCCGAAGGTGTTCTTGTGCAGGATCGGCAGATGGTAGAAGTCCACGTAGCCGTCGAAGGCAACCTTCCAATTCGGACCGGCCAGCACACGGGTGCCGTAGTGGTGCATCTCTGCCAGCCGGTGGTACTGGATGAGATCGGCGAACTCGCCAACGAACGGCTCCATGTCGAACGTCGATTGCGGTGACAGGATCACCCAGATCAGGCCCGACCGCTCGATCACCGGAAGTGACGTCAGGCCGTTGCACGACATGTCGACGTCACCGAAGTCGGCATGCTTGAACATACCGACCAGATCTCCGGCTGGGTTGTAGGTCCAGGCGTGGTAGGGGCAGGTGAACCGGCGTGAAGTGCCCACACCCTCATCGACCAGTATCGAACCGCGATGGCTGCACATGTTGACGAATGCCCGCACGCTGCCGTCTTCGAGGCGAGTCAGTAGCACTGGCATGCCGACCACGTCGAGCGCCTTGTACGCATGTGGCTCGCGCAACTCGGCCGTCAGCGCGACCACGAGCGGCAACCGGCGGAAAATCAGGTCGAGTTCCTGCGCCCAACGGTCGGGGTCGTAGTAGTTGCGCGCCGGAAGCCGGGTGATCGACTCGGCCAGCGGCATCTGCCCACTGCGATGATGCTCGACGACCCGACGGGCCATCTCCAACAGCCGTTCGCGGCTCACGACCGACCCTCGATCAGGTAAGGCTCCACCGCCGCACGATAACCCGATGGAGTGCTTCGCGCCCACCCGGCTGGGCGCGAAGCACTCGGCTACCAGGTCTAGTGCTTGCCCTTGACCGCCCTGAGCGCATTGACGATGCCATCGCCGTAGATCGAGTTGAGGTCTTCGTCGCCGACGCACGGGGCGTCGTAGGTGGGATCGCCAGGCCTCTCGAGTTCGTACGTGACGGCCGGCGGCGTGCAGGCGTGATCGGTGGCGCTCTTGCGCAAGATCCGCTCGACCTTGGCGGGATCCATCGTCCGCCCCTTGCCGTGACGTTGAGCCTTGCCGTATTCGCTGACGATCAGTGCGGCAACGCCGACGGCATGTGGTGAGGCCATCGAAGTTCCCTGGATCCACTGCCAATAGTCGCAGTCATCGACGTGCGGTGACGAGCAATCGGCGATCACGAAGTCCTCGAAGGCCAGGGTTACTGCACCGGTCACGGGATCGACGGCACCCTCGGCAATGGCCACGTTCCTCGGGTAAGGCCCGAGGATGAGGTTCTCCGGCCGGCGGTTGAGCGCCGGATCGGTCGATGAAGTCGCGGATAGAAGCCGCCCGGAGCGGCGACGTCGTTCTGCTCCAACCCGTGATTGGAGTAGTCGGCCTTCTTCTCGCTCGGGCCCGACGGACGACACACTGAGGACGCCGTCAGTCTCGGTCGGGACGTCGAGACAATCGTTTGAGACGGTGCGATCATACGCTGTGCCTGGTGGGAAGTCGGGGCTGGTCGGGTCGTCTTTGATTGCTGCGCCTAGGTCTTGGTGCTCGTTGCCGAGCGCGGCAATCAATGTGACACCGCGTGCGACGGGCGTAGTCGACCGCTCGCTGGGTGGCATCGATGATCGTCGCCTGCTCCAATTGCTGAGCGGGCGAATCGGCCGGATTGGCGCGGCAGTTGTACAACCACGGGTCGGTGTAGAAGCTCATGTTGACCACGTCGATGCCGTTGTCGCCAGCGTATGTGATGGCGTCGATCGTTGGCGCGAGGAAGAAGTACCCGGAGTCCTGTCCGGCGCGGAGGTTGACCAGCGTGACATTCGGAGCGACACCCGCCATTCCGATGCCGTTGATCGGGGCAGCAACCGTGCCGGCCACGTGGGTCCCGTGACCGTTGTCGTCGACATCGGCCGGGTCAACGCACGAAGCGACCTCGCAGGGGCCGTCGACCAACGGGATGTCGGTGGTGAAGTTGCGGCTCAACTTACGGTTGAAGTTGGGGGCGATGTCGGGATGGCTGCCGTCGATCCCGGTGTCGATGATGCCAACGAGAACATCGCGACGGCCACGCTGCTCGTCGTACGAGCCGTCGGGTGTGGCATCCATCATCTGCATGTCCCATTGCAGATAGGCGAGCGGCTCGGCCCTGTGATGGCCGTCGCCCTCGTGGTCATCACCCTTTCCATCATGGTGCCCGCCGGGCGACGCCGCATTGCCTTCGCCGGCGGACCGACCCTCGTATTCCACTGCGTCGCGCTCGAGTCTTCGCTTCGGCAGGCAACGAGCCGATCGGTGTGTTACGAGCGACCCCGGCGACGTCGGAGGCACCCGACATTGCCCCCTCGAACGACTCCGCGTCGGCCGTGACCGTGATCAGACCGATCGCTCGGTTGACATTGACGACCTCCCCACCGGCGGCCTCGGCGGTCGCGATCGCGGCGTCGACCGACGCAGCGTCACTGGCCAATACCACATAGCTGGCGATCCCGGCAGAGCCGTGAACCGTGCTCGGCACCAGCGCCACCGAACTGGCGGCCAAGGCCGCTCCCACGAAAATTACCCCACAACGTGACTTGCGCATCGTTCCCCCGTTTTCTGGATGAATGTGTCTGCTTGCCCGTCTGCCCACAGGCGAACCTAACTCGCCTGGAACAGAAGTTCAAGTGCGCAATCAGGAGTGGCAGATTCGTACCGCTCGCTACTACGGCCCGAACGTGATGAACTAGGCACCTTCACAGGAGGTTCAATGATCGAAGCCGTTCCACTTCGATTTCGGATACCGGAGCCACCGGCTCGACCGGGCGAACCAGCCGACTTCTCCTATGTCGACGTGCCGACCGCAGGCAGCGTGCGCCGCCCCGAGATCTCCACTGACCCGCGGGAGATTCGTGATCTGGCGTACTCGATGATCCGCGTCCTCGACGACAACGGATCCGCCGTCGGACCGTGGATTCCCGATGTCGGGCCCGATGCGCTGTACCAAGGGCTGCGGGCAATGGTCATGACCCGTGCTTACGACGACCGCATGCTCACCGCGCAGCGCCAGAGCAAGACCTCGTTCTACATGCGTTGCACCGGCGAAGAGGCGTTTGCCGTGGGTCATGCCCTGGAGCTCCGCCCCGACGACATGTTCTTCCCCACGTACCGCCAGCAGGGGTGGTTGATCGCCCGTCGGTGGCCGCTGGTCGAAATGATGTGCCAGGTGTTCTCCAATGAGAAGGACCGGCTGCACGGCCGACAGATGCCGATCATGTACTCGGCCCGCGAGGTCGGCTTCTTCTCGATCTCGGGCAACCTCGGCACGCAGTACATCCAGGCTGTCGGCTGGGCGATGGCCTCGGCGATCAAGGGTGATACCCGCATCGCCTCTGGCGTCGTCGGCGAGGGGACCACCGCCGAAGCCGACTTCCACCACGCTCTGACCTTCGCCACGACGTACCAGGCGCCGGTGATCCTGAACGTGGTCAACAACCAGTGGGCAATCTCGTCGTTCCAAGGCATTGCTGGTGGCTCTCATTCGCCGTTCGCGGCGCGAGCGATCGGGTACGGCATCCCAGCGCTTCGCGTCGACGGCAACGACTACCTCGCCGTGATCGCCGCCACTCGCTGGGCAGCAGAGCGCGCACGCGCCAACCTCGGCCCGACGTTGATCGAGTGGGTCACGTACCGCGCTTCCGCTCACTCGACATCTGACGATCCATCGCGCTATCGCCCGGCCGACGAATGGAAGTCGTGGCCGCTCGGTGATCCGATCGATCGGTTGAAGCAACACCTCGTCGCTCGTGGCGAGTGGTCCGACGACAAGCACAGCGAGCTGATCGCCGACGTGGAGGGCGAGGTGTTGGCGGCGGCGCGAGAAGCAGAGTCGTACGGCACTCTTCTCGATGGGCGGGTGGCCAGCGCGAAGAGCATCTTCGAGGACGTGTTCAAGGTGATGCCGGATCATCTGCAGCGACAGCGTCAGCAGATGGAGGACGAGCGATGAGCGCGATGACGATGAACGCGGCCATTCGCTCAGCCATCGACGTGATGATGGAACGCGACGACAACATCGTCGTCTTCGGTGAGGACGTCGGCTACTTCGGAGGCGTGTTCCGATGTACCGAGGGTCTGCAGGCCAAGTACGGCCCCGAGCGTGTCTTCGACGCACCGATCGCCGAGGGTGGCATCATCGGCGCAGCCGTCGGCATGGGTGCCTACGGCCTCCGACCAGTGGTCGAGATCCAGTTCGCCGACTACGTCTATCCCGGCCTCGATCAGCTGATATCGGAGGCGGCCCGCCTGCGGTACCGCTCGAGCGCCGAGTTCACGGCGCCGATCACCGTGCGCATGCCGTGCGGCGGTGGAATCCACGGTGGGCAGACCCACAGCCAGAGCCCGGAAAGCCTGTTCACTCATGTCTGCGGGCTGGCCACGGTGCTGCCGTCCAACCCGTACGACGCCAAGGGACTGCTGATCGCCTCGATCGAAGACGACGATCCGGTGATCTTCCTCGAACCGAAGCGAATCTACAACGGACCGTTCGACGGCCACCACGACAAGCCGGTCGTGCCCTGGTCGAAACATCCTCTCGGTGAGGTTCCCGAGGGTTACTACCGGGTCGAGCTCGGAAGCGCCACCGTGCGCAGGCCCGGCAACGACGTCACCGTTCTGGCGTACGGGACGATGGTCCACGTGGCCGAGGCGGCCGCCGCAGAAACCGGAATCGACGCCGAGATCATCGATCTGCGCACGCTACTTCCTCTCGACACCGCGACCATCGAAGCGTCCGTGCGCAAGACCGGACGGTGCATCATCGTCCACGAGGCCACCCGCACCAGCGGTTTCGGCGCAGAACTGTCGGCCACCGTTCAGGAGATGTGCTTCTTCCAACTCGAGGCGCCCATCGAGAGGGTGACGGGCTGGGACACTCCGTACCCACATGCCCAGGAGTGGGACTACTTCCCCGGTCCGGCGCGTGTCGGGGCCGCATTTCGTCGCGTGATGGCGGCCTGACATGGGCGAGTACGTCGTCAAGTTGCCCGACGTCGGCGAAGGCATCGCCGAGGCCGAGATCGTCGAGTGGCACGTCGCTGCCGGCGACACGATCACCGAGGACCAGGTCATGGTCGAAGTGATGACCGACAAGGCGACCGTTGAGCTGCCGTCGCCTGTGTCGGGCGTGGTCGCGTCACTCGGCGCTGCCGTCGGTGACGTCATCGCGGTCGGCTCGGCACTGATCCGAATCGACACAGACGGCGACACGACCGGCGACACAGCCAGCGACGGGCAGCCGGCGATCATCCCCACCCAGACCGACTTCGCTCCACCGGTCACGCCGGCGCCGCCCGTTCCGCCAGCTGATTCGGCGACCGATTCGGCCGTGCCCAGCCCACCCGTCAAGGCGTCGACCGCCCCCGCTGCCGCGCCCGCTGTGCGCCAGCGTGCGTTGACCCTCGGGATCGATCTCGCCGGCATTGCCGGCAGCGGGCCCGAGGGCCGCGTGGTCCACGCCGACCTCGACGCCCATCTCACCCGGTCCCAGTCGACAGCGGGGTCAACGTCGACCGGGGCACGCCCCGACGACACCATCGACGCAGTGCCGGTGCTGGGACTGCGTCGCAACATCGCCCAGCGGATGCAGATCGCCAAGACACGCATTCCGCATTTCACGTACGTCGACGAAATCGACGTCACCGAGGTCGAGCGGTTGCGCGCCGAGCTCAACCAGCAACACGCCGACCGACAGTCGAGGCTGACGATCCTGCCGTTCCTGATACGTGCCGTGGTCGTCGCCATCGACGACTTCCCGCAGATGAACGCCCGGTACGACGACGACGGTGGCGTCGTGAATCGTCACAGGTCCGTGCATCTCGGGGTAGCCACCCAGACCCCGAAGGGTTTGATGGTGCCCGTCATCAAGAGTGCCCAGACCCTCGATCTGTGGGCCACTGCTGAGGAGGTCACCCGGCTCTCGAGTGCTGCCCGCGACCACACGATCACGATCCAGGAGTTGAGCGGATCAACGATCACGATCACCAGTCTCGGTGCCTTGGGTGGGATCGTGTCGACGCCGATCATCAACTACCCGGAGGTTGCAATCATCGGTGTCAACAAGATCGCGACCCGACCCGTTTACGTTGGCGACGGTCTGCAGCCGCGTCAGATCATGAACCTCTCGTCGTCCTTCGATCATCGGGTGATCGACGGAGCCGACGCCGCCTCGTTCATCCAACGGATCAAGACACTCCTCGAGACTCCCGCACTTCTGTTCCTGCCATAGCCGCGTACGCCTGCCATGCTGGATAGCCAATGAGTGTCGCGGCACCAACCCTCACCGGTAACCACGTCCAACTGGAGCAGCTCCGTATGGAGTTCGCTGACGAGCTCACCGACGCCGGCATCCAAGACCGATCGACCTATGCGTGGACTGCCGTGCCACCAACGGTCGAGGGAATGCGGCGATACATCTCCGGCCTCCTCAACGACCAGCGAGCCCGCACCGCCGTGCCGTTCGCGCAGCGGCGCATCAGCGATGGAATGCTCGTGGGCTGCACCCGGTACTTGCGTCTCGAGTGGTGGGGTGGCAACGCGCTGCCCGACGAGGTCGAAATCGGTGGCACGTGGCTCGCAGCTTCGGCACAACGCACGGCGATCAACACCGAGGCCAAGTACCTCCTGCTGAGCAACGCCTTCGACTCCTGGAACGTGCACCGCGTGTCGATCTGCACTGATGTCCGCAATACGCAGAGCCGAACCGCGATCCTTCGGTTGGGCGCCACGTTCGAAGGCGTTCTGCGCGCTCATCGGGGTTCGTATGCGGCAGGCGAGGAGAACCTGGTAGCCCGCGACTCGGCGATGTACTCGGTGATCCGCAGCGAGTGGCCCGACATCAAGCGGGGCCTCGAGGACCGGCTGTCGTGACAAGACCCGTGATGCTCGTCACCGGGGGGAGTCGTGGGATCGGCGCGGCAATCAGCCGGCTCGCTGCCTCTGGTGGATACACCGTGGTCGTCAACTTCTCTGCGACTGTCGAAACCGCCTCAGCGTTGGCCGAGGAGATCGGCAACGACTCGATCGCAGTGCAGGCCGATGTCGGCGATGAAGGCGCCGTGCTGGCGATGTTCGCGGAGATCGACGAACGCGTCGGTCGACTCGACGTGCTGGTCAACAACGCCGGTATCGCCGGTAGCTACGGAACCCTGGACAGCTACACGGTCGAGACCCTCGAGCGCCTGTGGGCCGTGAACCTCACCGGACCGTTCGTGTGCGCACGTGAGGCAGCGCGCCGCATGCTTGCTGGTGGGCGCGGCGGATCCATCGTCAACATCTCGTCGAAGGCCGCAGTGCTCGGCGGACCGAACGAGTGGGTTCACTACGCCGCCTCGAAGGGCGCGATCGACACCATGACGATCGGCCTGGCCAAGGAGTTGGCGCCGCACGGGATCCGAGTCAACGCAGTGCGACCGGGCCTGATCGACAGCGATTTCCACCTTCACGCCACCCCGGGGCGCGTCGAGCGGATGACGCCCATGGTTCCGATGCAGAGAGTGGGGACGCCCGAGGAGGTGGCCGAGGCCGTGGTGTGGCTGGCTTCACCGGCCGCAAGCTACGTGACCGGCGCGTTCATCGAGGTCACGGGCGGTCGCTGAGCCCCCGAGGTCTGCACCATGTGCCGCACCCATAGGGCCGCGGCGATGGTGGCGATGCAGGCCACCAGGGTGACCGGAGGAAGCACCTCGGGGCCATGCGCATCGAAGAGTTGGCCGAGCGTCCACGGCATGACGAGGCCGCCGAGACCCGCGGCGGCGATGAACGCCGATGTCGCTGCGCCGGACAGGGCGAAGTGAGCCTCGGCGTAACCGATCATGCAGGCGAACTGCGGAGCGACCGCCACGCCGAAGATGAACGTCACGATCCAAAGACCGACGTTGCCGCCGTTGAAGATGACGAGAGCGGTTGACGAGGCCAAGGCCAAGGCCATCGAGCCCACCAGCATCCACCCCGCACTGAAACGGCTCGACAGCCAGATCGAGACGACCCGGCCGACGCAGAAACCGACGTAGAAGATGACCGTGACCCCTGTTGCAGTGTTGGCTCCGCCATACCCGATCTGTTCCACGTACGAGTGGATCCAGCCGGCGAAACCCACTTCGAGGGCGACGTAGACGAAGAAGAACAAGCTGACGATCGCCAGCTGGCCACGGCGAACGGAGGCAGCCACGTCCCCACTACTGCGATCCGCGGCGCGCGTCTTCGTCGGCGCCGGCGTCGACAACAGCACAACGCAACAGACGACGGTGAGTACGGCCAACGGCACCGCCACCGGCCAGAGCGAGTCACTCCAGGCCAAGGCACGGTTGGTGAGCAATGGCGCCGACAACGCCCCGACGGCGAAGAACAGATGCAGCGCGTTGAGCGCCGCGCCGGGTGATTCCGGGCGGCTCCACACCACCAAGGTGTTACCGGAAACGTCGCCCACGCCGGACACCACGCCGAGCACCACGAAGGTCGCGACAAGTGGGGCGAGCTCGCGAATCTGCGAGATCACGACGATGGCAACGACGGCGATGGTCATGCATATCGCCCACACCTGGTGCCCCCGGCCCCGGTCGAGAAAACGACCGCCGATGAACGATCCGATCATGTAACCGATCGACGAGCCGACGAAGACCAGACTGATGCCACCGTCGTTTGTTCCGACGCGGTCGCGGAGGTGAGACAACGCCGGCCCGGCGAAGCTCAAGCAACTGCCCAGCACGACGAAACCGGCCAGATACACCCAGACAGGGACGGCCCTGTGTCCCTGCGACTCCATCAGCGACGATCGTAGAAGGCGCAACTAGCGTTCGGCCAGCATGCGTGTCGTCGTTGTCGTCGCCCACCCGGATCCGGCCAGCTTCAACCAGGCGATTGCGGCAACGGCGCGAACCGCCCTGGTCGAGTCAGGTCACGAGGTGACGATGCTCGATCTGTACGCCGAAGAGTTCCGAACGGCGATGAGCTACGACGAGCGGCGGGCCTATCACAGCGATCGACCGATTCTGGATCCGTTGGCGGAACGCCATGCCGGAATCGTCAAACAGGCCGAGGTTCTCGTGTTCGTCTACCCGACGTGGTGGAGCACGATGCCGGCCATCCTCAAGGGTTGGCTCGAGCGCGTCATGGTGCCCGGAGTCGGCTTCGTGTTCGACGAAAACCAGCACGTGCGCCGCGGCCTGACCCACGTGCACCATCTCATCGGGATTTCCACGTACGGCGCGCGCTGGCCCTATGTGAAGGTCATCCACGACAACGGACGGCGAACCCTGCTGCGAGCCCTCAGGCTGAACACGGCGTTCCTGACGCGCCGATCATGGCTGGGGCTGTACGCAATCGACTCCCGAACCGCCGAGCAGCGTGCCGCGTTCCTGCGGCGCGTGGACCGGAGGATGAGGTCGCTGTGAAGGTCTACGTCGTGTACTGCCATCCGGACCCGGAGTCGTTCACTGCGGCGGTGCGCCGGCGAGCGGTCGATGCCCTGCGAGCGGCCGGCCACGAGGTGAAGGTGACCGACCTGTACGAGGACAAGTTCGAACCGGCACTTTCGCTGCAGGAGCGACTCGACTACCTGGCGGTACCGAGCCTCGAGCCGGCGATCACCGATTACTGCCAGCGACTGCAGTGGTGCCAGGTGTTGGTGTTCATCTACCCCACGTGGTGGAGTGGACAGCCGGCGATGCTGAAGGGCTGGCTCGATCGGGTGCTCGTGCGCGGTGTCGCCTGGGACCTGGCCGATGGTGCCGTGCGTGTCAGGCCGCGGCTCACCAACGTTCGTCGACTGGTCACCATCACGACTCACGGGTCGTCGAAGTTGGTCAATCTCATGGAGGGTGAGACCGGGCGGAGGGTGATCGGCAGATCGGTGCGCGTGTTGTGCCACCGCTTCGCCCGCACGACGTGGCTCGCCATGTACGACATCGACCGTTCGACTACTGCTGGCCGGCAGGCATTCCTCGACCGGGTGGGCGGTCGGATGCAGCGCCTCTGAGCCTCACGACGGTGCCGTCGACCGGTCGAACGTACTGATCGTTTCAACGTGATGGGTCTGGGGAAACAGGTCGTAGACGATCGACCGCACATGTTCGTAACCCGCCTCGCGCAGCAAGCCGGCATCGCGAGCGAGAGAGACCGGATCGCAACTGACCACGACGATTCTCCGCGCATGCGTACCGGCCAGAACGGCTACTGCCTGCCGGCCGAGGCCGCTGCCGCGACGGATCGGCGACGACGAGGTCCGCGCGGCGCGGCCGCCACTGCTCGACCTGCGCGCAGACGACGTCAGTCCGGCGATCGGCCCGGAGATCGGCAAGGTTGACCACGGCATCCGCGCACGCTGCCTCGACTGCCTTCGACAAGGGTCAGCCTCCGGCCGCCCAAGGCAGAAGCGAACAAGCCGACGCCCCCATAGGCGTCGACGATGGAGTCGGCGTCGATCAGGTCGGCGCACGCCTGACGGACGGCGGTCACCAGGAGCTCTGCGGCATCCGGTCCCGACTGGAAGAACGACCGCGCACTGACTCGCAGGGTCTTGCCGGCAACGACCTCGTGCACCGTGGCCGTCGGTCCGAGCGTCGACGTCGGCTGGCAGGCCGAGCAGCTCGATGTCGCCCTCGACGATCCACGCCGACCGCTGTTGTGTAGCCGCCCCGACGCGAAGGCTGACTTCGCCCTGCCCCCGGACACGCACTTCGGCGAGCATGGTCCTCCAACAGCGGGTGGCTGACCGGACACCCGTCGAGCTCGACCACATCGTGCGAATGGCGTCCGCGAAGCCCGAGACGGTCGCCGTGACCGGTAGCGAGGCGCAGCGTGGTGCGGTAGGCCCACGCCGGGACGGAGGAGCCGATGTCAACGACGGGTTCGCTCAGTTTGCCGGTTCGCTTCAAGGCCTCGAGCACGATGGATGCTTTGAGGCCGAGCTGCGCGGAGGCGTCGACGTGTTGCCAGGGGCAGCCGCCGCAGCCCGCAGCGTGCCCGGAGCACGGTGGCTCCACTCGATCGGCAGAGGGCTCGATGACATCGACCACTTCGGCGCGAACGAAGTCCTTCTTGGCCTGCACCACCTCGACGGCGACCAACTCGTCAGGCAAGGCACCGCGAACGAAGGCGATGCGACCATCGGAGAGGCGGGCAATGGCGTCGCCGCCAGCCGCCATCTTTTCAGCCCGCACCACGATCGAAGACATCGGCGACGACTGTAGATCTCCTGGCCGCAGGCGCCACCCACTACCCTCGGGGACGATGCCGCGACCGATCGAAATCGTTCCGAGTGTGCTGCCAGCGGATTTCGCCAAACTGGGCGAGGAGGTTGCCGCCCTGGAGACCGCCGGCGTCGACAGGATCCAGTGGGACGTGATGGACGGCCAGTTCGTGCCCAACCTGACATTCGGACCCGACGTGATCGCCGCGGCGCGCAAGCACTGTTCACTGCCGTTCGAAGCGCACCTGATGGTGCTGACGCCCGATGCCATGGCTGCCGAATACGTCCGCGCCGGATGCCAACGACTCATCGTTCACGCCGAGGCGTGCACCCACCTTCATCGCACGCTTGCCAACATCGCCTCACTCGGCGCGACCGCGGGTGTCGCCCTCAATCCAGCTACTCCCGCTGACGCCGTTGCTCACGTTCTCGATCTGGTCGACCTGGTGTTGGTGATGACGGTCAACCCCGGTTTCGGTGGTCAGCGATACATCGCCACGATGGAACCGAAGATCGCCGAGGTCGTCGAGATGATCAGTGCCGCCGGGCGGTCCGACGAGATCGACGTCGAGGTGGATGGTGGAATCGGGCCGGAGACGATCGCCGCCGCGGCCGCCGCGGGCGCCAACGTGCTGGTCGCCGGAAGTGCCCTCTACCGCGACCCCCTCGGGCTCGAGCACGCCGTCAATGACCTGCGGGCCAGAGCCGCTGCCGCCAGAGCCTGACCCACATTCCCAACGCCTGCACTCAGACCCGCTCGGGTGTGGAATTCTCGGCAGAGCCTGAATCCTCGGCATGAGAAGTTTCGTTGTCGGCGTGTTTGCGGTCCCGGTGCACCTCCGGGGGGCGCCGTACGGAGTCGAAGTCCGACTCGCGGCGCCGCCCGGACCATGGCGAAGACGAGCAGCTTGATCGTGGCCAGCACCGCGAGCACCGCGATCGCGATACCCAATGGCTTGAGTACTGCCCTCAACAGTGACCTCTTTGCAGTCTTGAGCGGCGCCAGCACACCGGTGTCGACCTCGGTCCCGTCGACGAGCAACGTCTTCACGCCGTCTTCGACCCTCGGGCAGCGCAGGTCGGTGTCGTCGACGCCGATCACGGCATCACCGCCGAACAGCGGGGCCGGAAGACGGACCTTGGATCGCAGCACACCCGTTATCGGGTCGGGAATCGCTCCGACCAGATACTGCTGACCGGTGCGCAGGAACCTGATGTCATCGTCGAAACGAACATCGACGATCGTCTCGACCGCGTACCCGTCGAGACTGCCGGCACGAATCTGCTGCACAGCGAATCGCCCTGTGGTCGCATCAGAGTCGGAGAGCGTGCCGACGAACACCGCTACCGGCGCCGGAGGAGCCTTGCAACCTGGGGGAACGACTACCAGAGGCCCGGAGACGACGTTCGGATCGACGATCGGTGGTGGCTGCTGGATCGCCGGCAGTGATGGACCAAGCGGCTCGACGGCAACGCTGGTCGACGGCTCGACAGGCGGCTCCGACGGTGGTGCACCACTGACAGCCGAACACCATGAGACAGCAATCAGCACCCCGACGAAGACCGAACGCACCTGCCGCACGACGCAACGCTACCGAGCCGTGGCGCGCCGATCGGGTCAGTGCCCTTCGAACTTCGGCTCTCGCTTGTCGACAAAGGCGCTCATTGCCTCGGCTGTGTCGGCCGTGGTGAAGTTCAGGGATTGAGCAACGCCCTCGTCGTCGAGTGCTTCTTCCATGGTGACCTGCAGCGAGTTGTCGAGCATGCGCTTGGTCATCGCCAAGGCAATCGGTGGCCCTGCCGCCAATCGCTGCGCCCAGGCTCCGACGAATTGGTCGATCTCGGCATCGGGCACGACCCGATTGACCAGGCCGATGCGCTCTGCCTCGCGGGCATCGATGATGTCGGCGAACAGAGCCAGTTCCTTGGCGCGGTGCATACCGACGATCCGCGGCAGGAGCCACGATCCACCGAAATCGATCGACAGACCGCGTCGCGAGAAGATCTCGGAGAATCGCGCGTTGTCGCTGGCAACGACGAGATCGCAGCCGAGCGCCATGTTGCACCCGGCGCCCACCGCAACGCCGCGAACCTTGGCAATCGTCGGTATGGGCAACCGATGCAGGCTCAAGGCGACATCACCGACGTGACGCATCGAGGCCAGGTGATGCTGGCCGGGAGCGCCCGTTCCGCCGCCGGTGAGGTCGGCGCCGGCGCAGAAGTCACCACCTGCGCCGGTGAGCACGACGACACGATCCTCGTGATTCGCCGAGATTGCCCGGAAAGCTTCCAGGAGCTCGTCCCACATCTGGCCGTTCGCAGCGTTCTTCTTCGCCGGGCGATTCAGCGTGATCGTGACGATGGCTGACTGGCGAGTGACCTCGATGGTTTCCACGGAAATGGCACGATACTGGCGCCATGGGCTTCAACCCCTATCGCAAGTTCGTCGCCAAACCCGCCGATTACTTGTTCATCGTGGCCGCCGTGCTCGCCGTCATCGGATTGCTGGCGTGGGCACTCCTGGGGTAGCGATGGGCTTGTGGGATGGTGGCTTCGGAGACGTGGAGGTGCGTCGAGTGCAGCCGTACGAGGCCACGAAGGCCTACGTCTGCCCCGGTTGCCACCACAGGATCGCCGTAGGGACAGGCCACTACGTCGCCGTGCCGGCCGATGCGCCGGACCTACGCCGACATTGGCACAAGTCGTGTTGGGATCGGCGCCACAGTTCGGCGGGCTAGGAATCCGCTAGAACGCCGCTTGAAAGACCTCGATGTGCACACCTGTGATGGCGACCACGTCGAATCGAATTGACCCATGTCGGTCATGGGCTGACAGCCACTGGGCGGCGAGCACACGAATCCTCCGCTGCTTCGCCAAGCCGACAGCTGCTTCCGGCGGGCCATAGAGATCCGAGGCGCGCGTCTTGATCTCGCAGAAGACGACCAGCGACGGGGCGCAGGCGACAAGATCGAGCTCGCCGATGGGCGATCGCCAGTTGCGGTCGACGACCTCGTAGCCGTGAGTCGAATACCAATGCGCAGCCAGATCTTCACCCCAGCGACCGCGTGCCTGGTTGGCCAATGATCGCGTTACAGCTCGGTCGACGGCAGCTCCTCGACGTTGACGTCTTTGAAGGTCAGCACTCGCACCTTCGGCACGAAACGAGTCTTCCGGTACATGTCCCATACCCATGCGTCGCTCAACTCCACTTCGATCACCGGCTTGGCGGCGTCTCCGCTGACATTCAGCTTGACGTCGTTGGCCAGGTAGAACCGGCGCTCGGTCTCCACCGCGTAGCGGAACATGGCCGCGACGTCCTGGTATTCCTGAGCAAGTTGGAGCTCGCGCTCGGCCTCAAAGTTCTCGAGATCGTCGGAACTCAACGTGGGTGCTCGATTACACCGATGGGTCGCGCACGCTCAGGCGTCGCGCTTTTCCCTGATCTTGGCGGCTTTTCCGACGCGATCACGCAGGTAGTACAACTTGGCACGACGCACATCGCCGCGCTTGACGACCTCGAGCTTCACTACCGTCGGGGTGTGCACTGGGAACGTGCGCTCGACACCGACCCCGTAGCTGATCTTGCGAACCGTGTACGTCTCGGCGACACCGCTGCCCTGCCGGGCGATGACATTACCCTGGAAGACCTGCACACGCTCCTTGTTGCCTTCGACGACCTTGACGTGGACCTTGACCTCATCGCCGCTGGCGAAGTCGGGCACGTCAGTGCGGATGTACTGGTTGTCGACAACATCGGTGGACTTCATGGCGCGAACTCTCTGGATTCTTTTGGCAGGCTTCGGCTAGGGAACGCTCAAGGATAGGTGACCGAAGGGAACTCTTCCAACAGTCGTCGCTCAACTTCGCCCAGGCCGCCTGCGGCCTCGACCAGGTCAGGGCGGTACCGCAACGTGCGGTGCAGGGCCTGGGCTCGGCGCCACCGCTCGATCCTGGCGTGATCGCCGCCGCGTAGCGTGTCGGGCACTGTCCAGCCCCGGTACTCGGCGGGTCGCGTGTAGTGCGGCTCCTCGAGCAAGCCAGACGCACCGAAACTCTCTCCGATCGGGCTGGCGTCGTTTCCCATCGCCCCTGGTAGCAGCCGCACCACGGCCTCGATCACCAGGCATGCAGCCACCTCTCCCCCGCTGAGCACAACGTCGCCGACGCTCAGTTCGCCGTCGACGAGGTGCTCACGCACGCGGTGATCGATCCCCTCGTAACGGCCACAGAGCAAGCTGAACCCGTCGAGTGCGGCGAGCTCGTGGGCCATCGCCTGATCGAAACGCCTCCCACCTGGCCCGAGCAGGTAGAGCGGCCTCGGGGCACCTGCGGCCTCGACCGAGGCGAAGATCGGCTCGGGCTTCATCACCATGCCCGCTCCCCCGCCGAACGGGGCGTCGTCGACGGTGCGGTGAACATCGGTGGTGTATTCGCGCAGATCGTGGGACTGCAGGTCCAGAACGCCGTTGAGGCGCGCCCGGCCCAGCAGGCTCTCGGCACAGAACGAATCGACCAGGCCGGGGAAGATGGTGAACACGTCGATCCGCATCGGTGTGCAAGCCTACGAGGCGATGATCTTCCACATCACCGATGCCGAAACGTGGGCGAGTTCGCAGGAGCGCGGAGAGCACACGGAGTCGACGCGCGGCATCGACCTGGCCGAGGAGGGCTTCATCCACTGCAGCACCGCCGAGCAGTGGCCCGGCGTCATCGAGCGGTATTATGCCGGGGCACCGGACCTGGTGTTGCTGCACATCGACGAACAGCGCCTGACATCGCAGCTCGTGTACGAACAGCCACCCGGGGCGCCGCAGGTGTTCCCTCACGTGTACGGCCCGATAAATCTTGACGCCGTGCTGACCGCCGAAAGGCTCGAACCGATGGGTATCTGAGCTCTGCCGATCGGGACCATCGGCCCCTGGTACCTGACACCGATCTTCCGTCATTGTGACCATGCGCACCGCACACAGGTGCCGCCCACCAAACTCAATGAAGGGGTTGTCATGTTCAAGAAGCCAATGGGACTGCTCGGGATCTTCCTGATCGTCGTCGGAATCGGTTACTTCGTGGGAGCAGGTGTCGCCTATAGCAAGGCTCAGGGCGGATATGACTCCCTTCAGGCGTTCAGCGAGGCCCAGAACGTCCAGCTCAGCTACAACGATCAGGGCCAACTCGTCGACCGCGGTGAGACCGCCGGCGCCGACGCGATCATGGTCTTGCTCAAGGACGACTGGAAGTTCCCCGTCGTCAACTCCGATCTGGATCCCAACGATCCACTCGTCAACACCGCCACCGAGTTCATGTACCAGATGGCGACGATCTCCCACCACACCCTGGACGGCACCCAGAACGTGACGCTGACCGAGTCCGACCTGACCGGTGACGACGGCACGGTTGCCACCGAGTACGACTGCAACGGCGAAATGGTCGCAGTTCCCCAGCCATTCCCGGCCGACGGTGTGACCTGCGAATTCAAGGTCGACGGTCGCTACTGGACCGGCTTCGATCGCTCGATCCCGGTACAGGCAAAGGCTCGTGACATGGCCTGGAGCGGCACCGCTCACGCCCTCGTCGCCGAACTCGGCGTCGGCGCAGCAACACACAGCGCCTTGCAGCTGGCCCTCGGCATCGCCGCACTACTCGCCGGACTCGGCGTGGTCTGCACGGTGATGGGCGCCGCCTTCATCTGGGACACCCGCAAGAAGAGCAAGGTCAACGTCCCCGACACCATCCCGGAGTCGATGCTCAACGACACACCGGCCAAGCCACAGACGGTCTGACACACACAGACAATCTCCACCAAACAAATGGGCCCCTCCACGGAGGGGCCCATTTGCAGTTTTCGAGGTGCAACATCGGCGGGGTCTGAGCCGTTGTGAGACGGTTGCTCAGCGGACGCCGAACCGGCGCCGGCTGAGCAACAGGGCACCGCCCAGCAGCACCCCGCCCAGGGCGAGAGCCAGCATTGTGCCGAGGTGACCAAAGCCCGTCCGAGGCAACTGGGACACCACGTCACTGGAGCTCGCCGCAGGCGGGGCGCTGGATGCCTGCTGCTGGGCAACCGGCACACCGACCTTTGCCGACAGATCGCAAACGGTTCCAGCGATCACCGGAACACAGCTCAGATCGCCGCCGGCAGCGCCGGCGGTGTTCACTTGTTGGGCGAGCGTCTGAGCTGCCGGGTCGCCGGTGTAGGCGCCGTGCACGCTGGCTTGGTTGACGATCGTGGTGCCAGGCGTAACCGTGCCGTCAACCTTGACGACCACGGTAATCAGAGCGGTCGCAGCTCCCGGGGCCAAGGCGCCGCTCATGGTGCAGCTGAGTAGCTGCGGACGGGTTGCCTGGGCGAGCGCACACTGGCCGGCGCCCCCGGCGACCGATGCGGACACGAGTTCCGTCACGACAGGCAGGCGATCGGTGACGACAACCGGGTTGAGCGTGAGCCCGCCGGTGTTCGTGCCCTGCAACGTATAGGTGATCTGCCCACCCAGAATCACAGCCGACGTGGACGATGTCTTGTCGATCTGCACCGACGCATAACCGTTGGTCACCACGACACTCACTGTCTCGCCGAGATGTCCCGACAGCTTCATCTGATCGGGACTGACGACGCTGGTGTTGGCAGTCCCTGCGACGATCTCTTCGATCTTGTAGTCGATGCCGGCTGGGTCGAGGGTCGAAGGCAAGCTGACCGTCTTGGTCTCTCCACCATTGAGGTTGAAGGTGAGTTCCTCGACGTAGGTCTGGCCGACAAGTCGCGACACCCGAATCGAGTACGTCTCGCCCGTCTCCGGGTGGCCCTGCAGTTCCTTGGTGAAGTTGACCGTGCGTACGCAGGTGGTCTCCGTGGCACCGGACTCGCCGATCACCGCTCCGTTGTGACGCACGACCAGCGAAGCGCTCGTCGTGGCGATGGTGATCGTCTGTCCGGCAGGAACCGTTGCGCCGCCGCCGTCCCAGGTCAACGACACGTCGGTGGCCTCGGTGTTGAGGATCGTGAACCAGTAGCGGGCAATCTCGCCCTCGGTGTCGACGGAGTTGCAGACGGGCGTGATCATCACGACCGGATCGCAGTCCGACTCGACCACGATGTCGTCCTGGGGCACGCCGTTGATCGCCACGGTGATGGTGTTCGAACCGTCAGCCAGTTGATCGACGAGCACCGTCCGAGTCTCCCCTGGGGCGAGGTCGTAGTCGGTGCCGTTGATGGTGAAAGTGACATCGGTGTCGTCGCCCTGGTTCGTCAGCACCACCGACACGCTGTCGTCGAAATTGGCGCACGACTGGACGTAGTCGACGAGTGGGGGGAGGTCGCACGTCGTGGCGACGTCGATCGAGAGATCGAGCTCACCGACGAAGATGGATATGTGGTGACTTCCATCATCGAGACCCGGGAAGCTGACTTCGACTGTCTCGTCGGGCGCCACTGGATAGTTGACACCGTCGACGTTGAACACGACGGGCAACTCGCCACCGTCGGCGGCCAGGGTCACGATGATGAGACCGTCGTTGTCGGCGCAGTCAGCAGTGGACGAGACGGAGCCTTCACCGGGGTGGTCGCATGCGACTGTGACGTCGAAGCCGAGATCGAGGTCACCGACAAATACGTCGATGTGGTTGGGGCCATCGGGCAGCGAGCCGATCGTGACCGGCAGCGAGGCCTTGGGCCCGACCGGGTACTGATCGCCGTCGACCGTGAACGTCACGATGACGTCGTCGCCGTTGTTGTGCAGGGTGACGACGACTTGGCCGTCGGAGATGCCACCTGCACCCTCGACACAGGTCTGGGTCACCGTGACCGTGGGCGCCTTGTCGCAACCGATCGTGACCGGCTTGGAGAAGTCAGTATCTCCTTGCGTGATCGTGATGGTTTGGGGGCCATCGAGAAGTCCCGTGACCGGGACGTCGAGCTTCGAGTTGGCAGGCACGACGTAGTCCGTGCCCTGCACGGTGAAGGTCAGTGGCAACTGGCCACCGATGTTCTTCAGGGTGACCACGACCACGCCGTCTTCGGTCGCGCAGGACTGGGCGATTTCGACCGCCGGTTGGCCTGGACGATCGCAGTCGACGATGACCGTGAAACTCTTGTCGATGCCGTTCACCATCAGCGGCACCAAGTGGCTGCCATCGGTCAGTCCGCTGAGGGTGACCACCTTGGTTGCACCGGGCGCCAGTGTGTACGGGACACCGTCCAATACGAACAGTGCATCGACATCGTCGCCGTTGTTGGTCATCGTGACGTTGACACTGCCGTCGCCGTTCGTGCATGTCTCGGAATGGCTGAACGACGGGTCAAGATCACAGTGCACGGTGAAGCTCTGCGTGAAGTCCTGGCCATCTGCGGTCACGGTCACACTGTGGGCACCGTCGGTAAGACCACCGAAGGTTCGGGTCGTGCTGCCGCCGGCAGCCACGCTCACGTTCTCGACGATGCCCGTGTTCGGGTCGGTGACATGAAAGACAACCGCCTCGGTGCCCGTGTTGGCGAGCGTCACGACGACGGACCCGTCATGGGTGTTGTCGCAGACCACGGTGCTCGAAACCTTCGGCTGCGGATGATCGCAGTCGACCGTGAAGGTCTGCGAGAAGTCGGCGGTTCCTACCCTGATCACAACCGTATGATCGCCGTCCGCAAAGCCACCGAAGGTACGAGTGGTCGAGCTGTTTGCATTGACTGTCACGTGTTCCACGACACCGGTCGTCGGGTTGGTCACGTCGAACACGACGGCCTCGCCGCCGGTGTTGCTCAAGGTGACCACGACTTGGCCATCACCGTTGGCGCACGTGACCGAACGGGTCACCACCGGAACGGGCGAGTCGCAGTCGACGGCGAATGTCTGGCTGTAGTCCGTCGTCCCGACGAGGATCTTGACGGTGTGGTTGCCATCGGCGAGGCCGGTGAACGTCACGGGCGTCGTCGCGCCATTGGCGACCAGGTAGCTGGTGAACAGGACGGTCTGATCAGGGTTGAACACTTTGAAGGTCACGGCCGAGCCGAACTGGCCGGCGCTGTTGGTGAGGGTCAGCACGACCTTGCTGTCGCCGTTGCCCGGCGAGGTGTTCGTGCACGAGACCGCCTTGCTCACGCCTGGCTGGCCCGGGCAGTTGGTCGGCTTGGTGATGGTCGTCGAGCTTCCGACGGGGGACACGGTGCCATTGCCCCACGTGCCGTACGGTTTCGATGTGACGGTGATGCTGGTGGTGTTCGCCGGCCACGAGAACGTGCCTGAGAACTGATAGTTGTTGGCGTTGGTGAACGCCCCCTGGCCGATCTGGGTGGTCGTGTTGCCGACCGTCTTGAAGACCCGAATGTCGGGGTTCGTGCCTGCGGGACCCGTCGCCCACGATGTTGCGGTCCACGAGACCGTTCCGTTGCAGGCCACAGAAGCGCTGATGTTGGAGTGGTGGGCACTCGCAGTGCCGCCGAATGTCGGCACGACGATGATCGCGCCGAGTAATACCAATACTGTTGAGAGGAGTCGCCGTACCTGCCGCATTGTGTGCCATCCCGCTGTTGAGGCCAGGCGGAGGGGTTGCCTGGATCCGTTCCACCGATGGGGGGTTCGCTCTAGCTCCTCGCTGGCGAAGCGACCAATTGCAGCCAGCGGATCGATGCATCCATGTGTCACTCACGGTAGCGGGCGACGTCTCAGAGTGGTATGGGCCGTTCGACCCAAAGCAGGTCGAGACGTGTCAAGGACCCGTCAAGGTCAGAGTTCGAAGAGGCCCTGAGGTGGATCGATGGTCGTCACTCCGCCACTGCAAGTGACCACGAATGTCACGGGCACCAAGGCTCCGGAATCGAGTTCGAGGATGTCGTGGGCGGGGTTGTCGATCACCGCGACACAGGTTCCGCGGTCGACACCCTGTCGATCGACGACGCGCGAGCCGATCAGGTCGTGAACCCACAAAGCGTCGCCGCTGTCGTCGACAAGCGGCTCAGCGACCAGGACCGAGTTGGTCAGCTTCTCGGCTGCGGTGCGATCGTCGACACCGTCGAAGTGGACCAGCCAGCGCTGGCGACCTTGTTCGCGTGACTCGGCGACGGTCAGCCACTGAGATCCCGCCAACAGCCGGGCTCCAGGCGCGATCCGTTCGACACGATCCGTGATCAGCGAGACGTACACCTCGCCGCGAACCCCGTGGGCGCGTCCGATGCGCCCGACCTCGCGTAGAGAGTCAGTCGACAAAGTCGACGTCGACCTCGACGCCATCTCGAGTGGCGGCCGCACGGACAACCGTGCGGATGCTCTGGGCGGTACGACCCCGCCGACCGATCACGCGACCGAGATCACCGGGACCGACCTTCACCTCGAGCTTGAGGCGATTTCGGCCCTCGACCGCATCGACACGCACCGCGTCGGCATCGTCGACGATCGAGCGAACGACGTGGGTCAGCACAGCGGTCGCCGTTGGCGCCGGAATCTGGTTGACCTGTGCCTGGGAGTCGGACGCCTGGGGGTCGGGAACCTGCTCGGCGGGCTCGACCGAGTCTGATTGATCGGTCGCCGGCTCGTCGGTCACTTGGCCGCCCGGGCGGCGCTGAACTCCGCCATCGCACCCGACACTTCCAACAGCTTCTTGACTCGTTCGGTCGGCTGGGCGCCGTCCATCAACCACTTCACGGCCTTGGCATTGTCGATGTTGAGGGTCGACGGATCGGTGCGCGGATTGTAGGTGCCGACGATCTGGATGAAGCGGCCGTCACGGGGCGAGCGACTATCGGTGGCCACCACGCGATACTGCGGCTGCTTGGTCTTGCCAACTCGGGTGAGGCGCAGTTTTACTGCCATACGACTTCAGGGCTCCTTGCACAATACGAACTACGAGAGGCTATCAATTGAAGTTGGGGAAGCCACCAGGCATACCACCAGGCATGCCGCCCATTCCGGCCATGCCGGGCAGGCCTCGACCTTTCTTGCCCTTCCCACCCTTCTTGCCACCCATTGCCATGCCGCCCATCTTCTTCATCATCTTCTGCATCTCGCTGAACTGCTTGACCAGGCGGTTCACATCGCCGACCGAAGTACCGCTGCCATTGGCAATGCGGGTCCGGCGGCTGCCGTTGATCACTTCCGGCTTGCGCCGCTCGAGCAGTGTCATCGAGCGAATGATCGCCTCGACCGGCTTGAGCTGGTCATCGCCGATCTGAGCGCCCTTCAACTCCTTGGGCATGCCGGGCATCATCCCCAAGATGTTGCCGAGCGGGCCCATCTTCTTCAGCGCCTGCATCTGCTCGAGGAAGTCGTCGAGGGTGAACTCCCCCTCCATCATCTTCTCGGCGGCGGCCTCGGCCTGATCCTTCTCGAAGACCTGTTCGGCCTGCTCGATCAGGCTGAGCATGTCTCCCATGCCCAGGATGCGTCCGGCCATGCGGTCGGGGTGGAACTGCTCGAACTCGTTGAGCTTCTCACCGGTCGAGGCGAACGCGATCGGCCGGCCGATGACCTCTTTGACACTCAGTGCTGCGCCGCCGCGGGCGTCGCCGTCGAGCTTCGACATGATCACGCCGTCGATGGCCAGCGTCGCGTGGAACGACTCGGCCACACTCACGGCGTCCTGACCAGTCATCGCGTCGATGACCAGGAACGTGTAATCCGGCTGCACCGCAGCGCTGATCTGACGGACCTGCTCCATCATCTCGGCGTCGATCGACAGTCGTCCTGCGGTGTCGACGATCAGCACGTCACGGCCCAGACGGCGGGCCTCTTCGAGACCGCGGCGTGCGGTCGAGACCGGGTCGCCTGGCTCGCTGAACACCGGCACGTCGATCTGCCGACCGAGGGTTCGCAACTGCTCGACGGCAGCCGGGCGCTGCAGGTCGGCGCCGACCATCAACGGCTGGCGTCCCTGACTCTTGAACCATCGTGCCAACTTGGCCGAGTTGGTCGTCTTGCCGGAACCTTGCAGGCCGGCCATCAACACCACGGTCGGCGGACGGCTGGCGTAGGTGATCTTCAGCGTCTCGCCACCGAGCATCGCGGTGAGTTCGGTGTTGACGATCTTGACGACCTGTTGACCGGGGTCGAGTGCCTGGCTGAGCTTCGCCCCGATCGCCTGCTCGCGGATGCGGGCCGTGACATTGCGCACGACACCGACGTTGACATCGGCTTCCAGCAGCGCCGTGCGGATCTCCTTCAACACCTCGTCGACGTCGTCGTCGGTGAGCCGACCCTTGCCGCGAATCTTCTTGATGACGCCTTCGAGGCGCGAGGACAGTGAGTCGAACATCGCCTGGCAGGCTAGCGGCCACCGCGCGATGAGGGATGAGCCGCCGGGCGCCGCACACTTCTCATCACGCTCGATCCTTCGCTCCGGCGATGAGAGATGTGCGCAGCTGAGCGGCTCATCCCTCATCGCACCGGCGGAGGGCGTCAGCCGATGGAGAGGACCTCGGTGACGACGCCGTTGTCGACGGCGACGTTGATCCGGCTCTCGGAGAAGTCGGCCGTGACGGCCAGGTCGACACCATCTTGGCGCACGACCCGAACCTCGTAGCCGAACGTCTTGGCGAGTTCCTGCGCCGCAACAAGGCAATAGCCGACCACGGCGTCGGCGATCTGCTCGACGGACGCGGGCGGCGTCGTGATCTCGCTGACCGGGGCGCACGTCTGGGCTACATCTGGGGCGGCAACCGCTGTGTCAGGTGCGGGGAGGGCGACCGGCGCCGTAGAGACGACCTCGGGGTCGGGTTGCTGGATGTAGGCGTCGTCGACCGCCATCACGGTGTAGATGCCCCCGTCGGCCGAACCGAACGAGTAGGCCGGCAACATCCAGATGGTGTCGTCGGCAGCCCAAACCATCGTCAACGCTCGCTCGACGCTGTTCAGGGTGACGATGACCGGCTCGGTGTCGATCGGAGCACAGTCGACTGCCGCCGAGGCCACATCGCAGAGAGCGATCTCCGGTGCTCCGAGTGCGGGCTCGACAGCGGCGTCGATGGTTGCCGACCTGGTGGCAGGGCCTCCGCCAAGGCCGATGTACTGGTTCTGTTGTGTCTTCAGCCGGTCCAGGCCGGCGATGGCACCGATGGTCGGATAGTCACCGCCGCGCTGCGGGACAGCCAGCGAGCCCGACGCGAAGGTGAGTGCGCCGTTCTCGCCGAAGCTCGCCGACAACATGATCTGCGTCTTCAAGCCTTCGAGGACGAGCGAGGCATTGACGCTGGCACCCCACTCGTCGGCGTAGGCATCGTCGAAGGCGTACGAGTTGACGTCGTAGCCCCAGGACGCGAACAGTTCCTTGGCCTTGGCCAGCGCCTCGTCCTCGCTCGGCACACCGGCCGGTGGCTGCGGCGTCGAACACTCGGGAACAACGACGTCGGGCGCGACCGGAGCGGTTTCGTCGGCGACGGGTGTGTCAATCGCCGCGTCCGAGTTGCCGGCGACGCCGGCACCGGTGGAGGGCTCGACGGCGACGCCGGTCGTCGCGGCGCACCCGGACGAGACCATGGCCGGGCGGGCGCTCAGCCACCAGCTGAGCATGCCGTCGGCGGCCACCGACAGAACCGGTCCGCTGTAGTCCTCCGGACCGACTGCCCAGCCACCGCCTTGTTCCTCGGGGAGGTTGCGGACATCGCCTTCGACGCCGAGCGACGCAGCCAGGCTGGCGATCCGATCCGGATCAGGCTGCTGCCCAGGAGCGAAGTACCACGAGCCGGCCGGGCCGTCGAGTGCCGGGAGGTCACCGTCGAAGGTGAACTCGGTTGGCGCAAACACCGCCATCTTCGACTCGGCGGAGTCGGCAGTGGCGGCAGCCGGCGCGGCCTCGCCGGATCCCGTGCCCTGCCCACTGGCGAGTTCGATGACCTTCGGCTGGTCGGCGAGGGGTGCAGTGGTACTGGGATCGCCACACGCGGTGAACCCCAATGCAACGACGACGGCCACAAGCGCAAGACGGCGTGAGCGAATCATGTCTGTTGGACGTTGGTCGGGGCCGTCGCGGTTCCCGGCATGCTCAACCTTCTCTGACCAATGCGTCGATGAACTCGGCGGGGTCGAACGGAACCATGTCGCCGATGGACTCCCCGAGACCGACGAGCTTCACCGGCAGACCCAGTTCGGTCTC
Organism: Ilumatobacteraceae bacterium; assembly: GCA_963773085.1. Classification (GTDB taxonomy): domain Bacteria; phylum Actinomycetota; class Acidimicrobiia; order Acidimicrobiales; family Ilumatobacteraceae; genus JAENVT01. Next base: position 109,778 of record CAVYZS010000002.1, on the reverse strand, counting down.
GATGGCGAACACGATCCCACCTTTGGCCGACCCGTCGAGCTTGGTCAACACAACTCCTGTGAGCCCGACGCCATCTGTCATGGTGGCATCGCCGAACTCTCGAGCCTGGGCGAGACCGTTCTGGCCTGTCGTCGCGTCGAGCACCAGGAGCACCTCGGTGACCCTGCCTGCGCCCTTGGCCGCGACACGGCGCACCTTGCGCAGTTCGTCCATCAGATTGGTCTTGGTGTGCAAGCGGCCGGCGGTATCCCCGAGCACGAGGTCGATCCGGCGGGCCGTGGCTCGCTCGATGGCGTCGAAGATCACGGCGCTCGGGTCACCACCTTCGTTGCCACGCACCAATTCGGCGCCGCTGCGCTCAGCCCAGGTTCCGAGTTGCTCGACCGCCGCTGCGCGGAACGTGTCACCCGCTGCCATCAACACGGAGCGGCCCAATGCTGCCTGCTGTGCGCCGACCTTGCCGATGGTGGTCGTCTTGCCGACACCGTTGACACCGACGAACAGCCAGACATTGGGCCCTCCCGGAATGGCGTCGAAACGCAGCGACCGGTCGGCACCCGACAGGCGAGTCGACCATCTCGGCCTGCAACGCGTCGAGCAACTCTCCTGGATCGGTGATCTCCTTGGCCTTCACCCTGACCCGCAGACCCCCGAGTAGATCGTCGGTGACCCGCACGCCGACATCGGCCCGCAGCAACGCTTCTTCGATGTCGTCCCACGTCTCCTGGGTGATGCCACTTCGGCTGCGGATGCCGAGCAACGTGCCTGCCAACGCGCCGCGGGCCTTCGACATTCGGCTACGGAAGTTGGGGCGTTCCAGTTGAATTGGAACGTGGGGCGCGACGACATCGACGGCATCAGCGACATCGTCGGCCTTGGCGGAATCGACGACAGCGATGGGCGTGCTCGGCGCCGTTGGCGCTGGTCTGCTGCGACGGCGGTTGAGCAGGACGACGCCGAGGCCGACGACGAGTACGACAAGAGCGAGAACGAGATAGATCCACGGCATGACGGCGACCACGCTATCGGGACCGGCTCAGCGGGTACCGCCCGTCAGGGGCCCGTCATCGGTGGTCAGGCGCATTGCCACCCACACCGGGATTATCGACATCAGCATCACGACCGAGGCGACAACGGTGACGATGGGCTGCTGCTCGCCTCGGCTCAGGTTCTTGAAGATCCAGATCGGCAAGGTCTCCAACCCCGCGCCGGCGGTGAACGTGGTGACCACGATCTCGTCGAAGCTGAGCCCGAAGGCGAGCAGACCGCCGGCGAGCAGGGCAGTTCGCAGCAACGGGAACGTGATGTAGCGAAAGGTCTGAAAGATGTGGGCGCCAAGATCGGCCGACGCCTCCTCCAGGTTCGGCGACAACCGACGGAAGCGCGCCAGCGCGTTGTTGTAGAGCACGACGATGCAGAAGGTGGCGTGGGCGATGATCAAGGTCATGAAACCGAACTCGAACCCTGCTTGACGAAAGGCGGAGTTGAGCGCGATGCCGGTGACGATTCCGGGAAGGGCGATAGGCAGCACGATCAACAGGTTCAACGACTCTCTGCCGAAGAACTTGAAGCGATGGAAGGCGAGCGCGGCCAGCAAGCCGAGGACGAGCGAGACCACCGTCGCCCCGGCCGCCGTCTTGAGACTGACGATCAACGCATCGCGGGCACCGGTGCTGTGCAATGCCGACTGCCACCAGTGCACCGTGAAGCCCTTCGGCGGCCACGACAACGAACTGACGGTGTTGAACGACAGCACCACGATGATCGTCAGTGGCAAGTACAAGAAGGCCAGCACGAGTGCCGTGGTGCCTGCGAACAGCGCCCGCACGCGTCGAGTGAACTGCATCAGAGGTTCTCCAATGCCCCGGTGCGGCGAATACCCAAGATGTACGCGACCATCACGATCACGGGCACCACGGCAAACGCGGCGGCGAACGGAAGATCGGCGGAGAAGTTGTCGTAGACGACCGAGCCGATCACCTGCGTCTTGCCACCGACCAGATCGACGGCGATGTAGTCGCCCAAGGACAATGAGAACGTGAACACCGACCCGGCGACGATCGAGGGGAACAGCAGCGGTAGCACCACCTTTCGGAACGTGAAGCCGAAGTGGGCGCCGAGGTCGCTCGATGCATCGAGCAACGAATCGGGCAGCCGTTCGAGACCCGAATAGATCGGCACGATCATGAAAGGCAGCCACAGGTAGGCGAGCACGATGACGAGCGCAACCTCGCCGTAGTTGGGACTCGCGCCGAAGGTCTTGTCGAGCACGCCACCGGGCGAGCCGATGATGGCCCTCCACGCGAATGCCTTGACGAGATACGAAGCCCACAGCGGCACGAGCACCGACGCGACCAACAGCCGACGCCAGCGAGCGCCGACCATCTTGGCGATGAAGAAGGCGATCGGTAACGCCAGCACGATGTCGACGAGGGTGACCATCGCCGCAATCTTCACCGTGCGAACTGCGATGTCGCGATAGACCGGCTCGTTGATCAACGTTTGGTAGTTCTGGAGGCTGATGACCTTCTCGATGCCGCTGCCGTCCTCGTTCAGCCGGTACAGCGAGGTGAGGAACAGTGCCGTCAACGAACCGATGTACAGGACCAGCATCCATGCCGCGGGCGCGCCGATCACGGCTACCAGCTGGGCCCGAGGATGACGATGCAGCCAGCGTGACGCCGACTGCCCGGGGCTTGATGGCTTCGATGTAGCGGTCATCGGTCATCCGGCGCGTTCGGCTGGGCGCGACACGTCGCCGCGCCCAGCCAGAACATCGAGGTCAGCCCTTGATCTCCGTCCAGGCCTTGATCCAGTCAACGAACGGCACGCAATCGCTGCCCTTGCCATTCAGGCACTCCTTGCGCGGTGTCGCCCAGAACGAGATCGACTCGGCGAATGCCTGGTCGGTGGCCTTGAACACGTCGCAATGCGTGGCGTCGTCGAACTGCGTCGCGATCTCGTCACACGCCTTCGGGTTCGCCGGGGCCTGACCGTAGTAGTACGCCACCTGCGCTTGGACAGCGGGACTGGTGATGTAATCCATCCACATGTACATGCAGTTCGGGTGGGCGGCCTTCGACGAGACCATCCAGGTGTCGCTCCACCCCGTCGATCCTTCCTTCGGCACCGCGGTCTCGAGCGGGGCGCCGTTGGCGGTGGCGAGGTTCTTGATGACCTGCCAGGTCGTGCCGAGGACTGTCGATCCCTGCTCGAATGCGCTCTGCGTCTTGGTGTAGTCGTTCCAGTACTCGCCGATGATCGAGTGCTGGTCCTTCAGCAGGGCGACGGCTGCGTCGAACTGCTCTTGGTTCAAGGAATAGGGATCATCGATACCGAGGTCGGGCTGAGCCGACTTGAGATACAGGGCTGCGTCGGCGATGTAGATCGGGGCGTCGTACGCGGTGACCTTGCCGGCATACGGCGATGCCTTGTCGAACACCACACTCCACGAGTCGGGCGGCGTGGTGACCACGTCGGTCCGCCACATCAGATAGTTGGCGCCCCAGCCATGTGGGATGCCGTAGTTCGTTCCGTTGCTGGAGTTGTAGTTCTGGTCTTTGAGGAAAGGCGAGAGATCGGCATAGTTCTTGATCAGCGCCGTGTTGACTGGCGCCACGAGCTTGGCGTCGATCAAACGCACGCTGGCATCACCTGAAGCCGATACTCCGTCGTACTCGCCCGTGCTCATCAGTTGGAACATCTCGTCGGACGTTGCGGCAATCTTCGACTTGACCACGCAGCCCGTCTGGTCCTGGAACGGGTGCACCCAATCGAATTCAGGGTAGGTGGAGCCGTCTTCGGCGTAGCCCGCCCATATGATCAGGTTGAGCGCCTTCTCGCCGTCTCCGATAGCCGTCAGGGCTTCACCGCCTGACGACTCGCTGTCGTCACCGCAAGCCGCGACCAGCAGGACCGCTGCCAGAACGCCGAGATACCGTGCTGATTTCATGAGTCTCCCCCTTTGGAGATGTCTGTGTTGGCGACGGGAAATGCCGCGTAGCGCGACCATGCCAGACGGACGCTGCCGCCGATGGCAACACCAGCCAGCCCGTCGCTGGGCACGCTGGCGATCATTGACGTACCGTCGTCGAGCTGAACTCGCACTCGACAATCGGCACCGAGGTATTGGATGTCGCTGACGACCCCTGCAACGGTGATTTCGCTGTCGCCGGCCTCGTGTTGCACGATCCGGAGCCGCTCGGGACGAATGGAGTGTGGTTCCTCGACGCCGAGCAACTGCAGCGATCGCTGGGCAGTGAGCACGTTGGACGTGCCGACGAATCCGGCGACGAATGCTGTCGCTGGGTGGTCGTAGATCTCGCGGGGCGTGCCGACCTGCTCGACGCGGCCGTGGTTGAACACAGCGATGCGGTTGCTCATCGACAACGCTTCGCCCTGATCGTGTGTGACGAAGACGAAGGTGATACCCACGTCGCGCTGGATGGATTTCAGCTCGACCTGCATCTCCTCGCGCAATTTCAGATCGAGCGCGCCGAGCGGCTCGTCGAGCAACAGCACCTTCGGACGGTTGACCAGAGCTCGGGCCAAGGCGATGCGCTGCCGTTGGCCGCCGCTCAACTGGTTCGGTCGTCGCTCGCCGTAGTCCGCCAGTCGCACGGCTTCGAGCATCTCCCCGGCGCGCTGCCGGCGGTCGGCCTTGCCCACCTTCTTGACCTTCAGACCGTACTCGACGTTTTCCAGCACGCTCATGTGCGGGAACAACGCATAGTCCTGAAAGACCGTGTTGACATCGCGGTCGTAGGGTGCCAGTTGGCTGACATCGTTGCCCTGCAACAGCACGGCACCACCCGTGGGTAGCTCGAACCCGGCGATCATTCGCAACACGGTGGTCTTGCCGCTGCCAGAAGGCCCCAACAACGAGAAGAACTCACCCTCGATGATCTCCAGGTCGATGTCATCGACGGCGACGACGTCTCCGTAGTTCTTGCGCAGCCTGACCAACTGTATGGCAGGCGTGGCACGACGCGATTCGTCGTCTCTAGCGCCGAGTGCCACGGTTTCACTCACGATGCGCTGCTACTCCCCCGTTATTCGTCGCGGCCAACTGCACCGACGATAGTCGGTGGTGGAGTACGCGCCGACCACTCAGGTCGCGGCCGACACCCGTTCGGTGACCACCTTGGAGGAGCCGCCGGGCTGCATGGTGACACCGAGCAGGCTGTCGCCGGCCTCCATCGTCCGCTTCTGGTGGCTGACAACCAACAGTTGCGCCTCCTCGCGGAATTCATGGATCAGACCGAGGAAACGATGCAAGTTGACGTCGTCGAGCGCGGCCTCGACCTCATCCATCACGTAGAACGGTGACGGTCTGCTGCGGAACACGGCGAAGAGGTAGGCGAGCGCGGTCAGGGATCGCTCGCCGCCGGACAGCAGCGACAGCTTCTTCACGTTCTTGCCGCTCGGTTTGGCCTCGACTTCGATGCCGGTGTTCAACAAGTCGTCCGGGTTCGTCAGCACAAGGGAGCCGACACCGCCTGGGAACAGCATGCTGAACAGCTGGGTGAAATGCATGCTGACATCGGCGAAAGCCGCCGAGAACACAGTCTGGATCTCCAGATCGACCGCCTTGATCACCCGCATGAGATCGCGGCGTGTAGTGCGAACGTCTTCCAGCTGCTCTTCCAGGAACTTGTGACGTGCTTGCAGCTCGTTGAATTCCTCGAGCGCCAAGGGGTTGATCGGGCCCATCAGACGCAGCTCGCGCTCCAACTCCCGTACGCGGGCACTGGCGCCGATGCCTTCGGGAAGGGGTGGCAGCTCAGCGGCCTCGGCAGTAGAGGGTTCGAGGTCGTGGTCGCGGCGCAGGGCTTCGACGACGCCCTCCAGACGCATGCGCACCTCGGCCTCCTCGATCTCGACGCGACGCGATCGCTCGCGGTTCTCGTCGAGGGCCTTCTCCGCGGCGCTACGTCGGCGGCGCACGTCATCCAGGCGCTGGGCTATCCCGCGGACCTCGTCGCTCTGTTTGCGGCGGATCTCCAACAGTTCGTTGTGGCGCCCCTCGACGACGACGCGGTGGCGATCGACCAGTGCCGAGAGACTGTCGATTGCCGCGAGGGCCTGCTCAACCTCGACGCGCCGCTGCCCGGCCTGGGCGCGCGCCTCGACATCGACCTCCAGCCGCCGCTCTGTCTCCTGCAGTCGCCGTTCCAGGAACTGGTGGCGTTCGTGCAACCCGGCGTTGCGGACCTCGAGATCTTGGCGACGGTTGGCCAGGAGCGCGGCGCGGGCATCGAGCGCGGCGCGGGTCTCGCCGCGGGCTTTGGCCGCCGCGGCCTCCGCGGCCTCCTCGGCTTCCAGGGCGGGCACGAGGGCGTCCAGTTCGGCGATCCGCGCTCGCTCACGGTTGAGGCGTTCACTGGCCTCGACAACCGTATGGTCGAGGGTTTCGAGCTCTGTCTGCGCCTCGCGTCGGTCGCTTTGCGTCCGGGCCAGCGCATCGGAACTGGCCGAGAACCCTGCGTCGTGTGTGTCCAGCTGACGGCTGAGGTCCGCCTCGCGTCGCCTCGCCTCGAGTAACTCGGCGCGTCCGGCCTGCTCGGCGCGGCTGCGTGCTTCGAGTTCAGTCGTGGCGATCCCGAGACGTTCTTGGGCCTCCTCCAACGCCGACGCGGTGGCCCCACCACCGGCAACTCCGACGCGCCAGCCCGAAGGGCCGAAGCGGTCGCCGTTATCGGTGACCACGACAGCCTGCGGATTGGCAATGGCGATGTCAATCGCGTCTGCCCAGGTCGAAACTCGGACGGCTGTACCGATGATGGCATCCAGTAATTCGGTCACGCCCGTCTGGCTGCTGCGTACGTGAGGTCGCACTGCGACGCCGTCCGCCAGCGGCACAGGTGTGGCCCCGCGGGCGGCACCGAGCGCGATGACGGCGCCGTGCAGGTTGGAGGCGTGCAGCGAGTCAAGGGCTCGCCGTCCGGCGCGTGGCGAGGCGACCACGACCGCCTCCAACGCTTCGCCGAGTGCAGCCTCGACAGCAGCTTCCCACCCAGTGTCGATATCGATCAGATCGAGCAATGTGCCGAGCACGTCCTCGACCCCGGCAAGGTGTTCGGCACCAGCGCGGGCGCGGGCGCTCTCGAGGGCAAGGTGAAGGGCCTCGGCGCGGGCGCCCCACCGCGACGAGTCGTCAGCCGCCGCTTGGCGGGCTGCCGTCGCGGCCTCGAAGGTTCTCTCGGCGGCGATACGTCGAGTCTCGGCAGCCTCGAGGTCGGCCACCAATCCGGCTTCGATCGTCTGTGCCTGCTCGCAGTCGAGACGGAATCGCTCGGCATCAGCGTCGAGCCGCTCGATTCGTTCGCTCAGCAGTGTCAGACGGGTACGCAGGCGTTGCATCTCCGTCTCGGCCCGGTCGGCGCCACTGCGCAACGAGCGAAGTTCGCCACGAACTTCCGCCGCAGCGCTGGCCGCCGAACTGCTGACCACCACGTCGTCGATGGCGGACAGCCCCTGTCGGCGATCTTCACCGAACTCCTCCTCCTCCGCTGCCAATCGTTCGGCTTCGGGCCCGAGTTGGTCGAGGTCCTCGGCGACTCGCTGCGATTCGACACGCAGATTGTTGGCATCGGCCTCGAGGCTGGCGAACACGCCGGAATCCATCAGCTGCCCGCGGTCGCGTTCCATCGAACGGCGCCGCTCGACGAGTACTGCGGCGACACCCCGGGCGCGCTCGCGCAGTTGTTCCACCCGGACCATCTCGTCGGACAGATCGAGGTCGCCCCGCGCCGTGAGCTCGGCCTCGGCAGCCATCACGGCGGTGTCGAGGGCCGCCAACTCGGCGCGGGTCTGCTGCTCGGTGGCATGCAGCGTGACGTTCTCTGCAGCGAGAGCCGAAAGACGGGTGCGCTGAGCGGCGATCTCCCTGCCGCGAAGGAAGATCTGCAGCGCGCTCAGCTCGGCAACCAGATCCCCATGTCGACGCGCTGCGTCGGCCTGACGTTCCAACGGCCGCAGCTGACGGCGTACCTCGCGCAGCAGATCCTGGACGCGCAACAAGCTGGCCTCGGTGGCGTCGAGCCGACGCTCGGCCCGCTCCTTGCGGCGACGAAACTTCAGCACCCCGGCGGCCTCTTCGATGATCGACCGGCGTTCCTCGGGTCGGGCGTTCAGCACTGAATCGATCTGCCCCTGGCTGACGATCACATGCTGTTGTCGGCCGACACCCGCGTCGCTGAGCAGTTCCTGCACGTCGAGTAGTCGACAGGTGACGCCGTTGATCGAGTATTCGCTCTCCCCGGTTCGGAACAAGATGCGCGCCACGGTGACCTCGGTGAACTCGATCGGCAGCAAACCGGCGGAGTTGTCAATGGTCAAGGTCACCTCGGCGCGACCCAGCGCTGGGCGTGTGGCGGTCCCCGCGAAGATGACGTCGTCCATCTTCTGGCTACGCACTGCGCTCGGGGCCTGTGCGCCGAGCACCCAGGCGATGGCGTCGACGACATTGGACTTACCGGACCCGTTGGGCCCGACCACCACTGTGACCCCAGGCTCGAGCTGGAGGGTGGTGGCGTCGGCGAACGACTTGAATCCTTTGAGGGTCAGCGACTTCAAGAACACGGCGCCCGCGACCCTAGCCGCAGCACATCACCGACCCAAGAACCCCCCGAATCACCCTCGACCCCGATCTGTCTGATCCGATCTGGGCGCCACACTCGCTAAACCTCCTGGTCAATCGAGAGACTGGCGCCCAGGTCCAAACGGTGGCGCGTGCATCGTTCGATCTGGGTGCCAGTCGACCGCGCCCACCAGGTTCACAGCGCAACCTTGGCGCCCAGATCGGGAACGGCGCTACTCAGGCGCCGGTCGCGAGCACGTCGGGTGACCACTGAGCGAGAGTCGCACGGATGCGACCAGCTACGGCGCGTGGCGTCCTGACCAGTTGTCGCCACGTGACTCGAAGCGTGATGATGCCCTTGGCGAGCAGCTCGGCATCGCGGAGGCGATCGAACTCGAACTGATCGTGGTCGGCGCCATGGGCACTCCACCCGTCACACTCGATGATCACTGAGCTGCCGATGATCCAGAAGTCGACCTCGTAGCCGCCGACAACGGCATGAAATTCGGCGCTCGGCAGCCCGAATGTCAGCAGGATCTCACCCATCATCGCTTCGAGATCGCTGTCGGCCGGTTTGTCGTCCAGTGCCCAACGATCCAGCGCCGCACGCAGCGCCACTATGCCATGTCGACCACGTTGCGAATGACGAACCAGGGCTGCTCGCACTGACCGTGGTGTGACGAATCCGTCGACCACAAACCTCACGAGCGCGGCGTCGACCCCATCAGGGTCGACCGCACCCAGATCGACGAGGGTACGCAGTGGGTCGGTAGCTGCCACTCCGAGGCGCCAGACCGGGCGAAGTTGACGCAAGTCGCGAGGGCGGTGGACGACGACGTCTGATAGCCGAGCGCGCCGTTCACGCCCGGGCAAGATGACATCGATCGGATCCTCAGCAGGCCGCTCGACCGCCGGGTCCAGCGGCGAGGACGGCAGCCTCGATCCTCATCTCCATCGTCGTCCGAGCTCCGTAAAGTCTGACGACGTTTCGATGTCTCAGCTCTACTTCACCGCGAGCAATGACCGCGTTCCACTCCGCCCGGGTCAAGCCCGACTTCTCGAAGGAAAGCAGGCCTCGGTGTCCCCTCGCATAGCGGTCGACGCGTTGCAGGTCCACGCCCCACCGATGCACAACGGACTTCCCGAAGCGGAAACCGGGTCACGTGACGTTCGATCTGGGTGCCACGCTCGACTAAACCTCCTGGTCAGTCAAAAGGCTGGCGCCCAGATCGGATTGGAGCGGATTGGAGCGGATTGGAGCGGTTTCGCGGGCGGGATCACCGCTGGCAGCGGGGGCAGAAGCAGGTCGAACGACCGCCGGACACGACCCTCACGATCGTCGCCCGGTTACACGTGAGGCAGCGTTGACCGGCTCGGTCATAGACCCGATGGTCGAGCTGGAAGCTGCCCCCATCGCCCATGACATCGACGTACTGGGTGTCCGACAATGTGCTGCCCCCGGCCTCGATCGCAGACGACAGAATCGAGTGAATCGCATCGTGCAAGCGACGCACATCTGCCGGCTTCAAGGTGTTGGCCAAGCGATCGGGACGCAAACGCGCCCGGTGAAGGATCTCGTCGCAATAGATGTTGCCGATCCCGGCGATCACATGCTGGTCGAGCAGGAGCGGCTTGAGCTGCCGGGCCCGACTACGCAGAATGGACCCGAGTTGGATGACGGTCAGCCCGTCAGTGATCGGATCGAGCCCGAGCCGGGCGAGTTCGGGCAACTCGACATCAACATGATCGGGATCGAACACCACCATCTCGCCGAAGGTGCGCGGATCGACGAACCACAACTCCCGCGCCGGGGCGCCGGCGAGATGGAGGACGACGTGAGTGTGATCCGGCCGTGACGATCCGGACTCGCTGACCAGCACCCGCCCACTCATCCGAAGATGGATCATCAGCGCGTCTCCGGTGTCGAGCGAGCAGACGATGTACTTGCCGCGGCGCCCGATCGAGGTGACGGTTGCACCGGTGAGGCCGTCGATCAACGCCTGGCGAGAGGTGCGCCGCACGGTTCGCTCTCGGCCGACCTCGACCCGATCGATACGTCGTCCGACGACGAAGGAAACCATTCCGCGACGGACGGTCTCGACCTCGGGAAGTTCGGGCACGGCTGGCTATTCGAGGGTGACGAGCGCGTCGTAGGCCTCGGAGGCGGCCTGCTGTTCGGCCAACTTCTTCGACTTCCCCTCGCCGGAGCCGCGAGCGGTTCCGGCGACGAGCACCGTCGCCTTGAAGGTCTTGGAATGGTCGGGACCGGACTCGGTCAGCAGGTAGACGGGCGCCGTGTCGTAGAGCCGGGCGGTGAGCTCTTGCAGCACGGTTTTGTGGTCCAACCGGTCGAGTTGGCCAGCTGCCACCTCGAGACGGTCACTGAACAGCCGAGCGACGAGCGCCTTGGCGGCCTCGACTCCGCCATCGAGGTAGACGGCGCCGAGCACCGCCTCGAAGGCGTCGGACAGGATCGACGGTTTCTGTCGGCCACCGGCCGCGTCCTCACCCTTGCCGAGCAGCAGCCAGTCACCGAGACCGATCGCCACGGCAACCTCCGCCAACGCAGTGGCGTTGACCACACTCTTGCGAAGATCGGTCAACTTGCCTTCGGCAAGATCGCCATGCCGTCGATAGGCGATTTCGGCAACGACCCAACCAAGCACTGCGTCACCGAGGAATTCGAGGCGCTCGTTGGAAGGTTGACCTCCCACCTCGGCGCACCACGACCGGTGGGCCAGCGCCCGTTGAAGCAGTGCCTGATCGATGAAGTCGTATCCGAGCCTCCGACTGAGCGATCCGAGGCCCGCAGAGATGTCGGTTGAACTCACGCTTCCTGAACGCGGTCGTAGACGTAGTCGACTGCGTCGCGTACGGTCTTCAGATCGACGAGATCCTCGTCTTCGATCCGAAAACCCACCGAACGCTCGCTGAGGTCCTCCTCCAGCGCTTCGACCAACTCGATCAGAGCGAGCGAATCGGCATCGAGGTCGTCGACGAACGACTGCCCCTCGGTGATGGTGGACGGCTCGATTTCGAGAATGTCGGCAAGGTTGGCGCGGACGATCTCGAACACGGCGTTACGGTCGAGCGGACCGTGCTCGACGTCAGACTCGGCAGGCAAGATAAACACTCCTCAGGTGGTGTCAGCAGCGCAGGAGCCTAGCGCCTCGACCAGGACCGGGTGAGCCAACCTCGGCCTAGTCATGGAGCGCAACCGCGGCGCGGATCTCGTCGACCAGATGGTGTTCGACCATCTCGTGGGCAAGCTTGATGGCATTGAGCACGGCTTGAGAGCCCGATGAGCCGTGGCTGATGATGCACACCCCTTCGACGCCGAGCAACATAGCGCCTCCGTAGGTATCAGGACTGACCTGGGCGTACAACGGAAGTAGGGCAGGCAGCAATGCATCGGCATGCGGCTTGTAATGCTCCTCGGAGGCAAAGGCCTCGAGGAGCGCCGTCAGGATGACCCGCATGCCGCCTTCCAGAGCCTTCAGCACGACGTTGCCGGTGAAGCCGTCGGTGACGACCACGTCGGCGGTCTTCTTCATTACATCGCGACCCTCGACATTGCCGATGAAATGGATGCCCGGCGCATGCGACAACAGCTCGAACGCTTCCTTGCGCAACGAGTCGCCCTTGCCAGGCTCCTCGCCGATGGAGAGCAGACCGACCGTCGGACGATCGATCCCAAAGCGTTCATGGGCGTACACCGAGCCCATCTGACCGAACTGCACCAACCATTCGGGCTGCACCTCGGCGTTGGCGCCAGCGTCGAGCAAGATGGTGGGGGCGTGCCCCGGCACCGGTATTGGCGTGGCGATGGCCGGGCGATTGACGCCCTTGATCCGGCCCATTCGCAGCAGCGCCGACGCCATGGTCGCGCCGGTGTTGCCGGCTGAGACCATGGCCGATGCCTTTCCGTCGCGCACCGCCTCGGCGGCGCGCACCAGCGTCGAATCCTTCTTGCGACGCACGCCCTTGGCGGCGTCATCGTCCATGGAGATGACCTCGGAGGCGACAATCAGGCTGAGATCACCGCAACCCTCGAGATCGGCCGGCCCGACGAGAACGACAGGAATACCCAGGGCAGCTGCAGCGTGAGCACCGGCGAGGATCTCAGCCGGAGCCCGATCACCGCCCATCGCATCAACGGCGATCGGCAACATCGAGAAGGTGTTGATCAGCCGACGTCGATGGCGACGCGGTCCTTGTACCAACCGCAGGCCGGGCACACGGTGTGTGGCAACTTGGCGGCGGCACAGCGCGGGCACACGCTGCGCGACGGTGCCGACAGCTTCCAAGCGCCAGCGCGATGGCTACGCGACTTCATCTTCGACTTCTTCTTCTTTGGAACGGCCACAGCAGTCTTCCTTGATGAAACGAGCTACGAGAGGTTAGCGGGACACTCGGCACTTGCGGCTACTGGTTGGGCAGATTCACCTTGAGCTGGCGGAGCGCATCCCATCGGGGATCGATGACTGCCGTGACGCACGCGCAGGTGGCGGTGTTGAGGTCGATCCCGCAGGTTGGGCACAGCCCAGCACAATCCGGGCGACACAGAGGCGCCACGGGTGCGTCGAGCAGGATGTTCTCACGAATCATCGAGCCCATGTCGATCTGATCCCCGACGATCTCGAAGCCGTCGGGATCGGTGATCACAAGCTGGTACAACTCACCGACCTCGCACACAACCTCGCCGCTCGCCGGCGCCAGGCAGCGCCGACACGAGTCGGCCCAAGGTGCACGAAGTTGGCCATCCACGACGATGCCGTCCGTCAGCGACTCCATCCGCAGCGAGACCTCGACGGTTGCATCGCTGTCGAACCTTGGGTCGACGATGCCCAGTTCGGCGATCGTCGGATTCAGGCTCAAGCGTCGTTCCGAGCCGGGTCGGCGCAGCAGTTCAGCGGCGTTGATCAACAGCGGATTGGACATGCGAACAGGTTAACGGGGGCGCAGTTCAACGATCTTGGTCGAAGAAGCCCTTGGTCGGATCGTCGTCCTCGACGACGTCGGCGCTGCGATGAGCGCCGATCGACAGCCTCGATCGGCCTGCGTGCACAGTCTTTTGCAGCCTGTCGAGGAGGATCTCGAAGCTACCGAGTCGCTGGTCGAGGAAGTCCTCGGTCTCGTGGCGCAGCCGACGCGAGTCGGCATCGGCGGCCTCACTGATCTGCCGGGCCCGCTGCTCGGCGGCGCGGACGACTTCAGTTCGTTGCACCATCCGTTCGGCCTGTACCCGGGCCGCCTCGAGAAGTTCGTCGGCTTCGCGGCGCGTCTTGGACACGAACTCCTGGCGCTCCTTGATCATCCAGCGCGCCTGGCGCATCTCGTCGGGAAGACGGTGCAACGACTCTTCGAGCAGCTCGATGATCTCGTCTCGATCGATACGCGGCGAAGACGACAGCGGCATGGTCGGAGCAGACGCAATGATGTCGATCGCCCGGCGAAGCAGGGTTTCGGCATCACCGACGTAACCATTCGTGCTGCGCACGAAGGCGTCGGAATCGTCGAACTCCTCGTCGTCTTCGAACTCGTCGTGGTCGTCGTCGTACGTCATTTCCGCAGCCAAGATAGGCCTCAAAAGTCCTCGTCGCGTGGATGCACCCGCGACAACTGGGCGGCAACAGGGCGTGGAACCAGTGCCGAGACGTCGCCGCCATAGTGGGCGATCTCACGAATGAAGCGACTACTGATCGACACCAACGCCGGTTTGCAGGGAAGATACACCGTCCTCACACCGCTGACCGCATGGTTGGTGTGTGCCATCTGCTGCTCGACCTCGAAATCTCCACCTGTCCGCAGACCTTTGACGATGAACGCCGCGGCGACCTCGCGGGCCGCGTCGACAGCCAGTCCGCCAAAGGCCACGACCTTGACGGAGGGCATGTAGGCGATGCTGCTACGAATCATCTCGACGCGCTCGTCGAGGGTGAACATGCCGCTGGGCTTGGTCGGATTGTGCATCACCCCGACCACGACCTCGCCGAAAAGCGCGACCGACTGCTCGATGACGTCGAGGTGGCCGAGATGGAACGGGTCGAAGCTTCCGGGATACAACACCGTGATCACGGGAGGGGTCGTTCGAGGAGTCATGCGGCGATTCACGCTAGTCGTTCGAGCTGAGTCACCCAGGTGCGGCCGTAGCGGCGCGACTTCACGACATCCCAGCCCAGGGGCGGCTCGATCTCGTGCCCGGCCTCGGCCACGACGTACGGCACCTGGAGCACACCGAGGAGATGATCCCACCCGTCGAAGTCGTACGGCGGATCGATCAGGGCGAGATCCACGCCACGCAACGCGGGCACCCAAGCCGGAACGTCGGATGTGACGACGGTGGTGCGATCGATCAGACCGAGGGCCGCAAGGTTGCCACGCAAGGCCTGGAGAGCAGCCCGGTCGCGTTCGACGAACACACAGGACTCGGCACCCCGCGACAGCGCCTCGATGCCCAATGCGCCGGAACCAGCGAACAAGTCGGCGACGGCCGCACCGTCGATGAGACCCGCACTGTCGAGGGAGTTGAACACGGCCTGGCGGACCTTGTCGGTGGTCGGGCGGGTCGCCAGCCCGTCGGGGACCACCAACTTGCGCCCACCGAACTCGCCCGACACCACCCGGATCAAATCGGTGCTCCGTGCACGACCTGACCGGCCACGACGACCTGGTCCAGCAATGGGGCGCCCACCGCCAGGCACACCTCGTCCGGGTGCGTGCCGTCGAGAATGATCAAGTCACCTCGTTTGCCCACATCGAGAGAGCCGCACAATGCCTGCCGCCCCAGGCTGTAGGCGGCGTTGAGCGTGACTGCGACGATCACTTCTCCCGGTGTCATTCGGAACCACGGCGCCGCCGTAGCCATGGTGTTGAGCAGCGATGTCGCATGGATCGAGGAACAGAAATCGGTGGCGATTGCCACCGGCACCTCGTGCTCGATGAACAGGCGGGCGTTGGCCCGCTGACTCGTCATGTAGACGAGTTCGGCCATGGGCAGGACCACGGCGACGGTGTCGGCGCGACCGACGTCGCGGATCTCGCCGGCCGACGTGTAGGTCAGATGCTCGGCCGAGACGGCGCCGCCCTCCACGGCCGTACGCCACCCGAGTGATGGGGCCCAGGCGTCGGCGTGCACACGCACCGGCAAGCCCAGCTGATGGCTGCGGCGCATCAGACGCAGAGCCTGATCGGGCGAGAAGTATCCATCCTCGACAGTCACGTCCTGGAACTCGGCAATCCCTTGCGCCACTACTGCGGGGAGCATCTCGACGTCAATCAGACTCGTGTAGTGCTCAGCGCGATCGTACGGCCTGCCGTCGATCTCACCATCGAGGTCGCGGGGCACCACGTGAGCTCCGAGGAAGGTGATCACCACCTGCATCGTTGTCAGGGACCTGGCCTGCCTCAGCAGTTCGAGCTGCCGAAGTTCCTCGGCGACGGTGAGGCCGTATCCCGACTTGACCTCCAAGGTCGTCACGCCACCAGCCAGGATTCGCTGCAACGTCGTGGTCAGCCTGGAGAGCAGCATCTCGTCGCTGGCGCTTCGGGTGGCAACCACACTCGACCAGATACCGCCGCCGCGGGCCGCGACCTCGGCCAGTGTTGCCCCACCGAGCCGTTCGGCGTACTCGTGGTGACGATCGCCGCCGAACAGAGGATGACTGTGGCATTCGACAAGCCCGGGTAGTACGCAGCGACCCCTCGCGTCGATCGTTGGAACATCGCGATCGCCATGCGCGGCGAGTACCTCGTCAGTCGTCCCGACAGCAACGATCAGACCATCGCGGATGGCGATGGCCCCATCGGAAACGATGTCGAGTTCGCCTTGCGACGTGCCTCGACGCGGCTCACCACCGTCGCGGACACGAGCGAGCGATGCCGCGTGCACGACGTTGAGATCGCTCACTGGCAGAACCCACGGATGAGTTGTTCGTAGACATCGACAGCCTGGAGATATTGCGCCTCGTACACGTACTCGTCGGGAAAGTTGTACGGGGGATCGCCCGGCCCGAAGTTGACGCCCTTCACGCCGAACTGCTCGAGAGCCACCAGATCGCACCAGAAGGGCACGCCTCGGTACACCGGCGCATTCGATGTGACGACGCAGACCGCCTTGTCGAGCGCCTGCACGATCGGCGCATCGGCGGCGATCTCGTATGGCAGCCGGGGCCCCGACAGCCAGTGTTCGCTGAACTCGACGATGGCATCGATGCGCGAGTCGACGGTCGTGCGCAACCCTTCGATCATCTCCTCCACCTGGCGTTTGACGTCGTGCGGGTCCTGGCTCGGCAGCAACCGGATGTCGAGGGTGACCGTGCAGCGGTCCGGCACCTGATTGTGTTTGGTTCCCCCGCTGATGGTGCCGATGTTGAGGATCGGTCCCCCCGGCAGGAGCGGATGTGGCTCGTACGGGAGGGTCGATTCGAGCTCGCGCAATCCGGCCAGGATGGGTTCCATCGTTTCGATGGCGTTCACGCCGAGATGCTTGTACGTGGTGTGCGCCTGCCTGCCCCGCGTGGTGATCTTCAGATAGGCCGCACCGCGGTGGGCAATGCCGATCGTGTTGCTCGACGGCTCGCAATCGACGGCGGCGTCACCGACAAACCCGGCCGAGCACAGCGACCGGGTGCCGATCCCACCCTCGAAGTGGCAGGAGACGCCCTGGAACACGACATCGCCACTCGGCCGGGCGCCGCTCGCGGCTATGCGCCGCAACGCTGCGGCGGCTGCCGCCGTGCCGGCCTTCATGTCGGCGATTCCAGCTCCGTACACCTTGCCCTCCTCCAGCGCGGCAGCAAACGGATCCCTGGTCCAGTCTTCACTGAGCTCGTAGATGTCGAGATGGCCGTTGAGGACCAGCGAGCGACCCTCGCCACTTCCCTTCAGGCGCGCTGCCGACCGACGGTCGACCGGGCCGCGACTCGACCAGTTCGACTTGCTCGCAACCCCATGCCGTGAGGCGCTCGGCGAGGAACTCGGCGAGCTCGCGTTCCCTCCCCCAGATCGAATCGATCGAACAGACGTCGATCAACAACGCGGTGTCGTCGTGCACCTCATGCTCCGGCATGCGACTGATCGAACGGCGTCGAACCACTGCGAGCCTTCTTCGCCGAGAAACCCTTGCCCATCGCGATGTCGGCCAGGCGCTGCACGTACAGATCATCTCGGAAGTGCAGCGTGAAGGTGCGGGCGTCGCGCATCATCTGACCGAGGGGGTACCGCTCGTGCGCAGCCCGGGCCCCGACGATGTCGAATCCCTGATATGGGATCTCGAGCACGGCGTTCTTCGCCAGGTGCATCGTGCGGATGGCATCGGCCTCGCACTCGTCGGGGTCATCGCCGCGATCGAGGCGTGCGGCGGTCGACCGCAACGCGCTGCGCGCGGCGAACAGCTGGGCGTCCATTCGCCCGAGACGAACCTTGACCGCTTCGGAACCGCAGAGGTCGGGCCGGCCGGCCACGTAGCCGGCGATGAAGTCGAACGCCCCCTGCGCGGTGCCGAGGTGGTTGGCGGCGTAGCCGCACGAGAAGGTGCGCGGGTCGTTGTCGACCCATGCACCGGGCGCGCCGACCACATGGTCGGCAGGGACGAAGACGTCGTCGAAGGCGACGCTGCACGACACCGTCGAACGCATCCCCAGCATCTGCCAGTCGTCGAGCAAACGAACACCAGGCGCGTCTGTCGGTACGACGGCAAACACCATCCGCGACACGTACGGGCTGTCGCCTTCGACCGCGCACCAAACCATCAGGTACTTGGCGATTGCCGCCACCGACGCGAAGGCCTTGCGAGCGGTGAGCCGATACCCGCCGTCGACTGCGGTGAGCTCGGCTGCAAGTGCCTCTGCGCCGTTCTCGTAGAGGTGAGCCTCGGAGCCGAGCGATGCGAGAAATGCCCCGTCGACGATCTGCGGCAAGAAGTTCCCGCGTTGCGCTCCGGTCGAGTGAAATCCGATGATTCCCGCGGCATGGTTGTGGACCTGCAACAGCTGGGCGGTATTGGTGTCCCAGTACGCCATCCGCTCGAGGATCCTGTAGAAGCCGCTGAAGTTGCCGGGCAGCCAGTAGCCGAAGCCGCCGTACTCGAGCGGCACGGTCAGCCGATGAAGGCCGGCTTGCCGTGCTTCGGCAAGGTTCTCGAATGGAAATGTCGAGGTCTTGTCGTGCTCGGCCATTCGCTGCCGCCACACCGGGCCGAGCTCTTCCACTGCCGCAAGCAGGGTGGTGGCGGTCTCGTCGTCGGGCTGTGTCACCGTGTTCATGTCCTAGGTCTAGTTCTCGGCAGCGGGGTCGACACAGATCTGCTGGACGAGCCCGCTGAGGAACCGTTCGCACCTGAGCAGCTGGGCAACCGTGACGTACTCGTCGGGCCGGTGGGCGACGGTGATGTCACCCGGTCCGCAGATCACCACCGGCACGCCGAGAGCCTCGGCGAACAGCCCGCCCTCCGTGCCGTAGCCGATCGAGATTGCCGGGCCGGCGTCGGCGATCCGTTCGACGACGCGCAGCCAGGGATCGTCCGGTCGTGTCCGCAACGCCGGGTACCGCGTGATCTCGGTCAGTTCGACTGATCCACCGTGGTCGGCCAGCACGGCACGCTCGCCTGCAACGGCATCGTCGAATGCCAGCAGCAGGGTGGCCGGATCGTGGTCGACGGTGTGCCGGACCTCGAAGGTGAAGGCGCATCGGTCGGCGATGACGTTGAGTGCCGTTCCGCCGCCGATCGTTCCGCAGTTGAACGTCACCTCCGCCTCGGCGACCGGGCGATGGTGCTGCTGGAGCTGGTCGAGCACGCTGGCCAGCCTGACGGCAGAAGCAATCGCACTCGGTCTGGTGTGGGACAAGCTGGAGTGCGCCGACGCTGCCCGACAAACGACCTCGTAGGCCAGTTTGCCCATGTGGCTGTGTGACGGCCGCATCATCGTCGGTTCTCCTACGACCACCACGTCGGGGCGAAGATCAGGGCGGGCGTTGATGATCTCGAGTGCATCACGGACGCCGATACAGCCGATCTCTTCGTCGAATGACAACGCTATGTGCAGCGGGCGTGACAGTTCGACTCCGCGGAACTGCGCGGTCACGCGGATCACGGCCGCGATGAAGCCTTTCATGTCGGCGGTTCCACGACCATACAAGGCGTCATCGATCCTGGTCATCGAGTACGGATCAGTCGCCCATCCCGTGCCGGCAGGCACGACATCGGTGTGACCCGACAGCATCACTCCGCCCGTGGTTTGCGGTCCGAACGAGGCCAGCAGGTTGGCCCGACTCTCACCGCCGTCGAGCACCGACACACGGCCACCGTTGGATTCGACGTGGTCGGCCACGAAGTGGACAAACGCCAGGTTCGGCGTCGTGCTCTCGGTCGGGAAGGCGACCAGATCGGACAGGAGACGGGCCAGCTCGTCGCCCGCCTCGTCAGTGGCTACGGCTGCTGGCACGGCCTCACCGTATAACGTGCCGCGCTATCGCATTGGAACCCGAACCCATGATCGTCTGCGTCGACTGTGGTGGCCGCTGCCATCTACTCACCCAGCCACGAGAGGACGGTGTCTGGCTGCCCGGCGACTACGTCGCCTACAGGTGCGAAGACTGCCTCGACCGCTGGGATCTGGTGCTGCCCGACGAGCCCGAATTCGACGCCTAGCGGTGTGAGGACTCAGGCCTCGGGCTGCAGCATCCCGATGACGTTCGCCTCGCTGTCGAGAACGTATGCAACGGTACCGACACCGGGAATCACCATCTTGTCGAGTGCCAGGATCCCGCCGAGGCTGAACGCTGTGGCGAGGGAGGCGTCGAGGTCGGCGACCTGCATGGTGTTGACCATGCCGACGACAGGAGCACCGGCAGCGGGGTGGTCGCCCAGGCGCGGCAGGATGGCACCGTCAATGCCGGGCTCCTCGGTAGGGCCTGTCGACACCAGCCAATACTGCTGGTCGCCCCATTGGTTGACCGTCCAACCAAAGACACCCGTGTAGAAGTCAATGGCCCTCTGCGGATCGTCGGCATGGATCTCGAAGTGAACTGGTCGTGCCATGTCGACCAACGATAGATCGCTGGACCGTCGCTGCTGTTTTCCAGGTGCCGATCGGTATCTACGATGCAGCAGTGGCGTACGGATCCCACGCCGGTGCGCCACACCGGAGATGATCGACCACCAGGTCGCGAACGACGTTGGAGTCGAGTGATGATTCGCCGTCGACTCGCAGGGTCGGCGTCAGGCTTCCGGGTCCCTCGGCCGTCCACACCGCCGAATCACGTTCGCTCTCCATCAGCCGGTCGGCGAGTGGACGCATGTCGACCCTGGCCATCGTCGGCCTCGATCGGAACTGCACCCACGTCTCATACCGGTCGACGAACTGGTATCGCCTGCCGTGGATGATCAGCAGTCGAAGGCAATCGGTCGCGCTGTGCAGTGCCATCGGATGCACACCCTCGAACGATTCACCGGCAAATCGGTGACCGCCTCTTCTGCGCTCGCT
Organism: Ilumatobacteraceae bacterium; assembly: GCA_963773085.1. Taxonomy (GTDB): domain Bacteria; phylum Actinomycetota; class Acidimicrobiia; order Acidimicrobiales; family Ilumatobacteraceae; genus JAENVT01. The sequence continues at coordinate 88,712 of CAVYZS010000002.1, read as the reverse complement.
GTCGGAAATGGTCACCACCGCGAGGCCTACATCGGCGAGCTCCTCGATCGCCACTGTGCCGCGCCTGATCGCCGTCATGCTCGACGTCAGCTCGGCGTCTTCGTCGGCCCAGAGATCTCGGAATCTCTCTCCCTCGACGGCCATCGAGACGAGCAGCGGCAGAGTCTCTTCGTAGAGCACGACGCACTGTTCGCTGTACGAACCGATGAGACGATCGGCGATGGGCGACCGCTCGACGTCGGCATACCCGTCGATGACCATCGAGGCGCGCGCCGCGTGCCGGTCGTGGAACGTGGCAAAGTCGCCTGCCGCAGCAACATCGATCAACAGCCGGCGATGGCTCAACGACAGATCCGGATCGATGAGGGCGTGCAGACCGACGAGACCATCCTGGTCGAAGTGGTTGTTGGTGACGATGTCCGCGGGAGGATGATCGATGGGTTCGTCGAGGTAGTGAAACGCCATCTCCGCCGAGAGGTCGAAATGGAAGCCTGCCGGCTGCGCATACCCCGGCCAGTGCGTGAGCGTCAGGACGGTGCCTTCATTGGGGGAGCCGTCGACCACGATGTTGGGTTGACCTGCACTCGCCGAGTACCCCAGGAACCCGAACCTTCTCATCGGCTGCCACTCACCATGTGCCACATCGCCGACTGTAGAAGTTCCAGTCTGCGACCGCTGGTTCGTGACGTTCGGCCCTACCGGTGCAGCACAGCGACGGGCACGATGTAGTCGGACGCTCCCCGCGTCGGGGCGCGAATCCGAGGAGGCACGTGATGCGTGCGAGCTGGGCCGTGGCGGTTGTGTCGTGCGTCGGGTTGCTGACCGGGTGCGCCTCGTCCGAGCCGCCTGCCTCAGGCGCGGCGCCGGCGAACTCGGTCCCTTCCACTACCGCCCCGTTCGTCGCGAGCGCGCCACCGAACTCGGCCGTCCCCACCACAGCGGCTCCGGCGCGCCTCCTGGCGGGCCGGCCGATGATCGATTGCACGGTCGAGAGCGAGGCGCCGGTGACCGCCACCGCGCCCGCCGTGTGCGGGATCTTGGAGGTGCCAGAGGATCGCTCGAACCCGTCCGGTCGAACGATCGGCCTGCGGGTTGCCGTCATCCCGGCGGAGGCCGACTCGCCTGAGCCGGACGCCTTCTTCGCGGTTGCCGGTGGGCCGGGCCGGGCGGGGACGGCATTCTTCGGCTGGCTGCCGGGGTTGTTCGAGGACGTCCACGCGACTCGCGACATCGTACTCGTCGACCAGCGCGGCACCGGTGGCTCGAACCCGCTCATCCTGCCGCCGATGCCCGACACCACCGGCATGTCGCAGGCAGAGGTCGACGCCCACCTGCAGACCTGGTCAGACGATTGGCTGGCCTCGATCGAGGACGACCCCCGCCAGTACACGAGCAGCGTCGCGGCCGACGACCTCGACGCGGTCCGCGCGGCGCTCGGCCACGACGTGATCGACCTGTACGGGACCTCGTACGGTGCCACCCTCGCGCAGTACTACATCCGCCAGCACCCCGACCAGGTCCGGGTAGCGATCATGGACGGGGGAACACCGCTCGACGTGCCGGCGTTCGAGCGCATGGCCACCAACAGCCAGGCGGCGCTCGAGCTCCTGTTCGACCGCTGCGCCGCCGACGCTGCCTGCGACGCAGCCCTGCCGGACCTGTCCACCGAGTGGTCGGAGTTGGCGATGGCGCTCGCCACAGGAATCGACATGGGCATGACCGATCCGGACTCCGGCGAGCCGATGGTAGCGACGCTCGACCAAGTCGCCCCGGGCCTCCACCAGGCGCTGCTGAACCCCACCACCGCGGGCCAACTGCCGCTGGCAATCCACCTCACCCACGAGGGGCAGTGGGCACAGGTCACCCAGATGTTCCCGGAGTCGACGGGGGACGGCGGCGACTGGCTGGCGATGAGCGAGATCATCATGTGCTCGGAGGCGTGGGCGCGGTTCGACCCGGCCGAGGTCGAACGCCTCGGCGACGGCAGCTACCTGCTGTCGACGAAGCTCGCTGAGGCCGCGGCGCGGGCGCAACGCTGCAAGGCGCTTCCGCCGGGCGTCGTACCGGCCGACGATGCGGCGCCGGTCGCCACCGAGTTGCCGATCCTTTGGCTCGCCGGCGACGGCGACCCGCAGGACCCGCCAGCCAACCTGACCTCGATCCCCTCGCAGCAGCCGAACGTTCGTATCGTCGTCATACCCGCCCAGCAGCACGTGGCCGGCTACACGGGCTGCGGCCCGCAAGTGATCGCCGAGTTCGTCGAAGCGGGCACCGCCGACGGCCTCGACATAACGTGCATCGAACAAGCCGCCGTACCCGGCCTGACCTTCATGTTGCCCTGACCAACTCCTCCACCAGTGGTTGTACGACTCTTCCACGTTGCCACGAGCATTGCATTATCGCCAACGATGCGGACTGATTGCGGTACTGACCAGGGCAAATAGCCTCCGTCACGACTTGAACAGGAACTCTTCGTCCTCGGTGCTGAACAACAGCCTCAGTTCGTCGAGCAGAACGGGATGATCTTCCAGCAGCGCGTCGTGGTCGACGATTTCGAACGCCGCATCGCGTGCCAGGGACACCAGTTCGCGATCACGACGCAGCGATGCAAGCTTGAGGTCGTTCCGGCCTTTCTGTGCGGTGTTCATGATCGTTCCCTCGCCACGCAGTTCGAGGTCGACTTCGGCCAGTTCGAACCCGTCGGTGGACGCGACCAAGGCCTCGACGCGAGGATTCCCACCGGGTGACTCCCCGGTCACCAACCAGCACACCGAGGCATGAAGGCCACGACCGACTCGGCCGCGAAGCTGATGCAGCTGGGCGATACCGAAGCGGTCGGCGTCGAGGATCACCATCACGGTTGCGTTCGGCACATCGACGCCGACCTCGATCACGGTCGTCGCAACGAGCACATCGAGTTTCCGATCGCGGAACTGCCCCATCACGGCTTCCTTCTCCGATGAAGGCAGGCGTCCGTGCAACAGGCCGAGCCGCAGGCCCTTGAGTTCATCGGCGGCGAGCCGATCGAACGTCTCTTGGGCACTGGCGACCTCGAGCTTCTCGCTCTCGTCGATCAATGGACACACGACGTAGGCCTGGCGCCCCTCGGCCACCTCGTCGCGGACTGTTGCCCACGCCGCCTGCTCCATCAACGGGCCATCCGCCCAATGGGTCGCAATCGGAGTGCGACCAGGAGGCATCTCATCGAGGACGCTGACGTCGAGGTCGCCGTAGACCGTCATCGCAGCCGTCCGCGGGATCGGGGTGGCGGTCATCACCAGCACGTCGGGCACCGCGTCGTCGTCTCCCTTCGAGCGCAGAGCTGCACGTTGCTCGACACCGAAGCGATGCTGTTCATCGACGACCACGACCCCGAGGCTTTGGAACTCCACGCCTTCCTGGATGAGGGCATGCGTACCGATGGCGATGTCGACGGACCCGTCGGCCAGCCCCTCCAACACTGCGCGCCGCTCGCCTCCCGTGACTCGGTTGGTCAGCAGTTCGATGCGGAGCGGGCGATCGCCGAACAGATTCGCATGGTCCGGAACGGTCACTCCGTCGAGCATTTGCCGGACACCCGCGACGTGCTGTTCGGCGAGCACTTCGGTGGGCGCCATCAACGCACCCTGGTGCCCACCCTGCACCGCGGTCAGCATCGCGCTGACGGCCACCAGCGTCTTGCCGGAACCGACGTCGCCCTGCAGCAGTCGATGCATCGGATGCGGCCCGGCGAGGTCGTTCTCGATCTCGGCGATCACCCGTCGCTGTGCGCTGGTGAGTTCGTACGGCAGCGCCGCGTAGAGGCGAGCGGTCAGCTCCCCGGCGACGGTGTGACGAATCGCCTTCGACTCGCGCTCGAGCATGCGTTTGCGCATCACGAGCATCGTCTGGACTCGCAACAACTCGTCGAAGGCCAGTCGGCGGCGGGCCTGTTCCTTCTCGGCAATTGTGTCGGGGGCATGGATCGATTGAAATGCGGCGCCGCGGGCAATCAATCCGTAGCGCCGCCGGGTCGCCTCTGAAACGGGGTCGGCGATGCCACGCGGCGCGCACTTGCGCAACGCATCCTCCACCCAACCGGCGATCTCCCACGTCATCAGCGCGGCCTTCTCGCTCTGCGGGTACACCGGCACGATGCGCCCTGTGCGGTCACCGATCAGATCGACGACGGGATTGGTCATCTGCAGTCCGCCGCGGTACACCTCGGCCTTGCCGAACAGGGCGACCTGCATGCCTTCGCGCAGTTGCTTCTCTCGCCACGGCTGGTTGAAGAACACGACCTGCAGGCGCCCGCTCCCATCACCGACCACGACGTTGACCATCGTGCGCCGGTTACGCATCGACCGTTTCGAAATGGTTCGCACGCTGACCAGCACAAGAGCCTCTTGCCCCGGAAGCAGATCGCTGACCCGGGCCTCGTTGGTGCGATCGACCCAGCGCCGCGGATATGTCGTGAGCAGGTCGAGCACCGTGTCGACGCCGACATCGTGCAGCGATGCCCGCTTCTTGTCACCGACGCCTTTGATCCGTTCGACACCGATCGCGTCGAGGTCACGCAGCGTCAGTGGTTCGGTCATTCAACGCCGAAGAGATACGGGTACAACGGCTGGCCACCGCGATGGACCTCGACCTGTACGTCGGGACGGTGCTCGGCGATCCAGGCCAGCAGTGCGTCGGTGTGTCCTGCCCCGGCATCACTTCCGGTGATCACGGTCACAATCTCCCGGCCCGGATCGATGAGGTGGTCCAGCAGTGCGCACGCCGCGCCGTCGAGCGACCCGCTGACAGACACGATGCCATCGCCGCGTACCAGCCCGATCCAGTCGCCGGCGGTGATGGCGCCGACGTCGCTGTTGGTGTCTCGAATTGCCTGGGTGATCTCGCCGGTCGCAACCGACTGGGCCCCATCGGTCATCTCGGCGAGATTGACCTCGGCCTCGGCCTCGGGGTCGTACACGACGAGTGCGGCGAGCGCGGCAGGCATCGACGTGGTCGGTACCACCTTCACCACCTTTGTCGTCAGGGCGTCGAGTTGTTCGGCGACGGGGATGATGTTCTTGTTGTTCGGCAGCACGACCACCTGATCGGCATTCACCGCTTCGACAGCAGCGAGCAGTTCCGCCGTCGACGGGTTGAGCGTCTGTCCGCCGGTGACGACCCCCTGGACCCCGAGCTGCCCGAAGAGTTCGGCAAGGCCGTCGCCACTGGCAACGGCAACGATGGCACAGGTCACGGCGGGTAGGCCGAAACCGGCTCCGTGATGCGCATGCGCAACCCTGATCGCCGCCTCGCGCACGGCATGTTCTTCAGCCACTTCCTCGAACAGGTCGGTCACCCGGATCTGCTTCGGGCGTCCATCGAGCAGCAGCGCCGCTTCGATCGCCGCACCGATGTCGTTGGTGTGCACGTGACAGTTCCACAATCCATCGCCGCCGACGACCACGATCGAATCGCCGATCTCACCCCAGGATTCCTTGAACTCCTGGATACGGTCATCGACGAGGTCGACGAAGTACATCACCTCGTAGCGAAGCTCGCTGACATCGACTCCACCGTCGAGTGCGTGGCGTCGAGCCACCAGGTCGAGCTGCTCCGGGGTCGGCCCTTCGCCCTCGTCGGGCTCGGGCAGCGGTTGACCGTCAACCACGAACAACGCCGCGTCCAACAACAGCAGGAACCCGGCCCCGCCGGCATCGACAACGCCAGCGTCCTTCAGCACTGCCAGCTGCTCGGGAGTGTTGTCGAGTGCTGTCTTGCCAGCGGCGCGAGCGGCACGGAGCATTCCGACCAGGCTGGCTCCCTCGGCAGCGGCGGTCGTGGCGGCGTCGGCTGATTCGCGTACAACGGTGAGGATCGTCCCCTCGATCGGCTTGAGCACGGCCAGATAAGCAGCTGCGGATGCCGCCTTCAATGCCTCGGCGACCTTCGTAGCGGTCAGATCGGTGGCATCTTTCAACGTGCCGACCAGCCCGCGCAAGATCTGGCTGAGGATCACACCGCTGTTGCCGCGTGCCCCCATCAGGCTCCCATGGCTGATCGCATTGCAGGTCGGTTCCAGCTCGAGGTCGGCCAGATCGAGCTCGGCGACCACGGCATCGAGGGTTCGAGCCATGTTCGTGCCGGTGTCTCCATCGGGAACGGGGTAGACGTTGAGCCGATTGATGCCGTCGGCGTGGATCTTCAGTGTGTCGCGGAAGGCGATGACCGTGCTGCGCAACGCTTCAGGGCCGAACCGTTCCAATGTGGGCACGCCGACAGACTAGGGGCACCCCCTCGCCCGCAGACGTGTTGGTAGCGGCAACCCCCTGGTAGCATCTCCAGGCTCGTTTGATCTCGTCGAGGAAGAACCATCATGGCAGCAGTATGTGAAGTGTGCGGCAAGGGCCCCAGCTGGGGCATGAACGTGTCGCACTCCCACCGGCGCACCAAGCGTCGCTGGAACCCGAACATCCAGCGTGTGAAGGCCCTCGTCGGCAGCACCCCGAAGCGGATGTATGTCTGCACCGGGTGCATCAAGAGCGGCAAGATCGTCAAGGCCGGCTGAGGCGACGACGTCATGCAAGGCGTCGTCAAGAGCTACGACCCGTCTACCGGCGACGGCAGCGTCGTCAGCGATACCACTCTCGCCGAGTTCGACCTGGCCACCGATGCACTCGAGGGCTCGATCTTTCGCATGCTCCGCCAAGGCCAGCGGGTGATTTTCAACGTCGACGATGCCGGTCGGGCTACGAAGCTGCGCCTCGGCTCCGAAGCGGATATGAAGACCCCGGGGGCCTGAAGGTACCCTTGGAGCTGCGATCCGACGCATCGTCGCGACGAGCCCAAGGAGTCGAATTCCGATGAGTGCCTCTACGACCAACGAACGCCTGAAAGCGTGGGTGAGCGAGTGGACCGCGGTCTTCCAGGCCAAGGACGTCCACTGGTGCGACGGCTCCGCCGCCGAGTACAACCGGCTCTGCCAGGACCTGGTCGACTCCGGAACGTTCACGCAGCTCGACGAGGCCAAGCGGCCGAACAGCTATTGGGCGCACAGCGATCCGGGTGATGTCGCCCGCGTCGAGGATCGAACGTTCATCTGCTCCCCGGATGAAGCCGATGCCGGTCCGACCAACAACTGGCGCGAACCATCGCTGATGCGTGCGCAGATGACCGACCTCTACCGCGGGGCGATGAAGGGCCGCACGATGTACGTCGTGCCGTTCAGCATGGGCCCTCTCGGGTCGCCCATCGCCCACATCGGCGTGCAACTCACCGACAGCGCCTACGTTGCCGTCAGCATGCGGATCATGACCCGTATGGGCCAGGGGGCGCTCGACGTGCTCGGCGACGATCAATGGGTCCCGTGCCTGCACTCGGTCGGCGCGCCACTGGAACCCGGTCAGGCCGACAGCGCGTGGCCGTGCAATCCCGACAACAAATACATCGTCCACTTCCCCGAGACACGCGAGATCTGGTCGTTCGGTTCGGGCTACGGCGGTAACGCACTTCTGGGCAAGAAGTGCTTCGCCCTACGCATCGCCTCCGTGATGGCCCGCGACGACGGCTGGCTGGCCGAGCACATGTTGATCCTGAAGCTCACCGACCCTGCGGGCGAGTCGAAGTACATCGCCGCGGCATTCCCGTCGGCGTGCGGCAAGACCAACCTGGCCATGCTCCAACCCACGATCGACGGCTGGTCGGCCGAGACAATCGGAGACGACATCTGCTGGATGAAGTTCGGTGCCGACGGTCGTCTGTACGCAATCAACCCTGAAGCCGGGTTCTTCGGCGTGGCTCCCGGCACCGGTTACGACACCAACGCCAACGCCATGGATACGATGTGGGGTAACTGCATCTTCACCAACACGGCGCTCACGAGTGACCGAGACGTGTGGTGGGAAGGCATGAGCAGCGAGAAGCCTGCCAGCGCCATCGATTGGCGCGGTCAGCCGTGGACACCGGAGACGGGAACTCCTGCTGCTCACCCCAACGCCCGCTTCACCGCGCCGGCATCGCAATGCCCGTCGATCGCCGCTGAATGGCAGGATCCCGCTGGCGTGCCGATCAGCGCGATCTTGTTCGGAGGTCGCAGGCGCTCCACCGTGCCACTCGTCACCCAGGCGTTCGATTGGGAGCACGGCGTGTTCCTGGGGTCGATCATGGCCAGCGAGACGACGGCCGCCCAGCAAGGTGCAGTCGGAAACCTGCGCTTCGATCCGATGGCCATGCTGCCGTTCTGTGGCTACAACATGGCCGACTACTTCGCCCACTGGCTGGCCGTGGGCAAGAACACCGCAGCCGCCCACCTGCCGAAGATCTTCTTCGTCAACTGGTTCCGGCGCGACGAAAACGGACGCTTCCTCTGGCCTGGTTACGGCGAGAACAGCCGAGTCCTGAAGTGGGTGTTCGAGCGAGTCACGGGTACCGTCGATGCCGTCGAGACAGCGATCGGTATGTTGCCCCTGGCCGACAGCCTCGATACCACCGGCTTGTCGATCAGCGACGACGATCTTCGCACACTTCTCGCCGTCGACACGGCGGGTTGGCTCGACGCCATCCCGCAGATCCGCGCCCATTACGCGCAGTTCGACGGCAAGATGCCGGCCCAACTGTCGATGGCGCTCGACGCCCTCGAAGAACGCCTCGGCTGATACCGGATCGCTCGACCGGTTAGCGAATCTGACCGACGAGCATCGCTCGAATCCCGAGACCGGCGATGAACAGGCTGCCCAAGCCGTAGAGCAGGTACAGCCGATGCTTCATCTGCACCCGGTACGAGTACACGATGGCGATCGCGATGATTGCCACGAACCCGTAGAAGGCGTGGAACTTCGGGAAGGCGAATTTGTACTTGTTGACCAGGATCACACCCAAGATGACCTGGACGAACACTGTGAGTTCAGCGACCGCGACAAACCACCACAAGGCCCGGGTGCGCATCTGCGGAAGCCAATTGGCGGCGAGCGCCCACGCCCCGGCCATGCCATTGCCAACGATGACGAACCACGCAAAATTCTCGTGGAAGTCGCGAACAGCTACGGCGCTCAGATCGATCAGCCCTGATTGACCAGGGCGGCGCGTGTCGTTTGTTGCGCCTGCGCTTCTTCGAAGGCGGACGCGGCGATGTCGACGAGTTCGCTGATCTCGTCGTCTGAGAAGCCGGCGAGTTGTCGGAAGTTGCGCGCCAGGTGCACGGGGTTTTCGTCGCGCTCGCCTCGAAATCCACCGAAGCTGAACAGCTTGTCGACGGCCTTCTGGAAATCGAGCGCCTCTTTCTGGCGCTGCGGATCTTGGGCGGTGAGGCGCCGCAGCCAGTCGCTGCCCATCTTCACGTGGGTCACCTCGTCGGCGAGCATCCAATCCTCGGCGAACTCGAGCACCGGGTCGCCCATCGCCTTGCCGAAATCGCGCATCGTCTTGAACACGTCGATCGCCAGCCCTTCCAGCGCCCGGTTGACCCCCGTGAGCCGCAGGACAGGATCGGGGTTGCACGCCGCCTCGTACAGCAACGTCTGCTCGGCGAACTCACCGATCTCGGATCCCATGTGCACGCCGAGTTTGACACTGATCTCGACGTGGCGGGCCTCGTCCCAACATTGTCTGGCCATGTCGAGCTTCAACCCCAACGGTGCTTGGTCGCGCGCCTCGCCGAGATCGAAATCGAAACATGTACGTCCGGCGCCCTCGAGCGCCTGGATCTCGCCGACGAAGATTCCGTGCATCAGGCCGCGAACGTTGTCGGTGGCGTTCTCGTAGGCGGGCGCGAGGGTGTTGCGCTGCGCGCTGGGCGCCAGGTTGCGCGGGTCGAACACGGCGTCTTCGATGGCCATGTGCGAGAACCGGTCATCGCGAGCCAACTCGGTCACCGGCAACATTCGTTTCATCCCGACTCGCCTCCTCGATCAGTCACCACAACTCGTCGCCACAGCTATTTGCCACAGCTATTCGCCACAACCGTGGCCACCGAGCACCGATGTCACCGTAGCGGTCGGTTCGACACCGGAGAGGAATCCGACGAGACCCTCGTTGATGAAGAAATTCGGTCCACCGAAGTCGTCGCCGGGGTTGACGACAGCGGTCGGATAGGTGCCCATCAACTCGGCCACCGTCGAACCGATACCGATGCCGGCGTCGGTCTTCAAGCCCGCCGGGGCGATCGCCGCCCCGAAGCTCGGGCCGTAGACGTAGGAGAAGAAATGTCGGCGACCGGATGTGACGCCGCTCTCGTCGCTGAACTGCAGGACCAGGTCGCCCCAGAAGACCTGGCGGAACTCGGTGCCGGGGCAGGCTCCCACCGACAACGGGTCGACCCAACCTGTGTCGACGGTCGACGGGCCGATGATCGACGAGACGTAGGCAATGACTCCCTCGGGGTCGGCACCGAAGGCAGCCTCGCCGAGGCTGTTGGCCCGCAGGAACAGTTCGGCCCCGGGAGCAACCGTCGTCGACGTTGTGGTGCTCGATGTGGTCGATGTGGTCGACGATGTCGTCGTCGAGGCTGCGGTCGTGACCGGCGTGGTCGTGGTCGTGACGGACGGCTGTGACGTCGTGGTGACCGCCGCGACCGATGACGACGTCGAACCGGAGTCCGTGGCCGCGGGAGCGTCGCTGCTACAACCTGCAATCGATACTGCGATGAGGATCACGGGAACAAGGCGGGACGGCTTCACAGTGGGAAGTCTGGCACGCTTCGTGACGATTACCTGATCAAGGTGTCTGCCTCGTGGCCACTTTCAACAAGATGTAATACATCGGCGACGTGGTCGATGACCGTCACCGAGCAGTTGTCGAGGCTGCGAAGCACCAGACGATCATCACCGAGCGATGCGCCGATGGCCACGTTGATGGCGATGAAGTGGCTGAACACCACCGAGTCAGCGGCAATACGTGAAAGCGACGTCACGACCTGGTCGCGGTAGGCCAGGTAGCGGTCACCGAGGTCGTTCCACCCACCACGCATCGCTCCCCGCAGCCATTCGACACGATCCGCCATGTCGACGCCCTCCGGCGAGGGGACCTCGGCAACACCAGATTCGATGCACGCCTCGACGCGCCAGAGGTCCGCCAGCGGAGCCGCAGTCTCCCGGCAGCGCAACAACGGGCTGGTGACGACCGGCAAAGGGCCGAGCGGGGCAAGCCATGCGGCGACTGCCTGTGCTTGGCCCCGCCCGATTTCGTCGAGACCGGGGTCCGCGTCGGTGTCCCAACCCGCTGCCGCCCGCCCATGTCGGACGAGGTACAGACGAGTCATTCGAACAGCCATCCGGGACGCAGTCCCGGCTCTGCCCCCTTCTGGATGAACCACTCGGTTCCGAACGCGATGGCGAACGCTTCGTCAGGCATCTCCAGGAAGAAGCTCGTGTCCGTGATCTGGCTGCGGTGACACCGCAACGACTCACGCTTTGCAGCAAGGTGCGCCGAAACGTCGACGGCGTGGGTGATCTCGGTCTCTGGCATTCCCATCGGATTGCCGTCGTCGGCACCGTCGTTCGGATCGAAGTCGTCCTCCTCGCTGATCGGAGCACCAGCCTGACGGGCCATCTCCATCATGCGCACGATGTGGTCTCGGTTCATCGTTGCCTCGAAGACTCGTTCGACTCCCGCCAACTCGCCGGCACGATGCCCCACTGTATGGACTTTGATGTGATCGGGGTGCCCGTAGTTGCCGTGCCAGTCGTAGACCGTCAGCACATCGGCGTCCTCCTCACGCAGGATCGTGGCCAGGCGTTCGGCTGCTTCGTCGAGACCGGCCCGATGGAACGACAAGGGATCGTTGTTCTGCTCCCAACCCGTCATACCGCTGTCCTTGTATCCGAGCCACTCCAGCCGATGGACGCCCAGTGCGGCAACGGATCGGTTGGTCTCGGCGCGTCGCCGATCGACCAGCGACTCGCCGTCGGCGAGATCCTCGGGAACCTCGCCGTACTCGCCATTGGTCGCGATCACCACGACCACGCGATGTCCCTCAGCGCTCGCCCTGGCCAGCGAACCCCCCGTGCTGATCGATTCGTCGTCAGGGTGTGCGTGAAAGCAGACGAGTGTTCCCATTGAGATTCCCTTCGAAGCGGTTGCCTGTGCCGGATCACCCCACGATGACGGCACGGCTGGCGATCAATGTCTCAATTCTGGCGGCGTCGAAGCCCCAGTCGCGCAGGATTTCTTCGGAGTGCTGACCAGGATGTGCAGGTGGCCTGGAGATCTCAGCGGGCGTGCGTGAGTATCTCGGCGCCGGCGCCGGCTGGGGTGTTCCGGCGATCTCGACGAACGTGCCACGTTCGATGTTGTGCGGATGCTGTGCGGCTTCGCTCATGGTGAGGACCGGAGCGAAGCAGACGTCGGTCGTCTCCATCACGGCGCACCATTCATCACGGGTCCTCGATGCGAACAGTTCGGCGAGCCGCTGCTTGAGATGTGGCCATGTGGTCTTGTCCATCTGCCTTGCGAATTCGGGATCGCCTTCGAGACCCGTGAGCCGGAGGAGTTCGGAGTAGAACTGCGGCTCGATCGACCCGATGGAGATGTACTCCCCATCTGCGCAGCGGTATACGTCGTAGAAGTGCGCCCCCGTGTCGAGCAGGTTCGCACCCCTTCGATTCTCGTCGAACAGGCCGATGTCCTTGAATGCCCAGAACATGCTCATCAGGACCGCCGTTCCGTCGACCATCGCCGCGTCGACGACCTGCCCGCGACCGCTGCGTTGGGCTTCCAGGACGGCGCACACCACTCCGAAGGCCAGGAACATTCCGCCCCCGCCGAAGTCGCCGACCATGTTCAGCGGTGGTACCGGTGCTTGGCCGTCCCGCCCGAAATGGGCGAGGGCGCCGGCCAACGAGATGTAGTTGATGTCGTGCCCGGCGGCGTTGGCATACATGCCCGACTGACCCCAACCCGTCATCCGCCCGAACACCAACCGAGGGTTGCGCTCCAGGCACATGTCGGGCCCGACGCCCAGACGCTCCATGACGCCGGGACGGAAGCCTTCGATCAAGGCGTCGGCCGAGGCGACCAGATCGAGCAACGCGGTGACCCCATCGGGATGCTTGAGATCCATGGCAATGTTGCGGCGACCCCGCAGCAGCACATCGAAGTGCGGCCCCTCGTGGCCTCGGCCGCTGACAGCCTGGGCACGTTCGACACGGATCACTTCGGCGCCCATGTCGGCGAGCATCATCGCCGCAAATGGTCCGGGGCCGATACCAGCCAGTTCGATGATGCGGTATCCGGAGAGGGGGCCTGCCATGACCCTTCATTAGCACGTGCCTCCGTGTCGTGCGCAGGCTCGCCGATCACACGCTGGCTGGACATTGATGTGCAGGCTGGGATCACTGCTCCTGCTCTCGGCTACTTTCGGGCCCATGACTTTGTTCGGTGTCCACGTCGGATTGCAGCACACCACACCCGACGAGCTGCGCACCGTTTGGCAACGGGTCGAGGACCTCGGGTTCGGGTGGATCTCCGTGTGGGACCACTTCTACGGCGCAACTGGTAAACCCGACGACGCCGCCTGCCTCGAGTCGGTCACCATGCACGCCGCCCTGGCCTGCTCGACCTCCAGGGTCCGTTGCGGATCGCTGGTCTACTCGATCGGCTACCGGCACCCGGCGGTGCTGGCCAAGGCAATCACTGCGGTCGATCTGCTGTCGGGTGGGCGTGCCGAGATCGGCGTCGGCGCCGGCTGGGCAAAGGTCGAGTACGACGCCTACGGCATTGCGTTCCCCGAGCCCAAGGTGCGCCTCGATCAGCTCGAAGAAGGGATCCAGTGCCTGCGTGGGCTGCTGCACGACGACGTCACCGATTTCGCAGGTGCTCATTTCACGTTGACGAATGCCCGCAATGAGCCGCGACCTGTGCAGACCAAGTTGCCGATCTGGATCGGCGGAGGCGGAGAGAAGCGCACACTGAAGATCGCCGCGAAGTACGCCGACGGGTGGAACGTGCCGTTCATCGGCCCCGACACCTTCGCCCACAAGCGCTCGGTACTGCACGGCTACTGCGACAGCGTCGGGCGCGATCCGTCGCAGATCCGCTGCGCGATCAACGTCGGCATCGCGTCCGATGACGCCAACCTCCGTCATCAGTTCGGCGCCATCAGCGAGCTCGTCCGTCCAGGAGTGCTCACGGGCAGCGACGACGAGATTCTCGAACGCATCGACCAGTACGTCGAAGCCGGCGCCGACCAACTCAACATCTCGCTGCGCGCCCCGTTCGACATGGAGCTCCTCGAACGATTCAGTGCGGCGCTGAAGCTGACGTGAGCATCCACGCACGCGCCCCTGGGCGGGTCAACCTGATCGGCGATCACACCGACTACACCGGCGGCATGGTGTTGCCGATGACGATCGATCGCTGGACCGAGATCCGGGGTACCACAGCCGACAGGATCACGCTCCACTCAGCCGACGAACCGCAACCTGCGGATCTCGACCTGCAGATCGACGACCCCCGAGTCGTCCAGCCGCAATGGGCGAAGTACGTCGCCGGTGTGGTCGCCGAGATGCGGCCTCGCGTCGGTATCACCGGCACCGTGACCACCGACATCCCGATCGGAGCCGGTCTGTCCAGTAGCGCAGCGCTGGAATTGGCCACCGCCCTGGCGCTCGGCTTCGAGGGCGACGCGTTGAAACTGGCGCAGCTGTGCCGTCGCGCCGAGATGAGGGCATCGGGTGTGCCGTGCGGGATCATGGACCAACTTGTGATCGCCGCCGGCATCGCCGGCCACGCCCTGCTGATCGATTGCGGCGATCTGACCGTCGAGCCCGTGAAGATCCCCGACGACGTGGAGGTGGTCGTGCAATTCGTCGCCCACCGCACCCTGGCCGGCAGCGCCTACGCCGATCGCGTCGCCGAATGCACCGCCGCGGAGGAGTTCGTCGGCCCTCTGCGTACCGCCAGTTTCGACCGCGCCGAATCGATCACCGATCCGGTCATCCGTGCCCGCGCCCAGCACGTGATCTGCGAGAACCAGCGGGTTCGCGACTTCGCGGCCGTGCTGCGTGACGGCGATCTGCGTTCCGCTGGAGCGTTGATGGTGGCCAGTCACGACAGTCTTCGCGATCTGTACCACACGTCGACGCCCGTGATGGATGCGGCCGTCGAGCACCTCATCGATCAGCGCGGCGTCTACGGCGCACGGATGACCGGTGGGGGTTTCGGCGGCTGCGTCGTCGCCCTCACAGAGCCTGGCGCCCTCACGGATGGCTGGGTCGTGCGCGCCGTCGACGGCGCCCACCGCGTCGAGCACCCCTGAACAAGGAGATCTTGCTCGCCCGCGTCGGACGGCACCATCTCGTTCAGCACGCCGATCTCTGACGACGAACGGGCAACGTGCTGATCGCGGCTGTCGAGGCCCCAGGAGCAGGGCTTCCGTAGGTCAGCCGAGCAACTTGCCCTTCTGCGCGTCGAACTCCTCCTGGGTCAACGTGCCGCGATGCAGCATGCCTTCCAGCCGTTGGAGCTGCTCGGTGACGTCGCCGGTGGCCGCCGGTGCAGAGTACCCAGCTCGACGTTGGTAGTGCCCTTCCATCTGGGCGTGGATGAGGTTCTGCACCTGCGCCGGACGACGGATGTCGGTGAACCGTTGCTGGCCGTCCTCTCCCCCTGACTCGATCAGCAGGTCGCCGGCACCGAGTAGGCGCTCGAACATGCCCTGGCTGAAGTTGACGTTGTTGACCCGCTCCAGAGGGATTTCGATCCCATGCTTGGCAATCAGGCCCTGTCGGAAGATCAGCCGGTTCGATGTGATCACGAAGTCGGTCGTCAGCCACTTCAGATAGCGAGAGACCAGCCATACAGCGGTCACGACCAGCAAGATGATGGTCAACCAGGTGAGCCCCTTCTTGACGTTGCTACCGTCCTCGGCCTTCGCCATCACGATGATGCCGAGCAGAATGCTCCCGAGCAGCGACACGGCGGCCTCTGCGAAGAACCACCAATGAGGACGCATGTCGAGCGCGATGGTCTCGTTGGCGTTCAGATTTTTCTTCGGGAACGTCATGGACGCGACTGTACTGATTGCAGTCGGCTTCCACTCGACTTCCACGGACAACCAAGGTGGGAGCCGAAAGGCCCTGACGGCCCGCCGTATCGTGTCGTCATGAGCGAGGACCGTCTGCTGGCAGGGCTGGATGCCGAGCAGCGCCGCGCGGTCGCAAGCGACGCGGCCCCACTGGCGATCGTGGCCGCTGCGGGGTCGGGCAAGACAACGGTCCTGACGCGGCGGATCGCCTACCGAATCGAGAGTGGTCAGGCAGAACCGCGCCACGTCGTGGCGCTCACGTTCACACGCGATGCTGCGGGCGAACTGCGGCGACGGCTGCGGCGCCTGGACATCCACGAGTCGATCGAGGCCGGAACGTTCCACAGTATCGCCCTTCGATTGTTGCGTGATCGAGCGATCACCCGCAACGAGGCGATGCCGGCCCTCGCCCCCGACAGGCTCAGGTTGGTCCGCGAATGCCTCAAGGAACTCCGCCTTGAACTCGATGCCTATCCGGCGATGGCCGACATCGATTGGGCCAGGGCACGGCGCATCGAGCCCGGGGACTACGAACGCGAGTCTCGTGCCGCACGCCGTCGAGGCGCCGTGCCGCACGCGCGGTTCTCGGATCTTGCTGCCGCTTACGAACGGCTCAAGCGACGCCGGGGTGTTGTCGACTTCGACGACCTGCTCGATCTCAACTTACGCGCCGTCGAGTCCGATGCGGCGTTTCGCTCGCTGGTGCATTGGCGCTTCCGTCACTTCTTCGTCGACGAGGCGCAGGATCTCAATCCACTTCAGCACGCCCTGCTCGAGGCGTGGCGCGGCGGACGACCCGACATCTGCCTGGTCGGTGATCCGCGACAAGCCATCTACGGATGGAACGGCGCGGATCACACGACGATGACCGAGGTCGAGCGGATCTACCCGGGTGTCACGGTCGTGTCGCTGGCGACCAACTACCGCTGCTCACCGCAGGTGGTCAATGCCGGCGCCGCCGCGCTGGTCGCCAGCGGTCAACGCGACGACACCACCAGCAACCGGCCCGACGGCGTGCCGCTGCGCATCGAGGGATATCCGACGGCGGACGCCGAGGCATTGGGGATCGTCTCGTTCGTTCGCACCGCGTTGCACCAGCACAGCCCGACCGGCATTGCCATCCTGGCGAGGACGAACGACCAACTGATACCGATCGAGCAGGCGTTGAGCTCCGTCGGTATCGCAACGCAACGGGCAACAGGCAGATCCCCGCTGGAGGTGACTCTCGCCGATGCCTATCGCACAACGAGTCGCGAAGCGCTCGCCTTGTGGGCCGACGAGCAGTTCACTCATCACGACCCGATTCGCCGGCGGGTTGCCGAGGAGGTCGATCGCTTCCTCACGTCGCAAGAACCCGGTGGCTTCCGTAGCTGGGTCGAGTCGCGGGCCCCGTTCGACGATCTCGACAACGAGGCGGTCGACGGCGCGGTGTCACTGCTCACGTTCCACGGTGCAAAGGGTCGCGAATGGCCGTTCGTCATCGTCGCCGGGGCTGAGGACGGCCTGATCCCCCACAGCTCGGCACTCTCGGCGGCGCAACGCGCTGAAGAAGCACGCCTGTTGTACGTGGCGATCACGCGAGCCGTGGATCGTCTGACCATCACCCGTGCGGAGTCACGACGCGGTTCGCCGACACGCCCGAGCCCGTGGTTGCAGGCGGTCGAGGCAACCATTGCCGACGACAGTCCTGTAGCGCCACCGTTTCGACCGGCCGGCGATCGCCCGACGGATCCACTGGCCGACTTGAAGGCCTGGCGCAGCCAGGTTGCACGCGGCGCGGGCATCGCCGAGCGATCCATTTGCAGCGACATCGTGCTGCGCAGCCTGCTGGATCGGCCGCCGACCTCGACTGATGAACTTGCCGAGCGCCTGGGTCTCACACCCGTCGCCGCCGCCCGCCTGCGCCCGCTGCCGGCGGTCGTCAGTCGAGCTCGACGATGACCGGTGCGTGATCGGAGGGCGACTGACCCTTGCGCGCATTGCGGTCGATCACACTCCAGGTACAGCGGTCAGCTACCGACTTGGTCCCCAACACCAGGTCGATGCGCAAACCACGTCCTTGATGAAAATCTCCGGCGCGGTAGTCCCACCAGCTGTAGACCTTGGGGTCGCTGTGGTGCAGCCGGAACAGGTCGATCATCCCCCACTCGCACAACTCCGTGAGCAAGGCACGCTCGGGCTCGCTGGTGTGGGTCGCGCCGACGAACTTGGCCGGGTCGTAGACGTCGATGTCGTGCGGGGCGATGTTGAAATCTCCGGCGACGACGACGGCTTGGTCCGGCGAAGTGAGCGAGGCGACATGACGCCTGAGCTGAGCAAGCCACCGCAGCTTGTACTGGTAGTGATCGTCGTCAAGTGAGCGACCATTGGGAACGTACACGCTGGAGACCTGCACGCCACCGCACAACGCCGTCACGATTCGTGCGTCGGGATCAGGTTCACCATCGGCGAAGTTCTGCACGACCTGCTCGAGACCGACCTTCGACAGGATCGCCACACCGTTCCACTGTCCCTGGCCGTGATGGGCGGTCTCGTAGCCCATCGACATGAACGTCATGGCGGGGAACGCGTCGTCGGAGAGCTTGGTCTCCTGCATGCACAGCACGTCGGGTTGCACATCGGCCAACCATTCCTCCACACGCGGCAGGCGGGCCTTCAGCGAGTTGACGTTCCACGTCGCGATCCGCACAGCTGCGACCGTAGCGAATCAGGCCGACTTGGCGCGTTGTCGTGTCGGCTTGGCGGGTTCCTTCGGTTCGATCACCGGCGCCGCCGTCGCTGCGGGAGCCTTCCTCGATGCCCGCTTCTTCACCGGTTGAGCTGTTGGCTCGGCAATGGGCAACGGCGCGGCGACCTTCGCCTTCTTGCTCCGCACCTTGGGTTGCTTCTCCGCTGCCGGGGCTGCCACCGCTTTCTTCGGCGGCCCGCTTCTTGGGGGCTGCCGGAGTTTCGGGCTCGACCACCGCCGCCGGAGCTGCGACGTCCGCCTTCTTGGCGGCCGTCTTCTTCGAGGCTCGTTTCGGCTTGGGCTCCACGATCGACTCGACTGGTGGGAGCTTGATCGTCGCCATGGTCGGTATGGCGAGATCGATGCTGCGTCGAGCCGGTGCGAAGCTCTCGACCACCAGGGTGATCGATTCGCCGATCTTCATGAATTCGCGGGCGCTGCGCGGAGGTGGATCGGCCATCAAGCTCAGTGGCACGTATCCCTTGACCTCACCGATACGGACGTAAGCACCGTGCGACGAATAGTTCTCGACGATTGCGTTGACGCTGCTGCCAGGCTTGTGGTGCTCGACGAATGTGAGGAAGGCCAACAGTTCGTTGGCGCCGGTGCTCCTCGGTGTCGGCTCGGCCTTGGCCTCGCCGGCCTGCTTGGCGGGTTCCGGTGGCTTCGTCGCCTCGACCGGCTTGCCGGCTGCGGGGTGCTTGGGTTCACGACCACGGCCGGTCTTCTGCAGGGTCGCGCCGGGCGGCGGTGAGGCCGGGATCGGCATCGGCTGGCTGGCTTCCGGGCTGACCGCTTTCGCCTTCGGAGCACGACCACGCTTGGCCTCGTTGACGGACTTCCGACTGGTGGGTCCGCGCACCGGCAGCCGGTTCACGAACACCCACCCGATATGCGGTACCGGCTTGCCACCGACCAGACGACCTTCGTCGAACAACCACGTGTGCGTGCCGTGGAACTCCTGGTAGCTGTCGTTGGACAGGATCGTCGCATTCACCTTGTTGGCGATGCTGAGCACGAAGGCATCGCCGCGCCCGATGGCGCCGGCAGGTGGCGCGACGATCTCGTTGTTGCTCACGGCGGCGTCGAATTCGGCGACCTCTTTGGGATCGATGCGATGACCGAACGTCGCATCAACAACGACGGTGATCAACGCGTCGGGATTCTCCGACATGTAGGCCAGCACGGCCTCGTTGAGTTGTTTCAGGCTGGGCATGGCCCGACCCTCGGTGGCGAGGTTCGAGCCGTCGACGACGACGTAGCGTGGCATAACGAATGCCAGTCAAGCACGCCGGCGGGTGGGTGCCTACGATGCTCGCCATGAAGAAGGCGGTGTTGTGGGACTTTGGCGGGGTGATCCTGACGAGTCCGTTCGAGGCGTTTCGGCGCTACGAAAGCGAACGCGACCTGCCGCCCGACTTCATCCGCAAGGTCAACACGACGAATCCGCACGGCAACGCGTGGGCGCTCCTGGAGCGCAGCGAGATCTCGGCGGACCGGTTCGACACTCTGTTCGCTTCCGAATCCGAGGCGCTCGGAAATCGGGTCCCTGGCGCCGATGTCCTGGCGTTACTCGCCGGCGACGTGCGGCCGGAGATGGTCACCATGCTCGATCGGGTCAAGGCGGCCGGATACCGGATGGCCTGCCTGACCAACAACGTGATCGGCGGCGATGGCCGGGACGCGGGGAGCGATGACCGTGCCCGGCAGATCGGGGCGATCATGGATCGATTCGACGTCATCGTCGAAAGCAGCAAGGTCGGAGTACGCAAGCCGGAGCGGCGCTTCTACGAGATCGCCTGCGAACTGCTCGGCGTGGAGGCCGAGGAATGCGTGTTCCTCGACGACCTCGGCATCAACCTCAAGCCTGCCGCAGCGATGGGCATGACCACGATCAAGGTGACCAATGCGCAGCAGGCCATCGCCGATCTGACTGTCGCACTCGGCTGGACCTGAGTTCGCCAGCTTGCTGCTCATCGGATTGCCCCTGGCATTTTCCCGACGCGCATACGCTAATGTACAACCGTATGGTTGTAGATGAGCGGCGACCAACTGAGGCGGGCGAAGGGACCAGCAGACAGATCGGCTGTTCCATGCACTCGCCGATGCGACCCGCCGGGACATCGTTCGGCTGGTGCTGCACAGCGAGCATTCCGTGTCCGACCTGGCTCGGCGTTACCCGATGAGTTTTGCTGCCGTGCAGAAGCACGTCGCCGTTCTCGAGCGAGCCGATCTCATCACCAAGCACCAGCGAGGCCGCGAGCGGATCGTACGCGGGCGGATCGACGCCGTGCGCGGCGTCAACCGCCTGCTCGACGAGCTCGAGGCAAGTTGGCGTGACCGAATGCAGCGATTCGGCGACGTCCTCGCCGAACCAGACCAAGAAGGAGCGCACCCATGACCGTCACCGATGTCCGCAAGGACCCGACCGCCCTCACCATGACCATCGCCAGCGAGTGGCAAGCGCCGATCGCCCGCGTCTGGCAGCTCTGGGCCGACCCACGCAAGCTCGAGCGCTGGTGGGGGCCGCCCACCTACCCAGCGACCGTCGTCGAACACGACCTGAACCCAGGCGGCAAGGTCAGCTACTTCATGACCAGCCCCGATGGCGAGCAATACCACGGATGGTGGAAGATCGTCGCCGTCGACGAGCCACATCGCCTCGACTTCGAAGACGGCTTCGCCGATACCGAGGGCAAGCCCAACGAGGCAATGCCGACGACTCAGTCCACGGTCACGTTTGCCGAGCTGCCGGGTGGCGCTACGAGCATGCTCATCGAGACGAGGTTCCCGTCGCTCCAGGCGATGGACCAGATGATCGAGATGGGCATGGAAGAGGGCCTCGCCGCCGCCATGGGTCAGATCGACGGCATTCTCGCCGCTGCCTGACCGTGCCCGGCGGGCCTGAGTAGCTGCGCACACGACGAGTCGCCCAGCCACTTCTCGAACTGAGCAGGCGTCCAGCCACGCCTGCCGACCAGCAGCTGCCACACATCCGGGTGATTCAGTGTCCACAAGATGTCGGTAGCACGCGTCACGTCGAGGTCGGTCCGCAGCGCCTTCTTCGCGTGCAGGGCAACAACGACGGTTCGCTGATTGTCGTAGAAGTCGGTCTGGATCAGGCTCCACAGCGCGTCGGAGTCCACGTCGACAGGCGCTGCGCTGCGGATCACCTCCAACACAGCGGCGATGCGCTGTTTGACGACGCGCGAATTGCGAGCGTTCAGTCGCAGCTGGCGCTCCGGGTCGGGTTCCTCGATGACCTCCCGATACCAGGGACGCTCGGCCACAGCAGCGTCCGATTCATCTCCCTTCAGGAGGAGATCCCACAACCCACGCAACACGCCGCTCTTCGTCACGAACGCGACGTACACGGTCTTGAGCGCGACGCCGGCCTCGTCGGCGATCGCCTCCATCGTCGTCGCCGCGTAGCCGTGCCGCTCGAACAAGCGCTGCGCCGCCTCGAGGATCGACCGGCGAGTGGCCGCGGCCTGCTCCTGTCGGCGCGGAGAGTGGTACCGACGCTTGGGCTTGACAGGCTCGACCATTCCAATATAGTAGGACAGAATTCATTACCTGTTATGAGTATTTAAATTGATCGGAGATGTTCGATGACGAGGTATGCAACGACTTCTGCAATGAATGGCCAACCAGGGATCGCCGACGACGTGCGGACTCGTGTCCACGACATGTGGGCCTCGGTCGCGGACAGTTGGGGCGAGCACGCGGACTACGTCGAGTCGCGAGCCGCAGCGGTCACGACGAGGCTGCTCACATTGACCAACCCGACACCGGGTGAGCGCGTTCTGGAACTGGCGTGCGGTGCCGGAGGCGTCGGACTGGCAGCCTCCCCGCTGGTGGGCCCCACCGGCGCGGTCGTGCTGTCCGACGTGGTCGACGAGATGACATCGATCGCCGAGGCGCGGGCCGCGGCGATGGGGCTGACGAACGTGAGTACCTGTCGACTAGACCTCGAGCGGATCGAGCAACCGGACGATTCCTTCGACGTCGTTGTCTGCCGCGAGGGACTGATGTTCGCGCCCGACCCGTTACTCGCCACCCGGGAGATCCGCCGGATCCTGCGCTCCGGTGGAAGAACTGCGCTGGCGGTGTGGGGGCCGAGGCAGCACAACCCATGGCTGACGATCGTCCTCGATGCAGTCAGCGCCCAGCTCGGCAGCCCGGTTCCGCCCCCCGGTGTTCCGGGCCCGTTCTCGCTCGACGACGTCGACAAACTGCACGGGCTTCTCTCCGGCGCCGGGCTGGCCGACGTTGTCGTCAGCGAACTTGCGGTGCCGATGCACGCCGATTCGTTCGAGCAATGGTGGACGAGGACATCGGCGCTGGCCGGCCCGCTGGCCAACATGCTGGCGTCGCTGCCCCAACCTGTCACACAGGCGCTTCGGGCCCGGCTGATCGAGGCGACACGCTCCTACGAGACACCGACCGGGCTCGAGTTTCCCGGGATCAGCCTGATCGCGTCCGCACGCTGTCCGTGACCGCGAACGGCGGCATACTTACGTCATGACCGATGAGAACGAGATCTCGACTGACCCGAGCGACGACGACCTGACGCCCGAGGACGAGATCGAGCCATTCGACCTCGATGACGACGGCAAGGTCTCGATCATCGAAGCCGACCGAGCCCGACTCGGATTGCTCGACGCCCGAATGGAAGAGATCGCCGAAGAGGGTGGCTTGAAGGGTTCGCTCGCCAAGGCCGCCCACAAGGTGCTCGACAAGTTCGACAACGACTGAGGAACCGGGCCGTACCTCGTCAGGCTCGGTCCGTCAGGTCCTTGTAGAAGATCGTCGTATCAACCAAGCCACCACGCGGCCAATGGGCGTAGTCGGGGATCACACCGACGCGATGCCAGCCGAGACGGTGGTAGAGCCGTTCGGCGTCGGGGCTGGCCGTGTCGAGCACCAACAGGGTCTTACCGGCATCACGCGCCGCTCCTTCAGCAGCGCGCATCAGCGCTTCTGCAATGCCCTGACGCCGGGAACTGCGGTGAACCACCATCTTGGAGATCTCACCCCGATGCGGTTGATTCTCCGGAGCGGTCAGGATCACCTGCACCACTCCCACCAAGGCACCCGTATCGCGATCGTCGGCCACCAGAACGATCCGCTCGCCGCGAGAGACACCGTCGAGCACACTCGTCCAGAATTCCTCGGCCCGAGCATGCCCGAACGGCACCATGAAGCCGATCGATGCGCCGCCTTCGACGCAGTCGACGAGCACGTCGGCGAGTGCAGCAGCGACCCCGTCGTCCGGCCCGACACGCCGGATGCCGATCCGATCGCTCACCTTCGCGACCGTACTGCCCAGCACCGAGCCCGACGGAACCGTGCAACACCCCTTTGTCATAGTGGGTGGATGGAGTTGGCTGAGGTGCACGAGCTGGTTGGGCGGGTGGCGGTGGTTGATGCCGGGTGTGCCGATCGGGTCGTGTTGGAGGCTGCGGTTGGTGAGTTGCGGCGGTTGAAGTCGTGGGTCGAAAGCCGCGAGGTCGCCGTCGCTCGAGGGTTGGCGGCGGTGTCGTCGTTCCCCGAGAAATCCTTGGCCGACGCCTCCCGCTGCAGTGTCCGTCACGCCGAACAGGTCCTGCGCCGCGCCGAAACCGTCGCACACGCTTCCCGAGTTCGGGGTCGTCGCTCGACGCCGGACGAGTCTCGGGTGATCATCTCGATGTCCTGGCCCGCATGTTGCGCCAGGTCGAGCCCGGTGTCCGTGACCGGCTGGCTGCCGACGCTGAACGGCTGGTGTTGATCGCCGAGAACTCGACAGCGGAGGAGTTCGCTCGCACCGTGCGTGGCCAAGCGCGACGGTTGGAGGCCGATGGTGACGGCCTCGATCGCCTCGAACGGCAGCGGCGGGCGGTGCGGTTGAACACCTGGATCGACCGCGACAGCGGGTTGGGGCGCTGGTCGGCGATCTGGGACCCGGAAACGATGCTCAGGTTGGAGAACCGCCTCGACGCCCAAGTCCAAGCCCTGTTCCACGATCGACAACCCGACGGCTGCCCCACGGACCTGTTCGAGAAACAGTCCTACCTACGCGCCCACGCCCTGCTCGCCCTCTTGGATGGTGGCGGGGTCCGCTTGGGTCGACCCGAGATCGTCGTTGTCGTCGATCACACCACCGCCAGCGCGGAACCGGTCATCGACTGGGGGTTACCCGTCGAACTCCCCCGACAGGTCCTCGCCGATCTCTACCAGACCGCCACCGTGCACACCGTCGTGGTCCGCAACGGGGTGATCATCGACGCCCCCGGCCAACTCGACCTCGGCCGCACATCACGAGTTGCCAATCGTGCCCAACGACGCGCTCTCGGCGCCGTCTATACGACCTGTGCGATCCCGGGATGTCGGGTGCGGTACAGCCGCACCAAACTGCACCACGTCATCTGGTGGCACCACGGCGGACCATCAGATCTCGACAACTTCCTCCCGGTCTGCGAACAACACCACCACAACATCCACAACGACGACTGGCACCTGACCCTCACCCCCGACCGACAACTGACCATCCAACTCCCCGACGGAACCATCATGACCACCGGCCCACCCAAACGAGACGCCGCCTAGAGACCGGCGAAGGTCTCGTCCATCAGATCGGCGAGTTCTTGATCGTGAATCGCCTTCGTGCCCGTCGCCGGGCTGCCGCTGCCGATACGACTCACGCACCGCAGGTCGTAGCCGCGCTCTTTCCATCGCCAGGTACGAGCCTCGACGAAGTGCCATGGGCCCATGTTGTCGGGCTCCTCCTGCAACCACACGACCTCGCGGGCGTTCGGATAACGCTGAAGCACCTCGAGCAGCCGATCGTTCGGGAAGGGATAGAGCTGCTCGACGCGTGCGATGGCTACCGGGGCCTCACGGCGATCCCGGTCGGCGATCGCGTCCCAGGCGACCTTGCCACTGCAGAACACCACCCGTCGAACGGAGTCGCCATCGACGACACGTCGATCGTCGAGAACCTCCTCGAAAGAACCGGTTGTCAGATCGTCGATGGGAGATCTGCTCTCCTTCATGCGCAGCGGCGCCTTAGGAGTGAACAGCACGAGGGGCTTGCGAACATCACGGCGCACCTGCCTACGTAGCAAGTGGAAGTACTGCGCCGCCGTGGTCGCATTGCACACTTGGATGTTGTCTTCTGCACACAACTGCAAGAAGCGTTCGATGCGCGCCGACGAGTGCTCGGGACCCTGACCCTCGAAGCCGTGCGGCAGCAGCAGCACAAGACCGTTGGCCTGGCCCCATTTGTCCTCCGCAGCGACGAAGTACTGATCGATGATGACCTGGGCGCCGTTGACGAAATCGCCGAACTGGGCCTCCCACATCACCAGCGCCTCGTGGTTGGCGTGGGCGTAGCCGTACTCGTATCCGAGGGCTGCGTATTCACTGAGCAGGCTGTCGTACACCCAGAATCGTGCCGAAGACCCTGGCAGGGTGTTGAGCGGAATCCAGTCGTTCTCATTCTCGTAGTCGATCAACGCCGCGTGTCGCTGGCTGAACGTGCCGCGGCGGCTGTCCTCGCCCGCCAGCCGGACGGGTGTTCCCTCGAGCACCAACGAACCGATAGCCAGGGCCTCGGCCGTGGCCCATTCGACTTCACCGAGTTCGTGGTAGGTCTTCGACCGCGCTTCGAACTGCCGGATCAGCTTGGGATGCGGGGTGAAGTCGGCGGGGTACGCCGTGAGGTGGTCGAAGATCGTGTCGAGTTGAACGCGATCGACCCCTGTGGGCACGTGGGGTCGCACACCGATCGGCTTGGGTCGCTTGCCGGCCTTGATGACCTCGGGCGCATGGGCCCGCGTCTGATCCAAGGCAACCTGGAGCTTGCTCTGGAAGTCGGCCAGCGCACCTTCGGCCTCCTCGACCGTCAGCTCACCACGTTTGACCAACGCCTCGACGTAGAGCTTGCGAACGCTGCGGCGCTCGGCGATCGCCTTGTACATCAACGGCTGCGTGTAGCTCGGGTCGTCGCCCTCGTTGTGACCGAACCGGCGGTAGCAGACCATGTCGATGACAACGTCCTTGTGGAAGGTCTCGCGGTATTCGAAAGCGAGTTGTGCCACACGAACACATGCCTCGGGATCATCCCCATTGACGTGAAGGATCGGGGCCTGCACCGTCTTGGCGACATCGCTGCAGTACAAGGAACTGCGGGCGAACTGCGGACTCGTAGTGAACCCGATCTGATTGTTGATGATCAGGTGGATGGTGCCTCCGACCCGATAGCCCTTGATGTCGCTCATCGCCAGACATTCGGCGACCACGCCCTGCCCGGCGAACGCAGCATCGCCGTGCAGCAGAATCGGCAGCGTGGGGAACGAGCCGGGTGGCTCGATGCGATCCTGCGCCGCCCGCATCATGCCCAGGACGATCGGATCGACCGTCTCGAGATGACTGGGGTTGGCTGCCAGTTCGACACGAATGTCGGCGCCGCTGGGGCTCTCGTACTTGCCGTTGGCGCCGAGGTGGTACTTGACGTCGCCTGACCCTTGCACCGAGGTCGGATCGATGTGTCCTTCGAACTCCTTGAAGATCTGGTCGTAGCTCTTGCCGATCACGTTGGCCAGCACGCTGAGCCGACCGCGATGAGCCATCCCGATGGCCGCTGAATCGAGCCCGGCATCGGCGGCCATCGACAGGATTTGGTCGAGGATCGGGATCGCCGACTCGGCTCCCTCGAGACCGAAGCGTTTGGTTCCGACGTATTTGGTCGCCAAGAACTTCTCGAAGGCCTCAGCGGCGTTCAGTCGCTCGACGATGCGCTGCTTGCGTTCCTTGGCCACGACAGGTTGCACACCTTCGACCTTGGATTGGATCCAGCGCTGCTCGGCGAAATCCTGGATGTGCATGTATTCGATACCGATCGTGCGGCAGTAGGCGTCTCGCAACACTCCGAGGAGATCGCCGAGCTTCATCTTCTCGTAACCGCCGACGCCCCCGGTGAGGAACTCGCGGTCGAGGTCCCAGATCGTCAAGCCATACGTCGCCGGATCGAGCTCGACCGGCAGATCGGGCTCCTTCCAGCGCAACGGATCGAGATCGGCGATCAAGTGGCCACGCACGCGATGCACGCGGATCAGCGTGGCGATCTGCATCTGCTTGTGCAGCATCGCCTCTTCGCTGTCGATAGGGCTGAGATCGACCCTCCATTTGACCGCCTCGTACGGCACGCCGAGACTCTTGAACACGTCTTCGTAGAAGCCGTGTTCGCCGAGCAGTAGCTCGTGAACCCGCTTCAGGAACATGCCGCTCTCGGCGCCCTGGATGATGCGATGGTCGTAGGTGCTGGTGATGGTGACGATCTTGCTGACACCGAGCGAGCCGAGGGCACGCTCGTCGGCGCCCTGGAACTCGGCCGGGTAGTCGATCGTTCCGACGCCGACGATCACTCCCTGACCCGGCATCAACCTCGGCACGCTCTGCACGGTGCCGATCGTGCCGGGGTTGGTGAGTGTGATGGTGGCCCCTTGAAAGTCACTCACCGCCAGCTTGTTGCTCCTGACCTTGCGGATCAGGTCCTCGTACGCGGCAAGGAAGCCGGAGAAGTCGAGCGTGTCGGCATTGCGCAACACCGGCACGACGAGCGTGCGCATGCCGTCGCCCTTGTCGACATCGACGGCAAGGCCCATGTTGACGCTGGGGTTGCGGATGATCCGTGGCTTACCGTCGGAGCCGGCGATGAAGGTATTGCTCATGTTGGGCACGGCATCGGAGATGGCGCGCACGACGGCGTATCCGATCAAGTGGGTGAAGCTGACCTTGCCCTGTCCGCTTCGGCTGCGGTAGCCGTTGATCACCTTGCGGTTGACCTCGAGCAGCTTGGCCGGGATGTCACGAAAACTCGTCGCCGTCGGTACCGACAGACTGCGCTCCATGTTGGCCGCGATGGCAGCTCCCGCGCCGCGGATCGGCTCACCCGGGTCCTCTGCCAGAGGATCGACCGGGCGCACGACGCCGGACTCGGCGCCACTCGACTGTAGCGCCTCGGGTGCGACGGCGGTTTGTGTTGCGGTCGCCGGCGTTGCCGCGATCGGCGTGATGGCCGGTTTGTAGTCGGAGAAGAACTCCCGCCAGGTCTCGCTGACCGAACCGGGATCGGAAATGAACTGCTCGTACATCTCCTCGACGAGCCACGAGTTCGCGCCGAATCCAGGCCCTGCAGAGTCTGTTGCTGTCATTGTCGGTTGAGCGTACTTGTCGACTTCAAGTTTTCAGGGTTCGCTTCTGCGTGGCCCGGTTGCTTTTCCGAAGCCTCGACTTATATATTCATCGCATGAAATTCCGGACCCTGCTCCTCGTCCCGTTCGTCGCCCTCACTGTGGTGGCTTGCAGCTCCGACGGCGGCGGGAGCGGCGACACGGTCCCGGCCAACGCGACGGTTGTCACAGCCATCGAGGGCATCGCCTGGGATGCCGCGACGTACAATGCAACGTCGGTCGACGGAAAAGTGCTGCTGGCGTTGAAGAACGACTCCAGCCTCCCACACAACCTGCACCTGCTCGACGCCGAGAACGTCGACGTCGGCGTGGCGCTCGACGTGCAGAGCCGCGGCGCCGTGCACAGCCTCGAATACACCCTCGCTCCCGGCACCTATCAGGTGATCTGCACGATCGCCGGTCACGGCAACATGAAGGCGACGATGACGGTGACCTGATCGCTGATGTGATCGGTGATGTGAACCCTCAGGAGGTCAGGAAGATCTCGCAGAGGATCACCACGATCACCCAGAACCCGAAGGCAGCGATCAGCGGGTTCTGCACGCCCTTGCCGTCGTAGATCTTGTTGAGGCCTTCGTTGGGCTTGGCCTTCCACGGCATCATGCCCAGAGCGTTCACTTCGAGCACGGCGATCACGATCAGCGAGATGATCCAGAACCCGGCGATCTTGCCGCCCGACAGGTCGACGGTCGTGTACACACCGTGGCCGGCGAAGACCATCAGGTACAGCATGCCGATCGAGAAGATGAAGTTCTGCCGTGAGGCCATCACCGCCCGGCGACCGGCTGCCGGAGCGTCGGGATTGGCTTCGCCGCCGGCCAACACGTTGGCGGCGTTGGCGAGCACCACCTTCTGGTTCCGCCAGATGACGCCCCAGACGTTGAGGAACATGACGAGCGCGATCAGCATGCCGAGCGAGATCGTCAGCCCCTTGCCGGACTTGGCGAACGGTTCGCTGAAGTAGTTCTTGGCGGCGCCGGTGATCATGATGCCGAAGACCACTGTGGCCACGGAACCCCATCGGAACCACCACAAAGCGCGGCGGGTGACCTTGTCGATGGCGATGTTTCGCGCCTTGGCTTCGTCACCGAACGCTGCGTATCCGGGCACCTGGACGAGGTTGAAGAAGTAGAGCATCCCGATCCAGGTGATGCCGGCGAGGATGTGCAGCCACCTGAAGCTCTGCTCCAACCCGAACCGTGTGAAGAACCCATCTGCAAGCACCGAGGCACCTCTTTCGTTGTAACGAAGACCAATGCGCGTGAACGTAGCACCACCATGGCGTCGCGCACAGCTATGCAGCGCCGTAGATTGTCCGACGCCATGGCCCACGAATTCATCTACACCTGTTACAAGCTCGCCCGCGTCTACCCACCCGATCGGACGGTGCTCGAGAACATCTCGTTGTCGTTCTACCCGGGCGCGAAGATCGGTGTGCTCGGCGCCAACGGCGCCGGCAAGTCCAGCCTGCTGAGGATCATGGCCGGCCTCGATGACGGATACTCCGGCGAGGCCCGCCTCACTCCCGGGTTCACCGTCGGCTTCCTCGCCCAGGAACCGCAGCTCGACCGCGTCGAAAGATGTGAAGGGCAACGTCATGGATGGCGTAGCCGCGGTGCAGTCGATCATCGACCGTTACAACGAGGTGATGACGATGTGGGGCGATCCCGACGCCGACTACGACAAGATCGGCGCACTGCAGGCCGAACTCGAAGACCGGATCGCGGCGACCGACGCCTGGAGCCTCGATCGCAACGTCGAGATCGCCATGGACGCCTTGCGCTGCCCACCCGACGATGCCGACGTCAACACGTTGTCAGGTGGTGAACGCCGCCGGGTCGCCCTGTGCCGATTGCTGCTCAGCCGACCCGATCTCCTGCTGCTCGACGAACCGACCAACCATCTCGATGCCGAGAGTGTCGAGTGGCTCGAACGGTTCCTACAGGAATACGCCGGCACCGTTGTCGCCATCACTCACGACCGGTACTTCCTCGACAATGTCGCCAAGTGGATCCTCGAACTCGACCGCGGACGTGGCATCCCGTTCGAGGGGAACTACTCGTCGTGGCTCGAGCAGAAACAGGAACGCATCGCCCGCGAGGAGAAGGGCAACGAGGCCCGCCAACGCACCCTGCAGCGCGAACTCGACTGGGTGCGGATGGCACCCAAGGCGCGCCAGGCAAAGGGTAAGGCACGCCTCGCCGCGTACGACAAGCTGCAGCAAGAGGCCGAGGCTGCCGAGCGTGGACCGGATCGGTTGGAGATCACCATCCCGGTCGGTCGCCGTCTCGGCGACACCGTGATCGAGGTCGACGGCTTGAGCAAAGGCTTCGGCGACCGTCTGTTGATCGAGGAACTGTCGTTCACGCTCCCCCGCGCTGGGATCGTCGGCATCATCGGCCCGAACGGTGCGGGCAAGACGACGCTGTTCAGGATGCTCACGGGGCAGGAACCTGTCGACGCGGGTACGGTGACCATCGGCGACACGGTCGATCTTGCATACGTCGACCAATCACGCGACACGCTCGACGCGGACGCGACCGTCTATGAAGAGATCACCGGTGGCGTCGAGCACATGAAGGTCGGCAATCGCGAGATCCACGGCCGGGCCTATTGCGCCAGCTTCAACTTCAAGGGCAGCGACCAGCAGAAGCGCGTCGGTGATCTGTCGGGTGGCGAGCGAACCGCGTCCACCTCGCCAAGATCCTGAAGAGCGGCGGCAATGTGTTGCTGCTCGACGAACCGACCAACGACCTCGATGTCGACACGCTCCGAGCACTCGAGTCAGCTCTCGAGAACTTTCCCGGTTGCGCCGTCGTGATCAGCCACGATCGTTGGTTCCTCGATCGCATCGCCACGCACGTGCTGGCCTTCGAAGGCGACAGTCAGGTTCGCTGGTTCGAGGGCAACTTCAGCGAATACGAGGCGTGGCGGCACAAGGAGTTCGGGTCCAGCGCCGACCAGCCGCATCGCATCAAGTACAAGCCGCTCGCTCGCTGACGGGCCAGACTGTGTCGTGGCCACTCGACTGATCACCCGGGCTTGTATCGCAGTCTTCGTCTGCGGGGTCGCCGGTCTGATCATCTCGTCGGTGGCCGGCAACAACAACGGTTTGGTGTTGACGATCGGCGGCGTCATCGTGATCGCTGCAATCGTCCTGATGACGGTGAACACCGTGACTGTCACCGACCGTATCGACGTCTTCGACGAGGCTGCAGCCGAGCAGCTGGAAGCGCACATCGCCCAATTGGTGCAGCAGGGTGCCGACGAGACCGACGTTCGCACACTGGTGCGCGAGGCGCGTCGCAGCGGGCGCCGATGACGGGCGACAGCGACGCCGACCTGGCCGCCAGGTTGGCAACACAAGCCGGGCATCTGCTGGTCGAGGTCCGCGACGAACTGGTTCGCGCCGGCGCACCGCCGTGGCAGGTGATGGACACCGGTGACCTGGTCAGCCATCGATTCCTCGCACGCGAACTCGCCCAGGCACGACCCGACGACGCCGTACTGTCGGAGGAGGGCCTCGAGGACCCGCGTCGCTTCGAGTCCGACCGGGTCTGGATCGTCGACCCGCTCGACGGCACGAGCGAGTTCGGCGAGGACGGTCGGCCCGATTGGGCAGTACACGTCGCCCTCTGGGACGCCGATCACCTCGCTGCCGGCGCAGTCAGCATCCCCGCACTCGACATCACGTTTTGCACGAATCCCCCTCCGATCATCCCGGTGTCGAACCGTTCAAGGCCGCGGCTGGTGACGTCTCGCAGCCGAAACCCGTATGTCGCCGTCATCGTCGCGAGGGCCCTCGACGCCGACGCGGTGCGACTCGGTTCCGCCGGCGCAAAGGCGATGGCGGTCGTCACCGGCGAAGCCGACATCTACGTGCACGACGGCGGGATGTACCAATGGGACTCGGCGGCACCCGCTGCAGTCGCACTGGCTGCAGGACTGCACGTCAGTCGCATCAATGGCGCACCGATGGTGTTCAACGATCCCGACCCGTGGCTTCCCGACCTGCTCATCTGCAGGCCCGAGTTCGCCGAGCCGGTGCTCGAGGCGTTGCGCGACGGCCGACGGCGCAACGAACCTCACCACTCGTAGAATGCCTGACATGACTCTCGCCGTGCCGGGTGACGGTGGTCTGCTGGAGCCGACCGTCGTCGAACCTTTGGCGACAACTCGTGTTCCCGGCCTGACTATTGCGGCCATGACCTCGATCGGCGCTGGTGTGATCCACGCAGCGGCCGCCGGGGTACATGCGGAGCACCCGCAGGTGGCGCGTCTGTTCGTCATCGGCGCGATTGCCCAGATCGGTGCGGGGCTGTTGGCCCTGGCACGTGCGGGCCGGCCGGTAGCGGTGGTGGTCGCCGCCGTGAACGCCGTGGCGGTCAGCGCTTGGCTGGCGACGCGCATGACCGGTATCTCATGGGTCGATGGGCTCGAAGTGCGCGAGGCCGCGCAGTTCGCCGACAGTGCGTGCGCGCTCCTCGGCGCAACCGCTGTGGGGTGCGCGCTGGCGGCGGCGATGATCGGTCGGCGACGTGCCCCGACCCCGCACCTGTTGTTGCCCGCACTCGCCATCGCCGTGCTGACGGTTCCGGCCATGCTCAGCGGTGGCACCCACGTTCACAGTCACACCACCGATGCGGCAGGCGGCGCCATCGTCGACGAGTCACAACCGCACGATCACGCAGCCGACGGCTCGCCAGCGGCCGTGGTCGACGAGTCGCAACCGCACAGTCACCCGGTCGACACCAGCGTCACGGGCGACAACGGCGAGAGCGCCGTCGCCACCGCTTCGTGGCCGCGTCCATGGGATCCGAGCCAGCCGATCGACGTGTCAGGGGTGCCCGGCGTGACACCCGAGCAGGAGGCCAGGGCAACAACGTTGATCGAGGAGTCGCTGCAGGATCTGCCGAGGTACGCCGACACTGCGGCAGCGATCGCCGACGGCTACACGTCGATCGGTGACGCCGGTACCGGCAGCGAGCACTACATCAAACCGTCACTCATCGAAGACACTGTCTTCCTCGACCCCACGCAGCCCGAATCACTGGTCTACGACGTCGATGGCGCCTCCCGGACGCTGGCCGGGGCGATGTACATCGCCAGCGCCAGACCGACCGACGACCCCAGCCTGTTGGACTTCGCCGGGCCGCTCATGCAATGGCACAACCACGGCAACCTCTGCTGGGCCATAGGCCCAGATGGCACGCCGCGAGTCGTCGGTATCACCGACGCCAACGGCAACTGCGCCAACGGTGTCAACACCGGCGGCCAGAACCCCATGGTGCATGTGTGGATAACGCCGCATCCCTGCGGAGTGTTCGCAGCACTCGAGGGTGTCGGTGCCGGGCAAGCCGCTGTGCCCGACGCGCAGCGAGTCGACGTCTGCAACCAACCGCATACACACGAGGCGGCCGCAGTCGCGACCAAGCCCTATGACCCGACGCAGCCGATCGACCTGGGCGGCGTCGCCGGCGTGACACCCCAGCAGCAGGCCGCCGCCGAGAACCTGGTCGCTCTCAACGTCGTCCGCCTGCCGCAGTGGTCCGATGTCAAAGTTGCCGAGGCAGCCGGCTTCTACAGTATCGGCGACGGCCTGACCGGGTTCGAGCACTACATCAAGTGGGAATGGATCAACGACGACGTCGCCCTCGACCCCGACCATCCCGAGAGCCTCGTTTATTCACGACAACCCGACGGCTCGAAGAAGCTGGTCAGTGCGATGTACTTCCTTCCCGAAACCGTGTCACTGGATGACGTTCCCGACATCGGCGGTGCGCTCATGCAATGGCACATCCACGACAACCTGTGCTTCACCGACGATCCCGTCGCACCACTTGTTCGCGGCGTCACGGACTCGAACGGCAACTGCCCGGCGCCGCTCCAGACAATGATTCCGGCGCCCATGATCCACGTCTGGATCACCCCCAACAAGTGCGGACCGTTCGCCGCGTTGGAAGGAATCGGAGCAGGGCAGATCGCCGACGGCCAGACGCGATTGTGCGACGTCGCCCACGGCTCCGGGTTCTAGACGCTCGTCAGGGCCCAGAAAGAGGACCGGAGAGAACGGTGACGATCCCGGTGTTGCCGTCGACTCGCACCAACGCGCCATCAGGGATGTTTCGTGTCGCTCCTGTTGCCGAGACCACGCAGGGAATGCCGAGTTCGCGACTGACGATGATCGCGTGGCTGAGCGCGGCACCGACATCGACGACCACGGCCGCCGCCGGCACGAACAGGGGCGTCCACGACGGGTCGGTGATCGGGGCGATCAACACATCGCCGGGTTGAAGCGCTGACGGGTCGTTGGAGTCGAGGATGACCCGTGCCGTGCCTTCGGCCACTCCAGGGCATCCGGGAAAGCCGGTCAACGTGTCACCGATCGACATCCGCTCGACGTTGGCAGAATCACGTCGTGCCCATCGGTCAGGTCCGTCGGCGTTCCCGACGAAGACGAACGGTGGCTCGAGTTCTTGAAGCTTGCGGTAATCGGCCCGACGCGTGCGCACCACGTCGGTCAGCAAATGCGGTGCGGTGAGCAACGTGGGCATCTCCGCCTCGCGGACGAAGCCGAAGTCTTCGACCTCGTCGAACGCACCGCGCTCGACCATTCGTCGACCGAGCTCGCGCATCGCCATTCGCATCTCGTGGACGACTCTGATGTTGTTGGTCTTTGTCCGCTCGCGACCCGGCAACCATGCCGCCGAGCAGCCGACAGCGGCGGCGAGTTGACCATGAGTAGGAGGGTCGCCCTCGACCATCGCCAGCAGCTCTGCCGACGCCGCGGCTCGCTGCTCGGCACGGATCGCGAACTGTCGGGCTGGATCGGCGGAGTTCGGGGCTTGACGCATGCGGTCGATCGCCACGAGGGCCAACGCCGGCTTCGTCTCCCACGAAGGCGATCGAGCCTCCCACTCGTTCGGGCCACGACTTCCGAATTCGTGGAGGAACTCGTCGAATGCCTGGGCGAACTCCGCCGATGTCGGCTCGAGCCGGGAGAGCGCCCACATCGCGTGACTTGGCGCCGCGGAATCGACGTCGCCGATGCCCGAGATGATCGGCAGGATCAGGTCGGGCCGACCGACGGCCGCGGCGACGCCACTGATGACCCCCACCGGCACCGTCGCCATGTAGGTCGTGAACAGATGGTGGGCGAACATCTTGCGGTGCAGCGGAAGCATCTCCCTGAACCGCTCCCAGAGTTGCTGATCGTCGAGTGCCGACAGATCGGGACGGTTGCTGCGAAGTGACTTGGTCTCTACGCGATCGTCGGTGAGCTCGGTGAGGTCGTCGAGGGACTGCTGGGCGAACACCCAGGCAAACGTGGCGCCGATCTTCTCGGTCAACTCGGGTCTGACATCACCGGGCATCTCCTCATAGGGAGGGATTCCCGGTTGCGCCCCGAAGAACTGCTCGTCCATCATCTGCCACGACAGACCCGGAGCGCGCTCGCCGAACAGACGGATCAGTGAGGCATTGAGGTAGCAGTAACCACCCATGACGCCGAGCTGGCAGTAGTCGTCGGGCGGGAACTCGTCGAGATCGAACGCGCCCATTCGCTCCCACGCATCACGCCATCCCAGCTCGGCCAGGAAGAGCGCTGTGTCGCTCGTGAGCGGCGTCACCGGATCGGGAAACACCTCGCCGACGTTGGCCCGGGTATAGATCGGAAAGCGCTCTGACAGAGAAGTATCCGTGACGTAGTAACGATCGCTCATGCGTCCCCCAGACGTGTGCCGCCAGACCGTAGCGCCGGGCGGTACTTCCGGACCGTGGTGCCGGATCGTAGCCAGTCCATCCTGTGACCGATGTATCGGTCGGCGTTTACACCAACGGTGACGGATGCTGCGATCATGCAGGGGTGACGAAGGCCGACGACACCGAATGGGGCGCGTTCACCGACGATGGTCCGTGGGTGCTCGACCGCGACGCGCTGCTTTGGTACCCCATCGCCGGCCTGCTTCGCCAAGCGGCCCAGGCCGACGTGCCTGCACTCACGCGGCCACGCCGCCTGCCGCCGGGCAGCCGTGTAGTCACCGTCGCCGCTCGTCTGATTGCGGCGATCGGACCGTGGTGGCTACGTCGCAGGCGCCAACGTTACGGCTCACCGGAAGCGAGTCGCAGCGACATCTCCGGCCGCCTCCGTCGAGCGGCAGAACGCCTCGGGCCGACCTACATCAAGCTCGGCCAGATCATCTCCAGCGGCGAGGGGCTGTTCCCAGCAGAGTTGGTGAAGGAGTTCAAGCAGTGCCGCGATCAAGTGCCCGCCGAGTCGTTCGAATCGGTCCGCAAGGTGGTCGAGGAAGACCTCGGCGTACCGCTGGAGTACGTCTTCGCGGCATTCGACAGGACTCCACTCGCAGCAGCGTCGATCGCCCAGGTCCACGCGGCGACCTTGCGCACCGGCGAGCGAGTCGTCGTCAAGGTCCAGCGGCCCAGCGTTGCCCGACTGGTGCGCAAGGACCTGCGGGTGATGGCCTGGCTGGCCCCCCACCTGGTTGGTCGTATCCCGATCGCATCACTCGCCAATCCACCTGCACTGGTCGAGCTGTTCGCCGAAACGATCGTCGAGGAGCTCGACTTTCGGATGGAAGCGGCGAACATGATCGACATCGCCGTCATGCTCCATGAACTCAAGCAGACCGGATATGTCGTGCCCCGTCCACACACGTCGCTGATCACTCGCCGAGTCCTGGTGATGGAACGGGTCGATGGGTTCAACTTCGATGACGTCGTCGGCATGAAGAACGCCGGTGTCGACACCGAGGCCGTCGTGCGCACGGCGATGGTCGCCCTCATCGAGGGGGCGATGATCTACGGCGTGTTCCACGGCGATCTGCATGGCGGCAACCTGTTCGTCCTACCCGATGGCCGTACCGCGTTGCTCGACTTCGGCATCGTCGGTCGTTTGACCGGAGATCGCCGGCTCGCCTTCCTGCGGATGATGGTCTGCGCCACCACCAACGACGTCAAAGGGCAACTGGCGGCAATGCGCGATCTCGGCGCCTTGCCGGCCGATACCGATCTCAATGCCGTAATTCGCGATCTGCGGCTCGATCAGGCACCGATCGATCCCGTGACACTCACGGGCGAGGAACTTGTTGCCGAGGTGCAGCGGGTGGTCAAGGCGTTGCTCGGCTATGGGGCGAGCATGCCCAAGGAGCTGATGCTCTACGTCAAGAACATGGTCTTCCTCGACGGGGCTATGGCGCGTCTGGCGCCCGACCTCGACCTGCTCGCCGAGATCGCCAACATCTCGATGCTCTTCGCCCAGCGCCACGGTGAGCAACTCGGGCGAGAGCTCGGGCTCGATCAGAACACGTTGGAGATCAACATGGACGGCGTGAAGGCCGGCTTCGGGGTCGACGCGTCCACCGAGCAGTTGACATACCGCGAGTTGCAGTCGAGACGAGCCCTCATCCAGAAGCGGATGCGTGACCACGTCGCTCGATAGTTTCACGCCCGTGAGCCTCGACGCCAACGCCCGCCGATTCTCGGGTTTCGCCGATCTGTACGATGCCGTGCGCCCTGTGCCCCCGCGGCCACTCGCCGACGTGATCACCACATACGCCGGCGGCCGTCCGGCGCTCGTCGTCGACCTCGGCAGCGGAACCGGCTTGTCGACCCGGTGGGCCGCCGGATGGTCGGCCGAGGTCATCGGTATCGAACCAAGTTCCGACATGCGGGCGCGGGCCGCGGCCGTCCCCGGCAACGACAACGTTCGCTACGAGTCAGGATGGTCCAATGCGACCGGGCTTGCGGATCAGTGCGCCGACGTTGTGCTGGCCGTTCAGGCATTGCACTGGATGGATCCGACGGCGACGTTCGTCGAGGTCGCCCGCCTACTCCGGCCAGGAGGCGTGTTCGCCGCCATCGACTGCGACTGGCCACCGTCGGTTGGTGCTGCCCGTGCCGAGCAGGCATGGCACACGGCGAGAGCCAACGTCGCGATTCACGAGCGCAAACTCGCCGGCCGGCCGGACAATGCCCTACCACCGCGAGCCGTGTCGTCGTCGCCGCAGTCCGATGACCTGCGTCCTGCCTCCGTCGACGCCACCGCAGCATCGGCGGTCGAGATCGCTGACGGTGTGCAGTACTGGCACAAAGGAGAGCATCTCGAACGAATGGTCGCCAGCCGACAGTTCGTCCACTGCGTCGAAGTCGCTGCGGTCGGCGAGGAGCGCGGCGACTCGGACAGGCTCGTGCAGCTTTTCCGCAGCCAGGGCGACTACCAAACACTGCGCCGTCACGGCATCGATGACCTGACGCTGGGCATCGACCAATTGGCTGCCGAGGTCGGCGCTGCCATCGGCACCGCCGAGCGGCCCTTCTGGTTCACGTACCGGGCCCGCATCGGCGTGCGCGGCCCTGCCGCTGGGTAACGTCGACGCCGTGCGTCTTGTCATTGCTCGCTGTTCGGTCGACTACGCGGGCCGCCTCACTGCACACCTTCCCGAAGCCGTCCGTTTGATCATGGTCAAGGCTGACGGGTGCGTAGCGATCCATGCCGACGGTGGTGCGTACAAGCCCCTGAACTGGATGAACGCCCCCAACTCGCTCGTGACCGGCGACGACGCATGGACGGTGACGAATCCCAAGGGCGAGTCGCTGACCATCACCTTGCACGAGGTGCTGTCCGACACAGAGGCCGAGTTCGGCGACGACCCGGGTCTGCAGAAAGACGGCGTCGAAGCCCACCTGCAGGAGTTGCTGGCTGCCTCTCCGCACGCCATCGAGGAGGGACTGACACTCGTCCGCCGGGAGTACCCGACGGCGATCGGGCCGATCGACCTGCTGTGCCGCGATCGGGATGGACAGGTCGTCGCCATCGAGGTCAAGCGGCGAGGCGAGATCGACGGCGTCGAACAGCTCGCCCGCTACATCGAGCGGCTGCACCTCGACTCGTCGCTCGGAAGTGTCCGCGGGGTCTACGTCGCCCAGATCGTCAAACCGCAGGCACGAGTGCTGGCCGAAGCGCGTGGGTTTCGGGTGGTCGAGGTCGACTACGACGAGCTCCGCGGCCTGCGCCCCGCCGACCTCCGCCTCTTCTAACCTAGGCCATCACGGGGACCGTCGACATTGCGTCGGCCAGCTCCTTGTCGGTGAGGTCGTAGTCGACCATCTTGCCGGCGAGGTAGTTCTCGTAGGCGGCCAGGTCGAGGTGGCCGTGCCCGCACAGGGCGGTGAGGATGACCTTCTCCTCGCCGGTCTCCTTGCACCGCTTGGCCTCGCGAATCGCTGCGGCGATGGCGTGCGTGGGCTCGGGCGCCGGCAAGATCCCCTCGTTGCGGGCGAACGTCAAGCGCTCCGGCGAAGCACTCCGTCTGCGGGATGGCCTCGGCCTCGACAAGCCCGAGCTCGTAGATGTGCGAGACCAGCGGTGACATGCCGTGATAGCGCAGTCCGCCGGCGTGGATCGACGGCGGGATGAAGTCGTGGCCGAGCGTGTGCATCTTCATCAGCGGGGTCATCCCCGCCGTGTCGCCGAAGTCGTAGCGGTACTCGCCCTTGGTCAGGCTCGGGCAGGCCGCCGGCTCGACGCAGCGAATCGTCGGATTCATCCGCCCGGCGAGCTTCTCGCGCAGGAACGGGAACGCCAGGCCGCCGAAGTTGGAGCCGCCACCGGTGCAGCCGACCAGCAGATCGGGCGTCTCGCCGACCATCGCCAACTGCAGCAACGCCTCCTCGCCGATCACCGTCTGGTGCAGCAGCACGTGGTTCAGCACGCTGCCGAGCGCGTAGCGGGTCTTCGGGTCGGCGACAGCCGCGCCGACGGCCTCGGAGATGGCGATGCCGAGGCTGCCGGGGTGATCGGGGTCCTGGGCGAGCAGCGAGCGACCGTACTCGGTGACGTCGGACGGGCTGGAGTGCACCGTCGCGCCGTAGACCTCCATCATCACCCTGCGATACGGCTTCGACACGTACGACGCGGCGACCTGCCAGATCTCGCACTCGATCCCGTACTGGGCGGTCGCGAAGGCCAGCGCCGTACCCCACTGGCCGGCACCGGTCTCGGTGGTCAGCTTGGTGATGCCCTCCTGATGGTTGTAGTACGCCTGCGGCACTGCCGTGTTGGGCTTGTGCGAACCGGCCGGGCTGACCCCTTCGTACTTGTAGTAGATCCGCGCCGGGGTGTCGAGCACCTTCTCCAACCGATGGGCGCGGAACAGCGGCGACGGCCTCCACAGTCGGTAGACGTCGAGCACGCCGCCGGGGATGTCGACGTAACTGTCCTGGGTGACCTCCTGCATGATCAACGCCATCGGGAACAGCGGCGCGAGATCGTCGGGGCCGACCGGTTGCATCGTGCCCGGGTGCAGCGGCGGCGGCGGCGGCGACGGCAGGTCGGGAATGACGTTGTACCACTGCGTCGGGATCTGGTCTTCGGTCAACAGGATCTTGTTCTGCACGGCACACCTCGTTGAAATGGGTTTGGGCTGAATGGGTTCGGTTGAAATGGTTCGGGTTGAAATGGGTTCGGGTTGAAATGGGTTCGGGTTGAAATGGAACGGAGCAGTTGGACGGCAGAACGGTAGCCCGTCGCGCCGGTAGCGTGTCGAGGCATGCACACGGTCCACGGGCGGCCACAGCACTACGCGTGGGGTGACCTCTCGGCGATTCCCGAGATTCTCGGTCGAGTGCCCGACGGTCAACCATGGGCCGAGTGGTGGATGGGCACGCACCCGTTGGCGCCCTCGACGATCGACGACGGCACGCCGCTGCGAACGGTGGCCGGCGACTTGCCGTACCTGCTGAAGCTGATGGCCGCGGCGCAGCCCTTGTCGCTACAGACTCACCCAGACCTGCGTCATGCCGAGACAGGGTTTGAACGCGAAGAGCAGCAGGGCGTCGCCCGCGACTCGCCCGAGCGTATCTACCGCGATCCGTTCGCCAAGCCAGAGATGCTGTGCGCACTGACCTCGTTCGACACACTGTGCGGCTTTCGCCCGGTCGACGACACGGTGTCGCTGTTGCACGAGATCGACGCCCACGACCTGGCGGTGTTCTTGCAGCACGAGAAGCTGGCGACCACCGTCGCGGCGCTGTATCACCGGACCTTCGACACCACGTCGACGATCGCTGCCTGCCGACGTCACGATCGCGTCGAAGCACAACTGGTGTCCGAGCTCGAGATGACGTACCCGAGTGATCCGTCGGTCGTCGTCACCTTGATGCTCAATCGGGTGACGTTGACCGCGGGGGAAGCGGTCTTCCTGGGGCCCGGCAACCTGCACGCCTACCTCCGTGGGTTCGGTGTCGAGGTCATGGGAAACAGCGACAACGTGGTGCGTGGCGGCCTGACCGTGAAGCACGTCGACGTCGAAGAACTGCTCGACGTGCTCGATTTCGAACCGCTCGCCGACCCTGTCGTGCGCCCGACCGAGGTCGAGCCGGGCCGATGGCGGTACGACACGCCGCAGACGCCGTTCGTGATGTGGCGCCACGAACTCGACGACGGTGAGGTCCATCGACATCACACCACCGGACGGGAACTGCTGCTGTGGGTTCGGGGTCTTGACCGCGGCGAGTGCGCCTTCATGGCGCCGGGTGAGACCACCGAGTTGCGCGGCCCCTGCACCGTGTTCGCAGTCGAGGAGAGATGAAGCCGACTACAGCCGAATGACCGCGTCGAGCGCCAGATCAAGCAGCCGCTCGCGTGCGGAGGACTGTTGCTCCCAATGGCGATGGTCCCACTCCTCGGCGCTGACGTCGTCGCCGGCATACAGCAACTGGCCGTACACGGCGCCCCGGAACGCTGCCGCAGCAAACATCGCCGCCGCCTCCATCTCGACGGTGATACAGCCCTGGTCGCGCCGGCGAGCGACCTTGCTGGGCGTCTCGCGGAAGAAGGCGTCCGTCGTCCAGGTCAGGCCGCGATCGTGCGGGACACCGGCCTCGGTGAGCACATCGTCGATTGCGGTCAGGGCGCGAGGGTGGGGCTGCACGTCGGTGTCCGCCGGCGCGTAGTGATAGCTGGTGCCCTCGTCGCGCACGGCACCGATCGGGACGATCACGTGGCCGACGTCGAATCCCGGGCGAACGATTCCCGCACCCCCGCAGCCGATGATCTGGGTCGCACCAAGAGAGATGACCACTTCCAACGACGTGACGGCAGCCGGTGCGCCGACACCCGGACTGACCAGGGCGACATCGTGACCGTGGTGCCGAATGACGCAAATCGGGTGGTCGCCGTGTTCGAACGGGACGTGGTGAAGTGGCTCCAGCCCAACGGTGCGATCGCGCACCACGTTGCCGAACCAGCACATCACGGCACGTTGCGGAAACCCCAGCATCGGCCGGTGGATCGATGGGTTGATCACCGCCTCGAGCGATGGATCGAACTCGAACAGCGGATGATCGTGTGGCGTCATGAGACCGGCGGGGAGTCGTCGGCCGTGGCGCGGCGGATTTCGACGATTCGCTCGGCAGCATGATTGACGTCGGCACCCTGGTCGTCGAGCAGCTTGGCCCGGTCCTTGGCAGCCTCGCGCTCGGCCAGCGCGGTGTCGACGCGGGCGATCGCTGCGTCGGTCCCGTGCTCGTGGATGAACTCGGCCCATTCGACGAGCGCTTCGACCATCTCGGATTCGGGCACCACAGCAACGTTGCGACCCTTGACGAACAGGTGGCCGCGCTTGTTGCCGGCAGCGATGCCGAGGTCGGCCTCGCGCGCTTCGCCGGGGCCGTTGACGACGCAACCCATGACGGCCACCTGGAGCGGGATCTTGCGATCACCGAACGCCTGCATAGCCCTGTTGGCGACGTCGATCACGTCGATCTCGGCCCGGCCGCAGCTCGGGCAGGCGATGAGATCGATGTTCTTGCGTTCGCGAAGTCCGAGCGCCTCGAGCAACTGTCGTCCGGCTCGTGCCTCTTCGACGGGATCGGCGGTGAGCGAGTAGCGAATGGTGTCGCCGATGCCCTCCAACAGCAGCGTGGCGATGCCGGCCGTGGCCTTCACCAAGCCGGCGGGCGGCGGGCCGGCCTCGGTGACCCCGAGATGCAGCGGCACGTCGGTGACCTCGCTGAGCTGCCGGTATGCCTCGACCATCAGGGGAACGCTGGACGCCTTGACGCTGATCTTGATCAGATCGAAGTCGACCTCGTGGAAGTACGCCATCTCCCGTTGCGCGCTCTCGACCATGGCCTCGGGTTTGATGCCGCCGTGCTTCTCGTAGAGCGACGGGTCGAGTGAGCCGCCATTGACTCCGATCCGGATCGAGATCTGCCGATCGCGGGCTTCTGTGGCGACGGCTTTGATGTGCTCTGGCTTGCGGATGTTGCCGGGGTTCAGCCGCAGCCCGTGCACGCCGGCCTCCATCGCCGCCAGCGCCATGCGGTACTGATGATGGATGTCGGCGATGATCGGAAGTGGTGAACGAGGCACGATCTGGGCCAAACCCTCGGCGGCCTCCTGCTCATTGCAGGTGCAGCGCACGATGTCGCACCCGGCGGCGGCCAGCGCGTAGATCTGTTGCAGCGTGCCCTCGACATCGGCCGTCTTGGTGATCGTCATCGACTGCACGGAGACCGGCGCTCCTCCGCCGACGGGCACCTTGCCGACATGGATCTGTCG
Source organism: Ilumatobacteraceae bacterium (assembly GCA_963773085.1). Taxonomy (GTDB): domain Bacteria; phylum Actinomycetota; class Acidimicrobiia; order Acidimicrobiales; family Ilumatobacteraceae; genus JAENVT01. Next base: position 44,172 of record CAVYZS010000002.1, on the reverse strand, counting down.
AGTGGCCCTGCGTTCGAAAGGCATGCCAGCAGTGTGCCAGGTCAGCGCAGGGGCTTGGCGATGTCGAGGTACAGACCCGTGAGGAACAACATGGCCAACACCGCGATCATCGTCATCGCCACCGGAATCATCTTGGTGATGTCGGCGCGATATGGCGCCCTGCCGCGGCGTGAACGAAGTCGTTCATACGTGGCGATTGCCGCGTGACCACCGTCGAAGGGCAGCACCGGGAACATGTTGAGCAGGCCGACGAAGACGTTGACCGCGGCCAGCGTCAGCAACAGCCCTCCGAATCCGGACTCGTCACCGATCGACGCACTCAACTTGCTGATGCCCACGACGGTGGTCGGCCTGGTGTTGAGATCCTCGTTGGAACCGGTCAGATGGCCGACGATGTTGACGGGATTGAGGACCTTGACGACACCGCCGATGCTCTGCCACACCGTTGGGCCGAGATCGAAGATGCTGTCCGATGCGGCCCGCGCCACCGACTCGTTGTTCCACTTGACTTCGCTGCCGGAGGCCACACCCAGGAACGCCTTCCCCAGCGCTTCGGGCGTTGGGTTGGACCCGAGCACGACCACCGTGGTCACCATCTCCCCGTCGCGATCCAAGACCAGCGTGACCGAATCGCCAGGCTCATGGCTGCGGATCTGGGCGACGAACCCGTCGGGGGTCTTCGGCTGAACCCCGTCGATGGACATGACGATGTCGCCCGCCTGCACACCCGCCAAGGCGGCTGGGTAGCTGGGTTCGACGCTGCCGATCCCTACCCGGCCGGTCTCCGCCCGCCTGCCGTTGACGGCGTACACCGCAAAGATCAGGGAAATGGCGATGAGGATGTGCATGACCGAGCCTGCTGTGATCACCAGCATGCGTCGCGGGTAGCTCTTGTTGCGATAGGCACGGGGTTCGTCCTCGGGTGCGACCTCGTCGAGGTTGTTCATCCCGATGATTCGCACGAAGGCACCAACGGGATAGGCGCGAAGACCGTATTCGGTCTCGCCCCGACGGAAACTCCACAACTTGGGACCCATGAACAAGAAGAACTGGGTGGCCTTCATGCCCGTCCAGCGAGCAGTGACGAAGTGACCGAGCTCGTGCAGGAAGATCGACACGAGCAGGCCGACGACGAAGAGGAACGCCCAGGTGCTCCACAGGAGCAGCGCCACGAGCAGGCCGACGATGACCGCCAACCCGACCACGGCCCTGGACCCACCGGCGGTGGCCTCGGGACTGTCGGTGTCGGTGCCACCGACCATCATCTCGTTACGAAACCTGGAGTAGGTATCACTCACGCTGCAAGTACCTCCGTGGCCACCTGACGGGCGCGAGCGTCGGCAGCAATGATGTCGGCAACCGTTCTATCGGCAGATCGCTCGAAGCGCTGGAGTGATGCGTCACATACGTCGGCGATCTGAGACCACCGGATCCTGCCGGCCAGGAACGCCTCGACGGCGACCTCGTTGGCAGCGCTCAACCAGGCCGGCGCCGTCGAGCCGACCCTGCCGGCCTCGTAGGCCAGCGGCAGGCATCGGAAAGTCGCCGTGTCGGCCGGCTCGAAATCGAGCCGGCGCAACTCCGACCAGTCGATTCGACCGAATGGTGTACCGATCCGGTGCGGGTAGGCGAGCGCGTAACCGATGGGCAGCCGCATGTCGGGCATGCTCAGCTGGGCAATCGTCGAACCATCGGTGAATTCGACCATCGAGTGAACAACGGACTGCGGGTGCACCACGACATCGATCTGGTCGAACGCAGTGCCGAACAACTCGTGGGCCTCGATGACCTCGAGACCCTTGTTCATGAGCGTGCTCGAGTCGATGGTGATTTTCGGGCCCATCTTCCACGTCGGGTGGGCCAGAGCCTGATCGATGCCGACGTCGGCGAGTTCGGCGGCGGTTCGGCCGCGGAACGGTCCGCCGCTCGCAGTCAGCACGATTCGAGCGACTTCACGATCGGGCTGGCCGCTGGATCGAAGACACTGATGAATCGCACAGTGCTCGCTGTCGACCGGCACGAGTTCTGCGCCTGCGGTCGCGCGTAGCGGTTGGACAACAGGCGCGCCTGCGATGAGGCTCTCCTTGTTGGCCAAGGCCAACCGCTTACCCAGTTGCAGCGTGCGGACTGTCACCGACAGCCCGGCAAAGCCGACGACGCCGTTGACGACAACATCCGCGTCGTCACACAGATCAGCGAGATCGGCAACGACGTCGGCGAACGGAAGCGCCGCGGCGACCTCGGCTCGTCGCCGAGGATCGGCCACAGCGACGATCTTCGGGCGGAACTCCATGGCCTGGACGATGAGCGTTTCGATCGACGATGCGACTCCGAGACCGACGATCTCGTACCGACCGGCCTCGGCACGCACGACTTCGAGCGTCTGCGCTCCGATCGACCCTGACGAGCCGGCGATGGCGACGCGGACCGTAGACATGTGCTCAGTCTCGCATTGACCGGACCCGAACTACGTTCGGGCCGTTACTTCGTGGTCCAGGGCTCGAGCACCTGGAGGAGGTAGTACACCGCTGGGAGCGTGAACAGGAACCCGTCGAACCGATCGAGCATCCCGCCGTGACCCTTGATCATGGTGCCGAAGTCCTTGATGTCGAGATTGCGCTTGAACATGCTCTCGGTCAGGTCGCCGATTGGCGCCATGATCGAGATGACGATGCCGAGAATGATCAGATCCCCGACGCTGTTCCAAGTGGTGGATCGATGGGTGAGGCTGATGATGATCATCGCCGCGACAGTCGCCACCGTCCCACCGACCAAACCCTCGACACTCTTGTTCGGGCTGATCCAGGCTCGCAGCGGGGACTTTCCGGCAGCGCTGCCGAGCACGAGCGCGCCAACGTCGTTGGCCACGACGCCGATCGCCAGAAGGCACAGCGTGTCGGTTCCGATGCTCGTGCTGACGAAGCCGTCCGCAACCGGGAATCCGAAGCCCTTGGAATACCGCAGGATCAACGCGGCAAACGAGCCCAGGACACCGATCCAAACCACCCCAAGTGTGGTGATGGCCATGTTCGGCATCGGAGCGGCCTCGAGGCTCGTCGCACCGATGAACGTGATCGCGCCGGCCAGGAACGTGAGAACGAGAATCAGCGGCAGTGCCTGTTCGCCGGCCCAGTAGGCGGCGATCGGCAGTGTCACGCAGGCGATGATCCCCGCGATCGTGGCCGGCCGGTAGCCCTTCTCCGACACCTTGTCGAAGTACTCGATCGCCGCCAGACCGATCACGGCGACCACCATGGCCAGCACCAGCTTGGGGCTGATCACCACGGTCACCACGAATGCGGCCGCGATCAGCAGGCCGACACCGATCGCCGTCGGTATGTCGCGACCGCTCGACTTCGCCGGCCGGGAGGGAGCGCGGCTGGTCGAACCGGAGCGAACAGGGCGACCACCCCGGGGCGGCTCGCCCGGTCGACCCTTGCGCGCCACGGGCCGGGATCGATCGTCGGTCGGATCAGTGCCGATGGTGATTCGACCCGGCTCGCGCCGAAGCGGAATCGAATCGTCGCGATTGGTGATGTCGTCGACGTCCTCGACGACGGCATCGATGGGGACGACACGTTCCATCTCACCGGTCTCGTCATGCGGGTCGACCGGCTGATCGTCGCGCCACACCGGCGCCTTGCCGGCGAACGAGGACCACACATCGAGATCGTCGGTCGAGTCGGACGACGAGGTCGATATCAGCGTGCGTGGCATCTCTCCCGTCGGCGGTTCCGTCCAATGCGGCAGCGGCCCGGTGTCGGACGCACCGAACGACGACGCGCGTCGGTGTCGTCGTCGTCTTCGGTGTCCGCGAACAAGGGTGGACCGAAGTCCTCTGCTTCCCCTTCGTCTTGGTGTCTGGGACGCCTTGCGTCGTCAGTCATGCAATCCCCCTTTGCTCGCTCAGACCTCGAGGAGTTCTTGCTCTTTGCGGCCGAACGCCTTGTCGATCATCTCCACGTGGTCGTGGGTGATCCGCTCGATTTCCTTCTCGGCACGCTCGAGTTCGTTGGCCGACATCTCGCCTGCTTTCTCGCCGGCTTCCAGATGCTTACGGGCGTCACGGCGGATGTTCCGAACTGCGACGCGGCCGTCCTCAGCCATGTTCTTGACGATCTTGACGAACTCCCTGCGGCGCTCCTCGGTCAGTGGCGGGAAGTTGAGGCGGATGATCACGCCGTCGTTCGTCGGGCTGACCCCCAGATCGCTGTCACGGATCGCCTTCTCGATTGCTGCCAGCGAACCTCGATCGTGCGGTTTGACGATCAGTTGACGAGCCTCGGGCACCTGGAATCCGGCGAGCTGTTGCAGGGGCACCGTGGATCCGTAGTACTCGACCATCAGCTTCTCGACCAGTGCGGGCGTCGCCCGACCGGTGCGCACTGTGGTGAACTGGCTCTGCACGTGCTCGACCGCCTTCTCCATTTTGTCGATGGCGTCGAGCAGGGTCTCTTCGGTCACGTCATCCAGCGTATCGACCTGCGAGCAGGGGTCACGCGCATCCCGTCAGCCTTGGATCGTCGTGCCGACGCGCTCGCCGCGCAGAATCGCCTGCAACCGGCCGGGCGACGACATGTCGAAGACCACGATCGGGATGGTGTTGTCGCGGCAGAAGGCGATCGCCGTGGCATCCATAACCTTGAGATCCTTGGTCATGACCTCGATGTACGTGATCGCGTCGTACTTTGTCGCAGTCGGCTCGGTACGAGGGTCGGCGCTGTAAACGCCATCGACGCCAGAGTGCGTGCCCTTCAGCAAGGCGTCGGCGTCGATCTCGGCGGCACGCAGCGCGGCTGCCGTATCGGTGGTGAAGAACGGGTTGCCCGTACCGGCGGCGAAGATCACGACTCGACCCTGCTCCAGGTGGCGCATCGCCTTGCGGCGGATGTACGGCTCGCACAGTCGCGGCATCTCGATGGCACTCTGCACCCTGGTGTCCTGCCCCGCTCGTTCCAGCGCGTCTTGTAGCGCGAGGGCGTTCATCACCGTGCCGAGCATGCCGATGTGGTCCGATTGGGTGGCGTCCATCCCTGACATGGCCCCGGTACGGCCACGCCAGAAGTTGCCACCGCCGACCACGACGCAGACATCGACGCCCATGTCGTGGACGGCGATGATTTCTCGGGCGGTGGAGTCGAGGGTCGCTGCGTCGAGCCCTTGGCCGGAATCACCGGCGAGAGCCTCGCCCGATGGTTTGAAGACGATTCGCTTCCACCGGGGCGCCGAGGTCATGCGCCGATCAGCCGATCTCGACCTGAGCGAAGCGGACGATGGTGGCCGAGCCGATCACCTGGGAGACCGATTGCTTGTCGTCCTTTGCGTACGGCTGATCGAGCAGGGCGACATCCTTGAAGAAACCGTTCAGACGACCCTCGATGATCTTCGGCAGTGCCGCCTCGGGTTTGCCCTCGTTACGACTGATCGTCTCCAGCGTGCGGCGCTCGTGATCGACTACATCGGCCGGCACATCGTTGCGGCTCAAGTACTTCGGCCGGGCAAAGGCGACGTGAACCGCGATGTCGTGGACGAGCGACTGCGACGCACCGGACATCTCGACGAGCACCGCGTTGACGCCGCGCCCGCCCTGCAAGTGCACGTAGGTGTCGAGGATGTTTCCGTCGGCGGCCTCGAAGCGCACGACGTCGCCGAGCTCGATCTTCTCCTTCAGTGTGATCTTGAGGTCGTCGAGCTGTGTCGAGCGTGTCTCGACGGCGGACTCGTCACCGGCCACCACCAGCTTGGCCAGGGTCTCGGCCTCAGCCTTGAACAGGTCGCTGCCGGCAACGAAGTCGGTCTCGCATTTGAGCTTGACGATGGCCCCGACGTTGCCAACGACGACCAGTGACACCAGCCCTTGGGTGTTCTGACGATCATCTCGCTTGGCACTGGCGGCTAGCCCCTTCTCGCGCAGCCACTGCTTGGCCGCCTCCATGTCGCCGTCGTTGGCCTCGAGGGCCCGCTTGGCGTCCATCATGCCCGCGCCCGTGCTCTGGCGCAGCGCTTGTACGTCTTTTGCTGTGAATGCCATCGAGTATCAGCCTTCGGTTTCGCCCGCAGCGGGCTCGGAGGTGTCAGTGGTGTCAGAAACTTCAGTGGTGCCAGAGACTTCAGTGGTGTCGGGCACGTCGGGGGTCGCCGCGACTTCGAGGATCGCAACGACTTCAGCAGCTTCGACGGCTGCCTCCACGATCGTCGGCTCATCGGTCGGTTCATCGGTCGGCTCGTCGATCGGTACCTCGTCGGCGACCGCAACGGCGGAAGGCGACGACGACACCCTGGCATCACGCTCGGCTTGAGCGGCGGCGGCCTGGCGTCGCGCGTCGGCCTGCGACGCAGCGAACACGGCTTCGTCTTCGGCAGTGCGCTTCGGGGCTGTGACCTGCGGGTTGCGCTTGCTGGCGATGAACCTGCCCTCTTCGATGGCCTCGGCAATCACTCGGCTCATCAGGGCGTTGGCCCGGATGGCATCGTCGTTGCCGGGGATCGGGAACTGGACGACATCAGGATCGACATTGGTGTCGACGACGGCGATCACCGGGATCTTCAGCTTGTTCGCCTCGGTGACGGCAATGTGCTCTTTCTTGGTGTCGAGGATGAACACCGCGTCGGGGCGTCTGCTCATGTTGCGGATGCCTCCGAGGTTCTTCTGCAGCTTCTCGAGCTCGCGGCCCAGCAGCAGCGCTTCCTTCTTCGGCATCGAGTCGAACTCGCCGGAGACGCGCATGCGCTCGTACTCCTGCATCTTCGAGACGCGCTTGGCGATGGTCTCGAAATTGGTCAGCATGCCACCGAGCCAGCGCTCGTTGACGTACGACATGCCGCACTTCTCGGCGTAGCTGCGCACGGGATCCTGTGCTTGCTTCTTCGTCCCGATGAACAGCACGGTTCCGCCGCCAGCGGCCAGGTCGCGCACGAAGTTGTACGCGGTTTCGACGCGGGTCAGCGTCTGTTCGAGATCGATGATGTAGATGCCATTGCGTTCACCGAAGATGAAACGCTTCATCTTCGGATTCCAACGGCGGGTCTGGTGCCCGAAGTGCACACCCGCTTCGAGCATCTGTCGCATGGTGACGACGGCCATGATGGGTACTCCTTCTCTGCGGTTTGCGACGCCGGGCTCCTGGCGCCGAGGCGACCGCAGGCGGAGCAAGACGATATGTCGTGGCAATCGGGGTTGACGGCCGGTTGGACATGCTATCGGCGCGTGCCATCGCTCACCCACATCACGGGGATGCCGCACATCTCATCGTCGGCGGCGGTGCCCGTCGGGGCGCGGATCCGTCGACAGGAACGAGCCTCGGCCGGTATCGAGGAGTGCCGAGGAAGGGTGCCGGATCGATGTATCGAGTGTCTTGCCGCAGGCCGAAGTAGAACCGATCGGTCGTCTGGCCGACGATGTCGCCCGGCCCCACCGACGCGCCGATCACAACTCGAGCGCTCGCCAGACGGCCGTAGGTGGCCGATCGTCCATCGGTTTGCTCGACGACCAGGTAGCGAACACCGGCGACGACCCCGCTGAACGTGACGACCCCGCCTGCAGCAGCCCGCACAATCGACCCGACAGGTGGCGCGTACTCCAAGCCTCGATTACCGGCACAGAACAGGCACGACGGCACGCGAAAAGGGTCGACGACCGGGGACGCGACAGGGGCCAGGTAGCAGGTCGACGCCAGCAGGGCCAGCGCTGCGGCCGCGCCGATCACGGGACGAACCGTGCGGCTAGGTGACCCCCGACGCGGACAGCCTGGCGCGCAGGTGCAGTACGGCCTTGGTGTGAATCTGGGAGACGCGACTCTCGGTGACGCCGAGCACTCCCCCGATCTCGGCCAGGGTGAGCCCTTCGTCGTAATACAGCGACAGCACCAGCTTCTCGCGGTCGGGAAGTCGCTTGACCTCGCCACGCACCAGACGGCGGACCTCGCCGTCCTCGACAATCGAAGCCGGGGTGTCGGGAATGTCGCCACTGAGCGCTCGCGGTTCTGCACCGGCGACCAAAGCCCGGTCGAGCGGACCGACGGTGGTCGAGGCGATCGAGTTGAGCCACTTCTGGAACTCGGGGGCCGAGATCTTGAGATGCGATGACAGTTCGGTGTCGGTCGGAGCCCGCCCGTGCCGCCCCTCGAGCTCTGTGAACGCTGTCTCCACCTCGCGAGCGCGGCTGCGCACCGATCGTGGGACCCAGTCGAGCGACCGCAGCCCGTCGAACACCGCCCCGCGGATTCGCGGCACCGCAAAGGTCTCGAACTTGACCCCCCGGGAGGAGTCGAAGCGCTCGACCGCGTCGATGAGACCGAACACCCCGGCGCTGACCAGGTCGCCGGGGTCGACACTGTTCGGGAGACCGGCACCGACACGGCCGGCAACGAACTTGACGAGTGGCGAGTAGTGGACGATCAGCTGGTCGCGAGCCTGAGGATCGCGGTGATCGAGCCAGCGTTGCCACCAGTGTTCGATGTCGTTGTCGCGTTTCATGCTCGGGGATGGGCTTCCGTGTAGACGGCTCGTAGACGTTGTTTGCTGACGTGTGTGTAGCGCTGCGTGGTGGCCACATCGCTATGGCCCAGCAGATCTTGTACCACACGCAGGTCTGCACCACCATCGAGCAGGTGCGTGGCGAAACTGTGGCGCAAAGCGTGTGGATGGGTAGGGCGCTGACTGCGACGATCGATGATACGGCGAACATCGCGTGGGGAAAGCCGGACACCCCGCTCGTTACCGAACAGGGCGGCGCCGGTCGTGAGGGCGACCACGTCGCGACGAACAGCAAGCCATCCCCGTAGCGCTTCGATCGCCGGTGAGCTGAGTGGAACCCGTCGCTCCTTGGAACCCTTGCCCCACACCGTGACGGCGCCGCTGGCAACATCGATGGCGTCGACGTCGAGTCCGCACAGCTCCCCGACTCGAATTCCGCTGCCGTACAGCACTTCGAGCACCGCGTCGTCGCGCCGTCGACGCCACACGGGCTCGGTCGTCGCATCTGTCGCACCGGGCGCGTCGAGCAACGCAGCAATCTCGCCATGATCCAGGACACGTGGCAGCCTCGCCGGGCCGGCGGGAGCACGAAGTGCGACGGTCGGGTCGATCTCGACGTACCCCCTGTACCGCAGGAACGCGTAGTAGCGCCGAAGCGCGGCAACCTTGCGAGCAATCGTCCGCTTGGCGAACTGTCGAGTTGTGAGCGACGCCACATAGCGGCGCAGCAGCAGACGATCGACGTCGGCAGGCGACTTGATCCCTGAACGCTCGACCCATTCGGCGAACAGCAACAGATCGCTGCGATAGGCGCCAACTGTGTTGGGGGACGAGCCGGTGAGTGCGTCGGCAAACTCGCCGAGCTTCCAGTCGCCGACGAGGTCGGGACGTCGGGCACCAGCAAGCGAAACAGCCATCGGCGCCAAGGGTATTCGGTGGATGTCATCGCAGCGGTGACCCCACGGCCTCGAACCAGCCGTCGGATTGCTGGATCCATCCGGATTGTTCGAGCCGAGCGACCGACATCGCCGCGTCGACGAGGCTCAACGAGCAGGCCAGTGCGAGCCCGTCGATGGTCCGCGGCTCACCGGCACATGTCTCGTACACACTGAGGTCGGTACCACACGGGCGCGGCCGGGGATCGGCGATTGCCGCCGTGCTTCGCCGATGATCCATCTCCAAGGCGACGAGAACGTCAGTGGCGTCGACCACCACGCCGGCACCGTCGCGGATCAACTGGTTGGTACCGACCGCGGCTCGGTTGTGAACGCCACCCGGTACCGCCATCAGCGGTACGTTGCGTTGGATCGCCTCATTGACCGTGATCAGCGAGCCGCCATGCTCGCGAGATTCGACGACGATCACGACCTCGGCGAGCGCGGCGATGAGCCGATTCCGCAAGGGGAACCGATACGCCTCGGGCGACGTGCCCGGCGGGGCCTCGGACAGCAGGAGACCTTGTTCGCCAACGAGGCGCCACAACGCCTGATGCTCGCGTGGGTAGATCACGTCGTGCCCGGAGGCGACGACCGCGATCGGTCGTCCGCCGCCGTCTGCTTCCAGAGCACCATGGTGGGCGCATCCATCGATCCCTCGCGCCAACCCGGAGACGATGTGCACACCGGCAGCAGCCAATTGCCGACCAAGCGTCGATGCCGTGTCCCTGCCGGCCGCGGTCGCGTTTCGAGTGCCGATGATCGCGACTCGGCGTCCGTCGAGCAGGCCGAGATCGCCACGAGCAAACACAACCGGCGGCGGCAGCGGGTCGTCGAGGAGCAGCGCGGGATAGCCGGTCGCGCCATGAACCAGAACTCGCACACCGAGACGGTCGCAACGCTCCCAGACGTCCTCGAGCAGCGACGCCCGCCCGGCCCGTTGCCATGCGGCGCGGACGTCGGCATCGTCGAGGACCCGCTGGATCAGCCCACCGGGCAGGTGGTCACCAGTCGCGACCGAGTACGCCTCGTCGGGAGCATGGTGTCGCAACAAGGCGCTCAACCGATGGATCGACATGTGCGGAAACGCGGCCAGGGCTGCGGCATAGGCAGCGGACGGCAGACCGGCGGTCACGCCGCGTGCTCGCCGGCGGAGACTCGCAATCGCACGCGGAGCTGCAGCGCCATTGCGACGTGTTGTTCGCCCACCAGTTGTGCCGAGTCACCGTCGAGATCGGCGAGGGTACGAGCCACGCGGCGGATGCGGTGGTAGCCGCGGCCGGTCAGCCGTTCGCGCTCGAGCTCGGTGCGCAGCATCAGCCGGGCCGCCGGCTGTAGCGGCGCGAGCACGTCGAGATGCGACGCGGGGATCTCGCTGTTCAGCATTCCCCGACGATCGACCGCGGCAATCCGAGCTGCCATCACGCGAGCCGCGGCGGCAGCTGTGTTCTCCCCGCCACCGCTGTCGAGGAGGTCGTCGACTGCTGGACGAGCAACGCCGACCCGGAGGTCGAAACGATCGAGCAGGGGACCACTGAGCCGGCGGAGGTAACGCAGACGAGCGCCGTCGTCACATTCACACGAGCCCGGTGGGCCACCGCCGCACGGGCACGGATTCGTTGCCGCGACGAGCAGGAAGCGGGCGGGCAACGTGGCACTGGCCCGAGCTCGGGCGACGCGAATGACGCCTTCCTCCAAGGGCTGTCGCAAACCATCCAGCACCATGGGCGAGTACTCGCCGAGCTCGTCGAGGAAAAGCACCCCGCCATGGGCCAAGCTGATTTCGCCCGGGCGCAGGTTCGAAGTGCCTCCGCCGACCAGCGACACCATCGAGCTGCTGTGATGGGGTGCGCGGAACGGTGGTCGGCGGATCATGCCGGCGGCGGGGAGGCGAACGCCCGCTGCCGAGTGCACCATGGTCGCCTCGAGAGCCATCGACGGTGTGAGCGGTGGCAGGAGACCCGTGAGTCGGCTCGCCAGCATCGTCTTGCCGGCACCCGGCGGACCGACCAGCAACAGGTGATGACCGCCGGCCGCGGCCACTTCGAGTGCCTTGCGCGCCACGGCCTGGCCGCGCACGTCGGCGAGATCGGGAGGTGGCGGTTCGTCGTCGACGAAATCGTCGTCGGGTTCGTCCGGCCAGGCCGCCTCACCGTTCAAGGCGTCGATGATCTCGCGAAGGCAGCCGGCGACGCGCACGCTCCCCGACGAAATGGCTCTGGCCTCGCGATACGACGCCCGCGGCACGACCGGAACGAGACCGTCGAGCGCGCCGACCATCGGGGCGACACCGGCCACGGCGCGCAACGAACCATCGAGCCCGAGTTCACCGACGAAGCCGAACCCGGCAACAGCCTCGGTCGAGATCTCGCCGCGAGCGGCCAACAGCCCGACGGCGATCGCCAGATCGAGCCCGGAGCCACCCTTGCGTTGGTTCGAAGGAGCGAGGTTCACGGTCATCCGACACGAGGGCCAGGTCATGTTGCTCGACAACACAGCGGCGCGCACTCGGTCTCGAGATTCACGGCAGGCCTCGTCGGGCAGCCCGACGATCTGAAAGGCCGGGAGCCCGTTGGACACGTGGACTTCGACGGTGACCGGGCGACCCTCGACACCGAGAAAGGTTGCGGAACGGACAGCGGCGAGCATGCGCACACCTCCAGCTACGGCGACGCTCGAGCGACGCGTGGACAAGCTGGAAGGCACGACAACCCGGGCCCTCGACGGTGTCGGCACTGTATCCGCCGACCCTTCGACCGCAACCTGATGACACCGATTTCTGTGCTCGGCCTGGGAGACTGGCCGCGTGCGGAACGTCGTGACACTTGCCGCCGTGATCTGCTGTGCGGTCACGGCCTGTTCGAGCGATGCCCCACCCGCCACTGATGGCCAGTACTGCGCCACGGTCAGCGCCAGCCTCGCTCAACTCAATGCTCCGGCGATCGCCGACGCCGCCGGGATCGATGCCACGGCGAGCCTCTATCGCTCGATCACGTCGATCGCGCCTCTGGCCATTCAGAAGGAATGGGAGACGATGACGTCGAACATCGATGTCGCCGCGACCGTCGATCCCGACGACCCGGCGTCGATGCAGAAGGTTGCCGACATGGCCCGATCGTCGGAACATGCTGCGTCGTCGATCTCCGACTACACATCGAAATTGTGCGGTGTCACATTGGGAGTCCCTACGACCACCCTGCCGCCGGTCGTGGAGACCGCAGCAGCGCCCTAGTTGGGGAGCTCGCCGCGCTTCGTCTTGACCGAGTCGACGAGACCGTACGCCTTGGCCTGATCCGCTGTGAACCAGCGATCGCGCTCGCTGTCTGCCTGGATCTGCTCGAGCGTCTGACCCGAATGGTAAGCGGTCAGTTCAGCCATCCGCTGCTTGGTGTAGTGGAGCTGCTCGGCCTGGATGGCGATGTCGGTGGCCTGACCGCGCAGACCGGCCAGCGGCTGGTGCATCATGATGCGGGCATTGGGCAGCGTGTACCGCTTGCCGGCGGCCCCGGCGGTCAGCAGGAACTGCCCCATCGAGGCAGCCATGCCCATGCACACCGTTGCGACGTCGCAAGAGATGAACTGCATCGTGTCGTAGATCGCCATGCCGGCGGTGACCGAGCCACCGGGGCTGTTGATGTACAGCCAGATGTCGGACGAGGCGTCTTCGCCCTCGAGGTACAGCAGCTGGGCACAGATCTGGTTGGCCATGTCGTCGTTGACGTCGGTGCCGAGCATGATCACCCGGTTCTTCAGCAGCCGGTTGAACACGTCGCTGCGGGGATCGAAACCGGCGTCGAGCGCCATGGGACGAGTGATGTCGGGCATGTCCCCAACGCTACCGTCCGGTCGGCTCCACCCGGTGAGCTCAGTCAACGAGCCGAGGCACAGCTATGTCTGATGCGCAATTCCAACCGAACGTCGACGAGTTGTTGGCCAACAACGACGCCTACGTCCGTCGGTTCGCCGACGGCGATCTGGCATTGGCGCCGCGGCGCCGGCTGGCGATCGTTACGTGCATGGACAGCCGGATGGACATCTTCGAGATGCTGGGACTCGCCCACGGCGACGCCCACGTCATCCGTAACGCCGGCGGCGTCGTCACCGACGACGTCGTTCGTTCGCTGGTGCTGTCGCAACGCCTGCTCGGTACACGCGAGATCCTGCTCATCCACCACACCAATTGCGCCCTGCAGACGATCTCCGAGGACACGTTCAAGGCCGAACTCGAGGTGGAGTCCGGCATCAAGCCGTGGTGGGCTGTCGAGTGCTTCACGGATCCGTACGCCGATGTTCGCCAGAGCATCAACCGTCTTCGGCAGAGCCCGTTCGTGCGTCACAAAGACCACATTCGCGGGTTCGTGTACGACGTCGCCGACGGCCGTCTTCGTCACGTCTGAATCGACGATCAGCGGCGCACTCCGCTGAAGATCACGGCGACACGTTCGTCCGCAGCGACGGTGCCAGAGGCTGCGAGGAGACCGGCCAGACCGGCGGTGCCCGTGTGAGAGGCGATGATCCCCGTGGATGTGCAACCGAGCTCGTTGGCGCGCAGCACCTGACCCTCGGTCACGATGATCGGTGTCCCCCTGCTTTCGCCCATCGCCCGCAGCACCGGGATCCAGTCGTACGTCTCGTCATCGAGGATGCCGTCGGCGGCCGAGGCGCCGACGTGTTCCCAGGGCCACATGCACTCGGCCCAATGTGCGGCAGCGTCCGCCGGTCCACCCAGCAGGTTTGCCCGTTCCCAGGCCCGAGCGAGTGGCGCGCAGCTCTCGGTCTGGACGGCGTGGAGGCGCGGGATGACGCCGCTCATCCGGATTCCATTGATCGTCGAGGCCGCGAACGTGCCGGCGCCGACCTGGATGAAAACGCGATCGAGAGGCGGACCAGGTACGTGCTCCTCGAAATGACGAGCCATCTCCCACCCGATCGTCCGACCTCCGTCCAGACACCACGCATTCTCCGGGCCCTGCACCGTGAAAGGGATGGCGTCCCGCGCGACGGCTTCGCGGAAACGATGGATGCAGGGATCACCGGGAGGATCCGCAGCCCGGCGTGGGCACTCGATGACTTCGGCGCGCAACGCGTGCAGCAGCGTGAGCACGGCTGGATCGGCGCTGGGAGGCACGAACACTCGGAGCGGCCAGTCGACGGCCGCCGCCAACGTGGCCGCCGCATATGCGGCGTTTCCGCACGAGGCAATCGCCAAAGGAGGGCGATCGGAAGTATCAGACCATGTCGTCAGCGCTGACGATTCAGCGGTGAGCAGGTGCAGGAGGATGGTGACGAGGTGGCGCGGTTTGTGACTGCCGGCAACCTGACCGGTCTCGTCCTTCACCCACACCCCACCGTCAGCGGCGAAGCCGAGCGCGTCGCTCAGGGCATCCGCCCGCTCGAAGGGCGTGACGTGAAACCCGATTCCGGCAACCTCGGCAACGGCCGCATCCACCTGCTCCACGAGTGCAGAGCGCGCTGCTTCGGTCATCCCGGCGGCAGCGGCAAAGCTGTCCCATGCCAGATACGGGCGGAAGGCAACGAACGGATTTGAATCGTTGCCACCGCGCAACGGGGCGATCCCCTGCACGAGCTGCAGCGCGTGGCGACGATCGGTGTCGGTGGCGTTCGGGCATCGCCAGGCCATCGGCGTGGCGATGTCGACGTGAGCACCACACACCGCGCACACCCACCCGGCAGCGAGGGGACGGTCCATGCGTTCAGCCGGCAGCGACGCGAGCGTTGAACTCGGTGATCATCTCGTCCCACACCGGCAGGAATCGCCGGAGCCCACGCCAGAAGTCCTGCGAGCGGCGGGCCTCGAACAGCTCGAACGGCGTCCCCTGCTGCTCGACCCACGTGTAATAGCCGAGATTGAAGATGCGGGTTCGATCCCGTTCGGTGCACTCGATCGCGTGGGCCGTCGGCACGTTGGCAAGATGCTCGCCCCACACCGCTGCGGCGTCGAGGTTGGTGAACCCACCGCCGAAGTCGCGGGCGGTGATCTTCTCGCGCTCGCTCGGATACAGCGCGGCGCCGTCGGTGGCGACGGTGATCAACGCGTCGTCGGGACCCAGATTCAACAGCTTGGCGGTGCTGATCGCGGCCAGAACGTTGCACACGCTGCTCAGCCCGAAGTGCGCCAGCGTGTCCAACACCGACTGCGGTACCAGTCGCCGGTCGGCCAGGTAACCGAGACCGTCATCAGAGTTGAACATCACCTGCAACTGATCGGTGGCCCGGTCGCTGACCGCGACGACGACATCGGTGTTCATCACGTTGTGGATCAGCGGCACGTGCTTGTCGCCGATGCCCTGGATGTTGTGTTCACCGAAGCCGTTCTCGAGCAGCGTCGGGCATTCGAGGGCCTCGACAGCGACGATCTTCGTGCCGTAGACGTCCTTGAGTCGATCGCCGGCCGCGATCGTTCCGGCGGAGCCGGTGGCGCTGATGAAGGCAGCCAATCGCAGGTCTTGCCCACTTGCCTCGCGGACGTGCTCGAACACGTGACCGAACGCCCGCCCGGTCACCTCGTAGTGGGCGAGATGGTTGCCGAACTCGCAGAACTGGTTGAGGACGAAGTTGGTCGGATCCTTGGCCAGTTCGTTGCAGGCGTCGTAGATCTCCTTGACGTTGCTCTCGGTGCCGACGGTCTTGATCACGTCGTCGGCCGGGTTGGCGCACCATCGATCGAGCCAATCGAAGCGCTCCTGGCTCATCCCCGCCGGCAGGATCGCCACCCCTCGGCTGGCCATGATCCGGCTGATGGCGATGCCTCCTCGGGCGTAGTTCCCGGTCGACGGCCAGATCGCTCGATGCCTGGTCGGGTCGAACTGCCCGGTCACCACCCGAGGCGCCAGGCACGCGTAGGCCGCCAGGACCTTGTGCGCTGTGATCATCGGGAAGCGATCGCCGAAAACGACGATGATCGGGCTGTCGACGCCGGTCAGACTCTTCGGCAAGACGACGTGATCAGGTACGCCGACTGTCTGGCCGGCAAGATCGTTGTACCAGTGCACCCGCCACAGATTTCGTGGATCCGGCCCGTTCCTGTCGGCATCACCAACCCGATTCGGGTCGATGCTCGGCGGATAGGCCAGCGCCGCGAACGTCGGCAAGCTGATGCCCTGTTCGCGGAAACGTTCGACGCTGTTGGCCAACGCCGCGTCGTCGACGACACGGTCCGCCAGCCCGAACTGGTTTTCGAGGGCAATGGCGGTCTGCTCGGCGGTGCTCATGATCTGTACATTTTGTCAAAGCGCGGCACCGACCCGCGCATTTCCGTGGCCGACCTCATGCGCTGATTATGCAAGAGAACACTTCCGAAATACCGTCGATCACGGCTAGAATTGCGCGAGTGACCGAGTTGTCCGACACCAAGCGCCGCATCGTCGAGCGGCTCAAGCGCGTCGAGTCGGCGACCGCCACCGACCTTGCCGGCGAGTTCGGCCTCACCGATACCGCGTTGCGTCAACACCTCGACGCGCTCGAGGAGTCGGGCATGGTCACCCGCTCGATGACCGAGCCGACCGGCCGAGGACGCCCACCCGTGCATTGGCAACTGGCGCCTGCCGCTGCAGATGGTTTTCCCGACCGGCACGGCGAACTGACTGTCGATCTCATCGGGTCGGTGCGTTCCGCCTTGGGCGAGCGGGCCCTCGAGCGGGTGATCGCGGCCCGCTCCGATCGACAGGCGATGGAGTACGCTCAGTCGCTCGCAGGCCTCACCGACCTCGGAGATCGCGTGCGCCACCTGGCGGATCTGCGAACCGTCGAGGGATACCTCGCCGAGGTGCGCGGGGACGGCTGCGACTTCATCTTGATCGAACACCACTGCCCGATCCGCGAGGCGGCAACGGCGTGCGACGCCCTGTGCAGCGCCGAGCTCGACGCGTTCCGACGCGCCCTCGGCCCCGATGCCGAGGTCACTCGCACCCAACACGTGCTGACCGGGGATCGACGCTGCGCGTATCGGGTGGAAGCGGCGACTGACTGATCGCAAGTGCCCATGTAACGTGCCGGACATGGCTGACTTTCTACTCGGCGGACAGATCGACCCGGCCACCCACGAGCGCAGCAACCACCCGACGACCATCGCGTCCGGTGATCTCACCACCCACGGTGTGATCGTCGGCATGACCGGCTCGGGCAAGACGGGGCTCGGGATCGTCGTCGTCGAGGAAGCGCTTAGTGCCGGGGTACCCACGCTGCTGATCGATCCCAAGGGAGATCTCACCAACCTGTGCCTGACGTTTCCCCAGCTTGCATCCGCCGATTTCCAGCCTTGGGTGAACGAGGGCGACGCCTCGAAGGCCGGTCAGTCGGTGCCCCAGTTCGCTGCTGCCCAGGCCAAGGCGTGGACCGACGGTCTCGTCGGTTGGGCCATCGGGCCTGATCGGATCGCTGCGCTGCGCGACAGCGTCATGTTCACGATCTACACGCCGGGTTCGAGTGCCGGCGTCGCGCTCAACATCGTCGGCTCGCTACAGGCACCAGCGGATGTCACCGATGCAGAGGTGGTCGGCGACGAGATCGAAGGCTTCGTCAGCGGCCTGCTGAGCCTTGTCGACATTGACGCCGATCCGCTGTCGAGTCGTGAACACATCTTGTTGTCGAACCTGATCCTCAACGAGTGGATGGCCGGCCGCAGTCTCGACCTCCCGACGCTCGTCGGCATGATCCAACAACCACCGATTCGCAAGCTCGGCGTCTTCGAACTCGACCAGTTCTTCCCGCAAAAGGACCGCATGGCGCTGGCGATCCGGCTCAACGGCCTACTGGCTTCACCATCGTTCGGCGCGTGGATGGCGGGCCCACCACTCGACATCGAATCGATGCTCAGGACTGCAGACGGCAAGCCCCGCTGCGCCATCGTCACGACCGCCCATCTCAGTGACCAAGAGCGCCAGTTCGTCACCACCCTGATCCTGTCGAAGTTGGTCACGTGGATGCGTCGGCAGAGTGGAACGACCGATCTGCGGGCGTTGCTGTACATGGACGAGGTGGCCGGATACCTACCACCCACGGCGATGCCGCCGACCAAGAAGCCGATCATGACGCTGATGAAGCAGGCCAGAGCGTTCGGAGTCGGTGTCGTGTTGAGCACGCAGAACCCTGTCGACGTCGACTACAAGGCACTGTCCAACGCGGGCACGTGGATGATCGGGCGGCTGCAGACCGATCAGGACAAACAACGCCTGCTCGACGGGATGAGCGCAGCCAGCGGCGGGGTCGACATCAGCGAGATCGGCAGCACAATCGCCGGGCTGGCCAGGCGTGAGTTCGTGCTGCGTCGCGCCGGCAAGGACCATCCCGAAGTGTTCACCACGCGATGGGCGATGAGCTACCTGCGCGGCCCGCTGACCCGAGACCAGATCGCCACCTTGATGGCCGACCAGAAAGCTGCCGGCGAACCGGCCGACCCCGGAGGGAGCAGCCGAAGCGAAGCGGAGGCCAGTCCCTCCATCGGGACGGCCAGTCCGTCCATCGGCAGCGACGAGACCGGCATGCTTCCCGAGGTCGCGGCCGGGGTCATGGTGCGATGGGCCGACATCGCCGCTCCGTGGCTCACGGCCATCGGAGGCGACGCCCGTGGCGGGCGTTACGAGGCGTCGATCGTTGCCCGAGTCGCACTGCGCTACGACGACGACAAGGCCGAGCTGATCCACGACGAGGAGTACGAGGCGGTGATCTTTCCACTCGCCGAACCGATCGACGTCAGCCGCGCCGTCGCGGTCGACTACGACGACCGCGACCTGCGACCCGACGCGCCGAGCCCCTGCGTCTACCGGCTGCCCAACGCCGCCGTGAAGAACAAGACACTCTGGTCACGGGTCGAGCGTGATCTGATCGACCACCTGGTCCGGTCGCGCACAGTGGATCTGCAGGCCAATCGTGATCTGAAGCTGTACAGCCGTCCCGGTGAGAGTGCCGCGGACTTCACAGCGCGATGTCTCTCCGCCGCCAACGATCTGGCCGACAAGGAAATCGCCGCGCTTCGCAGCAAGTACGCCGACAAGGTCACCCGCCTGCAAACGCAGATCCAGGCTGCGGAGGACCGCGCCGAGATCTTGGACACGCAACGCAAGGGCCGTCGCAACGAGGAGGTGCTGTCGACCGCCGGCTCGATCCTCGGTGGGCTGCTCGGTGGGCGTCGAACCCGGGGCGGGATGCTCGGGTCGATCCTCGGCAAGGCCGGCAGCGCCGCCGGGCGGCGCACACGCTCGGCTACCGCCGATGACCGTCTCGACGCCGCCGAGAACAAGCTCGAAGGGCTGCATCGGCAACTCGAAGATCTCGAGGCCGAGCTCGCTCAGGAGGTCACCGACATCGACGCCAAGTGGATGGCGATGGCGAAACAGATTACGACGTTGCCGGTCGGCTTGGAACGTACCGACGTCAAGGTCACCCAACTCGCCCTGGGATGGATCCCGGTACCGTAAACGCGTCCCTAATGCCTGCAATGTGCAGGCATTACTGCTATGATGCAGGCATGCCGGTGGCCATCACCATTCGAAATGTGCCTGATCAAGTACGGAACGAGCTGGCCTCTCGCGCCGCGGCAAAGGGTTGGTCGCTGCAGGAGTTCCTGTTGACCGAGCTCGTCGAGCTCAGCGCACGCCCGAACAACGCCGAACTGATCGCTCGTGCCCGGCAGCGGCTCGCCGGACCCGGACCCACGATCGAAGAGATCCTCGCGGCACGCGACGAAGATCGTCGATGATCATCGTCGACTCGAGCGTCCTCGTCGCCGCTCTGTTGGCCGATCACGACTTCGGGTGGTGGTCCGCCGAGGTGGTCGCCAAATTCGATCTCGGCGCGCCGTCGATCGCGGCATTCGAGAGCGCCAACATCATTCGCCGGCATGCCGGTGCAGGGCTCGTCCACGAGCATCTGGCAATGGCCGCGCATCGGGACCTGGCTCTGCTGACCGTTGAATACTGGCCGTACCACGCGGTCGCTGCTCGCTGTTGGGAGTTACGCCACAACCTGACCATCTACGACGCTGCGTTCGTCGCCATGGCCGAGGCGACCCGGTCACCGTTGTACACCCTCGACCAACGACTGGCCACCGCCACTGCGCCGATGTGCGAATTCGTGCTGCCGGGTTGAACTAGAGCGGGCCGAAGCGGGCTAGCTCGTCTTCGTCGGGCGCCAGGGTCGATGGCCCGACGTGTTCATCGAGCCAGGCGTTCATCGCGGCGGCAGCAAGCCATGTGTCTCGCACTCGGCCGACGACGGCCTTGGTGCGCATCCACTTGGCGGGCTTCCAATGGCGCGTTGCCACCAGACCCTTCAGCCGCAGGAGGTCGATCCGCTCGTGATCCCGTGCATACCCACGCGGTGCCGTCTTCAACGCGCTGATCGCCGTGATCTCGAGACCAGCGGTGCGCAGCCCGTCGGTGATGGCGACGATCTCGGCGCCGACGGCGTTGGAATCGAGGGCCTCCCGGTAGCGATCGAGCTGATCGCCGGCCATCTGGTAGTAGCCCGTGCCCGCAAACATTCCTGTCGCCGAGTACTGCACGTAGAACCCGGCTCCTCCCTGCGACTCGCCGTAGGCACCGATGTGATCCTTGTACGGAGTCTTGTCCTTGGAGAAGCGGACGTCCTTGTGTGGCCGGAACACGTGATAGGGGCCGAACTCGGCGAGCTCGTCGAGCAGGGCCAGCATCGGTGCCTTGACGGACTGCTCGTAGATCGGCTTGTTGGCCTGCCAATAGGTCCTGGTGTTGTCGGCGATCAGCCCTTCGTAGAACATGATCGCCTCGTCGGGAAAGCCGTTGAACCCCATCACCCACGACTGTAGATGGCCGAGAACGGCACCGTAATAGTGTCGCCGCCGTGACGGTGTTGGCCATCGATCAGGGAACGTCGGCGACCAAGGCGGTCGTCGTCGGCACCGACGGTGCTGTGCTCTCCCTGGCCGAGGCATCGCTCCACGTCCGGGCAACGTCGTCGGGCGCCGTCGAGCTCGATCCGGAGGAGTTGTGGGCGAGCGTCGTGGCAGCGGGAACAGAGGCACTCGCGGCGGCCGGCCATCCCAGCATCTCGGCGGTCGGATTGGCCAACCAGGGCGAGACCGTGATGGCCTGGGATCGGTCGACGGGAGCTCCACAGGGAGCCGCGATCGTCTGGCAGGATCGCCGCGCCGAAGTGATCTGCGAGCGGCTGCGCGACCATGCTGAATTCCTCGCCGAGCACACCGGCCTGCAACTCGACCCCTACTTCGTCGCCCCGAAGATCACCTGGCTCCGCGAACAGATCGGCGACGGGCCGACGATCACCACCACCGACACGTGGATGTTGCATCGGCTCTGCGGAGCCTTCGCAACCGACGTGGCCACCGCCGGCCGCTCTCTGCTGCTCGACCTCGACACAGGCCAGTGGAGCGATCGCGCCAGCGCGATCTTCGGCATCGATCCGGCCACCCTGCCCACCGTGGTCGGCAACGCCGAAGCACTGGGAGACTGCTCGGTGTTCGGTGTGTCGATACCCGTGACTGGAACCTGTGTCGACCAGCAGGCCGCGCTGTTTGCCGAGCACTGCCGCACCGCGGGCGAGGCCAAGTGCACGTACGGCACCGGTGCGTTCATGCTGGCCTGCACCGGCGACCGCCCGACCCGGTCGAGCAACGGACTCGTCGGTTGTCCGGCCTGGCACATCGACGCACGTCCCACCTACTGCCTCGACGGTCAGGTCTACACCGTCGGGGCTGCGGTGACCTGGCTGATCGAGATGGGGATCATGGCGGAACCTGCCGATCTCGATCGTCTCGGCGAGACGGTCGACGGATCCGGTGGCGTCACGTTCGTGCCCGCCCTCGCCGGGTTGGCCGCCCCCTACTGGAAGCCGAACGCCAGGGCTGCCTTCACCGGGATGACCATGAGCACCGAACGGGGTCACCTGGTGCGTGCCGCCATCGAAGGAATCGCCGCACAGGTCGCCCTGCTCGCCCAAGCAGCAGGACGTGACCTCGGTTCACCGTTGACGCGCCTGCGAGTCGACGGTGGGCTGACCCGCAGCAGGGTGCTCCTGCAAACCCAGGCGGATCTGTTGCAGGCACCGGTCGATGTCTACCCGTCGCCACACGCCACCGCCCTCGGCGTCGCCGCCTTCGCCGATCTGGGCGCCAACCCGCTCTCGCAGGACCAGCTCGGCGAAGCGACGTGGCACCCGGATGTGGTGGTCGAGCCGCGGATCGGACCGGATGAGGCTGCCGAACGACTGGCGACATGGCAGCGCGTTGCCGCAGCGACGATGGACCTATGAGCGCCGGCGACACGATCTACGACGTCGTGATCGTCGGGGGTGGCGTGGTCGGATGCGCCATAGCCCGGCTGCTTTGCCACCACGACATCGCCGTCGCGCTCGTCGAGTCCGGGCCCGATCTCGGCACAGGCACGAGCAAGGCCAACACGGCGATCCTGCACACCGGCTTCGACGCCACACCGGGTTCGGTCGAGTCCCGGCTGGTGGCTCACGGCTACGCGCTCCTCCGTGCCTACGCGCCGACGGTCGGCATCTCGATCGAGGAGACCGGCGCCCTGCTGGTCGCGTGGGACGATGAACAGGCCGCCGCACTCCCGAACCTGGCCGCCAAGGCCAGAGCCAACGGTTACGACCACACAACGGTCGTCGATGTCGCCACCGTCTACGACTGCGAGCCGCACCTCGGTGCCGGAGCAACCGGGGGGATGCTGGTTCCCGGCGAGCACATCATCGACCCGTGGTCGACGCCACTGGCGTTCGCCTACGAGGCAGTCGCCAACGGTGCGGTGATCCTGGTGAACCACGACGTCGCCGGCTGCGACGTGGGCGACGACGTCACGACGGTCACGACTGCCCGCGGCGAGCAAGTGCGCGCCAGGTTCTTGGTCAACGCGGCCGGGCTTCGTGGCGACGAGCTTCATCGTGCCCTGGGTCTCGACGGGTTCACGATCCGGGCCCGTCGAGGCGAGCTCATCGTCTTCGACAAACTGGCCCGACCGCTCCTCAACCGGACAGTGCTTCCCGTGCCGACGTCGCACACCAAAGGCGTGCTGGTCGCCCCGACGGTGTTCGGCAATGTGATGCTCGGGCCGACCGCCGACGACATCGATGACAAGACCGCGACGGGTTCGACACGCGCCGGCATCGACGGCCTGCTCGAGAAAGGTCGGCGAATCCTGCCGTCATTGCTCGACGAGGAGGTCACCGCGGTGTACGCCGGGCTGCGCGCCGCAACCGAACACAGCGACTATCAGATCAGCCATCACCCGGATCTTCGGTACGTCTGCCTCGGTGGCATCCGCTCGACGGGTCTCACATCGTCGATGTCACTCGCCGAGGAAGCGTTGGCACGACTGGTCGACTGCGGGCTGTCACTCACGCGGAAAGAGCGGGTCAACACGATCCGGATGACCCCACTCGGCGAGATCGACGAGCGGCCGTACCAGCGCGGTGATCAGGTCGTCTGCCACTGCGAACGGGTGACCGTCGGCGAAGTCGTTGCGGCCTGCACAGCACCGATTCCGGCGGTCGACTTCGACGGGTTGCGTCGTCGGACGCGAGCGCTGGCAGGACGCTGCCAAGGTTTCTACTGCCACGCCGAGCTGTGCAGTCTCACTGGGTGGAGCGTCGCCCCATGAGCAGTTTCGACCGCAGCGTGGCGATCATCGGAGCCGGCCCCTCCGGACTCTCTGCGGCGATCGAGCTGCGCCGCCTGGGCGTCAGTCACGTCACCGTCTACGAACGTGAGCAACAAGCCGGTGGGATCCCCCGGCATACCGACCACCTCGGATTCGGCATGCGTGACCTTCATCGATTGATGTCCGGCCCGCGTTATGCCCGTGCACTGGTCGAGCGGGCGACGCGGACAGGGGTCGACCTGCGTGTGGGCACGCCGGTGTTCTCCCTCGATGACCTCGACGCCGACGTCGTGATCCTGGCCACGGGAGTCCGCGAGCGGCCGCGAGCCGCTCGACTGGTCCCGGGCGACCGGCCGGCCGGGATCTTCACCACCGGATCGTTGCAGCAACTGGCCCACGCCGGTCGTCGGGTCGGCAATCGGGCCGTGATCGTGGGTGCCGAGCACGTCAGTTTCTCGGCGGTCCTCACCCTCGCCCACGTCGGCTGCCTGACGGCGGCGATGGTGACCCCACTCCCCCGTCATCAGACGTACGGTGTCATCAAGATGGCAACGGCCTCACGCCACAGGGTCCCCGTGCTCACCGGTGTCGACGTGGCCGAGATCGTCGGCCGCCGGCGAGTCGAGAAAGTCATCCTCACCGATGGGCGGACGATCGACTGCGACAGCGTGGTGTTCACCGGCGACTGGATTCCCGACAACGAGTTGGCGCGTCGCGCCGGGCTGACGATGAACCACGAGATCAAGGGCCCGGCCGTCGACGGTGCCTTCCGCACTTCGCGCGATCAGGTCTTCGCGATCGGCAACCTCGTGCACCGAGTCGCCGCGGCAGATCGCTGCGCCCTCGACGGCAAAGCGGTGGCCGCCGAGGTGGTCCGGTCGATAGCGTGACGGTCTCGCCGCGGGCGTGGCGAAACTGGCAGACGCGCAGGGTTTAGGTCCCTGTTCCGCAAGGAGTGTGGGTTCAAGTCCCTCCGCCCGCACCGGTAACACAGGCTGAGGCTTCATGAAGATCGACATTCAATTCAGCCCCGGCACCAACGACTGGCCCGCGCTCCGTGAAGCCGTGCTCGGCGCCGAGGCCGATGGGTACGACACCACGTGGGTGTTCGATCATTTCGACGGAGCGATGATCCAAGGCGACCGGCCGATGCTGGAGTGCTTCACCCTCCTCGGGGCGCTCGCCGAGGCAACGAGCACGATCGGGCTCGGCACGCTCGTCGCCAATGTCGCCAATCGTCATCCGGCGGTCCTTGCCTCCGCGGCATCGAGTGTGCAGCGCATCAGCGACGGGCGCTTGAGGTTGGGTCTCGGAGCAGGTGCGGCTCCGGGAAGCAAGTGGAGCAGCGAGCACGTTGCTCGCGGCATCTCACTCCACGACGACCTTGCCGATCGTCATGCAGCAGTGGTCGAACAGATCCGATTGATCCGCGCCCTACCTGAGGCGATGCCCATCATCCTCGGCGTCAACAGCGTGCGGTTGGCGACCATCGCCGGGCGACTCGCCGACGGTGTCAACGTGCGGATGACAAGCGAGCGAGCTACCGAGCTGGTCGACGCCGCTCGGGCTGCCGCCGAAGGCCGCGAGTTCGAGGTCAGCGGGTGGACGTTCGAAGCTGTCGACGATGTACTGGCTCGAGCCGAGGGTTTGGGCCTCGACCGCCTGGTTCTCACCCGTCTCGGCCCCGTCGCATGAACATCCACGATCTGGTCACCCCTACGCGCCTTGCGACGACCGCAGCGCAGACAGCAGTGCGGCAAGCGCGCGGGCGCGGTGCGATATGCGGTTCTTCTCGTCGTCGGTCATTTGGGCGAACGAGCGACCGTCACCATCGGCGGGGATGAACACCGAGTCGTAGCCGAAGCCGCGATCACCCAACTCGGTCGTCGCGATCACTCCTTCGCACACTCCTTCGACTGCCAACTCGCGGCCATCGGGCCACACGACCATTGCAGCGGAGACGAACCTGGCAGTGCGTTGAGTCGACTCACCGAGATCCTGCAGCAGCTTGCGGCGGTTGTCCGCATAGGTCGCGTCGTCACCGGCAAAACGCGCCGCGTAGATGCCGGGTGCACCGCCCAGGGCATCGACGAACAACCCAGTGTCATCGCTGACCGCTGCCAGCCCCATGGCAGAACAGATCGCTGCAGCCTTGAGTCGGGCGTTGCCGATCAGGGTGCCGGCATCCTCGGCGACCTCGGGCACGTCGACCGGTCGCGGGAGCAGATCCACGACTCCGTCGAGGATCGCCGCGATCTCGGCAACCTTGTCGGGATTGGCCGAGGCGCAGACGAGCTGCAGCTTCGGCACGATCACCGACCCAATGGGCGAGGTGGCGGCGGGACCGACACCATCTCGGCCTGCAACGCCATGATCTCACTCAACCCGCCCGACGCCAGCTCCAACAGGAGGTCGAGTTCACCTCTCGAAAAAGCAGCACCCTCGGCAGTGCCCTGTACCTCGACGAACAGCGGATCGCCACCAGCCTTGCCGAGCATCACCACGTTCATGTCGACCTCGGCGGTCGAATCCTCGACGTAGGGAAGATCGAGCACTGGCAACCCGCCGACGATGCCCACGCTGATCGCCGCGCAGAACGAGTGCAACGGGTGCGCAGTGATCGCCTTGTTCTGCACCAGCCGGGCGAGTGCATCGTGCAGGGCCAGATACCCACCGCAGATGCTGGCGGTGCGCGTGCCGCCGTCAGCCTGCAACACATCGCAGTCGACGACGACCTGCCGTTCCCCGAGCAATTGCATGTCGCACGCTGCACGCAACGAGCGACCGATGAGCCGTTGGATCTCGACGGTGCGTCCGCTCTGCTTGCCCCTGGCCGCCTCGCGGTCGATCCGCTCAGGTGACGCTCCCGGCAACATCGAGTACTCCGCCGTCACCCAGCCCTTGCCGGAGTTCTTCATCCACCGCGGCACGTTCTCATCGATCGACGCGGTGCACAACACCCGCGTCCTGCCGAACGAGACCAACACGCTTCCCGCGGCCATCTCGGTGTAGTCGCGCTCGAACGTGATCGGGCGCATTTCATCGTCGGCACGGCCGTCGAAGCGGGTCATCTGGATACTCCTCGCATGGTGGGCAGAACAGAACTTGTCATCAGGCCTCGTTGATCAGGCCCAGATGTTCAGGCAAACTCATTCCGGTGGCTGCCAGTGATCGGCAGCACCGAGTTCGGGGCCCAGCAACCGGCCACCAAGATCGGCGAACCAGGAGATGTCGCCGCTCGAGTAGAACCGATGTTCGGCGGCTTGCCCGTTGGTCGAGCTTCGCAGCAGCTCGAGCCGTTGCAGCAATTCCTTCGTTGCAAACGCCGTCTCGTCGGCACTCGACACCAGCGTCACCTCTGGGCCCATGACTTCGCCGATCACCGTGGCCAGGTATGGGTAGTGGGTGCATCCGAGTAGCAGGGCATCGACACCGGCAGCCTTGATCGGCGCCAGGAGTCGTTCGGCGAGGATCGTGATCTCGTCGCCCGAAGTCTGGCCACGCTCGACGAATTCCACGAAGCCCGGGCAAGCGGCCACGGCCAGATCGACGGCGACACCGGTCGAGAACACCGCTCGTTCGTATGCGCCGGAGCCGATCGCGCCCACGGTGCCGATCACTCCGACCCGCCCCGATCGGCTGGCGTGCACGAGGGCGCGTGCGCCGGGCTCGACAACGTCGACGACCAGAACCGGCAACTCCTGCTGGAGCACATCGAGTGCTGCCGCGGACGCCGTGTTGCAGGCGATGACGACGGCTTTGACGTCGTGCTGCTTGACCAGGCTCCAGGCCAGCTCGCGGGCGAATTGACGAACCTCGTCCTGTGGGCGCGGCCCGTACGGATAGCGGCCGGTGTCGCCGATGTAGACCAGGTTCTCGGCCGGAAGCAGATCGATGACGGCGCGAGCCACTGTGAGCCCACCGAACCCACTGTCGAACATCCCGATCGGTCGGGCCATCTCGCCTCGCATATCGATGGGCCAGGCTACGGCGGCGACGACGTTCTACGCTCGACCACCTGTGCTGACAGCAACGGTACTGGCGCTGGTCGCCGCAGTCCTCCACGCCCTGTGGAACCTGTCGGTCAAGCAAACCGTGGGTGATCGGTTCATCGCCCTGTGGGGACAGTTCTTCTTCGCTGGTGTGCTGGCTGCGGTCATACTCGTCGCCGGAGGCGGCATCCCATCCCAGGGCTACCAGTGGGCGGCGCTGTCGGGACTCGTCCACCTGCCGTACTGCCTGCTCCTGGCCAAGGCCTACAGCGTCGGCGACTTCTCCCTTGCGTACCCCATCGCCCGCGGGGGAGGCGCCCTGTTTGCCGGCATCGGTGGCATCGTCCTGCTCGGCGACGGCTTCCAGCCGATCGGCGTCGTCGGCATGGTGGTCGTGGCCATCGGCCTGATTGCGCTGGCAGGCCATGCAGCGTCCGCTCAAGTCCTCGTCGCCCTCGGCGTCGCCGTGACCATCGGGGTCTACTCGGTCGTCGACGCCAAGGGGATCCGCAGCATCGACACACCGCTCTACGCCGCAGCGTCGTTCGTCTGCGTGGCGATCTCGACGACCACGTACGCGCTGGCGACGGGACGTTCGGGTGAGATGGTGTCAGCCGTACGAATCCATTGGCGCCGGTTCATGACGATGGGCATGGCCGCGGGCGTCACGTACGCCCTCGTGCAGATCGCCTTCCAGCGAGCACCCGTGGGGTACGTCACGTGCCTGCGTGAGTCGAGCGTGATCATCGCCGCGTTCATCGGCACCCGCTATCTCGGTGAGGGCCAGGCGAAGCGACGTATTGCTGCTGCCACGATCGTCGTTCTCGGATTGCTGTTACTGGTGATCGGCCGCTGAACTTTGTCGCTCTCGACATGCTGGACACGTTCGGAACGACAAAGTCCGGCGAGAACGAACTCAACCTGGCGAACTCAGGTGACGCTGACGAGGCGCGCCGTGGTGACGTGGCGGAACTTGACGGAGTGCGGCGGCGTGCACGCGACCAACTGCACGGTGGCCAGACCGGAGTTGACGCCGATGTTGTTGATGACGGTGAAACTCGGCACGGTCACATCTTGGCGCACGACCACGTAGTTGTATGTGTGGCCGTCGGTGCCGGACAAGGTGACCAACCCGCCGATCGGCACCAGATTGATGTTCATGAACGGCGCACCATGCGTGGTGCGGTGCCCGAAGAGCACGATGTTGCCGGGAGTCGCCAGTTCGGCAGCACCGTTCCAGGTTGCGGCGATGCCGAGGTTGGCCACCGCATCGAGGTTGGCACCGGTACCGACCGCCGTCGCCAACCCGACAGAGGGAGTCGTCAACTCCAGAGCCGTGGCCGGCCCGTACGTCGGGTTGATCGGCTGTGGAAGCACCGCTGGGGTAGGCGGCCCGAGGTACCAGCCACTGAGGTCGGCGATCATGTGCAGACCCTGCAGTGTGAACACGCTGACACCGCGGGAGCTGACCCTGACAATGGCGTGGTTGGCGACCGTTTGATCCCACGTGTCGACGTTGAGGTTCGACGCCTGGGGCCGGGCAACGCCGGAGGGGAATGCCGTCACAAAGCCGCCGATCAATGAATCGGTTCCGGTGAGGTTGAGGGCCGCTGCAGACACCTGGTTGTCGGGGCCGAACACCGGGAACTCCAGCGTGCTGCCTCCCCAGGTCGGCATGATGAACATGTTTCGCGAGTCGAGGAGCCGGGTCGGCGAGGCGGGGAGGAACAATCCATCGGTCGACAGTGTCGCGGTGGGACCGGTGAACCAGCCGGCGACATCGACGATGAGATGGCCGCCGCCTTGGGTGAAGACGTTGAAGGCAGGAACACCTGACAGGAGGACGATCGCCTGCCCGGCGCGAGTCTGGCCGGGCGTGTCGATGTTGACGTTGCTGGCGTTCGGACGGGGGACGCCGACGGGGAACGCGGTCCAGAAGCCGATCCCGGTCTGGGTTGCCGTGACGTTGACGACCACGGCGACGGCGTCGGTAGGAACACCGGCCGAGCTGACGTCGACGCGTTCGACGGCACCAGGTCCGACACCGACTCCGCGGTCTCTCGTGTCGAGGACCCTGAACGCTGCCGGCGGGCAATGTCACCAGGCGACCACTGCGAACCAGGCCCGGAGAGGCAACCGGGACATAGGCGCCGGATACGTCGACGGCGACATCCATCGTGCGCTGCATGTACACGTCGACAGCCCCGTCAGCACTGAGCTTGACGGTGGCCATGTTGGCCATGACCCGACCCGGGCTGTCGAAGTTGACGTTTGAGGCGGTCGGCAGCGGTGTGCCCGCTGGGTAGACCGTGACATACCCCGGTGCGGTCGTGTTGACTCCGGTCACGTTGAGCACGGCAGCCGAGGCGTTGCTCGGCACGCCGGCGCGGCCGGCCACCTGCACCCGCACCACACTGTCGGAGATGCGGGTGAACCCGAACGCACCTTCCTCGGGCCGTGTGTCGGCTAGCCGGGCCGGCGCTACCGCCTGGTATGCGGACGAGCCGTTGATGAAGGTCGCGGCCTCGACGCTGGGCGTCGAGCCTGCAATGGATGGAACGATCGTGTGACCCGCCGTCACCAGAAAGGTCAAGGCAACGGCCTTGGCGCACGTGATTTTCATCCGCAAACCATACCCAGTCACTTCCGATCGGTGCGGGCACCTAGAAGTAAATGATTCGCTCGGCCTGCTTCTCGGCCTCGTCGAGGTCGTCGGTGTACGCCCCGGTCGACAGGTACTTCCAGCCCCCATCGCTGACGATGAACACGATCAGGCCGTCGGAGATCTCGTCGGCGACCTTGGCGGCCCCGGCCAGCGATGCACCCGATGAGATACCGGCGAAGACGCCGCATTCGCGCACCAGGCGACGAGTCCATTCGAGGCTTTCACGTGGTCTGACGACCCGCTTGCGATCGAGGAGATCGAAGCCGTACCACTGCTCGAACACCGGCGGGATGTAGCCGTCTTCGATGTTGCGCAAACCTTCCACCCGCTCGCCGAGCGGAGGCTCGACGGCGATCACCTTGATCGCCGGATTCTGCTCCTTCAGATACCTTCCGGTGCCCATCAGCGTGCCGCTGGTGCCGAGGCCGGCGACGAAGTGGGTGATCTCCGGGCAATCGCGCCAGATCTCGGGCCCGGTGCCCTCGTAGTGGGCCAGCGGATTTGCGTCGTTGCCGTACTGGTACAAGAAGCACCACTCGGGATGTGCGGCGGCCAGTTCCTGGGCACGGCGAACGGCGCCGTTGCTGCCTTCCTCGCCGGGAGTCAGGATGACCTCGGCGCCGAAGACTTCCAGCATCTGGCGACGTTCGATCGAGACGCTGCTGGGCAGGAGGATCTTGATCGGGTAGCCCTTCATCCTGGCGATCGCCGCCAGGGCGATGCCCGTGTTACCGCTCGACGGCTCGACGATCGTTTGGCCGGGCTGCAGTCGGCCACTCTTCTCGGCGTGCTCGATCATCGACTTGGCGATTCGATCCTTGACGGAGCCGAACGGGTTCTGCCCCTCGAGCTTGGCGACGATACGCACGTCGGGGTTCGGTGACAGGCGACTGACGTCGACCATCGGGGTGTTGCCGATCATGTCGAGCACATTTTCGAAGAGGACCATCATCACCCCCAACCGTCGGTGGTCGACGCTCTATTCCGATCAACCTGATCAATCCTGTCGGGATTCTATCTCAGCCGACGACGACGCGCTCCTCCGAGATCACCCCGTCGACGATCCGGTAGCTGCGGGTTTCGGGTGCCTCACGCTTCAGGCTGACGATCACGTAATGCCAGCCGGGATCGGGTGCCTGGTCCACATCGGTCGGGCTCGGGTACGGCTCGGAGTGGGTGTGGCTGTGGAACACGCCGATGATCTCCAGGCCATCGCCTTCGGCATCCCGCTCCGCTCGCAGCAGCTGCTTGGGAGGAATCGTGTAGATCCGCGCCGACGCCGCTTCGTTGGTGCAGGCGACGAAGCGATCCACTCGGTCACCGAATCCGATCAGCAGCCCGCACGCCTCCAGCGGATAGCCGTCGTAGGCATGACCGATCATCTCCGCAAAGGCACGGTTGGGCAGGGCGAGCATCGGCCGAAGGGTAGCGAAGCAGTCGCTGACGAGGCGACCGCTACCCTTCACGTCCCATGTCGCCATCACACCCCGGATCGGGGGATCGCAAGCTGATCGCCAGTAATCGCAAGGCGCGACACAACTACGCAATCCTCGACACCATCGAGACGGGCATCGTCCTGCAAGGCAGCGAGGTGAAGAGCCTGCGGCTCGGACATCTGCAGATGGCCGATGCGTACGCGCGGGTGATCAACGGGGCGATCTGGCTCGACGGCATTCACATCCCGCCCTACCAGTTCGCTCACGGCGTCGGCGCCCACGACCCCGATCGGCCGCGCAAGTTGCTCTTGCACAGCCGCGAGATCGAGCGCATCGCCGCCGAAGTTGCCCAGGAGCGGTTGGCCCTCGTTCCGTTGGCCTTCTACTTCAAGGACGGCAGGGTCAAGGTCGAACTGGCGTTGGCCCGCGGGCGCAAGAAGGCCGACAAGCGCAACGCACTGGCCGAGCGCGACGCGCAGCGCGACATCCAGCGAGCCATGGGTCGCCAGGCCAAAGGTCGGGCCGACTGATGCCGGTCAGAGAGTGATCACCTCCATGGTTGCGTCGGCATGCAATGCGACCATGTCGGGTGTGACGTCGTCGTTGCCCGGCAGTTCGACGATGAACGCCGTGCCGCCCTTGACCGCGTGATTCACGTACTGCGTAGCCGTTCCCGTGCAACCGGCAGTGCAGGGCGTCGACGCCGTGCTCAAGCCGACGATCTCAGCGAACCGGATGGGGATCTCCCGGCGCGCTCCCCCGGGCGAAACGCGATTCGCGTCCTGGTGCCAGAACATGGTGATCTGCGGCTGGAGCTCGGCAACGAACGACTCGAGCGCCTGTGTCTCGGGTTGGTCGGCTGGTGCTTCACCTGAGTACTGGCCGTTGTCGGCCGACTGGGGGATGTAGTTCCAGTTGTACGACACGTTGCGGTTGAGGTCGACGCCGTTGGCGTTCTCGCGGGTGTTGGCTGCCTGTCCATCAGGGTTGATGCTGTCGATGATCCACAGGTCGATCCCGGCCGGCGTCGGCATCGTGCGGATCAACTGGGTGACGCCGTAGCCCTTGGCCTCGTTGCCGTGGATCACACCGATCAGCAGCACGACGCGGCCCCCCGGTGTGCCCATCCGATAGGCAGTGATGTCGCGACCTTGCACCGATTGACCGATCACCCGCGTCTCGAGGATCGACGGTGGAACTGCGCCGGGAGTTGTGGTGGTCGTCGGCGCAATGGTGGTCGACGTGGTCGATGTCGACGTGGTCGAAGTCGACGTGGTCGAAGTCGAAGTCGTGGTGCTGCTCGATGACGACGTGGTCGACGAAGGAGCCGTCGTCGCCGAGATCGATGTCACGCCGATGTCGGTTGCCGGTTGCGAGGTACTGCTATTCGATCCCGAAGTGCACGACATCAGCAACGGCGCCGCGACGACGAGCGCGGACCACCACGAGCGACGCAACACCTGATACCAGCGATCAGTTCGGCGTGATCAAAACGCCGCGGTCGCCGTACGGCTGCTTCTTGCGCTTCACGAACCCGCCAAGCTTGGCCAGCCACCTGGAGATCGGCACCATCACGCCGTACTTGGCCTTGACCTGGGTACGAATGGCCTCGAGCTGCGGGCCGGTCACCAGCACCGCTGTGGCCTCGGTCGGCGATGTGCCGGCTTTGACCCGACCCCGCGCATCGCAAGGCTGCACCGTGACCTTCGCTGTGTGCGCGAGGCGCTTGGCCTTCCCGGAAGTCGAGGAGGTCCAGAAGCCGATCTTGCCACCATCGACCGATGCCGCCCAGACCGCAGTCGTGACCGGGGTGCCGTCGCGTTTGAACGTGGTGAGTGCGAGATACTTCTCGTCGGCGAGGCTCATGATGCAAGCCTAACGCGACACTCGCGTCGGTGGTTCGGGCGTGAATGACGCGGACGCTTACGCTCGCGGCATGAACGAGCACAATCACGGCCAAGTCGTTCTCGACGAGGTGATCCCATTGGGGCGCGCGCTCCGCCCGCTGATCCCCGACGTCTATCGGGGTTACGCAGAACTGAACACCGCTGCCATGAAGGCGGGCGCAATCGATGCCAAGACGAAGGAGCTGATCGCCCTGGCCGTCTCGGTCACGTTGCGCTGCGATGGCTGTATCGCCGCCCATGCCCGCAATGCCTCGGCCAAAGGCGCATCCAAGCCGGAAGTGGCCGAGGCGATCGGTGTTGCGATCATGTTGAACGGCGGGCCTGGAACGGTCTACGGGCCTCGTGCGTTCGACGCTTTCTGCGAGTTCGCCGAGGCTCGTGACGCAGCAACGTCGGAACAGGATCAGAGGTGACGTCGGAACGGCAGGCGGCGTGGCCGGCGTTGCCGGTCTCGGAATGGAAAGCGAGCCGCGACACGCTGCAGCTGTGGACGCAGATCGTCGGCAAGATCCGAATGGTGCGAACCCCGCTCGATGTCGCATTGGTGGAACGTGCCGCTCTACGTCACCGCCCGCGGCCTGTCGACGTCGCTCATCCCGGGTACCGGTCGGGCATTCCAGATCGACTTCGACTTCGTCGATCATCAGCTGGTCGTGTCGACGACCGACGGTGCCGAGCGCACAACAGCCCTCGCGCCACGATCGGTCGCCAATTTCTATGCCGAGGTCATGGATATCCTCGATGAGCTCGGGCTGCCGACGCGCATCTGGACGATGCCCGTCGAGATCCCCGACGCGATCCCCTTCGATCAGGACCATGTCCACGCCTCGTACGAGGCCGAGCAGGTCCAACGGTTCTGGCTGGCTCTCGTCGAGATGTCGCGGGTTTTCGAGCAGTTCAGGTCCGAGTTCGTCGGCAAGGTCAGCCCGGTTCATCTGTTCTGGGGCGCACTCGATCTCGCTGTCACCAGGTTCTCGGGTCGGCCTGCGCCTCCCCATCCTGGTGGAGCGCCGAACTGCGGACCACACGTGATGCACGAGGCCTACTCGCACGAGGTCAGCAGCGCCGGCTACTGGCCGGGGCCGGATGGCGAGGGAGTCTTCTACTCCTACGCGTACCCTGAGCCACCGGGTTACCGGGACCACCCAGTGCGGCCGGGCGGCGCCGGATGGAACGACTCCCTCGCCGAGTTCGTGTTGCCGTACCACGAGGTGCGCACCGCGCCCGATCCGGATGCTGCGCTGCTCGAGTTCCTCCGTTCGACCTACGTTGCCGCCGCGGACACTGCCCGTTGGAGCAGAGAGGAGCTCGAACGATGAGCACAACGGATGTGCCGTGCACTCATCTGCTGACCGTCGCCGTGGTCGAGCCGTCGAGTGCCGGCTGCGAGGACTGCTTACGCATGGGCGGACACTGGGTTCACTTGCGCATGTGCATGCACTGTGGCCACATCGGGTGTTGCGACAACTCGCCCAACCGTCACGCCACCGCACATTGGCAGGCAAACCGCGACCACCCGATCATCCGATCGTACGAACCCGGCGAGGACTGGTGGTGGTGCTACCCGGACGAGCTGTTCTTCGAGATCGACGGCGCACCACCGTCGCCGAGCCACCCATGACACAGCGCGACATCCCGCGGAGCCATGGATAGAATGCACGAGCACTCAATCACGGGGCTGACAGGTTTCGACATCAGTTTCTCTGGGCGAGCGTGCGACCCGAGTTGCTCAGACTCGCTAAACGGGGCAACAAACAGAATTGCCAACGAGCAGTTCGCCTACGCCGCCTGATCTTCAGGTAGTACAGGTACATAGTGACCAGAAATGGCGCACGGGGCCGATCCACCGCAGCCCGGCAACAGAAGCGGGGGATGACGGCGAGAAAGACCGCTGACCGCAGGAAAGTCTGCTGACACTCGGCAAAGACCGAGCGTGGACCGCCGCTTGCGACGGTCAGCCGACCCGCCGGTCTCGCTGCGTTAGCGAGTGAGTCGGGAATGGTCGTATCACGAACGTTCACTGCCTGATGGACGGGGGTTCGATTCCCCCCAGCTCCACCGCGTTTGAAGTGAATATGCCCAGGCCAAGGCATATTCACCGCTGTCGTTCAGATTCGCAGGACGCGAAGGGACGCGGCGCGTGGCGTTCACCGTTTCGCAATCTCGCCCGCAGCCGGTTCGCCACGGTTGCGCAGCGTCATCCGTGTCGCCTCGTCGGGTGCAGGTTCCCAGACGTAGGTGGTCTCCATCGGGAACGGTCCCTGCTGGGTTAGCATCACGACTCGTTCGCCCGGAACGAAGTCCGCGAACTCGTACGTGTAGCGCAGCGTCCGCCCGAGGAACCGGGCCACGAACTCGACCTGCGAGCCGACCTGCAGCGGCGGTGACGTCTTCCAGTCGACCGAATGGATGTTGTCGTACCAGTCCGGCGCGTTGGACGGGTCCGCCGCGTACGCAGCGACAACGCCGGTTGGCCGTTGAATGACGATCTCGGTGACGACGTCGACCTTCATTGCGATCCACCTGCGGCATCACCCAGGAGTGGCAGGAAAGATGCGTACGACGATTTGAACACCATCGATCACCGTCCTACTCGCCCGACGTGTTGTTGCGTCCTGCTCGGACCTAGTCCAACTTCGGCA
This sequence comes from Ilumatobacteraceae bacterium, assembly GCA_963773085.1. Lineage (GTDB taxonomy): Bacteria > Actinomycetota > Acidimicrobiia > Acidimicrobiales > Ilumatobacteraceae > JAENVT01. Next base: position 7,496 of record CAVYZS010000002.1, on the reverse strand, counting down.
CGCGTAACGATTCTCGGTACATCCGGCGCTGCATTCGACGCCGAGGCAGACAGCTGGCACCCCCGGCTCGTGGTCGGGCGGTCGTTCGTGTGACGGTCACGGTCGACGTCTGACGTGCGGCTTGACAAAGCCAGCGTTCCCCGGTACTTTCCACTTTAGTTAATTAACTAGAGCGGCAAGTACCGAGGAAGCCGGAGGTTCTCAGTGGCGCCAGTCAGCACGATGGTCGACGAAGAGCGGCTCGACGAAACCTTCGCAGCGCTGGCGAACTCGACTCGTCGCGTGATCCTTGCTCGTCTCGCCAAGGGCGAGTTCAGTGTCAACGATCTGGCGGCACCGTTCAACCTCACCCTCCCAGCGATCTCCAAGCACATCAAGGTGCTCGAACGCGGCAGGGCTGATCACACGCGGCCGACGGGCCCAGTTCCGGCCGTGCACGATCGAACCCGCCCCGCTCGTCCAGGTCGCCGACTGGGCGGAGCAGTACCGACACATCTGGGACCGCCGGTTCGATCGCATGGACGAATACGTCCGAGACCTCCAGCACCCCCACGACCCGAAGGGCCATAACCAATGACCGAGAACAACAGCCACGTCCGGATCGAACGCACGTTTGACGCCCCGATCGATCTGATCTGGTCGATGTGGACCCAGGCCGAGCACTTCGCCAACTGGTACGGGCCGACGGGCGCCACGATCCCCACGGCGAACATGGACGTTCGTGTCGGCGGCCACCGCCACATTGCCATGGAGATCGAGACTCCGAACGGCCCGATGCAGATGTACTTCGTTGGCGAGTACCGCGAAGTCGAACCGAAGACCCGCCTCGTCTACACCGAAGCCATCGCCGACGCCGACGGCAACACCATGCCCGCCGAGCAGATGGGCATGCCTGCCGGCACGCCGACGGAGACCTCGATCGTGGTCGAACTCGAAGACCTCGGCGACCGAACCAAAATGGTGATGACACACATCGGCGTTCCCGCCGACTCTCCCGGTGGACAGGGCTGGGCGATGGCGATCGACAAGCTCGACGCACGAGTCGCCGAGCTCCGAAACAGTGATCGAACCACACTCTGACAATCCGAATCCTGCGGTAACCGAGATGCGATCAGTGACACGACGAACGACCATGTCTGACATGAATCGAAGTCGTCCCGCACCTTTGCCGACGGCGTGAAACAGGGGCCGAAGTCGAACTGAACGGCGGAACGAAGCGAGGTGATCAACGCCGGCCGGGACGCGGCTCGAAGTGCTCAACCGGCTCTGTGCCGACAGCGTCGCGTGGACCACACCGGACCGCAGCAGGCCGCCGGCGGCAGGAGGCAAGCCTGCAGAGGGTCGCTCCCGCGTCGCGACTCACGTGCAGAATCTGACGCGACGCTTGTCCGTGGACGACGTCGTCGCGTCGACGCCGACTCGACGCCGCGCAAGGAATCGCATCCGTCGTGTCGTTACGGTTTTGGTTGTGGAGCGTGTGCGGTTGGCCGAGTTGTGTGCGGCGACGTCGCTGTTCACCGACTTGGGGACCGGGCAGCCGAGCGAGCACGGCTTGCGGACGTGCCTGGTCGCGATGCGGTTGGCCGATGCGTTGGGGCTCGATCCGGCGGTGCGTGGGGAGGTGTATTACGTGTCGCTGTTGCGGTTCCTCGGCTGCACGGCTGATGCCGCGGAGCTGGCGGCGCTGTCGGGCGGCGACGAGGTCCGGTTCCTGGCGGGCATGGCTCCGGTGGCGATGGGTTCGCCACGCGAGGAGATCGCGCAGATGATCCGGCTCGTCGGCGTGGGCGAGCGGTGGCCGCGGCGTCTGCGGACGCTGGCGCGGGCGTTGACCGACTCGAAGGGTGGTGAGCGGCTACTCAGCGCACATTGTGAGGTCGGGGCCCGACTCGCGACCGAGATGGGTCTGCCCGATCGTGTTTCGTCGGCGCTCGGGGCGGCGTATGCCCGTTGGGACGGGCGCGGCGTGCCAGCGGGGCTTGCCGGCGACGACATCCCGGTCTCGGTTCGCGTGTCGATCGTGGCCCGGGATGTCGAGCTGTGGGCACGCGAGGGCGGTCATGACGCGGCTCGGCAGATCCTGGAGCAGCGGCGCGGCCGCGCCTACGACCCGGCAGTGGTCGACGCCGCGCTCGACCTCGGGGTCGACGGTCTGTGCGACCTCAGCAACGAGCTCTGGCAAGCGGTCCTGGACCTGGAACCGGATGCGGTGCGGTGCGCGTCGGGTGAGCCGCTGCGCCGGGCGCTGGCTGCCCTGGGTGACTACGCGGATCTGAAGCTGCCCGAGCGGGCCGGGCACGCGAGGCGTGTCGCGTGACTTGCGGCCACGGTCGCACAGGTTGCGAATCTCGACGGCGACGAGCCCGAGGTCCTGGTGCAGGCCGCACTGGTGCATGACGTCGGCATGGTGGCGGTTCCGGTTGGCGTCTGGCGCGGCGGCGCGCGAGCGGGCGACACGGAGTCGGAGCTGGTCCGGCTCCATCCGCATTGGAGCGCGAGGGTGCTCGGCCGCTGCAGCGGTCTCGACCCGGTGGCGCTCGTGGCCGGTCAGCATCACGAGCGGCGCGACGGGTCGGGCTACCCCTTCGGACTGGCCGGCGACCTGGGTCGGGTCTCAGGGCTGCTGGCCGTTGTCGTCCTGTTCGACGAGCTCACCGCGATCGGCGGTCGGCGTGAGGATGTCGACGTGGCCGCCGAGCTGGCCGCACTCGCCGACGCCGGAGCGCTCGATCGGCGTGACGTGCACGCGTATCCTCGAGGCGGTCGGGCTCGACGCGCCGCCGGTTCGGGTTGGTCGCCCGGCGGGCCTGACCGAACGCGAGGTCGACGTGCTCGGCTTGCTCGCCCGCGGTCTCATCAACCGCCAGATCGCCGCCGCCTTGGGCGTCTCCGTCAAGACCGTTGGCGCCCACGTCGAGCACATCTACATCAAGGCCGGCGTGCGCTCTCGAGCGGCGGCGACGCTGTTCGCGATGCAGCACGACCTCGTCGGCTGACCCGAGCCGACGCGAGCATTCACCGCGAGAGATCGGGTGAACACCCGATGCGGAAACCGTGCGCGGTCGTCATTGTGGAGCTCAAAAGGTGACAGGAGCGATCATGACAACCGCGAAGATGAACGGCGTTGAGCTGTACTACGAGACCATCGGTGCCGGACCGCGGTTGGTGTTGACGCACGGGTCGTGGACCGACGGCTCCGGTTGGGCTCCGGTCGTGGGGGTGCTGGCCGGGCGGTACGAGGTGGTGACCTGGGACCGTCGGGGCCACTCCCGCAGCGAGTCCGGACCCGGTCCCGGCAGCCGCGCCGAGGACGCCGCCGACCTGGCCGCCCTGATCGAACACCTCGGCGGCGGACCGGTGCACATGGCCGGAAACTCCTACGGGGCGATCGTGACGTTGACGCTGGTGACCACGCGACCGGAACTGGTCGCCAGTGCCGCCGTCCACGAGCCGCCCGCGCTGGCACTGCTCGAAGGATCATCCGACCCCGACATCGTCGCCGTGCTGGGAGCGTTCGACCAGGCGCTCGGCCACGTGACCGGGCTGATCGAATCGGGCGACCACCGGGCCGCCGCCGAGCATTTCGTCGACCACGTCGCGCTCGGGCCGGGATCGTGGGAGCAGCTCCCCGACCCGTTCCGGGCGATCCTCGAGGCCAACGCCCCGACGTTCCTCGACGAGGCCCGTGATCCGGCGTCCGGATCGGTCGACGCCGCCGCCCTGGCCGCGACCACGGTGCCGCTGCTGTTCACCTCTGGCAGCGAAAGCCCGAGCTTCTTCTCGGCCGTGATCGGCGAGCTGGCGTTGCTCGTCCCGACCGCCAAGGTCGTGACCATCGCCGGTGCCGGGCACATTCCCCAGGCCACCCACCCCGACCAGTGGGTCGCCACCCTGCTGGCCTTCCACGACACGATCGCCATCTCCGCACACGAGGCGAGACGATGACAGTCGACCGCTTCGACGTCACGGCCGCCGACGGCGCACCAATCGCCATGTGGGTCAAGGGCCGTGGACCGGCTCTCGTGATGGTCCACGGTTCGATAGCCGACCACACGACTTTCGATTCGTTCGTGGCGGTGCTGGGCGAGCATTTCACGACCTACGCCATGGACCGCCGCGGCTTCGGCGCCACCCCTGATGTCGACCGCTACACGATCGAGGTCGACTTCGCCGATGTCGCCGCCGTGGTGGATGCCGTCGCGGCGCGCACCGGTGGACCGATCGTCTTGTGGGGCCACTCCTACGGGGCCAACTGCGCGATCGGCGGGGCCGCGCAGTGCCAACGTCAGCCAACTCGTCCTGTACGAGCCGAGCCTCGGCCTGGCTTATCAGCCGGGATCAATCGAATGCATCGAGGCCGCCCTCGCCGACGGCGACCACGACGCCGCGATCGTGGCCGTGCTCGTCGAGATCCTGGAGATGACAGTCGAGGACATCGACGCTCTTCGCGCCGACCCGCTGTGGCCCGTGCGTTTGGCGGCGGCCCCCACCGTCCCGCGCGAGTCCCGGGTCGAGCAGGACTGGATATACATGCCCGGACAGTTCGACACCATCACCGCGCCGACACTGCTGCTCACCGGGTCGGACAGCGTCGCCGACATCGTCCACGCCACCCAGCGAGCCGCGGCGGCGATTCCCCGCGCACGCATCCAAGTCCTCGACGGGCACGGCCACTTCGCCCACAAGACCGACCCGACGATGGTCACCGCGGTCGTCCGTGACTTCGTCGCCTCATGAGCGCAGCGCTATGCCCTCCGGCACCAGCGCCCGATCGCTGCGGCGCTGTCGATGACGCTTGCCGTCGCCGCCTGCGCCTCGCAGAGACTGCTCACGCGAGGCGACCAATGAGCGCGACCAGCGGTGCTCCGCCCTTCCGTGTCTCTCCTGCCGGACGCGTGGTTGCGTTCGCCACGAGGCACGATCGACAGAAGCGTGCCATTCCTGTTCTGGTCGGACCCGACCGACAGCCAGACCCGGCAACAACCCCTTCACTGCCGTCCAGGTTGCCCGGAAGAGGCTCCTCCTCGCGTGGCTCGTGACATCATCGGTGACGTCATCCGACGAGCATCTTTCGTATGAACGCTGACCCACCGACCTCTCCACCGGCACCTGGCGGATACCACCGTGGCAACCGCGGGTCGATCCGTTCAGGCGACACGCAGGCAGCTGGACCCAATCGAACGCGTCCACCGTCATCGACGGATCACGCAGGGCGTGAAAAGGGCGTGTGGCTGTCTGCCGTCGAGGCGACGGCTCTCTCGACTTGGCCGGCCGAGTGCCGAGCCGTCGATCAGTTACGCCAGCAGGGTTGCTCGCCGCTGGCGAGTGCGCACAGCGAAAGCGGCAGCGCCGCTCCACCCAGCCCGGCGTGGTGGGCCGGTGGCGTCTCAGGGACGCGACCCGAATCGATGCACCGGGCGTTCATTGCGCCGGCGTCGCGGGCTGGATGTTCTTGTTGTTCCGGAACACGTTGTCTGGGTCATAGTTGGCCTTCACCTCGGCGAGCCGCTGATAGTTGGCGTCGCCGTAGGCCTCGCGGATGCGACTCGTATCGTCGTCGAAGTCCAGGAAGTTGACGTAGACGCCGGCACGATGGGGTTCGAGGGCGTCGAAGAATGCTCGGGCCCAGGCGGCATCAGCCGACGCGACGGTGTCGTCTTGCTCGGGGAGCCATACAGCGTCGATGCTCATGTTGTGACCCACATTGCGTTCCGGGTAGGCCGTGGCACCTCGGGGGGCTCGAGCAACTGCGCCACCCATGTGGAAGATCGCCGCGTACGATCTCGGTGAGGTGGCGCCGTAGGCGTGCTCGGCGACGATGTCGATGACCGCGTCGGAGAGGGCAGCGAGGTTCGTGCCTTTCCAGTAGTAGTGCCAGCCATGTGGGACGGTGCCGTCGATGCCCCGTTGATGGTCGACGTACAACGTGGGTCCGACCAGATCCACGAGCGGAGCTCCGTACTGGCGGAGCGGGCGGAGGGCACGTTCACCGTCCGCGACGGGTCCGGCGTAGCAGCAAGCCACCCCGATGGCTGGCCGGAAATGTAGCTCGTCGCCGACGACTGGCAGCGGTGGGACCGTTCCGAGCCGAACGATGGTCATGAGCTCGTCGGGCGTGTCGGCGACGAAGTCCCGGTAGAAGCGCAGGACGCCGGTCGTAGCCTCGGCCGCCCAGAAGACCGGTCCGGCCATGACGGTGGGGCCGAGTGGGTGCAACGCGAACCGGAACGAGCTGACGACCCCGAAGTTTCCGCCGCCGCCGCGGAGCGCCCAGAAGAGGTCGGGGTGGTCATTGGCCGACGCCCGCACGATGTCGCCTGTCGCGGTGACCACCTCGGCCTCGACGAGGTTGTCGATGGTGAGTCCGTGCTTGCGCATGAGCCACCCGATGCCGCCACCCAGGCTGAGGCCGCCGACGCCGGTGTGGCTCACGATGCCGCCCGTGGTGGCCAGACCGTGTGCCTGTGTCTCGTGGTCGACGTCGCCCCACAGGGCACCACCTTGGACGAGGGCCGTGCGGTCGATGAGATCGACCGACACGGCGCGGCATCGCCGAGAGGTCGATGACGATCCCGTCGTCGCACACTGCGGTGCCGGCGACGTTGTGGCCTCCGCCTCGTATGGCGATCTCGAGGTCGCAGTCGCGGGCGAAGCGCACCGCTGCGGCCACGTCGGCGGTGCCCCGGCAGCGGGCGATCACCCGAGGTCGGCGGTTAACGGTGCCGTTCCAAACGGTGCGTGCACCGTCGTAGTCATGATGCTCCGGGGTGATCACGTCGCCGCGGAACCTGGGAATCTGGATCGTCGTTGGTTGTGTCATCGTGCCTCCTCGGTGCGGGCTCCATCGCATCAGCGGGGGGCATCGATGTGAAGTCAGCGATCTGCACTTCGAAGTAAAGAATCTGAACTTCACAACGGTGGGTAGATGCGGGACACTGCACTCATGAGGACGTACGGCCAGTACTGCCCGATCGCTCGCGGTGCAGAGATCTTCGCCGAGCGTTGGACCCCGTTGATCATCCGCAACCTGCATCTGGGCTGCGAGACGTTCGGCGAGATCCTCGAGGGCGCACCGGGACTCTCCAACACTCTGCTCGCTCAGCGCCTCCACCATCTCGAACACCTGGGCATCGTGGAAGCGACACCCAAAGTGCACGGGCGCGGTCACCGTTACCGGCTCACGACGTCGGGCGATGACCTCTTCAAGGTGTGCGAGTCCCTTGGTGAGTGGGGAGCTCGTTGGCTGGAGATCGCGCCCGAGAACCTCGATCCGTTCGTGGCGCTGTGGTCGATGTGCAACGCACTCCGCCCGGACCGCCTACCCGACCAGCGCGTGGTCGTTCGGCTGGACTTCACTGGCTTCCGGGCCCATGAGCGGTACTGGCTATTGCTCGAACACGGCGAGGCCGAGATCTGCAAGACGTATGCCGGTCTGGACGAGGACCTCTTCATCACCGCCGACGTGGAGGCGTTCGTCAAGTGGCACGCCGGGCAGC
>CAVYZS010000001.1:0-445031 GCA_963773085.1 Ilumatobacteraceae bacterium | reverse complement strand
GGTGGCGGGGGCAGGATTTGAACCTGCGACCTTCGGGTTATGAGCCCGACGAGCTACCGAGCTGCTCCACCCCGCGTCGGAGTAGAGCATGTACGGTAGCGAACAGCCATTTCGATCACAACCCCAGGAAACGTGGAGCCACCGATGGGACTGTTCAGCAAGAAGCCGAAGTCGATCATCGTGCAAAAACCGGCTAGCGTGCCCACGCCAGATGCCGATCCGTTGGACGGGTTGGAACAGATGCTGCCCAAGGTCGACGACCTGCCCCAGCTTCCGCAGCCGACCAAACTCGCGCCTCCGCCGAAGCCGATGAAGCCGCCGAAACCGACCAGCAGGAACAAGAAGGCGACCGTCGATCCGGCCGATTTCCTGGCACTCAGAGCGGAGCTGATCGACATGCGGGCTCGGCTCGACGAGAGCGAGCAGGCACGAGCGATCGTCGAGGCACGCCTCGGTTCGCTCGACGCCACCGCCGCGGCGTTCAGCACCGAACGCAACGACATCAGCGAAGTTGCCGACATGGTCCTGCAACTCCAGCAACAGATCACCGAACGACCTGGTGCAGGTAGCGGTGGTGACGCCGCGGTCAGCAGCGGGGCCTACGACGAGTTGTCGGCGAAGGTCGACGCACTGCAGAATCGCCTGTTCGGTCTGCAGGATCACGCTCCGAAGATCGCCGAGTTCGAAGCCCAACTCGCCCAGCTGAGCAGCGAATTGGAAATGGCGTCCGCGGCGGCAGCGGAGGCGGCCGCTCTACCACCGCCACCGCCAACGCCCGGCGGGCCCGACCCGGAAACACTCGAACGAATCGCCGCAGTGCAGCAACGGATCAACGAACTCGACCAGATCCGCCATCGGCTCGGGGAGATCGAGCACCTCAAGCTACGAGTCGGCGAACTCGATCTGCTCCAGGAGCGCGTGTCGGGCGTCGAGACCCTCCACGAACGCGTCGGCGAGCTCGACGACGTTGCGGTGCGCCTGGCCATGATCGACGGGTTGGCCGCTCAGCTCCAGCAGCTCAACGCGCGGGTAGCCGCTCAGGCCGAGCTGGGGGGCCAGGTGTCGGCCTTGCGCGACCGCATGACGCTGCTGACCGAACAGCCCCGTGGTGGCGACGACGACATCCGCCTGCAACTCCAAGAGATCGGCGAGCGGCTGCGCGTCGGCGAGGTACTGCAGGCCGAGGTCGGGCTACTTGCCGAGCGAGTCGCCGTCAACGAAATCGAGGCCCGTGCAGCTCGCGAACACATGGCAATGCTCGACCAGCGATTGACCAACGTCAGCACCGAACTCGTCAACCAGCTGAGCGAACTCGGCCGCGACATCGACGGGCTCGGCCAGCGGCTTTCCGAGGGCACCGAAGGCGTCACCGTCAACGATGAAGTCGTCGACGAATTGCGCGACAGGCAGGTCAAATTGGCCAACGAACAGGCCCGCTACGAGATCGCCTTCCGCCAAGATCTGGCCACGCTGGCAGAGCAACTGCGCCAAGCCCGCGACGAGACCTGAGGCTCGCAGCGACTACCCCTGGCCGAGAGCGTCGACGGCCTGCTGCACGAGAACACGGGCCTCGTCGATCTTGGCCTGGTAACCGGCGAGATCCTGTGACTGCAAGGCCTTGTCCGCTTCGGCGAACAACCTCTCGGCTTCGTCGAGCAGCTCGGTCGGCGTCTTGTCGGTGGTTGGAGTCGGAGTCGTCGTGCCGTCGTCGACAGGCGTATTCCCGACCACGTCGCCGATGTCGACCTGGAAGCCGGCGAACAACTTGGCAAGTGCCGTGCCCAACGAACTGCCGAACGCGGCCTCGTTGTTCTGCGAGACGAGCACGAGCTCGACCGTAGGCTGCGACTCCGTGGTCTGGGCCACAGCCGGCTGCACGTAGACGGGTCGTATCCACAACAACCCTCCGGCGAGCGGCACCATCTGCAGATCGCCGAACACCACGTCGGTACCCTCGATGTTGAGCAGGCTGATCTGTTGCGACACGCTCGACTCGCTGTTCATCGTGTTCGAGACGGTGAATGGACCGTCCTCCGGCGACGACACCTCGTAAGCAATGAGCGAGCCGTAGTCCTGAGGGTCGCTACTGGCCGTCATGAACGCCTGCAAGTTGCGTTTGCTGTCGTCAGTGGAGAATGGCACGAACGGTCGAAGCAGCTTGAACGACGCCTCGGTCTCGCCCGGTGAGCGCAACATCGAGTAGTACGGCACGAACCGTTCGGTGCCCGACTCCGTGGCCAGGTCGGCCTGGGCTGCGGACTCGTCAGCGATGCTGTTGGTCGTGACGGCCGATACCGCCTTGGGCCGGCCGATCGGGGCCTGCGCCACCGACCACGCACCGGTGCGACCGAAGAAATCCTCCGGACTCAGTCGATACTTCGAGTACGCCGCGGTCTGCACCCGGAAGAGCTCTTCCGGATAGCGAAGATGAGAATCCAATCCCTTCGGCATCTGGTCACGGTTCTTGAACAGACCGGGGAAGGCGGACGCCCAAACCTTGACAATCGGGTCGGTGTCGTCGATGACATAGAACTCCACGGTGCCGTTGTAGGCATCGACGACGGCTTTCACGCTGTTGCGCACGTAGTTGAACGGGTGATCGAGACCGCTGCCGGGGTTCAGTTGCCCGCGGTCACCGCTCTCGCCGTACGGGTAGCGATCCGATGTGGTGTACGCGTCGATCACCCACAACACGCGCCCGTCGAGCGCCACGGGATACGGGTCGTTGTCGAACGACAGGAACGGCGCGAGCTTCCGCGCTCGATCCTCCACTGCACGAATCGACATCAGTCGCGAATCGTTGTCGATCGCTCGAGAGCCGATCATGTTGTAGTCGAGGTACGTGAGCGCGAACGCCATGCGTTTGAAGAGCGAGTCGAGCTTGATCCCTCCCGCGCCGGTGTAGGGGCCGGGCTCGGGGTAGTTCGGGCAGATCTCTTCCTTCACACCGGAATCGACGATCGCATAGCCGGAGATCCGATCACTGAAGTACAGCTCAGGCCGGTCGAGTGGCACCTCGTGATAGACGGGACGGCGGTCCTTGATCTGGCCGGCCGGGGCGCTGACCAGCCCGCACCCGTGGGTGTTGATCAAGTGTTGACCCTGCCACGACTTGTTGGCAATGGCCGACAGATCGAGCTCGCGGCGCTGCGATCGCCACCTGCTGCACACGGCCGTCGAGCGCGTAGCGGTCGGGGTCGAGATCGTTGATGGTCAAACCGGCCTTCTGGCTCTGATCCGTGCGGAACCGGCCGACCATGGCGTCGGGCTTCAGCAGCCGCACGTCCTTCAATGGGGTGATGTCGTCCTCCAACGCCTGCGGCGTGATGTCGCTGAACGAGACCTGCTTGACACCGACGTTGTCGATGCCGAGCGCGTGACGGGTGGCGTCGATGTTGCGGACGATGTATGGCGCCTCCTTGTCGCGCTGGTTGGGGTTGACCACCAGAGCCTGGATCGCGGCCGGGTAGATGATGCCGGCGACGAGCGCGATGACGGCCCACAGCGCCGACGCCACGACCGGAAGGCGCCACGAATTCGTTCGGAGGGTCGACAGGAAGAGCCCGGCGGTCAGGAGGGCTATCAAGGTCAGCAACACGACAGCCGGTAACTGGGCCTTCGCTGCCGAGTAGAGCAGGCCGCGCACGAACCCACGCGAGTCGTTGGTGAGCTCGAAACGCTTCAGCCAGTAGTCGCCGGCCTTCAGCACGGCAAGCACGGCCAGCAGCACGGCCACATGCGCTTTGGTGGCGCGGCGCACCTTGGGTCGCGGTGGCTGGATGAGAATCCCGCCATTGAGCACATGGGTGGCTACGACCAGCAAGGTGATGAACACCATGGCGGCAAACAGCCAATCGAGCACGAAGGCGATGAACGGCAACCGGAACATGTAGAAACCGACGTCGTGGCCGAACTGCGCGTCGGCGATGCCGAACCGCTGTTGGTTGCGGAACATCAGCCAGTCCTGCCAGTGGCCGACCGCCGGCGCGGCGAACAACATTCCGACGATCACCGCGACGACGATGCGCATCAACCGCAGTCGATGACCGAAGAACTCGTGGAACCGCTCGACCACGGGATGGGTGTTCGCCGAGAACGCCGATGGTGCCAACCGGTCGGCGATCACCAGATTGAGCACGGCGAGGGCGACGAACGTGCCGCCGAACAGGAAGAACATCAAGAGCTTCGAACGCAGCATCGTCGAGAAGACACCGGCACGGCCGACCGACTCGAACCACAGGTAATCGGTGTAGAAGCCGGCGAAGAAGCGGCCGAACAACAAGATCCCGACGACGATGACCGCCACTGCGATGAGGATGATGCGACCCTTGTCGGAGAATCGGCCCGACCTTGTCGAGGGGGCTTTTCGAGGTTGTTGGTCGCTCGGGTTCGGCACTCTGGCGAGACTAGCGGGGTGCTAACGCAAGCATGCAGCGGCATCCCTCGTGGGCCGGTGCACCATCGTGCCCCGTGGGGAACGGCTGCCCCGCGGCGACGGCTCCGGCAAGAGCGTTGTCTTCGGCGTCGGGACACGCCGGCCCGTGCGGGTCGACCATCCAGCACACTTTGGTGCCGGGCATCACTGCTGCCAACGCACCGCGACCGAATGCGGCGCGGGCAACGTCGTCGAGGTGTTCGTCGATGCGCTGCGTTTTCCACTCGCGATAGATGCCGCGAACCATCGTCGCCAGTTCCTCGTTGTCGCCGGCAGCGTCGCCGACGGCGCGCTCCAACCGCTCGCGCAGCGGGGCAACGATCGTCGCTGTCAGCGAGTCGATGGCGGCCTTGGTCGCACCGGCTCGACCGATGTCGGCCTTGTGTTCCTTCGTCGAACCGCTGTCGATACTGGCGGCGCCGCAGAGCGCAGCTTTCTCCAACTCGGCAGTGATAGCAGCGCCATAGCGAGCCGCCTGCTCGGTCTCCCACGGGAGGATGGTGTCGAGGGTGCGCACCGGTTCGTTGCGACGCAGCGTGTGCAGGATCTCGTTCTGCTCATCGGCGAGCACGCGCTTCAACTTCCGGGCGCAGGCCACGATGATCGGTGTGAGGGATACGTCGCGCTGACCGAACAGCGTGTCGTCGAGCGCCTCTTCGACCACCGGAGCCTCGGGCGACGCTTGGAAGACGGCAAGTTCCTCGAGGATCGCCAACTCGGCCGTCGCCTCGGGATCGACGGCCGCGTCGTGAACCCCGCTCTTCTCGTCGTCGGCCTGCTGGGCGCGCTCGATCACGGAGTCGGCGCGAGAAGCGCGCAGCCGGGCGAACAGGTCGTCGACCGAGCCCCGCGGGCCGTCGTCCACCGATTCGGCGTCGTCGTCGACATCGTCGCCGAACAGCGCCACGACCGGTGCCGACTTGCGGGCATCGTCGCGTTCGTCGTGGTCATGGACCTGGTGAGCGTCGCGCATGAGCAGCACGGTGTTGTCGACGTCGTCGACCTCTCTCGGTTGTTCGATTCCGTCGCCGGGCTCGACCTGGGGCATGTCGACTTCGTTCGCGTCGACTTCGTTCGCGTCTCGACTTCGTTCGTGGCGGGCTGCTCGTCGGTCGCGGCAGCCGGCACGGCCTCGTCGTCGGGTTCGACAACCGTGACGGCGATGGGCGATTGCTCCGGTTCTGGAGGCGGCACCTCGGATGGGCGTTGGTTGGGGACCATCAACGGCACCGGACCCGTCGTCGGCGCCAGGTTGACGTACTCGGACGGCTCGCCCAGCGGTGTGAGCTCTGCCATCACGTCGACGGCGACGAGGCGCGATCGCTCGAACGCCTGGAGCAGGCGATCTCGGCCGTGCATCAACTGCTCGATCTGCTGGCGGGCCAGTTCGCGACGACGGGCCAGCTCGCTGAGCACCCGCTCGCGATAGGCGCGGGCCTCGTTGACCATCTCGCGGCCCTGTTGCTTGGCCATGACGAGTTCGGACTCGGCGTCCGCCGAAGCGTCCTGGCGACGTCGGGCTGCTTCGACCTCGGCCTCTTCACGAAGCCGCTGCGCCTCGTCGGTGGCCTCGCGCAACATTCGCGATGCGCCATCCTCGGAGCGGATCTTGATCTGCGATGCTGCCTCGCGCGCCGTTTGCAGAATTCGCGCGGCCTCTTCGCCGAGCATGCGGGTGACGACCTCTTCGTCGAGCGCAACGACCGAATTGGTGCCGCGCTGAGCGGTGCGCAGCTCCCGTTCGAGGAATTTCTCGCGCTCCTGAAGGCGAGCCATCTCGGCGGCAACCATCCGAAGCAGATCGCGCACCTCTGTCTGGTCGAAGCCGCGTCGTGACGTCGAGAACGCCGCCGACGCGATCGCGTCGGGTGACGACGGATCAGGACGTGAAAACGAAAGTGCCATTGAGCGCAAGCGTAGGTCGGCAGACCCTGCAAAACGTGGCAATCACCGCGACGTGTCCTGGGTGGCGTTTCAGCAAGCCGTTCACGGAGTGGAATCGCCCCTTACGGAGTGGAATCGGCGGTCAGCAGGCCATCGGCCTGCACTGCCGGCAACGGGTCGCCTCCGATCCGTTCGAGTGCCGCCAAGGCCTCGTCGAGTGTGGCCACCGGAATGATCTCGACGTTGTCACCGACCACCAATCGGGCCTTGGCGATGTCCTCCTCGCCTTGGGCGGTCGGCACCAGGAAGTACTTGGCCCCCGACTGCAGCACCGCCGACGCCTTCGACGACAGTCCTCCGATGGGACCGACCTCCCCATTGATGTTGACCGTACCGGTGACCGCGACTCGCTTGCCGCCCAGAAGGTCACCCGGCGACAGCTTGTCGATCACGGTCAACGTGAACGCCAAGCCGGCCGAAGGACCGCCGATCGACTCGGTGTCGATGTTGATCTTGACGTCGTCGGGCAGGCTGATCTTGGCGGTGTCGCTGGGAATGAACCCGATGATCGTGCGTTCCGGCTCGTCCGGCGCGGCGATCAGCGCGACCGTCCCGCTGCCGGGCTTCCCGTCGCGTTCGAAATCGATCTGCACGGTGTCGCCCGGCTTGTGTTCGACGAGGATCGGGGCAATGTCATCGACGGTGGACAACGCCGTGCCGTCGATCATCAACAACTTGTCACCTGGATCGAGCAGTTCGTCGGACGGAGCCGTCTCCAGACACTTGCGCCCGTCGTCGCTCGCCTTCAGGCAGACGAGCTCGTCGATGATCACCTCGCCGGGAGTCAGCCTGGCGTCGAAGCCGAGCCGTTTCAGCGCGACGTACTCCGCAGTCTCCTTGGCCGTGCGCATGTCGCGTTGTCCGCGAGACGTCTGTTGTTGCGGCGTCTCGGTGGCATAGAGGTCGGCGTAGCTCTTCTCGTCGACGGCCGGGTTGTTGCGCCCCACCCACCATTCGAGGAGGCTCAACTCGGGCGTACGCACCGTGACGAACAACACCTGGCCGTCGCTGTCGTACGTCGTCGGGCCGTCGATCGTCAGGCGCGGCTCGACAGCTTGGGCATCAGCAGGCACGACTGCAAACTGCACCTGCTCCGACGGCCCCTTCTTCGTGCAGGCGTTTGCCTTGTCGCGCTGGGCGCAGTCACGTTTGCTGGCAACCAGCGTGCTGGGTAGCACGGCTGCCACTGCCACGCCGATCACGGCGATGAACCCGATGACCGCCAACGGGATGGCCCACCACAGGTTGCGTCTGCTCGGCGACCGTACGTCGGCGGATGGCTCGATTACGATTGATTCTTGCGTGTCGACCAGGGAACTCACCATCGCTACTGCTTGGATCGCCGTCCTTGCCATTGTGGCACTGATTGCGGCGGGTTGGCGTAAGCCTGCCAGAGCTACAGCCAATCCGGCACGCGCCCTGCTGCCCAAGCGGGCGCGGGTCGGTCTGCCGGTCATGGAGGAAGACGTTCCACTGCACCGACGCGTTCAGTGGTGGAAAAAGATCTGGGCCCTCATGGCCGGCAGCACCATGGCCGTCGTCACCGGCATGATCGCCGCCACCCTGATCGGGTTCGGCGCATCCTGGATCGTGATCACCCTGTCGCACATGCTCAAGAAATGACGGCGCGGTGGCGAGAGATCGCCGTCGCCGGACACACCGGCGACGAAGCCGCTGCACGCGCCGCACTCGCAGAGAACGACCCCGTTGCTCGAGAATTGGGTCTCGGTGCGTTGTTGCGCCTCGGGGCGTTGACCGACGACCAGGTGTGTGTCGCTCTAACCGATGAGGCACCGTCGGTGCGTCGGCGAGCCGCGATGATCGCCGGACATCGCCCCAGCGTGTCGCTGGTCGTCGTGCTTCGTGATCCGGACGTGACCGTCGTCGAAGCGGCAGCGTGGGCCTGCGGTGAGCAGGAACTGGTCGGCGACGATGTGCTCGCCACCCTGATCGATCTCGGTGTCACGTCGGGTGATGCGCTCGTTCGCGAGGCGTGCACGGCGGCACT
Source organism: Ilumatobacteraceae bacterium (assembly GCA_963773085.1). GTDB lineage: Bacteria > Actinomycetota > Acidimicrobiia > Acidimicrobiales > Ilumatobacteraceae > JAENVT01. The sequence continues at coordinate 436,644 of CAVYZS010000001.1, read as the reverse complement.
GGGTGCAATCGGCGACCAGCGCGGCTTGGCAACCATCCTTCACGGCTGCCTCGACAAGCCGGCGATACGCCGGCGAGCCGTGCTGGCATTGGCACCGTTCGACGGCCCCGAGGTCGACACTGCGTTGCAGACTGCTCTCACCGATCGCGACTGGCAGGTCCGCCAGGCGGCTGAAGACGTGTTGCGCGCTGCCAGCGGCTGAAGCCCGATTCACACCTGATTCTAGGATTGCCCAGACGGGTTCTCTAGCGATCGCCGCTCAAGCTGTCCGGGTGAACACTCGAATGCACCCACGCCAGACGATGGCCGTCCTGGGAATCTCCGTCGCCCTCCTCGCATCGGCCTGCGGCGGCAGCGGCAAGAGCGCCTCCGCCGAGGTCGCCTCGCTTGGCTCCACCTCGGGAACGACACCGGACACGACCTCACCAGTCGACACCCAGGACGCTCTGTTGCAGTACGCAGCGTGCATGCGGGAGAACGGCGTCGACATGGCCGACCCGACGTTCGATGCCGACGGAAATCCGAGCGGAGGCGGGTTCGGACCCGGCTCCGGAATTGACCCGAGCTCAGACGAGTTCCAAGCTGCACAGCAGGCATGCGGCGATCTGTTGCAGGGCGTGCAACTCGGTGGTCGTGGACGCAACGGAGTCGACCGTGAGCAGATCCAGAACAGTCTCAACGACTTCACCGCCTGCCTGCGCGACGAGGGCCTGCAGGTCGACGACATCACCTTTGGACCCCCAGGAGGCGGCAACGGCAATGCCCAACCGCCTGACGGATCGATTCCGGCCGGCGCCGCCGGTCAGGGCCCCGGCTTCGGTCCGCCGCCCGACGGCAGCCTCCCAGCCGGTGGGCCTGGCGGGCCTGGCGGTGCCGGCTTCGACCCGACGGCTCGGATGATCGAGCAGCTTGGTCTCGACGACACAGACCCCGCAGTTGCAGCCGCGCTCACCACGTGTGAGCCGATCATGACAGCGGCGTTCCAACCGGCGTCCACGACCACGGCGACAACGCCGTGAGGTGGGCGTCGGCAACGGCGCTCGGTCTCGTGGTGCTGGTCGGAGGCGGAGCCGCCGGCTATCTCCTCGGGTCGCGACACGGCGACACTGCCACCGCCACCAGCGCCCCGGTGAAGTTGAGCACGGCCAAGGTGCAACAACTCGACCTGGTCACCTACGACGAAACGACAGCGACGCTGGGGTTCACCACGTCGGCCACCGTCTCGTCACCCGTCGCCGGCACCGTCACCAGCATCGTCTCAGGTGGCGACACCATCGACGCCGGCACCGTCGTCGCAACGATCGATGGCTCACCCGTCGTCGCCATGATCGGCGACATCCCCGGGTACCGCGACCTGTCGACCTCGTCGGGTGACGGCGCCGATGTGCGCCAACTCGAGCTCAACCTCGTGCAACTCGGATTCGACCCTGATCACAACGTCGTGATCGACGAGAGCTACGACTCGGCGACCAAGGCAGCGGTCACGGCATGGGAAGACAGCCTGGGCATGACCGGCGACGGCAAGGTCACCCAGGGCGAGTTGGTGTTCGTTCCCGGTCGGCTGCTCGTCGACACCGTGTCGGCAACGGTCGGGGGGTCGGTCGACGCCGGCTCCCCACTCGTGGTCGGACGGCAGGCCGAGCGCAAGTACCTGGTTTCAGGTCTGGCCGGCGCGACGATCGACCGGCAGGCGGCCGCCGGAGTCGCGGTGACCAGCGGAACTCCTCTGTACTGGAGCAATGGTCTCCCGGTGATCGCCATCGAAGGCGACGCCACCGCGACGCCCGTGTTGTCGAGGGACTTGTCGGACGGCGTCAGCGATGGGGCAGACGTCAAGCTGTTCGAGCAGGCGCTCGACTCACTCGGGTTCACCGCCGACGAGACGATGACCGTCGACGATCACTTCGATTCGGCCACGGCGACAGCGTCCTCCGCCTGGCTGGCATCGCTCGGTGTCGTTGCCGACCCGGCGAGCATCGTCATACCTGCTGGAACCTTCGCTGTGGTGCCCGCCGGTCTGTCGGTCGGCACCGCGTCGGTGGCTGACGGTGCCGTGCTGGAAGGAGACAGCGTCGTGATGTCGCTGACCGCCCCGTCCCGTCGGGTCACGACGACGGCACCGATCGGCGACGACACATTCGCGCTCGGCGCGACCATCGACGTCGAGTTCCCCGACGGAACGGTGCAACCCGGCACCGTCGTCGAAGTTGGCAACGTCGCCACGAACACCAATGGCGCGCCGGGCGACACCCCGTCGGTCACAATCACGATCGGGGTCGACGACATCCCGGCGTCAGTCGACTCGTTCGTCGAGATCCCTGTGACGCTGCGAGTCGTGTCGGCCGACGTGCCACAGGCCATCGTCGTGCCGGTCAGCGCCCTCGTGGCGTTGAAGGAGGGCGGGTACGCCGTCGAAGTGGTCACCGGCAAGCAGGCCGACGGCACCAACCAGACCAAGCTCGTCGGCGTCACACCCGGCCTGTTCACCAACGGTTTCGTGCAGGTCGATGGCGACCTCACGGCCGACACCGACGTGGTTGTGCCGTCGTGACCGAGTCTGGCAGGACGGGATCTGGTACAACGGGTCTGGCCCTCGAGCTGATCGACGTCGTCAAGGAGTACGCCGGGGAGCCCCCTGTTCGCGCTCTCGACTCGGTGTCGCTCGAAGTGCAGCACGGCGAACTGACCGCAATCGTCGGCCCATCCGGCTCCGGAAAGTCGACCCTGCTACACATCATCGGCACCCTCGATCGGCCCTCCAGTGGAACTGTCCGGGTTGCCGGAATCGACACCTCGGAGATGAGCGACCGGCAATTGTCGGGAGTCCGTTCACACCTCATCGGATTCGTCTTCCAGTCGTTCTTCCTGCTCGAGGGAATGACGGCGCTCGACAACGTCGCCAACGGATTGTTGTACCGAGGCAGGCCGCCCGCCGAGCGCCGTGACGCCGCCGCCGAGGCGCTCGGCCGGGTCGGTCTCGGTCAACGAATGACACACACCCCGAGCCAGATGTCGGGAGGTGAGCGCCAGAGAGTGGCGATCGCCAGAGCCATCGTCAACCATCCGTCGATCGTGCTGGCCGATGAACCGACCGGGAACCTCGACTCGCGGTCGGGGGGAGCGGTGCTGGATCTGCTGCGTGAGCTTCACGCGGAGGGACGAACCATCCTGATCATCACCCACGATCGCGACCTCGCGGCGTCGTTGCCACGTCGCGTCTCCATGCGTGACGGCTCGATCGAATCGATCGATGGTGCCGCGCGCTCGATCTCTGGCGACCTCCCAGCAGGTGCTGTTCGATGAGTACCGCCACCACGACATATCGATCGCGGCTGCGTCCGGCCGACATCGTGCGGGTCGGCGCGCTCGGGCTGCACACCCGACGACTACGCACCGGCCTGTCGACACTCGGCGTGGCGATCGGCATCGCCGCAATGGTCGGCGTGCTCGGCCTGTCGGCATCGTCGCGCGAAGAGCTGCAGACACGAATCCGCGCGCTCGGCACGAACCTGCTCGAGGTACAGGCCGGGCAGGGCTTCGGTCGAGGCAACCAGACCCTGCCCTCCGACGCCGTCAAGATGGTCGGAAGGATCGGTCCGGTCACGGCGGTCAGCTCGATCGCCACGGTGGACGCGACCGTGCGCCGTACCGATGCGATCTCCGAAGGCATCAACGGCGGCATCACCGTGTTCGCCGCGGACACGGGGCTGCTCACCACCCTCAACCTGTCGCTGGCCGATGGCGAGTGGCTAGACCCGGCAACGAGCACCTACCCGGCAGTCGTCCTCGGGTCGGTTGCCGCGGAGAAGCTCGGAATCGTCGATGTTGCCGATCAGCTGAGGGTGCGCATCGGCGACGACTGGTTCGCCGTAGTCGGCATCTTGGAGTCGGCTGCCGCCGCGGAGGGTCTCGATCGCGGGGCCATCATCGGCATTCCCGCGGCCGAGACCTACGTCGTGGGCGACGACATCGCTCCCGAGCGAATCTACGTCCGCACTGAGGAAGGTGCGATCGACACGGTTCGCAGTGTGCTGCCGCCAACCGTCAACCCGGAGACACCCGAGGAGGTCGAAGCGACGCGCCCATCCGATGCACTCGCCGCCGAAGACGCCGCCAGTACAGCGTTCACTTCGCTCTTTCTCGGTCTCGGCGCTGTTGCTCTGCTGGTGGGTGGAATCGGCATCGCCAATGTGATGGTGATTGCCGTGATCGAGCGTCGCAGCGAGATCGGTCTGCGTCGGGCGCTCGGCGCCACGCGAGCTCACATCCGTCGACAGTTCCTGACCGAGGCCATCCTGCTGGCCGGAGCCGGCGGTGTGGTCGGCGTCGCCCTCGGGGCTGCGGTGACTGCAATCTACGCATCGGCCAAGCATTGGGAAGTCGTCGTCCCGCCGATCGCCCTTGTTGGAGGCATCGTTGCAGCATTGGCAATCGGTGCGATCGCCGGCCTCTACCCAGCCGCCCGTGCAGCCCGACTCCCACCGACGGAAGCACTGCGAGGCAACTGACGTGTCGTCGTCCACCAACCATCATCGACGCCGGATTGTCATCGTCGCGGTCACCGTCTGCCTGGCCCTGGCCGGCACGGCGGCCGTCATGTCCGCACGAAAGCCACAAATAGAGGCGGTCAGCACTGTGGCATCGACGTTCAAGACCGCAACGGTCAGCGTCGGCGACCTGACCACGACCGAGACCGTCGACGGTTCGGTCCAGTTGTCATCGACGGTGACGGTGCTCCATCGCATCGAGGGCCAGGCCAGCTCGAGCTCCAGTTCCGCGCCGACGACGTCATCCCCGACCCAGCAACTGCAGACCCCCTCGACGAACGCCGCGGCTCTCTCGGCGCCGCTGCTCGATGCGCCTGTCGCGGCCCCCGCCGCCGATTGCTCGGGCACCACCGTGGCTGCTGCGCCAACCGAGCCGACCGCGACGACACTTCCCGCCGACAGTACGACGACGATCCCTACCCCCGACACGACGCCAGCGGCCTCCACGACCTCGATCGAGACCTCGCCATCCGAACCGCCGACGACGGTGCCGACGACGATCCCCGAGCCGTGTGTGACGACTACCACTGAGCCGGCGACCGCACCTGGTAACACCGTTGGCAATGGAGCACCGGTGAGCGGGGCGCCGACAGGACCGGCACGTGCAGTTTCGACTGGTTCCTCGACCGCGACGTCGGGCACCCGCATCACCCAGACCGTCACATCGATCATTGCCGCTGAGACCACGATCCGCCAGGGCGATGTGCTGTACACGGTCGACGGCGCGCCCGTCGTCGCTCTGGATGGAGCGCTGCCGGCATGGCGATCGCTGTCGACCGCGTCCGACGACGGTGCCGATATCGCCCAACTCGAAGCGAGCCTGGTGGCCCTGGGGTATGACCCCGACCAGAAGGTCACGATCGATGAGCAGTTCGACTCAGCGACGCGAACGATGGTCAAGGCGTGGCAAGAGGGTCTCGGCGTCGAGACCACCGGAACGGTCACGCTCGGGTCGGTGGTCTTCCTTCCGTCGTCAGCGACGGTCAGCGAGGTGGCCCAAGCGGTCGGCGACACCGTCGGCGACGGCGACACCGTGCTGACCCTGGCAACACCAAGCCAGGAGGTGGTCATCGACGTGCCTGCGGGCGACGAAGCTCAGGTGGTACCGGGCCTGGAGGTCCGGATCGGCAACGTGCAGGGAACGGTGTCCCGGCTGCGGTCGGCCAATCGCGACGGGTCAGTGGTCGTCGAGGCGGTGATCACACCCGCAACCCCGATCGACAATGCGACCAATGGAAGCTCGGTCAAGGTCGGCCTCACCCTCCAGAACGAGGAGGGCGTCCTCATCGCCCCCGCCGAGTCGCTGGTGTCACGCCTCGACGGCACATATGCGGTTCAGTTGCAGACAGCCGATGGCACAACGAAGTGGCTGACCGTCGACTTGCTCGGCGTCAGCGGCGGCAACGTCGCCATCCGCGGCGCCGGCCTCGCCGAGGGCACGGTTGTACTGCTCCCCCTCTAATCCCGTGCGTTGGGGGTCAGAGGTCGTATCGGTAGACGTTGGTATCGCGGGGCATGAACCCGATCCGCAGGTACAGACGGTTGGCAGCATCGCGCGACGGTCGGCTTGTGAGGCTGACGGCCTTGGCGCCGTGCCGTCGGGCCTCGTCGAGCGCAGCCATGTTCAGGGCCTCACCGACGCCATGTCCTCGGGCGGCCTCGTCGACCACCACGTCCTCGATCCACGCCTTCAGCCCGGTCGGGATGCGGTACAGCACGAGTGTGAGGCTGCCGACGATCACTCCATCGACGCGGGCGACGAACACCGCGCCGCCTGCCATGATCTTCGCCAACTCCGATGCGTCCGGTGGTGCGGCCGAGGACAACTGCGGCAGCAAGCGACCCAATGCCTCGACCACCTCTGCGGTCGGATGTTCGACGATCTCGATGGTGGCGGTCACAGCCCGTCAACCCTACAGTCGGCGGCATGACCCTGGCATCGCTCCACGATCTGCTCGCCGGCGGTGGCGGCGAGCGGTACACCGTCGGTCCCCAGGTGTAGGCGTCCCATCACCGACCGCGCGTTTTCGGGACGTTCGGCAGTTCCCCGCCGTCGTCACCAGGGTTAGCGTGGGTGCTACGAGCAGGTTTCCGCTCGAAGCCGCGTCGCTCTTGACCCTCAGCCACGCTCCTAGCGGCTCGAGGAGGTCGTTGTGAGCACAGGCGAGGTTGTCCCGGCAGTCGGCCTCGGGCCGACATCGATCGACCTACGCATCCCGGCGACCGCTGCGCCGGAGTTCGGCTTGCATCCGGCGAGCGTTGACACCAAGCCGAAACAAAATCGCTTGTGGGCTGCCATCGTGTTGGCCATGTTGTTGTTCGCCGGAGGCGTGTTCGGCGCAGCGTTGACGGCGCGTTCGGTGGCCCAGCGAAGTGCGGACAAATCGCGAACTGCCCTCGCTCTGTCGTCGGTCGAGGTCGCCTCGACACTGCGGTTGGCAATACAGCGCCAGGAGGATCTCGCGGTCAGCGCGACCGGCTTCTTCCTTGGCACGCCAATCCCCTCGAACGACCAATTCCTCGCTTGGGCCAAAACCGTGCAGGCGATGCAGCGATACCCCGAGCTGCTCGGCTGGGGTGAGGTCGTCATGGTCACAGCCGCGCAGTTGCAGGCCTACATGGCGCTGGCGGCAGCGGATCCTGCCGGCGTCGTCGCGAGTGGAACGTTCGAACTGGTTCCTCCCGGTGATCGCCCGTTCTACTGCCTGTTCGTCGTCGGGGAGAGCCGCAATCCCGAGTCAGGCGCCCCGCCAGGATTCGACTACTGCGCGGGGCCCAACGGAGCGCGGACACTTGCCGCCCGCGACTCGGGTCGCATCGGCTACCAGTCCGTCGATACCGGCGTCGGCGTCCCCACGCTCGCCGTGCAGGTGCCGTTCTACCGCGAGGGAGTGACGCCGACGACGGTCGAGGCCCGCCGCGAGGCGTTCGCCGGTTGGGTCGGGCTGGGTTTCGATCCGAAGGTTGTGCTCGACCAAGCGCTGCGCGACCGACCGGGTACGGCCGTCACCCTTCGCTTCCACGATGAATCGTCCGACGCGGTGTTCACCAGTGGTCACGGCGCGGAAGGCGACGCCAGCGTTGCTCACGACCTGGGCAATGGATGGATCGTGGAGACCTTCGCGACGGTGCCCGACGTCGGGATCCTGGCCGATCGGGATGCTGTCTTGGTGTTGTTGGGCGGCGTGGTCATCAGCCTCGTTCTGGCCGCGCTGGTCTTGGTGCTCGGAACCGGTCGAGCGCTGGCCTTGCGGCTCGTCGGTCAGCGAACCGATGAGCTGCGCCATCAGGCTCTGCACGACTCGTTGACCAAGCTGCCGAACCGGGCGTTGATCATGGATCGAATCGAACAGCTGCTCGCCCGTAACCGTCGCCACGGCACCATCGGCGCGGCCCTGTACATCGATCTCGATGACTTCAAGAACGTCAACGACACCCTCGGTCACGAGGCCGGCGACCACCTCTTGGTGGCAGTCGCGGCTCGATTGACCAGCGCCATGCGTGACGCCGACACGATCGGAAGGATGGGTGGGGACGAATTCGTCGTGCTGATCGACGGTGCCCAGCTGAAGGTTTCGCCGGCGCTCGTCGCCGAACGCCTGCTCGACGTCATGCGCCAACCGTTCGAGCTCGACGAAGCTTCGATGCCACTGACGGTGAACACCAGCATCGGCATCGCAATCGGTGATCGAGTGAATGGCGGTGAGCTGATACGCGATGCCGATGTGGCGCTGTACCAGGCAAAGGCCGCAGGGAAGAACCGCTACGAGATCTTCTATCCGAGGATGCAAACCGAGATCAGCCGCCGTATCGAGCTCGAGTTCGATCTGCGTTCCGCGATCGAGAGCAATCAACTCCACCTCGCCTATCAGCCGATCTACAACCTCGACGACCTCAGCCTGGTCGGTGCGGAGGCACTGTTGCGCTGGAATCACCCGGTGTTGGGCGTCATCGAACCGGACGAGTTCATCCCGATCCTCGAGCAGACCGGCCAGATCCAAGAGGTCGGCCGCTGGGTGCTGAACCAAGCCTGCAACCAAATGGCCGCCTGGCACGCCAGGGGTGACACTCTCGACGTCTCCGTCAACGTCTCGGGTCGTCAGCTCGACCACGACAATATCGTCGCCCACATCAGCGAGGCCCTCTCCAACAGCGGCCTCGATCCCAGCTCGCTGATCATCGAGGTCACCGAAACCGCGCTGATGCGCGATGCCGCCGACACCGCCGTGCGTTTGAGGGCGATCAAGGCGCTGGGCGTCAGGATCGCCGTCGACGATTTCGGCACCGGCTACTCGTCGCTCGCGTACCTTCAGCAATTCCCGGTCGATTGCTTGAAGATCGACCGAAGCTTCACCCACGCCATCACCACGTCTCCCGAATCCAAGGCGCTCATCCGCACACTCGTGCAACTCGGCAGAGACCTCGGCCTGAAGACGCTTGCCGAGGGCGTCGAGACTGCCGACGAGATGGATCACCTCCGACACGAATGCGTCGACGAAGTGCAGGGCTTCCTGCTGTCTCGGCCGCTTGATCCGCGCACGCTCGAAGCCGACATCCTCGCTCCGTCCCGTCCGGCACCGGCAGCGAGCACCAGCCCGTAAAGGGCCATGCCGACATCACTCGGGGACCTTCGACCCCTTTCCACAACGGATGGCGCGGTCGATACTCAACTGGAACGGACGGGCCGACGCCTGTAGTCGGGAATGCAAACTGAGATGAACATCGTGGCCGATGAACAAGAACTTCAGGGCCTCGCCGAGATGCTCGACGCCTTGCCCGAACGTGTCGTTCGATACCGTCTTTCGGACCTGAGCATCGTGTATTGCAACGCCTCGTGGGCGGCCTGGTACAACCGCGAACCTGCCGACGTGCTGAACCATTCTCTGGACGAGTTCCTGGCCGAGGATGGCAGGGCCGGTCTGAGGGCACAGCTTGCTCGGCTCGGCCCCGACAACCCGCTGGTCGCCGACAACGTCGCTCGCGCCGACCCCAACGATCCCGGCAAATGGGTGGAGTGGGTCGACCGATACTTGTCCGGTGCCGATGGAGCCGAAGTCCTGGCGGTCGGCCGGGATGTCACGGCCCGCCACATCGCCGAGAGAAAGCTCGCCGAGAGCGAAGCTCAATTTCGCGAGCTAGCGGACAAGTCGAGCGACGTCATGTGGCGATTCGCCAGCGACCCGTACCCCCACTTCGACTACATCAGTCCGTCGATCGAGAAGATCCTGGGGTATCCACCGTCTTACTTCATCGAGGACTTCACCCGATTCGTCGACATCCTGAGCGACGAGGACAGGACGCTCATCGATCGCTCCTTCGACGGTGAACCGCTGCCCGAGCTCTGTGACTTCCACTACAGCCGCGCCGACGGCACGATTGCCATCGGAGAGATGCAGATCAGGGAGATCAGCGGCGGCCTGCAAGGGGTCGGTCGGGACGTCACGGAGATCCGTCGGCTGCAAGCCGGCCTGGCCGCTCTCGCGCTACGTGACCCGCTGACGGGATTGGCCAACCGCCGCCTGTTCAAAGAATTGCTCGACGCAGACCTGGCGCGCACCCAGCGAAGCGGCCAGCCGCTGGCGGTCGCGTACCTCGACCTCGACGACTTCAAGAGCGTCAACGACTCGTACGGCCACGACGCGGGCGACAGCGTGCTGTGTGAGACGGCGCGCCGACTGCTGTCGATCGTGCGCGGCGCGGATGTCGTCGCCCGACTCGGCGGCGACGAGTTCGTGATCGTCTACGAGCCGAACGAGCCGAGCTCGGACAACCTCATCCGGCGCGTCGACCGAGCCCTGTCAAGGCCGATCTGCATCAGTGACGAAATTTCGGTCTGCTGCTCGGCGAGCATCGGAGTAGCGGACACCCGTTTCGTCGGAAGCGATGCCGCGACGCTCCTCGCGGTAGCCGACGCGGCGATGTACGAGGTGAAGAGGGCACACCACAGGCTCGGGTGCCCGTTACGACTCGATCGTGCGTCGCGGCAGCACCAAACGCCGTGTCCGGCGTTCGTGAGACCTGCACCATCCGACTGCCCTAGCCCTGTAGGCCGCCGAGTCCTACCTAGGTAGTGTTGACGGCGATGGACCACGTTCGCTGGCTGGCCCAACCCACGTTGCACAGGCCAACCATGATCGCCGCGTTCACCGGATGGAACGACGCCGGCGATGCAGCCAGTAACAGCGTGCGCCACCTGATCGAGGCATGGAACGCCCAGCCACTGGCGGAGATCGACCCTGAGGAGTTCACGGACTTCGCGACCGTACGCCCACACGTGCGGCTCAGCGACGGGATGACCCGTTCGATCGTATGGCCGACCGTCGGATTGTGGAGCGCGTCGACGCCCGGCGGCGACGTGATCTTGTTGCTCGGTCCGGAACCGGCGTTGCGTTGGCGAATGTTCAGCGAGCAGGTGGTAGCAGTTGCCAATCGATTCGAGGTGTCGATGCTCCTCACCCTCGGTGCACTCCTTGCCGATGTTCCGCATTCGCGCCCCGTCCAGCTCATGGGCACTGCCACCGACCAGACGATGATCGACCGTTTCGACCTCCAGCGGTCGCGCTACGAGGGCCCAACTGGAATTGTCGGCGTGCTCCACGACGCTGCCACACAGGCCGACCTGCCTTCTGCCTCGTTGTGGGCGGCAGTGCCCGCCTACGCGTCACAAGTACCCTCCCCCAAGGCTGCACTGGCACTGGTCGAGCGGGCGTGCGAGATGTTGGGTTGCCCGGCATCGACGGCGCGACTGGTGGCCGACGCCGGCGAGTACGACGCCCGAGTCTCGGCCTTCGTCGGTGACGACGACGATCTGATCGGCTACGTCTCGCGGCTGGAATCGCTCGCCGACAGTGGTCAACTCGACGACGAGGACGACGAGGACGACGACGATGACGAGACCGGTATCGATATGCCCGAGGCGATCGACGACAGCCGGCTCAACAGCGACCAGTTGATGGCAGAGGTCGAGCGTTTCCTGCGCGACCAGGGCGACAGCGCCTCGTAAGGTCCTACCTTGTCTGGCCGCGCCACATCGGTGAACGCGGCGCCTCGAAGACGGTCGTCACCGGGTGGCCGTCGATGGCCGCAAATGCCATCGGCCCCCACCATTCGGCACCGGCAACCGGCCACGGCAGTTCGTCGCGACTGAACCAGCCGACACCTGCAGTCTCCAGAGGATGGCCGACGAGCTCACCACCTATGGCGGTGCAGTGAAACAGGAGCAAGTACATCGCGAAGCGGGTGAACCCCATCCGTTGCCCATCGATGACGGCGAGCAGCTGAACCGGTTCGCAGTGGATGCCGGTCTCCTCGTGCACCTCCTTGACGACCACCTCGGACGGCGAGTATCCGACATCTGCCCATCCCGTCGGGTACAGCCAGACCCCGCTGTCGGCGCGTTGCACCAGCAAGATCTGGCCGGATTCGTTGCCGACAACGGCGCCGATGGCAACTTTCGGAGTGACGTAGCCAGGCACGCCCTCACCGATCGACTCCATCCACTCCTGCACGAAGTGGTCGCGCTCGCGGTGCACCTCCAACGCTTCGTCGGCTGCCGCCTTGATGTCGCCGGCGACATGCAGCACCTCCTCGAAGCGTTCGCGTTCGTAGAGGCTCTCCGTGAAGCCGAGGCCGGTACGGGCGATCGCTGCCAGCGATTCACTCCAGCGCACCAGGTCACGGGTGAAGTCGTTGGGCGCGGCGTCGCTCACGACGGCGACCCTACGGCATGCAGCACGGCCCGTTCGATCTCGGCTCGGTGAAACGTCTCTGTCACAGTTCCACCCGCGGACGGCGCACGTACTCCCCACGGTGACCTCTACAATCCGGCCCATGCGCCGCGCGTCATCGCTGATCGCCACGTCACTGACCGTGACCGGGTTGATGGCAGTCGCTGTCGCGTGTAGCTCGGATTCGGCACGTCCAGCCTCGACGTTTCCGACCACGACCGCGCCCGCCGCCCGCGTCGACGACGGCATCCTGACGATCGGAGTGTTGACGCCTCAGGGCAGCGCCAACGCCGACATCGGTCAAGCCATCGGCAACGCCGTTGAGCTCGCCGTCGACAAGATCAACGCCGCCGGCGGCTACGGCGGGCACGGCGTGGTGCTGCACCGAGAGGGCGAGGGCGTAGCGGGTATCGGCATCGATCCCGCCATAGCCGCGCTCCTCGAACTCGGTGTCGACGCAATCATTGGCCCTGCGTCGTCGATCAACGCCCTGGTCGGGCTCGGCGAGATCGTTGATGCCGGTGTCGTGGCCTGCTCACCGACTGCCTCGGCAAGCCTCCTCGACGACTTCCCGGATCGGAACCTGTTCTTCCGAACGATCCCATCCGACTCACTGCAGGCCTTGGCCATCGGCGAGGCGGTCGACCGGACGGGGGCCAGCCGGGCGACGATCACCTATATCGACGATGCCTACGGCCAGGCCTTTGCCGATTCGGTCGGAGCATCGCTGCGACAGAGAGGAATCGTGCAGAACGCGGCGGTTCCCTATTCTGCTGACGACCAGTCCATCAATTCCGCCGCCCGTCAGGTGGCACTCGGGTCACCGGGCGCTGTGGTCGTGATCGGCGACGCGACCTCGGGTCCCGTCATGATGGGGAAGATCGACGAGATGTCGCGACCGAACAAGCCGGACTACGTCATCAACGATGCAATGCGTCGACCGCCGGCATCTGCGGAGCCCTTGGGCGAGTCGCTGGCCAGACGCGTGACCGGAGTCTCGCCCGTCGCGTACAGCACGGACGAGAAGTTCCTCATCCAACTCGGCGACACACCCGACAACCCCAGTCCGTACGCCGCGAATGCGTTCGACTGCGTCAATCTCATCGCCCTGGCCGCGCTGGCCGCCAATTCGACGCAGCCGACGCTGATCGCCCAGCAGATCCCCGCGGTGAGCGACAGCGGCTCACCGTGCATGTCGTTCGTCGCCTGTCGAGCCGACATCGAAGAAGGTAGCAACATCAACTACGACGGTCCGGCTGGCACCTTGACTCTGGGCATCAACGGCGACGTGATCGCCGCCGATTTCGAGTTGTTCGGGTTCGACGACCTCGGGCGCGATTCCAAGAAGCAAACCGTGCACGTCGACATCTAGATGGCGCGAACCAGTTCCTCGACCGGCGTCACAATGCCGGTGTAGAACGGCCCGAACTCGGCGTACACCGCTGATGCCTGATCGAAGCGCATGGTGTAGACCACCTCCTTCAGGTCGTCGGGATGCTCAGCGAACAACGTGACACCCCATTCGTAGTCGTCGAGCCCCGTCGATGCGGTGATGTATTGGGCGATCCGACCGGCGAACTTGCGACCGCTTGCGCCGTGTTCCTGCATCAACTCGCTGCGCGTGTCGTACGGCAGGGTGAACCAGTTGACGTCGCCATCGCGGCGCTTGCTCATCGGGTAGAAGCACCAAGCCGGCATCGCATGATCGACGTGGGTCGGCGGGATGGTCGGATACAGCCTGGGTCGCTTCATCTCCTCGGGCATCTGCGCCGCGTACTCGCTGACCTCGGTGATGCTGACATACGAATCGACGACGTCGAGCCCGGCATGCTGCACACCGGTCTGCAGAGCACGTAGCTCGCGAAGATCCGCATGCACGGCCATCACCGCGGCATCACACTTGTGGCCGAGCATCGCCACCGTCACGACCTGGCAACCGGCATCCTGGGCCGCCTTCACCGCCGCGACGACCGCCTCGGCGTCGAACATGGGAGTCGGCTTGCAGAACAGATGCAGTACGCCGACACCGGCGGACGGCGAGACAGGTTCGCTCTTCATGGCTCCAGGCTAGAGCTGCATCCGTTCAGGCGCATAGATGTTGAGGCGCTGTCCACGAACGAACCCGGCCAAGGTCAGACCGGCACGGCGGGCCGTTTGCACAGCGAGCGCCGTGGGAGCACTGACCGCAACCAACGTGCCGAATCCTGCTGCCCAGGCCTTCTGCGCCAGCTCGAAGCTGGCCCGCCCGCTGACGAACAGACCGAGACCGGTGGCCGGAAGCTGACCATCGAGCAACATGCGGCCGACCACCTTGTCGACTGCGTTGTGACGGCCGACGTCTTCCCGGGTCGTGAGCACCTCACCGCGCGGCGAGAACGCCGCTGCGGCGTGCACTGCGCCGGTGGTCGAGAACAGTCCTTGGCCGGTGAGCACTGATGACGGCATCGCAGCCAGGACATCGAGCGAGATCGCCGGCGTCGATGGGAGCGGCTGCAGGCGGTCGCACAAGGCATCGATGGCATCGTTACCGCACAACCCGCAGCTGCTCGTCGTGGTGCCCAGGCGCGGGGTGGGCACCGGAGCACGGCCGCCGGTTTCCACGGTGACGACATTGAACTGGCTCTCGCTGGCGGCTCCGTCGGCGCAATATCGCACCCCGGTGACCCTCGCCCCACCGAGTAGGCCGTCACTGAAGCAGAACCCAGCGGCAAGCTCGTAATCGTTGCCAGGAGTGCGCATCGTTGTGCTGACGATCGCGCCGTCGAGTTGGATGGTCATCGGCTCCTCGACGATCAGTTCGTCGGGTCGGCGTCGCAGAGCACCGCGTTCGTACACGGTGACGAGCAGCGACTCACTGCGGCGACGAGCCATGCCACAGGAAGGTACCCGAGGATCAGGCGTTCGGTGATGCACGAAGGAATATGGTCTGGCCATGGAACCGCGGAACAACAGTCGCATCCTCGCCGCCGAGATGGTGGGCACAATGGTCTTGATGCTCGGTGGCCCGGGGGTGGCGATCCTGTTGCCTGCACTCGGCCTGCTGCCCGAAGGTGACGCATCGACCGGTGCGGCCCTGGTCAAGCTGCTGATCGTCGCCATGGGATTCGGGCTGTCGCTGATGGTCATGTATTACGTGGTCGGGCCGATCTCCGGGTGCCACCTCAACCCGGCCGTCACGCTCGGCATGCTGTTGGCACGCAAGGTCGACAGACCCCACGCGGTGTACGCCTGCATCGGTCAGGTGGTCGGTGCAGTCGGTGGCGCGGCCGTCATCTACGGAATCGCCAGCGGCAAGGAGGGCTTCCGACGTGGTCAGTTCGACGCCAACCTGTGGTCCGGCAAGTACTACGGGCTCGGTTCGACGATCGTCGTCGAGGTGCTACTGACAGGGCTGCTGGTGATGGTCTACTTGTTCACGACGACCAAGAAGTTCGCCCCAGGCATGGGAGGTCTAGCGTTGGGAGTCACCTTGACGGTGATCCACCTGATCTCGATCCCGGTCGACAACACCTCGGTCAACCCCTTGCGAAGCCTCGCCACCGCCCTGTTCGCCGACACGCGCACGGAGGCGCTGCAGCAGCTATGGGCGTTCATCCTCTTCCCGATGATCGGCGCCGTGCTCGGTCTCATCGTCTGGCTGATGCTCGACGATTCGCGGCTGGAGGAAACCGAACTCGGCGAGCTACCAGGTGCTGCGGAGCTACGCGATGTTCTCCAGAACATGTCCGCCATCGTCAACGATTCAGGTAAGCAAGGCCAGTAGATCCGCTCGCCGTTTGGGTCCGAGCGCAGGCTCGGGTGGACGGTTGTCGCGGTCCTGCCACACGCTCAGCACCCGGGCGCCGACGTCGGGATCCTTGAGCATCGCGTCGGGTGCGGTCAGCAGGTTGAGGCTGCGGAAGAACGCCCGAAGCACCACGACGTCGCGGCGCAGCGCCGGCAGCAGGCCATCGCGGAACACAGCGCGCATGAAAGTGCGCTGGTCGGAGGCATCGCCATCGGGATCTTCACCGGCCAGGAGCGCCGCGGCGACACGCCGGGCCTCGGCATCCTGCTCGACACTGGCCCGGTACCAGGGGTGGATCTGAGCACGAAGCGTCGAGTCGTAGGCCAGCATCATGCGCTCGGGATCACCAGGGTTGTCGTCGATTGCGGCAACCATCAGATGCGCCCCCCAGAAGGCTGTCGAACAACCCCGTCCATAGAGCGGATTCGTGCACAGCACGGCATCGCCGATGGGGATGAACCCCGTTGCCACCGGACGACCGTCGATGACGTACTGCCGCCACAGGTTGACCAGGCCGGCCATCGCATGCACGGACTCGGTGATCGGTACGGCGCGGCCGTCGAGCCACGGTGCCGTGGCCACCAACTGACGAGCGCAACAGTCGAAGGTATCGGGTTCCATCAGCCGCTTGCGCAGTTCCTGGTCGGCCGTCGGGGTCGCCAAAGTGACCGAGAACGTGCGATTGTCACCGACGAACACGCCGTACTTGAGGTATCCGAGATCACCGCCGATCGGACCGGTAGCGGGGTGGCTTGATGGCGCCGTCGCGCAATCGATAGAACCGGCTGAAGTAGACGATCCCGGTGTCGTCGATCTCGTCGCCGATCGGCGCGCAGCCGATCTCGCTCAGCCAGTCGGGCAAGGCACTGCGCCGTCCGGCGGCGACGACCACGAGATCGCATGCTGTTTCACTGCCGTCTGCAAGTCGCACACCGGTCACGCGTGGAACGGCGGGTCTTGGTTCTGACGTCAACCCGGTGACGGCAACGCCGGTGCGAAACTCGACGCGGCCCTCGGCCAGGGCGGCACGGCGCAAGACCCATTCGAACGTGGTGCGACGACACGCCAACATGTTCAGCTCGTCATCGGCAGCTTGGCGCTCGAAGTTCGTGATGGTCGCGGGAAGGTCGTCGCCGAAACGCATCTCCGTGGCGCCTTCATCGAGGAGTTGTTGATAGATGTCGGGGTAATCCGACTTCAGCAGGCCGACCAGGCGGGCCAGGAAGGCGTGGCTGTGCCGAACCTGCGGGGCACCACGCCGGTCCCAGTCGAACGCCTCGTCGGCGGAGTGAGGCATGGGTGTGTCGTCGCGCTCGAACACCGTGACGGTGTGGCCGCGCCGGGCCAACGCCAGCGCGCCGCCGAGCCCGGCAACACCTCCTCCGACCACCGCCACGTCCACATCCCGACACTAACGGCACCTCATCCCGGCCGATACCGCGCCGACACGGAGAGCGTGACACCCACGCCGAAGAGCCGAAGCGCAGCGGAGTGTCGGCGGGTGTGGTTGGGCGCGATTCCGGTACTGCCAGCACCGAAATCGAACCCGTTGGATCCGGTCGGGAGCGATGTGAGCACTGCTGCTACCGATTTCGCGCCCGACTGACCGGCATCCCTGACCGGCATCCCACGCCGAAGGCCCAGGCCGAAGAGCCGAAGCGCAGCGGAGGCGCCGGACCAGGAGGGAGGCGAGTGCCACGCCGAAGGCCCAGGCCGAAGAGCCGAAGCGCAGCGGAGGCGAGTGAGGCCCACCAGTCGGGATGCCAGACCCGGCAGCCGTGAACCCAGGCCGAAGGCCCAGGCCGAAGAGCCGAAGCGCAGCGGAGGCGAGTGAGGCCCACCAGCAGGGTTGCCGGATTAGCACTCGACGGTCTAGAGTGCTAGCACTCTCGCACTGTGAGTGCGAATGACATCAACCCCTCATCGTGGAGGCACAAGTAATGGCGAAAATGATCGCATTCGACGAGCAGGCTCGTCGCGCACTCGAAGCTGGCATGAACAAGCTCGCCGACGCGGTGCGCGTCACCCTCGGGCCAAAGGGCCGCAACGTCGTCCTGGAGAAGAAGTGGGGCGCGCCCACCATCACCAATGACGGCGTGTCCATCGCCAAGGAGATCGACCTCGAGGATCCATACGAGAAGATCGGCGCCGAGCTCGTCAAAGAGGTCGCCAAGAAGACCGACGACGTCGCCGGTGACGGCACCACCACGGCCACCGTGTTGGCGTGGAGCATGGTTCACGAGGGACTGCGCAACGTAGCCGCCGGAGCCAACCCGATGACCCTCAAGAAGGGCATCGAGGCAGCCGTCGACGCCGCAGTGGCGTCGATCAAGGCGCTCGCCAAGGAAGTCGACTCGAAGGATCAGATCGCCCAGGTTGCATCGATCTCGGCTGCCGACGACGAGATCGGTCAGATGATCTCCGAGGCCATCGACAAGGTCGGCAAGGACGGCGTCATCACCGTCGAGGAAAGCCAGACCTTCGGTATGGAGATGGACCTCGTCGAGGGCATGCGCTTCGACAAGGGCTACATCTCGCCGTACTTCGCCACCGACATGGAGCGTATGGAGGCCTCACTCGAGGACCCGTACGTCCTCCTCGTTTCGTCGAAGATCTCGTCGGTGCGCGACATGCTGCCGGTGCTCGAGAAGGTCATGCAGGGCGGTCGCCCGCTGGTCATCATCGCCGAAGACATCGAGGGCGAGGCCCTCGCCACGCTGGTCGTCAACAAGATCCGCGGCACGTTCAAGTCCGCAGCCGTCAAGGCTCCAGGCTTCGGCGAGCGCCGCAAGGCGATGCTGCAGGACATGGCCATCCTCACCGGTGGACAGGTCATCAGCGAGGAAGTCGGACTCAAGCTGGAGAACACCACGCTCGATCTGCTCGGCAGCGCCAAGAAGATCATCATCACCAAGGACGAGACCACCATCGTCGAAGGTGGCGGAACGGAAGACGACATCAAGGGCCGTATCAACCAGATCAAGGCCGAGATCGACAACACCGACAGCGACTACGACCGTGAGAAACTCCAGGAGCGTCTCGCCAAGCTCAGCGGCGGCGTCGCCGTGCTGAAGGTCGGAGCGGCCACCGAGGTCGAGCTCAAGGAGAAGAAGCACCGCATCGAAGATGCCGTGTCGACCACCAAGGCCGCCATCGAAGAAGGCGTCGTCCCCGGCGGCGGAGTCGCGCTGCTGCGTGCACAGGCGGCCGTCAACGCTGTTGCCGACAGCCTGAAAGGCGATGAAGCCACGGGTGCCCGCCTGGTGTCCAAGAGCCTCGAAGCACCACTGAAGCAGATCGCCGAGAACGCCGGCATGGAAGGTGGCGTCGTCGTCGAGAAGGTCAGGCACTTGAAGGGCGCCAACGGACTCAATGCCGCCACCGGCGTCTACGAGGACCTGGTCAAGATCGGCGTCATCGACGCCGCCAAGGTGACTCGCTCTGCCCTGCAGAACGCCGCATCGATTGCTGCCCTGTTCCTCACCACCGAAGCTGTCGTCGCCGACAAGCCGGAGAAGGACGCAGGCGGCGGAATGGGCGGCGGAGGCATGGAGGACTTCTAGTCCCCAGCTTTCACGCACAACACGTCAAATCGGAGAGGAGGACCCGCAGCGATGCGGGTCCTCTTCCCGTTCGGGGAAGAGCTTCGGTGACAGAGTGTTTCCTGAAACCGCCGGGTGGGGCAGCAGACACTCGATGGGCTGCTACCGGGCTGCCGGACTCAGCCGCCGGCGACGGCAGGGATGATGCTGACGGTCGCGCCGTTGGGCACCTTGGTGTCGACACCGTCGAGGTAACGCACATCGTCGTCGGCGACGAACACGTTGACGAACTTACGCAGGGCGCCGGTCTCGTCGAACAGTCGCTCGTGGAAACCGGGGTGCGCAGTGTCGAGGTTGGTCAGCACGTCGGCCAGCGTGACCCCCTCGACCTGGACGGAGGAGGCGCCGCCGGCAATCGGGCGCATCGTGGTGGGGATTCGAACGGTCACGGCCATGAGCGAAAGCCTACCGACCGGGTCAGGATTCGAAACCCGTGAGCACCGCCAATGTGTGCTCGGCCAGCGACGACAGCACGTACCCGCCTTCCTGGACGAAGACGGTTGGACGATCGAGATCGGCGATCAGTCGGCCGATCGCCTGGAACCCTCGATCGGTCACGCGCAGCGGACTGTTCGGATCGTCGACGGCGGCATCTACGCCGAGTGATACGACGACGCTCTCCGGCTCGAACCGGCGCACAACCGCGAGCAACGAGGTGCAGGCGTTGAGCCAGTCGCCGTCATCGGCTCGGGTATGCACCGGCATGTTCCAGTTCGTGCCGGTGTCGTCGATCTCGTCGGCGTGACCCACTGTGTGAGGGAACCAACCGGCTGCCGGGTCGACGTGCACGGAGCCGTAGAACACTGCAGGGTCGTTCCAGAAGATGGCCTGGGTGCCATTGCCGTGGTGGGCGTCGATGTCGATGATGGCGACGCGGCCAGCGCCGCCTGCTCGCAACTCGGCTGCGGCAACCGCTGCGTTGTTGAGGTAGCAGCTTCCACCGAAGAACGCCGGGCCGGCGTGATGACCCGGTGGGCGGCACACCGCGTACGCCGCACGCTGCCCGGCGACCACGAGACCAGCAGCGGTCGCTGCGGCGTCGGCCGCGGCCTTTGCCCCGGTCCAGGTTCCCTCACCGATGCATGTCAACGTGTCCATCGCGTAATAGCCGATCTCTGCCCTGATCGTCGCCGCACCCCGGCGACGATCACCACCGTGCTGGCCGGCGACAGGCGGAAAGAAGTACGGCGTCACGTACGGGATCCCAGGCGAGTCCAGGTGACCGTCGGCGACCCATCGCTGGTAGGCGGTCTGCAGCACCGTGAGGAACTGCTCGTCGTGTACCCGCCGCAACGCAGCGAGGCCATGGTCGCCCGCCTCGACCAGTGGCGCCCCGGCCAAGGCGCATCCCGCAGCCAGGATCTCGGCACGTGCGGGCAATTCGTCGGTGGGCTCGGTGACACCACACCACACACCTGACGCAACGTCGTGATGCACGTGATCCGGGGCGACGACCACGGGCATCGACAGACTTACTCCGGTCGCATCGGAGGAATTCACATCAACGCCAGCATCTCGTCGATCGGCAGGGCTTCGGCGATTCGACCGTGACGGCCGGTGGTGGTCGTCGCCCGAAACAGGCTGTCGAGCACCGCTTCCTCCGTCGATTCGACCGCGGCTGCGAACAGTTGGTCGAGGTCGCGATCGGAGAGCACGTCGTGGGTGACCCTGCCACGACGCTCACGCTCGAACCGGCACTCCGTGCTGAACGCGACGAAGATCTCACCGCTGCCATGCGTGGCCACCGACCCGGTTCGGGCGAGGCCGAGCCCAGCCCGGCGGGCGAGGCGCTCGCACTGCGCGGGCAGTATCGGCGCGTTCGTAGCGATCACCACGATGCAGCTGCCCTCCGGTGCCTCACGCTCACCTGTCCGGCCCCGTTCTGCGAATCGCTGCCCGACCGGAACGCCCCCCACGGTCAATCGTTCGAGCGCTCCGAAGTTGGTCAGCACGAGGGTGCCGAGAACGTGATCGCCGACGACCCGCGAGGCGGTGCCGATACCGCCTTTCCAACCCAGGCAGGTCATACCTGCGCCTGCACCGATGGCGCCTCCTTCGAACAGTCCGTCAGACGCGGAGGCAAGCGCTTCGGACACGTGGCCGGGCTTCACCGCCATGGCCGACGGATCACTGAGCCACGAGTCGTCACATTCACCGATCACTGGTGCCACGACGTCATCGGCAACTGCCGGCACCTCCCGTAAGAAGGCCTCGACGACACCTTGATAGGCCATGCCGACGCTCATCGTGGCCGTCAACACGACCGGGGTCTCCACGGTGCCCCACTCGCGGATCGTCAGCGAACCGGTCAATTCGCCGGCGCCGTTGAGCACCGCCGTGCCGGCAGCCATCGGCTGGTGGAACATCGACGCAAGTGTGTCGGGCACGATCGCAGTCACCCCCGTGCAGTGCCCGGCGATCGTGACGTGGCCGACGCGCACACCGGGCACGTCGGTGATCGCGTTGAGCAGGCCGGTGGGCAGCAGCCCGATCACGATGCCACGATCTCGCGGGCGGGGGCGCTGCTCCGACCGCTCCTCCGTCATGGGCCGAGCGTACAACGACCGCCTACGGTGACGTCCCGTGGAGCATTTCGACGTCGCCATCATCGGACTCGGCGGGATCGGCAGCGCCACTGCATGGTTCGCGGCACGCTCGGGACGATCGGTGGTCGGCCTCGAGCGTTTCGAGCTCGGCGGTCACCATCACGGCGCCTCCCACGATCACAGCCGGATCATTCGCCACAGCTACCACACCGAGCACTACGTGCGCCTGACACACCTCGCCTACGAGGCCTGGCGGGAGGTCGAGAACGACAGCAACGAGACCTGTGTGCACACCACCGGAGGGATCGACCTGTTCCCCCACGGCGCGGCGATCGACAGTGAGACGTATCGCCAGTCGATGCAGGTGTGCGGGGTCGAGTTCGACGAGCTGACTCCGACTGAGGTGATGTCACGATGGCCTGCGTGGCACGTTGCGGCTGACACCGAGGTGTTGTACCAAGGCAGCACCGGCATCGTCTCGCCGACCACGACGGTGCCGCTCCTGCAACGCCTGGCAGCCGATCGTGGGGCCGTGCTGCGCGGCAACACGGGGGTCACGGCGATCGAGCCGGGTATCGATGAAATCACCATCCGTCTCGCCAGCGGCGACGTTGTCGGTGCCGCGCACGTCGTGATTGCAGCCGATGCCTGGACGGTGCCCCTGATCAGCCCACTCGGTACTTCGCTGCCCCTCACGATCACCCGCGAACAGGTCACGTACTACGACACCGATGCGCCACGGGCCTTCGAACAGGGCTCGTTCCCGGTGTGGATCTGGATGGACGACCCGTCGTTCTACGGCTTCCCCACGTTTGGGCGCCCGGGCGTGAAGATCGCCCAGGATTGTGGCGGGCTACCCGTCGATCCCGATCGGCGAGGCTTCGAACCGGATCCGGCGATCCTGGCACGAACCGATGCGTTCGGAGCGACGGCGTTCGCCGGTCTTCTCGGCCCCGCTCGGTCGACGACCACATGCCTCTACACGCTCACACCTGATCGCGATTTCGTCGTCGACTCGCTGCCCGATCACCCGAACGTGCACGTCGCCCTCGGTGCCGGACACGGCTACAAGTTCGTCGCCTGGTTCGGGCGCACACTCGCTGCGCTGGCCGCCGGACACGACCCGGGCTGCGACCTCACCCCATTCCGGCTCGATCGGCCGGCGCTGACCGACCCGTCCTGGGAACCCCACTGGCTGGTCTAGTCCCGCGTCATCGTGCGATGAGAGATGAGCCGCCCGGCGCCGCCCGTCACTCATCGCACGGGGAACGACCGGGCGGCGATGAGAGATGTGCGTACGGCACCGGCTCATCTCTCATCGCAGCGCTACGACTGCATCTTCGCCGTCCACCAACGGCGGATGTCGAGGCTCGGGTCCTCCATCGGGGCGTACCAGCCGTGGACGAACGTCCGGCTGGCCATGCCGCGCTGAACGCGTTCACAGATCGCCCAGTCCTGCAGGTTGACCACATGCCAGAAGTCGGCGGCGTCGGACGGGTCGAAGTCGGGCGTGGCGGTCTCGTCGGGATGGAACAGGAGCAGGCACTCGATCGCGGTGCGATCGAATTCGACGGGTTGGAGGATGAAGGCGGCAACGTGATCCACGCGACAGCGACAACATGAGGTTCGGGTAGATCAGTTCACCGAAGTGGTTCACCTGCTCGATCTCGCTGAGTCCCGGGAAGGATGCTCGACTACTGGTGCCGGTGGCCGTGTACGTATCGGCGCCCGGTCGGTGCGGAATGCCGTGCTCCCAATCGAGCGCAGAGCCACCACGAACACGAAACGACGGCACGACATCACACAGCTCAGGATGCACCGGCCCACAGTGGTAGCACTCGTTGTAGTTCTCGGCGATCACCTTCCAATTGGCGGCAACGTCGTAACCGATCCAGCGACCGACGACCAGTTGGTCGAGGGGAAACCGCGCCACCCGATCGGTGCCCGGGCCCAGCTCGTCGAGCAAGGTCGGCCCATCGACGGCGAGCCTGACGAAGGCGAATCCGCCCCATTCGGCGAACGCGAAACGATGCAATGAGAACTCGGTTGGATCGATGTCGTCGACCCACGGCGATGCCCGGAGCAATCCGTCGAACCCGTACGCCCAGAAGTGGTACGGGCAGCGGATGACCTTGTCGAAACACGCTGCGGTCGACTCGGCCGCCGAGTCGACCAGTTCGGTACCACGATGCATGCACCGATTGGCGAACGCACCCAATCGACCGTCAGCGTCGCGGATCACCAGCACCCGTTCACCGGCAACCGACACCAGACGGTACGACCCGGGCTCGGACCCGATCGAACCACAACGACCGATGCACACCCACGACGCAGCCATGGCCAGACGTCGTTCGTCGGCGAAGACCGTCGCGTCGCAGTATGCGGATTGCGGCAGGCTGGCTTCCATCAGGCGCTGACGGGTGGCCGCCGTGTCGCCCACGGTTTGGCGGCCTCGAGTTGAGCGGCGACGCGCACCAGCACGTCTTCCCGGCCGAAACCGGCAACGAGCTGTACCCCCACCGGTAAACCGTCGGTGGTCCAGTACAGCGGCAGGCTGATCGCCGGCTGGCCGGTGACGTTGAACTGAGCGGTGAATTGCAGCAGTTCGATCACGCGCATCGCGCCCTCTGGCCCCGACAGGTACCCGATCGGCGGGGGTGGCGTAGTGATGACCGGCGTCAACAACAGGTCGTGACCAGGCGCTGCCATCGGCGGGGTACCACCAGGACAACATCTCGCGGCACCACGAGCTCTGGGCAGTGAGCGTGAGCAAGTAGTCGACCGCCGACACCGACCGGCCGAGCTCTCCATAAAAGACGTTGTCGGGCTCGACGTCGCCGTCGGCGAGCGGGCGACCGAGAATGCCCTCCAGCAGTCGCTGATCGTGAGCCGAGTTGGCAGCGACCACGGTGACAAAGCGGTCGGGGAACGCCGGATCGGTCAGCGCTGACCGGTGACGAATCATCGACGTGGTGGCCGAGAGACTCCAGCAGCTTGGCCGCGACAGCGACGGCAGCCTCACAGTCGGGGTGTGACGGAACGTTCGGCGAACGGTCGAGCACGCCGATCCGCAGCCGACCGGGGTCGGCGCCGACTTCATCGACCAGCGGACGAGCGAACGGCGGCGCGATGTACGGGTCGCCGGGTTCATAGCCGGCGATCGCGTCGAGCACGGCCGCGGTGTCGCGCACGCTGCGGGTCACACACCCGTCGATGGTGGCCCCGGCCCATGACTCTCCGATGAGCGGCGCTTGGCTGACACGACCTCTGCTGGGCTTCAGACCGACCAAGCCACATTCCGACGCCGGCACGCGGATCGAGCCGCCACCGTCGTTGGCATGGCCGACTGCGACGACGCCGGCGGCCACGACGGCCGCCGAGCCGCCTGATGAACCACCGGTGGAGTAGTCGAGGTTCCATGGGTTGCGTGATGGTCCGTACGCCAGCGGCTCGGTCGTGATGGTGCTTCCCATCTCTGGTGCGTTGGTGCGGCCGATGGCCACGAAACCCGCTTGGCGGAACCTGCCGTAGAGCGACGAATCGACTGGCGAGCGATAGTCGATGGCCTTCAGGGCGCGGTTTCCGAGGTGGTGCGGCTCGCCTTTCATCACACAGCCGAGATCCTTCACCACCATCGGCACGCCGGCGAAGGGGCCATCACCGGGCGACCCCGCTTCGATGACGGCAGCTTCGTATCGGGGGTGGATGATCCCGTTGATCTGTGGATTGACGCGCTGCGCGCCCTCGATGGCGGCCTCGACCAATTCAGTTGCAGAAACCGAGCCGTCGCGCACCAATTCTGCCTGGGCAGTGGCGTCGAGTGAGGCGATGTCGTTGGCAATTCCCATGGCCTCGAACCCTAGGCTGCGGCGGTGCGCGTGCTGGCAGCGGTCGACAAGTTCAAGGGCACAGCGACCGGCAAACAGGTGGCTGCTGCCGTTGGCTCGGCCTGCTGGGAACTCGGCCACGACTGTGTCGAACTGCCCGTGGCCGACGGCGGCGAGGGCACACTGGAAGCCCTCGGTGGGTCGAATCGCACTTCGACGGTGACGGGGCCATTGGGCGATCCGGTGAAGGCCGAGTGGAGACTGCACCGCGGCACAGCAGTGATCGAGATGGCCCGCGCCTCGGGTCTGACCCTCGTCGGCGGCGCCGCCGGCAACGACGCGATGGCAGCCTCGACCATAGGCACCGGAGAGTTGATCGACATGGCGCTCGACGCAGGGGCGAAGAAGATCATCGTCTGCCTCGGCGGCTCGGCAACCACCGATGGCGGGTACGGCGCGCTGCGCGCCATCCATGCGCCACATCGGCTGCGTGCCGTCAAGCTGCTGGTCGCCTGCGACGTACGCACCCGGTTTCTCGACGCCGCCGAAGTGTTCGGTCCGCAGAAGGGTGCCTCCCCTGCCCAGGTGAAGTTGCTGACCGGCCGGCTGCGCCGACTGGCGCAGATCTACCAACACGACTACGGCCTCGACGTGTGCGACATCGACGGAACCGGTGCAGCAGGGGGAATCGCCGGGGCCCTCGTGGCGCTCGGCGGAAGCTTGCTGCCCGGATTCGAACTGGTCGCCGACGAACTCGACCTGCACGACGCCATTGCCGCCGCCGACGTGGTGGTCACCGGCGAGGGTTACCTCGACGACCAGAGCTTCGAGGGCAAGGTCGTCGGCGGCGTTCAGGCGTTGGCCATCGCCGCCGGCAAGCGCGTCGGGGCGGTCGTCGGTGATGCGGCGCCGGAGATCGCATCGCTCATCGACCACGTCAGCTTGGTCGATGAGTACGGCACCGAACGCGCCATGAACGAGCCGCTGTGGTGCATCGAGCGCGCCGCGGCGACGCTCTTGGAGCGGCTTACGGCGCCGTAGTCGTGGCGGTGGTGGCGCCGGCGAGAGTCGTGCTGGTCGTGTCAGTACCAGTCATCTGCGCCAGAGTCTTGCCGGCCTTGTCGTCGGCGAGCAGCACGAGCACCGTGGCGGTGCCCAACGCGGCAGGGTCGGCAAGAGCGACCGGTGTAGGCATGACCTCGATCGCGGTAACACCCATCAGCACGGCAACGGATTGAGCGACCGCCTGTGCGGCCGCATCGCCGTCGAGGTACTGGATCTTGGTGACCGCCTCCTTGGTCGCGCCGTTGGTGGGCTCGACCATGGTGAACCCATTGCCCTGAAGTGCGGTGCTCAGTGTTTTGGCGACGCCGTTCTGGTGCGATGAATTGGCCACGATCACCGACGCGCCCGCCGTCGTCGGCGTGAAGACGGTGACCTGTGGTTGCGTGGGAAGCGGAATCGTGGTCGCCGCCAGCAGCGGGTCGATCGTGGTCGCTGCCGGCAACGTGGTCGCCGTCGTGTTGTCGCCGTCGTCGCTGCGGATGCTCTTGAGGATCAAGAAACCGACCACGACCGCGGCGATGGCAATGACGATGGCCAGCGTGGAGCCCATCGGCGAAGCGCTGCTGCCCGATCGCCGCGGGCGGCTGGGCTGTTCGTTACTCATGTGTGCTCCTACTGTCTGGGGCTAGTCGCCGCTTGCCGCGCCCTCGATCATTTCCCGACGGCGCCGCTCACGGTGCCGTCGCAACCGACGAACCGTGAGCGGATCGAACTCCAGTGCCGCCGGATGATCGATCACCCGGTTCACCTCGAGATTGTATTCCTCCACGGAGCAGGCAAAACGCGACCTGATTGCGTCGTAGCGATGCTCGTCGAGTGTGAACCACGACGACTCGAAGCTGATGATCGCCTGATCGCGTTCGCTAAGGGTGGGGGATCCGTCAGTCACGCCGACAAGCCTTGCCGGTGGAGGAGGGTGATTACAAGGACCCCCACCACTAATGTCTCGCCGATGCCCGCGGAGCGCCGTCCCTTCCTCATCGGAGTCGCCGGCGGGACATGCGCGGGAAAGACGTTGCTGTGCGAGCGCCTGGCCGAACGGGCCGGCGACGGGCTGGCGTTGATCCGCCTCGACTCCTATCAAGTCGACCACTCCGATCAGACGTGGGACGAGCGTGTCGCCACGAACTACGACCATCCCGACGCCTACGACTGGCCGCTGCTCAACGACCACCTCGCTCGGCTGGTGGACGGCGAGGCGGTGTCGGCGCCGACGTACGACTTCACGGTGCACAATCGCAGCGAGATCGTCCGCGTGATCCAACCGGCGCCGGTGATTCTCGTCGAGGGGATCCTCGTGCTCCACGATCCCGAACTTCGCGAGCGATTCGATCTGAAGGTGTACGTCGACAGCGACATCGACCTGCGCTTCATCCGTCGGTTGAAACGCGACGTCACGGAACGGGGTCGCACACCGGAGAGCATCATCGACCAGTACCTCACCACCGTACGCCCGGGTCACGAGCAGTTCATCGAGCCGAGCAAACGCTTTGCCGACATCGTCGTCGCGCGAGGTGGTCTCAACGAGCCCGCCCTCGACCTGCTGCTGGCCCGCGTCCGCGAGCTGACCCGCCAGACCTGAGCCAACAGCAGACCGGTCCTCAGTACAGGAACATCGGTTTACCGAGCAGGTGGTGCACATTCGCCCGATACTGGTCCGTGTCGTACAGCTCCGAGACATCGACCCGCTTGAGTCCGGAGATGCATGTCTCGATCGGCACCGTCGCGTAGATCCCGTTCTGCAGCCCGACCATCACGCCGGTGTGTCCGAGGGCGAGCTGCTGCGACCGCGAGATTGCCGTACGACAGCGCGACCATCCGGTCGAGCGAGTCCGGCGAGCCGGCCCGCATCAGGTACGCGAGTTGCTGGTTGACGACGTCGACGCCGGCGATCTGCTTGAGCGCCTCGCCGAGGATCGTACCGATGCCACCAAGCTTGCGATGGCCGAAGGCGTCCTCCAGGCCATACTCCACGACTTGACCGCCGATCATGCTCGCCCCCTCTGACACCACGACGATCGCATAGTTGCTCGGGTTCTTGGCGCGGTCATCGACGAGCAAACCAGCGAGGCGCTCGATGTCGAACGGCACCTCGCTGATCAGCACTCGGTCAGTGTCGGACAGATACGCCGAGATCAGTGCGGTCTCGCCACTGTTGCGTCCGAACAGCTCGACGACGGCGATCCGCTCGTGGCTGCCGGCCGGCGTGCGCAGCGAATGGATGCACTCGACGCTGCGCGTGACCGCCGTCGAGAACCCGATGCAGTAGTCGGTGCCGAACACGTCGTTGTCCATCGTCTTGGGAATGCCCACGACGCGCACGCCCTCCTGGTGGAGGCGTACCGCGAATGACAACGTGTCATCGCCGCCAATCGGGATCAGGGCGTCGATGTGGAGGTGCTCGAGGACGGAGAGCACATGCTGCGTACAGTCGACCCGCTCGTTGTCGCCGAAGGGGTAGTCGGCGGCGAGGAACGCAGGGAGATCGGCCGCACGTACCTTCTGGGGGTTGGTCCTCGAGGTGTGCAGATGAGTACCGCCGTAGCGATCGATGGTCCTCACGCCGAGCCTCGTCAGTGGCTCCACCCACTGAGATTGCGACTCGGTGTCGGCCGGGTTGTAGTGAAGCAGCCCAGCCCAACCCTTGCGAATGCCCATTACCTCCCACCCCTTGTCGTCCGCCTGATTGACGATGGCCTTCATGCACGGGTTGAGCCCGGGCACGTCACCTCCCCCGGTCAGAATGCCGATTCGCATTGCTCCTCCTCACGCGCACGATCTCCCGCACGGTCCACACATCGTAAGAAGACGTAGGGTAGCCACCACTCATGACTGTGGACGTGCGCTCCGATCTGGCAGCTGCTCAGCGGCAGGCGTGGGACGCACTCGCCCGTCCGGGAACTTGGTGGACCGGCAGCCAACGCGTCGAACTGGCAGCGACCGCCGTTGCAGCAATGACCGACGACAACCCGCTTCCGCCCTGGACTGCGCCGTCAACCATCGATGGCTGGCTGGCCGGCGATCTTGCGGCAGCTGCGGCGGCTCATGACGCCGTGTACCGAGTAGCAGCCCACGCCGGAACTCTCTCGGAGTCGTGGTATGCGCACGTCTGTGACGAGCTCGGAGATCTCGCCTATGTAGAGGTCGTGAGCATCGCCTCCACCGTCGCAGCAGTCGTCGCGTTCCGTCGAGCTGCTGGGCTCGCACCGTGGAAGCTGCCCCCAGCCGTCGATGGCGAGCCGTCACGAGTTGTTCCACCCGACTTGGTCCCCGCGGAGCTCAATTGGGTGCGGGTGACGAGCCCAGCCGATCAGACGGCGGCGGTGGTCCAGGCATTCTCATCAGTGCCAACCGAGAACGAGCGGCTGTGGATGCTGGCCAGCGCTCAATACATCCCGAACCTCGAGATGGTGAATCCCCACTGGACACGCGGCACCTTGTCGCGATCACAGATGGAACTCGTGGCCGCCCGGGTGTCGCAGCTTCGCGACTGCTTCTATTGAACGGCGGCACATGCAAGCATGCTCAGTTGGAGCAGCCACCAGAGCGAAGCGGAGGTCGACCTCCTTGCCGTGGCCGCCGGGGAGGGAGACGTCGGGATCCCGCTCGGCGGCGAGCTGTTGCGATTCGCGACCGCGGCGGCCAATTTGCGCGGCGACGACGCCGAGATAGGCCACGCTCGCGGCGCGCTGGTCACGGTCGCCGGACAAGCGGTGATGGTCGACGCGGCCGCCGTCGCGGCCAACTTCCACATGATGACGCGGTTGGCAGACGGCACAGGTGCGCGTTACCCGGCCGCACGGCTCCACGAGATGGAGTCGACCATCGTCCGGATGGGTGCTGCAGACATGGCTTCGCGACGCTGACTTTCGGTCGCCTCAATCCCCCGGTACCCACTTGCTCGGCTCGACCGCGCCTCGCTCGATGGTCACGAACTCGTCGGCGGCCACCTTCATCCATGGCCCCGTGTCACCGTCGGGCCATTGGACGCGGACCTCGGCGCCGTCCGCATCTCCAATTCCGGCGTGGAGCCAGCCGAGTTGCCCGCCGGCATGTCCGCCACCAACGGTGACCTCCCGGACGACGGTGCGCTCGCCCACCCGTGCCTCCACCCATGCGCCGATCGCGTCGACGTTCGGCGCGGGTTGTCGCAGGCGTATCGCGATCGAGTGGCCCATCGGTGCCGGTCGCTGAGCGTCACCTCGGCCTACGTTTCGCCACACCGCGGCGTTCTTCGTTCGGTTCACGACGACGAGATCGAGCATCCCGTCGAGGTTGAGATCAACGACTGCGGCCCCACGGGCCCGATCGAAGCTGACAATTCCAGCCTCCTCGGCCCCTTCCCTGAAGGTGCCATCGGCCTGACCCAGCAGCAGGTTGCTCGGGTCGCGGGTCGCGTAATCCGGTTGTGCTTCGACGTTTCCCTTGGTGATGAACAAATCGACGAAACCGTCGTTGTTGACGTCCTCGAACTGCGGGTGCCAGGCAGTCGATGGAAGCACGTCGCCGCCCACGAAGGGCCGCTGTGCGGTGACGCCACGCTCGAGCGCAATGTCCTGGTACATCGGTTGCGCCGCGCCGTCGGCGAGCGTCTGCAGCTTGTTGTCGCCCTGACTCGTGATGAACACCTCGGGATTGCCGTCCCCCGACAGATCTTGACTGGCGATGCCCATGCCCCAGATCTGCAGCGGCTGCCACCCTTCGGCCTCGGTGTACTGGCGTGGCTCCTCGCCGGGCGCGATCCGCCACAGCTGCTCCTCACCGTCGATGTAGTAGTTCCGATCGTTCGCCATGCGCAGATCGCGTCGGCCCGACCGATTCCAGTCGCTGAACAACATGGACAAGCTGCAATATCCGGGTGTGAGTGCGATCGGCGGGGCGTACACGTCGCCCGTCGGTGCAGGCCGAACGAGCCGGCTGTCGCCGCAGACGTCGCCATCGGGCACGAGGTAGCTGCCGAACGCCAGAGTTGGCAACGCGTTGGCGCCCTCCCACGTCGCGCTGAACCCAACCGTCCAATCCTGGCCGCCGTCGATGCCGAGCGACTCGTTGGCGCCTTCGAAGCGACAACCACCCAGCCCGCGCAGGACGACGTTGCCACCGCGGCGCAGTACCGCGAGGTCGACGTGCCCGTCGCCGTCGATGTCGAGCGGGTAGGCCCCGGTGACCGCCACCAGATCGGTGATCGGCGACACCTCCCGGGTGAAGCGGAGCGCGCCGCCCACCGGGCTGTTGTTGAGATAGAGCGCAGCAGGCTCGCTCCCCCCGGCGAAGAACAGTTCGTCGCGCCCGTCGTCGTTGCAGTCGAACGCGGCCACGCCTCCCCCGACGAAGAACTCGTGCTCCCCGGCGTACGAGTGGTCGATTCCGGCGGCCGTTGATTCGTCGACGAAATGCGGGGCGTCGTCCGCTGTCCCGGTCTGCGCCGAATGACCGGAGCGCCAGGCCGGCAGCACGACCGCGATCCCTGCGCCGACCACCGCAACCGCCACCACGCCGACGAGCAACCGCCGACGATGTGGGCGCCTGGCGTGGTGCTGCTCGTCCTCGGTGACAGGGGCCTTCACGTCGGGCACGGAAGGATTGAAGCACACGCGGTCGGCGGCCGGGTAGCGGCGGCTCAGACCCCGAGTTCGCTCGATGCCATCGCCGTCCCGGTGATCCGCGCCTGGATCTTGGCGAAGGCAATGTCGCGCGAGGTGGAGGTGTCATCGCCGAACGGCGAGAAACCGCAGTCGTCCGTTGTCCCCAGATGACTCGGCTCGATGTACCGCGCCGCCTCGAGCACCCGGTCGCGGACCTCGTCGGGTGTCTCGACGCGCGGGTCGATCGGGTCGATCACGCCGACGAAGATCCTGCGGTTCCCGGTGGCATGATCGCCGAGGATGCGGAGCACGCGCTCGCGATCGGTTTCGCTCGCGAGTTGGAGGTAGAACGTGTCGACGTTCATGCGGAACAGACCGGGCAGCAGGTCCTCGTAGTCGACGTCGGCGCTGTGCGTGGAGTCCTGGTCACCGCCGGGACAGCTATGGACACCCACCCGCCTGCGCTCCTCGTCGGTGAGCTGACCGAGGACTCGGTTGTTCAGATCGACGAACGAGTTGAGGAGCGCCTTCGACGGATCGAGCTTGAGCGACAGGCGCGCCTCGGTGAAGTCGATTTGGACGATCGCGCCACGCTCGACACAGCCGCGGATTTCCGATGTCGCCTCGGCAACCAGGTCGTCGAGGAAGGTCTCTCGCGGATATCCGGCGATCGCATCGTTCGGATACAGCAAGCTGAGCGCCGATGCCGAGATGACTCCCTGCTTCAGCTGGGCGGTGGTCCACCCCCGGGCCGCATCGAGGTACGACCACGCCTTCGTGACGTACTCGAACGGACCGGCGGTGAGGACGGGCAACTGGCGCGTGTGGCCGTCCGCGAACGGAATCGTCACACCGCCGGTGGCGAGGCCGGTCAGGCCGGCGATCGGGTAGGTCGCGAAGCTGGGCTTTCGCTGTTCGCCGTCGGTGACGACGGGAGAGCCCGTCTCGTCGAAGCGCCGAAGTGTGTCCTGAACTGCGTCGTCGAACAACGCATCGAGTTCATCTTGCGAGATCCTCCCGGCAGCTGCAGCCTGCATCCCGTCCTGCAACGCCTTCGGCCGCGGGATGCTGCCGATCGGTTCAGTAGGGAGCGTCATGTGCCTCCGATCCTTCGCTGGTGCCGAACTCCGCACCGGATACTCCCAGACCGGCGACATCGTCGGCAACGGCGTTCTGCCCCGGGCGGACCTAGAATGCGACCCACCGACGAGGCCGCAGTGGGAGACGATGTGACCAACCGGACGCTCACGCTCGGCGGAAGTACATACCCCGTGATCCTGCCGAGCGCTCGCGACTCGCGGTTGCACGTGGCCGCCGTCATCGTCACGATCCATGTTCTCGGGCAGGTTCGGCTGCGCTTTCAGGTCAGCGTGCCGCAGATCCTCGCGGCGATCCTGACATGCGCGATCCTCGAAGTGTTCCTGACATTCCGCAGGACCCGGTCGTTCGTGTGGCCGGCCAGCGCGATGCTGACCGGCAGCGGCGTCGCACTCATCCTCCGAGTCCCCGGGACGCCCACGGACGACCACTGGAGCACCTATCGGTGGTATGTGTTCGCGGGCGTCGCCGGATTCTCTCTCCTGACGAAGTACGTCATCCGCTACCGCGGCTCTCATGTCTTCAACCCGTCGAACATCGGGCTGGTTGTCGCGTTCATCGTGTTCGGTAGCACACGAATGGAACCGCTCGACTTCTGGTGGGCTCCGCTGAAGATCTGGATGGTCGCGGCCTACGCCGTGATCCTGGTCGGCGGGCTGTTGATCACCGCGCGCCTGCGACTCCTCGCCGTTGCCGCGACCTTCTGGATCACCCTGGCAGCAGGCGTCGGGGTGCTCGCGGCATCCGGACATTGCATGACCGCGCGCTGGGCGTTCGCGCCGGTCTGCGGGTTCGACTTCTGGCGAGTGATCGTCACGTCCCCAGAAGTGCTGATCTTCATGCTCTTCATGATCACGGACCCGAAGACAATGCCGGCCGGGCGTGTCGGCCGCGCCATGTTCGGCCTCCTCGTCGCAGTCGTCAGCACGTTGTTGATGGCGGCGCAGACCACCGAGTTCGGCACCAAGGTTGCCCTCCTCGCCGGCCTGGTCGTCGTCTGCGCAGGTCGTCCGATGCTGGATCGACTGGTTCCCGAGCCACGCTCGGTAGCGGACCATCTCGGGCGGTACGCGGCCCGGCTGGCGACTGGTGGTCAGGCCGGCGCCGGCGTTCTCCGCAGCGTCGTTCGGGTGGCCTTGATCGGTAGCGCTGTCTTCACCGTCGGGGTCGGCATCGTCGCCGCCGGAACTCCGGCACGCGGCGTCATCGTCCCCGAGGCCGCCGACATCTTGGGCCGCGTGCCCCACGATGTCGACCCGGCGACGTTCCCCACGATCTCCGTCGAGCAGGGTGTCTTGGACTGGAACCACGAGATCGTCGGACCTGCGGCGCAGGAGCTCGTCCTGACTCTCGTCGAGAACCTCGAGATCGAGAACCAGGCCCTGCTCCAGGGGGACGGGACGATCCTCACCGCCGTCGACCACGGCGACCGGCTCGAGGAGATGAACGGCCGGCTCGGCGACTCCACGGCGACCGGCACGACCGCCATCGAGCGATACCAGATCGATGACGTGAACGTGACCCTGCTGGTCCCCTTCGGGAGGCAGGATGGTCTGAGCCTGGGCCTCGAATCCCGGGGTACCGTGACCAACGAGACCTACGACTCCACCGGGCAGATGCGGGCGCGAGAATCATCCCCCTTCGCCAAGACATTCGTCCTGCGCCGGGCGACCGGCGGACGCTGGCTCAACGTCGCGGTGCTGCCGATGAAGGCCGACAGTTGACTGGGTCACACGGGGCCGGGCCGAACGACCCTGTTTGCCCGGGACCTCGCGATGTAGGGTGGCGTACCCGCGGACAGCTATGGCCGCGGGCCACAACTTGAGGGGAGTCAAGATATGCGAGTTGGACGAATTGCTACGGCAGCCGCTGTAGCGTCGTTGTTCATTGCCGCGTGCGGCAGCGACAGCGACACGGCAAGCGATGCGACATCGGCCGCCGGTACTACTGCCGGCACCACCGCCGGCACCACCGCCGGCACTGCTGCGGCTGGAGGCGGCTGCGTCGTCGGCGTGTCCTGGAACAACTACCAGGAGGAGCGTTGGGCGAAGTGGGACGAGCCGGCACTCAAGGCAGCCATCGAGGCCGGCGGCGGCACCTACATCTCCAACGACGCCAAGTCGTCGGCCGAGACGCAGGCCAGCAACATGGAGAACCTGATGTCGCAGGGCGCCAAGGTACTCGTCGTCCTGGCCCAGGACGGAACAGCCGTCAAGCCTGCGGTCGCCAGTGCGATCGCCGCGGGTGTTCCCGTCATCGCCTACGACCGACTGATCGAGGACCCTGCCGCGCTCTACGTCACGTTCGACAACGTCGAGGTCGGTCGCATGGAGGCCCGCGAGGTCTTCGCGGCCGTGCCGAAGGGCAACTACGTCATCATCAAGGGCAACAAGGCCGACGCCAACGCCGACTTCCTGCGCTCCGGCATGGAGGAGATCATCGGTGACGCCGTCAAGGCAGGCGACATCACGATCGTCGGCGAGACCTACACCGACAACTGGGATCCCGCCAAGGCCCAGACGGAGATGGAGCAGTTCCTCACCGCAAACAGCAACAAGGTCGACGCCGTCCTCGCCGAGAACGACGGCATGGCCGGTGGTGTCGTCGCGGCGCTCACCGCTCAGGGTCTCGACGGCAAGGTGCCGGTGTCGGGTCAGGACGGCGATCAGCCCGCACTCAACAGGGTGGCGCTCGGCACGCAGACCGTCGACGTCTGGAAGGATGCCCGCGAGCTCGGCAAGGCTGCCGGAACGGCAGCAGCTGCGCTCTGCAAGGACGGCGACGTCACGAAGGTGGCCGGTACGGCGCCGTTCACGACCCCTGGGGGGAACGAAGTGACGTCGATCCTGCTGAAGCCCATCCCGATCACGAAGGACAACCTCAACGTCGTGCTCGACGCCGGTTGGACCGACAAGGCCACCCTCTGCCAGGGAGTCACGGCCGGCTCGGTGGAAGGCTGCTAGTAGGGCAATCCAGCCAAGCAACGTTAGACGTAGCCCCTTGTCCGCCAGGCGGCGGACAAGGGGCTACGTTCTGTCCCGGAGAAGTCTCGACGAGAAAGCGTGACGATGACTGAGGCACAGACACCGCCAGCGACCGCCCCCAAATCATCCTCGGCACGGTCCTGGCGTGAGGTGATTGCATCGACGGAGATCGACACCCGCTTGCTCGGCATGGTGGTGGCCCTCATCCTCATCTGGATCGGGTTCCACGCAATGTCGGACGGTGCATTCCTGACGTCGCGCAACCTCTGGAACCTGTCGGTCCAGAGCGCTTCCATTGCGATCATGGCCACCGGCATGGTGCTGATCATCGTGTCGCGCAACATCGACCTGTCAGTCGGATCACTCCTCGGTTTTCTCGGCTACACGATGGCGATCGTCCAGACCGACTGGCTCCCCAAGACGTTCGGCCTCGGCCTCGAACGACCGTACGCGTGGATCGTCGCACTCGTCGTCGGCATCGCCCTCGGCGCGCTGATCGGGGCGGTGCAGGGCTTCATCATCGCCTACGGAGGCGTACCGGCATTCATCGTCACCCTGGGTGGATTCCTGGTCTGGCGAGGCCTCATCTTCCGGCTCGGGAAGAAGGGTCAAACGCTTGCCCCACTCGACCACAACTTCCAGTTGCTCGGTGGAGGGGCAAAGGGATCACTCGGCGAGTGGAAGAGCTGGGTGCTCGCACTCATCGCGTGCGTAGGCATCATCCTCAGCCTCACGCTGGCCCGGCGGAACCGGCGCCGCTACGACCTGCCCGTCCGTTCGATCGGGGTCGACGTCGGGATCGGCGCCTTCGGCTGTCTAGCCGTCATCGGAGGGATCGGGCTCGTCGCCAACCGCTATGACTCGCCGATCACCGGGAAGCCGACCGGCGTCGCCTACCCAGTGGTGATCCTGATCGTGGTGACGCTGGCGATGGGTTACCTGGCCAAGCGTCGGCGCTTCGGCCGCTACGTCTACGCCTACGGCGGCAACCCAGAGGCAGCTGAGTTGGGTGGCATCAACACCCGCAAGACCATCATGCTCACCTTCGTCCTGATGGGCGTCCTCTGCGCGCTCAGCGCTGCGGTGCAAACGGCTCGGCTCAACGCCGCGGTCACGAACCTCGGCATCCAGAACGAGCTCGACGTCATCGCCGCCGCGGTCATCGGTGGGACGTCGTTCTCGGGTGGGATCGGCACGATCCCGGGAGCCGTCCTCGGAGCCGTCATCATGCAGTCGCTGCGATCAGGAATGGTCCTGCTCAGGATCGACTCACCGTCGCAGGACATCGTGGTCGGCGTGGTGCTGGTCACCGCGGTCGCCGTCGATGCAGCGCTCCGGCTGCGCCGCAAGGCGGGCGTCATCGCCGCACTCACCACCGGCTTGGTCGTGTCGGCCATCGTCATCCAAACCGGCCGCGGCTGATACGAGAGGAGGCAGACGACCATGAGCGATCCTTCCATCGTCACCGAGCGGAGCACGGCAGCGCGTGTACCTCTCGTCGAGTTGCGCGACATCCGTGTCGCGTTCGGCGGACTGCACGCTGTCGACGGGGTCACCGTCGACCTGTACCCGGGCGAGGTCGTCGGCCTCGTCGGGGGCAACGGTGCCGGCAAGTCCACGCTGATGCACACCCTGTCGGGGGCTCACTCCGCCGACTCGGGGCAGATCCTCATCAACGGCGAGCCTGTCACCATCCACAACCCTCGTGACGCACGGCTGCAGGGGGTCGAGGTCATCTACCAGAAGCTCGCCCTCGCCGACAACATCGACTCAGCCGGGAACGTGTTCCTCGGGCGCGAACTGCACACCCGTGCCGGGTCGCTCGACGACTCGGCGATGGCATCTGCCACCCAGAAGGTGATGCAGCGACTGAACCCGAGGTTCACGAACCTCAAGTCACCGGTCAGGTCGTTGTCGGGCGGGCAGCGACAATCGGTGGCGATCGCCCGGGCTGTCCACTTCAACGCCAGGATCCTCATCATGGATGAGCCGACCGCGGCGTTGGGCCCGGCAGAGACGGCCCAGGTGCACGATCTCATTTCGCGGCTGAAGTCGGAGGGCATTGGGATCTTCCTGATCAGCCACGACATCCACGACGTGTTCGATCTGGCTGACCGGATCAGCGTGATGCTCCAGGCCAAGCTAGTCGGCACCGTCAACAAATCCGACGTGACCAAGGACGAAGTCCTCGCCATGATCATCATGGGCAAGACACCCGACCAGGTATCGCGAGAGGACATCGCCGAGTTTCATGGCTGACAGGGGCGTGAGGCGCCGTTACAGCGGCAAGTTGACGCCGCCGAACTTGCTCTGCAGCTGGTCCATCAGTTCGGTCCACATGCCGGTCACTTGGAGTGTGCCGATGACGATCAGCATCACACCACCAAAGGTCATGACGGCGCGGTAGTGGCGCTTCACCACCGACATGGCTCGCATCGCCCGCCCGAACGCCAACCCGGTGATGAGGAACGGAACACCGAGGCCGAGGCAGTAGGCCAGCGACAGTACGGCGCCGCGGGTCGCTGACGCCTGGTTGCTCGACGCGGCGAGGCCGAGCACCGCTCCGAGCGTCGGCCCGATGCACGGTGTCCATCCGAGGGCGAAGGTCATTCCGAGCAGCGGCGCGCCCACCCAACCAGCCCGCGGAAGTTGGTGGAACCTCGCCTCCTTGTTGAAGAAGGCGATTCGGCCGAACACGCCCGCCAGCATCATGCCGAGCAGGATCGTCAGCACGCCGAACACCCGGGCGAGAACCTCTTCGTTCTCACGCAGGACGCGTCCGAACGCCCCGAAGACTGCGCCGAACGAGACGAACACCACCGAGATGCCCAGCACGAAACCCGTCGCGCCGATCACTGTCTGGCGGGTCGTGCTCGTCACTGGGTGGTCGGTCGGTACCAGAGCGAGCTCACCCGCCGGCATCCCCGTCACGTAGGAGAGATAGCCCGGCACGAGCGGCAGCACGCAGGGCGAGAGGAACGACACGACACCCGCCGCGACCGCTATGGGGATTGCGAACAAGATCGAACCGTCGCGGACGACTTCGTTGCTGGAACCCACGATGAGCCCCAATGCTGCGGTCAAGGTTGATCGCCCCGGACCTTTTCCAACGCGGCGATGACCGCCTCGTCGCCGAAGTCGACCGCGCCGGGGAACAGGTCGACGACCACACCGTCAGCGTCGAGGAGAACGGTCGTGGGAACACCCAACGCGCCGAACGTGCCCTTGAACTCGTTGCGGCGATCGCGCCACAGGGCAGTAGTCAGGCCGTGGTCGGCGATCTTGGCCTCGATCTCGTCGACGGATGCGGATACATCGAGGTTGACCGCCACGATCTCGATGCCCTCCCTCAGCGGCGAGGCCGCGAAGGTCTGCAGCCCCGACAGCTCCTCGTCGCACTCGGCGCACCATGTCGTCCAGCTCACGAGCAATGCCGGTGCTCCACGCAGCGATGCGACCGAGACCTCCTCACCGGTGCGGAGGTCGTTCGCCACGTAGGAGACTTGATCGCCGTCGCCACCGGCGCAGCCGGCGATACCCGCCAGCACGGCGAGCACCGCGGTAGCGATCGCGGCCTTCATTCCGTGATCACGATCTCGAATCGGGAGTACTTGGAGAGAGCGCAAACTCCTCCGTATTGCCCAGGCATGCTGTACTTCAGCTCGAACTGTGTGCCCGCCTGGACGCGGTAGGGCCCGACGGTCTGGGCAACTGTGTCGTCGTTGCGGATCCGCAACGTGTCCCCGACCTTGAACTCCAGCCGCGTCGGCATCAACGAGACGGTCTCACCGCGTGCGAGTCGGTCTTGGGTCCCGAGAGGCACCACGATGTCGTAGACCCGAGGAGCTGATGCCGAACCGCTGCTCGCGTCACCACACGATGTGGCAGAGACGGTCAGCAGGGCAAGTGCGACGAGGGTCAGCGACGCACGCAGGAGAGAGCGCCGGGTTTCACGGTGCGGTGTCACGGACATCAGCAGTGACCACCTTATCGCCGGACTTTTCGAAGCTCAGGGTGACATCGACCGTGGTCCCCACCTCGAGTGGCTTCACGAGCTCGAGAAGCATGATGTGGTATCCCCCCGGCTCGAGCGCTACCGACCCGCCTGCCGGCACGGCGATCCGGTCGACCGGCTTCATCTCCATCATCGCTCCTTCGACCGGGACAGAACCGATTGTCATGCTCGACGAGCCGGCGGTCGAGGCCGCCGTGGTCTCGTGAAGTTCGGCCCGAGCGGCAACGGACGGATCTACCTTCGCGCCGATGAGTGCGTCATCGGTGCCGCCGCTGTTGTCGATCATCATGTACGCGGCCCCAGCGACGGCGGCGGCCGGCGACGTTCGGGCCCAAACACCCGAGACCTCAACTGCGGAGGCGCTGCTCGCACTCGATGCCGTGGAGCTGGAATCATCACCGCATCCGGTGAGGGCGAGTGCTCCCACGGCAGCGGCGAGCAGTGTTCGCGTGAGGGGGCGGCTGACGGCGGATCGAGTGTTCATTGTGATTCCTTCTGGTCGAGTAGATAGCGAAGATCAGAGGTCATGGACCGCGTTTCGAAGCCGAACGGCCACTCCACGACCACTGTGCCGGTGTCATCGACGACGTACGTAAAGGCGGTGTGGGCCACGGCATACCCGCCGTTTGGGTCCGGAGCGCCGAGTTCGTACTGCACACCGAATGCCTCTGTTGCGGCGTCGAGCACCTTGGTATCAGTCGTTCGCAGGGGGATGCCGTTCTCGAAGAAGTGACCAAGGTAGCTCGTGAGCGCTTGGGCAGTGTCGCGCTCGGGGTCGACGGTTGCCATCGCGACCGTGACGCGCTCGGCGAGATCGTCGGGAAGGTCGTCGAGAGCGACGCGGATGTCGCTCAGCGTCGTCGGGCACACATCCGGGCAATTGGTATAGCCGAAGTAGACGAGATACAGCTGGCCAGCGGGTGGCTTCATCACCACCGGAGCACTGCCGTCCACAGCGCTGGGAAGGCTGACGGAGGACACGGTCAGAGCCGGGGTACGAACCACACCCTGCAGCGCCGCAGGGCCATCGCTGCCACACGCTGTTGCGGAGGCGAGCACGAGCATTGAGGTAGCCACGAGGCGCAGCCGTCCCAACGTTCTCATATGTCCCACACATGTCCGGTCGCCGGCGCCCGGCAGATAGTTCCCCGACCCGATGGGTCAGATGTCACAGGAGGTAGAAGGCGACACACGACACGTTCGAATCCAGGAGCTCCACTGCACTCATCGGAGACTTCCTGAACTTTGAAGCGCTCGCGCTGTCTCGAGAGTCGCGTTTGCCTCCTCGTGCCGTTGCTCGGCGGCCGCATGGTCCTTCTCGGCGACGTGCAGCGCATCCTCGGCCTCTCGAGCTGCGCGGCGCGCCTTGTCGAGTCGCCGTTCGACGGTGGCCAGCTCCCGGGCGGTGGTGGCGACAGCCCGTTGCGCCCGACGGACCTCGTCAGGCCGCACCACCGGAGTCTCCGCCTCGGTCGCTCGACCTCTCGTGCCGCTGTCGCTAGGTGCAGCAACAGCCGCTTTGACCGTTGAGCCACCACCGCTTCGAGCCGCCACGGGCATGTCCGCATAGACGGCGAATCCGATCATTTCGGCGGGAAGGTCACGCAACGTGCCATCGATCCAGGCCTCGGTCAGGTCGGGA
Source organism: Ilumatobacteraceae bacterium (assembly GCA_963773085.1). Taxonomy (GTDB): domain Bacteria; phylum Actinomycetota; class Acidimicrobiia; order Acidimicrobiales; family Ilumatobacteraceae; genus JAENVT01. Next base: position 394,219 of record CAVYZS010000001.1, on the reverse strand, counting down.
TGGCGCGACAACTGATCGACGATCCCGCGAATCTCTCCACGACGGCTCTCGGCAGCAGACACCCACTTGGCCAGCTCCGTCACCGCCCGATCGACGAGCGCCTCGAGCGCCACTCTGCGTCGCTGCGTCGCTGACGACAGCGCAGTTGGTGTGCCGCCTTCAACCTGGACCTTCCCGAGCTCGGTCGTCGATGTCACGACGTGGCGAATCGCGGCTGCGTCGTCCGCGGCAAGGACCGCCCACAAAGACAGGTTCGGTCGTTTGAGCTCCGAATAGAACTTGGCCAGTGCCCGGTCACCTGCCGCCCGTGCCTCTTTGACCAGCCGCGTCCGCTCAGCGACGTAGTCATCGGGTGCGACACGAAACAGCTCCCGTGCGTCAGGCACAGCCGGCACAATGGTGAAGGTTTCCACATGGCCGGGCCGCAGGCGAGATCGAACTCCTCGACGACGAGATCCTGTTTCGCGGTCTCACCCGTCCGATCCCGCCCGAGGGCAACGTTCGGTGTCCCCCGTTCGATCCAGCCTCCTCGGGCGCGAAACTGGAAGTGGGAATTCCGGAATCGCGCCCGTTGAGGCTCCATGGGCGCGGGACCAGAACCCGCACTTCCGGAATCGCGCCCGACTGTCCGGCGATGGGTGCGACCAGCAGCCGGTGATTGCGGCAGATCACGATCTCACCCATATGGCGGATGACTGCGCAGGTCTCAGCTCGTAACCTTGCCCCGGTGATTGCGATCGATTCGGACGATCGGGAACTGGGCCCGCAGCTGCTCGACGTCATCGTCGCCGCGATCGCCCTCGCCCTGTCGCTGTCGACCGCAGCATTCGCGGCGACGAAGGCGGGCGAGCCTGACCTTCCGGTGCCGGCGATCATCGTGCAGGTCGCCTGCGCCGCGGCCTTGCTCTGGCGGCGCCGATTCCCTGTGCCGGTCTGGTTGCTGGTCGGAATCGGCGCTGCACTCTATGGAAGCGCCGACTGGGCCGACCCATTGCTCCCGTTCACACCACTCGTCGCTTTGGCCGGCGTTTTCGAGTTCGCGGCACGCACGACCCGCTTCGCAGTACTCGCCGTCACGGTGGTGACGGCAGCGATCGGCACGGCCCTCACCGCGGACTCGGATCCCTTGGATTGGTGGATCGTTGTGCTCGTCCTGATCGGCGCACCCTTGACAGGCGCTTACCTGCGGACCCGCCGTGAACTGATCGTCGAACTACGAGCACGCGCTGATCACCTCGAGACGGTCCGCCTGCGCGAGATCGAGGGGGCGCGCGCTGCCGAGCGCGCTCGCGTGGCGCGGGAGCTGCACGATGTCGTCGCCCACCACGTCACGCTGTTGGTCGTGCAGGCCGAGGCAGCCGCCAGCACGGCGGCGATGGACGAGTCGACACGGCGAGCGACGTTCGATTCACTGGCCCACAGCGGCCGAGAAGCCATGACGGAGCTGCGTCTGCTGATCGGTTTGCTGCGCGGCGACGAGCGGGCACCGATCAGTCCCCGTCCGGGCCTCGCTCGACTCGGCGACCTCATCGACGGCGTGCAGGCAAGTGGCCTGCGGGTCGATGCTTCCATCATCGGGTCGACCTGCGACCTGCCGTCGGCCGTCGATCTGGCTGCATATCGAGTGATCCAGGAGTCGTTGACCAACGTTCTCAAGCACGCCCCCACGTCGTCGGCGGTCGTGTCGATCGACATCGGTCCCGGCGAGGTGGTCATCGTCGTCGACAATGACGGTGACGAACGGGCCGGGTCGCCCGCTCGCGACACCCGTCCGGGTACCGGCCTGATCGGACTGCGCGAACGGGTGGAACTGCTGGGTGGTCAGTTCTCGTACGTGTTGCGGCCGCTCGGAGGCTTCCGAGTCGAGGCCAGCATCCCGCGGTGATGTCGTGACGATCTCGGTCCTGGTGGTAGACGATCAGCCGATCGTCCGATCGGCCTTCCGGACCATCCTCGACGCACACGATGACATCGAGGTGATCGGGGAGGCCGAGGACGGCGACGTTGCCGTTCGGTTGGCGCGTTCGTTGCGCCCTGATGTCGTGTTGATGGACATTCGTATGCCACGACTCAACGGGATCGCAGCCACGCGCGAGATCGCCGGGGATCACGTGACCGATCCACTACGCGTCCTCATTCTGACGACGTTCGACCTCGACGAGTACGTGTACGACGCGTTGCGTGCCGGCGCCAGCGGGTTCCTCTTGAAAGATGCCACCCGCGACGAACTGGTGCACGCTGTCCGAGTCATCGCCGAAGGCAACGCCTTGCTGGCCCCGGCGATCACGAAGCGTCTGATCGGCGAGTTCGCCAGCCGGCCACAGCCGAAGTCCACCGACATGCGGGCGGTCGACTCGTTGACACCTCGAGAGCGAGAGGTTTTGTTGCACCTGGCGAAGGGGTGGAGCAACGCCGAGATCGCCACCACGCTCTTCGTCGGGGAGGCAACCGTGAAGAGCCACGTCGCCCACGTGTTGATGAAGCTCGGCCTGCGCGACCGGGTGCAGGCCGTCATCTTGTCGTATGAGCTCGGCTTGGTGGTTGCCGGCGGACGAAACGACTAGTCGCTGTCTGACATCGGCCGCGAAGGCCAACCTGTCTCCCTCGCACGGCGGAGACGCATCCATCATCGCGGCGGGTGACGCCAACGATCTGATTGCCTACCTTGACCGAATGAACACCGCCACCACCACCAAGAACCAATCACTCTCGGGCTTCGCCGTCGGTCTCGGCCTGGCCGGACTGCTGCCAATCCCAGGAATCGTCGCCTCGATCGCAGCGATCATTTGCGGCCGCGGCGCACTTCGTGAGGAGCCCGAAGCGAGCGGTCGCGCTCGTCTGGGCATCACCCTGGGCATCATCGGACTCGTCGCGCCCCTGGTGATCTTGTTCGTCTACTGCGTGCTGCTCGGGTATCCCTTTCCGATTCACCGCTACCGGGCGGATTGACACCCGCCAGACCGACCCACAGACCGTGGTCCGACCACCAGGATCTGGCCGTGCTCGGCGTTGACGTCGGCGGGTCTCGCTGGAGGTCGTTCGCCTCTTGGATCGCGCAGCCGGTCGTGGTGTAGCTGAAGCACAGTGTTCGACGAGGAGGTGCGGCATGCGCCGCCGCGGGTCTCGTGACGGGAAACGGTCGCCGGGCCGGCGGTCTGGCTCGGAGCGCTCAGCGGATGTGCCCTGGCCGTGCCGATCGTGAGTCAGGCGGTATCGGCGGACGCGTCGCCGCCGGTGACCTACTGCGCCAGCGAGGCGCTCGACGACGGCGAATACTTCATCCAAGACTCCGTCGCCCTCGAGGATGGGTCGCTGATCGCAGTCGGCACAACAGGGGAATCACTCGTGGCCGGCAACAAGTCGGCGGGCTTCGTCGCCAAGTTCACACCCGACGGGGAACGCGACGTCGGCTTCGGCGACGCCGGGGTCGTGCGCTTGGACCTTGGCACACTATATGACGGCGTCTACGCGGTCGCCGTCGACGACGTCGACCGGATCGTGGTCGGCGATACCGGATGGTTCGGGAGTTCGCCGACCGGGCTCGCGTTGCGCCTCGATGGAGACGGAGCGATCGACACCAGCTTTGGTGACGGCGGGGTAACCGATCTCGGGTTCCCGATCTACGACGTCGCGATCGGTGCCGACGGGCGGCTGCTGTTTGCTGCACCGGACGTGATCGCCCTCGACGACGACGGCCAGATCGACTCCACGTTCGGCGTCGACGGTCGAGCCGGCACGGTGCCGTGGTTCGGCCGCCTCGGTGTGCAACCCGACGGGCGGATCGTCGCGGTCGCCGGTGATCTCGAGCGCGGTGCACGCCTACGGGTTCACGCCCGACGGCATCGCGGATCCGGCGTTCGGAGCGGGCGGGATCACCCAAGTGACGCTCACCGAGAACCATACCGTGACCGACGTCGCCGTCACCTCCGACGGCATCGTCGTCATCACCGGCGCGTCGCGTGTCGATCCGAACGGCTGGCAGTCGTTCTTGTTGCGGCTGTTGCCATCGGGCGAGCTCGACCAGGCACTCGGCAACGCGCTGGCTTGGTATACGCCGAGCGCGGTGGCGATGGGGGTCGTCGCGTTCGACGACCAGTCGATGGCCGTGGCAACCGAGTCGACCGAGGAGGACGTGTGGGGAACCGTGATGCGCCTCGACCCGGACGGGGAGCTCGACGACGCATTCGCGATCGACGGTGTGGCCACCATCATGGCGACGCCATGGAGTCTGCGCGCCCGTCCCGACGGAGATTTGCTCGTATCGATCAACGAGCTGCCACCGCACGGGACCGCAGCGATCTTCGCCTTCGACACAAGCGGCGATTGCGTCGACACCTCACCGCCACCCGACACGACCCTCCCCGGCACGACCCCACCGGACACGACCCCACCGGACACGACCCCACCGGACACGACCCCACCGGGGACCAACCCGCCGGGGACCAACCCGCCGGGGGCGGTGCAGGAACTGCCACTCCCCGAGCTCGCCTCGCGGTACATGGCCATCGAACCAGCCCGGATCCTGGACACCCGCAGCAGCACCGGCCCGATCGCCGCCGACACCTCCATCGCCCTCACCGTCACCGGCCATTCGAGCATCCCTTCGAGCGGCGTCAGCGCCGTGGTCCTCAACGTCACAGCCACCGACACAGCGAGCGCCGGTTTCGTGACCGTGTGGCCCGCCGGCCAGCCGCGGCCGGTGGCCAGCAACCTCAACATCGACGCGCCCGGCGACACGTTCGCGGCGCTCGTCACCAGCGCCGTCGCTGCCAACGGGACTGTCGCCATATACACCCAGAGATCCACAGACCTCGTCGTCGACGCCGTCGGCTACTACACATTGACGGGCGCAACCTCGACGGGGCGGCTGGTTGGTGTCGAACCCCACCGCCTCCTCGACACCCGCGTCGGCCCCGGCACGCCCGGCGGCGCGCCACCCGAGCCCGGGCGGACAATCGACATCATCGCCAGCGGTGCGGGCTCACCGGTTCCATCCGGCGCGTCGGCCGTGGTCGTCAACGTCACCGCCACCGAGGCGACCGCCCCCGGATACGTGACACTGTGGGGACCCGGCGACCGCCCGCGGACCAGCAACGTCAACCTCGCCCGCACCGGCCAGACCGTCGCCAACCTGGCCATCGTCCCCGTCGCCGGCGACGGACGGATCCAGGTCTTCACACAGTCCGGCACCCACCTCATCGTCGATGTCGTCGGGTGGTTCACGGGCGACAACGACCCGCCGGGCGTGTCCGGACTGTTCGTGCCGATGATCCCCGCCAGGTACCTCGACACGCGCACGACGGGAACAACAACGCCTGTCGCAACCGTCGATCTCGCCCGACACGCCTACATCCCCGCCGACCGGTCCACCGCAGTCGCTGGCACGTTGACGGTGACCAATACACTTCGATCGGGCTACTTCACTGTCTTCCCCGGCAACACGCCACCGCTGGCGTCGACCGTCAATGCCGAACGGGCAGGCCACACCGTCGCCAATCACTTTGTTACCACCGTGAACAACGGATACTTCGCGGTGTTGGCCCAGCACCCCGCGGACATCATCGTCGATCTCATCGGCTGGTACATCACCTAGCCGCACGACTCCTCGGCGGGCCGCGCCCGTGCGGAAAAGACCAGCAATCACCACTGTTCGGAGGACCTCATCGCGTCAATCCCTACGCGTCACCAACGTCTCGGCCGAGTACAACGAGTGGCTGAGCACTCGGCTCCGGCGCGGGCGCCATCACGACGTCACGGCGGTGCGCTGGCAACTTCTTCATTGCCCGCCAGGCGAAGTGCGCCGTCAGCGCCGTGCACCCGAGACCAACGAGCGTCACCAGCGCGAAGCCGGCCCAAGTCGACGCCTCCTGGAAGCGCGGTGGCGCCTGCACCCAGCGAGGCCCGGTCCAGGACAGGTCCAGGGTTTCGGTGCCGCGCTTCGGGTTGACGAGACGCGCCCACAGGAACCAGCCGACGATCCGTGCTGCGCCGTACACGACATATGCACGGAAGACGGCCCGCCGAACATGGTCGGGCATGCGGAACTTGCGCTGGAGGACATCCCACAAAGGATCGACCGGTTCGACGTTGGTGTGGAAGTACTCCGCAGTGAGCACCTTGCGCGCCAGCAGGAGCAGCAGGACCAACCAGAACACATCCCATGCCCCGCCGAGGCTGGAGTAGTACGCGGCGGTGTCGCCGTAGCGGCCGGCCTGCGAGCCGTACTGCCACATACCGAGGTTGTAGTGCTGGGTCGTGAACGGGAAGAACATCATCGTCCCGACGGAATCGAAAGCGTCGGTGAGGACGTGCGACCAGTACCCGATCAGGATTCCGATGCCCCATGGCCTGCTACGGGTGGCGACGTACACCGCCGATGCAGCGATGATGCCAGCGACGAGCGAATGCGTGGGGCCCGACCCCGGCCAACCCCTGTGGTACATCCACGGCTGCGAGACCTTGATGAACTCCCAACGGCCGATGTGGAGTCCGTACACGGGCAGCTTGGCGAAATCGGGCATGAGTGCGCCGATGAGGATCGCCATGTAGCTGACCCGCCACGCCCTGCCAGGGCGATCGGTATGGCGATGGAGGATCATGCACTCCAGCTCGTGCGCAGCCCAGCTCATCGCGGCCGCCTCCGCGACAACAGCGGCGTGACCACCGCGACGGAGACCACCACGATCAGCGGACCGACGAGGTAGTTCAGGACCATCGTGCGCAGGAACATCCCTGCCACGACCAGAACGGTGAACGCCACCACGTAAGCGACCATCTCTGCGGCGTGCTCACTCATCGGAGCCCTCCCGTCCGACGGGGGCACTCTGCCGTCGGTTCACCCTCATGATCATCCGTGGCGGGCAGGCATTACAGGGCCTTCGGTCCCCCAAAGTTGCCTCACGTGCAGCCTCACCGCGCCGATGTACGATCCGGGGATGTACGGTCGAACAGTCCTCCTGGCGGCCATCATCGTCGGTCTCAGCGCGCCACCGCTCGCGCGCGATCCGCCGATGAACCGACCACGGCAGGCGAGCGCGCCGCCCGGCTGAGCCCGTGTCTCGGCGTTCCCGGCGCACGGTGCGGAACGATCGAGCGAGCGTTGGATCCGGGCGATCCCGGCGGCGCCACGATCAACGATCGGGTTCGAGTTTTCACCGAGTTCTTTGCAAACCACCATGTCGCGCGTTGCCCGATCGTCAGTTTCCGGCGCTGTAGATCGCATTGCCGAGGATGATCAGGGCGACCAGCGCGCCCGAGACAACAAGACAGAGTCGCGCGACCGGATTCGATTGCCGGCGGCGACGAGCACGCCGTACTGCCGTCGCGGAGAACGCAACAGCGACAAGGGCACTCATCACGCTGATCGGGGGGATCACCACACCGACGATGGCCACCACAGTTGCGACAAGCCCGGCGCGAGTGGGGAAGTCGAGCTGCTTCCAGTCCATCAGAGCAAGATACGGGCTACACGCAGGCACCTTCGTCCAAACGACGTTAGGGCGGTTCACTGAGGGCGGACCCACGAGCAGATGCTCCACCGCCGCGAAGTAAATCGCTCGTCGTGGCGAGAACCTCAGTGTCTGCCACTCACCGTGATTCGTGACCGACGTGCGCAGACGAAAGGGTAGGGAAGGGACCTTTTCCTCTGTGCGGAGGTGTGGAGCGTGCCGATGGTTGGGGTGAACGCGCCCCGAAAATACGAGTGCGGCGGTGCGAGCAGTCGGCCATGGCAAACGACTATGGCGGAGGAGACACGGTGTGACGATGTGGTCAGCGGCGGCACGTGATCGACGGCGACGGGTGCCGTCTCAGGTCGTGCACCTGGTCGATGCCAACCTGGGGCCGCTCGCCGGCGCGGGGCGGCTGCGCCGAGGGGCGCCATTTGCGATCACGGCGATGGTCAGCATGCTCGTCGCGGTGCCGGCGACCTCATGGGAGCGACCCTGGTTCGCCGTAGTCGGGTCAGTGTGCGTCGCGGCGGTGATCGGCTCGGCCGTCTTGGTGCCGTGGCAGCGGTTGGACCGCAAGGCGCAACTTGTTCCGCCGGTAGTCTTTCTCGCCGCGATCCTGTTGATGCTGTCCGCCACCGAGAACGGCAACAGCTCAGCGTTCCTCACGATGGCCATCCCGTCGCTGATGTGGCTGGCCATCTATGAGAGCCGCGTCGTTGTCTTCTCGATTGCGACCTTGTCCGGCATTGCACTCTGGCTCCTGGTGCCCAACGGAACACTCGACCCATCGAGTCGAGCGACCGTGTCGATCATCGTCTTCGTCGTCTGTGCCGCTGGCATGGGCGTCACCTTGAATGACCTGGTCGCGGGCGATCGACGGCTTGCACGAGCGTTGCGAGAGGAGAGCGCTGCACTCGAGAGCGCTGCCGTGATGCTCGACGCGCTCCCGGAGCAACTGTCTCGTTACCGCCTGCCGGACCACATCATCTCGTACCACAACGCCGCTTGGGCTGAACAGCACCACGTCGGTCCAGCCGAAGCCGTGGGTCTGCCGCTCGACGGATTCCTCTCCGACGACGAGCAGGTCGGCCTCATGCGACAGCTGGACCTTCTCGGTCCATCGGCGCCGATTTTGGACGACGAGGTCGAACGCGCTGCCGACAGCACACCGGAGCGGTGGTTTCAGTGGATCGACCGATACATCGCCGAAAGTGACAGAGCGGAAATTCTCTCCATCGGCCGAGATGTCACCGATCGGCACCATGCTGAAGCCGCACTTGCCGCGAGCGAGGCCCGCTACCGAGCTCTCGCTGACAAGTCGGCTGATGTCGTGTGGCATTTCGTACTCGAGCCGACCCCGCACTTCGACTACATGAGTCCATCGGTCCAGAACATCCTCGGTTATCCACCGTCGTACTTCCTCGAAGACTTCAACCGGATGCTGGAAATTCTTGATGACGAGGGCGCGACGGCGATTCAGCGTGCCCTCAAGGGCGAACGGGTCCTCGCCCGGTTCGACTTCCGCTTCCGGCATGCCGATGGCTCGATCGTCATCGGTGAGACGCACACCACGCTCATCCGGGGCGGCCTGCAGGGTGTGAGCCGGGACGTCACCGAGCTGCGACGGCTGCAAGCGAACGTCGCCGCGCTGGCCTTGCGCGACCCGCTGACCGGCCTGGCCAACCGCCGCCTCTTCGAGGAGCTGCTCGACGCCGATCTGGCGCGCACCGAACGCGACGAGATGACACTGGCGGTCGCCTTCCTCGATCTCGACGGATTCAAGATCGTGAATGACACATACGGCCACAACGCCGGCGACATCGTGCTCTGCGAGACCGCTCGCCGACTGCTTGGCATCGTGCGGAGCGCCGACACCGTCGCCCGCTTGGGCGGAGACGAGTTCGTGTTCGTGTTCGAGCCCAACGAGTCGGACTCGCGCCACCTCATCGAGCGCATCGACAGAGCGCTGTCCGAGCCGATCAACATCACCCCCACCACCACGGTGTGCTGCCCGGCCAGCATCGGGGTCGCGAACACCAGCACCGTTGGTTACGACCGCGACGAGCTGCTCGCGGCAGCCGACGTCGCCATGTACGAACTGAAACGGTCCCGCCAGATACCGCGAGTCGCGACGGGTGCCATCCCGGCGTGAAGTGAAGCCAGTGGAGGCACGCATACGCTGGGTGGTGGCAATGGGTCAGGGCAGATCAAGGATCACTGCGATCGTTTCGCGTAGCTGTCCCAGCGTGATGGCACCGACATTGCCACGAGTGGCGCGTATCCGTGTTGGCGAGATGGCTCGAAGATGTTGACATTGGGCGGCCGAGCCACCGTCGAGTCCGTTGAGATCGTCGGGCTCGATGACGATCTCGGAGTTGAACGGACGCATCGTGGTCGTCAACGGGACCACGTGAACGACGGATGGCTCGGCGTCGAGGATCCGTTGGGCCGTCACGAGAATCGCCGGGTGACGAAACCCCGCCTCGCGGCCCTCCGGAGCTCCGAGGTCGAGATCGACCACATCACCCGAGGTCGGCATCGAGCCACGCGGTTTCGTCGTCGCGCAGCGCGGCACGCAGGTCCTCTCCGATGCGGTCTTGTCGCAGCGCTCGCACAGCGAGAGAGACCGTGTTGCCGACAGTGGTATTCAGTTCCGCTGCGAGACGCTTGAGGTCCTGGTGAGTCGCGGCATCGATCCGAACGCTCGTACTGTGCATGCAAATGAGCATACACGGGGGCTGTGAGGGCTGCCCCGAGAGGTCGCGCGGCGCTGTGAGGACCGACCGCCCGGTCAGCGTCTGCGGCGATACCGTGCGTGGTGGTGAGAGCGCAGTGAGGTCGCAGTCCTTCTTGGCCATCTCGCCGTGCCTCGTTGCCTTGGTGCTCCTGACCGCCTCGTGCACCTCCAGCGCCGCGGCACCGGCGGTGGCACCGACCTCGTCGGACGCACCAGTCTCCTCTGCGTCATCGGTTGCTTCCACCGACGCGCCGAACACGATCGCCACCACCACTTTCTCGACGATGCCCACCTCCGCCGACACACCGTCGCCGCCAACGACATCGACTGTGGCGCAGGTCGCGGATCGCGCCGTGCTCACCGACATCTCGATGACGTCGGTGCCCCCGGATGTCATCGTGCCGACGAACGAAGCCTCGTTGGACGAGGTGACCAACCCCATCAATGGGCGCCGTGGCGGCCGCCACCCTCTCCCCGAGGACCTCGACTGCAGGACCTGGACGACACGGACCTGCCTGACCGGCACGCTCGACATGTTGGGCTTCGACGTCACCAGCGGGTCGAGCGATGACCACGAGCGACGTGTTCAGCGAGCGACGGCCGTCGTCCAACTGGACGCCGGGCTCCCCATGACCGGCGTACCCGACGATGACTTGCTCCAATACCTGGGCATCGCCACCGACACCACACCCCAGGCCCGAGCGGGTGAGGCGCGCCAGATCGGCACCTCAGCGAAGGGGCGACCGATCACGGCAATGCGCTATGGCGACGGGCCCCGGACCGTACTCGTCGTCGGTCAAACCCACGGCGACGAGGAGGGCGGCCTCCGGGTCCTCCTGCGGGCACGGTCGCTGCCACTGCCCGAAGGGATCACGCTGTGGGTCGTCCCCATGATGAACCCCGACGGCCTCGCCCTCGACACCCGCTTCCTGGCCAATGGCGCCGACCCGAACCGACGGGCGCCGAGCCTGCTCGAGCAGCAGGCCGTCTACGACTTCGCTCTTGCCACCCGGCCGTCGTTGACGGTCTGGTACCACCAGAACTATGGCTGGGTGGGCGGTTCGGGCGCATCGATGACGCCGGCGAGGCAGTACCAGGCGCTGACCGGGCTCGGCACGTTGAACCGAAGTGGCGACTGCGCCGCCGGATTCATGTGGTGCCCGATCGACGAGGCGCTCGGCAGCAGCTCGATCCTGGTCGAGCTGCCTGACGTGCTGACGCCGGCAGACGTTCAAATTCACGCGCTCGCGCTGCTCGCGGTGGCGTCGGGCGACGCTCCGTGACCCCGCTGTCGGCCAGTCGATGAGGGTCAGTAGGTGAGCATCGTGCGGCGGCATTCGATCGATCTCGGTGACGACGATCTTGTGCCATCGGGCGGGCGAGCGTAGGGTTTGCGGCGGGGCGAAGGAGGCCAGTGATGAAGTGGTTCCACGGCTCGACACGATTGACGCGCACGATCCTGGCTGTCATGTTGGTGGCAGCGACGGTCATCGCGCCGACACCACATGCGGCGTCGGCTCACCACAATTCATCCGACGGGGTCACCCCCATCGTCCTGTTTCCCGCCTGGCATTTCACCCGGCTCGCGGTGACCGTGCACAACCAGCACGTCGATCCCACCTGCCCGAGCACTGGCACCTTCGAAGACCTCGTCTTCTTCGATCCCGGGCCCACGTTCTCGCAGGTGTGTCGGGACGAACTGCTCACCCTGCGTTACGACGCTGACTCGCACAAACCGATGCCGCGACGGTTCTCCGAGCAGCGCGGCGTCAAGGTGAGGATTGCCGACTACGGCCTTACTTCCAGTGCCCCAGCGTACGAGCCGATGTATCAGGCTCTGGAGGCAGCCGGCTACACACGCGACCGAAACATCCGCGTCGCCGGCTATGACGCCCGGCTCACGCCCGACATGGGCGGGTTCCTGCAGCGCTCCAAACATCTGATCGAGGAGACGTATCGCCAGAACGGACACCGTCCAGTGCATCTCGTCGGCCATTCCAACGGTCCCATCTACGTGCAGTACCTGCTGACGCACACGAGCCAGGAGTGGAAGGACAAGTACATTCACGGCTTCACGCCGTTGGCGGGGAACTTCCCCGGCCAAGGACTCGGCTATGCGCTGATGTTCGTCGGCGTGAACATCCCCGACCTTCTCTTCCCAGCCACAGCGGAGAACGGTGTCAGCAGTGCGCGGATGTTCTTGTCGCATCCCTCGACATTCATCACCGCATCGGACCCGACGATCTTCGGCGACGACGAGATCGTCATCCGTGACCAGTCGACTGGCACGGACTACACGCCGCAGGACTACCCCGCGTTGTTCGACGACGCCGGACTGTCATGGGTCAAGCCGATCGCCGACTACTACATCGGCGGCGTGCCGTTCAGCGACCCGGCTCACTTCCCGAACGTCGACGTGTACGCCGAGAAAGGCTCTGGGCTCGACACGCTCGTCGGTCTCGGGCTCTCCGATCTGACGGTCGGACAGCTGGTGACAGGGACGACCGAGTTCTTGACGCGCGACGGTGACATCAATCAAGAAGACATCACCAACGACGCGGTGGCCGTCTGGGCTGCGATGCAGTGCCATCGCTTCAGCCTCACCGACAACCCAGGCGTGAACCACTTCGAGCTTCCGGCCGATCCCGACGTGTTGGCCCGCCTGGTGGCCAACGCCAACGCCCCTCGGTCGCGATGCAGTCATTACGGCGGCGACGACGACGACGACCGCGTTCAGGAAGACTGAGGATGTGTTCGAACGCGTCATCGACCCACCGGTAGCGCTTTCGGCAACCTGGTTCCGGCTGGAGATCTTGGCGCCGGTGCACAACGAACGCGACTACGAAGCGTGGATGTCGAGTATCGAGCACATCCACGCCACAACGGGGTTTGCGCAGCCGGATTGGGGAGGTGACGACTGGCCGACGCCAATGACGTTGGACCAGAACCTCGACGATCTGGAGCAACATCGGCGTGAATTCATCGCCGGTGAAGCGTTTGCATACAGCGTGCTGGACGGCGATGACGTGATCGGATGCGTCTACATCGACCCCGACGGCAGCGGTGCCGCTGAGGCGATGGTTCGGTCATGGGTACGAGCGTCACGCGCTGAACTGGACCTGGATTTGGCCGTTGAGATCGACGAGTGGCTGCGCGAGGCCTGGCCATTGCGCTCGAGGCGTTGGCCCGGACGTCCGGCGCTCGGCTCATAGCCGGATGGCTCCCCATCGCGAACATCGATCGAGCAGGCGTTCGAGGATGGTCGGATGCGCGGTTGATCCGCTGCGGTGCGGCCCGCCAGCAGGTGCTGGGCTCGGGATCGGGTGTCAGGGGAATGGGGACGTCGAGGCGTTCGCCGGCGACGAGGTCGATACGACCCACGGGGTCGCAGGAGACCTCGAAACCGACGACAAGATCGGCGGTGCGGCCGGCAGCGAGTGTGGACCTTTCGTCGAAGCACCAGGGGGAGTAGGTCCGGGAGGCCACGACAAGCTGTGGCACATACCACTCGCCGATGGGGATGGGAGCGGGCGTGTCGTTGTTGAGTGCGATGCCCACGAGCACGAGCCATCCGTCGTCCTCGCGCCGCGACGCCAACTGTCGTGCCGTCACATGCAGCGTCCCACTGGCCAACTCGATTTCGCCTGACGGGTCGTTGGCGAGTTCGAGCGGGCCCAAGTCCGCCGGGTCGGGGCATCCGGTGAGCGCGGCGGTGCCGCTGCCATTGGCCAGTGACGTTCCGCCGGCGGAGGTTCCCGAGGCCAAACTGGCGTCGCCGCCGCCGTCGTCGTGAACGAAAAGGCCAACGGCGCCCGCCACCAAGAGTACGGCAGCGACGCCGACGGCGATCGGCCAGCGCCGACGGGACGTACCCGGCTGCTCGCCGCGAAGCGCCCGGACCAGCCCGTCGACATCCTGCCGCCAGGTGCTGTCACGAAGGGCCACCGCCTGCCGCTGGGCGAGGCTCTCGAGCCCGGTCGGGAGGTCGGCAACGCTGGGCATCGCGGCGCCGCCGACCAGTACAGGGATCACCCGGACACCCCTGGCAGAGCGCGGCACTCAACTCCGTGCGCACGAAGTCGTCCGGCTCGTCGAGTCGGCGGATGCCCTCGGGCCCGGCGACCGTCAGCCATGAGGGTCCGATCACCGCCAGGGTGGCGTCGGCATCGCCGAGGGCGCGGTTGATCGCCGCCGTGAAGTCCTCACCCGGGCCGACGGCAACGACGTCCTGAAATATGTTGCGCGCCCCGAACCGCGCCCCCAGCCCGTCGTTCAGACGGCCGGCCCATGCCGAGGAGTCCTCCCGGCGATAACTGAGGAAGATGCGCATCGTCACCCCGCCGGGTGGTGTTGGATGTAGTCCCGCGGTCCCGGCATCCAGCAAGGATAATTCCGCCTACCCAGGACCAACGGTGTCCAAGCCCGACGACCGCGCACCCGAAGTGGCTGCACGAGAATCTCGCAACGCGTGTCCCCACCGCCGGGTTCGCAGAACGTTCTTCTGCGCTCCCGGAGGTGCGAGGCAGGTCGCGCCGAGGCAGATATGGGCAGTCGTCGAGCCTTGTCGCTCCCGACATGTCCAGCATGTTGAGAGCGACAAAGTTGGCTCAGAACCCGGCTACGGGGTACGAAGCAGCCGCTCCGCGAGCGCCAGATCTGGAGCCGCCGGCAGATGATGCGACCGTCCGTTGCGAGGCGGGATGTAGACACCTCGAACCCGCCCCGGTGATCGAGAGAGCGCGCTCGGGTGAACAGTAGGACCACTGCACTGCTCCGGTGGCCAGGTCAAAGGCCGCCAAGGCGGGTGGCGACCCGTCTTCGCAGAGCGTCGCCGAGGCGCCCGAGCCGATCGGAACGCTGTTGTCGGCTGGAGTCACCGTCGTCGTGTCGGACCCTACGGCAGTCGCCGTCGGCGCGTTCCCCGCAGTCGGACTCGTCACCGACCGGGTTGTGTCGACCGGCGAGGCGACGTCGCCGTCGTCGCAGGATGCAGCCACGAGCACCAGACCGACGATCGGTAGCCAACGTCGACTTGCACGAGCGAGCGGGCGCGCTGTCACAACTCAAGTGAACACCATTTCCGGCGGGCCTGAATGGAGTTTCCCCGTGTATAGATCTGTCTCACATGCCTGTCAATGGTCCATCTTGACTTCGATCGGTCTCCATGTTTGCTCGGCTTTCAAGCGAAGGGTTGCGAAGCGCGTCAGCGCTGGGTTGGATACCCGCCGGACGCAAGTCGATCTGCGTTTACGGCTTGCGCACGACGCGAGACGCCGCGTTGCCGGAGCGATTTCCCGTACGATTGATCGAGGGTAGTCCTCTACCATTTCCCGAAACCCCGCCGGGTTAGCTCAGTCGGCAGAGCACTTCACTTGTAATGAAGATGTCGTGAGTTCGATTCTCACACCCGGCTCCACTGCCTCCGGCACGAACTTTGCAGACCCGACCACGTGCCACTACCAAACATTGCCAGGTCACGGCACAAGTCGCTAGACGACGCGCCGCCCGACGTGCAATATTCGTCGTTCACACGTGACTATCGAACCGGGGGTGTTTGATGCGACATGTAGGACGGCTACTGGGCGTGATCGGCGTGGTCTCGATGCTGGGCATCGCTGCCCCGCCGCTGGGGGTGTCAGCCGACGACGGCCACGACGACGGCCACGACGACGAGTCGTCAGTGAAAGTGTTGCTCGACGGTCTGAACTCGCCCAAGGGGCTCGCCTTGAACCTCGAGCGGAACCTGGTGGTCGCGCAGGGCGCGTTCGGTCCGCCCGATCCTGTGCTGCTCTACGCGCTGCGTGGGCCCGACAAGGGCACCTCGTTCCCGGTCACCGGGCCGGCAAGCCTGGTCGACGTGGCGATCAGCCCGCTCGATGACACCGGCTGGGGGATCAGCGCCGCGGTCGAAGATCCACCGACTCCAGCGTTCTTGTTGCATCAACTGGCTGACGGAACCGTCGATACCGTGCTCGACATCTTTGCCTATCAAGGCACAGATCCGGATCCGACCGACCAGGATGGCCTGGCGACCGAGTCGAACCCCTACGGGCTGACGATCGACAAGAACGGTGACGCCCTCTTCACCGACGCAGCGAACAACGATCTGGTCCGAGTCACGCCGGACGGGCACGCGACTACGGTCGCCCGATTCGATCTCGAGACCATTTCCACGGATCACCTGCCCGCCGACTTCCCTGGGGGGCCTTTCCCGCCGGAACTGACCGCTGAATCGGTGCCAACGACAGTCACCGTCGGACCCGACGGAGCGCTGTACGTGGGTGAGCTCAAGGGCTTCCCGTTCCGCCCGGGTTCGTCGAGAATCTGGCGGATCAAGCCAGGAGCAGTCGGGGCCACCTGTTCGGTGAACGCTCCGGATCCGACGCGCGGCTGCAAGTTGTACAGCAGCGGGTTCACCGCAATCCACGACATAGCCTTCAACAAGCGCACAGGCCAGCTGTACGTCTACGAGCTCGCTGCCGATGGGGTGCTGGCCTTCGAGGAAGGCTTCGGGACCGGTGTGTTCCCGCCGGCAGTGCTGCTCGAAGTCAAGAAGGGCCAGAAACACGGTGACGACGATCGGCACCGCGACAGGCGCAAGGAGCTTGCCGCCGGCGAGCTGTCGCAGCCCGGAGGCGTCGTGGTCGACAAGAACGGCGCGGTCTACGTGACGGATGGCATGTTCACCGGAGGCCGGTTGCTCAAGGTGGTCGAACACGACTGAATCGTCACCGAACGGCGCTGTGCGTCAGCGTTCCTCGCGTACATACGGCACACCGAGAGCGGCCGGTGCGCCCACCCGCCGGCGCTTGTCGCGGCCGCCCCAGAACACGAGCACGAAGATGGTCAGAAGGTAGGGAAGCATCGAGAGGAACTCAGCCGGGATGTCGACACCGCGTCCCTGCAGGTAGAAGTTGAGCTGACGCGAGAATCCGAAGAGAAACGCACCAAGCAGCACCCTCGTCGGGTTCCACGAAGCGAACACCACCAAGGCCAGCGCGATCCACCCGAGTCCACTCGTCGTGCCGTCCTGGCTCCACGACGGCACTTGGCCGAGCACGAGGTAGGAGCCGGCGGCACCGGCGAGAAAGCCGCCGGCCAGCACATGGACGTAGCGGCTCCGTGAAACGGCAACGCCCATCGAGTCGGCGGTCGCCGGCGACTCACCTACGGCGCGAACCGACAGGCCAGCTCGCGTGCGGCTCAGGTACAGCCCGATGAGGATCGCCAGCACGATCGTGACGTAGACAATGGGATCCTGGTCGAAGAACATCGGGCCGATCACCGGAAGGTCGGCGAGCGGTCCCCACGCCGTCGGCCGGAAATCGGCGGCGAGGGGCAGCCCTTCGATCGACTTGCCGATGAACGTCGCCAGGCCCGTTCCGAAGATCGTGAGCGCGAGCCCAGAAACGATCTGGTTGGCACGAAGTGTGATCGACAGCCCGGCATGCAGCAGTGACAACCCCATGCCGGCCAACGCCCCGGCGAAGAACGCGGGCCAGAGGTTCCCCGTGCTGTTGCCCACCTGGAACGCGGTCACGGCGCCGACCAACATCATCCCCTCGACGCCGAGGTTGAGCACACCTGAGCGCTCGGCAAGTAGTTCTCCCAGAGCGGCGAGGGCGATGGGCACGGCCGCGACAACCGACGCAGCCAGCGTGAGGACGAGCGCGGTGTTGTTCACGACGTCGCCCTGACCGTGCGCACGATCCGCAACCTGTTGCGGATGAACACCTCTGCACCGATCGCGAACAGCAATATCGCTCCCTGCAGCATGAGTGATACCTCGACCGGCACCCGGTCTCCCGGAAGGGTCTGCAGCGCCAGGCCGGCGTTGCGCAGACCGCCCAGGAATACCGCGACGAGCACGATGCCGAACGGGTTGTACCGAGCCAGTGCGGCAACGACGATTCCGGTGAAGCCCAGTCCGAGTTCGAGGCCGTTCGGGTCGAGTGCGTGAGCGCGTGCTGCGACTTCGACGCCGCCCGCGAGACCAGCGAGCGCACCGGAAATCAACAGCCCGGTCAGCATCATGCGGCTGGCCGAGATACCCGCATAGCGGGCCGCAGCAGGTGACGAGCCGACGACGTTCATGTCGTAGCCGACCGACGTGAAGCGGATCAGCACCCAGATCAGCGCGGCGATGATCACGACGATGACGAATCCCCAGCCGGTGCGGTAGTCCCCGAACAGCGGGAGCTCGCCGGAGGCAGCGATCTTCTTACCCTGTGGAAAGTTGGCAGCGGCAGGGTCGCGCCAGTACGACGTCGTCCCGAAGATGAGATACCGCATGAGGAACAGGGCGACGAAGGTGAGCATCAGGCTTGTGATGATCTCGCTCGTGCCGAGGTAGGCCTTGGCCGCGGCCATCGGGAGCGCCCAGATCATGCCGCCGAACACCGCCACGACGAGCACGGCGAGGACCGCGAGCGGGGCCGGAAGGTGAGGCGCAAGCGCGATGCCCGCCCAGCTGCCGAAGATCGCGCCGAGGTAGAGCTGGCCTTCGGCGCCGATGTTGAACAGGTTCATACGGAACGCGACACCGGCGGCGAGACCGGTGAGCACCAACGGTGTCGCGATCGCCAGGCTGTCGGTGATCCCGAAAGTGGTCGTGAAGCTGACCTTGAACAACGCCCTGTACACCGTGAGCGGACTGAACCCCTCGATCAGGAGGAAGATCGCGCCCGCCAACAGTGCGGCCAGCACCGCGAGGATCGGAGACAGCGCGGAGTGCCACCACCGGCGGTTGAGACGGGGCTCGAGGCGGATCAGCACCGGATCACGCCTCCTGCCGGTCGTGCTCGACGCCGCCCATGGCCAGCCCTATCTGCTCGAGGGTGAGCTCATCGGCGTTGCCCTCGAGGGCTATGTGCCCGCGGTAGAGCACGACGATCCTGTCGGAAAGACTGCGGACCTCGTCGAGGTCCTCACTGATGATCAGCACTGCTCCAGCGCGAAGGCGTGCCTCGTGCAGCAGGCCGCGTACGAACTCGGCTGCACCAACGTCGAGACCACGAGTTGGCGAGGAGACGATGATCACCTTCGGCCCGCCTTCCTCACCGAGCCCAGCGACCTCGCGAGCGAGCAGCAGCTTCTGCGCGTTGCCCCCCGAGAGCACACTGGCCCGTGCCTCGGTTCCCGGCGTCTTGATCTCGAAATCGACGATCGCCTCACTGACCTCGTCGCGGGCTCGGCGACGCTTCACGAACAAGGATCGGGGGCGCGTCAGCATCATGTTGTCGGTCAGGCTCAGTCCAGGTACCAGGCCGGTGCCGAGGCGGTCTTCCGGGACGAAGGCAAGTCCTTCTCGTCTGGCGGCGACGGTTCCCGCACCAGTCACGTTCCGGCCACGCACGGCAACGCTCCCGGCAGTCGGCGTGCGGATGCAGGAAAGGGTCTCGGCGAGATGCCGCTGTCCGTTCCCCGCGACCCCGGCGATGCCGACGATCTCGCCCTCGCGAACCTCGAGGTTGATGTCGTCGAGGAGCACCTGATCTCCGTCCACCAGCCGCAGTCCGTGCGCGCTCGAGAGCCGGTGCCCCGACGCCGGTGCCGCGCCGGATCTCCACTTCCACGGGCCGACCGACCATCAGCTCGGCCAGGTGCCGCGCGCTGGCGTCGCCGGTCGCAACCTCGCCCGTAACGCGCCCGGCCCGCATCACCGTGATGCGATCACTCACCGCCATCACCTCTCCGAGTTTGTGGGTGATGAACAGGACTGCCTTTCCCTGGGCTGTCATCGTCTTGACCGTGTGGAACAGTGCCTCGACCTCGACCGGAGTGAGCACCGCTGTCGGCTCGTCGAGGAGCAGGACATCGGCACCCCGGTAGAGCACCTTGACGATCTCGACCCGCTGGCGCTGGCCGACGGTGAGCTCTGAGACCCGGGCACGCGGGTCGATCGGCAGGCTGAAGCGTTCACCGATCGCGGCGACACGATCCTCCACGTCGGCACGGTTGAAGATCCTTGGTTGGGCCGGGTCGCCGAGCACGATGTTCTCGGCGACCGTGAACCGTTCGACGAGCCGGAAGTGCTGATACACCATGCCGATACCGTGGGTGAGCCCATCGCGCGGGCTACGCAAACGCAGCGCCTGCCCACGACGAAAGAGCTGCCCTTCATCGGGCTGGTACAGCCCGCACAGCATCGCCGCCAACGTGCTCTTTCCCGCGCCGTTTTCTCCGAGCAGCGTGTGCACCTCGCCTTCGAAGAGCTCGAAGTCGACGTCCTGGTTGGCGATCACCCCGGGGAACCGCTTGCTGACCCCCCGGGCCGCGAGGGCCGGCCCCCGGGACGAGTTCGCACTTGTCCCGGGGGTCTCGTGGGTGGAATCGGTCACTAGCCCGTGGGACTTCCGACGACGCCTTCGACGAAGTAGTCCATACCGAGGAGGTCACCGAGTTCGGCGACGACGCCGGCGGCGTATGCCTCAGTCCCGTCCTGCTTGTTGATCGGTCCGGTGAACGGCGCGAACTCACCGCTCACGATCTGCGCCTGCACGCTGGCGATCTCGTCGCGGGTTGCCTGTGGCACGGAATCGGACACTGGGGCCAACGTCACCATGCCCCCGGCCATATTGCCGTAGAACTGCTCCGACTTCCAGGTGCCCGCGATCACGTCCTCGACGGTCTTGATGTAGAACGGACCCCAGTCCCAGACCGGCGCAGTGAGCCAGGCGTCGGGCGCGAAGCGGGACATGTCGTCGTTGTAGCCCACCCATCGGGCGCCTGCGGCCTGTGCAGCCTCGCCGGCCGAGGGAGTGTCCTGGTGCTGGGCGATCACATCGGCACCACCATTGAGCAGCGATTGGGCCCCTTCCTTCTCGATCGTGGGATCGAACCAGGTGGAGGTCCACACGACGTCGACGGTCACATCAGGGTTCACTCGCTGCGCACCGAGGGTGAAAGCGTTGATGCCGCGGATCACCTCGGGGATGGGGAACGCGGCGACGTAGCCCAGTTTGTTGGTCTTCGTCATGGCGCCTGCGGCCATTCCCGACAGGTAGCGCGCTTCTTCGGCGGCGCCGAAGTACGTACCCATGTTGTCGGCGACCTTGAACCCCGTGGCGTGCATGAACACGACATCGGGGTATTTCTCGGCGACGGCGAGCATCTGGTCCATGTACCCGAACGAGGTTCCGAAGATGACCTTGTTGCCTTCACGAGCGAGTCGATCGAAGACCGCCTCGGACTCGGCACCTTCCGGCACGCTCTCCAGGAACGTCGTTTCCACCTTGTCGCCGAGTGCGGCCTCGAGCTCCTTGCGGCCGTCATCGTGCCGCTTGGTCCATCCGGCATCTCCGACCGGACCGACGTAGACGAACGCGACCTTGATGGGCTCGGTGGATCCACCCGCACCCGTCGTGCCGTTGGTGGCGGAGGCGGCAGTGTCGGCGACGGTTGCGTCGCCCGCCGTTCCACCGCTCGCGGTTGCATCGCTCGCGGTTGCATCGCTCGCGGTTGCATCGCTCGCGGTGTCGTCACTACCGCAAGCGGCGATAAGGCCGAGGGCGAGAATTCCGGCTGCCAGCCGGCGCCGAGTCCTTCGCTTGATGGTCATGGGTTGTTCCTTTCATCGATGACGAGAGCCTCCGTGCTCCTGTCGTCCGCTCGCCTGCGCGAGAAGCTGGTGCAGACATCGACAGATCGGTCGCCAGATCCCCACATATGTGGGACGGCGTGACGCAACTGGTTCGCAACTCGACACACGGTGCGTCACCCTTCGAAGACTGACCTTGCCTACCCCGACAGTAACCACGGGCCCGGAAGTGGAACAAACCCGCGCCAGGTGCGGAATCAGCCCGACGGAGGTGTGGAAAGCCGCCGTGAACCCTCGACGGCGTTCAGGTCGAGATGGTTGCGCATGTACTGCGCAGATGCGTCGTCGATCGGTTGGTGATCCCACGAGGTGTGCCGCCCCGTGCGCAGCGCCGTGTCGACGGTGCGGCGGGCGTGCTGGTTGGCTATCACGGCGGCCTTCAGCTGAGCCGGCTGCCAGCGCCGTCCGACCTCGACCTCGAACCCGGAGACCAGCGCCGAATGCTCGGTCACCTTGGCGAGATTGACGAGCTCGTCCGGATCGGCGACAAGGTCGTACAACTGCGGCGGGTCGTCCTCGCAGAAGATGAACTTCAGGTTGTCGCGACGGATCATCAGGATCGGCGCGATGGCCCCTTCACCGAGGTATTCCCCGTAGACGGTGCGCTCCGGGTCACGGTCGCCGCCGAGCAGCGGCACGAGGCTGGTGCCATCGGCCTGTTCCGGGCATTCGACACCGGCGAGGTCCAGCAACGTGGGCATGACGTCGAGCAGCGACACGTTCTCCGAGGCGATGCCCTGGACAATCCCTGGACCGGTGACGATCAGCGGGACACGGCTGGCGCCCTCGAAGAAGTTCATCTTGTACCACAGGCCACGCTCGCCGAGCATGTCGCCATGGTCGGCCGTGAACATCACCACCGTGTTGTCGGCGATGCCGCACGTTTCGAGCGTGCTGACGAGCGCGCCGACCCAGTCGTCGACATAGGCGATGGACGAGTAGTACGCGTGGCGGGCGTTGCGGATGTGCGACTCGGTGATCTCGGTCTGGTCCATGGCCGACACGTTGCGCAGTCGGCGGCTGTGTGGATCGATCTGGTCGACCGGTAGTGGCCCGACACGTGGGAGATCGATGGCGTCATGGTCGTAGCGGTCCCAGTATGTCTGACGCATCGCGTACGGATCGTGCGGATGGGTGAACGACACGGTCAACATCCATGGACGTTCGTCGGAGCTGCGCGCCAGATCGCGCAGTTTGCGGATTCCGCGGAAGCCGACCTCGTCGTCGAAGTCGAGTTGGTTGGTAACCTCGGCAACTCCGGCGTTGACCACACTGTCCATGTTGTGGAACCACCAGTCGAAACGTGCGTCGGCGTCGTCCCAGTTCGGGGTCCATCCGAAGTCGGCGGGATAGATGTCGGTGGTCAGGCGCTCCTCGAACCCATGGAGCTGATCCGGTCCGACGAAGTGCATCTTCCCGGCCAGGCACGTCTGGTAGCCGGCGCTGCGCAGATGATGGGCGAAGGTTGGGATCGAGGCGGCAAATTCGGAGGCGTTGTCGTAGGCCGCGATCCGCGAGTTCCTTTGACCCGACATCATCAAGAAACGTGCCGGTGCGCACAGCGGGCTGTTGCTGTACATCGACGTGAATTGCACGCCACGATCTGCCAGACGCTTCAGGGCCGGCGCCTTCACGATTGGGTGCCCGTAGCTCGGCAGGAACGAAGCGGCCAGCTGGTCGGCCATTACGAGGAGGATGTTCGGCTGCGCGGTCATCGGCCTCGCAGACTATGTCCTTTAGCCCTGCGGCCTAACTGAGACAAGACCCAAGTCCCTTGCCTACCTACCTACCAGTAGGTAGGTTAATTGGATGATGCTGCCGAAATTGATCCAAGGGGGAATGGGCGTCGGTGTTTCCTCGTGGGAGTTGGCCAGCGCCGTGTCTCGAAAGGGTCAGCTCGGCGTCGTCTCCGGTGTTGCCATCGACGTCGTGCACGCCCGTCGACTGAACGACGGCGATCGTGGCGGACATCTGCGCCGGGCATACGAGCACTTCGTGCGACCCGACGTCGTCGAACGCGTGCTGCGTCGCTACTACCGCGCCAACGGGAGGTCACCCGGCGGGCGCTATCTCACCGTGCCCGCGCAGCGACTCGATCCACCGTCGTCGCTCGTCGACCTGACCGTGCTCGCCAATTTCGCCGAGGTCTGGCTCGCCAAGGATGGCCACGACGGCCTCGTCGGGATCAACTATCTCGAGAAGATCCAACTCCCGACGCTCTACGCGCTGTACGGCGCCATGCTGGGCGGTGCCGACGCGGTGTTGATGGGAGCCGGAATTCCGAAGGAGATCCCGCACGTCCTCGATCTGCTTGCCGCAGGTCAACCGGCGACATATCGCATCTCGGTCGTCGGCGCGGCACCGGATGACGAGAGGCTGACCCGATTCGATCCTGCCGAGTTCGTCGGCGACACCCGCATGGCACCGCTGGTTCGACCATGGTTCCTGGCCGTCATCGCCTCGAACACCCTGGCAAGCTTCCTCGCCAAGAGCGACCACGGGCGGCCCGATGGCTTCGTCGTCGAGGGGCCCATCGCCGGCGGGCACAACGCGCCGCCGCGGGCGAAGCTGGTACTCGACGACGAAGGACAACCTGTCTATGGGCCTCGAGACGACGTCGACCTCGACGCACTCGCGACGCTCGGCATCCCGTTCTGGCTGGCTGGGGGCTACGGGTCGCCCGATCGGCTCTGCGAAGCACTCGCGATGGGGGCCGCCGGCATTCAAGTTGGATCGGCCTTCGCGTTGTGCGATGAATCGGGCATCGATCCGTCGATCAAACACGACATCATCAGCCGCGCCCTCACCGGCACGTTGCGCGTGCACACCGATCCACGCGCCTCACCGAGCGGGTATCCGTTCAAGGTCGTCGCGCTCGACAACACGGTCTCCGACATCGAGGCCTATACCTCGCGGGAGCGGGTGTGCGACCTCGGTTTCCTGCGCACGGCGTACGTTCGCGACGGTGGCTCGGTCGGCTATCGCTGCACCGCGGAACCAGAAGCCGACTATGTGGGCAAGGGGGGCGAACTCGACGACACCGAGGGACGCAAGTGCCTGTGCAACGGCCTGCTGGCGACGATCGGACTTGGACAGATGCGTGAACAAGGCGCAGAGCCACCAATCGTCACGGCGGGCAACGACCTCGAACGCGCCGTCCGTTCGCTGGCCGCCGACGGCAGCTATTCAGCGGCGGATGTCGTCGACTACCTGCTCTCCGCGACCGCGGGGACCTGACCCGAGCCACACCGACCCCGCCGTCTGGTCGGGCGCGATTCCGGAACTCCGGCGTCGTGAAACGCGCCCGTGCGAAGTGCTCGGGTGCGCTTTTGGAACGACGGGTTCTAGTTTCGCGCCCGAGGGAGATCGCTGACGCCTGCGATCGGTCGAGGTGTCGTGCGGCCTCACGACGCCAGCGAGGGCGACAGCAGCTGGCGGCGCAGATCGACCAGCTTGGGTGAGGGTTCGGCCGCGGCCCACGTGTCGGCTTGAATGGCTCGCTCGTAACTCTCCCATTCGCCGCGCACGCCGGCGAGATCGCCGCGGTCGGCGTGGGCCCGCATGCGCAGGGCGATCAGCTCCTCGTGGCCGGCCAGCACCTTCAGCCCTTGTCCGGTTGCCCAGAACACACCATCGACATCCCCGATGGCCAGATAGCAGCCGGCAAGTTGCGCTGCCGCAGAAGTAGCCAACAACACGAGAGACGACGTGATGCCCTCGGCATCTGGCCACAAGTACGACGTGCCCTCGAACGGCATGCCGTGGATCAGTGCCACACCCGGACACAGCACCTCGATCGCAGCTCGATCATCGAGCCCACGGGCCGCGGCAACTCGCTGGGCCAACAGCTCGGTGTCACTGACAACCAGGTCGTGCAACGGCAGGTCCTCGTTCATCGTTCGTCCGATCCACTCCTGCCCTGCGGGCGGTGGTACGACCTTGGCCATTGCCCGGCGGGCGTCGCTGACCACGTTGGAGAACGTTGTGTCGCGCACGGCGAGCTCCCACAGCGCAGTTCGCGCCGAGGCGCGGGTTGGACGGTGACGATGCTGACTCAGCCAGACCACGAGCTCCTGCGCCTTCGACCGATCGAACCCGACCGGTGTGCCATCCCTTGACTGCACCGCGACCCGGCCGAGTATGTGGACGACGAGTTCGTGTTGTCGGCCACTGAACGTTGGGGCAGCGACGGTCGGCGCATCGGCCAACTCCTCGGCGGCCGCCAACAACGGCCATTCGGCATGCTCGAGCAGACTGTCGACAGCTGCAACGTCGGCCGTTGACAGACCGGTCGGACTCACGTGAATGCCCAGCGGTTCGAGCACGAAATCGACATCATGAAGGCGTAGCGCACCGCCACTTCCGACGACCGGTCGGTCGATCATCACGCCGACACCGCGCCCTCCGCCACCGGCCAGGGGCACGAGCGCGTCCAGTTCATCGGGGTTGTCGACGCCGACTGCCAGCAACAACGAAGGCTCCCAGGCCTCGCCGCCGCGTGCGGAGCAGCGCAGCGCAAGTGTCGTGACGGTGCCGCTGGTCGCCATGACGATGCTGCCCACCGTGTCGCTCACTGCGGCGGCAGCGACGGCGATCGACTCGTGCGACTCGACGTTCGGACTTCCGAGTTGCACCTCGGACCCGAGACCGACGGTGAAGATCCGGCTCGACTCGAGAAATGGAGACACAGCCAGCGACGCCGCCGCACATCGCACGATCGATGCGGCTACCGCAGGTGAGGCGTCGACGCTCAGCACCCCTATCGCTTCGAGGTCGACGAACAGGTGCCCACCGGCTGATTCGCCGATGTGAACGATCGCCGGACATGGTTGGTCGATGCCGCGTGCAGTCTCGGCCAGTTCGACGATCGATACGTCGGCGGGCAAACGCCACGCTCCGGCGTCGATGTCGCGTGTCCAACGTTCGGCCACCACCATCGCCGGACGATCCGTGTAGACGCGGATTTGACCATCGTCGGCCACTTCCGCCGCCAGGGCTCGCGCCTGCTGTCGAGACAGGCCCGGAGCGACACAACGCAACGCGAGATCGAGGCGAGCCAGTTGCTCGACCGGGCTCAGTGCACGAAGCATCGTCTCAGTTGCGATTGCCGCCCCGGTTGGTGGCGCGAAATGGGCGCCCACCTGGGCACCACGAAGCTGTTGCCGGCGACGAGCGTCGAGTACTGCGATGGCGCCGCCGGCGAGCAACACCGCCGCCCCGAGGCCACGCTTCATCGGAAGGGTGTTGCCCGACAAGAGTTCGTCGACGGTGACGACATCCGACTGGCTCGCCGGGGGCACCGGTGGCGGGAACGACATCGGCGGTGGGAGAAGGACAGGGGCTACGGGCATTTCGGCGGTAGGCGCCGGGATGGGGGGTGGAGGCAACTGGTCGACGGCGGTGGGCACGACTGCGGCGGGTGGCAACACGTCGGTGGGAAGCGGATCCGCCGTGCCGATCGTCTCGACACCGAGTTGGACGACGTCACCAGGTCGGATCAGCCGTTCATCGAGATACCCCAGCATCGGAGCGTTGACTGCCATCAACTGCTCGGTGTAGGCCGCGATCGTGCCCGGACTCGCCGATAGGTCGAGGTGGTCTTCGGCGATCTTCCAATATGAATCCCCGCTCACGACGACGTAGGGCTCCTCGAGCGGAAACGCAAGCTCCTGCCCCTCGGCGACGTGCTCGGGCACCGTCGCCGCCGGCACGTTCAGCATCCATCCCGGCTCGATCAGAGCCGGCGTGGAGAACCGATGGCCGTCGTTCATCACTGTTCCGAGATTGGCACCGACGATCGATTCGGCGACGGTGGCAACATCTCGACCGTCGGCGACACGTTGGGCGATGGACCACACCGAATCACCTCGGTGCACTTCGATGAGCGACCACCCGTTGACAGAGGGATGCACAGCCGTTGGGTGAGTTGTCAACGGCATGGTGGGCACCGCCAGATGACGTGCATCAGGGGTGTCGAAGAGCGGTCGATCGACGCTGGCAGCCGACCGCGAGATGGGCGGGCCGGCCAGCAACGGTGTCGTGTTGGCGACAAGTGGCAGCACGGCAACCAGCACCGACGCCAACTTGCGCCCAAGCGAACCAACCCCGATCAGGCGGCGATGATGAGACGACGGCATTCCGTGGCTCACCTGGAACACGACCTCGTCGACCACGGTGTAGATCAGGATTGCCACACAGATCCAACCGACGACCAGCGCGGCGCGGAAGAACAGGTCGACGAGTTCGGCAGACGAATCGAGGCCGGTGGCAAGTCGTCTCCCCCACGAACGCAGATCATCGATGGACCATCGCCACGGTGCATGCATGCCGCTCAGCGGCGACATGCGGCCGAAGCGTTGGAGGGCGACCGCAAGGAGAAACGCCGGAAGGCCGACGACGACCGTGGCGGCGACGACCAGCGCGCTGACGAGTCGTGCGCCGAGTCCGGTATGGGTTCGAGGTGCCATGACTTCTCCTATTGCCGCGGTGCGTCGACACCCGGGACTGCTGACGCCGAGCCCGTGCCCGACGCCGGCCGACCGGTCGTCGTGATCGTGACCGTGACCGTGACCCGCGTGCCCTCGATCGAGACCGCAGTCAACGCTCCCGTGTCACCGTTGGCGGCGAGAAGGCGCTGCGCAGTCGATGCCACCGCCCGCCGAGCGGCCACTTGGTCGACGGCGACCACACCGGCACGAGCCGCGCTGGGATCGAGCGCCTGGGCGCCGGAACGTGCCGCTTGAAATGCGATCGCAGCCGCATTGGTCCGATCGTCGAGGGACTGGTCGACCGTGCGCGACAACCACACCAACGAACCGGTGACGAACGTGAAACACAGCGTGATCATCAGGACGGTTGCCGAGCCGATGTCGCCACCCGCGTCGCGTCGATTCATGGCAATCCTCCTGCCCGGTAACCATCGATCGATGCCGTCGCGGTTCCTGCGAAGGCGGCTGAGCGCGCCCCGCCGATGAGAAGGTCGGAGCGTTGAGGGGAACAGGTGACCACTACCGTGACATCCCCGCCCGCACGGAAGTTGGACACGTCGATCGAGACCGCCGGCCCGCCTGCGCAGGCCTTGGCATCGGTCAGCATCGCCGTAGCGGCGACCTGCGCGGCGACCGTGGCAGCCGCCGGCGTTCGCTGCTGCGCTGCAGCCTGCGCCGCTGCCGAACTCGCCGCCTGCACCTGGGCATCGGTGTCGACCATGCGACCGAGCCACAGGACCAGAATTGCGAGAGCGATCGCGACGGGCGCGATCAGCACCAGTCCGAGTGCGTTTGCTTCACCACGATCGGGGTGATGCGTCACAGTGACACCCATCCCTCGACAGCAACCGCCACCGTGACACTGACGGGCGCGGATGTTCCTCGCAGTACTCCGGCGGCGAGGCCGGCGATCGTGACGACCACGACAGTTGGGGTGGTCTCGATCTTCACGGTGGCCCCGGCCAAGACGCTGTCGTTCGCCAATGCAGCCGACGCCGCCACCGAGGCCTGCGAAACCGGCAGGTGATCGCGCGCCACGAGCACCGCGGTCTCGCGGGCGATCACCCGTGCCTCCGTTCGTGTGTGATTCCACATCGCTGCCTGGAATCCGGCAAACATCAAGACCAGCAGCAACGGTGCCAGCAGCACGATCGTCAGCGATGCAGAACCGATGTCATGGTCGTGTTCGACGCCGCCCTCACTCACGTCGACACATCACGGCGCCGAGGGTGCTTGGATCGGCTTCTCGGCCTCGGTCTTGATCTTGCCCCACAGAATCGTGGCGATAACGGCGACCGCCACGCCGGCAGCAACGAACCACAACACCTGCTCCAACGACACCGCCCCACGGTCCGCGTTCGATTCTTTCGGCATCAGGCGTCGCATGCGGCCGTACACCATGTGGGTCATGACTGACAGCATCAATTCGATGTTCATCGTGCTCCTATCGAGAGAAGTTGAGAGCTGGATAGACGACGGCTGCCATGATCAACAGCGACATGCCGACGAGCGGAACGGTGATCTTCCCGGTGCGCACCCGAGCGTCGGTCTCCTGCTCGGCTGACAAGGCACTACGCAACGTGGCGCACTTGGCGGCGAGACTCTTGGCGACGGGCGCGCCAGCCGACGCGGCCAACGACGCCGACGCGGATATCTGCTGCAATTCGGTCAGATCGAGGTCGTCGCCGAGTTGGGCGAGCGCCGCGACCAATGAACGATTGGAGGTCTCGGCGACCAGGATCCGCCTGCGCAGCTCGACGAACAGCCGGCCATCACCGGCCTGAGCCGCCTGGCGCAGCGCTCCCTCGTTGCCCACGTTGCCGGCGAGCAACATGGTGACCACGTCGAGGTACGAGGAGAGTTGGTAGCGGAGATCGCTGCGCTGCCGCGCCGCTGCCGATCTCATCGAGGCGTGAACGATCATCGGACCAGCGATCGCGCCACCGACAGCGAGAGCGAGTGGGGCCAGCACCCCGATCGACAACACGCCGACCTCCTGCCCCATCGCCAACAGCAGGGAGGGCCCGAACAACCCGGCGGCCATCGCGGCAGCCAGATATGCAGCGTGCACGTCGATTGGCCGGCCCACGAGACGGAGGTCGGCAGCCGCATCGGAGACCAGCCGCACATGGCGGACCAGCGGTCGGCCCAGACGCGTCCATCCCTCGGTCGGTCCTGCCGGCGGGGGAACCGGGGGCCGAGCGAGATAGCGCGACATCTTCGACAACGACGTCGAACATTGAGCACCCGCGGTGAACAGCATCCACATGCCCACGCAGCCGACGAGGGTGGCCACGATCAGTCGGGCGACAGCCGGCATCATTCCGCCTCACGCAGTGTGAGGAACCGTGATGGCCGCGGAAACGTGGCCAGGCGGCCGACCCACATCAGCAGGGCTCCGTACCCGACAAGGACGACCGTGAGAAAGAGCTGTCCGGAGACGTCGTCGTAGGCGTTGAGGTACGAGCTTCGGGCGAATACGAACACCACGGCCAGCAAGGCGCACATCACCATCGACACCATCCACACTTCGCGGCGCATCGGAGCTCGCTCGGCTTCGACCACGCGTCGGCGGTCGGCCTGATGGCGTGCCTGTGCCGCCAACGCTGACAACACATCTTCGGTTTCAGCACCCCGCGACACCGCAATGAGCAGGCCGACAGCCACAAGGTCGGCCAGCGGGTCGTCCATGTCGTCGGCGAACCGCCGGAAGACGACCTCCGGCGGTTGACCAGCGGACAGGCGGGCGAACAACGAGAGCACCTGCGGGCGAATCGACGGTGGACAGGTGTCGGTTGTCGCGCCGATAGCGCCGACCGGTTGGTTACCCGACCGCAGGACGTCGCGCACGTTCTCGATCCACGAGGCCAGCGCCTCGGTGCGTTCGACACCGTCGTCCTCACCGTCGCGACGTCGGCGAATCGAATCGGCCAACCACCCGACGATGGCGCCGATCACTATGGAAGGGATGATCCAGCCCGAAACTGCCATGACGATCGAGCCGACGACAATGGTGACGGCGACGAGCAGTCGATTCGTCGACCTCACCCGAACCGACGCGGGCTCGTAGCGCAACCCCGACCGCAGCACAGCAACACCAACGACGAACGCCACGGCTGCCAGCGCCAACAAGATCCCGTCACGACTCATCCGACCAACATCCCGTCATTGGGAACGAACAGACCGTCCGACACACCGGCGAGCCGCAAACGGCGCAGATGGTGCTCCGACAACGGGTTGCGTTGCACGAACTGGCTGTACACGTTCATCCCCCATGTCTCGGTGGAGCGCACGCCACCGTTCTCACCGCGACCGCCGTACTCGACGATCGATGTGACGCACCGCTGCGGCGCACCAGCATCGGCATTGCGCACCAGATCGATGTGGATCACGAAGTCGATCGTCTCGGCGATCAAGGCCCACACGGCGTACTCGGGCAGCTTGGTGTTGCTCTTGGCGACGTAGAACGCGAGCCGACTCAGCACCGCCTCGACGGTGTGGGCGTGGATCGTTGCCATCGACCCCCGCTTGCACATCGACGCCACGTCGAGCATCTCCAACGCCTCGTCCTCGACCAGTTCGCCGACGATCACGCGGTCGGGGTTCAACCGTCGTGTCAGCTCGACGAGCTCGCGCGCCGAGACTGCGCCTCGACCCTCAGTGTTTGCCTGACGAGTGAAGAGGGCCGGCGCGTCGGGATGACGAGGGTCGTCTTCCAGACGGAGCTCGAGCAGGCCCTTCTCGACCGTGACGATCCGCTCCAACGGTGAGACCGCGCCGAGCAACTCCTTCAACAAGGTTGTCTTGCCGGCGCCCGGACCGCCCGAGATCAAGATCGTCATGCCGGCCTGCACCAGCGCCTCGAGCTGTGGGACCAACCAGAGTGGGAACAAACCACGGTTTGCCAATCCGCCGAGGCCCACCTGGTTCACCGTGAATCGGCGGATGGCGATCCGCGGCTCCGACGAGACGCCACTGCGACCCGGGCCGCCGAGCACCATGACGACGCGGGAACCGTCGGAGGCCTGGAGCGTGACCATCGGCGACTGCTCGTCGAGTCGAGACTCGGCAACGCCCATCGACAGTGTCAGGCGGCGCTGGAAGGCGTACAGATCGTCGGCGGAATCCCACAGCTGCCCGAGGTTCTCCTTGCGACCATCGGAATACGACACCCAGGTGACGCGGTGTGAGTTGACGTCGATCTCCTCGACGTCAGGATCGTGCATGTACAGCTCGAGGGGACCGGCGCCGACCGTTTCGGCGTAGGCCGCGGCCCGCAATGTTCGCTCGGTGTACTCGTCGAGCAGGCCGTCGCCATGTTGGAGCCGGGTCTGGTTGAGCCGGGCGATCTCTTCTGCCATCCATCGACCCATCAACAATTCGAGGCGAGAACGGTCTTCGCGCAATCCGATACGGCGCTGCCCGTCGGCCGCGGCAAATCCGGCGACCGTCGTGGAGGACCGATCGGCCTCGATCGCCTCGACGAGCCGGCTGGACAGGCGAGCAGTCAGCTGGCGAACCATCACACGGTCGACGTTCACGCCGGTTCGCCGAGCGATTGCCAGGAGTCGCCCAGCCGGACCTGCCGCAGGTTGGCCGATATGACCGCAGCCAGCTCGACGAACGAACGCATGAGCGGCGACCGACGGAAGCGGACCGCTGAGCCGGCGCGGCCGGCGAGCATTGCAGCGGCCCACGGATCGTGGGCGACGGGGATGACCGTGTCGACACGGACGAACTGGGCCACTTCGCCGACGCCGTACGGACTTGTGCCGATCATGGCGACGACTGTCGGTATCGAGCGCACGGCCAACTGCGAGGCCAGCTCTGCTACGCGCTCGATGCCGAGCGCGGCTGCTGCCGCCGAGCCTCGATACTGGCGATGGGCGATGATCACCAGACCGGCCTGGCTGACCAGTGCCGAGAGTCCACCACGCAGGCGTCCCCCGTCGGCGATGACGACGAGTGAGTCGAGCCCGGACAGCACCGGCAGCACCGACGTCGTAGCTGCCTGAACAACTGCCGCCGCCTCCAGCGCTCTCGTCGGCGCGAGGAGTACGTCGACCCCCGACGCAGCGCGTTGCACCATCGACTCAACAGCCGTCCACGACCCCGGCGCGGAGGACGCGACGATCTCTGCCAGGCCCGGAGAGCGCGGTAGGTCGAGCCAGGCGGACAGACATCCGCCGGCAGGATCGAACTCGGCCACCATGCACGGGTCATCGTCGGGCCAGGCTGCAGCGAGCCCCAACGCTGTTGTTGTGCAACCGTCGCCCACGACCGCAACGAGGCTCACGGTGTGTTGCCGCTCGGGTCGATTCCGGGGTCGAGCAGGACCACCCGGACTCTGGTGGCACTGACGACTGCGACTGCGTCGGTCGAGGTGACCTCGAGCGAGATCGACATCTGACCAGTCACCGAATCGGGTGAAATCGGCAGTCCGACCACCCGGCCGACTACAGGTGGCGGGGCCGCTGTGGCGCCGTTGGGCAGGAGCACAACTTGCACCTGCGAGCGCTCACGCAGCCCCGCGGGCAGTTCGCCGGATGGCAGCGTCACGGCAACGACCGCCGAGCCCGGAGCAACCAGGGGGGCGGACTGCAGCAGACCCGTGGCCAGCAACCCACCGCTGACGATGCGCACCCTGGTGTACTGGCCGACGACCGAGGCAATGTCTGCCGCCTCGACGACGGCAAGCGAGGGATCGGCCGAGAGTTCGATCGACGCGCACATCGGACGCGGTCAGTGGGGTACCCGCTGGGAGATCGTGGACCACCTGCAACACAGCGACCCGACGGTCGGCAGTCGAGAACACGAGCAAGACGACACCGACCGCGACCAGCGACAACAAGGTGCCGACGGCGATCCGCATTCTTGACCGCGACGACGGTCGAAAGCTGGTTCGCGGTGATCCTGTGGACGCCCGCGGGCCCGCCGTGCGCGCCGAATAGACAGACTCCGCCACCTCACCCATGTGCACCCATGCATACCCAACATGACCGGTGAGGACCCTCGCCGTCAAATGCCAGCGCAAATTCCCGCCATTCCATCGCATCCTCCCTTCGCTCCAGAGATGCACATCGGAGGTCGCAGAACGGAAACTCGGTCCGCCTCCGGCAGGATTCGCGTGGGGACGTGGACTGCGGCTGCGATAGCCTCAGCGTGCGCTAGGAGAGGTGCCAGAGCCAGGTCGAATGGACCGCACTGCTAATGCGGGGACCGCCTTCAAGTGGTCCGTGGGTTCAAATCCCACCCTCTCCGCCATGACGGGCCGGCGGTTCAACCGCCGGCCCGCTGCTGTCCCACGGACCACTTATGTTGCAATTGTGTGACAACAGGAGTAGACAGAGCACTTCCGGCCGACACCTTAAGGGTCCCTGGCGGTACCCCGGAGGGCGACTACTCACCATGCAACACGACAACTCCGACGATCCCTGGGGATTCTGGCAAGACGAGCCAACTCGTCAGTTGCAGCGAACGCAGGTCGGCACCAGGTCGCACGGCGACACCGGCATGGTCCCGGTCGTCCGCATGGATCGCACCCGGCAGCTGTCGGAGCCGCATGTTCGGAACCCGTTGCTGACCCGCGTCACCGTGATGGTCGGAGCCATCATGCTGCTGGTGCCGGTCGCCCTCAGTTTGCGCGACGACAACCCACAAGTCCGTGCCGCCGAGATCCAAGCGGTCGAGCCGATCGTGATCGGCAAGCTACCGCCGGCCCCCACCGTCGTCACCTTGCCACCCGCCCCCACCACGATTCTGGTCACCCTCGCTGCCCCGGTCACTCCGGCTCCCACCGAAGCTGTCGTCGCCACGCCAGCGCCAACCGAAGCCCCGACCACCGCAGCACCGGTGAAGAAGAAGGTCACGCCGAAGACGACCACTCCGGCCTCGGCACCAGCCACGACGGACACACAGGCAGCCGACACGGTGTGTACTTCGACCTATACCATCGTCAGTGGCGACGCCTGGTCGACGATCGCGTCCCGGGCCAAGATCTCGATGAAGAGCCTGCTGGCGGCCAACAATGCCACCATCCAAACCCTGCTGCTGCCGGGCAAGGACATCTGCCTGCCGACGGGTGCGGTAGCGCCGGGACCTCCATCGACCAACGCACCGACGACACAACCGGCCACGACCCAACCGGCAAAACCGGCCACGACCCAACCGGCAACAACCCAACCGGCAACAACCCAACCGGCAACAACCCAACCGGCAACAACGCAGCCGCCACCGCCGGCCAACGTCTACACCAAGGCTCAGGCTGCCCAGATCATCCGCGACGTGTGGCCGGACGACCTCGAGGACGAGGCCATCCGCATCGCCACCCGCGAGAGCAACCTCATCCCGACGGCCCGGAACTCCTGCTGCTACGGACTGTTCCAGATCTACTACAGCGCGCACCGCACGTGGCTGACGAGCATCGGCGTCACCAGCGCCGCCCAGCTCTACGACCCACGAATCAACTCCAGCACAGCCTTGGCCCTGTACAACAACAACGGCTGGGCGCCATGGGCGACCACAACCCCCACCACCACGACCACAGTTTCCGTCTAGCCGCCCAACCGTTACACTGCCCGCCGACATAGGCGCTCGTAGCTCAATGGATAGAGCATTTGACTACGGATCAAAAGGTTGAGTGTTCGAGTCACTCCGAGCGCGCTCGAGATATCAGGTCCCAGGTTTATTGCGCGGCGTGTCTGCTCGCCTTGGCCCGGCGATTTCAGTCGCGTGTGTAGCGCCACACTTGCAGCCCAGAGTAGATATTGACGGCGAGGGACGAGCCGTCGGGGCTGAAGAAGACCATGCCGCCGAGGCCATTCTCGGCGTTCGCGTTCGGGTTTGGATCAAGGTTGGCGAGTTCTTCCCCTGTCGTGGCGTCGAAGATCCGAAATCCGTCGCCGTTCCCGCCGGTTGCGAGCAATGTTCCGTCGGGGCTGAACGCCACAGTAAGCAACTCGCCAGCACCTCCCTCCAGCCGCAGGAGCTCGGTGCCCGTGACGACATCCCACACCGACGCGGTCGCGAAGTTGGCCGCCGCGACCCGTGTCCCGTCGTTGCTTATCGCAGCCCCATACCCCGCCCCTGCTGGGATTTCGGCGACCTGGGCAAAGGTGCGTGGATCCGTCACGAACGTGTGCTCCACGCCGGCGAAAAGTACCTGAGTTCCGTCTTGGCTAACCGTCGAGAACGGTCGGCCTGTCGCACCGACATCGAATTCGGCCACCTGCGAACCGGTGACGACATCCCACACCAGCGCCCTACCACTGTCGACCGTGGCGATGCGGGTGCCATCCCCGCTGAACACCGGCAAAGTGCCCGGGACCTCAACGATCACCGTCCCGTCGACAGTGCTCCACACCGTCGTCCGCCAGCTCTGAGGCAGCCCGCGTGAGCGGGCGGCGCGGCTGCCATCCGCGCTGAACACAATCGGGCACCCAGAGTCGTCGCCCCTCAACAAAGGCGCTGTGTTCAGGGCTGTGATCAAGGCCCGACTCTCGTCATCCCACTCCGCGGCCACCCCCGGATCCCACACAAAGTCCGATCCACCCTCGGCTACTGGCGAGGCCGTGACGGGACACGCAAGTTCACGCTCCACCGTGAGCGTGTCCGGATCGTAGAGACGCAACCCGAAGCCGGGGCTGGTGGCAGCGAGCACCGAGCCGTCGGCGTTGTATGCCAGCGAACTCACAAGATCGTTCTCGATCGTGACGCCGGGCGTGACCACGAATGCTCCTGCAGCCTCAGGTTCACCGACTGAACTGGTCGTCGTCCCCGCTGTCGTCGTGGTCTCTGGTTGCGTCGTAGCTGTGACCACCGTCGGTTCAGGAACGGTCTGATCGGTGACCGTATGGATCGGTTGTACTTCGCTGTCACCTCGATTGATCCAGATGATGCCGACGATCAGCACTGTCACTACAGCGGCGGCCGTACCGGCGGCCCGAACGATCCGCTGAGTCCGAGCTCGGCGCATTACCTCCGCTGGGCCCTCGGCCGGTGCCGGGCGACGCAAGGCCGCCCCGGCTCGCCGACCGAGGTCCTCGATCACCCGCTCCTGCTCATCCGCCAACACCTCACCGGTCACATCAAGGGCGGATTCGTCGTTGCCGGGCATCTCAGTACCCCAACTGTCGAGCCAGGAGCACACGGGCACGGCTCAGATCGGAACGCACCGTTCCCTCCGGACAGCCCAGGATCGAGGCGATCTCGACCGTTGTGCGATCACCGGCGAAATACAGCGCCACCGCCATGCGTGGCCGCGACGGCAACGTCCGCACCACCTCCCAAAATGCAACCACATCCGCCGACGGACCATCCGACAACGGCTCACCACGACGAGCACCAGCCACAAATCGCCGTTCGACACGACGCCGCCGCAACCTCGAGCGGCAGGCATTGATCAACACCCGATGGCACCACGCCCCTGGCCGCTGCAAACGGCCTACCCGACCCCACTGGATGAAGGTCTTGACCATCGTGTCTTGCACCAGATCCTCACCATCTCCGAAATCGCCGGTCATCGCCGTCGCCACAGCGACCAGGCCCGGGTATTCGAAGCGATACAGATCCTCGAATCCCGACACCACAGTCACGACATCCATTGACGGCGACTGAACCACCAACACCATGCTGTTGTCCATACTCAACACACGCACCAGCGCACCGATTCGCTGCAAACAACCCGACAAGTCGGGAATCAACGAGGTGCCCGAGTTCCATCGCCGGCTTCAGACCCGCTTCATCGGCACCTCAAAGATCCGACATGCCTCAGGCTCGGCAAGACACTTCGCCTGATTCACCAGTCCCGTTCAGCCCGCAGTCGGTCGGTGGGAACCGGCCGAGACCCTCATCGAGGCTTGGCGATCAGCCGCAACTACGGGTCACGCGACGTCAGACTGTGGGCACTGTCGAGCACGGGTACACGCTCCTATGTGTTGTCAAGGTGTTGTTGCCGGTGTTTCGGGCAGGCCAGTGATGGGCCACTCGGGTGAGGGCAGGCTCTTATCAGGCCACGGGTCCGGCGGTGGTGTGCGGTGACGGGACGGCATGTCGATCGAAAGACAACCCGAAGGTGTCAGGCAGTTATTGGGCCAGTCCCGTCACCGCGTTCTTGTCAGCGCGGTAGCGCTTTGAAGATTTCTCGGGCGACGTAACGCTTGAGACAACGGATGACGTAGCGCTTCGATTTGCCCTGGGCCAAGCGCCGTTCCATGTAGGCAACGGTGCGCGGTTCGTGTTGACCGAGGCGGGTGATCACGATCCTCCAGATCGCGTTGTTGGCGTGTCGATCGCCGGCGTAGTTGAGCCGGAACTGGTCGACGGTCAGACCGCTCGTCGCCGGGATCGGAGCGATGCCGCACAGCATCGCCCACTTCGCTTCGGTGGTGATCCGCTCGACGTTGTCGCCGGCGGTAACCAGCAGCACGGCGGCGGTGTCGGCGCCGACGCCGTAGACGTTCAACAGTTCGGGTGCGGCGGCTTTGACCAGTGGTCTCGATCTGTCCGTCGATCACGTCGAGCTCGGCGTCGAGAGCGTGGACCCGGCGGGCCAGGATCACTGCCGTGGTCTTCACACCGTGCAGAGCGACATCACCACCGGGTCGTGGGCGCAGCTCGGGCGGCCTCGTTGACCAGCTGCGTCGCGCTCAACGAGCCCAACTTGGCGCGGAGTTCGTCGGGGGCGGTGAACATCAGATGGCGGAGCTGGACGATCGTGCGGATCCGTGTCGAGCGCGCCGATCGTTTCGCGACCAGCAGCGCCCGTAACGCTTCGGCGTGACCGTCAGCCGGACTTGGCGCGGCCTTCGCAACGACCCGACAGGGCGCCACGTGCGGCTTCGACTGCGTCGATCCGATCGGACTTGCCTTGCTTGCGTCGCTTCTGGCGTTCCGGTCGATCGACCTCGATCACGACCACTCCCGACGACGACAAGTGACGAGCAACGCCGGCCCCATACGCACCGGTGCCTTCGATGCCGACTCGTTCGATCGTGCCGAACCCGGACATCCACGACGACAAGCGACCGATGCCCGTCCGCGGTTGTTGGGAACGACTCGACACCCAACAGACCGCCGTTCATATCGACGACCGCGGCGACATTCGAGTCGCGATGCGTGTCGACCCCACCGACCACATGACGCGCTGAATCTACGATGACCATCCGGCCACCCCTTTCTTAGTTGAGGGGCAGGCACGCACGT
Organism: Ilumatobacteraceae bacterium; assembly: GCA_963773085.1. GTDB lineage: Bacteria > Actinomycetota > Acidimicrobiia > Acidimicrobiales > Ilumatobacteraceae > JAENVT01. The sequence continues at coordinate 354,742 of CAVYZS010000001.1, read as the reverse complement.
CCCGTGAAGGAGACCAGTGACCGAGCAGCTGTTACCGCAGCAACTCGAGTCGCCCTCCGGAACGGGGCGTGTCGAACCCCGAAGTAAACGCCAGCCTGACAGCCCCCGCCCGCAACGAACGGGATACCAACCAGCCGTCACCCATTCTCACGGTGTAGTGGTGTCGGATGTAAGCCAGCGCGGCGAGTGCCGCTCGGTCCTCAAGGCCAAGCGTGCGCCGATCCGCCAGAACGACGACGAGCGGGAAGATCTACCGTTGCCAACAATGCGGGCACGGAAAACCTTGACGGCTCGTCTGCCTCTCCGTGGCGGCTGTGATGATGTCACACGGCACGGCGCTCGCTCGAATCGGGTTTGACTACCTCGCAGCACCTCGGTATCGATCCAACCGTTGCCAGTGACTCTCGACTGCGCTGCCGGGTACCTAGCGAGCTCGCTCAACCAGGCAGTTCTGGCGTTGTCGCGGTCCTCAGGAACGCAGCGCCAACACGAGTGCCCCCGCAGGATCGTCGCGCTGCCATGCGCGAGGTCGCGCACCGGGCGTTTCGATCACACGCGTCGTCGGCGTGATTCCTCACCCACCGGGTAACGGCAAGGGAATTGGTGGCGACTCCCGCAAAGAAAGCCACGCCTATCGCGGCCTGCGTCCATCCAGTTCCTCGGATCAGAGCCGCGACCGCAACGAGGAGGCAGAGCGCGACGCAAATCGTTGCGGCGAGCGCGAACTCGATCACCACGAATCGCCGACCGTGTAGGCGAAGATCGGTCGACAGCACACGCACCGCGAAGCCTTCGTCAGCTCGACTCACCGCATACACATTGCCCGGTCATCTCCCACGACGCAACGAGCATGGCGAACCAACGTCAGGTAGCGCCGAGCGACGCAGAACGATCGGCGGCGACCCGCCCCGGCTATCGTTGTGTCGCCATTGACGAACGCGGCGTACGGCGTCAACCACCTGTACGACGTCAGAAGGAGACGGCTGATGGCAGATCCGATCGAGGACATCATCGGGGACTACCGGGCATTCGCCGCGCAGCAGCGAGACCGGCTGGCCACACGCGGCATCGACATCACCCCATACGGACTCAGCCACCTCGCGTACCGGGTCCCCGAGTGGGACCAGTACGTGCATGTGCGGGGGCTCATCGAACGCCACGCGGTCGCCAATCGCGAGAACGTCTGGAACGGCCGCCCGATCTCCTTGATCGTTCCCGCCGAGCCGCTCGAAGTCCTCGACGGCAAGGTCGTCCCGCTCATCGAGCTCATCCCGCCCGTGCACCAGCGCGTCTACAAGATGGGGTTGGAGCACCTCGGCGTCGTGGTCGGCGACACTTTCGACGCGTTCGTCGGAGCCCACAAGCCCGTCCTGACGGGACAGCAATTCCAGGGCCCGAACAGCACACCCGACCCCGTCTACATCTTGTTCGAGGACTTCACCCACGTGAAGTTCTATCGGCTTTCACTGAGGGCATCCGTCGAGCTCGATGCTGGCCCGTTCGACGACGGGTTCCATCACGTCGACGACTGGGTGCCCCAGCGGCTCGTGACGGCGACCGGCCCGAACCCGCTGCCGCGATGACGGATTTCCGCGAAGAGTGCGAGTGCCCCCAAGGGGATTCGAACCCCTGATGCCCCTTCAGCCAACAAGCCTCGTGCCCATCCGGGACGGATCGAGTACGAGAATCAGGTCGGGCCGGGCATCATCCAGGAATCGGTCGTCTGCCTCGAGGACGTCCAATGGTTCGTCGTTGAAATGGCACTCGCGTGCCGGTTGCCAAACCACTTGATTCGAGCGTCAGAATGCGTCGCTCCGGCATGGGCTGGCGCGCGAAGATCGCTGTGCAGAACATCAGATGCCATCGGCACTCCCTGCGGAGCGCGCGAGATCGACCAGGCAGTTCGGCGTTAGTTCGGTTCCACCATCGACGCATGCTTGGGTTGGTACAGACCAACCACACCGCCCCCTGGAAGTCGGATCTTGGTCACGGATCCCCAGCGAGCCTCCTCGACCTCGGAACACTGAACACCTCTGTCAGCAAGTGTCCGCATGTCGCTCGCGAGGTCATCGCACATGAAGTACAGCTCCGCCCCTGCCATCTGGGCGGGATGAATGGCGAGCTCCGCCGGAGGCAAACCGAAGATCAGCCATCCGCCACCGGCATCGACGTGGTCGAAGCCGAGTACGTCGGCCACGATGACCTAGGGATCTGCGTCACTGATGAGTCGTCGACGTGGAACCGACGAGCATCGGTCCAGATTGCCCAAGATCTTGGCCGTGGCCAGCGACCTACCGACGCCGATCTGGCGCTCCCCGGCACGATGGGGCATAGCTCTGCCGCTGTCTCAACTCGCGGTGGCTGTACCGACGGTGGGCGTGATGTGAGCGAACATGCTGCGACCGTTCCAGGTTGGGAAGGCGCGTATGAGCCATGAGGGACCGTCAAGCTGGATCCGGGAGTCGCGGGTTGCCTCCCCCCAGGAGAGCTGGCCGGCATGCCACTTCACGAAGGCTTCCGCGTCGGCGGTGATGTAGAGGTCCTCGTCGAGTCCGGGATATGTCTTGCAGATCTCGGCCTCGCCGTGCTCGAGCAGCAACCACTACCGCTCTGGGGCCGGAAGTCGGTGAAATCCAACCGGACGACCACGCGTTGGTCCGGAAGTCGGTCCCGTCGGAGCGTGTTGCACATCGACCACAGCGCCACGAATGGATCGAGGTTCTCTGGGGCGATCTCGAGCCACCGAGCTCCCCACTCGCCGAGGGTTTGGCAGACCTTGAACAGATCATGGCCCGAGCTCGTGAGCTGGTAACGGTGACCGCGCCCTGCGCCTTCGGTGCCGACTCGACAATGCCGAGGCGTTCGAGCTGCTGGAGCCGCTGCGCGAGGAGCGTGTGGGAGAGTCCGGGTGCACCCTCGAGAATCTCGCCGAAGGTCTCACAGCCCAGATGCAGGTTGCGGATGATCAACGGCGTCCAACGCTCGGCGAAGATCTCCGAGCCACGTGCGATCGGGCAGTACTGCCCGTAGGTCCTCATGAGCACAGTGTCCCGCGTCTGTCGACAGCTGTGAAGTCCAGATTCCTTACTTCGATGTCCAGAAAGCTGCCTTGTCGCCGGCACCTCCCGATGTTGCGATGAACCCATCGACCAGAGGAGGAATCATGACAGCGTCAACCACAATGCAGATCCCCCAGTTCCGGGGCGACGTGATCGCAGCAGACACGCTGGATACGACGAGGCCCGCGACGTGTGGAACGGCACGGTCGATCGGCGTCCTCGATCTGATCGCCCGCTGCAGCGGCACCGCCGATGTGGCCGCAGCGGTGCGCTTCGCCCGTCCTCGCGGCCTCGAGATCGCCGTACGCGGCGGGGGCCACAACGTGGCCGGCACGGCGGTGTGCGACGACGGAATCGTGATCGACCTCTCGGCGATGCGCGCCGTTGTCGTCGATCCTTTCGAACGCGCGGCTGTCGTTCAGGGCGGCGCACTGTGGGGCGACGTGGACCACGAGACGCAGGCACACGGTCTTGCCACCACGGGCGGCATCGTCGGCCACACCGGCGTCGGCGGCCTCTGTCTCGGCGGCGGCATCGGCTGGCTGATGCGCAAGCACGGGCTCACCGTCGACAACCTCGTGGAGGCCGAGGTGGTCACGGCTGAGGGCGACATCATTCGGGCAACGACCGACGATCACCCCGACTTGTTCTGCGCGCTGCGGGGCGGCGCCGGGAACTTCACCGTTGTGCTCGTTCTGGTTCACGTTGCTCCCGTGCCCCACCGTCATGGCCGGACGGTGTTCTGGGCGGACGAGGAGGCCTCCGACGTCCTGCGCTCTACCGTGATTTCACACCGACGTGCCCGATGAGCTGGGCAACGTCATTCGGCTTGGCACCATCCCATCACTGCCGGTTGTCAGCGAGGAACTGCACTTCCGGCCGGCGATCGCCGTCGGCAGTTGCTACGCCGGACCTGTCGAGGACGGTGAGCGCGCCATCCGTGCACTCCGCGAGTTCGGGACGCCGCTCGTGGACCTTGTCGGACCAACCCTGACGCAGAGCACCAGACCGGCCTCGACGACACCGTCCCCCATGGCTGGCACTACTACTGGAAGGCCACGAACCTCACGTGCCTATCCGACGAACTCATCGACGGCTGCTGTGCACGCCACAACTGCCCGGTTCGCCTCGACGCGGCGGCCACTTGGATGTGCGAGTCACTCCGAGCGCGCTGAGCCCGACCCCCCAGCGCCGTGGAGTCGCTCCGATTCGACAAACCACGCCGGGTGTCTCCGGGGTGCTGACATACTGGTTCGGTGCCGGCGAAGTCGATTGATGGTGCCTTCATCCGCCGGGCACGCGCCGAGCTGATCGCCCGCGACGATCTGTCTGGCAGGGGCCTGGCGCGCCGGTTGTCCGATCAGATGGACGGCTGGTTCGATGCCCTGGCACGTGGTCTGCCCACCGGCTGGTCGATCGTCGCAACCGGTGGCTACGCCGAACGGCCTGCTGTGCCCGGGCAGTGATGTCGACGTGGTCTTGATCCATCCGCATCGTGCAGGCGCCGACGACGTCCGCAGCCTCGCGGAACCGCTGTGGTATCCGATGTGGAATGCCGGCGTGAAGCTCAGTCCCTCGGCCCATTCGGTCATGTCGCTGCTGTCCTTGGCATCGTCCGACCTCGTCACCGCGACAGCAATCCTGCGGTTGCGTCACCTCGCCGGCGACGAAGGAGATATTGCCGGACTGCGTGCTTTAGGTCTCGACCAGTGGCGCAAGAGGGCGACGAACTGGCTCACTCAATTGAGAATGGTCACCGCCGAGCGTTGGGCCAAGACAGGCGACGTCGCGTCATTGCTCGAGCCTGACCTCAAGGACGGCCACGGTGGCTTGCGTGATTACGACTCCCTCCGGTGGGCGCTGGCCACCGATCGCTCGGAGATCCTGGCCTCGCTGGAATCGCCGATCGAGGATCTCGCAGCACCTGCCGAGACATTGCTGGCGACGCGCTGTGAGTTGCACCGCGTCACGGGTAAGACCACGAATGTCTTGCTGCTGCAGGATCAGGATGCTGTGGCCGATGCCATGGGCTTCGCCGATGCCGACGTCTTGATGTCAAGGGTCTCGGAGGCGGCACGGGCGATCGAATGGGCGAGCGAGCGGTTCTGGTGGCGGGTCGAACGGGCCGCGAAAAGGGGGAAGTCCTCGGTATCGACGGGACAGCGTCTCGGCGGTCCTGCAGCCCGGTGTCACCGTGGTCGACGACGAGGTCGAGATCGACGTCGACTCGGCGGTCGTCGACCAGTCGCTGGTTTTGCGGGTCGCCGCCGCAGCGGCCCATGCTGGATACCCGATCAGCCGCCGGGCGCTCGTCACGCTGTCGTCGACCATCATCGACGACGATGAGGCCTGGAACGAAGGAACGCGGCACGCAATGGTCAGTTTGCTGGGCGCCGGTTCCCATCTCGTCGATTCCGTCGAGGCCCTCGAGCGCTACGAGCTGTTCAGCCGGATGGTGCCCGAATGGCGCCACGTACGCAGCCTTCCCCAGCGGAACGCGTTCCACATCTACACAGTCGATCGACATCTGCTGCAGACGGTCGCCAACGCCGGCGAGTTCGTGCGCGCCGTGGCACGACCGGACCTGCTGTTGATGGGCGCCTTGCTGCACGACATCGGAAAGGGTTACCCGACCGACCACACCGAGGTCGGCATCACGCTCGTTGACCGGATGGCGCCACGTATGGGGTTCTCGGCCGAAGATGTGGCCGTGATCCGTTCTCTGGTCGAACATCACTTGTTGCTCTCCGAAACTGCGACGCGGCGCGATCTGAGCGATCCGCGCACGGCCGAGAACGTCGCCGCGCTCCTCGGTGACCCGTTGCGTCTCGAACTGTTACGCGCCCTCACCGAAGCCGACGGCCTGGCGACGGGTCCTTCTGCTTGGTCGGCATGGAAGGCGACACTCATCGACGATCTCACAGCGGCCGTCTCCGCAATCTTCGCCGGTCGGCCGAAGCCGACACCAGAGGCTGCACCTGACGACCGATTCCGCGATCTGATCGAGGAGGTCCGCGGCAGCGGTCAACTCCACACGCGCCGCGAGTCTGCCGGTGATTTCGACCTGTGGGTGATCGCCACGCCGGATCAACCGGGTCTCTTCGCGAAGATCGCCGGTGCGTTCGCGATGCACGGCGTCGACGTTGTGGCAGCTGAGGCGTGGACGAGCACCGACGGCATCGCGGTTGACCAGTTCAGGGTGTCGCGATCCCCTTCCGGCAGAGGCGACTGGAGCAAGCTCGAACATGACCTGCGCGGCGTTGTCCGCGGCACGGTTGACATCCGCGCCCGACTCGCCCAGCGGATGCGTACCTACAGCCGGACCCATCGCCGCGCCATGGCCGCGGCTCCGCCCCGTCTCGAGGTGCTCGTCAGCAACGAGGCATCGGCATCGACGACGATGATCGACGTTCGGGCACCCGACGCGATCGCCGTGCTGTATCGGCTCGCGGCAACGCTGGCGGGGCGAGGCCTCGACATCCGTTCGGCAAAGGTGGCAACACTCGGCCACGAGGTCGTCGACGTGTTCTACGTGCAACAACCCGGCATCAACGGCGGTTCTGGCCAGATCGATGCGTCCGAACACGATGCGCTGCGTCACGACTTGAAGCTCGCTCTCGCCGAACATTGATGCCAACACGCGCCAAAGCCTCGGCGCCCCACCGACGTGCTCCCCGACCGTATCGAGGGCTGCAGTCGTCCGCGCCGGCCTTGGACGACGATAATCACCACCGACTTCACGAACCGTGGCGTGTGCCGCACGTGGCTGTCGGATTGGTGCGGAAGTGATGGACGAGCAGTGAAGGAGACACGGTGGATTTCTTTCGATTGAACACGGCTTCGCTTGCTCTCGTCCTCATCGCGGTGGTCGGGGGAAGCGTCGCCGCCGGAATCCTCATCGGACGTGCTCTACGCCGTCGGCCGGACGTCACCCACGAACCGGTCGGTGTCGTCCAGGGCACGTTGCTCGGCCTGGTCGGCCTGCTCCTCGCGTTCGGCCTGTCGATGGCGGTCGGACGATACGAAGTCCGCCGCGCGCTCCTGGTGCAGGAGGCCAACGACATCGGCACCGCCTACCTGCGTGCACAACTGCTCGGCGAACCCGAGCGTGGGCAGTCGCTCGCGCTGCTGGAGGAGTACACCGACGCGGCCATCGAACTCGCCAACGTCGTCCCCGAAACCGCGCGGTACCGTGAGAAGATGGCCGAGATCCGGGCGTTGCAGGGCGATCTGTGGACCGTGGCCGGCGACGCCGTGAGTGCGGATCCCGTCGGCACCGCTCCCCGTCTCTACATCGAGGTGTTGAACGACACGTTCGACAGCCACACGTCGCGAGTGGCATCGCTCGGAAATCGCGTCCCCACACCAGTGATGCTGCTCCTCGTGATGGGCAGCGCGATCGCGCTCGGGGCACTGGCGCTCTTCCTCACGCTGCTCGGCAGGAGCGTCACGACGTCGGTGGTCACGGCGGTCGTGTTGCTCATCATCCTCTTCGTGTCGTTCGATCTCGATCGCCCGCGACGAGGGTTCATCACCGTGCCTGACACACCGCTGATCCACGTGCGCGAGTCCATGGATCGGTAGCGGAGTTCGTGATCGCACACACACGGATCCGGGCTCGTCATTGCTCCGTCTTGGCGAGGAAGCGCAGGCGAGCGGCACGCGCGTTCCACGAGTAGACGACCGCCGTTCCGGCGATCAAGTCGTGCAGCGCCCGGCGATCGCGGTTGACCAGCGGGATTATCACGCCGACCACGGCGAAGACCACACTGAGCGGAAGAACCAGGGTGCGGATCACGGCGTGCCTGCCACTGATGTTGCCACCATCTCTGGTGACCACCTGCAGACCGACGACTGCCATCCCCAGCGTTCTGCCAGAGACCGCCAGCGGATATGCAAAGTAGATCAGCAGCCAGATCGCCAGAATCACCGCCGACGCGATGCGAGCATCCGACAGGAGCTTCTGTCCGCCGAGCAACGACGACCACACGAATTCGGCGACGCGACCTGTGATCGCGAACAAGGTGTTTGCGACGAGGACATCGATGGCGAAGGCTGCCAGCCGCGTCACGATGCCGGCATAGTGGCCTTGCAGACCGAGGTCGCGGTCGGCAGGCGATTCGACGTTCGTGCTCATGAGGATTCGTGCCTCAACTGCGGCACGAGCAAGGGCGGGCCGCTCGGTCGTGTCGAACCGCGTCGAAGGAGGCGATCGACCTGGCGGTGCACGAACGAGTCGAGTCCGACGCCTGCGCTGCGCACCGAGTCGACCAGGTCGGTCGCGACACCGGCGCTCGCCCGTGCCACGATCGCTTCGAGTTCGGTTCGTTGCACCAGGGCGTCGATGTCGACCCGCTGGACGATCGCGTTGATGTCGACCCTCTCGATGATCCGATCGATATCGAGCCGGCTCACCACCGCGTTCAGGTCCAACTGCGTCATCAACATGTTGAGCAGCGTGACGAGCACGTTGGGATCGAGCCGCAACAGGAGCCTGTTCACATCGACGTGCTCGAGAAGCTGATCGAGATCGATTCGATCGACGATCGTCTGGATGTCGACTCGATCGATGATCTCCTGGATGTCGATCTGCTGCACTATGTCGTCGATGTCGATTGCCCTGACCACCCCCGGGGCGACCTCGTTGACCACGGACTGCAGGATCGCACTGGCATCGTCGATCAGCGCCCCCAGCCGACCCGGGCGCGGCGGTGCCCAGGAATTGTTGCGCTGATTGTCACGAGCCATGTGTTGGAGCAAACCCTTCGAACGCGGTCTGGATCAGTTGCACGAGGAGGTCCGGCTCGGCAATGGCGGTGGGGTCGAGACAGATTCCGACATCGAGCCGGTCGTCGACGGCGAAGCCGGTGATGTTCATCAGGCAACCCAGACGTGGACCGAACGGGAAGCTCTTCTCGACGACGGCTCCGCAGATCTGTCGGACACCGCGGGTGCCCGGCAACGAGGTGGCCACGAAATCCACCGAATGGGCTTGGCCTCGCATCAGAGGCATGAGCAGGCGAGTAGGCAAACGGCTGACAGCGGACGCGAGCAGTTGGGTCGTGTGCAGCGCCGGCTCCCGTCGGGCTCTTTCCAAGCGCTCGGCAACGACACCGAACAGTGGCCCCGGGTGCCCGTTCTCCGCAGGTACCTCCACACGTGTCGGCACGACCGATCCGCCACCAATTGCACCGTTACGCCACCGCGAGGGCGACGCCAGCCGAAGCTGAGGGCAGGGCAATCCGAGATGCTCGTGGTAGAGCCCGAGACCGATGGCGGCCCCCGCAACGAGCAGATCGTTTCGACTTCCGCCGAGAGCCAGCGCCGTTGCGCGAGCCCCCGGCACCGTGATGGCCTCGAAGCGGCTGTTCATCGACCGCGAAGGCTGCAGAGCCGACAACGGACCACCCGTCACCACGACCTGTCGGGACACCGAGTTGGCGACGTCGAGGCTGCGCTGGACACCGCGTACGACCGCATCGAAGGGGTCGATCCTCATCGCCGCGGCAACTCCGCTTGCGATCGGGTGGATGGCGCCGGCGAGATCGATGGTGACGCTCACCGTGCCCGGTCGTCGGCGGGTGCCGAGCTCCGGAGTCTCGTCGACGGACTGGGCGTTGGCCGACATGGCCTCGTCGACCGGCGCTGCCATTGACAGAGTTGGTTCGGCGGTCGCTGCTACCTGGTCGTCGAGGAACGAGCGAACGAGAGAGACACCGGCCAAACCATCAGTGAGCGCATGATGGGCGCGCAGGTACAGAGCAGCTCGCCCGCCCTCGAGACCCTCGATCACGGTCACATCCCAGGGCGACAGTTTCGGATCGAACGGTGACGGCTCGAGCAACGCCACCAGATCGAGGAGCTGGCGCTGGTCTCCAGGCGAGGCCAACGCCATGGTGCGGACGTGCTGGCCGGCGTCGAACTCATCGTCGCCGATCCACGCCGGCCGACTTCGAATTCCCGGCGGGGCATCGGGTCGCTGGCGCAACCGCGGCGAAACAGCGCTGGCGATCATGAGCCGCGCAACCAGCGCCTCGCGGGTCGGCGGCCTATCGAGGATCATCACATTCCCCACGATCATGCGCATCGAGGCGTCTTGGCCGAGACCCCACATGATCGATCCAACTGGACTCATTCGCTCCGTCACTTGGCACTCCTCACACGCGGTGGATCAACTACCTGCACTCTAGGGAACATCAGCCGTGTCACCTTCCGCCGGGGCCAAACGACGGTGTTTGCTAGCGTCACCATCGCAATGGTGGAAGGCGCCTGACATGCACGAAAACGGGCTTGACATGGGAGTGCTCGCCATCGGCGCGGGCTGCATCGCCTTGTGGTCGCTCACTGCGCGGCGTCTGGCCCGTTGGAACATCAGTTCGGCAATGGCGATGGTGCTACTCGGTCTGGCGGTCTCCAACCCGCCACTCGATCTCGTCGATCTGAGCCCGCGCAGCGAGACCATTCGGTTGATCACCGAGTTGGCCCTTGCGCTGGTGCTGTTCTCCGATGCCTCCCGGGTCAACGTGGGTTCGCTACGAGCGGACAGGGGAGTGCCATCGAGGCTGCTGATCATCGGGCTGCCGATCACGATCGCGCTCGGCTTCGCCGCCGCCATGCTCCTCACGGACCTCGACCCGTGGCTGTCCGCGTTGGCCGGCGCGGCCCTGGCTCCAACCGACGCCGCCCTCGGTGCACCAGTGGTGCTCGATCCTCATGTCCCGATCCGCGTCAGGCGCACGCTCAACGTGGAGAGCGGCCTCAACGACGGCATCGTCACACCCATGGTCACCTTCTTCCTGGCCGGAGCCGTCACAGAAGCGGCGAGCATCCGCGACTTCTCTCTTTCGGCTGCGTTGGTCGACCTTGCCGCCGGGATGCTTGTCGGCGTCGCCTTCGGTTACATCGGCGGACGGCTACTCGTCGTGACCCGTGCGCGTAACTGGAACACACCCGCGTCCTCCGGCCTGCTGGTCCCCACACTGGCCCTTGCGTCGTACTTCACCGCGCTCTACATGGATGTCAACGGTTTCATCGCGGCCTTCGTCGGTGGCCTTGCCTTCGGGAGCACCCAAGTCGACACCGAAGAGCTCGGGGAGTTCGGCGAACAAATGGGCGAGCTCGTCGGCTTGGTGGTGTGGCTGCTCGTCGGCACCATCGCGATCGGTCTCTTCGACGACGTCACCTGGGGGATGATCGCCTTCGCCGTTCTCGCCTTGACCGTGTTGCGGATGGTCCCCGTTGCGCTGGCGCTGGCTGGTAGCGGTCTCAGTGGCACAACCGTCGCCTTCATCGGTTGGTTCGGTCCGCGGGGGTTGGCCTCGATCGTCTTCGGGATCATCGCGTTCGACGATCTGCCCGAGGGCGAAGGTCATACCATCGTGGCGATGATCCTGCTCACGGTTGTGCTCAGCGTCTTCCTCCATGGCATCACCGCCGGCCCACTCGCCGAGCTCTACGGGAAGCGAGTAGGAGCCCTCGGCGATGACCAACCCGAGCATCGCCCGATCCAGACCGGATCGCCCCGAGCGCGCCGACTGGGCGAGCGCCATCCCGACGACGTCCGGCCGAGCAGCCCATGAGCCGCTCACACGATCCCGAGCACAGACACCTCGTCGTCATCCGCCACGCCAAGTCGAGCTGGGACGATCCGTCGCTAACGGACCATGACAGACCTTTGTCGAAGCGCGGTCGCGATTCACTCAAACGGCTACGCGATCACATCGCGAGTCTCGGACTCCGCCCCGACGTCGTCCTCTGCTCGACCTCGCAGCGGACCCGCGAGACGCTCGACGGGATCCGTACGACGCTGGGTCGTCGGGCGCGCGTCGAATTGGATGCGAAGCTGTACGGAGCCAGCTCTGGGCACCTGATCAGTGAACTGCGCCGCCTCGACGATCAGGCCCGAACCGTGTTCCTCATCGGGCACAACCCAGGGGTTGAAGACCTCGTGGATCTTCTCGTCCCCGATGCGGCTCGTGGCGGAATGGCGATCGAGAAGTTCCCGACCGCAGCGGTCGCAGTCCTGACGGTGAGCGGCCCATGGAGCGCGTTGCAACCAGGGCATGCCTCACTCGATAGCTTCTGGACACCGCGCCCGCCGAACCTGCCAAATCGAACTTGACGCCCGGTTCAACCTGATCACCAGTCCTTCGTGTGCCTCGCCGTCGGAGCTCATCGCCATTCGGCGGGACGATCGAGGTGATCGGTGACGCTGCAGTCGTCGTTGAACACGACGAAGCGGTCGAACCCGCGCAAGAACCAGCGGTCGTGGGTGACGGCGATGACGGTGCCTTGGAACTCGGTGAGGCCAGCCTCCAACGCCTCGGCCGAGACGAGGTCGAGGTTGTCGGTCGGCTCGTCGAGGAGCAGCAGCGTCGCCCCACTCAACTCCAGGAGCAGGATCTGAAACCGGGCCTGCTGGCCACCGCTCAAGGTGTTGAACGTCTGGTCGGCGCAGCCCTGCATCTCATAACGACGCAACATGCCCATGGCCGGACCGCGGACCACGTCGTTGTCGTGGAGGATCTGCAGCAGCGTGCGCCCGCTCCAATCCGGATGTTCGTGGGTCTGGTTGAACAGGCCGGCCACGACGCCCGCGCCGAGGCGCACCTCGCCGCCGTGGGAGACAAGCGGATCACCGTCCAACACGCGCAGGAAGTGGCTCTTACCGGCGCCGTTCCCACCCAGCACTGCGACCCGCTCGCCGTACCACAGCTCGAGGTCGAACGGATCCGTCAGACCGTGGAGCTCGAGTTGTCGCACGGCCAACGCCCGTTTGCCCGTGCGCGCTCCCCCGAGGCGCATGTCAATGCGCTGTTCATGCACGAGCTCGGGGGCCTCGCTGCGTTCGAGAAATTGGCGGAGGCGGCTTTCTGCAGCCTTGAGGCGTGGCGCGAACTTGTCGCTGATCTTCGCCCGCTGGCGCATCACGATGACCAGTTCTTCGAGTTTCTTGCGTTCCTCCTCGTACAGGGACAGCGCGTGCTCGCGGTTCTCGAGGTGTGCCTGCCTGGCCTCGTGGTAGCCGGCGAATCCGCTGCCGTGGGTCCAAGCCCCACTGGCTTCCACCGTCACGATCTTCGTGGCCGTCGCCGCCAACAGCTCGCGGTCGTGACTGACGAACAGCATCGTCTTGCGGCTGGCACGCAGCTCTGCCTCGAGCCACCGCTTGCCCGGAACATCGAGGAAGTTGTCGGGCTCGTCGAGCAGCAGCACGTCGTAGTCGCTGCGTAGCAGGGCCTCGAGAACGAGCCGTTTCTGCTCGCCGCCACTGAAGGTACGCAGCAACCGCTGCTCCAACTCGGAATACGGTTCGCCCACGGCTTTGGTGCAGCACGCATCCCAGAAGACTTCGGCGTCGTACCCGCCGGCATCGCCCCACTCGGCGAGCGCCGTGGCGTAGCGCATCGGCTCGCCGGCCGCGGTCGACTCAGCACCCGCGAGCCGCGCCGCCGCCTCTTGCAGACGCTGCGGGGCCACCGACACCAGGAGGTCGCGCACGGTCTGCTCGGTGTCGCCGACCAGCTGACGCATCACACCGAGCCTGCCGTCGATCGAGATGGTCCCGGCCGTTGCGGTTACCTCCCCGGCGATGAGGCGCAGCAGCGTGCTCTTCCCCACACCGTTGGCACCGACGAGCGCTACCCGATCGCCGTTGCCGACGACGAAGCTGACGTCGCGCAGCAGCTCGGCGCCACCCGGACGCCGCCATCCGACGTGGCTCACCTGGATCGATCCCATTGCGGCCGCCACGCTATTCCACGGTTGCCGCCGTTCGCCGACCTGTTTCGCACGCCGGGAACCTCGGGAGCGAGCTCAGGTAGACTTGACGCGATGCTGCAGACGGTCCAACCACCGGCCACGTTGCCTCAGGCCAACGATCCGTGCTGGTGCGGAAGTGGGCGCAAGTACAAGCGCTGCCACAAACCGCTGGAAGGCCGGGTCCTGCAAGGCGACGTCAGTCCGACGCGTGTCGTTCCCGATCACATTGTTCGGCCGCCGTACGCCGAGACGGGGGTTCCGGTGAGATGGGCCGAGTCGCGGGTCAAGTCCCCCGAGATCATCGAACGCATGCGCCACGCCGGAATCGTCGCTGCCGAAGTGTTGCGGCTGGCCGGCGAGATGGTCGTGCCGGGCGTCACCACCGATGCGATCGACGCGTACGTTCACGACCTCTGCATCGAACGCAACTCCTACCCGAGCCCACTCAACTACAACCACTTCCCGAAGAGCGTTTGCACCAGCGTCAACGAGGTCATCTGCCACGGCATCCCCGACTCTCGGGCCCTCCAGAACGGCGACATCGTCAACATCGACGTCACCACCTACGTCGGAGGTGTGCACGGCGACACCAACGCCACCTTCTTCGTCGGCGCGGTCGACCCCGCCAGTCAACAGTTGGTGAGGGTCACCGAGGAGTGCATGTGGCACGGCATCGAAGCCGTGCGGCCGGGCCGCCCCATCAGTGACATCGGCAAAGCCATCGAGTCACACGCCAAGAAGTACCGGTACGGCGTGGTCAAGGCGTTCATCGGTCATGGCATCGGCGAACAGTTCCACACCGATATCCAGGTGCTGCACTACTACGACGAGCGGGCCAGCACGATCATGCGACCAGGCATGACCTTCACCATCGAGCCGATGATCACCATGGGATCGTGGCAACACAAGATGGTCTTCGACGACAACTGGACCGCAGTGACCTCCGACGGACGCCGCACCGCTCAGTACGAACACACGATCCTCGTCACCGACGACGGATTCGATGTGCTCACCGCGCCCGGTGCCGTGTCGCCATCGGCGCCCTGGCACCGTTGAGCGGGTGAAGCTCGCGAACCGGGCGGTCAATCCCCGCCGCGAACTCGATCGGCGGATCATCGCTCTGGCGATCCCCGCGCTCGGCACACTGGCCATCGAGCCGATGTACGTCCTGGTCGACACGGCGATCGTCGGCCGGCTCGGCACACCGCAGCTCGGCGGGCTCGCCATCGCCTCGACGATCCTGCTGACGGTCATCTCCTTGACTGCATCGCTGGAATACGGCGTCACACCCGACGTCGCCTTCGCCCATGGCGCCGGGCGCTCGGCCGAGGCCCGCGACGTCGCCACCGGTGCGCTTCGGTTGGCGGTGATGATCGGGGTGCCGATGGGCATCATCGTCGCGGTCGCGGCCCAGCCGTTGGCCTGGTTGCTCGGCGGGCGCGGCGACGTGCTCGAATTCGCCGTCACCTACCTGCGCATCAGTTGCATCGGTCTGCCCTTCGTTCTGATCACCTATGTCGGGCACGGCGTGATGCGTGGGGTCAACAATCTGCGCAAGCCGTTGCAGATCGTGCTGATCGCCAATGTCGTCAACGTGATCTTGGAGATCGTCGCCGTCTACTGGCTCGACCTCGGTGTCGCCGGGTCGGCATGGAGCACCGTGTTCGTGCAGATCGGCGCCGCGGCGATGTTCATGCGGGTGCTTCGGCCGCACCGAAGTGGCGGCCGACCTTCGCCACAGCGGATGCAGAAGCTACTGCGCAGCGGCATGCACTTCGCGGTTCGTTCGCTGGCGATGTTCGCGGTGTGGAACACCGCGACCGCCGTCGCTGCCAGGGTCGACACGCCGACGCTCGCAGCGCACCAGGTGCTGACCCAGCTGTTCATGTTTCTTGCACTCATGCTCGATGCGTTGGCGATTCCAGCGCAGTCGCTCGTTGCGGGCGCGCTCGGCGCCGACGATACGAATCAGGCCCTGTTCATCGGTCGCGCCAGCAACCGCCTGTCGTTGTGGTGCGCCACGGTGCTGGCCCTCGTGCTCGTCGCGCTCAGCCCGGTACTACCGCAAGTGTTCAGCAATGACCCGGCCGTGATCGAACGGCTCACCGCCGGCCTGCTGATCCTGGCCGTGATGCAGTTCCCCGGTGCGGTCGCCTTCGCCTACGACGGCGCCTTGATCGGCGCGCACGACGAACGGTGGCTGGCTCGCCAGGCGGTGATCAACCTGATCGCCTTCGCGCCGCTGGTGATCGCCACGCTGCTGTACCCGCGTCTCGGCCTCGCCGGGCTGTGGGGAGCACAACTGTCGTGGATGACGATGCGCGCCATCGTCAACTGGCGTCGTTGGGAGTCGCGACCATGGCTTCGGGCAGCGGGATCGAAGCCAGCAATCGTGCCGTGAGGCGAACCGTCGTCGCGCTCAGGCCACTGCCCGCGGCGTGATAGCGCACCCACTCGGTTGCCGCGTCGGAGTGCAGTACGGCCGCAACCTCGTCGAGTCGTTCGGAGACGCAGGTGATCACCGGCACACTCGGCAACCACGAACCGTTCCGGTCGATGACCGCTTCGATCCGACTGGTCTGATTGGCGATCAGGATCTTCGGTACCAGCCGTTGACTCGCCCACCGCTGCAACGGCTGTGAGAGCCTCGACAAGTCGACACGCGGTGCCGTGAACAGTTGTTTGGCGAAGCGAACCCGTCGACGACCCCACAAGCATTCGTTCGGTTCGATCAGTCCGCTGGTGATCAGCGGCGGGCCATCAGCCGAGTCGGCGACGGCTCCGATCAGGCCGTAGTACTGATCTCGAAAGTCGGCGGTGAAGGTGGCGATGTCGCCGAGCGTCGGCCCGTTGTTGGTCGCTGCGACCGTATCGGCGATGAGACCTGCCCAATGGGCAGGCATCGGAATCGGCTGCTTGGGCTCGAACGCCGGGCCGAAAGCGCGTCGCACCTCGCCCTGATCGCCACCGATCTCCCACACCCCGGCCCACACCCGCACGTTGGCATCGAACATCAGCGTCGTTGACCACCACATCCACCGCAACGCGGCACACCTCGAAACATCTTCACGAATGCCGGCGACGTCTCGAGTCGACAACAACGAGAGCGGCAGCACCAATCCGACTCGGCCGCCAGGGCGAGCCAGTCGGATCGCCAAGGCGAGGAACTCGGCGGCGGTGTCGGCGTACGGCCCGCCGCCGAACCTCGAACGCCCGCCCCGCGACGTCGAAGTCGACAACTGGTTGAGGAACGGCGGATTACCGACAACGGCATCGAACCGGCGGTCACCCCAATCGAGTGTCAACGAATCACCAACTGTCCACGCTGTCGTCGGATCGATGTCGATCCCGGTGACCTTTGCCGTGCCGGCGAACGGGTCCAGGAAGCGGCCGTCGCCACACGCGGGATCCAGCACGTCATGCGGTGCGAAGTCGCGCCGCACCTCGGTGACGATCGCGTCGACCAGTTCCGGCGGTGTGTACCAGGCTCCGAGAAGCTTTCGTTGTGACACCGGCATCACCCGAGCGTAGGGTGCCAACCCGTGACCGACGCGCCAGGCCGCTACCTCACGTTTGGCCGCGATGAGTGGGCCGAGCTGCGCGAGACGACCCCACTGACGTTGAACGAACAGGATCTCGATTCGCTTGCGCGGCATCAACGAGAGCATCGAACTCGACGAGGTCGCTGCCGTCTACCTGCCACTGACTCGGTTGTTGAACCTGTATGTGTCGGCCACTCAGAACGCTGCACAAGGTCTCCGGCGAGTTCCTGGGCACGTCGTCGCCAAAGGTGCCGTACATCATCGGGATCGCCGGCAGCGTGGCGGTGGGCAAGAGCACCTTCGCCCGCATCCTGCAGGCGCTCCTGGCCCGGTGGCCCGACCATCCCAAGGTCGATCTGGTCACCACCGACGGGTTCCTGTACCCGAACAAGGTGCTCGACGAGCGTGGGCTGATGAACCGAAAGGGCTTCCCCGAGAGCTACGACACCCGCCGATTGCTGCAGTTCCTCCGCGAGCTGAAGAGCGGCACGGCAACCGCCCACGCCCCGGTCTACAGCCACATCGTCTACGACATCGTCGACGGTGCGACGATCGACGTCAGCCAGCCCGACATCGTCATCATCGAAGGCCTCAACGTCCTGCAGGTCGGGCGGCCGGCCGACAGTGCGACCGAGTTCGTCAGCGACTACTTCGACTTCAGCATCTACATCGACGCCGACGAAGCGCACATCGAGGAGTGGTACGTGCGTCGCTTCATGAAGCTGCGTGACACGGTCTTCCAGAACCCCGACAGCTTCTTCCGTCACTACGCCGCATCTGTCGAACGACGAGGCGGTCGAGATGGCCAAGTTCATCTGGCGCGAGATCAACGGCAAGAACCTGCGCGAGAACATTGCCCCGACCAAGTCACGAGCCGCGCTGATGCTGCGCAAGGGCCCCGACCACCGCGTCACCGAAGTGTCGCTGCGCCGCCTCTAGCTCCGGGCTGGCGAGCCAGGCTGGAAGGTCGGCCAGCGAGGTGAGCTCGACGAAGTGCTCGTCGTGATCGACATGTTCGAGATCCCACAGGATCGGGTACGGGACGTGCACCCCGTGCCCACCGAGTGCCAAGACGGGCAAGATGTCGCTGCGCACGCTGTTGCCGACCATGCAGAACCGCGATGGGTCGATGCCGAGCCGCGACAGCACAGCGGCATAGGTCTCGGGATCCTTCTCGAGCACGATCTCGACGTGTTCGAAGTGGTGGGCCAACCCGCTCGTGGTGACCTTGTGTGTCTGGTGGATGAGGTCACCTTTGGTGATCAGGATCAACCGGCGGTTCGTGCCGACCTCAGCCAGGACCTCCGGAACATGGTCGAGCAGACGCACGGGATCCTCGAGCTGCGCTCTGACCATCTCGACCATCTCGGCGACGATCCTCGAGGGAACCCGGCCGCCGCTGATGGTCACGGCGGCCTCGACCATCGACAGGCCGAACGATTTGACCCCGTACCCGAACGCCGCCAGGTTCTTGCGTTCCGTGGCCGTCAGTGCCGCCTTGGCATCGACGCCCTGCGGGGCGTATGGCGCGATCAACTCGACGAACCGCTCCTCGTTGGCGCGGAACCCATCCTCGCTGTGCCACAAGGTGTCGTCGGCATCGAAGCCGATCACGTCGAACGCGCTCATCCTCGGTTTATCCCTTCGATCTCGTCGAGCTCACCAGGGGCCAGCCCCGCCCGCTCGAGAATACGGCGGATGATGTCGGACTTCCCTGCGACGTAGACGTCGATGTCGTCGGTCTCCGCAGCGAGCTGACGTTTGATCGCCGAGTACTCATCTCGAAGTTGCGGGTCGCCGCGCAACACATCGCGGCAAACCGAGGTGATTGCGCAGTGACAGACAGCCTTCGATCGTGACGTAGACGTTCCGGCGAGTCGCATCGTGCGGTGCACGGAACGCGATCCGGTCAGGTACACCCAGGTCGCCCAGCGACTCGTAGCCGCTCGCCTCGAGAGCATCGATCGCGCTTCGTACCGACGGTCGGCACACGACGATGTCGACATCGATGATGGGCTTTGCGGCCAGGCCTGGAACTGAGGTCGAGCCGATGTGCTCGATCGCGACGACGGGTACACCGGCGAGCGACGCCTGCAACTCTCGCCTGATCGTCGCAAATGACTCGGTCCACCGCGGGTCGGACTCGACCACGATGATCGGGTCGCTCATCGGTGCAGAGCGTTGAGGTAGTTGTACACGGTGATCCGGCTGACGCCCATCGCGTCGGCGACGTCTTCGACTGCGCGACGGAGGGTGAACGCGCCCCGTTCGTCGAGCAGACGAATGGCTCGTTGCTTGTCCTCACGGGTCAACGATGGCAGCGGAGCCCCGAATTCACGCTCCACGGAGTCGATCAACCGATCGAGGGCCCCGTGCAGCGGCGCCATGCGCACTGCAGCGATGATCGAGCCCTCCCAGCGCAGCGGCATGTCGCCGGGCTCGCGCTCGTCGGCGGGGACCAGCGTTGCACCGAGCGCCTCGACAACTGGTTTCACCGCCAACACGAACGGGTGGCGAGGAAGGCCACTCATGAGGTCTCCGGCAGGCGTTCGGCGTGCATGCTGACGTGGGTAGCGCCATGGGCAAACGCAGCATCGAGCACCGCCCGGGCGACCTCGCCGGCGTGCCCTGCCGGAACGCGGCAACTAGAACCGAACGGCCCGAAGTCGATCTCGTAGCCGAACTCCTTGGCTGCCTCGATCGCAGAAGTGACATGGGGGCCGGGATGGCCTTCGACGAACGGTTCGATGGTGAACTCCAGCAGCAGCACGCCATTGCACTGTAGCCAGCTATGCAGCTACGCCGGCTCGGGGACGGGTAGGGAGGCCGAGCCGGCGCGTCGTGGTCGTCAGCGGGCGCCCATGACCCGCTGCAAGTCGGAGCTGCGATTGATGCAATCGCTGCCCGCAACCTCGAACGCTTCGTTGAGTCTGTTGAGGGCGTTCTTGAACGTGGTGTTCCAGTCGCTCTCGAACTGCTGTCGCGCCGGGCCCTCCCACACCGTGCCGGCCAGCGCCGAGCTGACAGCGCCGATCACCCCATCGATCGCCGTCTTCTGTTGCTTCATCGAGCGTCCTAGACCGCTCAACTGCTCGGGATTGGCCCCGTACATGCTCATCTGCTGTCTCCTCCTCGTGAGCTGGCTGCTCACCACAGAGAGGAACAGTCACCGCCCCGAACGCGGAAACGCCTCCGAACTTTGTTGCTCTCAACACGCTGAGCGTGTTGACAGAGACAAAGTTTCGATGTGGGGGAGGGTCGACCAGCTCAACGGTCATCGATGCAGGTCTACCATTCGTCCATGGACCTCGACACGTTGCACGACGAAGCGCGCGACCTGCTGGACGGCATGGTGTCTCTGCGCCGCACCCTGCACCAGTGGCCCGAGATCGGCAACGACCTACCGATCACGCGCGAGACCGTGCTGGAGGCATTGGACGGCCTGCCCCTCGACGTGACGTTGCACGAGACCACCAGCGGGATCGCCGCCCTGCTCGACGGAGGCAAGCCGGGACCCACGGTTCTGTTACGTGGCGACATGGATGCCCTACCGCTCACCGAAGACACCGGACTGGACTTCGCCTCGCACCGCGAAGGCTGCATGCATGCCTGTGGCCACGACACACACACTTCGATGCTCGTGGGCGCGGCCAAGCTGCTGAGCGCGCAGCGTGCCGACATCGCCGGGCGTGTGCTGTTCATGTTCCAGCCCGGCGAGGAAGGAGATCACGGCGCAAGGTTCATGCTCGAGGAGGGTTTGCTCGACCTCCCGGAGCGCCCGGACGGCTCCGAGTCACCGGTCACCGGCGCGTTCGCTCTGCACATCACCTCGGCCCTGCCGACAGGTTGGCTGAGTTGTCGCGGAGGTTCGATCATGGCCGCTGCCGACACGCTGTTCATCACGGTGAAAGGTCGGGGTGGGCATGCCAGCGAGCCGCATCGCGCCCTCGATCCCATCCCGATCGCCTGCGAGATCGTCCAGGCGTTGCAGACGATGATCACACGTCGGATCGACGTCTTCGACCCGGCCGTCATCACTGTCGGCAGGATTTCAGCGGGCACCGTGAACAACATCATTCCCGAGACTGCTGAGATCGAAGGAACGATCCGGGCGGTCAGTGAGCGCACTCGGCGCAAGGTGCACGACGGCATTCGCCGGGTTGCGGAGGGGATCGGTGCGGCGCACGATGCGGCGGTGATCGTCGAGGTGGTCGACGGCTACCCGCTCACCGTCAACGACAAGGCGCAGGCCAACGTCGTCCTCGATCTGGCCAAAGGGCTCGTGGGTGCCGACAAGACCGTTCGGCTACCCCATCCGATCATGGGGGCCGAGGACTTCAGCTACGTGCTGCAGGAGGTACCTGGGGCGATGGTGTTCCTCGGTGGAATACACCCCGACCGCAGCCTGGCCACAGCCGCACCGAATCACTCGAACCGAGTGATGTTCGACGAAGCAGCGATGGCCACCGGGACGGCCATGTACGCGGCCATGGCGCTCAATCACCTCGGTCTGTGAATCGCGGCGTGTCTACGTCAACCGCAGAGTGAGCAGTTCGAACGGCTGCAACGTGATCGATGCGATCCCGTCGCTGCACTCGATCCCACCGCTCGGCTCCTCCAGCAGATTGCATCGCAACGCAGCACGGATCCGCTGCGGAGTGCGCACGGTCAGTGTGGCCCGGTCACCACAGGCCTCGTAGAGGCGAACTATCAGATCGCCGGACCCGTCGTCGGCGTGCTTCACGGTGCTGATCTGCACGCCGCGGTGGTCGATGGAAACCACCGGTGGAGGCGGCGTCGCTGCCCGACCGGAAACGATCCGAAGTGGCAGGTTCAACGCTTCGGCCTCGTGCAACACGTCGTACTGACCGGGGCCGTGGGGTAGCACACTGACGGTCACCGAATGCCGGCCGTGATCGGCGTCAGGGTCCGGATACTTGGCTGCCCGCAGTAGGGACACGCGGACTCCACCCTCCTGGACGCCATGCCCGTATCGCCCGTTGTTGAGCACGGCGACACCGAATGACGGCTCGGTGAGGTCGACGTACCGATGGGCGCACACCTCGAACTTGGCAGCATCCCACGAGGTGCTGGCATGGGTTGGACGTTTAACCTGACCGAACTGCACGTCGCAGATGGCCTCGCTGACGCGTACGTCGAGCGGCACCATCAACGACAACAGCTTCTCGTGCTCGTTCCATTCGATCTCGAACGTCATGTCGAGCCTGGCCGATCCGGCGCGCAGCGTGTACCTCTGGGTCACAACGGACTGGCCGAACTGTCGGCGGACGACGAGCTCGGCCATCAGCGGATGCGCAGCGCTCACTTCGACCGACTGCGCCGTCGTGATCGGCGAACCCAACGACCGTGTCCACGATTCGAGGTCCCAGGCGTCGTACTCGACCGGATGGTCCGGGGCCAGTTCGAGTGTGATCCGCCTGCCGGCGGGCAGCAACTGCCGGCCGCGCGACACGTCGATGATCGAATTGATCTCGCCGTCGAGGTTCCAGCAGATTGCGATCAAGCCGTTGTTCATCGAGTGCTCGGTGACCACAACCCGGTCGGTGACTGCCCGTGCTGTCTCGACGACCGCGATTGCCGAACCTGGCACCTCGATCATCGTCGGCGTGTTGTCGACCATGATCACCTCGCGGCGGGCGTGGGTCGCGGCATTGGCCACCGACAGGTCTGGGGGCGCCGCGATCGTGACTGCCTGGGCGATGATCGCCTCCAAACGGTGGGCGACGTGCCCATGAGCTGCCTCGGCATCGGCGGCCACCCAGGCAATGGACGAGCCGGGAATGATGTCGTGGAACTGTTGCAGCAGCACCTCCTTCCACAGCTCGTCGATCTCCGCTGCGACCTCCTGAGGGACACCGCCGGCGGCCACCCACCACAGTTCAGCTTCACGAAGCAGCCGCTCGCAGCGGCGGTTGCCGACCTTGGTCGCAGACTGCGACGTCAACGTGCCGCGGTGAGTCTCGAAGTAGAGCTCGCCCGACCACACCGGCACCGGTGCACCGGAAGCGGCCTCTGCTTCGACATGACGGAAGAACTCATCCGGAGTGCCAACGGCAATCTGCGACACACCATCGAGGTCGGCCATGCGTCTGGCCCGCTCCATCATCTCCCGGGTTGGTCCGCCACCACCATTGCCATGACCGAACGGCATGAGCGACCAGGTGCTCCAACCGTGCTCCTTGAAGTTCCCCTCGGCGTGACGAATTTCGGCGACTGTGACCTCCGCGTTATAGGTGTCGACCGGCGGGAAGTGGGCGAGCACGCGAGAACCGTCCGGACCCTCCCACCAGAATGTCGAATGCGGAAAGACGTTCTGCTTGTTCCAGCTCAGCTTCTGGGTGATGAATCGCGAGCAGCCGGCTTGTTGGAAGATCTGCGGCAACGTTGCCGGATAGCCGAACACGTCGGGGATCCACACCACCGAACTGCGCATCCCGAACCTCGATTCGAAGTAGCGCTGCCCGAACACCAGTTGCCGCACGATGCTCTCCCCGCTCGGCAGATTCATGTCGGGCTCGACCCACATACCGCCCACCGGGTGCCACTGGCCGGCGGCGACCTTCTGTCGGATCTGGTCGAACAACGTCGGGTACTTGCGCTCGATCCACTCGTACTGCGCAGCCTGCGAACAGGTGAAGTGGTAGTCGGGGTAGTCGTTCATCAGCCTGATCGCCGAAGCGAACGTGCGTGCACACTTTCGTTGCGTCTCGCGGATCGGCCACAGCCAGGCCGAGTCGATGTGTGCGTGTCCGACGGCAACGACGTGATGCGAACCGGACCTGGCCTTCAGGGCGAGCGGCGGTTGCAGTACTCGTCGGGCGGCGTCCGCGGTGGCGGCGACGTCGTCGAGGTCGAGCGCATTGACTGCCGCCTCGAGTTGACGCATCACGCGAATACCCCGGGCATCGTCGGCAGGGAGCGAACTGGCCAGCCCGAGCATTACGTCGACGTCGAGCAGCAGGTGGAGCACGGTGTCATCACGTGTGCCAAGCGACGCATGCCTCAAGCGATACAACGGCGACTCGCCGGCAGAGGCGAGTGAACCGAGGAGTGACGGCCGGAATCCCGGGAACGCCGGATTGGACGCGGCTTCGACGAAGAACGTGAACGGCCCCGGGCCGATCTGCGGCAGCGGAAGCCCGGTCCGGCGTGGGTGGATCCCTTGAACCGGCTCCCCGTCCATCCACACCAGACCCTCCGATTGGAAGCCGGCGGAGTCGGGGTGAAAGCCGAGGTCGATCACGGCTTCGAGCTGCGGGCCGGCAAGTGCCTCCGGCACGTCTACCGTGAAACGAAACCAGGTCGTGCCCCACGGCCGGCTCCAATGAGCACCGATCTCGAACGGCCGGTAGTCGGCGGACATCGCCTCATCGACCGACACCGGCTCGCCGGGCACGTCCCAGGCTGCGACAGTCAGGGGGATCGAATTGCTGTACACCGCGGGGAGGACCCGCTCGTGAAGCTCGCGCCGGATGCGAGCATCGACGAGCTCGAGATCGTTGTGCACGATGCGAGGCTAGTGATCGCGACAATTACCCTGGCCGCATGACGCACCGGCCACTCGACGGCATCCGTGTGCTCGACTTCACCCGGGTGCTCAGCGGGCCGCACGCGACACGCATGTTGTGCGATCTGGGCGCCGATGTGATCAAGGTCGAGCCACCCGACGGTGACGTCACCCGATCGACCAACCCACACGTCAACGGCCTGGCGACGTACTTCGTCCAGCAGAATGTGGGCAAGCGAAACCTCAGCCTCGATGTCGACAAGCCCGAAGCGGTGGAGTTGTTGTTGCGCCTCGCCGATCGCTGCGACGTGCTCATCGAGAACTTCCGTCCCGGTGTGATGGATCGCATCGGTCTCGGCTACGAGGTGGTTGTCGCCCGCAACCCCGGCATCGTCTACGCCTCGATCAACGGCTACGGCTCGACGGGGCCGTGGGCGTCCCGGCGCGCCTACGCCCCGGTGGTAGGTGCGGAGACGGGGATCACGAAGGCGCAGGGTGACGTTCGTGGCGGCAGTTACGCCAACGACCCCTTCAGCCACGCAGACGTGTACACGGCGCTCGAGGCCGCTTCGGCAGTGCTTGCGGCCCTGTTCAACCGCGGGCGGACTGGACGGGGCGATCGCATCGAGGTCTCGATGGCCGAGACGATGCTCTACGTCAACGAACATGCTCACGACCAACTGTGGGACGGGGCTGTTCCGCCGGAGTGGATCCGCAGCTTCGGACCCGACGGCTACCCCGTGCTCACCGCGGCCAACGGAGAGAGCGTGGTGATCAGCGGTCACCCGGCCGAACGCGGAGTTTTCGACCTGTTCGTGGCCGCGATCGGTCGCCCCGAGCTTGCGAGCGATCCGCGGTTCGCCGATGTTCCGCTACGCCTGGCACATTTTGGCGAGCTGTCGCAGATCCTCGCCGACTGGGCTGCCACGATCCCGACACCACAGGCGATCGAAGCCGCCATGGGCGAACATCGACTCGCTACCGGAACCCTGCGATCACTCCGCGATGTGTGTGAGACGGAATGGGCGCACGATCGCGGCGTGGTCGTCGAGGTGAGCGACCGAGGTGGTGGAACATTGCGCCTCCCCAATTCGCCGTGGCACTTCGCCAGCAGCGATGTCGATGTCCGCGGCGAGCCGAGGTATCGCGGTGAGGACAACCGTGCCGTCCTCACCGAACTGCTCGAGCTCGGTGACGCTGAACTCGACCGGCTCGAGGCGGCCGCGGTGATCTCCAGCAGGATGCCGCGCCGATGACGCTGCGCTTTCCGGTCCCGCCGATGAAGGCTTCCATCGGCACGCTGCCGCACGACGACGGGTCCTGGGCCTACGAGATCAAGTGGGATGGCTACCGCACCTTGGCCTTCGTCGACGGCAATCGAACTCGGTGGCAGAGCAGCCACCTGCTCGATGTCACCGCCAAGTATCCGGAACTCGGAGAATTCGCCCATTCCGTCAATGCCGACTCGGCGATCATCGACGGTGAGCTCGTGGTGCTCGACGGCGACGGCCGACCGAGCTTCGAGCTGATGCAACGGCACGCCACGCAGGTTGCCTTCTATGCCTTCGACGTGTTGTCGGTGAACGGCCACGACACCACCGCCCTTCCGTACGAAGGACGCCGCGAGCTGGTTGGCGGGCTGCTGGAAGCAGGTACCAACTGGATGGTGCCGGCGCACCGGATCGGCGATGGTGCAGCGTTGGTGACGGCGACGATCGAGCGCGGCCTGGAGGGCGTGATGGCCAAACGCCTCGGCAGCGTGTACGTGCCGGGCAAGCGCACACCGAACTGGCGCAAAGTGAAGAACAGACATACCGTCGAGGTGGTCATCGGTGGATACACGCCGGGCGCCGGCAATCGGGTGGGCACGTTCGGGGCATTACTGGTCGGCGTGGCCGACCCCGATGGATTGCGCTTCGCCGGTGGGGTTGGCACTGGGTTCAAGCAGCGAACGCTGAACGATCTGGCGAGCATGCTGAGCAGTCGCCGCAGCGAGATCTGCCCGTTCATCTCGCCGCCGCCTCGTGAGTACTCGCGTGACGCCATTTGGGTTCGCCCCGACCTGCGGGCCGCCGTCGAGATCGCCGAATTCACCAACGAGGGGTACGTCCGCCATTCCAGCTTCATCGGTTTGATCGACTGATACCCATGCCAAGCCGTCACGACGCCGTTGTGCTCGATCAGGCCGACCCGTTGTCGGCGTGGCGCGACGAGTTCGTGATCGCCGATCCTGAAGTCGTCTATCTCGATGGCAACTCGCTGGGGATGACACCGCTACGGGCCCTCGCCCGGCTCGAACGAGTTGTCCGCGACGAGTGGGCATCGGGTTTGATCGGCTCCTGGAGCCAATGGCTCGACCTACCTCAGCGAGTGGGCGACCGCCTGGCACCGCTCATTGGCGCCGCACCGGGCGAGGTAGCCGTTCACGACTCAACGACGGTCAACCTCTACCAACTCGTCGATGCCGCTTGCCGCGCTGCGACCCGACCGTCGCGTGATCGCCATCAGCGCTACCGAGTTCCCGACGGATAGGTACGTGGTCGCAGGTATCGCCCACACCCGTGGACTGGACGTCCGCGACGGCTTTGATCACCTCGATGATGTCGCCGTGATGGTGCGATCGGTCGTCGACTACCGCACGGCCGAGCTCGCCGACGTCGCTGGCGAATCGGCCCGGGCGGGAGCTGCCGGCGCGATGGCGTTGTGGGATCTCTCCCACGCCGCTGGTGTGCTGGCAATCGACCTCGGTGCCGCCGGGGTGCAGATGGCCGTCGGGTGCACCTACAAGTACCTCAACGGCGGGCCGGGATCGCCGGCGTTCAGCTACGTCTCCGCCGGTCTGCAGTCGACCCTGCCGCTACCGATCTGGGGTTGGTTCGCCCAGACCGATCAGTTCGACATGGGGTCACCGTTCGTGCCGCACACCGATATCCGCCGAGTGTTGCTCGGCACACCATCGATCCTGGCCCTCGCTGCCGCGGACGAGGGCATTGCTGTGAGCGTCGAGGCCGGGATCGAGGCGATCGCGGCCAAGTCGCGCGCCCTCACCGGCTTCGGGCTGGAGTTGTGTGATGAGCTCGGCCTGCGCTCATCAACGCCTCGCGACCCTGCTTGCCACGGTGGCCACATCGCCGTCCACCATCCGAGCGCCAAGCGTCTGGTCGCCGACCTCGCGGATGGCGGGGTGATCACCGACTACCGCGACCCCGACATCATCCGTGTCGGCTGCTCGCCGTTGACCACTCGGTTCACGGACGTGTTCGACGGCCTGACCCGCCTGACCGACCTCCTGCGATGAGGAGTGTGCCGCCCCCGCGGCTCATCTCTCATCGCAGCGGAGCGTTGGTCAGGTGGGGGTTTGGGCGATGTCTCGGGCGACGAGCATCGTCAGCTCGTCACGATCGCTCACACCGAGCTTGGGCAGGATCGCGTGCAAGAGCGCGTCGACGGTCTTCGGACTGAGGTACAACTCGTCGGCGACCTGCCGATCGGTGCGACCGCGGGCAACCGACACGGCGACCCGCAACTCGTCGTTGGTCAACTGTGACGCCAGAGACGAACTGGTCGGTGCCACCGGCCCGGCGATGCGGCGCGCTTGGGCCGCCCACGGTTCGGCGCCCGATCGCTCGAAGAGCCGCAGTGCGGCCCGCGACGCCTCGTGATCTCCATGTCGCTCGCCGAGCAGAAGCAGGCTCCTGGCTTGTTCGAAGGACGCACCGAGGGCAGCGAGTTGCTCAGCCGATTCACGAAGATCTGACGGATTGCTGTCGAGCATTCCCTGCCCGCGTCTGGCGATGGCCGCCCCCCATTTCGACCTGCTGTGTTGAGCTTTCTGGGTGACATCCGCAACGACGGCTGCCGCCTCGTCGACAGCGCCGATCGCAAGCAACGCCTCGAGAAGATCCCCCTGATACCAGAGATCGCCGGCGTCGAGCACGCCGGCGTGCAGGCGGTGGACGCGGCGCAGATGTTCGGCGGCCTCCACATAGCTGCCCGTCGTGAGGGCGATGTGACCGAGCGCGGAGAGCCCCCACGTCTCGAGCACCGTCATCCCCACTCGTCGGGCTCGAGCAATGGCACCTTCGGCGTGCATGCGAGCTTCGATTGTTCGACCCAGCACCGCTTCGACTCGAGACAGCACTGCCTGTCCGAACGACGCCGTAGGCAGATCAGGTGTGTCGTTGAGATCGACGTCGAGCACGGACGAAAGTACGGCGTCGGCGAACCGCCCGCTGCGGAGATACAGCTCACCCTGCAGGGCACTGCTGAAACCGAGGACCGACGCCAGGCCGTGATGGCGGGCCGCGGCCATCGAGAGGTCGAGCATCTGGTTGGCCTCGGCCCAGCGTTCCTGCGTCAGTCGGGCGAGGGCGATTGCCTGGAGGATCGGTAGTACCTGGGCGTCGAGCATCTCGATCGGGAGCGCGGCGAGAATGCTCGCCGAGTTGAAGTCGGCCTCGGCGGCCTCGCGGTCACCGAGACGCTGCGACGACATGGCCCGCACCGCTCTGGCGGCGACGATCATCGGAATTCCCAACGGCTCGGCGATGTCGACGGCGGACTGGGCAAGCCGGTGACAGGCGGTCGGACTGCCTGACAGGCCGCTGTGCAGCGCGGCGCGGATGTACAGCCCGACGGAACGCGACGGATCAATGGCAGAGATCCGCTCGGCCTCGGCGGCGAGCTCGTTGACGCCACGCTCTTCATCGATCATCCAGGCGATCGCCTCGGACCGAATGCCGATCGCGTCACAGCGAACCAGTGGATCGTCGCATTTCGACACGACCTCGTCGAGCACAGCGATCGCCGCGTAAGGGTCGGAAGCGTGCCACCGCGATGTTCCGGCAGCCAACAGCCGACGATGACGCTGGGGGATCTCGGTCGACAGCGCCGCGGCGCGCTCCCACGTGGCCGCCGCAGCGGCCCATGCTCCACGACGATCGGCAACGATCGCGACCTTTTCGAGAGCTTCGGCGACCTCGTCGTCGGGTCCGATCGTGGCCGCAGCGAGGTGCCACGCGTGCTTGTCGGCGTCGCCGACGACTTCGGCCAGGGTCGCATGTGCGTCGCGCATCCCCGCTGGACCGATCGCGTCGCGTATCGCCGTTCGCATCAATGGATGGGTCAGCTCGATTCGTTCCGCTGACACTCGAATGATGCCAGCATCCTCGATTGCGGCGAGATCTGCGCTGCAGGCCGAAACTCGCTCGACTGCGGCGTGGATGTCGGCGGCGCTCGGGTCGAGGGCGGCGGCCACGATTGCCGAACTACGCTTGGCGCCCGGCTCCAGGGCATTGACACGCTCGACGAACGAACGAATCAGCTTGTTACCGACCGGCAGGTCGTCGGGCAACGGCGAGTGTCCGGAGCGCTGGTCGTCGTCGAGATGTTGGGCGAGTTCGACCAACGACATCGGGCTGCCCTCCGCGGCGTCGACACATCGTTGGGCCACGGCACGATCGGTGCCTGCACCCAAGATGGCCAGCGCGTCGTCGACACCGAGACCCTTGAGATCGATGGTCTCGAAGCCGGCATTGTCGAACAGCGATGGCACACCGGCCCGCTCGCTGATGATTGCCACCACTGGCTCATCGCAAAGGCGCTTCAGAGCGAAGGCCAGCGCGAAACCGGAGGGTTCGTCGAGCCACTGTGCGTCGTCGATCAGCAGTACCAATGGTGTGTGCTCGCCGGCCGCGGCGATGGCCGCCAGGGTTGCTCCGCCAACCGCCAGCTGACCGGGAGTCGATCCGCACCCGATCGCGTCGGCCAGCACATCAGCGTGCGGGCTCGGTAGCTCGACACGAAGCATGCGGAAGGCTTGCAGCATTGCGGCGAGCCCGGAATAGGCCAACTCGGCATCGGACTCCGAGCCGGTGAGTCGCACGACCGCGGCGTGTGTCTGCGAGCTCACCCAGTCGAGCAGGGTCGTCTTGCCGAAGCCCGCCTCGCCGCGGAGTCGGATCGTGACGCCTGAACCACGGTCGAGATTGCGCAGCACGCCATCCAAGAGATCCAGCTCGGTACGGCGACCGATGACTGCCGTTCCTCGCCCGTCACCCATCCCCCCATTATGGTCCGCCCACCCCCGCCAACCTCATCCTTCGATGGAGGCCGATTGCCGGGCTCAGTCGACGCCTCGTCGGGCGGAGACGGCGACGCTGGTTCCGCGGAGGTACGTGTCGATCGTGCCGGCAATGCGTTTGCCGTCGCCCATCGCCAGGATCACCGTCGCAGATCCACGAACGATGTCGCCGCCGGCAAACACACCCGGCAAGTTCGTCATGCCGTTCTCGTCCGCCGCCAGGTACCCACGATCCGTCAGGGCAAGGTCTGGAGACGACGCTGTGAGGAGCGGGTTGGCGCGGGTGCCGACGGCGACGATGACGGTGTCGCACGGGATGACCCGCTCCGATCCCTCGATGACCACCGGCGCTCGACGGCCCGACGCATCCGGCTCGCCCAGTTCGGTATCGACACAACGCAATCCGGTGACCCAGTGATCGGCGTCACCCTCGATGGCGACGGGGCTGACCTGAAACTCGAACGAGACGCCTTCCTGCTCGGCGTGGTGGATCTCCTCCTCACGCGCCGGCATGTCGGGGCGGTTGCGTCGGTAGACGATCGTCGCCCGTCCGGCGCCGAGGCGGCGAGCAGTGCGGACCGCGTCGACCGCGACGTTGCCACCTCCGATCACCAGGACCCGATCGCCGTGGAGGACAGGAGTGTCCGCATCGGGAAAGGCATAGGCCTGCATGAGGTTGACGCGTGTCAGGTATTCGTTGGCCGAGTAGACCCCCTTCAGCCCCTCACCGGGGACGTCGAGGAACACCGGCAACCCGGCGCCGACAGAGACGAACAGCGCGTCGAAACGGTCGCGCAACTCGTCGAGGGTGTACGTGCGGCCGACCACGACGTTGCACTCGATGTGGACGCCAAGTGCTTCGAGGCGATGCACCTCGTGCTCCACGATCTCGTTGGGCAACCGGAACTCCGGGATGCCGTACGACAGCACCCCTCCCGGGAGGTGCAGGGCTTCGTAGATCGTCACCTCGTGCCCGCTCCGGGCCAACTCGCCCGCCGCCGTCAGGCCCCCGGGGCCGGCGCCGATGATGGCCACATGTTTCCCCGTCGGCTCGACCGACGGCATCACCTCGTGGAGATGGCCTCCCGCCCAGTCGGCGACGAATCGTTCGAGGTGGCCGATGGCGACAGGCGCCCCCTTGCGGCCCCGGACACACTCGGCCTCGCACTGGTGTTCCTGCGGGCACACCCGGCCGGTCACAGCCGGCAGAGCGTTGTCGCCGAAGAGCGTCCGCGCCGCAGCAGCAAGATCGCCGGCCTCGATGTGAGCGACGAACGTAGGGATGTCGACCATGACCGGGCATCCGTCTACGCACGTCGCCCGCTTGCACGCCAGGCATCGCTGCGCTTCGAGGAGCGCGAGGTGTTCGGTGAACCCGAGGTTGACCTCGTCGAACGTCCCTGATCGCTTGTCAGGGTCACGGGTAGGCATTTCCTGTCGGTCGATGGCCAGACGCTCTCGCTTCGAGAGTGGCTGCCCACTCACGCCGTCCATAGTCTCGGCCGTCACCCGGGTCCCCGGCATACGTGACTCGAGGCCATCTGCTCCGCGTCGCCATAGGTGCGGAGCCTGTCCGACAGCTCATCGAAGTCGACGCCGTGGCCATCGAATTCGGGACCGTCCACACACGCGAAACGCATCGTGCCGCCGACGGTGACGCGGCATCCGCCGCACATACCTGTGCCGTCGACCATGATCGGATTGAGCGAAACAATCGTCTGCACACCGAGCGGTCGGGTGACGTTGGCGACTGCACGCATCATCGGCACCGGACCGGCCGCGTACACAACATCGACCGAACGCTTGGCGAGGACATCGCTGAGCGCGTCGGTGACCAGTCCAGCGCGGCCCCTGCTGCCGTCGTCCGTGCACACGATGAGATCGGCGAAGGCGGCGAACTCGTCGTCGAACAGCACGCTCTCGCTGGTACGAGCGCCGAGCACCGTGATCACGTCTGCGCCAAGTTCGGCGAGGCGACGGGCGATCGGGTACATCACGGCGGCACCGACCCCGCCCGCCACGCAGACGGCCGTGCCCTGGGTGATCAGGTCGGACGGCCGGCCGAGTGGACCGACCACATCGTGGATCTCATCACCGGAAGCGAGCGCCACGAGATCGGACGTGCTCTTGCCGACCGCCTGGATGACGAGCACGATCGTTCCGGTCGCGGAATCGCTATCGGCAATCGTGAGCGGTATGCGTTCGGCGCCAGGCCCGAGTCGAACGATGACGAACTGGCCGGGTTGGCGTACGGCAGCGACGCGCGGGGCGTGCACAACCAGTCGATGCACATCGGCCGAGAGCCTCGTGTTGGAAAGCACCACGTGCCCTTGCATGCTCCTGGTTTGCTCATCGCTCATCGGCTCACTCCACGTACCTTCTTGACGGTATCTACTTGGCCGTTCCTACATGGCCGTACCTAACTGGATGGTAAAGACACGGGTGGACGTCGTGCCAGGACTTGTGGCCCTGATCTGCGGGCCCTCGGCCGATGGCCTTTCTGTGCACGGACTTTTGGCACTGTCGCCGGAACGCTCGGAGCGACAAGATGAACGTGACCAGTGCGCCGTGGCGCGGAAGGAAGGACCCTGTGATGACCTATCAGATCGACGTCATCGAGCTCCTCGAACGCGATCACCGATTGATCGACGGCCTCGCCGAGCAGCTCGACGCCTCGGACGATCCCGCCGAGATCCGTCGCCTGTACATGCGCATCGTCGAGGAGTTGTCCGCGCACGAGGCAGCCGAGCAACAGGTGCTGTTCCCTGCGTTCCGGGCCAAGTTCGAGGCGGCCGACAACGACACCCTTGCCCATCGCATGGGTGAGCACGAGGAGCTCAACGAGCTGCTCGCCGAGATGCGCAGCCTCGCCCCGGACTGCTTCGCGTTCACAAAGCGTGGCAGTGCCCTACTGCTCGAGGTCAAGGCTCACTTCCTTCTCGAGGAAGAATCCGTGTTCGTGCGCATGAAAGCGGATCTCAGTGCCGACGAACTGGCCGAACTGGGCACCCGGGCGCTCGCCGCCAAACAGCACTCTCCGGCGTTCCCCGACGATCACCCACACCTCGCCGCTGATCACTGAACCTTTGGCGCCTTGCTCGGCTCGGGCCATTCGCCTCTTGGGTCCGGCGGCGACCGGGTCTGTAATGGTCGAGGTGCCACCCTCCGTGATCGATCCGTCGACCCTACGGCACGCGCCGGTCACGACGGAATCGTTCCGTTCGGCGCTTTCCTCGGATTTCCGTGCGGCACCATGGCGGCGGCGGTTCGCGCTCGTCGCCGTCGTTGGCTGGTTGGCCTACGAGTGGGGCCCCGGCAATGAGACGATCACCCCGTGGATCTTGGCAAACGTCGTCAGCGGCTACTCCGGCGTCGCCGTCATACCGATGGCCGCTGCCGTCGGCTTCGCGCTCACCTCCGTGCAACAACTCGTGTCCGGATTTACGGCGCTCGCCGGATTCTCGATCTTCGACCGGACGTCCCGAGCGGCGTGGGAGCGGCTGAGGGGCAAGTCCTCTGTAGCGCCGAGCGACTGGAACAGACTCGGTCTCGGCGCACGGTGTGTGCTCGTCTTCGGCCTTGGCACGACGGCGGTCGCCTTGGTCCAGATCATGTCGACCGGTAGGACCGGCGTTCGCCGGCACGCCTCCGTAGTTGTCCGCAGTGCACTGTTGTGCGGCACTCTGGTCGGATCGATCGCTGCCGCAGTGGCCGCGATGGCCTTCGTCGGACGCAGCGTCGAGGCCTGGTCAGGCGGGACCGAATGGACACTGCGCGTACTCGGCAATCCGTTGTTCTGGATCGGCCTGCTGTTGTTCGGCACACTTGTCAACCTCACGACGCACCCTGGCGAAGGGCGCACCCCCGCCCGGTAACCGGTGAATGACAACTTCCGAAGTCAATTCTCAAGTCTGCGTCAAGTAATGCCGATACACAGTCGTGCGGCAAGCTCGAGACGCGATAAGCGCTCCGGTTGCCCGAGTCGATATCAACGGTGCCGATACCGGGCCAACAGGACGGACGGACGGCGACAAGACCGTCACGGCGCCAGCGACCGCCGCGTCCGGTCGAACCACGTGGATAGCACTGGCCATCTTCTGCGCCGTCATCGCCGCGCATGCAACTGGGCTGTTCGGGGCTGTCGCCTATCCACTGATCACAATCGCGGGGATCATCTGCGCGACCGTCGGGTTGCGCTGGCACCGCCCGTCATTGCAGTGGCCGTGGTGGGCGATGTTGGCAACCGGAGTCCTGTGGACCGCGGCCGGCGTTACCGGCGACGTCTCTCAGGTGATGGGGGATCTGACATCCGACCGCTCGTTGGTGCCGGACTTGTTCGCGTTGCCAGGCTACGCGCTCTTCGGGGCCGCGCTTTACGGTCTCCTCCGGGCGCGGCGGGGGAACGGCGAGCGCGGGGCGCTCCTCGACGGCGTCATGCTTGGCGCCGGGGCATTGCTCATCGTCAACGAGCTACTGATTGCTCCCACGATGGACATCAAAGGGACATGGCTGATGGCGCGTATCGCCGTCTCGGTGTATCCGGCTGTGTCGATGTGCCTGCTCGTTCTCGCCGCACGCCTGGCCTTCGCTACCGGCGACCGTTCACCTGCGTTCCGCCTCCTGCTCGTCGGCACAATCAGCCTGCTGATCGGCGATGTCGTGTACGCGCTGGGTGAAGTGGGCACTTTCGTCCTCCCGCAGGTGATCCTCGAAGTGCCCTACCTGCTGGTCCCGGCGTGCATCAGCGCGGCCGTGCTTCATCCGTCGATCCGATTCATCGCCCGCGCGACCCGGCGCGGTGGCGGCACTATGGGTCGTAGCCGCCTCGCTGCCGTCGCCGGTGCATTGCTGGCCCCGATCGTGATCGTTGCCAAGAGCGACCTCGGCGGAGGGAAGGCCGTCACGATTGGCCTGTGCCTCGTCCTGGCGATCACCGCCATCGCACGGCTCGCCGGCGCGATGAAGGAGCAAGCAGCGTCGGAGGCCCGCCTGTCATACCAGGCCACCCACGACGAACTCACTGGCCTGCCGGGCCGCTCGTTGATCCTGGAGCAGATGGACGTGATGTTGGCGATGTCGGAGACGACTGGAGTACCGGTCGCCGTGATGTTCATCGATCTGGACCAGTTCAAGCTGGTGAACGACTCGATGGGTCACGGCATCGGTGATCAGTTGTTGGTCCTCGCCGCCCGACGCATTTCGTCGTGCCTCCGGGCCGACGACGTTGTCGGACGCATCTCGGGCGACGAGTTCATCGTCGCCGTCGCCGTTGACGAGGCTGGCGCCACCAGCCTCAGCGAACGGATCCGCCGGATGCTCGGCGAAAGCTTCTACCTGGATGCCGGAGAGGTCTTCGTCTCCGTATCGATCGGTGTGACGATTGCTCACAGTGATGACGGTGCCCAGGCGGCGACGCTCATCCAGGAGGCAGACACGGCGATGTACCGCTCCAAGGACGCCGGCCGGAACCAGGTCACCATGTTCAACTCGTCGATGCGAGATCGCGTCGCCCGTCGCGTCGAACTGGAACGCCGCCTCCGCCGGGCGCTGAACGAGCGCCACTTCGCCGCGTACTTCCAGCCGATCGTCATGCTGCCGAGCGGCCGCGTGCTCGGTTTCGAGGCATTGGCCCGATGGAATGAAGACGGCAAGATGATCTCCCCGGCTGAGTTCATCCCGGTCGCCGAGGAGTCCGGACTGATCGTGCCCCTCGGCGCATTCATGCTCGACGAGGCTTGCCGCCAACTCGCAACGTGGCGGCGTACGATCCCCGGCTGCGAGCGATTGTGCATGTCCGTCAACCTCTCACCTCGCCAGATGCGCGAGAGCGATGTCGTCGATACCGTGGCGGAGACACTGGAGCGCTATCAACTCCCCGGCGACGCGCTCGTGGCTGGAGATCACCGAGAGCGTGATGATGGAGGACTCTCTCGTCACAGCAGGTGTGATGACGGGACTGCGCATGCTCGGGGTCAGGCTCGCTGTCGACGACTTCGGCACGGGATTCTCGTCGCTGTCCTACCTGAAACGATTCCCCGTGTCGAGCGTCAAGATCGACCGGTCGTTCGTGTCCGGCCTGGGCGGACACGAAATGAACGCGTCGCTCGTAGCTGCGATCATCGCGATGGGGTCAGCACTCGACCTGGAGGCGATCGCCGAGGGTGTGGAGACGATCGAGCAAGCTCAACACCTTTTCAGCCTCGGTTGCCAGCAGGCGCAGGGCTATTACTTCAGCAGGGCCGTCCCGGCCAACGAAGTACCGGCGACCCTTGCACGCCTGGGCGTGGCCGGAGGGGTGCGGCATCCGGCCCGGTCCCGTCGGTGCACTACGTCGTCGAACCGCACCTGATCTCAGATGGCCTGATCTCGATTGGCCCGATCTCGGATGGCCGAACGGCCCGCAATCGGTTCGGGGAGTTCGGCGGCATACCACGTCTGGCGGTCGACGACCTGAACCGTCGAGCGCGGGAAGTTGTCGGCAATCCGCTGCGAAAGGACGTCGGTGTCGAACGTCGTCCGGTTGAACTCGCAGACGTCGAAGATGAGGACCCCTCCCACCTTGGCCGGTATCTGCCAGAGCTCAGTGGTCAGCCTGCTGAACAGGGTCCTGCCTCGCAGCGGCTGACTGACCATCACGAGCGTGCCGAAGTAGATGGCGTCACGCGCCGCGTGTACTCCGGGAAGCGCGCTCGCAGGAACTGCGGCGAGATCTCGGTGACGTCTTCGAGGCTGTTCGTGACCATCGCCAGGCCGACCGGTTCGTCGCCTCGCCAGCCGACGATCTTCACGATCCTCGGGTTCGCCAGTTGGGCGAGCATCTCGTCCCGGGTGTCGACGTGCCGCAGCATCGCCAGGTCGTGGAGCGGCCCGAAGTTTTCCTCGTACGCCTTCCACAGGGCCTGGGCAGGTTGCCCAATGACCGTCACCTCGTGTGTGATTTCCACGCGAGTTGCTACCGGGTGCTGCTCGATGATCGAGCCGGTGACGGGTTGTGGCGACTCGACGAGAACATCGTCCGGTACCGCTGTTCGAGGCGTAGCAACCGAGGGTGGCATCACGACACGCAAACCGGTCCGCGGCGCACGATGATGGACGGACGGCGCCGCCGGCGCCTTCGTGTGCGGGGGGTCGTGTTGTACCACCTGCCCAAGCTAGCCGACTGCAACCACCAGCACTCTCTGAGGTCGTGCACCTACAACACGGCGTGGCCGTTCCTGCGGTCAGCGCATGACGAACGGGTCGGGGATCGGGTCGTCGGAGGTTCGCAGCCAGACCGTCTTGGTGCGCGTGTAGTCGAGCGCTGCGGCCAGACCGCCTTCTCGACCATGGCCGGACATGCCGTACCCGCCGAAGGGGGCGATCGGGGAGACCGCCCGATAGGTGTTGACCCACACGACGCCGGCGGTGATGCGCTTGATCATGCGATGAGCACGGGTGAGGTTCTGGGTGAAGACGCCGGCGGCGAGACCGAACGGAGTGCCGTTGGCGAGCGCGACGGCCTGCTCCTCGGTGTCGAACGAGCTCCACGGAGAGCACCGGTCCGAACAGTTCGGTCGTGGTGGCCGAGGCCGCGACGTCGTCGCAATCGAGAATCGTCGGTGGGAAGTAGAAGCCCGGGCGATCCGCGGCTCGACCACCGGTGACGAGGCCGGCGCCGGCGGCGATCGACGCCTCGACGACGGACTCGATCAGGCGGCGCTGGCGATCCGTGCACAGCGGGCCGACCTCGGTCTCCGGGTCGTCCGGTGGTCCGATCCGTACCGCTTCGGCCTTCGCTTTCAGGATCGCCAGGAACCGTTGCTTGACGGATGCCTCGACGATGAGCCGCGAACCGGCGACGCAGCTCTGGCCCGGCTGCGGCGAAGATGCCGGCGACCTGGGCGTTGGCTGCACTGTCGAGGTCGGCGTCGGCGAACACGACGAACGGCGACTTGCCGCCGAGCTCCAACGACGTGCTGGCGAGGTTCTCGGCCGAGTTCCGCACGATGTGCCGAGCGGTCGCGGGGCCGCCGGTGAACGCCACGTGGGCGACCTTCGGGTGGCGGGTGAGTGCTGCGCCGCAGTCATCGCCGAACCCGGTGATGATGTTGACGACGCCCGGTGGAAACCCGGCCTCGTGCACGAGGCGGGCGAACTCGAGCAACGGCGCCGGTCCGTCCTCGGATGCCTTGAGCACCACGGTGCAGCCGGCAGCCAGTGCCGGGCCGAGCTTCACCGCGGCGAGGAACAGCTGGCTGTTCCACGGCACGATCGCGGCGACGACGCCGACCGGTTCTCGGCGGATCCAGACCTCCATGTCCGGCTTGTCGATCGGCAGGTGGGCGCCTTCGATCTTGTCGGCGAGTCCGCCGTAGTAGGCGTAGTAGTCGGCCACGTACGCGATCTGGGCCGAGGTCTCGCGGATGATCTTGCCGGTGTCGCGTGTCTCGACCTCGGCAAGGGCTTGGGCGTTGTCGCGGTCAGGTCGGCGAGTCGCATCAGCAGCTTGCCGCGCGCCGTCGCGGTCATCGCCGGCCACGCTCCGCTGTGAAGGGCGCGGTGGGCGGCTTCGACCGCCCGGTCGACATCGTCGGATCGCGCCTCGGGCATCGTCGCCCAGTGCTCGCCGGTAGCGGGGTCGATGCTGGGGAACGTGGCGTCGCGCGTCCTCGAACTGCCCGTCGATGTACTGCTGGAAGTGGCGCATCTGTCAGGCGAACGCCGGCATGACGTCGTCGATGAAGCGTCGCAGCGATTCCCGCTTGCGCTCGAAGCTCATGCCGGTGTCGATCCACATCGAGTACTCGTCGTAGCCGAGCGACTCGCAGTGCTTGAGCCTGGCGATCACCTCGTCGGCGGTGCCGACGACGGCGTTCTTGCGGATCACCTCGGGTGAGTACGCCGGATTCGCGGCGAGCTCGTCCTCGGTCAGCCGCTCGATCAAACCCTGTGTCACGGGCTTCTCGTTCTTGAACCACGCGCCGAAGTAGTTGTAGTAGACGCTGATCTCGCGCGCCGCCTGTTCGATGTCGGCCTCGTCGCCGCCCACGTAGGTGTGGCGCAGGACCATGATCTTGGGGCGCGGTGTCTCCGGGTGGTTCGCGCACGCATCGTTGAAGCGCTGCATCAAGCTCTCGACCTCGTCGTCGCCGAGCGCGAGCGGAGTGACTTGCACGTTGCAGCCGTTGGCGACGGCGAAGTCGTGGCTGTTGGGGTCGCGGGCGGCGATCCACAGCGGTGGGTGCGGCTGCTGCATGGGCTTGGGCGCAGACGTCGTGGTCGGGAACGACCAGGTCTCGCCCTCGTGCGCGTAGTCGCCTGCCCACAGGCCCTTGACGGCCGGCACGAGCTCGCGCATGCGCTGGCCCGGCGGTGGCGGCGTCGAGGCCCGGCGACAGGCGTTGGTACTCGAAGTTGTAGGCCCCGCGAGCGATGCCGATGTCGAGCCGCCCACCGGTGATGATGTCCGTCATCGCCGCTTCGCCGGCGAGCTTGATCGGGATGCCAGAACGGCGCGATGACGGTGCTCGTCCCGAGCCGGACGTTCGTCGTGCGCCGGGCGAGATCGGCCAGGTTGATGAACGGGTTCGGGCGCAATGGTGAAGTCCATGCCGTGGTGCTCGCCGGTCCAGATCGCGCTCATGCCACCGCGGTCGGCCATCTCGCAGAGCTCGATGTACTCGTCGTACAGACTCTCGTGACTCTGACCGGCGTTCGAGCCGCTCCATGTGGACGAACAGGGAAAACTTCATATCGTCAAACCTTTCTCGTGAGCCAGTGTCGAAGTGCTGCCGTGACCTCGGCAGGTGCCGTCATGTTCACCATGTGCCGATGATCGGCGATGATGCACGCCTCGCCGTGGGGTGACGCGGCGGCGAGGTCGAGCGTCATCTGCGGCGTGGAGTTCGGGTCGTGCTCGCCGGTGAGGAACAACGCCGGACAGGTGACACTCGACCACTGGTCGGCGTAGACGTCGTCGCCCTCGGCGAATGCTCCGTATGCAGTTGCGTAGGCCTCGACGTCGACGGCGGCCAGCCATGCCTTCACCAGTCGGTAGGGCTCCGATGCCTGCGCACTCGTTGCCGAACCAGCGCGACGAGCGGAGCGATCGGGTCGAGGTTGCCGGCCGCGATCTCCGCGGCGCGCGCCCTCACCGCTGACGATGCCGCGGGATCCCTGCGATGGACCGCACTGAGCAGTGCGACGCGTCGCACTCGCTGCGGCGCGTTGACGGCGCAGCCCCCCGCGATCAGCGCGCCCATCGAGTGCCCGGCGACGTTCACGGAGTCGAGACCCAGATCGTCGAGCGTGGCCACGAACCAGTCGACGAACGCGGTGAGCCCGGACCCCTGTTCGATCGGCGAACTGGCGCCGTGCCCCGGCAGGTCGACCGCGATCACCCGGTGAGTCGTGGCGAGGGACTCGATCTGTGGTGCCCAGGCTTCGAGCCGAAGCCCGACACCGTGGATGAGCACCACCGGCTCGCCCTCGCCGACATCGACGTAGGCGACTCCGTGCAGCGTGCTAGATCGCGGCCGGGTTGGAAACGTCATGTCCGAGATCCTTCAGGTCCTGGTAGCGGTCACCGATGCGATGATGCGGCCGGCCGCCGACGGATGCACCGAGGGCGACCACGATCTCGCCCGACGCGGGCGCATCGGGGATGGCGCACTGGATCGTGAGGTAGTGCGATCGGCGTCCTTCGTCGTTCTTGTCCATCAGCGGGATCATCACGGGAGCATTCGCCGGACCACGTGTGTTGGAGAACGCGAGGTACGACTTCGCGCCGACCGCCTCGCGGTAGTGGTTGCCGAAGCGAAGTGTGTGAATCAGCGCGGATGCATGTTCGATCTCGCCGTCGAGGCCGACAACCGCCGCCTTCCCGTACGCCTCCACGGCGTCGCCGGAGCCGACGGTCTCGATGATCATCCGCGTCAGCAGTTCACCCAGCACCGGCGCGATCTCGTTGATCTCCGGCTTCAAATCCTCGACGAACCCACGCCCGGCCCACGGATTGTGCACGACGGCCAGCGCAGCGATCAGCCGCAACGGGACTGCCGCACCTCGACCGCCCTCGATGAACGTCGTCTCGACGTTCATCACGGTCTTGCGCAACTCGATCGGCATCACATTCTCCATGCTTGAAGCATTTCACTGATGGAATACTATATGATGGTATACCAAACACCGGAACAGCGCAACCCTGAGAATCGACCGCGAGAATGAACAAGGATGAGCCGATGACAACTCGCCAAGCTGCGATCGAGTCGCTGAGGATCGACAATCCACCCGTGACCCTTCGCGAGTTGGCCCTCGACCGGATTCGCCAGGCGATCGTCGCCGGCACGTTCGAACCGGGAACCCGGCTGGTCGAACGGACCCTCTGCGACCAACTGGGCGTTTCCCGCTCGGTCATCCGCGAAGTGATCCGACACCTCGAAACCGAGGGTCTCATCGAGATGGCCAAACAGGGACCGATCGTGGCCCGGCTCGACTGGAACGATGCCCGCCAGATCTACGACATCCGTGCACTGCTCGAGTCGGCAGCGGTCGCGGACTGCGCGTCGAGCGCCGACTCGGTGACCAAATCGCGGCTCGCCGCGATTCTCGACGATCTCGACCGCAATGCGACCCGCGATGACCCACCGACGATGCTCGACGCCACCATCGAGTTCTATGAAGTGATCTTCACCAGCAGCGGTCACGACGTCGCATGGGAGATCGTTGCCCGGCTCAACAGTCGCATCTCCCGGCTGCGGGTGATGACGCTGGGCACTGCGAATCGCACGGTGTCCGGTCCCGCTCGACTGCGCGAGATCTTCGACGCAATTGAGCGCAACGACCCTGAGGCCGCCGCAGCCGCCTGCCGTCAGCACATCGCCGAGGCAGCGAGGATCGCCGAAAAGCTCCTCGCGGCCGTGTAGATCGCCGACTCCGCGAGCCGATCTCGTCTCCCATCAGCCGGGTTGGGCGCGATTTCGGCACCATCAGTTCCGAAATCGCACCCGCTGAACCTGGTCGGGCGCGGTGTGAGTAGTGGCGGTGCCGATTCCGCGCCCGACCGGGCGATAAGGAGATCGGCCTGGAGCCGAGATGAACAGCCAGCACCGCCCGGCTCTTGCCTCACGCCTGACCCGCCGCTGGGTGCGCATGTACACGGCGCACCTCGACCCGGCCCGGCGCGACACCCGGCGCGCCGAACTAGCCAGTGACCTGTGGGAGCACCAGGCGGACGCACAGCGAATGGGCCTGGTTTGTCGTGTCCGCGGGCACCACTACGTCACCAAGCGCCTCCCGAACAGACTCGGCGACGGCGGGACTTATTGTGTCTGCGAACGCTGCAATCACAGAAGCTGCCACCCGGCGGACCTCCCGCCCATTGGATGTCTGGATTCGGTGCCTGAACACAACCCGACAATCCGTCGAGTCACTGCGCGGGTCGAGCCGGGACCATTTCAATGAGTCGGTTGCAGCCGACTGGGCCGATCGGCCAATAGTCTGGCGCCCAGTCGGGCTAGTTTTCTCGCTCGCCCGGCCCCTCTAGCTCAACGGTAGAGCAGCGGACTTTTAATCCGTTGGTTCGGGGTTCGAGACCCCGGGGGGGCACGGCGCTCGTGTCACGCACGGTCGACTCGTGCGGCCCAGCAACCTCTGGGCTCGTTGTGCACGTGCAGGTGGTGAACCTCAGCGTCGGCGAGCAGCCGGTGGATGGTGGCCGACAGGTCGGCCCCGTCGGTCAGCGCGGCGTCGATCATCATCTCGGTGCTGTCGAAGGCGCGGACCGACAGCGTGCGCCGGGCGAGCTGACCGGGGATGTCGGCCGACTCGCTTGGTGTGCACCGCGACCGATGCAGAAAGATCGGGCTTGCGGATCGATACGGCGAAGCACCGGTGAACGGGTCGTAGGAGACGAGGATCAGCTCCTCACCGATCTCCGCGTTCGCGAAGACACTGCCGACATGGGTACCCGTTGTCGTCGGCGACGTAGGTGATGCCGCCGGCGGCGCGTAGCTCGTCTGCATGCGATGGATCGATCCCGACGAGGACGAAGTCGGTGTTTGTCATGGTGTGAGTGTGAGGTGTCCGGTGACCGTGATCTAGCGGAAATCAGACAGGGCAGTTCGTCCCCCGCAAGATGCTGGGCGAGCCATCCTCACAGCTCCGCGGTTACTGTTCGACCATGACGATTCAGCTACGGGTCACCGGCCTCGATCACACGGTGTTGTGCTGCTCCAATGTCGAGCAATCGATCAAGTTCTACTGCGAAACGCTCGGCCTCGAACCTGTGCGAGTCGACGAATGGCGGCGAGGCGAAGCTCCGTTTCCGTCCGCTCGGATCTCGCCGACGACCATCATCGACCTCTTCCCCGAACGGCCGGACGGGGTTAATTTCGACCATCTCTGTCTCGTGATCGAGCCGACCGACCT
Organism: Ilumatobacteraceae bacterium; assembly: GCA_963773085.1. Taxonomy (GTDB): domain Bacteria; phylum Actinomycetota; class Acidimicrobiia; order Acidimicrobiales; family Ilumatobacteraceae; genus JAENVT01. The sequence goes on along the minus strand of CAVYZS010000001.1, from coordinate 310,363 downwards.
CGATGAGATCGCCGCGGTGTTTCCCGGGTCGCGTCGGGCCGACAGGGTCTTCGGTGCCCAGGGCTACGCGTCCAGCGTGTACGTCACGGATCCCGACGGCAACACCGTCGAGCTGCGCTGTTACCCCGCCTAGGCTGTGCCGACGCTCCCAATCGCTGTCGACGAGCACCTGTGAGCTGAGCCACGAGCATTCCGGCGTCGACGCTGCTGAGCGGTTTCGCGAAGAGGAACCCCTGACCGAAGTCGCAGCCCTGCTTGCCCGGCCCCTGGTCCCGCGAAGTCCCAGGGTTCTCCCAGGATTCACCCAGTCGCGGCCCAGGGCGATTCCCGATGATCGGTCCTGACACGCCGCCCGAGTGGCCGGCGACTTCGACAAGGAGCGAAAATGATGGATGAAATGGATGAAGAAGTGCACGACCACGATCGAGGGCTGAGTTTCGACTTGACGACGCTCATCGCCCGCCGCCGGTTGTTCACGCTGTTCGCCGGGGCCGGTTTGGCGGCGGTGGTGGCCAGTTGTGGCTCGGAGAGCAGCACAGCGGGCACCACAACCGGCGTGTCCGCAGGCGCCACGTCCGTAACCACGCCGACGACCACGGCAGCGACGGAAAGTTCGTCGGGCTCGTCGGCGACGTCGACGACCTCTGCGGGCTCGAGCCTGCAGGCAGTACCCGAGGAGACGGCTGGGCCATACCCAGGCGACGGTTCGAACGGCATCAACGTGCTGACCGAGAGCGGCATCGTCCGCAGCGACATCCGCTCCAGCTTCGGTTCCAGCTCGACGGTCGCCCAGGGTGTGCCCACGACGATCGACCTCACGCTGGTCAACGCCAGTGGTGGTGCACCACTAGCCGGCGCGGCGGTGTATCTGTGGCATTGCGACGCCAACGGGCTCTATTCGCTGTACTCGCAGGGCGCAACCGCCGAGAACTACCTGCGCGGCGTGCAAGAGGCCGACGGCAACGGTGTCGTCCGGTTCACCAGCATCTTTCCCGCGTGCTACTCGGGCCGCTGGCCGCACATCCACTACGAGGTCTATCCGACGCTCACCGATGCCACGTCGGCGTCGAACAGGCTGGCGACCTCACAGTTGGCACTGACCGAGGACGCCAGCGCGGCGGTCTACGCCGGCTCCGGCTATCCGCAGAGCACCCAGAACCTCGCCCGGGTCAGCCTGGCGACCGACAATGTGTTCCGAGACGGTGTCGAGCTGGAGACACCCACGATCACCGGCAGCGTGGCCGATGGCTACACGATCGCCATGAGCGCAGCGATCGCCGCCTGACTTTCGTGGCACACTGGCCACGTGAGTTACCACCATGTGATCCTCGACTGCGGGGGGCCCTTCGCCACCATCACCCTCAATCGTCCTGAGAAGCGCAACGCGCTGGCCCTGGACGTGATGCTCGAGCTGACCGATGCGTTCCGTGCGGTCGGGTCGAGCCAGGCAATCGGTGCGATCCTCGCGGCCAACGGCCCGGTGTTCTCGGCGGGCCACAACTTCGCCGACATGGCAGGTGCCGACATCGACCAGATCACCCATCTGTTCGACGTGTGCACCGAGATGATGAACACCATCCAGTCGATCCCGCAGCCGGTGATCGCCAAGGTTCATGCCTTGGCCACGGCAGCGGGGTGCCAGCTCGTGGCCTCGTGTGATCTGGCGATCGCCGCCGAGAGTGCGGCGTTCGCAATACCTGGTGGAAAGGGCGGGCTCTTCTGCCACACGCCGCTGGTAGCCGTTGCCCGCAACGTCGGTCGCAAACGAGCGCTGGAACTGGCGCTCACCGGCGATCCGATCGACGCCACCACTGCAGCCTCGTGGGGCCTCATCAACTACGCCGTGCCCGACGACCAACTCGACACAGCAGTGAACGATCTGCTGTCGCGGGCCACACGCGGAAGCGTGGCATCGAAGGCTGCCGGAAAGCGCGGTTACTACGCCCAGACCGAGCTCGGTCAAACCGACGCCTATGCCTATGCAGTCGCCGTGATGTCACAGTCGGCCACCACTCACGATGCCCAAGAAGGCATCGCCGCGTTCCTCGAGAAGCGCAAGGCGACTTTTACCGATCGTCCGTGATTCACGAGTTGGAATGATACCCCAGGGGGGTATCATTGGAGATGTGAGAAACCAAGACACGGGCAGTCTCCCTGGATACTCCGACGACAAACAGCAACTCCTCGCCCGGCTCCGCCGCATCGAGGGCCAGGTTCGCGGGCTGGCAAGACTGATCGAGGAGGACACGTACTGCATCGACGTACTGACACAGGTCGCCGCGGTCAGCAAAGCCTTACAAGGTGTCGGTGTCAAGCTGCTCGACGAGCACCTGCACCACTGCGTCGCCGGCGCGGCCGCCAGCGGCGACACCGATCGCACCGAGCATCTCGTCCACGAGGCATCGAAGGCCGTCGAACGCCTTCTCCGGGCATGAGGAGCGCACGGTGGAACTGATCCTCGAAGTGACAGGCATGACCTGCAGCCATTGCGAGGCTGCAGTCATGTGTGAAGTCGGCAAACTCGCCGGCGTGGACGATGTACACGTCGATCTGGTCACCAAGTTGGTGACTGTCACAGGGCAGGATCTCGACCTGCAGTCGATCACCACCGCCGTCGACGAGGCGGGCTACGAGGTCGCTGGGCACCGCGAGGCACCCTGATGGCTCGCTCGGCGGTGATCCGACTTGCCGCGTTCATCCTGGTCGTCGCCGGCAGCTTCGGCACAGCGTACGGACTCGGTCAGACGTTGCCGGGCAACGCCGACAGCAAACCGCATGCGCATACGACTCCCGCAGCCGACCCGGTGCCCCAGGGAGTCGCCGTTGATGGCTACGTGCTGGTCACCGAGGCCAACCAGGCGTCGTCAGCACTCGCACTCCACGTGAACGGGCCCGACGGTCAGCGAGTCACCGAGTACACCGAGGCCCACGGTTCGAAGCTGCACGTCGTACTCGCCCGGCCCGATCTCAGCGGGTTCCAACACCTCCACCCTTCCATCGACGCCGATGGTTCCTTCGTCGTTCCGATCGATCAACCGGGCCAGTGGCACATCGTCATCGATGCTCAGCCGACCGGCGCATCCGCACCTGTCGTCCTGGCCACCAACGTCGATGACGAGGTACCGGTCGAGGCGGTCAGCCTCCCCGCTCCGGACGACGTGGTCTCGATCGACGACCTGACCGTTGCCCGGCAAGGCCTGAGCTTCACGATCACGGCGAGCGATGGGTCCGCCGCAGAGGGCCTCGAGCCCTACCTCGGACAAGCGGCGCACCTGATCGCGCTCCGACAGGGGGATCTCGCCTACACGCATCTCCACCCGTCCACCACGATGGCCTCGATGCTGATGTTCGGCGACGAGATCCCGACCGGTACGTACCGGCTGTTCCTGCAGTTCGGATATCGAGGCGACGTCCTCACCGTTCCGTTCACCGTGGTGCAGCCGTGAGCGCCACGAGCACCACCGATCACGTCGACCTGACGCTGACAGGTATGACCTGCGCAGCGTGTGCGGCGCGCATCGAGAAGAAGCTCAACCGGCTCGAGGGTGTCGAGGCCACGGTGAACTACGCGACGGAGCGGGCAACGATCGCCTTCGATCCAGCGGTGGTGTCGACCGACGAAATGCGTGCGGCGGTCGAGTCGATCGGATACGGAGCCGAGTTTCCAACCGCTGGCTCGCCCGACGATGACGAGGCGGACGAACGGAGGCGCCAGTCGTTGCTCCGGCGCCTGATCGTTGCTGCCGGGCTCGGTGTGCCGGTACTGGTGTTGTCGATGGTGCCTGCGGCTCAGTTCCGTAACTGGCAGTGGGTGGCATTCATCTTGGCCACGCCGGTCGCCACTTGGGCGGCAGCACCCTTCCACCGTGCTGCGTGGAAGAACGCCCGCCAGGCCGAAGCATCGATGGACACCCTGGTCTCGGTCGGTGTGCTCGCCGCCTACGGCTGGAGTACCTACGCACTGTTCTTCACCGCTGCCGGTGATGCCGGGATGAAGATGCCGATGTCGCTGGTGCCGACCCGAGGCGCCACCGATCACCTGTACTTCGAGGTGGCGTCGACGACAGTCGCCCTGATCCTCCTGGGTCGGTACTTCGAGGCGCGCGCCAAACGACGGGCCGGAGGAGCACTTCGCGCCCTGCTGCGGCTCGGCTCCACCACGGCGACGGTGCAGTTGCCGGACGGACAGCACGTCGAGCGACCGATCGACGAACTGCGCGTGGGCGATCGATTCGTCGTGTTCCCCGGCGAGCGGATCGCGACCGATGGCGTGGTCGAGGACGGAGCCTCGGCGGTCGATGCCTCGTTGCTGACCGGTGAGAGCGTGCCCGTCGACGTCGAACCGGGAAGTTCGGTGACCGGGGCGACGATCAACATCTCGGGTCGGTTGATCGTACGCGCGACCAGGGTCGGCTCGGAGACGTCGCTGGCGCAGATGGCACGGCTCGTCGAGGAGGCACAGACCGGCAAAGCTCCAGTGCAACACCTCGCCGATCGTGTCGCTGCGGTGTTCGTGCCGATCGTGATCGTCCTGGCCGCGACCACCCTTGGGTTCTGGCTCGCCCGCACCGGTCACTGGTCCGACGCCTTCGCCCCGGCGGTATCGGTGTTGATCATCGCCTGCCCCTGCGCGCTCGGATTGGCCACGCCGACAGCACTACTCGTCGGTACCGGTCGCGGTGCGCAGCTCGGCCTGCTGATCAAGGGCCCCGAAGTGCTGGAGAACACCCGGACCGTCGACACCATCGTGCTCGACAAGACCGGAACCGTGACCACGGGACAGATGAGCGTCGTCGAGGTGATCGCCGGTGCCGGGTTCAGCGACGACGATGTGTTGAAGATGGCCGCAGCCGTCGAAGCCGGGAGCGAGCACCCGATCGCCGCGGCCATCACGCGCCAGGCCGCCGGGCAGTTCGGGGCGGTCGCGGTCGCCGCATCGCTCTCGATCGAAGCCGGCGTCGGAGCCAGCGGCCGGCTCGATGGAATATCGGTGCGCGTCGGTCGCGGCGATGCAGGAGCCCTCGCCGAGGCGAAGAGCCGCGAGCAGTCCAACGGACGCACGGTGGTCACCGTCAATGCCGACGGGCAATTTGCGGGCCTGATCGTGCTGGCCGACACCGTCAAACCCAGCAGTGCCGCCGGCCTGGCTTCGTTGCGCAGCCTCGGACTCCACCCGGTGTTGCTGACCGGCGACAATCGGGTGACGGCCGTGGCCGTGGCCGCCCAGGTGGGCATCGACGAGGTTGACGTGATCTCCGACGTGCTGCCGGCCGGCAAGGTGGACACCGTCGCCCGCCTGCAGTCCGAAGGGCGCGTGGTTGCCATGGTCGGCGATGGGGTCAACGATGCCGCGGCACTCGCCCAGGCTGATCTCGGAATCGCAATGGGGACGGGCACCGATGTGGCCATCGAGGCCAGCGACCTCACATTGATGCGACCCGACCTCCGCGCCGCGGCCGACGCGATCCGCCTCAGCCGCCGTACCCTGGCGGTCATCAAGGGCAACCTGGTGTGGGCGTTCGCCTACAACGTCGCAGCCATTCCGTTGGCCATGGCATGGCTGCTGTCACCGATCGTCGCCAGCGCGGCGATGGCGTCGTCGAGCGTGTTCGTCGTCAGCAACAGCCTGCGACTGCGGCGCTTCACGCCGACAGGCTGAATCGACGAATCATGCCCCAGCCGCTCCGGGTGTTGTTCGTCTGCTTGGGAAACCACTGTCGATCCCCATCGGCGCAGGCCGTCGCCAGCGGCGTGGCCCGCCTGCGGCGAACCGAATACATCACGTTCGACTCGGCAGCAACCGGACGCGACCACGTCGGAGACCTACCTCACCCGTTGGCATCGCACGAAGGCGGACTACGCGGCTATCACGTCAGCCATGTCGGGCGGCAGATCCATCCGGATGATTTTGCCCACTTCGATCTGATCATCGCCATGGACCGCGACAACGCGTCGGACCTCGAACGGCTGCGCGGTGGCGAGGAGTCGCGGCGCAGCTTCTATACGTCCGTCGAGCCCGTGCAGATCCAGTTGCTGCGACGGTGGGATCCGTTCGCCATGCCGGGTGACGAGGATCTCGCCGATCCATGGGGTCACCCACCAACCGCATACAGCGAGATGTTCGACGTGATCGAGCGCTCGATCCCACCGCTGATCGAACATCTGGAATGGTTGGTCGGCGAGAGCGGGTGAGTCATCAGGCGACGTCGGCCATTGCCTGGAGCCGACGCACGACGGCATGCCTGCGGTTGCGAATGGTCCGATCGGTCACTTGAAGCGCTGCCGCCGCCTGTTTGACCGTCGAGGTGTTGAGCAACGTCGTGACCATCGTGAGGTCGGCGTCGCTCATGCCGGCCGCTCGGGCTCGGCCGAGGAGTTCGACCAGGGTGGCCAACGGCTCGATTGCCGAATCGTCGGGCTCCACTGCCAGATCGAAATGGACGGGGTCGGTGAGCTCATGGACCAGCATCCTGCGCCGAGCCTTCAGAAAGGCGCGATACTCGCAATCGCGCAGGAGGTTCTTGATCACGTAGCGGTCGCGCTGCTCGATGGGGAACGAACGGATCACGGTCCATGCCTCGGACAGCAACTCATCGAGCGCTTCGAGCCGGGAGTCGAAGCTTCCGGAGTTGCGCTTGGCGCACGCACTGAGCCCGGGAAGCATCCGCTGCAACACCACCCGTGCCGCCAGATCATCGTGCCGCGCCAACGCGACCAGCCGGCCCATGGTTTCGTCGCTCGACGATTCCATCGGTGCGGGACCGAGACCGGTGAGGACCAGGAGCTCGTCGAGGGAGACGAGCACCCTGGGCGTCAACTTCCACGCGGCGGCGCGCCGCACGACCGATGGCCGGCTGCTGAGCAGGTTCCATTCGCGCTGCAGTCTGGAAAGGAGGTACCGGTGGTTGGGGGGAGGTGTCATCGTCGCACCATGCGCTTCGCACCTCATCGCCGGTCTCACCGAATCCCTCACCGATGACTACCGGCGTGGAACTTTCCTGTCGATTGGCCGATTTCTCTTCCGCCCGGAACGCGTCGGTGTCCCTCCTTGTGGCGTGACAGCGAGTTGGACGATGACGTGGCTGGCCGGGCCGGATACAGGTGGAGCAACGGTGCTCGGCCACGGTCAGCACCTCGTCGGGAGAGCGTTCGGCGCTGCCGTGCGCTGCGACGATGACGCCCTCGAGCCACACCATGTGCTGATCGAGATCTCGACCGGTGGCGCCACACTGCGTCAGTTGACCGGGCGCGTCCCGGTTCGCGTCCAAGGCGAGGCGCTGACCGGATCGTTGACCGTCACTGCGGCAGCGCGGCTCGAGATCGGTCACAGCGTGCTCACCGCAACCCCGGGAGATCTCACCGCACCTGGTCAGGCCGCAGATCGCGGCAACATCACAACAACCGCGACCGGAAGTATCGTCATGCGCCGTCCGCGGGCAGCTCGGATCTGGACTCCCGATGCGGCGTGCCCACCAGCCGATCAACTTGATCGAGGCGAGCACAGCGGGGGCATTCTTCCGGCGCTCCTCGCCCTCGCCGGCTCCGGGCTGATTGCTGTGTTATTGCGTCAGCCGATGTTCTTGCTGTTCGGGGCGCTCGGCGCCATCGTCGCCCTGGGCACGTGGGGTGGGCAGAGGATCACCGTCTGGCGACGTCGTCACCGCGACGCCGCGGCGCGAGCGGAAGCGACGGCCGCCTTCGAACGTGCCGTGGACACGCAACGCCTCGGGTTCGTGGCACACCATCTGGCCAACGACTCGACGACCGTCTCGGCCAGGCGGGCGATCGAAGCATGCACGGGTGACTTGTGGGCCCGCCGAGGCACGCATCCCGATGGTTTTGCCGCATCGATCGGGTTGGGAATTGTCGCCTGGACCCCGACACTGGACGACGGCAGGAGCGCAAGCCAGTCGATGGGCGGCTTGAGCTCGATCACTCTGCTGTCCGACCTCCCGCTCGTTGCCGACTTCGGTGCCGCGTGCAGGCTGGCGGTACGCGGCGCCAACGATCGGGCCCGGTCGACCATCCGCTCGATCGTGCTGCAACTCGCCGCCAACTGTGGGCCGGCCGACGTTCGCTTCGTGGTGGTCACCCATGAGCCGCCACGGTGGCGATGGCTGGAACTGCTGCCGCACGCCAGGACGGCATCAGGCCTTGTTGCCATCGTCGCCGAATCTGAACTGTTGGACACGGTTGCCGAGTTCGACATCGCGCCACACGTCCACCTCGTAGTCATCACGGACGCCCCCGAGTTGTTGGCAGCGAGGACGAGCCCGTTGCGACGAGTGCTGACGTCCGATCGCTCCACGGCGCTGATCGTGCTGGTCGATGCTGACGGCGGAATCCCCCACGTGTGTTCGTCACTGCTCGATCTGTGCGGGCCGATGAAGGCCCGCTGGCACGCCGAGGCGGCGATCGCATCACTGCCGGTCGAGGCGCGCTGCTGCGGCATCAGCGAGCGCAGCGCGACGCGGTTGGTGAGTTGCCTCAGCGGATTCGTCGACCCGGAAGATCCACTGAGCGGTGCCGGCGACATCCCCCACGAGGTCTCGATGCTCTCGCTGTTGCCCTCGCTCGAACCAGCGGCGATCGCCGCCTCGTGGGTTGCCAACGGAGTCGATCCGTTGCCGCGCACCGTGATCGGGATGGCGGCCGACGGAGTCGTCGACATCGATCTCGTCCGCGACGGCCCACACGCGCTGATCGCCGGAACGACCGGTGCGGGCAAGAGCGAGCTGCTACGCAGCTTGGTTGTCGGGCTCGCCGTTACGTCGAGCCCGGATCACCTCACCTTCGTACTCATCGACTACAAAGGCGGCTCGACGTTCGACGCCTGCGCCGAACTGCCGCACGTGGTCGGCCTCGTGACCGATCTCGACGAACACCTCGCCAACCGCGCCCTGCGCTGTCTGCACGCCGAACTGCGCCGTCGCGAACGGCTGTTGCGCGCCGTAGGTGCAGCCGACCTGCCCACCTTTCGTCGACTTGCCCCACGCCAGGTATTGCCACGCCTCGTGGTCGTGATCGACGAGTTCGCCGCCCTCGTCAGCGAGCAACCGGCCTTTCTGCATTCCCTGGTCGGGATCGCCCAACGCGGCCGCAGCCTCGGGGTGCACCTGATCCTGGCGACGCAGCGGCCGAGCGGGGTGATCAGCGATGACATCCGCGCCAACACCAACCTGCGACTGGCGCTGCGGTTGCACGACACCGTCGATGCCATCGACGTCGTCGGTGACCGTGCCGCGGCATCGATCCCACGCGGTCTGGCGGGTCGTGCCGTGATGCGCCTCGGCCCCGACGAAGTGCTCGCCTTCCAGACGGCACGATGCACGACATCACTGGCGACTGGCACCGAACTCGACGTACTGGTCGCCGCGGTTCGCGGCGCGGCCACGTTGGTCGGGGCCCGCCCGGCCGTCTCGCCCTGGCTCGCGCCGCTTCCGACACGACTCCCGGTGGATCACCAGGCGGTCTCCCAAGGAATCGTCGGCCAGGTCGACGAGCCCGACAGGCAACGCGTTGTACCGCTGACATGGAGTCGCTCCAATGGCAACCTACTCATGATCGGTGCAGCCGGCAGCGGGGTGACCTCGGCGTTGGTGCTGCTCGGCACAGTCGCCGCCAGCGACGGCAGCGACTGTCACCTCTACGTGATCGATGGTCGTGGCAACCAACTACTGGCAGGGTTCGCCGACTCGCCGAGGTGTGGAGGTGTCGTGCGCCTGCACGAACGTGAGCGACTGATCAGGTTGATCAACCGGCTGTCCGCCGCGCTGGCCGATCGCGCAGCCCACCCGACGTCGCCTCGGAACCCGATCGTCGTGCTGATCGACGGACTCGACATCGTGCGAAGTGCGCTCGATGATCTCGGGACCGCTGCGGAGCTCGAGAAGCTCGACGCCGTGATCGCCCTCGGCGCAGCACACGACATCGTCGTGATCAGTTCGTTCGATCGAGTTCCGGCGATTCCATCGGCCGTCTTGGCTCGCTCCTCCCAGCGGTGGGTATTTCATCTCGCCGATCCGATCGATGCCGCCGGACTGGGGATTGCCCCAGCCGACGTTCCCGGGCCGGTGCCGGGCAGGGTCTTCATCTGCTCCACGGGCCTCGAGGCGCAGCTGATGGTCGGAACGTTGCCCCTCCCGGCCTCCGCCGGGGGCGCTCTCCCATCGCCGGTCGAGTGCCTGCCGGCAATCCTTGATGCCGCCGCCCTGCCGCCAGGCGTCGGGCGCGGCGATGACACGCTGCTTCCGGCCGGCCTGCGCTTCGGAGATGGCCGAGTGTGCACCATCGACGTGCCCGACGGCGAACATCTGCTGGTCATCGGCCCGCCGCGGTCGGGCCGCAGCACCGCGCTCCAGCGGATGGTTCGGGGATGGCGCGATGCCTACCCCGACGGGTGGTGGCGAATCGTCGCGCCGCGCCGCACCGTGCTCGAGGATCACCATCGGCATCGATCGCTCGCCGAGATCATCGACGACGTGCCGGCCGACGGCCGAGTGCTGATCGCCGTCGACGACGCCGAACTGGTCGACGACATCGGCGGGGAGCTGGCCGCGCTGGCCGCATCGCATCGCCACGGGCTGATGATCATGGCAACGGGCAAGCCCGACTCGTTGCGCCAGAGCTACGGGCACTGGACCGCGGTCGTTCGACGCAGTCGCCTGGGGCTCGTCACGACCGCCGCCAACGATCTGGACGGCGATCTCCTCGGCGCCGTGTTGCCGCGACGCACTCCCATTCCCGCCCGACCAGGTCTCGTCTGGCTGGTCGCCGACGGCGAGGTCGTGCTGGCGCAGGTGGCCGTCGATCGCGCCCACGAACAGAGACAGGGCGTTGCGCCCGGAGCCTTGGAGGTTCACACCTCGAGCAGGGGGCGGTGAGCCGCGGTGTCATCGTGGGGCGCGGTGAGGCAGCCGATTTCTGTGCCGTCGGGTCGGTAGGTGTGCCAGTGTCCGTTGTTGTCGCGGGTTGTTCGGTAGCCGCGTTGTTTCCAGCGGTTGTGCCGGCCGCAAGCTGCTGCTCCGGTTGTCGGGCGTTGTCGGTCCTTGGTCTGCCCAGGGCGTTGAGTGATCGGTTTGGCAGCGCCCGGAGCGGAGACCGCATCCGGGCCACATACACCATCGATCGCCGAGCATCACCGCGTCGCGGGCGCCTCCGGTGAACAGCCGTGATCGCCGACCGAGATCGATGATCACCCCTGCGGTGTCGAACACGACACGGCGGACGTGGCCGGTGAGCGCGGCGGCGAGCATGTCGGACGGGTCCAACTGGTGACCTGTCGCGGTCTCGCAGCGACGCTGGTCGACAGTCGCCGGGTCGAGCGGTTCGACGCTGCCACCGGCCAGTGTGGCGAGATGGTGTTCGAACGTTGCCTGGTCGACGACCACGTTGACCAGTGGATCGAACCGGGCGACGGTGCCTGACGCCGCGGCCGCAATAAACACCGCCACCAGCGCGTCGAAACGCCGCTGGGCGTCGCTGCGTTCGAGTAGTGCCGGGACCATCCGATCACCCCACCGGGCCACACCGGCGTCCCAATCGGCGTGGAACTGCGCCTCGCAGAAGCGAGCGAAGATCTCCTCGAGGGTCACTGCGGCAACGACACCGCCGTGGGCGTCGAGGTAGACATGCTCGCCGACAACGCTGAGACGAGCATCGCGACCGGTATCGGCGCGTTCGTGGGCGTCGTGGGCGCCGTCGGCGTCGGCGAGCGCTTCCCAGCGGCGGACCACCACCGCGAACTCGTCGAACCACAGACTCACAGCATGGCCGAGCAACAGCTCCACCGAATCGGCAAGCTGATCACCACAGCGCGGGTTGGCGAACACCCGAGCCAGCAACCGAAGCTGGGACACACCCACCGAACCGGCATGAGCGGCGACCCGCACCGCAGGCACAGCATCCAGCATTCGTGCGCATTGCACCATTGACCTGGTCTCTCCCGACGACCAGTTGCACGTCGCCTTGACCCACCCCGACACCGAGGCATGACCATCAGCGACATAGGCGACCGTTCGCTCGGCAACCCCGACAGTCTCGGCGATCAACCCCTCGATCTGGCGCCGGGCAACATCCAACCCGCGCAACGTCCGCTCCAACTCGCCCGCCGCCAACCCAGCGAGGTCAACAACATCCGGCAGCTCGATAGAACGCATGTTCGAAGTATGACCAGGGGGTGTAGCACAGAAGGCGCTCACGGCCCCCTGCGCTTTCAAAACCCGGCTGACTTTGACAAAATGTAAATCGTGACCATCGACTTCCTCCTCAATGGCAAGCCGGTGACGGTTCGCGACGACCATCCGCATCTTCTCGCTGCACTTCGCGAGGAGCTCGACGTGACCTCACCTAAGGATGGGTGTTCGCCGTCGGGGCAGTGCGGCTGCTGCACGGTGCACGTCGACGGCAAGGCGATCGTCAGCTGTCAACAATCGCTGGCCAAGACCGCCGGCAAGTCGGTGACCACGTTGGAAGGCGTCGCCGCCGAGGAACGCACTGCATTCGCCGACGCGTTTGCGGCATGCGGTGGATTGCAGTGCGGGTTCTGCATCCCCGGAATCGTGATGCGCGCCAAGGCCCAGATCGACAAGAAGGGTGCCGACCTACAACCCAGTGACATGGCCCGTCATCTCGGCGCCCACCTGTGCCGCTGCACCGGCTATGTGAAAATCCTCGAGGCCATCGATGCCGTCGCCAAGGGCAAGCATTTCGAGCCAGCATTGGCAGCGACCGTCGGCGGCGCAGGAGCGAAGTACGAGGCCGGTGCCCTGACCCTGGGCGATCGCGACTACATCGACGACATGCGCGTGCCGGGCATGTTGCACGCCGCGCTGCACCTGACAGCGCACGTCCGCGCCGAGATCACGTCGTTCGATACGACTGCCGCCGAGGCCGCGCCGGGAGTGGTCGCGGTGTTCACCGCTGCCGACATCCCCGGTGAACTGAGGGTGGGCATCATCCACAAGGACTGGCCGGTGATGATCCCCATCGGAGGACACACCAGCTACGCCGGCGACGTGCTGGCCATCGTGGTGGCCGAGAGCCGGCAGCAGGCGCGAGACGCCGCAGCCCTGCTCGAGGTCGGATACAACGTGTTGGAGCCGGTGACCGATCCACAGGCGGCGCTCACCGACGGTGCGCCGGTCGCCGTATGGGGCACCACCGACAACGTGTTGAGTATCAGCGAGTACTGCCGCGGCGATGTCGATGAGGGTCTCGCTACCGCTACCCACCTGGTGCACGAGGTCTTCCAGACACAGCGAATCGAGCATGCCTTCCTCGAGCCCGAGAGTTCGCTGGCTGTGCCATCGAAGACCGACGGTGTGCGCCATCTCCAGGTGTACTCGGGCGGCCAGGGGGTGTGGGACGATCGCGACGACATCGCCCGCATGCTCGCTGTCGGCAACGACGAGGTCACCGTGACACTGGTGTCGAACGGTGGCGCATTCGGCGGGAAGGAGGACATGAGCAATCAGGCTCATGCCTCGCTGGCCGCGTGGCTGCTCGATCGGCCGGTGAAGTGCACGCTGTCGCGCGAAGAGAGCCTGCTGATCCATGCCAAACGGCACCCCATTCGCCTCGAGTACTGGGCCGGCTGCGACGCCGACGGACACCTCACTGCGGTGCGCGTGCGCGGCATCGGCGACAGCGGGGCGTACGCGAGCGTCGGTATGAAGGTGTTGGAACGCGCCGCCGGTCACGCCGGCGGGCCCTACCGCATCCCTGCCATCGACGTGCGCACCGTTGCGGTGCGAACCAACAATCCGATCTGTGGAGCCTTCCGGGGCTTCGGAGCAAACCAGGCACAGTTCGCCATGGAAGGAGTCATCGATCGACTCGCGGCCATGGTCGGCATCGATGGCTGGGAGATGCGCAAGCGCAACGTGATCCACCCAGGCGAGGTGTGGGGGCCCGGGCAGATCATGGACGACGGTTGCGGTGGCGCCGAAGTGTGCCTCGATGCGATCAAGCCGCATTACGACTCGGCGCGCGCCGGGGGCAAGGCGATCGGTCTCGGTCTCGGGTTGAAGAACTCCGGCCTCGGTAACGGGTTCCGCGAACTGTGCCGAGCCGTCGTGCGATTCCGTGACGATGGCATCGTCGAGGTTCGCCACGGCTGGACCGAAATGGGCCAGGGCGTACATACCGTGGCGCTCCAGGTCGCGGCACAGGAACTGGGCATCGACCCGAATCGAATCGAGGTGATCGTCGACACGACTCGCGATCTGGGCTTCGGGCAGACCACGGGGTCACGGGGAACGTTGATGGCCGCCGGTTCCGTCCGCAACGCATGCGCAGCCGCCAAGGCCGGCGGGTGCCAACTCGACGTCGACTACGAGGGTGAGCACCTCGTCGACTGGACACAGCACCTCGGCGATCCTGACTGCCCCAACCCGACGATTCACGCCGCGTTCGGATACGCGACGCAACTGGTCGTGATCGATCGTGACAGCGGCGACGTCGAGCGCGTCGTGGCGATCCACGACGTCGGCAAGGCGGTCAACCCGGTGCTCTGCGAAGGACAGATCGAAGGAAGCGTGCACATGGGATTGGGATACGCGCTCACCGAGGATTTCCCATCCGATCCGGCGACCGGGTTCCCGACCAACATGACGCTGCGCTCGCTCGGGATCCTGCGCGCCAAGGACGTGCCGCCGATCGAGGTTCAGCTGGTCGAGGTCCCACAACCGAAGTCGCCCTACGGCATCAAAGGTGTCGGTGAGATCGGCCTCGTACCCACGGCGCCGGCGGTTGCCGCCGCCCTTCGCGACTACGACGGCCTCTGGCGCACCTCGCTGCCCATGCGCCACAAGTTCGCATCTGACGACTGAGGCTCCCCGTCTCTCACGGACCCCCTACTGGTGGTCGCGCTGGATCTCCTGTGTCCACGAGCGATCGAACACGATGTCGTCGTCTTCGAATGCGGTCAGTGCAGCCTCGACGCACCATACGTCGGCTGTGGCCGTGAGCCGGCCCGTGCCGACGCAGCGGGTCTCGATACCGGCCCGCCTACGCATCACACTGACGCGCTCCACGCACTCGAAACTCAGCGGATCGTCGGCGGTGACGGTGGCGACACTCTCGTGGATCTCGCGCCAGACCATCCCGTTCGTCGGATGCACGACCTCGCCGGAATCACTGGAGATCGATGTCGTCACGGTTGCAGCGTCACCCGAGCGCGAGATCTCGCGGCCAGCAGAACCCGAACTCAGACGGTCGTACTCGGGCAGCAGTCCTTCGGCGGGCTCGGGCAGGTCGATGTCGACGAGGTCGTCGGGCGTCGGCAGCTCGATGTACGCGTGGTCGCCGAACGCGATCGTGGCCCGCACATGCGCCGGTGGCGGGAGCACCATCGGGAAGTATGCCGTCGAAAGAGCGAGCCGCACACGGTGGCCGACTTCGAATCGGTAGCCCGTGTCGTCGAGCAGCATCTCGATCTCCTCAAATCGGCCCGGTTCCATGTGGTGCGGTGACTCATTGCCGTCGCGGTGTGAAAGGTTGAGCACACCGAGCGCAACTCGGTGCGACGCGCCGTCGGGATGCACGTCCTCGAGGCGGACGACGAGGTTGCCCTGCGGCCGATCGATCGCAACAAGAACTCGTAGGCGCGTGCGGCCGAGCACGTCGACAGCCTCCACCATCGGCGCAGTGTCGAACACCACGGCCGCCGCGTCGTCGGCGCGCTGGTCGCCGGGTAGTTCGATGGCAGGGTCGACGACGAAAAACACGCCTGCATCTGCGCCACAGGTCTCCTTGGTGTCGACGACGACCTGGCCGTCGTCACCCGGCAGCGCGGACAGCCTTCCATCCGCGGTGATGTGCAGGCGGAGACGCGTGTCATCTCCGTCGAGATCACGCGACACCCAACGCCCGTGCTCGCGCTCCGTGCGCTCGGTCGGGCGGACAGCAGCAGAGATGAACGCCCGTTGCTGAGGAAGTCCTTCGACCCCGTTGCGGGTACCCCGTAGCCAACGATCCCACCAGCGAACGGCTTCGGCGTGAAAGTCAAGGCGCGGTCGCGGGAGGGCGAAGTGCGGATACTTGTGCACCCACGGTCCGTTCACCGCCTTGCTCGAACCACGCAGGCCGGCGACGGCTTTGGCCGGAGTGTTGCGATAGCCGTCGCCCCAACCGGCGATCACGAGAGCCGGGATCTGCAAGGCCTCGAAGTCGTCGCCGATCGAGCCACGCTTCCAGAACGCGTCGCGGCGCTGATGAGCCATCCATGTGAAACTCGCTGGTTCGATCGTGTTCAGGCGTTCGTGCCACATCTGCCGCCATCTGTCGCCGACCACTGCGCTGTCGGGTGGCCGGGCGAGGTATCCGAGCATCGTCGTCGCCCACGGGAGATGAGCGCCGAGATGGCATCCGTCGCGGTAATGGATGTCGTCGTTGTACCGATCGACCGACGACGCGATCGAGATCACCGCTTTCAAGGCCGGGGGTCGCCGCGCTGCAACCTGCAGAGCATTGAACCCACCCCAACTGATGCCCATCATGCCCACAGAGCCGCTGCACCACGGCTGGTCGGCGATCCATGCGATCACCGCCTCGGCGTCGGCCAGTTCGGTCTCGGAGTACTCGTCGTCGTAGATCCCGTCGGAGTCGCCGGTGCCGCGCATGTCGACACGAACCCCGGCATAACCGGCCCGAGCGAGAATCGGATACGTCGACTCATCGCGGGCTGCCGTCCCATCACGACGCCGGTACGGGAGGAACTCGAGCACCGCCGGCACCGGGGCAGTCGAGGCTCCCGCCGGCAGCCACAGCCGGGCCGCCAACCGCGGCCGTCCGGGAAGCTCTATCCACGCAGTCTCGACAATCTCGATCGCCGGCTCACCCATGAGCACTGGACCCTGAGTCGCCCGACACCGGGTCGGTGGCGTTGAGAACCGCGCGGAACCAGGTCTCCGTGGTCGACACATGAACCAGCGCTGCCGCCTCGGCCAGTTGCGGGTCGTGGGCGCGGAGCGCGGCGAGGATCGCGGCGTGTTCGGCGATCGTCCGCTCCGTCGCACCGGCCTCGATGACACCGCGCCACGCTCGACCGCGGGTCGTCCGGCTCGACACGCCGTTCAACATCGAGGCCAGCGTCGCGTTGCCGCTGGCGGTCGCCACGAGGTGGTGGAACTCCTCGTCGAATTGCACCATCTCGTCTTGGGAAGGTGCAACAGACATCCGATGTAAACAGGCATCGAGATCGGCCAATGTGCCCTCTGTGATGCGCACGGCGGCCATTGCTGTCGCAGCTGGCTCAAGAATTCGCCGGACCTGCACGAGTTCGAGCGTGAAGCCGTGCTGGAGCAGATCTGCCGCAGCACCGATGCCGGCCAGGAGCAGCTCAGGTCGCAGGCTGGTCACGAAGGTGCCATCTCCGCGACGAACATCCAGTACACGGGCAGTAACAAGCGCCCGAACCGCTTCGCGTACCGTGCTCCGACTGGTCCCCAGCGACTCTGCCAACTCAGCCTCGGGTGGCAGGCGCTGACCGGGAACGAGGTCACCCGTGGAGATGAGGTGCCGCATCTGCTCGATGGCTGCCTCGGTCAAAGGTGCTGCCATGCCGAATCGCCTCCATTTCGGAGTTTGTCACTAGACATCTGATGTTTGATGGCTTACTCTACGCCACGATGACGTTGCAGCTGGGCAACGCGATGGGGAACCGTACCGGGGGGCACGCCACGATGACCAACTTGGCGAATGTCGAATCGGATGACCTGTCCTCTGACCGGCAGCGCCGTCAATTCCAACTCCTGCGCGGCGCCCTCGCCGTCATTCGTCTCGGTCCGCTCCTGATCCTGTTCGGCCTGATCGGGTTGATGACCCTCCTTTCGCCGGTCTTCCTCACGACGGGGAACGTCAGCAACGTGCTCAGCCAGACAGCTGCTATCGCGGTGCTCGCCATCGGCCAGCTGCTCGTCATCCTCACCAGGGGCATCGACCTGTCGGTCGGCGCGACATTGGCTCTCGCATCCGTTGTCGGGGCAATTGTCTTTTCACACGGCAACTCGGGCGTCGTGGTGATCGTCGTGATGATCGCCGTGGGAGCCGCCGTCGGAATCGTCAACGGCGGGGTATACGTCTGGGGACGGCTGCCCCATCCGTTCATCATCACCCTCGCAACTCTGAGCATCGCCCGTGGTCTCGCCCTGCAGATCTCGGGCGGTCAACCCAAACGCGGCGTACCCGACATCGTTCGGACGATCGGCAATTCCTCGTTTCACTGGGTGCCGTATTCGGCCTTCCTCGTCGCCGGCATCGCGCTGCTGGTGACCTGCATCCTGGCGCGAATGGTCTGGGGACGCTGGATCTATGCGACCGGCGGCAACCCCGAAGCGGCCCGCCGAACCGGAATCCCCGTGCACTCCGTTCTCATCTCGGTCTACGTGATGTGCGGGCTCCTCGCCGGTGTAGCCGCGATCATCACCTCGGGGCGACTCAACGCGGGCTCGCCGACGGCGGGCAGCCTTGCCGAACTCGACTCGATCGCGGCCGTGATCATCGGCGGTGCCAGCTTCCTCGGCGGCCGCGGCAACGTCGCCAACGCTCTGGTCGGGGCGCTCATGATCGGCGTGATCCGCAACGGCATGAACCTGCTCAACGTCGGCGCCTTCCTGCAGCCGATCGTCATCGGGGTGGTCATCGTGCTGGCCGTCGAGACCGACGTGCTGCGCGGCATTCTCGAGGATCGCTTCCGAGTCATCCAGGCGACACTGGGATGACAGGTTCCGATATCACCCCAGCGCTGGCCGTGCGCGGCGCCACGAAACGATTCGGCGCGGTCCTTGCCCTCGACTCGTTCGATCTCGAGGTGCACCATGGCGAGGTCGTCGCCATTCTCGGCGACAACGGCGCCGGCAAATCGACGCTCATCAAGTGCATCAGCGGGGTGCACCGGCTCGATGTCGGCGAGATCGAGATCGACGGGCAGCCGGCGACCATGAACTCACCCGCCGCGGCGCGTGCCCACGGGATCGAAACCGTGTACCAGGACCTCGCCCTGTTCGACAATCTCGGGCCGGCCGCGAACTTCTTCGCCGGACGCGAGCAGGCTGGCCCGAGCTGGCTGCCACGACCGATGCGAGTCCTGCGCCGCCGGGCCATGGTCGATGCAACCGTCGAGGTGCTCGAGCGACTGAACGTGTCGTTGCCCGACCGCGCGGCCGCGGTCGGACTGATGTCGGGTGGGCAGCGTCAAGTGATCGCCGTCGCCCGCGCCGCAGCATTCGCCTCCAAGGTCGTGATCCTCGATGAGCCGACCGCCGCACTCGGACTTCGCGAATCGCGTCGCGTGCTCGACCTCATTCTCCGCCTGCGCGGCGAGGGTCACGCGGTCATCGTCATTTCGCACGCCCTCGATCACGTCACCGAGGTGGCCGACCGTGCCGTCGTCATGCGGCGTGGCCGCAAAGTCGGCGAGGAGATTCCCAGCCGCGACAGCCAGCAGAGGATTGTCGCCCTGATCGTCGGCACCTCGGCCGAGATCGTCGATCCCCCGGCCATCAGCAATCCGCCAACCAGCAATCCACAACAAGACAGCACGTCGCCCAGACCGCCGGTCTGAGGGCGCGCCCCACGCGGCACGGCCGCACATCACAAGGAGAAGGACACCATGAAGCGAAGAACCCGATTTGCACCGCTGCTGCTGTGCGCAACCATTGCGGTCGCCGCCGCAGGCTGCGGCAGCGATTCGTCGAGCAGTGGCACGACGGTGGCGGCGCCCGCAGCCACTGAAGCCGCACCGCCTGCAACCGAAGCCGCGGGAGGGACCAGCAAGATCGGTTTCATCACCAAGTTCCCGGTCGACTTCTACGACACGATGGTCGACGCGGCCAAGACGTGGAACAAGGATCACCCCGAGGTCGAATTGGTGTTCGCCCAGGGTACGAGTGGAACAGACGACGAAGGCGAGATCGCCGCCATCGAGTCGATGATCACCCAGGGCGTGAAGGCCATCGTGATCACCCCGACGAGCCCCAACGTGCAGGATGCGTTGCAGAAGGCGGTCGACGGCGGAATCAAGGTGATCCTGGTCGACAACGACATCCCCGGTTGGGACGGCAAGACCTCGCTGGTCGCCACCGACAACCTCGCCGGCGGCGTGCTGGCCGGTGAGTTCCTGGCAGGTCAACTGAAGCCCGGCGACACCATTGCGGTCCTGGAGGGCGTGGCCGGTGCTCCGTCGTTGCAGCAACGCGTCGACGGATTCAAGACCGGCCTCGGCGAAGGGTTCACGATCGTCGCCTCGCTGCCCACCGACTGTGATCAGACCAAGGGATTGAACGCAGCGCAGGACATCCTCACCGCTAATCCCGACGTCACGGCGATCTATGGCGCCTGCGGCCCGCCGATCATCGGTGCAACGGAGGCGGCCAAGAGCGCCGGGAAGTCACCGATGCTCGTCGGCTTCGATGCCGGTCCCGACGAAGTCGCCGCGATCGTGGCAGGCACTCAGCTGGCATCGGTTGCCCAGTTCCCCGCCAAGATGGGTTCCGAAGGTGCGCAGGCTGCGCTCGATGCCATCACGCCGGGTAAGACCGTCGCAGCGAACATCGACACGGGCACGGCGATGGTGACCAAGGACAACGCAGCCGATTTCGGCGGCTGAGGTGACCCGAATCCCCGGCGGCTCATTTCCCCCAGCCGCCCGGGGATTCGCCTCGCACGACATCGACCCCACCAAGGACACACATGACCTGCATCACAGCGCTCGACGTCGTGGACGTCCGGTTCCCGACCTCGAGAGGCCTGGACGGGTCGGATGCGATGAATCCCGAACCCGACTACTCGGCCGCCTACGTCGTGCTGCGCACCAGCGACCCGGACGTGGCCGGCTACTCGCTGCTGTTCACGACCGGTCGGGGCAACGACGTCGCCTGCGCCGCAGTACGGGCTCTCGCGCCGTACGTCGTCGCCCGGAACGTGGCGACGCTCGCCGCCGACGTCGGAGTGTTGGCACGCGACCTGACGTGGGACGGCCAGCTTCGCTGGCTCGGCCCGGAGAAAGGGGTCATGCACATGGCCATCGGCGCGGTGGTCAATGCGGCCTGGGATCTGCGCTGCCGCCTCGATGGACAACCGCTGTGGCGCGTGTTGGCATCGCTGAGCCCCGACGAGATCGTGCAGCAGATCGACTTCACCTACATCGATGACGCGATCACTCCAGGTGAGGCACTTTCCATCCTCGAAGCGTCGGCACCGACTCGACAGGCACGGATGACTGCACTCGAAGCCAACGGCCTGCCGGCGTACACGACGTCGGCCGGCTGGATCGGGTACGACGACGAGAAGGTGGATCGCCTCGTCCGCGAGTCCGTTGCCGAGGGCTTCACCATGCTGAAGATGAAAGTCGGCACCGACCTCAATTCAGACATCCGGCGCATGCGCGTCGCCCGCCTCGCCGCCGGCCCGAGAATTCGCATCGCCGTCGACGCCAATCAGCGGTGGGGAGTCGGTGAGGCGATCGGCTGGATGGCCCAGCTCGCCGCCTTCGACCCGTACTGGATCGAGGAACCCACATCACCTGACGACGTGCTCGGACACCGGACCATCCGCGAGGCGGTGCACCCGATCAAGGTCGCAACCGGCGAGCACGTGCAGAATCGAGTGATCTTCAAGCAGCTCCTGCAATCGCGAGCGATCGACGTCGTGCAGATCGATGCCTGCCGGGTGGGAGGTGTCAACGAGAACCTGGCCATCATCCTCCTCGCCGCCAAGTTCGGTGTGCCGGTGTGCCCCCACGCCGGCGGCGTCGGCCTGTGCGAGATGGTGCAGCACCTCGCCATGTTCGACTTCGTGGCGGTGAGCGGAACGACGGACGGCCGATGGATCGAATACGTCGATCACTTGCACGAACACTTCACCGAGCCCGTAGCCGTGATTGCCGGCCGCTACATGCCTCCCGTCGGACCGGGATCGGGGGCCCGCATGCTCGATGCCTCGATCGCCGAGTTCCGGTTCCCCGACGGTCCGTCTTGGACAACGCCCGAGTGACGACTCAACGAATCGACGCCCACCACCACGTGTGGGATCTGGCGGTTCGCGACCAGCCCTGGATGAACAGCGACGAGATGACACCGATACGACGCAGCTTCGGCATCGCCGAGTTCGATGCTCTGACACGGGTCAACGGTGTGACCGCAAGTGTCGTCGTGCAGACCGTTGCCGAGGTCGCCGAGACCGAGGAGCTGCTCGATCTCGCCGCCACTTCGCCTCTTGTCGCCGGCGTCGTCGGCTGGGTCGACGTCGCCGCTGCCGACGTCGGGGACCAGCTCGATCGCATACTTGCGAAGCCTTCAGGATCATGGTTGGTGGGAATTCGCAGCCTCGTCCAGTACGAGCCCGACCCGGACTGGCTCTCGCAGCGAGCCGTCGTCGCCGGTCTCGCCGAGGTCGCCGCCCGCGGCCTGTGCAACGACCTGTTGGTCCTGCCGCATCAGCTCGACGCGGTGCTGAGCGCGGTGAGCGAGGTAGCCGAGAGCCGCTTCGTGATCGATCACCTGGCGAAGCCGGCGATCGGCTCGTCTGCTTGGGAACCGTGGGCGACTCAGTTGGCCGCCGTCGCCCGGCGACACAACGTCTCGGCGAAGCTCTCCGGACTGGTCACCGAGGCCGAATGGTCGAGCTGGACCGTCGGCCAACTCCAGCCGTACGTCGAACACGCCATGTCCGTCTTCGGCCCCGAGCGGTTGCTGTTCGGCAGCGACTGGCCCGTCTGCACCCTTGCTGCCTCCTATCAGCGAATCGTCGATCTCGCCGATCACTTCGTCTCGACGCTCTCGACAGACGAGCGGGCCCTCATCCTCGGCGGGAACGCAACCGAGCTCTACTCACTCGACCACTCTCCCCG
Organism: Ilumatobacteraceae bacterium; assembly: GCA_963773085.1. Classification (GTDB taxonomy): domain Bacteria; phylum Actinomycetota; class Acidimicrobiia; order Acidimicrobiales; family Ilumatobacteraceae; genus JAENVT01. The sequence goes on along the minus strand of CAVYZS010000001.1, from coordinate 287,514 downwards.
GGAGGGACCATGACTTCCGACTACATCGGGCTCCGGCTGCTCGTCACGGGGGGTGCCTCCGGGATCGGCCATGCCGTGGCCACCGCGGCCCTCGCCCGCGGCGCCCTCGTCACGGTGCTCGACCTCGACCCATCGACCGCTCCGACCGGTGCCGTCCGCCGTTTCGCCGACGTGGCCGACGATGCCTCCGTATCCGACGCGGTGGCGCATGCCGCCGAGGCCATGGGCGGCATCGACATCGTCGTCAACAACGCCGGCATCGGTGCCCAAGGCACGGTCGAGACCAACACACTCGACGAATGGCGCCACGTATTCGAGGTGAACGTGCTGGGGATGGTGCGGGTCATGCGTGCGGCACTGCCCCATCTACGCCGTTCGGCCAACGCCGCTGTGGTCAACACCTGCTCGATCGCTGCCACGGCCGGACTGCCAGATCGCGCCGTCTACAGCGCGAGCAAAGGCGCCGTCTTGTCGCTCACGCTCGCCATGGCCGCCGATCACCTGCACGAAGGCATCCGCGTCAACTGCGTGAATCCGGGCACCGCCGACACCCCATGGATCGCCCGGCTCCTCGACAGCTCGGCCGACCCTGCAGCGGAACGCGCTGCGCTCGAGGCCCGCCAACCCTCGGGCCGCCTGGTGACGGCGCAGGAGGTCGCCGCAGCAGTGCTGTACCTCGCCGGTCCAGACGCCGCGGCGACGACCGGCACTTCACTCGCCGTCGACGGCGGTATGGCAGGGCTGCGCCTTCGTCCACGTTGATCCTCCGTCCGCGGGACCTGCACGCCGCATCAGGGTGACCACGGCCCTACGATCTTGCGTCGTGCGTGCCTCGTCGACCCTCAAGCTGTCAGTCGCCGTTCTCGTGCTGCTCGCGGCATGCGGCGACGCGAAATCGACGGACTCGACAGTCGCCCTGAAGCCGAAGATCACCATCAGTTCGACCACCGATCCGAACAGTAAACTGTTCGCCGAGATCTACGGTCAGGCGCTCGAGAAGGCCGAGTTCCGCATTGCTCGCAAGAAGCCGTTCGACACGCCGGAGGAGTTGTACGCCGCCATGGAGGCCGGCGAGGTGCAACTCGCAGGGGCTACCACCCAGGGTTTGTTCTCGTTGGTGCAGGCCCGGAACGGCTCGACCGACGCGCTGCCGACCACGACCACGGCGCAGTCCGAGGCCATCGTCAAGGGCTTGCCGACGAACATGAAGGTCGGTGTTGCATCGTCTGCCGAGGACAAGGACGTCATCTTCTGCAGCAAGACGTTCGCAGACACCAACATCATCGTCACGCTCACCGACCTCGGCACGAAGCCCGGCACTGCCACGCTCGCTGCGCCCGACGGCTTCGACGCGGCGACACCGCTGGGAGCCGCGAGTTTGAAGGACACCTACGCGATCGATTTCAAGTCGATCGTCCCAACGACCACCGACAAGATCATCGAGGCCGTCACCGCGGGTACCACAAACTGTGGCGTTGGTCGCTCGGGCGATCCCGCACTGGCCGCAGCCACCTTCACCGTGTTGCTCGACGACAAGGCGCTGGTGCCCAACGACGTGATCCTGCCGTTGCTCCACGCCGATGCGGCAACGCCCGATGTGTTGTCGGTGATCGACGCGGCCAGCGCTCGACTGACGACCGAACAACTGCGTTCGATGATGCAGCGACTGAAAGTGGATGGCGTGTCGCCGGAGGTCGTGGCGAACGAGTTCACCGGAAACGCCGGAACGTGATCACCGTCTTCGACCTGTCGAAGCGGTTCGGCCGCACGACTGCCGTCGATCACCTGAGTTTCGAGGTCCGGCCCGGCACAGTCACCGGATTTCTGGGACCGAACGGCTCGGGGAAGAGCACGACGATGCGCTGCATGCTGGGGCTCGATCGCCCCGACACCGGCGGTGCCTCCTTCGGAGGTCGGGCCTACCGCCTCTTGTCGTCGCCGCTGCACGAGGTCGGCTCCCTGCTCGATGCCGGATACGTGCACCCTGGGCGAAGCGGTCGCAATCATCTGCGGTGGCTGGCCGCGTCGAACGGTCTGCCGCGTGCACGGGTCGAGGAGGTGCTCGAGCTGGTCGGCCTCGAGTCGGTCGGTGGTCATCGGGTGAGGACCTATTCGCTCGGAATGCGCCAGCGCCTCGGGCTGGCCGGGGTGCTGCTCGGCGATCCGCACACCGTGGTGCTCGACGAGCCGGCCAACGGTCTCGATCCGGAAGGAATCCGTTGGATCCGGGACGTGCTCGTCCACCTCGCTTCGCAGGGTCGCACCGTGCTGGTGAGCAGTCACCTGCTGTCGGAGATGGCCCAGATGGCCAACGACCTGGTCGTCATCGGCCAGGGCCGCCTGATCGAGCAGTGTTCGGTACCGGAGTTCGTCGAACGTCACGCCGATCAGTGGGTGCGTGTCAAGAGCCCAGCGATCGAAGCGCTCAGCGCCGCGGCCACCGTGCGGGGTGCCCAGTCCAGCAGGATCGACGCCACGACCGCAGAGTTGCGCGGCATCACCACCGCCGAGGTCGGCGAGCTGGCAGCACACAACGGCATCGTGCTGCACGAGCTCTCACCGCAGACCGGTTCGCTCGAGGACGCGTTCTTGCAGGCAACGGCTACCGCCCAGGAGTACTCGTCACAGTCACTGGACCCGCCAACATGATCAACACCCTTCGCAGCGAATGGATCAAGCTACGAACGGTACGGATGAACCTCGTGCTGTTCATCATCGCCGTGGCCTTTCCCGTGGTCGTCTGCGTTCTCGTGGCCTCGCTGGGCGACGTGACCGATCTGAAAGTCTCCGATGTCGCCGGATTGGTCACCGGATCATCGGTGGTCACGGCGTTGCTGCTCGGGGTTGTCGGCGCCGTGTCGATCAGCGCTGAATTTGCCTACGGCACGATCCGCCCGACATTCGCGGCGACACCGCGGCGGACGCGGGTGCTGGTTGCCAAGGGCATCATCATCGCCTTGTTCGCAGCCGTGGCCGAGGCAATGGTGGTCGTGCTCTGCTACGTGCTGGCGTCGGTCATCGCGACGTCACGAGGTGCGTCGGTGTCGCTGAACGGCGAGACCGAGGCACGGGCAGCACTGATCGGCGTCATCATCTTCGCCGTCATCGTCAGTCTGCTCGGGTTCGGGTTCGGCATGGTCATCCGCAACACACCGACCGCGGTTGCCATCCTCATCCTGTGGCCACTGATCGTGGAGAACATCATCCGCTTGATCCTCTCGGCTGCCGGGGTCGACAATCCACAGAAGTTCCTGCCGTACAGCTCGGGCATCGGACTGGGCAACCCCGACGCGGCGACATCTGAGAGCCTCAGCCGGGTTGCCGGCGGCCTCTACTTCGCGGTCGCAACCGCCGTCGTTGCGGTGGTCGGCGCGATCATCACCACTCGCCGCGACGCCTAGAGCGTTTGACCGAATTCACCCGAGCGTGGTCAGCGGGCGCGGATGTCGAGGCTGTCACGCTTGAGGATGGTGTACTTACGTTCGTGCTGATCGATCCAACCGAGGCGGATGAAGCTGGCGATCGCCTTGTTGACACGCTCGCGTGATGCTCCCACCATGCCGGCCAACTCTTCTTGTGTGACAGGGAGGATGAAGTCGTCGACACCTTCCGACAGTTCGAGCAGTCGTTTGGCCGTTCTGCCGGTGACGTCGAGGAACACGCTGTCGGCAAGGGCCTCGTCGGCTACGCGCAAACGTTGAGCCAGCAGGCGGGTGACGCCCCACAACAGGCGAGGGTCGCCACGAAAGGCATCCATCACGGGTTCGAACGGAATCGTCAGAACGGCGGAAGGCTCGAGTGCCCTGGCCATCGCCGAGCGCGGACCGCCGTCGAGCATGGCCATCTCCCCGAGCAGGTCTCCAGGTTCCATCAGGGCGACCACAGTCTCGCGACGATCGATCGGGTTGGCGATGGCGATTGCCAGGCGACCGCGCAGAACAAGATGGAGCGAGTCGGCGACGTCGCCTTCGTGGAACAACACGTCGCCGCGGATGAGGTGCTGCTCGTGCCCGGCCGCAGCAATCGGCGCCAGCACTTCGTGCGGTGCATCGGCGAAGAATTCGGTCTGGGCAAGGAGGTCTTCGTGAGCCATGTGGGTCGAACGGTACTACCCTCGCCGGTCGTGTCGCTCCACGCAGCAGAGATTGTCTGGACCATCGTGGTCGCGGGTGGCACGGGGTCACGCTTCGGTCGCGCCAAGCAATACGAGCTGGTAGGCACGCGGCGGGTCATCGATCATGCTGCCGAGATCGCTCGAGCCGTCAGCGACGGTGTCGTCGTCGTCGTGCCGCCTGGCGACGTGGACACCGAGGGCGGAGTGGCGGGCGGGGCAACGCGAAGCGAGTCTGTGCGTGCCGGCCTTGCGGCGGTCGCACCCGATGCAACGATCATCTGCGTTCACGATGCCGCCCGTCCATTCGCCTCGACTCGACTGTTCACGGCGGTGATCGATGCCGTCGCCGAGGGCGCCGACGCAGCCGTTCCAGGCATTCCCGTGACGGACACGATCAAGCGGATCGATGCCGACAACGTCGTCGTCGAGACGCCGCGTCGGTCGGCACTGGTCGCGGTCCAGACCCCGCAAGCCTTTCGGGCGTCGATCCTGCGCGCCGCGCACGCCAGCGGCGAGGAGGCAACCGACGACGCTGCACTCGTCGAGATCCGCGGCGGCCGGGTCGTCGTGATCGACGGTGAGCTCACCAACCGCAAGATCACACACGTCGATGATCTCGCCTGGGCGCGCGACATGGTGGAGAAGGACGGCCGATGAGCCACGTTCGTGTCGGCATGGGATTCGACGTACACCGCTTCAGCGATGATCCGACTCGGTCAATGGTGCTCGGCGGCGTCGTGTTCGAAGGAGTTCGTGGTCTGCACGGCCACAGCGATGCCGACGCAATCGCTCATGCCGTCGTCGACGCCTTGCTCGGCGCTGCCGGACTCGGCGACATCGGCGAGCACTTTCCCGACACCGACCCTCAGTGGAAAGGCGTCGACTCGTTGGTGTTGCTAGCCCATGCCGGCACCCTGGTGCGGGCCGAGGGCTGGACCATCGGCAATGTCGACTGCTCGGTGGTGTGCGACACGCCGAAGTTGGCACCGCACCGGTCAGAGATGCAGGCCAGACTGAGCCAGGCGTGCGGCGCTCCGGTCACCGTCAAGGGCCGGCGTACCGAAGGTCTCGGCGCGCTCGGGCGCCAGGAAGGCATTGCCTGCTGGGCGGTTGCCGTGATCATGAAGGAGCAGGACTGATGGCAGGACGACAGGCGAGCGGTGCCGGCGGCCGCCGTGCTGCCCCAGCCGCCAAGGGTCGCGGCGCTCAGCCGCGGTCAGCAGCCGCAAAGGGACGAGCTGCTCCGGTAGCCAAGGGCCGCGCAGCGTCGGCTGGCAAGGGCCGCGGAGCGTCGGCTGGCAAAGGACGGGGCTCGACGACGCAATCGTCGCGGCAGTTCGCATCGCGCGGCGCCGGTCGCACCGGTCGCGTCGTCGCCACAGGCGAGGAACGTCGCAAGCCGGAGAAAACACTTGGCGGCGAGCAAGTCGAAGGACGTCAAGCGGTGCGCGAACTGTTGATCGCCGGAAAGCGCAAAGTTCGTGAGGTGTGGGTCGCCACCGACCTTCTCGAGGGCGAGACGGCGAGCGACATCGTCACCGACATCGTCGAGATCGCCCGCACGGTTCGGACACCGGTGCAGGAAGTCAACCGCAGACGCCTCGAAGCGACTGCTCGCAGCGAGGCCCCGCAGGGTGTGATCGCGTTCGCCGCCCCGCTGATCGAGACCGAGTTCGCCGAGCTCATCAAGCGTCGTCCCGGTCGGGCCCCGTTCCTCGTCGCCGTCGACGGTGTCACCGATCCGGGCAACCTCGGTGCCATGTTGCGCTGCTGCGACGGCGCCGGTGTCGGCGGTGTCGTGTTGCCTCGCCACCGCGCGGTGCACATCACCCCAACGGTCGCCAAGTCCGCCGCCGGCGCCATCGAGCACGTGCCGATGGCCCTCGTCGGCGGGTTGCCGGCAGCCCTGGCTCGGGTCAAAGAGGCCGGGATCTGGGTGATCGGCCTCGACGACGGCGCCGACCGCGACCTGTTCGACATCGGCGACCTCGCCGTCGAAGGTGTCTGCTTGGTGCTCGGCGCCGAGGGCGCCGGCTTGTCGCGCCTGGTCCGCGAGCGTTGCGACGTGATCGTCAGCATCCCGATGCTCGGCCGGCTCAGTTCACTCAATGTCAGCGCCGCCACCGCCCTGGCGACGTACGAGATCGCCCGTCAGCGCCGCAAGTCGTAATCACTGACCGGGCGTCTCAGCCGGCGACGGTATCGACCGGAACGGCCGCGATGGTCACCCCTTCCTCCGGTATGCCTTCCTCGGGGATCACCGCAGTGTCGATCGGGATGAGCGGCGCCGGCAACAACGTCGTTGACGTCGGCGTCGTCGTGGTCGGGTTCTCCGGTTGCTCCAGACAGGTCACCTTGACGATCTGCTGTTGTTCGAAGCTGAACGTCGACGTACTCAGGCTGCCGCCGAACTGGCGGACGAAGTCGTCGAGCCCGGCAGCGTCGCAGTTGCGTTCGACGTCCTCGTTGCGGGCCACCTCCCATCCGTTCGACAGCAGAAGCCAGTTGTCCTTGTGAACTTCGGTGACACCGGGCAGCAGAAAGCTGGCTCGCTGCGGGTTGGGGACCAACGAGAACCACACCACGGCATCGCCGAGAAGATCAGCAGCGACGACACATTGGTTGATCTCGGCGAGCCTCCCGCAGGTGATCTCGCCAGGGGTCCCGGCCTTCACAACCATCGTGCGGGTCGCGTCGAGCGCCAGCTGCATGTCGCCGCTCGCCACGCCGTCGACGATCGCGAATCCCGGGTCGGCAGTGATACTGAATACCGGCTGCAACAGGTCGATGCGATGCTCGGCCGCCGCCTGCGGGGCCGGTTGGCCGATCACTGCGACGCTGTCGTCATCGCGAACCAGCACGTACCACAACCCGTACGTCAGCCCGATCAAGGCAGCGATGGCGAGCCAGAAGCGGAAGGAAACGAACTGCCGCATCGTGGTGAGGTTAGGTCAGCCGAGGCGGCCGGCGGTGGCGGTCGCCGCCCGGCCGGCGGCCTCACCGATCGCCTCGAGTACGTCGTCTGTGTGGCCGAGGCCGACGAATAGAGCCTCGTAAGCCCCTGGTGCCAGGGCGACGCCCTCCGCCAGCATGGCGTGGAAGAACGTGCGGTAGACCCCCTCGTCCGTCGTCTTTGCCTCGGCAAAGTTGGTCGGGGGATCGCCGCCGCCGAAGTACATGCCGACCAGGGTGCCGACGACGGGGAAGTGCGCGGCTACGCCCGCTGCGGCGCAGGCTTCGCCCAGCAATGCAGCCAGGCGTTCTGCACGTCCTTCGAGCACCTCGTAGACGGCGTCGGTCAATTCGTGCAGCGTGGCGCGACCTGCAGCCGTGGCCAAAGGGTTGCCGGCCAGTGTTCCCGCGTGGAACACGGGCCCGAGGGGAGACAACGTCTCCATGATCTCGCGCCGCCCACCGACGGCGCCGATCGGCAGACCGCCACCGATCACCTTCCCGAAGGTGGTCACGTCGGGCAGCACGTCGTACTTGGCCTGGGCACCGCCGTGGCCCAGCCGGAACCCGGTGATGACCTCGTCGAACACCAGCAGCGCGCCGACGCGGTCGCATTCGGCGCGCAGCCCCTGCAGAAACCCCGGCAGCGGAGCAACCACTCCCATGTTGGCGGCGACGGGTTCGACGATCACGGCGGCAACACGCTGATCGAGCTGGGGTACGACGTTGTAGGGCACGACCATGGTGTTGGCCACGGCGCTGGCGGGCACGCCGGCTGTGCCGGGCAGGCCGAGGGTGGCAACACCACTGCCGCCAGCAGCCAGCAAGGCATCGGTGGCGCCATGGAAGTTGCCGTGGAAGATCACCAGCAGGTCGCGGCCGGTCACGCCACGGGCCAGCCGCACGGCCGTGCTGGTGGCCTCGGTGCCCGAGTTCATCAACCGCACCATCTCGCAACTGGCGACGCGGTCGGTCATGGCCTCGGCCAACAGCATCTCGCCCGGTGTCGGCGCGCCGTACGACGTGCCGTCGGCAGCCGCGGCGCACACCGCGGACGTGACAGCCGGATGAGCATGGCCGAGGATGATCGCTCCGTAACTCTGCACCAGATCGATGTAGCGGCGACCTTCGACATCCCACACGTACGGCCCCTCGGCTCGTTCGACGATGTACGGCGTGCCACCCACGGCCTTGAACGCGCGAATACTGGAGTTCACACCGCCGGGGATGACCCGGCAGCTGCGTTCGAAGAACTCGGCGTTGGTGCTCATCGTTGTGTTTCGGCGAACCAACGGGCCAGATACGTCAGGATCACGTCGGCCCCGGCTCGCTTGATCGCGGTGAGATGTTCGACGGCAACGGTGTCGTGATCGATCCAGCCGTTTGCCGAAGCGGCTTTCAACATCGCGTACTCGCCGCTGACGTGGTACGCAGCGACCGGAACATTGACGTGGGCACGCACGGCAGCAATCACATCGAGGTACGACAACGCCGGCTTGACCATCACCATGTCGGCGCCCTGGGCGAGATCGGCATCGATCTCCACCAACGCCTCGCGGCCGTTGCGGAAATCCTGCTGGTAGCCCTTGCGGTCGCCACCACCGGTGATGTGCACGTCGACCGCGTCACGGAACGGGCCGTACAGACCACTGGCGTACTTGGCCGAGTAGGCCAGGATCGCCGTCGAGGTGAACCCTCCCGAGTCGAGCGCGCCACGGATGGCCGCGACTTGACCGTCCATCATGCCGCTGGGCGCTACGACGTGTGCGCCGGCTGTGGCTTGCGCAACGGCGATCCGGCCATAGATCTCCAGCGTGGCATCGTTGTCGACCGATGTCCGTGGATCGTCGGCCGGGCCGTCGAGAATGCCGCAATGTCCGTGGTCGGTGTATTCGTCGACGCACAGATCGGCCATCAGCACCATCTGATCGCCGACGTCAGCTGCGAGATCCGCGAGGCACAATTGCACAATTCCCTCAGGGTCGAAGGCTTTTGAGCCGATGGAATCCTTAGTGGAAGGCACTCCGAAAAGGATCACAGCACCGATGCCGAGATGGGCTAGCTCGTTGACCTCGGCGCGCAGGCTCTCCCGCGTGTGCTGCACCACCCCTGGCAGCGACTCGATCGGTTGCGGTTGCTCGATGCCCTCGCGGACGAACAGTGGCGCCACGAGGTTGCCCACGTCGAGGCGGGTCTCGGCGACGAGGTGTCGCAGGGCTGCCGACGTGCGCAATCGTCGAGGGCGTGAAACAGGAAAGTTGCCGGCCACGGAGGGGCATCGTAGGCCGCGAGCGGGAGGATTCATCCGGTGATCGAAGACAATGCAGCACACGACGCTTCCACAGCCGGCGCCAATCTCCTCGCTGAGGTGATGTACGCCGTCGAGCAGCTCCCACAGGAGCCGTCGGCCTATTCGGCGATCTACGACCTGGCGCTGACCTGCGAGCGATCCGGCTTCGTCGAATCATCGCTCGTCCTGTACGACCGTTGCCTGCGACTGCCGATCTCCGACGATGACCTGCAGACGACCTATGCCAATCTGACCGCTGCCTATCACGCGGCCGCCGCAACCGAGCCGGACCCGGCGAAACGCAATCGCCACATCCACGACGGTCTCTACGCGGCGACTGCCGCGCTGGATCCCGAGGGTAGCCAGCAGGCCCGCCCCACGTGTATGGCTCTGGCTCACAGGTCGGTGCTGTTCGCCGAGATCGGGCACCACGAATCCGCGCTTGCCGACGCCCGCCGCGCCCGCCCGATGGCCCTCGACCTCGGCATGCGGCGCGAGCAGGTTGTCGCGGCGGTGGGAGAGGTGCTCGCCCGCTGGCACTCATCGCTCGACACGACCGTCCTGTTGTTGATCGAGGAGATCAAGGCACTGGCTGACGATCTCGATGTCGACGATCTCCTGCGCCCGGTGACCAATGTCGAAGTCGATGTGTTGTGGAGCATGGGGCAGTACGCGAAGGCACGAGCTGTGATGCAAAGCGACGCCGATCGCCTACACGGCCGCTTGCACCGACAAACGGCGGACCGGTGGGAGAACGTCCGTGCGAGCGTCAACCGCCTGCGGCACTCATCTGTTGGTGAGTCCGACGCGTTGACCGGGTTGCCGAACCGCAAGTTCCTGGGCCGATGGCTGCCAGAGGCACTCTCCGACGACGCTCCCGTCTGCATCGCCGCCTTGAACCTCGACGGTTTTGGACTGGTCAACGAACAACATGGTTATGAAGCGGGCGACAGTGTGCTGCAGGAGGTCGCCTCAGTGCTCGAGCGGATCTGCCGCCGCAATGACTCTGTCATGCGTGTCGGTGACGACGAGTTCATCATCGTCCTGCGCGACGTGTCCGCAGGCGACGCCCGGATCGTGTTCGAGCGAGTTCGTCAGCTGATCGCCGCCCGATCGTGGTCGGCATTGCCGGCCGACGCACACCTGACCGCATCGGTCGGCATCACTGTCGGGAGCGGCGCGATCAACTCCAACACGCTCCTCGCCTCTGCCAACGAGGCCTTGCGTCGCGCCAAGGCCGCCGGCGGCGACAGGATCAGGTTCCGCTGAGCTCGGGAGCGCGTTGGGACGGTTCGCGGTCGGATTGACGCCCGCCGAGATGCGACCGCCAGTAGCGTTGCTGCGATGGCTGCCCAGGCATGGTTCTCGCGAGACGACATCGAGGTCGTGCCAGGTACCTCGGCCGTCTTCCAGCTGACGATCGTCAATCTTGGCGACACGACCGAGACGTTCTCGCTGGCCCCGGTCGGCCTCGCTGCCGGCTGGACCACGATCCGCCCGGGTTCGGTGACCCTCTTCGGGGGTTCCCAAGAGGTGGTCGACATCGAGGTGCACCCACCGCTGCTGCCGTCCACTACGGCAGGGCCGACAGCGCTCACGGTTCGCATCGTGCCGCAGAGCGATCCCGACGACGTCGGCTCGTCGGAAACGACGCTGCAAGTCGGTCCGACCTTCACCCGCCGGCTGCACATGCTGCAACCAGCGCTGCGTGCCCGGCGCACTGCGGTGTACGAGATGATGCTGGAGAACCAGGGCAACACCCAGGCTTCCTGTCGGCTCCACCTGCTCGACCCGACTGGTCGCGTTGACGGCGACTTCGATCCGCCGGCAGCCGGCGTCGAGCCGGGTGCGAGTTCGCTCATCCGCTTGAAGGTGCACGCCAACCGCCTGCTGTGGAATCGCCGGTCGCGCACTGTGCAGTTCACGATCGACGCAGATCAGCCCGGCTGCCCCACGGCGAGCGCACCGGTCACGTTCGTCCAGGCGTCGATGATTCCGGATCGGCTGTTCGGTCGGCTGCTGGCCGTGTTGGCAACCATCGTCGCCCTTGGGATCGTCTGGTTCGGGATGGTCAAGCCGGCCATCCGCGATGCTGCCGACGACGCTGTGGCCGAGCAGCTTCCGGCAGCGATCTCATCGACCTCCCTCGTCAGTACTCCGGTGCTCCCGAGCGAGTCGATTCCGGCGACGACCTTGGTGAACTCACCGCAGATCCCTGTCGACGAAGGCACGCTGTACAGCAAGCTGTTGGCCCCCGCAGCGCCCGCCGGACAAACAGCCGCTCTCACCGTCGATGTGCCGGCCGGAACGACGTTCCAACTCACCGATTTCGCTCTGCAGAACCCCGACAAGGACGCCGGCGTAGCCGTGTTGATGAACGGCACTGCCCCGATCTACACCTTGGCGCTCGGCGACGTGGTCGGCGACAAGCGTGTCTCATTGGTCTCGCCGATCGAGGTGCTCGGCGGCACCTCACTCGTGTTCCAGGTCACCTGCAGCGGGGGAGGCGACCTCTCCGGCAACTGCACGACATCGATGCTGGTCTCCGGACGCATGGTTCCCGCCGTCCCCGTAGCGCCAGCAGGCTGACCGCCGGGCGCCTACGAGCGCTAGAACAGCATCAGGCGCCGGGCCAGTCCGGTGAGGCGGCGTCGAAATCGTCGGACGGCTTGGCGATGACCCGCAGCACGACCGAGGCCGGCTCGGTGCCCGTGCCCGGCGTCTGGGCGACCAGCAGTCGATCGCCGGGTCGTTCGTTGCCGGCCACCGGCATCGAGATCAAGAAGTTCCCGCTCTTGTCGCTCTCCACGGTGGTGCGCTGACCCGAGCCATCGGCCCAGAGCAGGGTGATCGTCGCCTTGGGGGCGAAACCTGATCCGCCAACACCGATCTCCTTGCCGGCGACGACATCGGTTGCACCAGCCTGGATGATCGGCGTGTAGTGAGCGCCGCCGTCGACCAGGACACTGGTGTATTGACCTGTGTCGGTGCCTACTACCACTGTCGCCGAACGGTGGCCGGCGTCTTGCGGGGCAAACGCGACATCGAGCGTGCAACCGGCGCTGATCTCGAGCACCGCGTTGCGGCACGTCGTCCTGACGACCTTGAAGTCTTTCGGGTCGGCCCCTTGTATCGCGACGCTGGTGACCCAGGCCGGCACGAGGCTGACGTTGGAGATGGTGAACGTGTTCACGTCACTGCTCTCGCCGACCGTCAACGTGTCGAAATGGTGGTAGCTGCCCTGATCGGCGGCCAGTGCGGGCAAGCCGCCGGCGCCGGTGATCCGTGACTGCACGTTGAGCGCATCGAATCCGGATTCGGAGATCTTGATCGATCCACTGAGCGGGCCTTCTCGGCTCGGCGTGAGGATGACCGCGACGCCGCACGACTTGCCCGGTGGCACTGCGTAGCCCTCGATGCATTCACCGAAGGTGATACCGAAATCGGGGTTGGTCGACTGGACCTTGCTCGGCACGAAGGATCCCGGCCCGGCGTTGTAGAGCCGTACGAACCATTCTGTGCTGGGCAGACCGACGATGCCGGTGCCGATGTCGATGTCGGCGATCGAGAGCTGCGGCTGCTGGGTGATGCCCACGACTTGGCGGATCGAGTCAGGCGTTGGTGCTTCCAGCGGGCTGTAAGCGACACCGGCGAGCGTGTCGAAGACCACGACACGCCCGGTGGCCGACAGCTTGGGGTGGGCGTTCGCCGCAGGTGCCGGCGTCACTCCGTCGGGCAGCACCGAGGCTCGGTAGACCTCGGCCTGGTCGACGTTGGAGATCAGCACGTCGCCATCGGCCGCCGCTCCCCCGACCGCGGCACGCGTGGTCAACAGGTTGGTCGACCGGCTGACGAAGGCCACCTGGCTGCCATCGCTGCTGATTGCCGGCTGCGTGGCACCGAGGTCGCTGCCGATGATCTGGGTGCTGATGCTGGCCGGCACCCGGCTGACGAGAACGATCGTGCCGTCGACACGGTTGTATCGGTAGACCTGCGGCGGGCAGCTGTTGATGCACGGTGGCAGCGACGCACCGATCACCAAGTTGACGGCGGTCGAGCTGAAGGCGACGTATGTGCCGTCGGCGGAGATGGCAGGTGACGACGCGTTGCCATTGGCGACGCTGTCGGGGCTGAGCGATACCCGCTTGACCGCGGTGTTCGGGTCGGGATTGAGCCGATCCCACACGTAGACCTGCGTGCTGGCAAACTCGCCAGGCGTCTGGCCGGTGCCCCAATCGGGGATCGCCTTCGATGAGTTGGCGTCGGATGTAAAGGCGATGAACTGGCCGTCGTCGGAAACGGACGGCTCGCGCAGGCCGACGTAGTGGTACGTGGTGTTGGGCGCGGCGCTCGGCGTGCCGGCCACCGGCAGGGCGTGGCCCGGCTGTCCGACGGGAATGGTCAGATCGACGACGATCACTGTCGCCAGGTCGGGTTGGGAGGCGTCGTACTGATGGGTGTAAGCGATCACCGAACCGGCGCCCGAGATGGCCGGGGCGAACCGCGGGTCGACGTCGTCGGCGGCCGCCAAGTCGTTACCCCGGAAGGCGGTTGTGGAGATCAGCTCCCAGCCGTTCAGTGCGCCGCCGCAACTGGGTAGTCGCATGCGATAGACATCCCACCGGTCGCCGGTGTCGTCGTCGCGGAACAGGTCGAAGGGCATTTCGGTGAGCACCGCGGCGTAGCAGCCATCGCCACTGATCACCGGGAACGTGCTGTTGCCGAGCCGCGCACCCGGCAGAGGCTGGGTCAGCTCGACCTCGCCGCCGTTCGAGCGGTCACGGAGCCACACCGTGCTGGTGCGGTCCTCGGTCGGGGTGGTCGGAGGACCGGCGAACACGACGAAGCGGCCGTCACCGGAAACCGATGGGTTGGACCCCGCCTGCGACTCGACGGCCACCGTCGGCCCCTGGGCCAAGCTCGCCGAGAACGAACTACTGGCGGATGCGTGGGCTATGCCAACACCCGCGAGCGCAGCGCTCGCGGCAGCTGAAACCAGCCAACGACCAATCACCGGTGTCCCCTTCATAAGTTTGCGCACTTTCCCGTCACCCAACGCACTGATCATCCTAGTGACTGTTGGGACAAATACTTGGCGAGCGAGACCAACATCCCGTACACAGAATGATCGGCAGATATTGCCGAGATCTTGAGCCCTGCCTGACCGGCGGCGGCGGCGGTCTGCACGCCGATGGCTATGACGACGGGCGGGGTCTGGCCGCCGAAGGCCTCGGCCCACGCTCTGGCAGCAGAACCGCTGGCGAGCAGAAGGGCGTCGGCGCCGAGTGCGGCGAGGCGTTGATCGGCCGTAGGCACGGTCGACACGGTGCGGTACGGGCTGATCGCGACGACATGCCACCCCTTGTCGATCAGCCCGGCAACCAGCGTCGCCGCGGCGTCAGCGGCCTGGACAACCGCAACACGACCGGGTCCCGGCGGGAAGATCTCCAGTAACCCGCCCGCGCTCTGCGTGGTGGCAACCAGGTCGCAACGGGGTAACGCAGCAGCAGTCGTCGAGCCAACGGCAGCCACACGCGGCGTCGCCGCAGACGGTGCCAGTAACGGTGAGAGGCGCTGGGCGCCATTGGGCGACGTCACCACGATCCAGTCGAGATCGACGAGGTCCAACTCGTTCAGTTCGGTCAGCCCGCCGGGCTCGTCGACCACTTCGATCAGCGGGACGACAATCGGCGTCGCCCCGAACGAAGCGACCAACTCGGCCGTGGCGCCAGCCTGATCGGCGGCGCGGGTGACGACCACGCGCCGACCCTCGAGCGGCTTCATCGCAGCCGGTCGTGCATCGATCGCGCCAGCGCCGCGCTGCGGATCATCGCAGCATCATGATCAGCTGGCAGTTCGATCGTCTCCAGCAGATGCCGGGCGTGGTTCGCCTCGGCAAGGAAGGCCGTCAGCAGGCCGCCGCTTGCGTGGGCTCCGACGGGCAACGAACATCCGCTGCCGAGTTCGGCGAGGAAGGCCCGCTCCACCTCGACCGCGTTCCGGCTGGGGCGATGATCGATCGCGCTCAGCCGTTGGACCAACTCCTCGTCGGCGGCTCGACACTCGACGGCGACGCAGCCCTGCCCGGGACTGGGAACGAACGTGTCTGGCGGGAGGTATTCGGCGATCTCGTCCGACAACCCGAGGATGTCGAGTGCCGCGACCGCCATCACGATCGCACCGCCCGGTGGCACCTTGCCGAGCCGCGTGTGGATGTTGCCACGCAACTCGGCGAAGACGAGATCGGGCCGAGCGATCGAGAGTTGGGCCCGGCGGCGCACGGATCCCGTGGCGACGCGTGCCCCGATCGCCATGGAGTCGAGGCGGGCTCCGATCAGCGCATCGCGGGCATCTCGTCGCTGGCAGAACGCGGCCAGGCGCAACCCGTCGGCAGGGCTCGAGGGCAGATCCTTGGCGGAATGCGCAGCCATGTCGGCGTCGCCTCGCAGCACAGCGTGCTGGATCTCCTTCACGAACACCCCCAGCCCACCGATCGTGTGCAGGGGAACCTCGGTCTGTTGGGTGCGATCACCCAAGGTCTCGACGAAGACCAACTCGACCGAGCACTCCGGGTCCACCGCCATCAACGCATCTGCGACAGCCTGTGCCTGGGTGCGGGCCTGGGCGCTGCCTCGGGTGGCCAGACGCAGCGGCCGGGCGCCGTGCATCGGATCAGCCGAGGTCGAACAGGTCGCGGACGGCAGCGGCGTTGCGTTCACCCTGAGGCGTCCCGGCCTCGTCCTTGAGCTTCACCGAGGGCTTGTGCAGCAGCTTGGCGACGATGCCCCTCGTCACTGCCTGAACGGCGGCGAGCTGGGCTTCGTCGAGCGAGGCGAGCCGCGCCGCGAACCGTTCGACCTCCGCCTGTCGGATCGCTTCACCGCGCTGGTGCAGTTGGGCGACCAGTGGCGCCGCCTGTCGAGCGGTTGCTTCGAGGCCGAATCGTTCGACCTCCTCAGAGACGATCTCGTCGACGAGATGGGCTTCCTCGGCGCGCAGCACCAGCGCCCGCCCAGCCCAGTCCCGCAGGTCGTCGAGATTGAGCAAGGTGACATGCGGCAGGGTGGTGACCTCGCCGGCGACATCGCGGGGCACGGCGATATCGACGATCAGCAACGGCGAGGTGGAACTACGGCGTGATCTCCGGAGCAGATCGACGTCGATCACGGTGCCACCGGCGCCCGTGCACGTCAGCACGACCTCGGCGTCGGCGAGCACTGCCGGCAGGTCCTCAAACGGAGCAATAGCCGCGCCAATTCGTCGAGCGAGCTGGTCGGCGCGTTCGACCGTGCGATTGGTGACACTGATGTTGTTGGCACCGGCGTAGACCAAGGCGGCCGCGATGCCCTCTCCCATCTCGCCGGCACCGATGACCAACACGCGACGACCGGCGAGCGACCCCAGTCGTTCGGTGGCCATCTCGACCGCAGCGTGGCTGACCGACGCGGTGCCGCGACCGATGGAGGTCTCGGTACGCGCTCTCTTGCCGGTCTCGATCGCGTGACGGAACAACAGGTTGAGCGTCGCCTTGGACCCACCTTCGAGCTGGGCGAGCTCCCACGCCGAACGGACCTGACCGAGTATCTCGCTCTCGCCGAGGATGGCCGAGTCGAGACCGGCGGCGACCTCGAAGAGATGCCTGACGGCGGCCTCGTCGTGCTGGCTGTACAGGTGTGGGTGCAGTTCGTCGGCGCCAAGACCACCGAGATCGCAGAAGAAGTCGCGGATGTTGGCGTAGGCACCGTGGAAGCGTTCGGCCACGGCGTAGATCTCGGTGCGATTGCAGGTGCTCAGCACGACGGCTTCGCGAATGTTGTGGCGCGAAACCAGCCCGGCGATCGCTTTGCCCTGTGCATCCGAGGCGATGGCGAGTCGTTCCAACAGCGCCAGTGAGCCGGTGTGATGGTTGACTCCGATCACGACGATCGACATGGCGGTGGCCTACGCGCTCGCCGGTCGTGCCGAACCGACCGCGTGAATGGCACCACCAGCACGGCGCTGCTCGTGATAGCTGAGGATCTGCAACTCGACGGCCAGATCGACCTTGCGCACCTCGATGGCTCGGGGCACGGCGAGCACCACCGGCGCGAAGTTCAAGATGCTGGTGACGCCGGCACGAACGAGGCGATCGGCCGCATCCTGTGCCGCGGCTGCCGGCGTGGCGACGACCCCGATGCTGACGCGCTTGGTCTGCACGATCTGCGGCAACTCGTCGATGTGGCGGACGCGCACACCACTGAGCACCGAACCGACCTTGGCCTCGTCGATGTCGACGATGCCGGCAACAGGAAAGCCGCGCTCGCCGAATCCGCCGTAGCCGGCGAGGGCCTGGCCGAGGTTGCCGGCACCGACGATGACGACCGGCCAGTCGTGGGTCAGGCCGAGTTCGCGGCGGATCTGGTAGACGAGGTAGGCGACTTCGTAGCCGACGCCGCGCGTGCCGTAGCTGCCGAGGTAGCTGAGATCCTTGCGGACCTTCGCGGCGTTGACGCCACCCAACTCGGCGAGCCGCTCGGACGAGATGCTGTCGACGCCCTCGTCGCCTTGCTCAGTCAGGATTCGCAGATACACCGGAAGTCGGGCAACGGTGGCATCGGGGATGCGTCGGCGCGTACGTTCGGGAGCCATAGCTGGACACAAACGTTAGGCACTCGTGCGTATGTTCACAAAGCAGCACGGGATCCATTGACGGATTTCTGTCACCCCGCCGAGTTCGTCACGGCAGTGCCCACTACGGTCGCGGGTCGATGAACGCCGCTCTGGCTGCCGCTGCGACCCTGGTCGCTCTGGGCTTTGCGCTCAGCACGTTGGATCGCTGGCTGCGGCGTCATCGTCCTCACGATCTCGCCTGGACCGTGTCGCTGGCCCTGTTCACCGTTGGCGCCGGGGCACTGTGGTGGGCCGAATCCCGCGGTTGGAGCCTGCCGACGTTCCGCGTCTTCTACCTGACGGGCGCGGTGTTGAACGTCCCCTGGCTGGCGCTCGGCACCGTGTACCTGCTGGCCGGGCGTGTCGCCGGCAATCGGGTGCGGTGGTGGCTGATCCTGCTCAGCGGGTTCAGCGCCGGTGTCGTGCTGTTCGCCCCGACGCGTACCGGTGTGTCGGGCAAGGATCTGCCGACGGGCAAGGAGGTGTTCGGGGGCGCCCCGCGCGTGCTCGCGGCGGCCGGGTCGGGCGTCGCTGCCGTCGTCATCATCGCCGGCGCGTTGTGGAGCGCGTACCGGCTGGCGCGGCGGCGAACGCCGGCACTCCCGGGCGTGCGCTACTTGTCGTCGTCGCCCAACCATCTCGTGGTCGGCAATCTCCTGATTGCCGCCGGCACGATCGTGCTCTCCGCCAGTGGCACGCTCGCCGGGCGTCTCGGCAAGGACACTGCGTTTGCGGTGACGTTGCTGATCGGGATCGTCGTTCTGTTCGCCGGGTTCCTGGTGGCATCGACGACACGTCGGCGGCCGGTAGAGGTGCTACATCAGCGAGCGGCGTAGGAGCTTGCCGCTGACGTTGCGCGGCAACTCGTCGACGAACAGGACCTTCGAAGGGCTCTTGTAACGGGCCAGGTGCTCGTTGCACCACGAGATGAGCGTGTCTTCGTCGACGGTCATGCCGTCGCGCACGACCACCCACGCCTTGACCGCCTCACCCGTGTGCGGATGGGCGACACCGGCAACGCCGACCTCCGATACGGCCGGATGCTGGGCAATCACATCCTCGACCTCGGCGGGATAGACGTTGAACCCACTGACGATGATGAGATCCTTGGCGCGATCGACGAGGTACAGATATCCGTCGTCGTCGGTCACGGCAATGTCGCCGGTACGAAGCCAGCCGTCGGGGGTCAGCACCCGCGCGGTTTGCTCGGGATCGTCGAGGTACCCCTGGAAGACGTTGGGCCCCTTGACCCAGATCTCGCCGGCGTCGCCGCGCAGCACGTCGTCGCCATCGTCGACCAACCTCACGGCGATGCCATCGAGCACCTTGCCCACCGACCCGACCTTCATCGGCAGGCCGGCCGAACTGGTGACGACAGGCGACGCCTCGGTCAACCCGTAGCCCTCGGCGAGTTGGAGGCCGAAGCGGTCGTACAGCCGCCGGATCGCTTGTTCCGGCATCTTCGCCGCGCCGGTCAGTGCCAGTCGCACGGTGGCAAAGCTGTCGGTCGGCGCCTCGTCGAAGTGGCTGAAGGTGAGCCACAGCGGCGGGGCGCCCGGGATCACCGTGATGCCCCGTTCGCGGATGGTGTCGAGCGCGGTCGACGGGTCGAATCGCTGCATCAGCACGACCGTTGCGCCACTGGCCAGACTGAACCCGAGCACCACGTTGAGCCCGAAGATGTGGAACATCGGCAGGACACCGAAGACGACATCATCGGCGGTGATCCGAGCGGCCGCCGAGCGACCCTGATCGATGTTGGCCAGCAGGTTGCCGTGGCTGAGCATCGCCGCCCGCGGCGAACCGGCGGTGCCACTGGTGAAGATCAGTGCCGCGAGCGTGTCGGGCTCGACCTCGACGAGGTCGACGGGATCGGCGGCAAGGAGATCGTCGAAGGCCAGATCGGTGTCGAGACTTCCTCGTTCCGTAGCGATGACCTGGCCAACCGTCGCAATCGCTGTCCTGTCGACAGCGCTCCACGCGCCTGCCGCTGACGGCTCGATCAGCACCACGCTGGCTCCGACAGTGGCGATCTGATGCTCGATCTCGGGTGCCGGGCTCTGCGGGTTCAGCGGCACGACGACCGCACCCAGGCCGAGCACGGCGAGGTACGTCTCGACGAAGTACAAACCGTTGCCACACAACAATGCGACACGATCGCCTCGACCGACGCCGAGGTGACCCAAGCCCCCTCGAACCCTGGACACCTGATCGCGCAGCTGGCCGTAGGTGGTCTCGACACCGCGGCTGATAACGGCGACGTGGTCTGCTGCGTGTCCGTCGATGATGTGTGCGAGATTCATGTCCCCCAAAACCTCTCTCGCCTGCTACAGGCGCAGCAACGAGATGACACCGGCCGTCAGGATCAGGACCAGCAGAAGGGCCAGGGTGAGCGTTGTCGCCGGGCGCATCCGGCCAACTTAGCGGGCTCGCAAGGTGACCGGACTGGTCGCCCCGGGCGCAGGCCCGTCGGCAAGCGGCGCCAACGTGATCTGATCGCCGGGACCGAGACCCAGATCCATCGCCGCAGAACGTTGATCGAGCACCAGGGCCAGCATCCCACATCCGTCGACCACGAGACCGACAGCACCCGTGGCGACATCGGCGAACGTGTGCCGACGAACGGCGACACGTGTCGATTCGCCGAACGAGACCTGCAACTGGTTGCCCCATTCGGCGATCTCGTCGGGGCCGACGTTGAGCTGGCAGTTACCGAAATGATCGACCCACAGCACCTCGCCGACCAACCCCTCGGGCTCCTGACGCGGGAGCGG
Source organism: Ilumatobacteraceae bacterium (assembly GCA_963773085.1). Classification (GTDB taxonomy): domain Bacteria; phylum Actinomycetota; class Acidimicrobiia; order Acidimicrobiales; family Ilumatobacteraceae; genus JAENVT01. The sequence goes on along the minus strand of CAVYZS010000001.1, from coordinate 266,735 downwards.
CACCATGCCGGGCAGCAGTTCGTCGGCATCGATCAGATCACCGAACTCGGCGAGATCGATGCCGTTGCACAGATGGGCGACGACCGGGGCGAAGATGTCGCGGCCGGCGAAGGTGGCGCCGTGTGACGGCAGGTGGTACTGGTCGTTGGTCAACACCACGGCCCGACCGGCGCCGCCGGCCATGGCGATCGCCGGGGCCAGTAGCCCGTTGTCGGGGCCGACGAACACACCTTCGCCGTCGGCCACCTCGACGGCGATCGACTTGCGAGTGCCTCCGACGCCTGGGTCGACGACGGCGAGGATGACACCGGTCGGCACATAGGAGACGCACCGGGCGAGAGCGAGGCTCCCGGCGCGTACGTCGAACGGTGCGATCTGATGGGTCAGGTCGATCGTCTGGGCGTGGGGTGCGATATCGCGGATCACCGCCTTGACGACACCGACGAACTCGTCGATCAGGCCGTAGTCGGTCAGCAGCGAGACGGTGTCGTAACGGCGGCCCATTGTCGACAACCTAGCCAGGGGTCGTCGAACGTGGCGCCAAAAATCGACAAGGGCCGATGCCAACCCCCCGATGGCACCAGCCCTGTCGGCGCATCCTTGCGGATGCGACTCCCGTGTGAGAATCACGCGGCGGTCGTTTGACCTGGGTGAAGGTTAATCACACGAGGGCCCATGAGAAAAGAGTCACACAAAGAAATTTGGGGCTTCGGTGATGCCGCCAGCGCTCTTCGTGAGATCCGTCAGTGTGACTTGCCGAGTTCTTGACTGCGGACGGTCGCGGCCATGACCGCTTCGAGAAATGCCGAGCGCGTGCCGCGCTCCTCCAGGACCCGCACGCCCGCCGCGGTGGTGCCGCCCGGCGACGTGACCATGGCGCGCAACGCAACGGGGTCACCACGGTCGGCCAGCATCGCCGCCGAACCGACGAACAGCTGGCGGACCAGTGCGTCAGCGACGGGACGGGTCATCCCGGCGAGCACACCGGCATCGGTCAGCGCCTCGGCGACGAGGAAGAGATATGCGGGTCCGCTGCCGACGAGACCCGTGACCGCGTCGAGCAGCACCTCGGGCACGCGGACCACCGTGCCGACAGTGCCGAGGATGCCCTCCGCCCAATCGAGATCGTCATCGGTCGCAAACGGTCCACCGCACAGCGCTGCCGCCCCCTTGCCGAGCAGCGCCGGCGTGTTGGGGATCGAGCGCACAACGGCGACCCCATCGCCGCACGCCTGTTGCAGTGAGTCGATCGAGACACCCGCGGCGATCGACAGCACACGCCGGGCGCCGGCATCGGTGGCTGCCTTCGCTGCCGACGCAGCGTCGTGTGGCTTCACGGCAATCACCGCCGAGTCGGACGGCGGCACGGTCTCGGCAACGGTCACGCCGGGGTACATGGCGGTCAATGCCTCGCGTCTGGCGGCCACGACCTCCACGACGGCGAGCTCGGCGGCAGGCCAGCCGCCCGCCAGCAACCCGCCGACCAGCGCCGCTCCCATATTGCCGCCGCCGACCACGGCCAATCGGTACTTGGTCATGACCGCAGGCTAACCAGGTCGATGCGCAGTGGCGATTGGCGCCGGACGGATGGTGCTGCGACATTCCCCGAAGCGCGTCATCCGTCCGGCAACAACAGGGATGTGTAGCGGGATCGCCAAAGGGGAAAGCCCGACGCAGGTCAGGTGGCCCAGCGGCTGGCGAACCCGAGACGGATCAATACCGGGAAGCTCTGCTCGGCGTAGGCGTAGATCGAGCCGATCACGCGGTCGACCTCGGCGGCGCAGACGGCTGCGACCGGCAGTTCACCGCGCAGGAACAGGGCGTCCTCGACGCCGATGGCGAAATGGGCACCGATCAACTTCTCGTTCCGACGCAACGCCATCTCGTACACCTGGGCGACGTTCTCCTCGGGCGCGGGCATGACGTACGCCTCGTAGCGCAACGTGCGCTGGCCGAGGGTGAGCCAGACTGTGATGTGCTCCTTCTCGTCGCCGCGGAGACGGACGTACCACCGATGTTCGTCGCCATCGGCGTGATCGACGGCTTCGACTGCCGGGTTGGCCACCTTCAACTGTGCGAGCCACTGGTCGATTCGCAACGTCAGCTCCGACAACGCGGCGTCGTCGTGCACGTCACTCACGCGCAGGCCACCAACTCCCGCACGGTGAGATCCGCGTAGACCCGCCGTAGCCGCGCTGCGGCAAACCCCCACGTGTACTTCTGGGCGCGCAACGCCGCGCGCCGACCCATCGCTGCGGCCTGCTGGGGATGATCGAGGATCTCGGCGAGGTGTGTGGCAAAGGCGAATGGGTCGCGTTCGGGGACCAGGAAGCCGGTGACGCCATGATCGACGAGGGTCAGCAAGCCCCCCACGCCGCTGGCGACCACGGGGATACCACACGCCGAGGCCTCGAGCGCCACGAGCCCGAAACTCTCGCTACGGCTCGGCACGATCACGGCGTCGGAAGCGCGGTAGTAGGTGCTGAGGATGTGGTGCGGTTGGGGCTCGATGAACCGCACTTGGCCTTCGACCCCATGTTCAATGATGAGGCTCTGCACCAACTGCATCTCCTCGGCGCCGTCGAGACCACTGGCACCGCCGACGATCAGCAGGAGCGCGTCGGGCCGGTTGCAGTGCTGCGAGCGCCCGAACGGCGACATCGGGGCCCTTCAGCGGTTGGATGCGACCGACGAACAGCAGCACAGGACAATCGTTCGGCAGGTCGAGCGCTCTGCGTGCGCCGGCACGATCGCCGGGGGCGAAGAACGCGTGCTCGACGCCCGGGGCGATGATCTCGATGTTGCCGGCAGGGTCGCCGTACAGCCGACGGAACTGACGTTCCTCTTCGCTACAGCTGACACAGATCGCGTCTGCGCAACCGATGATCTCGGCCTCGGCCCGTTCGCGCCACTCCGGCTCGAAGTCGCCACCCTCGGCTTTCACCTTGGCGAGAGTGTGGAACGTGCTGACGAACGGCAGATCGAGTTCGTGCTTGATGCGATGGCCGACCAGCCCGCTGAGCCAGTAGTTGGCGTGCAGCACGTCGGCTGGGAAGTCGTTCTTGATGTGGTCGATAACCGCGTCGCCGAACTCGGCGAGCACCGACGGGAGCTGCTCCTTGGCAAGGTCGTGCCGACCGGCAGGGATGTGCACCACACGATGACCCGGCTCGACCTGAACAACCTCGGGGAGGCCCGGCCGCGACGCCCGCGTGTACGTCGTGCACTCCACCCCGGCCTGAGCCAGCGCCGAAACGAGCTCGCGCACGTACACGTTCATACCGCCACTGTCGCCCGAGCCCGGCTGGGCCAAGGGCGAGGTGTGGAGCGAGAGCACAGCGACGCGTTTCACGGAGAGCTAAATGCTATCTACTTGATCAACATTGCAGGTCACGTCGCTCAGTGCTGCGAGGCGACGAAGCTCTCGTACACGTTGAGCAGCGCCTGACGCTGCTCGGCGGTCAACTGCTGATCGGCGGCGATGGCCTCGCGGACACCGATGCGGGGCCCGTCGTCGGCCGACAGGAACCCGGCGCGCTCGTAGAGCGACTCCGCGCTGATCTGCAGCGCCTTGGCGATCTGCTGGAGAATGTCGGCCGACGGCTTACGAAGTCCACGCTCGATCTGGGACAAGTACGGATTGCTGACACCGGCCAGCTCAGCCAGGCGACGCACACTCATCCTGGCGACTTCGCGCTGCGACTTGATCAGCTCGCCGACATCGGCGAGCCGTTTGTCGAGGTCGTCGCGCATGGAAGGCACGGGGAGGACCGCTCAATCGTCGGCGGCGAGCAGGCCCTCGACGTCGGCCTCGCCGTCACGGTAGCGGCGCACGAGCTCGGCGCTCAGTTCGTCGATTCGGGTGAACAACTCACGACGCTCGTGTGACCGGGCCTGCTCGAACTCGTGGAGGGCGTTGCCATAGCCGACCAGCTCCTCGGAACTGAGCGACGACAGATCGTGATCACCGGCGCGATCCCACAACTCCTCGAACTGTTCTGCCAGCGGATGGCTGCTGAAGTCTTCAGCAGGACGTGGCGGCCGAGGTGCCCCTCCGGTGAGATGGGCTGAGAGGATCGACGGCAGGTCGTCGGAGAGGCTTTCAGACCCACCGTCGAGACGGCGGCGCTTCTCGGCCTGCACCAGGTCGAGGCGGGCCTGCGCCAATCGGCGAACGTACGACACCGCATCGTCGTCGTTCTGCAACTTGGCACGCAGCGCGCGTAGCTCGGCCAGCGAGAGCTGCCGGGGATCCATGATCTCAGCCATCAACATCCTCCACTCACTGGCGGCAGGACCGCCACCTCGTCAGCCGCGCCGACCGGATCGGTCGGATCGGCTGCCTCGCCGTTCACCCACACTCTGCATGATGGCAGAACTCGGGCAAAGCCATCGCCGAACGATGCGATGGCCGCAGCCAGCACATCGCCCACCGTCGCGCCGGCGAATTCCGCCCGGCCAGTGCCGGCGGCTTCGCGAGCCGATGCGAACATTCGCAGCTTCGCCATTGATCCCAGCGTACCGGCCGGTTCACGCCGAGCCGGTCCACGTTCGGCAGACCCCGCCGGGCGATACCCTCGGGAAGCCGTGAGCGACGCTGCGCACCTCCCCGGGTTCGGCCCCGACGACGAGCCGGCCGCGACGATCGCCGAGCCGGCGTTCCGGGTCGAGGTGATCCGGTCGGCGAAGCGACGCAAGACCGTCGGCGCCCACCTGGTGGGCGGAGTCTTACACATCGCCTTGCCATCGTGGATGAGCAAGGCAGAGGAGACCCACTGGGTTCGGGTGATGAGCGGGCGATTCACTCGCAAGATGTCTGCCGACCGTCTGCGCCTCGCCGAAAGGGCCGAGACTCTCGCCCGGAGGCACGACTTACCACGACCGGGCAGCATTCGGTGGGCTGATGACATGCGCTCGCGTTGGGGCTCGTGCACGCCTTCTGCGGGCACGATTCGTATCTCCACCAGGCTGGCTGCCTTCCCCGACTGGGTCGTCGACTATGTGATCGTTCACGAGCTCGCCCACCTCGAGGTCGGCGGGCACACCGCCGACTTCTGGCAACTCGTCTATCGCTACCCGAAAGCCGAACGGGCAATCGGCTACCTGATCGCCAAGTCGGGCGACGGTGACGAAGTCGACTGATCGGCGGTCCACGGCGCACGGCGCGGTCGCGCCGACCCGGCCAGCACACCTGCGGCGATCAGCACCGACGCCGCCGAGACCAGCGACGTGACAAGGGTGCCATGGCCGGGTTGGGCACTGGCGATCGCTCCCGCTACCGCGGCCAACGAAATCAGCCTGAGCGCCATCCGTCGACCGTCCATGACCGGTTGCACGACCGCGTCGACCAGCGCTTCCTGGTCGACGATCGACGGGTTCGTTCGCCAGTTGAGTCGGCGCCTGGCCGGTTCCACCATGCAGTACTCGACCAGTGGATTGATGGCCCGCGGCAGCGCATCGACGAACTCGGCGCCCACCCGCCAGCGTTCCTCTCCGACCGGGAGAGACGGTGACGTCACGCTGCGGACGTTGCGCACGACGATCGGCAGCGTCACGTTCTCGCAACCACGAGCGGTGGTGATCATCGCCCTGAGCAAGAGTCTCTGCTTGGGAGTCACTTCGTGACTGGTCTCGAAACCCGCCCCGAGGGCAGTCACGTCGAACATCGCAACCGGGGTGTCGTCGACCTCGGCGGGGATCGAAGCGACAACACGCGCCGCCCGCCGTAGCTGATTGCGTTTGCCGAACATGCGCAACACATCGAGCGCCATGGCCAGCGACCACAGCGACACCACGACGAGCCCGGCGAGCCACTGGTGCGGCATCCTGCCGAGGGCGTGGGTCCATTGCTCGCTCAGCCCGCGAAGCATCATCACCGAACTCAGCACGACCACCGACGCGACCAGCGCGCCACCATGCTGCAGCGCATGCGGGGTCATGATCGGTGCCCGGCGCTGATCGAAGGCGATCGGGTGTCGTAGCCCTTGCCACGACGCACCGAGGTTGCGCAGCGAACAACGCGTGCGATCACCCGGGCGCAGTGTCCATCCGCTCATCAACCCGAGACCGAAGGCGGTCAGGATCCACCCGGGAGCCCACAGGGCGGCGAAGACGATCAAGTCCGGGCGTAGTGGTACGTACCCGGTCAGCAGCGAGCCGACGACGACAGCGATGAACCCGCTTCGTCGCAGACCCGACAACGGGCGAACCGCCGATGCAGCGATCGCCAGACGTTGCCCGAGGCGCAGCGAGTTCAGCCCGATGATCCCGTCAGGGCCGAACGTCAGGGTGCGCATTGCGCGAGCCTGAAGCACACGCCGCTCGTACACGGCATCCTGGGAGTGCACGACCGGACGGACCACCACCGGTGTACCCGCCGCCGCGACGACCTTCCACCCCTGCGCCATCAGCGCTATCGACCAGTACGCCTCTGCCTCGAGCGCCTCCTCGTCACCGACCTCGACGCTGTCGATCGCCGCCCGACGAATGAGTGCCCCCGATTCACTGAGGATCGCTGCGCCACGGGCGCCGAGCGCAGGTGTCAGGGTTTCACGCTCGAACGTCAGCTCGTGGAGGCCGTTCGGACCATGCTCGGCGGAGTCATCATCGGCCATCATCGAACGACCGATCACCACGGCAACCCTGTCGTCGTGCATCGGAGGCAAGAGACCGTCGATGGCAGCGGGGCTGGGGATGTCGCCGGCGTCGAGCAGCAGGAAGATCGGTGCTGTCGTCGCTGCACACGATGTCTTGAGACCGTTGCGGTCGGTGAGATCGGTAGCGGCGTAGCCGATCCTGAACTCGGCGGCGAGTGCGGCGATTTCGAGACGGGCTCGGAGGTCGACGACGACCCGTCGACCGGTGACCATCGACTGCAAAGCCAGCAGCGTTGCTCTGACGTCGTGAATCGGTTGCTGATCGACGCGCACGACGACGTCGACCTGGCCGGCGTCGACATCGATCTGATCAGGAGCGACGCTCTGCCCGTGCCACAGAGCCCAGGCCAGGAGAGCGGACCCGACGAATCCAGCGATCTCGACGGCAAGCGCGACAGCAACGAGCCAGAGTGGTGGTCGGCTCGGCAGGGTGGCGATGCGCCAGCAGAGGTAGGTACCGGTCGACAGCAGACCGAGGCAGGTCAGACCGCGTCCGATTCTGTGCATCCGTCGATTCATTGCCGGTATTCCTGTTTGTCGAAGTTGTCGCGGTGGTCCCCGCCTGCTCACCAAGGGGATCGGCACGACGGCGCCACGACTTGAGCCGCACAAACCCTCGACAGGTGCCAGCCGTGTTGGCCAGGCCGCCCGCTAGCCTCCCCTGTTCGTGGGAACCCCTAAACGTGAACGTCAGAAAGCCAATCGCCAGCAGCGCTTGGAAGATCTCGCCCGGCAGGCACGCGCCGTGAAGCGCAAGCGCACCGGGATGTACATCCTGCTGATCCCGCTGGCGGCCGTGTGCCTTTCCGGAATCGTCTGGCTGGTCAATCGCGGCGGCGACGACAACGACGCCGCCACCGAAACCCCTACGACGACCACGATCGACGCCTTCGCCTCGACCACCACGATCGACCCCAACACCCCGACGACGACTTTGACGCCGCTGCCGAGCACAATCGCCGGTGCGACGGTCACCGGCGACACACCATGCCCGGCGGCCGACGGCAGCTCGCCGCGAACGATCACGTTCGAGAAGGCCCCGCCGACCTGCATCGACCCGACCAAGACCTACACGGCCGAGGTGACCACCAACAAGGGCGCGTACACCATTCAGCTCGACGCTGCTGCTGCACCGATCACCGTCAACAACTTCGTCACGTTGGCCCGCTACCACTTCTTCGACAACACGATCTGCCATCGGGCCATCCCCGGATTTGCCGTGCAATGTGGCGACCCGACGGGCACAGGAACGGGCGGACCGGGCTACGAGTTCGCCGACGAACTGCCCGTCGCGGGTGCCTACAAGATCGGCTCGTTGGCCATGGCCAACTCCGGGGCCAACACCAACGGCAGCCAGTTCTTCATCATCACAGGGAGCAACGGTGTGGCGTTGCCCCCCAACTATTCGCTGTTCGGCCAGGTCACCGACGGGCTCGACACCACAGTCCAGGCGCTCGATGCCCTCGGCAACCCCGACGAGGCGGCCAACGGCGTGCCGCCGTTGGAGCAGATCATCATCGAATCGGTGACGATCACCGAGAGCTAGGTTCGACAGCAAGGTGAGATGAGATGGACACGACGCGGCCACATTTTGCGGCAGTTGTCGGTATCACGCTCGCTCTACGTTGGCGGGACGACGGCGCACAGTTACTGACGGCTTGGCCACACAGAACACCGCGTCCAACAACGAGTTCAGCAACTGCTGGGCGAAGGTGAAGAGGTCCGCGCCGCAGTCGGTGCAGGTTCTCGTCCATCGGAGTATTTCCCTGCACCCCGGGTGAGCCGGAGACACTCCGATGAGCTGCCGATTTCGGACCTGCCTCGCAACGTCGGATTCTGCACCTCCTGGGTACGGCTACGGTCCGGACATGACCGACGACGAAGTTGCGGCGATGTTCGCGCCGGACCGGATGCCGAACTGTTCGCGTCTCTACGGATGGCATCTCCTGGGGCACGACGAAGCAAGGGGTTGGATCAGGGTCGGGTTCGAGGGAACATCTGAGTTCTTGAACCCGGCGGGACGAATTCAGGGCGGCATTCTCGGGGCGATGCTCGATGACACCATGGGTCCGGCAGTGTTGGTCAAGTCGGCTGGAGCGTTGTACCCGTCATCGATCGATATGAACCTGAGTTTCCTCGGTGCCGCGAGACCCGGTCCTCTGGTGTGTGAGGGCGAGGTGCTTCGTCTGGGCAAGACGGTTGGATTCGTCGAGGGTCGACTCATGGATGCGGATGGTCGGATTCTCGTTCGGGCCACTTCCAGTGTGTTGCTCGTCCCAGCTGAGAAGGCCTCCTGACGCTCTGAGAGCCTGCGTGGTCATGCGGCCGATTGTCCGACGCGTATCTACGCAGATATGGGCGAGCGCTCAGGGCAGGCTGCCGCCGACTGGCCACTAGGAAAGGAAGGTGCTGACGAGCGCCTGGAGCTCGTCAGCGCGCTGCATGACCTCGGTGTGGCGGGTGGCGGGTAGAACGGCGAGCCGGCAGTCGGGGAAGAGGTCGACCATCTCGGCGGCATGGTCAAGGCGGACGAAGTCGCGGTCGCCGATCACCAGAAACGTCGGGGCGGTGATCGACCGGATCTCGTCGGCGGTCCAGCCGGCGAAGTCGTGAACGACTGGTTGCATGCGCTCGAGGAATGGGAAGAAGTCTGCCGGGTTCGGCGCCACCGCCTGGTAGTCGGCCTGCCAGGTGGCGAACTCCTCCTCGGTCGGCAGCCGCGGATCATCTTGGTCAGGCGCCGTGATCTCGGGGTGGTAGCCGTCGGGGCGGATGTTCGAGGCAGCGAGCACGAGGCGGCGGACCTTGGCCGGATGGCGGAGAGCAAGGCTCGTGGCGGTGAGGGCACCGAGACTGAAGCCCCAGACGTCGACGGGCCCGCCGCCCGCGACCCGGTCGATCAGCTCGGCGACATCGTCGGCGAAGCGCTCGATCGACATGGCGCGCCCGGTGTCGGGTGTGTGGCCGTGGCCTTGGAGCTCGACGCCGATCACTCTGCGGCCCTCGGTGAGCCATGGAAGGACGTCGCCGAAGCTGCCGCGGAAGGTGAGGATGCCGCCGTGCAGGGCGACGAGCGACGGTCCTGTGGGGTCGCCGTGCTCCTCGTGCCAGATGGGGACACCGTCGATCTCTTCGTAGGGCATGCCTTCCGACGATAGACGCCGGGATTTGTTTTCGTGGCGCACCGGTTCTGCAGGCGAGGCCGAGGCCATGCAGACCCAACGTGTCACTGGTGGCCGATTACTTCGTACTCTTCGAAGGCCAGGAACTGGCCCCCCGGAGAGCTTCGTAGGGTGGCCCAGACCTCGATGATGTCGCTCTTCCCGACGGCTGCAAGCTGCTGACAGTGGTCGACGTCCAATCCGAACAGTGGCAGCCCCAGATAGCCGTCGTTGTACGGAGGCCAAACGTCCAGACCCGCTTGGCAAGGAATGCTGTCGTTGGAGAAGGGAAATAGGTGTGACGCCGTGAGTTTGAAACAGGCCGTGGGAACAGCATCGGGAATGAACGTGCCGACGTAGCCGAAGTCCCGCCCCGGCGGCACCCAGGCGTCAGGCCCGGTCAGGTCCTTGCACAAACTGCGGCTGTTCGGCGTCCACGGCGCAAACTCGGGTGCGGCGATCGTCGCCGCGGTCGTAGTGGATGCCTGAGTTGTTGTAACAATGATGGCGGTGGCGACCGTCGCAGAGGGTTTCGCGGTCGTCGTAACAACGATCGTGTTCGCCGTGGACGTGGTCGACGACGTCTGGCCGTTGCTGGCGCTGCCACCGCTGCATCCAGCGAGCAACCCCCAGATCCACACGAGGTTGATGAACCGTCGAGTCAATGGCGATCTCCTCGCTCCACGAGGGTGATCGAATCAGCGTGGGCACACGGGACCTTCGGAGCGCAAGAGACCAAAGTCCGTATTTGCTGACCGCCCCGAATTCCCGATATGGAGGGGTGACGATCACCGAGAGTTGACGATCATCGGGCGGAACCAGGCGTTCACGGCAACTCGCCGTGAACAGTCATGTCTCCGATCTGCTCCCAACCCTGCTCGGTACGGATCAGGGCGGAGCCACTGGGGAGCTCGACGAGCGGGGTGTTGGCCAGCTTCAGGGTGCGATGCAGGCGATCACTCGACCATGTCTCGGCCTCGGTCACCAGCGCCAAGCCGACGACCAACCCGAGGCCGAGGGTGAACGCTCCTCCACGCGGATCGACCATCGGATCACACATCGCTGCGGCGCTGCCACCCGTTGCCACGACGACCCCGCCTTCGGCCATCACCTCGGTGATCGCCTCCCACAACGGTGTGCCCTTCAGCACCGAACGCAGGTGCAACGGCTGATCACCTACCAGGTAGACGGCCCGGGCACGGCGGACGACCTCGGAGGGTCCACTCTCCATCGCCTCACCCCGGCGCATCACCATCAGCGCCTCGACCTCGACGTCGAGCCGTTCACCCCAGTTCATCGCCGCGGCGACGAGCCGATCGGGACGTTCGAAGGCATCGGCGGTGGGCAACACGACCGCGCTGGTCGCGCCGGCAGCTGTCAGCACCCGGCGGTCGAGGGCGTCGTTGGCGGCGAACGGGCCACCACCTTGCAGGGCCAGGATGCCGTTCATCGCGGCGAGCGTACGCTGCGTCAGTCGAGCAGCACGGATTCCAGGGTGACGAGCGTTTCGTCACTCACGCCGATCGAGCGCACGTAGTTGCGTACCGTGCCGTGTTCGGCGCACAGCTCATCGATGATGTGACGCATCGCCTCGGGTAGTGCTGCAGTGAACGCCGGCGGCATCGACGCCATCCGTTCCGACCATTCCGGCCATTCGCGGGCCGCCCAGACTCGAAAGCGGGCCATGCCCTCGACCGTCAATGCGTAGTCAGCGACGATGTCGTCGTGGGCCACGCCGAGCGATCCCAGCAGGAGCGCCGCCAGCAACCCGGTGCGGTCCTTGCCCGCTGCACAGTGGAACACCGCCGGGAGCGCGTCGGGCTCGGCCAGGGCTTCGAAGGCCTTGGCGAAACGGGGTGCGCCGATGGTGAGCATCTCCTGGTAGGCCCAGATCAGGAAATCTTCGTCACGCTCGTACTTCGGCCGCTCGACGTCTGCCCACGTGGCATCGACGATCGGCAGGTGGTGGAAGACGACGGGGTGGACATCGACGGGAAAGCGGCCGCGCTCGTCGAGTTCGGGTGCGCTGCGCAGGTCGATGACCGTGCGCAAACCGAGCGGTTCGAGCAACACGACATCGGCCGCCGTCAAGCGGTACAGACCGTCTGCACGGAACAGGGTGCGCCAACGTGTGGTTCGCCCGTCGGCGGTGGCGTAGCCGCCGAGGTCGCGGAAGTTGTGCACCGCCTCGAGAGCGACCAGGCGCTCCGGTTGGGAGGCGAGGTCGGGGAGCAGGTCAGTGGTCACCATGCCAGGGTACCGAGGTGATCGCGGCCAGGCCCGCGCAAACGGATGAACTGCGGATGAACTACGTCACGCCGGATCGACATGGCCGACGGCCGTCGACGCATCGAGTTGGGCGAGCACAGCGATCCACACATCAGGCAAGGACTTCTCGATGTGCGGACCGTTCCGGGCAATCACCTGCGAGCGGGTGATGCCGTACTCGCGCCACGTCGATGCGCCCTCGGCCAGGTTGAGCATCATCGGCGCCAGCCGGTCGACGGCCATCACGAATCGAGCCTCAGGTGTGTCGCCGCGCTCGTATTCGTCCCACATGTCACGGAAGTGCCGGCCGGTGTCGGCAGGCAGGATGCCGAACAGCCGGTCGGCGGCGGCTTCTTCGCGGGCCTGCTTGGTCGCGGCTCCTTCGGCCTCGTCGTAGGCGAACGTGTCGCCGGCGTCGATCTCGACGATGTCGTGCACCAGCGCCATTGCCACGGCCTTGCCCACATCGACAGGTTCACTCGCAAACGGGGCGAGCACCAGCGCGGCGATGCCGAGGTGCCACGAGTGCTCGGCAGTGTTCTCGCGGCGCGTGCCGTCGGCGAGTCGATTGCGACGCTCGACTCCTTTCAGCCGGTCGGCCTCCATGAAGAACCTGAGAGCAGCTTCGAGACCTTCCGGAATCATGATCAGACCGTAGCCGGATTGCCGAAGTTACCCACGGGTAGCTACAGTCGACGACATGGCAGGTGACCAGATGGCAAGTGACCAGATGGCAAACGGGATACGCAGGGTCGGCATCGTCGGCTCGGGGATCATGGGTTCTGGGCTCGCCGAGGTCGCGGCCCGCGCCGGGTACGACGTGATCGTGGCCTCACGATCCAGAGAATCGGCCGAGTGCGTGCTGCGAACCATCGACACCGGATTGGCCAGGGCTGTCGAACGCGGCAAGGCGACCAGCGCCGAGCACGACGAGGTGATGACAAGGATCACAGCGACGCAAGGGCTCGGTTCGCTGGACGACTGCGATCTGGTGATCGAGTCGGTGATCGAGGAGATCAACGTCAAGTTGGCGCTGTTCGCCGAATTGGATGTGGCCACCAAGCCCTCGGCGATCCTGGCCACCAACACCTCGACCTTGCCGGTCATCGACCTCGCGTTGGCCACCTCGCGGCCGGAGCAGGTGTGCGGCATCCACTTCTTCAACCCGGCAACCGTGATGAGCCTCGTCGAAGTCGTGCGGCCGCTCACGGCATCCGTCGAGACGATCGAGTGTGCCAAGGCCTTCGTCGCCTCGTGCGGCAAGGATGCGGTCGAAGTACAGGATCACGCCGGCTTCATCGTCAACGCCTTGTTGTTCCCGTATCTCAACAGCGCGGTCAAGATGCTCGAGCGAGGCACGGCGACCATCGAAGCGATCGACACGGCGATGAAGGGCGGCTGCAACTTCCCGATGGGCCCATTCGCCCTGCTCGACCTGGTCGGCCTCGACACGTCGATTGCGATCCTCGAGACCGTGCACGCCTCGTTCGGCAATCCCGGCGACGCCCCCACACAGACCCTTCTGGAGATGGTCGCCGCCGGCCACCTCGGCCGCAAGACGAAGCGCGGCTTCTACACGTACTGAGAATGCGGAGCGAGGTTGCGGCCCGAGGTTGCGGCCAAACTGAGGTCATGAAAACGGTCCGCGCACCGATCGAGCCGGCCGCCAACCGTTGGATGCTTCCCGCTCCGGAGCTGGCCGACGTCAACGGCCTGTGCGGAATCGGCGCGGATCTGGCACCGGGCACACTGTTGGCTGCCTATCGCAGCGGGATCTTCCCCATGCCGGTCCGCAAGAAGACGCTCGGATGGTGGTCGCCCGACCCGCGCGGGGTCATTCCACTCGACGGTCTGATCGTCTCCCGGTCATTGCGACGTAGCTGCCGTCGTTACGAGGTGCGCTTCAACACCCGATTTCGCCAGGTGATGGAGCGATGCGCCGACCCGAATCGGCCGCACGGTTGGATCACCCCGCAATTCGTCGACGCATACGAGGAACTGCATCATCTCGGATGGGTGCACAGCGTCGAGACGTACCTGGATGACAGACTCGTCGGCGGGTTGTACGGGGTGAGGATTGCCGGACTGTTCGCCGGGGAATCGATGTTCAGCGATGCCACCGATGCCTCGAAGGTCGCCCTGGTGTGGCTGGTCAACTGGCTCGTCGAGTCGGGCGCGACGCTGCTCGACGTGCAATGGACGACTGCCCATCTGGCCTCCATCGGTGCGGTCGACATACCCCGCTCGGCGTACTTGGACTTGCTCGCAGACGCGATCGCTGATCGGTAGGAGATCAGCGAAACGCACCGGTGCTGCGGTGCCGGTGAGTTTCCTCACCGGCACCGGCGCCCAACCGCTGTGCCGAAGGTTTGCCGCCGTACCTCGACACCACCGATTGACTCCGCCCGCTAAGAAAGTTCCGCCGAGTCCTTTCGCACCGTGCACACAATTCATCGGAACGCTCCGTGGCCAACTTGAGACGTTCTTGAGGAAAATTCCGGCGCTGCGAAAATGGCGTACGCCATGCTGAAACAGCCACACTTTGGCGATGCCGGAACGAGTCGAGCGACCGCGCCGCGATCAGCCGTGGCTGATGCGGACCTATTCGGGCCACTCGACGGCCAAGGCCTCGAACGAGTTGTATCGGGCGAATCTGGCCAAGGGCCAGACGGGGTTGTCGATCGCCTTCGACCTCCCGACCCAGACCGGCTACGACTCCGACGACCCCCTGGCACACGGCGAAGTCGGAAAGGTCGGTGTTCCCCTCGCCCACCTCGGGCACATGCGGACGCTCCTCGACGGCATCCCGCCGGCAGAGATGAACACCTCGATGACCATCAATGCCACTGCGGCATGGCTCTTGGCGCTCTATGTCGCCAATGCGGAATCGTGTGGCGTGACCGCCGACGAACTGCGCGGCACGACCCAGAACGACATCGTCAAGGAGTACCTCTCCAGGGGCACCTACATCTTCCCACCGGCCGCATCGCGCCGTTTGATCGTCGACATGGTCGCCTGGTGCGCCAACTGCGCCCCGAAGTGGAATCCCATCAACGTCTGCAGCTACCACCTTCAGGAGGCCGGGGCCACACCGGTGCAGGAGATCGCTTACTCCCTCGCCACGGCGATCGGGGTGCTCGACGCTGTTCGCGACTCCGGCCAGATCGGAGCCGATCAGTTCGCCCAGGTGTTCGGCTCGATCTCTTTCTTCGTCAACGCCGGCATTCGATTCGTCGAGGAAGTCTGCAAGCTGCGGGCATTCACCGAACTGTGGGATCGCATCGGTCTGGAACGGTACGGCGTGACGGACGAGCGTTCCCGCCGCTTCCGTTACGGAGTACAGGTCAACTCGCTGGGTCTCACCGAGGCTCAGCCGGAGAACAACGTGCAGCGCATCGTTCTGGAGATGCTGGCAGTGACGTTGTCGAAGCGGGCCAGGGCGCGTTCGATCCAGCTCCCGGCATGGAACGAGGCGCTCGGGCTGCCGCGTCCGTGGGACCAGCAATGGTCGTTACGGATGCAGCAGGTGCTGGCCTTCGAGAGCGACCTGCTGGAGTACGACGACATCTTCGACGGCTCCACCGTGATCGAGAACCGCACGGCCGAACTCCGGGACGCGGCGTGGACCGAGCTGGGCGATGTGCTCGATCTCGGCGGTGCCTTCGAGGCCATCGACGAGCTGAAGGGCAGGCTGGTGCGCTCGATGGTCGAGCGCACTCGGCGCATCGAGTCGGGTCAGCAGCAGGTCGTCGGGGTCAACGTGTTCACCGAGACGGCAGAATCACCGCTGGCAACGCCTGGCAACATCTTGACGGTCGATCCGGCGGTGGAGGCCGAAACGATTGCCGACCTGCACGCCTGGCGCGCCCGGCGCGACGCCCAGGCCGTGGCCACGGCCGTCGCCGCGTTGACGACCGCCGCCACCGACGGGATTAACATCATGGAGCCGTCGATTGCCCTGGCCAAGGCGGGCGGAACCACCGGCGAATGGGCCGGCGCGCTTCGCGGGGTGTTCGGCGAGTATCGGGCACCCACGGGAGTCGCTGCGGCGGCCGGCCGTCGCAGCGGGGACCTGGCTGCGATCGCCGAGCGGGTGAAGGCGATGCCGGGTGGCCCGCCACGGTTGCTCGTTGCCAAACCGGGCCTCGACGGTCATTCCAACGGCGCCGAGCAGATCGCAGTTGCGGCCCGAGATGCAGGCATGGAGGTCGTCTATTCCGGGATCCGCCTCACGCCGGAACAGATCGTCGCCTCAGCCCGCGACGAAGACCCTGACGTTGTCGGCCTGTCGATCCTCAGCGGTTCGCATCTCGAGTTGGTGCCGGCAATCGTGCGGTTGCTACGCGCCGCTGGTGTCGATGCTCCGGTCATCGTCGGCGGGATCATCCCCGAGGATCATCAAGCGATGCTGTTGGCCGCCGGAGTCGCAGCTGTCTACACCCCGAAGAACTTCCAGTTGGCCAAGATCATGTCCGACATCGCCGACCTCACCGCCACACACCGCGCCGACTGACACGGTCAGGCATCGGGCGCGGAACCAGAACTGGCACTTCTCACAGCGCGCCCGTGACGGCAGCCTGGGCGCGGGATCGGTACGGCGGGTTCCTGTTTCGCGCCCGACCGGGGTCAGCGGGTGGCGGGGACGGGGAGGTTGGCGTCGACCCAGTGCCCGAGGGCAGGGTCTGACTCGACACTGGTGATCAGCGCATAACGCGGGGCGTCGCCATTGTGCACGACGACGTGCCACAACCGCTGTGTGTCGACGACGAAGCGTGCGCCACGGTGCAGCGGTACCTGGATCTCGGTGCTCGGGATCGGCAGATGCTCGTCGTCGAGATCCATCAACAGCATGTAGCTGTCGGGATTGTCGGTGAGCTCGAGCCACGTGCGCACGACCCAGCCCTCGCTGTCGGGGTTGAAGCGGTTGTTGTCGTCGCGGTGGAAGCTGCGCAAGGCAGTCTCACGGTCCTGCGGTTCGAGCTTGATGATGCGGACCCGGCCGAAGTTGGCCCCGATCGAGTCGACATAGGCCCTCAGCGTGGGGGCTTTGTCGGCGTTGCTGGTCCACAGCGCGTCCTTGTCGGTCTTGCCCTTGTCCCAGAAGCCGCGGCAGTCGAGCTGGCCGTCGGCAGAGGCCAACGGCGCGAAGTTGGTGTCCCCACCGCTTTTCCACTCCATGTACTCGAGACCGAGGAACTCTTCCTCGGGCACGTCGAAGTCGGCGGGAGCCAAGGCGACGAAACCGGTCTCGACGAGTGACTGCAAGCGGTAGTGAGGGGTGTCGAGCGGAATCTCCACGCTCCAATGTTCCTTCGTCGGCCAGAAGCTCATGGCCCAAATCCTACGTGGTCGCGGGAGTCGTGACGGGTGTAGGCAGTGTGTTGTACACCACAGCACCGGTCGGAATCTGCAGCTCCTGGCCGGCTTGGATGTCGTCGGCGTTGGTGATGCCGTTGATCGCCATGATGTCGGCGAGGCGCACCTGGAACGCCTTGGCGATCTTGCCAAGCGTGTCGCCGCGCTTGACGATGTAGTACGTCTGCACAGTGGTGGTGGTGATGTAGATCGTGGTCGTCGTCGAGACCGTCACGATCGGTGGCAACGTGCCGGCCGACTGACCGTCATCACCGCAGGATGCGGCAGCGATCGGAAAGATCGTCGCCAGCCCCACCAGTACCCCGAAACGCGCCCCGCTCACGGTGAGTGATGTTATGCCGGTTGGGCCCCCACTTCCACGGCGCCGTACGCTGGGCGCCATGTCGACGGGCGAGTTCCCCGGTGCTGTTGCGCCCGAAAGGCAGTACAAGATCAACGTCGGCGGGCTCGGCCTGGCCATCCATGAATGGGGCAACGACGCTGCTCAGCCCCTCTTTCTGGTCCACGGCGGGTTCGATTTCGGCCGCACCTACGAGGTCTTCGCACCGAAGCTGGCCGACGCCGGATGGCGGGTCGTGGCGTGGGATCAGCGAGGCCACGGCGACAGCGATCATGCCTCGTTGTACGGCTGGGACGCCGACATCCGCGACTCGATGGCGGTCATGGACACCATCACCCAGCGCCCGGCACCCGTGATCGGCCATTCCAAGGGCGGGTCGCTGATGATCCAGTTGGCCGACGCCCAGCCGTACCGCTTCAGCCATCTCGTCAACCTCGACGGACTGCCGTCGAAGCGCCGAGTGCCCGACGTGGCCGAACACGAACGCACCCGAATGGTGGCCGGGGAGATCTCCGGCTGGCTCGACCACCGGCGACGCAGCGCCGATTTGGCCAGGCGCCCTGGCACCGTCGAGGAGCTCGCCCGCCGCCGCGGGCGGATGAACCCTCGCCTGTCATTCGAGTGGCTGTGTCATTTGGTCACGGTCGGCGCCCGCCACGACCCCGACGGTTGGCGCTGGAAGATCGACGCCTCGATGCGCTTCGGTGGGTTCGGACCGTGGCGACCGGAGTGGACCGTGACTCGCCTGCCAGGCCTCGGCATGCCGTTCCTCGGGGTGCTGGGATCCGAGCTGGAGGAGATGGGCTGGGGAACGCTGCCCCATCACCTCACGGGGTATCTGCCCGAAGGCGGACGACTCGAACTGCTCGACGGTGTCGGCCACTTCGTGCACATCGAACAACCCGACCTGGTCGCCGGCATGGTCATCGATTTCCTCGGGTCGACATGACGATCACGATGTTGCGTCACAACAAGATCGAACTTGCGTTGCATCGCCTACGCGACGGTGCCGGCACGCCGCTGCTGCTGCTGCACGGCCTCGGCGAATCGTCACCGACGGAACCGCCGGACTGGGCGGCGTCATGGGGCGGTCCGGTGGCGGCGCTCGACTTCACCGGTCACGGGGCTTCGACCGTTCCCCCGGGAGGCGGATACACCGCCGAGATCGTGCTGGCAGACGCCGACGTCGCGCTCGCCGAACTCGGCTCGGCGACGGTGCTCGGCCGCGGTCTCGGGGCCTACGTGGCGCTGATGCTGGCCGGGGCCCGTCCGCAGAACGTGCGCGGCGCGGTCTTGTGTGATGGACCCGGACTGGCCGGTGGCGCGATCGGGCCGACGTCGCAGAGCTTCGTCACCCTGACACCCAGCCCGCATCCGCCCGATCCGTACGCCTTGTTCGAACTGTCGCGCGACCTACGCCCACCCGACTACGCAACCCTCTTCGTTCGGATGGCTGTCGAGGCATCCGGCCTCGACGAGCCGATAGCGGTCGCTGCTGTCGTGCGTCCCCCGTGGCTGGCGGCTGTCGTCGAGGAGATCGGGGTGACCACGTGCTCCATCCGCGAAGCCCTGGCCATGTATGCCCCGACGACCGTGTGACACCGATCTGGAACAATGCACCCACAGGGGTGATCATCATCGAAACAGGCCGACGGATCGCAGCGACAGGGACTCGATGAGCACGCGTTGGGTGCGACCTGGTCGTGGCGTCGCCGCTGGGGTGGCAGCAGCAATCACCGAACTGCAGGGCGACGATCGGCTGGGCGAGGTCATCGTGGTCGTCGCTCCGGGTGCCACGGCGGCGACCCTGCGTCGCTTGCTTCCCCGCGTATCCGGTGGCGTCGCCGGCATCCGCTTCCTCACACCCATCGACCTGGCCGTCGAGTTGGTCGATTCGTCGGTCAGCACGATGCGGGCCGTGACCACCCAGCTGCAGCTGGCCGCGGTCACGTCGGTGCTGAGCAGCGACGACTGTCCGCTTGCGCTGCGCGGCGTCCGCGACCACCCGGCCACCATCGACGCACTCGTCGACATGGCCGCGGCGCTGCGCGCCGCTCACGTCGCGCCCGCAGCGTTGCAGTCGCTCACCGGTGATCCCGGTTCCGTTCGGTCAGCACTGGTCGACGTGGTGGTTCGTGCCCGGCAGCGGCTGGCGGCGCTGGGTGTCCGCGACGAGAGTGCGACACTGGCCGCGCTCGACGCGGTCGACGAGACCGTGCTGACGGGGTTGCAGGTCGTGCTCGTGGTCACCGATGCCTTCCACCCGGCCCAGATCCCGTTCCTCGGCCGGCTCGCCGGCCAGTCGTCGTGCCGCGTGGTCTCCGTCGTACCGGCCCGTGGCGATGCCGGGCTGCTGGCCCAACTGCACGCCTTGGGTTGCGACGCGGCTCCGGAGTCGTCGCCGGCCTCGACACCGAAGGTGGTCTCGTGTCCCGACCCTGATGAGGAGGTTCGCCAGATCGTTCGCGACTGTGCCCGGCTGATCGACGCCGGTGTACCGGCCGACGACGTCGCCATTGTCTGTGCAGCCCCTACCTATCGACGTCCTGTCCGCGACGAGTTGCAGCGTGCAGGAATCGCCTGGTCGGGCGGTGCTGTCGAGCGGTTGCGCGGGTCGGTCGCCGGCCAGGTGCTCCGACATGTCGTCGACGGCGTCGTCGGTGAATGGGATCGGCCCAACGTCTTTCGTCTGCTGTCGGTGGCCCCGCTCTATCCCATCGGCGAGTTCGGCGCACCACGTCGCATCGGTCAATGGACCACGTTGTGTCGCCAGCTCGGTCTCGTGACCGACGACGACTGGGGCCATGCGGAGGAGAACCTGAATCAAGCCAATATCGATCGGCGACGACGGTGGTCCAGCGGCGATGCAGACGGCTCTGCGACCAGGCGAGAACTCGCCGACGCCGACGCGCTCCGGAAGTTGCTCACGCTCGTCGAGCGGTTGCGAGTCCAGTCGAAGCGATTGCGCCGGGCATCGACCTGGGAGGCTGCATCGAAGGTGCTGACCGCCATCCTCGCCGACCACATCGGCGCGTCGACGTGGCGCGAACGGGCATGGGCCGACGCCCCGGCGTGGCAACGCAACGCCGCCGATCATGTCGAGCGGATCGTTGCCGGCCTTGCCGAACTCGACCACGTCGGGGTCGCCGTACCGTTCGCACCGGCGACGATGCGCCAGGTCATCGGCACCCTACTCGACACGCCGGTGCGTCGACGGGGCGACGCCGCCGGGGCAGTGTCGATCGCCGACATCGGCGCGGCAGTGTGTCTCGACGCAGCCCACGTGTTCGTCGTCGGGCTCAACGAGGGTGTGCTTCCGGCCTCGACGAGCGACGACCTGTTGCTGGGCCGCGACCTTCCCGACCCGGCCGCTGCCGTCATCGAGGGCCCACGGGCGATCGCGTCACGTGCCGAGCGCGCCTGGCATGCGCTTCTCCGCAGCGAGGCATCGGTCACGGCCACGTTCGCCCGCACCGACCTGCGCCGCGGTGGTGAGGTGTATCCGTCACCGTTGCTCGCCGGCATGCCGGTCGAACAACACCAGTCGCACGCCGTCGGCTTGCTCGACGGCCATCCGCTGACGGCATCCGAGGGACTGGCCAGAGCAGCCGACCCGAATCGTTCTTCATTGCGGCTGACCCGCCGGGCGAACGCCATCCGAGCCCGCCTCGATCCTCAGCCCACCGAGTTCGACGGCGCAGTCGGTGCGCATCCTGCGCTGGCCCCAACCGGCAAGCAGTGGTCGATCACTGCGCTCGAGCGTCAGGCAACGTGTGGCCTCGCCTACTTCGGCCAGTACGTCCTCAATGTCAACGAGGAAACCGACGCTGCCGCGATCATGTCGATCGAGCCTGCGGAGCGCGGCATGCTGGTCCACGCCGTGTTCGAACGCCTGGCCGGCGAGTGGCTGAGCCTCGCCGCCGACCAACGACCACCGTGGTTGCGCGACGAACACCTCCCAGCGATGCATCGGCGGGCAATCGAGATCCTCGATGAACTGGCTGCCGACATCGGCATGCAGCACCGCCTCGGCCACGTCAGCGCCTGGGGTGCCGAGCGGGCAAACATTCTTCGCTCGATCGCCGCCACGATCGACGCCGAGGCCGCCGACGGCTCGCAGCCGGTTGCGTGCGAGCACACGTTCTCGGGGGTCATGGTCGCCGATGCCTCGTTCACCGGCAAGATCGATCGGATCGACCTGATGCCCGACGACGGTCTTCGAGTCACGGATTTCAAGACCGGTGCCGTCGTATCGCTGAAGGACGCGCTCGACGAGGGCCGCCGGCTGCAGCTACCGCTGTACGCGCGCGCCGCCGACCACGACCGCGCGCTCCTCACCGGCGAGCAGGGGACCGGGGCATCCCCCGCCACGGCGCGGTATCTGCACATCCGCGATGCCAAGGCCACGCCTCGGCCAGTCACTCTCGACGCCGCGTTGATCGCCGAGTTCGAGACCTATGTGGCCCACCTGCTGGCCGACATCGGCGCCGGCCGATTCATCCCTCGTCCACATCCCGCCAACGGTCGCTGCCTGATGTGCTGCGTCGATTCGCTGGGCGTCGAGGAACTTGCCGAGCGGGCACGCCTGTTCCAGGCCGCGACGGTGGCCGCGGCCGAGAGTGGCGACTGACGATGGCGACCGATGCCCCGAGCAAAGCGATCGTGCTCCCGCCCTGGGTCGAATCCGATCCGGGCAGCTCGATGGCCGTATCCGCCGGCGCCGGCAGTGGAAAGACGACCAGCCTCGTTGGTCGGGTGGCCGCTCTCGTCGCTACACCGGGTGTGCGGCTCGACCAGATCGTCGTGATCACGTTCACCGAAAAGGCTGCTCGCGAGGTCTCGCACCGCCTGCGCAGCACCATCGGCAGCTCGGTGCCACTCGACGAGGCCTTCATCGGCACGATCCACGGCTTCTGTCAATCGTTGCTCCGGCGGTACCCGATCGAGGCCGGGTTGCCGCCGAAGTTCACGACCGCCGACGAGTTGACCTCGGGGGCCATGGCCGAGGAGCGTGCCGAGCAGGCTGTTCAGGCTTTGTACAACCAGGCGCTGAAGCAGCCGGCGATCGCCGAGGCGTTGGTGGTGATCGCCTCGTTCGGGGCCATGCAGTTCCTCCCCGACCTGGTCAGGGCAATCGACAACGATTGGCTGCGCTTCGCCGATTCGCCGCCTGAACCACCGCTGTCGGTCGCCGTCGTCCATGCAACGGTCCTGCGCATGCTCGATCAGGTCACCTCCGACGAGCGCTATGTGAAGGCCAACAAAGGTATGCAGGCCAAGCTCGACGCAGCAGTGACCGATGCCAAGGCGACCCTGGAATTCGTCGAATCGATGCCGACCCTGGCGGCAGCGGCCAAGGCCGTCGACGACCGTCATGGCGGCACCAGTGCGGCGTGGTCTCCGTTCCGGGCAGCGCTGCGCCTGGCCTGCTTCGAACCGGCACTGGGGCAGCTGATGTCGGCGCTGACCCCGATCGTGACCGGAATGGCTCGTGATCGCATCGCCAGGGGCGAGTTGTCGTTCGACGATCTCCTGGTGCTCACCCGTCGGCTGTTACAGACCGAGCCCGAAGTCCGCAAGGCCGTCCGCGCCCGGCATCGCTTCCTGTTCGTCGACGAGTTCCAGGACACCGATCAGGTGCAGTTCGATGTGCTGACCGAGCTGACGTCGTCCGATCCTGGCAGTCCGGCATCATCGATGTTCGCCGTCGGCGATCCGAAGCAGTCGATCTACGGGTTTCGCAACGCGGACGTCGCCCTGTTCTCCAGCTTGTTGGCAGCCGATCCCTCCAGCCGGCAACTGACGATCAACCGCCGTACCCGAGCCGATGTCTGTGCCTGGATCAACGCCGTGCTCGCCCATCGATTCACCCAGATCGACGACCCCGCCGAGGCCGACCACCAGGTCGATTTCACGCCCCTCGAGCCGCAACGAGCCGCCAACAGCGCGGCCGACGGGCCAGGCGTCGTCGTGCTGGGCATGCCGGGCTGGTCGAAACTCGACCACGAGACGGCCGAAGACACGGCGCGTGCCGAGGCCGCCGACATCGCTGCCCTGGTGCAACAAGTGGTCGATGGTGACAAGCCGTGGCTGGTCGGGCACGACGATGCCGATCAGCCCCGCCGGCCGGCCGACTACCGCGACATCACCGTGCTGATCCGCAGCAGAACCCGGCTCGGTGTGCTCGAGCACACGCTGCGTCAAGCCGGCCTGCCATATCGGGTCGAGGGCGGCACCCTGATCTACGGATCACGCGAGGTCTACGAACTGCTTCGGGTGCTGCGCGCGGTCGATGATCCGACCAACCAACTCAAGGTCGTCACCGCCTTGCGCACCTCGATATTCGGGATCGACGACCGCCAGCTGATGCACTTCCATCTCGGCGCAGCCAACGCCGAGCCGACCCCTTTCCACAAAGAGTTCCGCGTCTACGCCAAGGATCCGGGCATCGTCGGCGACGCCCTACGGGTGCTCGAGCAATTCGGTCGGCGCAAGCACGAGCGCACCCCGGCCGAGTTGATCGCTGAGCTCTACGACAACTGGAGGGGAGTCGCTGCCGCTCTGTGCGAGGGCCGGCAGGTGGCCCGCGAAACGTGGCGCAGGGTGCGCTACGTGATCGACGAGGCCCGCGCTTGGAGCGACGCAACCGGTGGAACCTTGGCGGAGTACCTGGCCTGGGTCGACCGGCGTATCGACGATGTCGATCGGGTCGAGCTGAGCACCGACGAGGGCGAAGACTCGCTGCGGATCATGACTGTCCATGCCGCGAAGGGCCTCGAATTCCCGATCACGATCGTCGCCGGTCTCGGTGGCGCCGACGCCTCCAACGCCTCGACGGGGCTCCACTGGCAGAATGGCAGGCCGATGATTCGCCTCGGCAAGCTGACCAGCGCCGGGCTGGCCGACATGACGGCGGTCGAACAGAAGCGATCGCGAGCCGAGGAGGCACGGTTGCTGTACGTGGCCTTCACTCGGGCCAAGGATCACCTTGTCGTGTCGTTGCACCACAAAGCCGGCAACTGCGTCGCAGGCCGGTTGGTCGAGGCGGTCACCAACGCCAACGCCGTCGCCCACGCCGTGTGCATCGAGCCGCAACTTGCCGTCGCCCACCCGCCGAGCCATGCTCGACCTGACATCGTCTCGCCACCGGAAGGATCCGCCACCGAACCCGACGAACTCGACCGCACGTCCGGCCAGGTGCGCCGGATCTGGACGCCCAGCGGGATCGCCAAAGCTCTCGGCGACCTCGCCGGGCCGAGTTCCGACGTCAGCCTCGTGCAGGGTTCGTTGTTCGCCGTCGAAGACGGCGATGACGACGAGGCCAATGACGAGGCTGTCGCGCCTGGCGAACGTTTCGGGGCAGCAGTCGGTCGCCGCCAGCCCGACAGCGACGACCGTGAGGCCAGTGATCCGGGAAACCGCAAGGAGCCCCGGCCCAACGATCACCCCAGCCGGCGAGGCGGCAGGTTCGGCACGGCCAAGGGCAGCGCTGTGCACGCCGTCATGCAGCAGGTCAGCCTCGAAGACCCAGGCCGCGGCCTGTTCACGCTCATCGACGTCGCCGCCGAAGCCGAAGGCGTGCTCGATCGCCGCCGCGACGTCGAGGCGATGGTGCAGTCCCTGCTGAAGAGCAGACTGTTCGCCCAGATGCAAGCGGCGCCCCGTTGCCGCCGGGAGATGTACGTCGGCGCCCAATTCGGCGAGCTGACCCTGTGGGGGTACGTCGATGCGGTGTTCATCAACCCGGACGGCATGTTGACGCTCGTCGATTTCAAGACCGACACCCTGGTCACGTCACCGTACGAGCTTGCCCGGCGATACCAGCCGCAGATGTCGGGGTACGTCGCTGCTCTTCAGCAGGCAACCGGCATGCGAGTCAGCGAGGCATGGCTGGCGGTCGCCCAGCCCGACGGTTCCGCCGCGGTCGAGATCGCTGTCGAGGTGATCGAGGCCGATGATTTGCTCGACGAGTTGACGGAGGTCGGTGGGCCGTCGGCTCAGACGTCGCTGCTCATGTAGTGCGCCAACTGACGTAATGCGCCATGTCGATCAACTCGGCCCGGCTGCCGGCGGTGATCGGTGCGATCTCGATCGCCGCAATCGCCTCGTCGGTGAGCGCGGCGATCCGTGCTTCCAGCGCAGCCAAGGCGCCCGTCTCGACGATCACCAACTGCATGTTGACAATGTCGTCGTCGTCGAGATCGGGAGAGCCCACCGCGTCGAGCACCGCCCTCTGTTCTGCGTTCGCGGCGGCGACGGCCATGGCAAGGAGCGGTGTCGGCTTGCCTTCGCGAAGATCCCCACCGACTGGTTTGCCCGTACGCACCTCGTCGCCGAACGCGCCCATGACATCGTCGCGCATCTGGAACGCGTCACCGAGAGGCAGCCCGTAGGCACTCAAGGCGGGAAGTAACTCCGAGGCGCGATCCGGCGCGGCAAGCACCGCGCCGAGATGAAGCGGTCGTTCGACGGTGTACTTCCCACTCTTGTAGCGACAGATCCTTTCGGCCTTGTCGAGCCGGCGATCGCCTCGAACGCTGCCGATGATGTCGAGCAGTTGGCCGACGTTGAGCTCGCTGCGCAGCTCGTTCCAGATCATCCAGGCATCACGCGGCGCGTCGAGCAGGAGCTGATCAGCCATCACGAAGGCCAAGTCACCGACGAGGATGGCGACACCTTCGCCGAAGCGGCGCGACTCCCCCGCCCAGCCGGCGTCGGCGTGGGCACCGGCGAAGACCGTATGGGTCGTCGGCGTCCCACGCCGGCTGACGGCGTCGTCCATCACGTCGTCGTGGAACAGGGCGAAGGCGTGCATCAGCTCGAGGGCGGCACCGGCATCGATGATCCGCTGATCGTCGGGCGATCCTCCGGCACCGACGAAACCCCAGTGGCAGAACGACGGACGGAGCCGCTTGCCACCTCCGAGCACCAGCCGGGCGATGTGCTCCATGGGTGTTCGGAGGTCCTCGTCGAATGCCGCCCAGCGGGCGGACTCGGCGTCGAGCAGCTGGCGCAACCGGGCTTCGACAGCGGTCGCGATCGCCGCCAGCGACGGAGGCGGGGCGGCAGATTGCACCCCCGCAGGCTAGGCGTGAAGTGGGCTCGCTGTGCCGTCGACCACGCGTTGAACGGCGGCGAACTGGGTGGCGGCCTTCGGTGCTTCCTTCAGCCACTGCGCGGCGGTGTGCTCGGCGATGGCATCGCTCACACGGATCAGCGGCTGGCCGGTCGACTGCGCAAGCACCTGGACCTGGCAGGCCCGCTCGAAGAAGTACAACTTCTGCCAGGCATCGGCGACATCGCTGCCGATCACCATCACGCCGTGATTCTCGAGCATGACGACCGTGATCTCGTCGCCGATGACCTCACCGAAGCGGCAGCCCTCCTCGGCGGCGTCGACGAGGCCGCCGTAGGCCAGATGGGCGACGCGGCGGTGGAACAACATCGCGTTCTGGCTGAGCTTGCTGTCGAAGCCACCGACGGTCAACGACAGCGCCGTCGCGTACGGCATGTGGGTGTGGAACACGGCCCTCGCCGACGGCCTGGCCTGGTGGCATCCTCGATGGATCATGAACGCCGAGGTCTCCCATTCCCCCTCGCCATCGACGACGCGACCCTCGAAGTCGATCGTCAAGATGTCGTCAGCGGTGATCTCCGACCAGTGCGGGCCGTAGCGGTTGAGCAGAAAGAGGTCGTCGTGACCGGGTACGGCCAGCGAGAAGTGGTTGTCGATCCCCTCGTTGAATCCGTAGAACGCGGCGGCGCGGAACGCTGCGGCGAGCTCGTGCTTGGCAGCGACCGCGACGTCGGTCGATATCGATGATGTTGCCGACATGGCACCAAAAGTATCAGGTCGCGTCGTCATCGGGGTCGGCGAGGTCGGCCACGACCTGCTCGATGTGCAGCCGGGCGTTGCCGATGCGATCGCGGCAGAACCCGATCAGCTCAGCGGCCCGCTTGACCTGCGCCGCCAGCACATCGACGTCGACATCGGCGCGTTCGAGTTCGCTGAGGATGGTCTCCAGCTCGGCGAGGGCTGCGGCGTAACCGGTGGCGACGGGCTCGGTCATGGGCTGGTCTCCTCGACGCGACTGCGGGCGCTGCCCGTGGCGAATGTGGTCGTGATCGTCGCTCCGGGACTGAGGTCGACGGCACTGCGCACGATCGCGCCGTCGCCGGTGCGGGTGATGCTCCACCCGCGGGCCATCGTGTGTGCCGGGTCGAGCAGGCGAACGCGTGCGGCGACGGCGTCGATGTGACGCAATTCGGGCTCGAGTCGGGCAGGCACTCGACACAGCGAGGCATGGGCTGTGGCCAGCCGGTCGGCGCAACGTTCGAGAGCCCGATCTGTCGCCGCTGTCAGGCGCTGACGACGATGCCCGAGGCGGTCGTCGCTGCGCTCGACGGCGGACACCGTTGCCCGGCGAACGCCATGGGCCAGGCCGACCAACGAGTTGTCGGCGTCGCCCAGCGCCCGAATGGCGTATCGATCGATCGCCGACCACACCCGGTCGACATCGGTTTGGAAGGCGGCGACGTGTTCGACCAGCGCAGCCGCGCAGGCTGTCGGAGTCTTCAGCGAGCTGTGGGCGACCTCGTCGGCGACGCTGCGATCGATCTCGTGTCCGAGACCGGTGAACACCGGCAATGGCGACGTGGCGATGGCGGTGGCGATCGCCACGTGGTCAAACGTGGCCAGATCGGATTTCGAGCCGCCGCCGCGGATCAGCACGACAACGTCGAGGTCGTCGTGGCGGGTCAATGTGCGTAACGCGGCAGAGACCATGTCGACCGCCGACTCGCCTTGCACGCGTACATCGACCACTCTCAGGCGAAAGGCCAGGCCGCTGCGATCGAGTTCGTGGGTGAAGTCGGCCCATGCCGCACTCGCCGTGCTGGTGACCACGCCGACTCGAAGCGGGGCAGCCGGTACGCGGGTGCGTCGATTGGCGTCGAACAACCCGCTGGCGACGAGCCGCCTGACCACGTCGTCGCGCTCCAACGCCATCTCCCCGAGGGTGAAACGCGGGTCGAGGCCGCTCATCTTCAATCCGAGTTGCCCCGACGGAGCGAAGAAGTCGAGATGGCCGAAGATCCGGACCTTCAAACCGTCGCCGAGGCGGAGCCGGTGCTTGGCCAGGATCGGGCGCAGCCGCATGCGGGCGTTGGCGAAGAACTGGACGTTGATCGCCGCCTTGCCGTCGTCGGTTTCCTCGACGAGACGGAAGTAGGCATGCGGTCCACGCTCACTCCAGCCCTGAACCTCGCCACGAACCCACACCCCGTCGGTGAACCGCCTGCGCAGCGCGGAGTTGATGGCCTCCGACAGTTCGGCGACCGAATACGTCGGAACCCCACCGTCGTCGAGGTCGAAGTCGAACGCCACCTGACTCATCGGGGAGAGTCTGGCGCGTCAGGCGCCGATTTCACGCACGTTGTCGAGGTCGCCGTCGAGCTGGCCTGGCTGGTCGACGCCGAACAGCTGACCGTCGATCGGCAGTCGCTGTTTGCGTCGGAGGTCTTCGATGGCGTTGAGTGGTCGCTCCAAGGCCCGCCGACGCGTGGTGGCCAGGTCGTCGAACGAGCGGTTGAGCGAGTCGAACTGACGCTTGACCTTGTCGATCGAATCGGTGTACTTGGCCCACTGCTGGCCGAACTTGCCGAGCAGTTGAAGGATCTCCTGGCTGGTCTCCTCGATCACGAAGTTGTCGAACGCTTGACGGATGACCCCGAGAAAGGCGAACAACGTGAGCGGTGAGCAGATGACGACACTCGACGCCATCGCCTCTTCGATCAACCCGGAATCGCTCTCGTGAATGAAGGCACTGATCGTTTCGTTCGGCACGAACAACAGCACGTTGTCGACCGTCGAGCGGTCGTCCGTCGAGGCGTATTCCCGCCGGGCGAGCTCGCGCACCCGGGCACGCACATCGCGCACGAAGGTGGCCCGGTGCGCCGATCGCTCGGCCTCGGTGCCCGCATCGAGGTACTTGAGGTAGGCGGCCATCGGGAACTTGACGTCCATGAACAGCACGTGACCCTTGGGGAGCAGGAACGTGAAGTCGGGAATACCCGTGCCCTCGCCGACGACGGCGGTGCGTTTGTGGTAGTTGACCCCCTCGTGAAACCCGGCGAGGCGGAGTACGTCTTCTGCCATGCGCTCGCCCCACTGCCCGCGGGCGTTGGAGCTGGCCAAAGCCTCGCGCAAGCTGTTGGTGGTGGTCGACAGCATCTGGGTGATCTCGCTGTGGACCTGCAACGAGCGGTCGACCTGACCGAACCGTTCGGAAGTGGCCTGACCGAGTTGCTGAACCAGCTGTACCAGCCGGTCGATGTCGGTGCGAACACCGGTCTGCACCTCGCCGAGGCGCTGATCGATCAACTGCTGGCGGCCGGCCAAGGCAGCGTCGCTGGCCTGGGTGTGGGCGCCGAGCTGTTCGCGGCTCATCGTGATCGCCTGCTCGACCGCCAGCATGGCGGCCTGGCTGATGACATCTGCGGAGACCTGTGGCGCGGCGACGGGAGTCGCCACGACCGAATTGCGCCGAGCGAGCACCCAGGTCACGGCGGCGACTGCGACTGCGAGGCAGACACCAAGGCAGACAACGAGCAAGATCTCCATGCCCACCATCATGACGAGGGGGTGTTACACGGTCGCGGATGGAGCCCGCACGGAGGCCGGGGGCATGCCGGAATTAGCCCGGGAGCAGGGTGTTTTCTCCTGCACGAACCTGGGAGGCGTACAGGCCGTCGAGCGCCATCAGGTCGTCGTGGGTGCCTTCCTCGACGATCGTTCCACCATCGAGTACCACGATGCGGTTGGCATCGCGGATGGTCGACAGGCGATGGGCGATCACCAGCGCGGTGCGACCGCGCAGGGCCTCGTCGAACGCCGCCTGCACGTAGGCCTCGTTCTCGTTGTCGAGATGGCTCGTGGCCTCGTCGAGGATGATGACCACAGGGTTCTTGAGGAGGAGTCGGGCGATCGCCAGGCGCTGCTTCTCGCCACCACTCAACCGGTAGCCACGCTCGCCGACCATGGTGTCGTAGCCGTCGGGCAGTACAGCGACGGTGTCGTATATCCGCGCTCCACGGCATGCTGCATCGAGTTCGGCGACGGTCGCGTCAGGTTTGGCGTAGCGGAGGTTGTCGCCGATCGTCTCGTGGAACAGATGCGGGTCCTGGCTGACGACGCCGATCGCGGCGCGCAGCGTGTCTTGAGTGAGGTCGCGCACGTCATGGCCGTCGAACGTCACCCTGCCGCCGGTGACGTCGTAGAGCCTGGGGATCAACCCCGCTAGCGTGGTCTTGCCCGACCCGGATGCGCCGACGAGCGCCACGGTCTCGCCCGGATGCAACGCCAGGTTCAGCCCGACCAGCACATCGTGGTCGGGGTCGTGACCACCGACCGCACTTGGAGCCTCCAACGATGCAACCGTCACCTCGGATGCTGTTGGGTATCGGAACGTGACGTCGTGGAGCTCGACCATTCCCTTGGGCTCGACCAGGTCGACCGCGCCGGGTCGATCGGTGATGCTCTCCGGCGCATCGAGCACCTCGAAGACCCGCTCGAAACTGACCATCGCCGTCATCAGGTCGACGCGAGCGTTCGTCAGGCCGGTCAGCGGTTGGTAGACCCTGGTGACCAGCGCGGCGAGCGCGACGAGAGTCCCACTCGTGATGCTTCCGTTGACCACGAGATGCGCGCCGAGGCCGTAGATCGCTGCCGCACCGAGTGCGCCGACCAACCCGAGAGCGACGAAGAACACCCGCCCGTACATCGCCGATTTGATGCCGATGTCGCGAACCTTGGCGGCCCTCGCAGTGAAGAGGGCGGTCTCGTCGTTGGACCTGCCGAACAACTTCACGAGTTGTGCGCCGGCGACGTTGAATCGCTCAGCCATCTGCGAGTTCATCTCGGCATTGGTGTTCATCTGCTGGCGGGCCAGCGCCTGGAAGCGTTTGCCGACTCGCTTGGCAGGAATGATGAACAACGGCAGGACGACGAGCGCCAACAGCGTGAGGCGCCACTCGAGGGCGATCATCGCGGCCAACGTGGTGGCCAGCACGACCACGTTGCTGACGACACTGCCGAGCGTGCTGGTGACGGCGTTCTGAGCCCCGATGACGTCGTTGTTGAGCCGGCTGGACAGCGCGCCGGTCTGGGTGCGGGTGAAGAAGGCCACAGGCATGCGCTGCACCTTGGAGAACAGGGCAGCGCGCAGGTCGTAGATCAGACCCTCGCCGATCCGTGCGGAACACCACCGCTGCACGATCGCCAGCCCAGCGTCGGCGATCGCCGCGGCGACCACCAACGCGGCCAGCATGTTGATCATCGAGGTGTCGCCCTGCGGGATGGCTTTGTCGAGGATGGCCCTGAACGCAAAGGGGGGCACGAGCTCGATCAGCGCGCTGGCGAAGATGGTCAGCAAGAAGATGGCGATGATCGTGCGGTAGGGCCGAGCGAACTGCCATGCTCGTCTCACGGCGCTGCTCTGCAGGTGTGCACCTTTCACCGCGTCGGTATCCCCCGGCAACATCATGTGAGGTCCCATTCGCATGTGGTCGAGGATACGGGTGCTGCCGAGCGACGGGGCTCTGCCGGCCATACGCTTGGCCATTCATGCGGCGAGTGCCTTCGATGATCTGTAGTGCTGTGCTGCTGGCAGGTTGCGCTACCAGTCCGGGCGTGACGGCGACCGAGGCGAACCACAGCGATTCCACCTTCGATTCGACGGACGATCCGTTCGGATGGACACCGTTCGGTGACGGTGGAAGGGTCGAGATCGGAACATTCACCGCACCGCTGGACTACTCCGATCCCTCGAAGGGCGCGTTCGACCTGAACATTGCGCGCCATCTGGCGATGAAGCCGGAAGAGCGGATCGGCAGTCTGCTGATCAACCCCGGCGGCCCTGGTTTCGGCGGGACTGATTTCGCCCTCCTTGCCGAGTTGAACTTCGGACAACCGCTCCTCGACCATTTCGACATCGTCGCCTGGGATCCGCGCGGCACGGGACTCAGCGAGCCCGCGATCGACTGCATCGACGACTACGACCACTTCTACGCATCGGGGGACATCTCACCCGACGACCAGGCCGAGCGCCAACAGCTGATCGATCTCGCCGCCGAGTTCACCAACGACTGCGTCGACAAGAACGCCGACTACTACCGGTACGTCGGCACCAACAACTCGGCCCGCGACATCGACGCGATCCGGACAGCGCTCGGTGAGGCGACGATCAGCTACCTCGGGTTCAGCTATGGCAGCGAGCTCGGTGGCACATGGGCCACCCTCTTCCCCCACACGGTGCGCGCCGCGGTTCTCGACGGCGCCGTCGATCCCGCCGCCGATTCCGTAGAACGCAGCGTGCAGCAGGCCAAGGGCTTCGAGGACAGCTTGACAGCGTTTCTCAGCAGATGTAGCTCCGATGCAAAGTGCGCCTTCAACAACGGCGGCGACGCTGCGGGAGCGTTCGACCGTCTGATGACCTCGCTCGATGATTCGCCGATCCCGAGTGTTGACGACCGTCCTCTGGTCTCGATCGAGGTCGCCCAGACAGCGATCGCCGAGGCGCTGTACTACGACACCACCTGGCCACAACTCGAACAGGCGCTGGCGGCG
The DNA here is from genome assembly GCA_963773085.1 of Ilumatobacteraceae bacterium. Taxonomy (GTDB): domain Bacteria; phylum Actinomycetota; class Acidimicrobiia; order Acidimicrobiales; family Ilumatobacteraceae; genus JAENVT01. The sequence goes on along the minus strand of CAVYZS010000001.1, from coordinate 233,309 downwards.
GCTCAGAACGGCGACGGCGCCGGGCTGCTCATGCTCTACGACCAGTACTACGTCCGTCGACGGGACGGCACCTACGCGAACTCGCTCGAGGCCTACCAGGTGATCAGCTGCATGGACACACCCGAGCGCCCGACCATCGAGCAGAACGATGCCAACGTGGCGAAGCTCGAGGCAGTCGCCCCCCGATTCACGATGAGGACCGTCGGCAGCTACTTCTGCACCTACTTCCCTCCGACCGCCGATCCGCGGATCGAGATCACCGGCCAAGACGCCGGACCGATCGTCGTCTTGGGCACGACCGGCGACCCGGCGACCCCACTCGACGGGTCGCGGAGGATGGCCGACGCACTGGAGGACGGACACCTGGTCGTCGTCGTCGGCAACCATCACACCGGCTATGGCGTCAACGAATGCTCGTCAGCAGCGGTCGAGGACTACCTGATCGACCCGGTCGGCCATGTTCCGGCCGACGGCTTGCGATGCGAATGAGCAGAACCTTCACGATGCCGGGTTGACGATCTGGGCGGAAGGAGTGGGATTCGAACCCACGGAGACCCATAAGACCTCAACGGTGTTCGAGACCGTCCCATTCGTCCACTCTGGCATCCTTCCGGATGGCAGGCTAGCGGCTGCAAAGGGTGTCCCCATCCGGCTCCTTTCCGGCAATGTTTCCTCAAGATGCCCGCCCTGCGTGCCGATGGAACCTCCGTGGCGGACACCAATCTCTTTCCTGACCAGGCCAGCTTCACCCCTCGACCAGCGTGGCAGGTGATCGAAGCGGCGCGCCGTCAGTACCTGACGGGTGAGCTGGCACTGCCGACCAATCCGGCGACTCGGATCTTCCTCCGAGACGGGATGGTCTACTTCGCCGAGCGGAGCTCGGACGGCACATTGCCGGTTCGTTTGATGATGGAAGGTGTGATCACCCGCGAGCAGATGCAACGGGGCACCGTGATCGTCAACGGGGTCGAGCATGTCGGGCGGATGTTCGACGCCGATCCGACAATCGATCGGTCATCGGTCGAGCTGTGCGCCGAACTGTTCACCGAGGACGTGATGGTCAGCGTGGCGAATACGACGGTCAGCGGCTATGAACTGCACCTTTATCGACGACACAGCAGCGGTATCGATCGTTGGTACCCGCACAGCGTGCCGGCGGTGACGAAGTCGAGCGAAGCCCAGGCCGCCGAACCGGCGCCGGCCCAGGCGCCCAAGGCGCGAGCCGTCGAGACACCGCCAGCCGCAAAGGCCGCTGCCAAGCCCAAGCCGCAGCCGGAGACGAAATCCGAGGCACAACCCGAGTCGGGGCCGAAGAACAGCCTCGCCGGCCCACCGATCACCCAGGCCGTGCCGGTGACGAGGCCCGTGTCGACCGCTGGAACGACAGCGCCACCGCCACCGCCGATCACTCAGGCGGTGCCGGTCACGCCATCAGCGCCAGTCACGACCCAGGTGCCCACGACGATGCCTGCACCGACGGCGCAGATCCCCGTGACCCAGTCGGCACAGGCAACGACCGACGTCGATACCAACGTAATCGCCGACGAGGTTGCCGAGGCGATCAGGCGAGCGTTCGCCGGCATGGGCGCCGGGTTCTAGCCGCGCCGGTCGGCAAAGAACGCACGCAGCAACGAGCCTGCTTCTTCGGCACGCAGGCCAGTGGACACCGGTGGGCGGTGGTTGAGCCGCGGATCGCTGCACACCTGGTACAAGCTGCCGACAGCGCCTGCCTTCGGGTCGTCGGCTGCGAACACCACTCGACCGATCCGGGCGTTGACCAGGGCGCCGGCGCACATCACGCATGGTTCGAGGGTGACGTACAGGGTGCAATCGAGAAGTCGCCAGTGCCCGACGCGGCGCGCAGCATCGCGAATCGCCAGGATCTCGGCGTGCGCGGTCGGGTCGCCGGTCAACTCGCGTTCGTTGTGCCTGGCAGCGATCAGCTCGCCGTCGCGCACGATGACGGCGCCGATCGGCACATCGCCATGTGTCGCCGCCTCCGCGGCCTGGTCGAGCGCCAGCCGCATCGCGTCGTCGTCGGTGAGCGGTGCCGTCACAGCGGAGGGGGTGGGATTCGAACCCACGGAGGGTTGCCCCTCACACGCTTTCCAAGCGTGCCGATTCGGCCGCTCTCGCACCCCTCCCGGGGAAGCGCAAGGGTAGCGGTGACCGCTAGGCTTGCACCACCGAGTAGTTGTCGCGATCCGGGGCACCCGCCCGGTGAGGTGACGGTCGGGCCCTGTGCGACGGGTGTCCGGGAATCAGGTCAGGACCGGGAGGTAGCAGCCTTCAACGGTAGCGCTTGTGTGCCGCAGGTAGCCTGGCCGTCACCTCACTCGGCGGGTGCCGCTCGTTCTGGCACCAGCCGTTCAGCCAGTCTTCGGGCTCGCTCGACCAGGTGCGGTGCACCGATGCGGTTGGCGATCGCCGCGAAATCCGCCGTGGGGCCCGCCCATCGCCAGTCGTCGACCACGCCGACGGGTACGTCGACTTCGATGGTGGCGATCCGTCGGAACAGCAACGCGAGTTCAAGATTGTCGCGGAGCGTGACCGCCAGTTTGTCTGCTCCGCGCAGGCCTGGCAGGCCCCAATTTCCTGAGGACGCAGGAATCTCGGTGATCGAGCCGAACTTGGCCAGCACGGCCGCGGCGCTCTTGGCTCCCCATCCGGCAAGTCCGGGGTAGCCGTCCGCGGTGTCGCCGACGAGTGCCAGATAGTCGGCGATCGACGCCGGCCCTACACCGAACTTCAGGGTCACGCCGGCCTCGTCGATGATCTCGCCCTTGCGTCGGTCGTACTGAACGACGCGGGTGCCACGCACACACTGTCCGAGGTCCTTGTCGGGCGTCACGATCATCACCTGGGTCACCCGAGGGTCGGCTTCGGCGACCGCTGCGGCAGCACCCAAGGCATCATCGGCCTCGTACTCGACCATCGCCCATGTCGTGAATCCAGCGCTGATCAGTGCCTCCTCCATGATGGGAATCTGGTCGAGCAGCACCGGATCCATGCCGGCGCTGGTCTTGTAGCCGGGCCACATGTCGTTGCGGAAGCTCTCGATCACGTGGTCGCTGGCGACACCGAGGTGAGTGGCACCATCGCTGACGAGTTGCAGGGTCGAAGCCACGACACCGACGGTCGCGGCATACGGGCCGGCGTCGGTGTGGCGGGCAGCTTGACCAAAATGCTGCCGGAACAATTCGTATGTTCCATCGATCAAATGCACTCGCACGACGCCACGGTAGTCGGCAAAGATCTCTCAAGATTAGGGCAAGTTCGGCCGATGGATTATCCGTGGCGAACGAACTACCGAATACACCGGCATGGGTGCCCGCGGCACCGGGCGAACCACCGCCGTCCCATCCCGCCGCAGCAACGCCATCGTCGACCGAAATCCTGGCAGCGACCATTGCCGGAGCGGTCGAACGGCAGCTCACCCAATACATTTCGACGATGTCGCAACAGGTCGAAGCCACCCGTCAAGCTGCCGAAGCAGCGCGTGTCGAGCTGCAGGCGGAGTTCGCCCAACAGTTGGAGACGCTGACCGAACGGGTCGACGCCAACCACCTGGCCAACGACCGATACCAGGCCGCGCTGCAAGCCGCGTTGGAAGAGCGGCTCGCCGAGTTCGCCAACCATCAGCATCAGACGCTGACGACGATCAACAGCAAGCTGGCCAGCCTGCCCTCACTGGTGCAGGCAGAGCTGCCGGCCCAGTTCGCGGTGGTCAGCAATGGCCTGCGCGAGTACCTCGAACACAAGACCGCCGCTGTCGAGTCGCAGATCGACGAGTTGCACAAGTCCAGCCGTCGCTTCGACGAGCAGGCCGCCTCCATCGTGGCTCACATCAACGAGACGGTCGCCGCGCTCTCCCGTCGGATGGACGACGGCGATCACTCCGTGATGCGAACGGTCGAGCAACGACTCGGCGACGTCACCGGAATCGTCGATCAGGCCGGAGCCGATGTCGCTCGTCAGCTTGCCGAGCACGGCCAGATCCTGTCGCAGCGCGTCGACTCCATCGACATGAAGATGGTCGATCGGGCTATGGCGATGGAGGAGCGGATCAACGATCACAACGGTGTGAAGATCGCCAACCTCGAAGCGACGATCGGCCGGGTCGGAGCTGGATTCGACGACGCCATGGGCGCGTTGTCGAAGCGCATCGTCGATCTCGAGGCCAACCTCCTCGAAGCCGGCGACCGCATGGACCTCCTCGCCGCCGACGTGGCCAAGGTCGACGAAGAGGCGATCAACGCCGTCAAAGAACAACTGTCGAGCGCTGTCGGCGAGGCAATGCTCGTGCGTATCGAAGTCGACCGGTTCATCGCCGCCCAGGAAGAGCGGTTCGATTCCACGGCGCTGCGCATGTCGGAGATCGAGGCTCAGCTGGCAGACACGATGGACGTCAGCGAGGCGGTCCAGCTCGAGCGGCTCGAAGAGATCGAGCGCGCCCTGATCGAGCTCGATCCCAGCCAATTCGTCCGCAAGGTCGATGCGAATTCGGGAGGCGGCTTCCCGTCACCCAGCACCAACCCAACGCTGCCGGCGGGCAGCATGAACACATCATCGGAGCCCAGCTTCTCGTCGTACTGACGCAGAGCTGGTAACGCCGCCACTGGCGGGAGACGGGCACTATGGCACTGTTCCAGAAAACCAAGGAATCACCCGACGCACCACTTCCGTTGCCGCGTCCGCAGGCTGCGGTTGCGGTACCGGGTGAGGCCGCAGCCGAGTGCATGCGCGTCGGCCAGCTGTTGGTCGACGGCGAGCAGCTCGTCGCCGAGAACTTGGCGATCGCACTGTCGGGCGCCAACGGCGACCTGCTCCAGTTTGCCGACATCGTGCTCGGCCGCTTCGGTGTCGGTCGCGCCGAACTGACCAACGCGATCGCCGAGGTCACCGAAGCCACTGCACTCGACCTCAAGACGATCGAGCTCCCCGACAACGCCAAGGACCTCCTCGACGAGAAGATCGTTCGTGCCCATTGCGTGATCGGCATCGCCGAAGAGGGCGACGGAATCGTCGTCATCGCCGCCGACCCCAGCCCGGCACGCCGCCGCGCCGTCGAGGCCGCAGCCGGACGCCCTGTGCGGTGGACCGTTTCCGACCCGGCGACGATCCGCACCTTCATCGACCGCACCTATCGAGCCGACGACGAGATCGAACGGTTGGTCAAGGGCTTCGAGGTCGACGACGATCAGAGCAAGACGGCTGCCGCCGCCGCCGAGGTGAGCCTCGACGATCAGGCCCCGATCATCCAACTGGTCAGCCGCATCGTCAGCCAGGCGATGCGCGACAGAACCTCCGACATTCATGTCGAGCCACTCGACGAGAGGTTGCGCATCCGGTTCCGCATCGACGGCCACCTGGTCGAGGCGTTCAACCTGCCGATCAGCGTGCACCCTGCGTTGACCAGCCGCTTGAAGATCATGAGCGGCATGAACATCGTCGAGAAGCGCAAGCCACAGGACGGCCAGTTCTCGACGGTGATCGACGGCAAGGAAGTCGACGTCCGCGTCGCCAGCGTGGCAACGGTCTTCGGTGAGAAGATCGTCATGCGAATCCTCGACAAGAGCCGATCGATGATCGGTCTGTCGGAGCTCGGCTTCCCACGCGAGACCTACCTGCACTACTCGAAGATGATCCACGCGCCGTTCGGCATGGTCATCTGCGCCGGTCCTACCGGCGCCGGCAAGACGACGACGCTGTATGCCTCGCTGCTCGAGGTCAACTCGACGGGCACCAACGTCACGACCGTCGAGGATCCGGTCGAGTACGTGTTCCCCGGTATCAACCAGATCCAGACCAACGAACAGGCCGGGCTGACGTTCGCGACCGGCCTCAAGGCAATTCTTCGTCAAGACCCTGACGTGATCCTCGTGGGCGAGATCAGAGATGCCGATACAGCTCGTATCGCCGTCCAGTCTGCTCTCACCGGTCACTTCGTGTTGTCGTCGTTGCACGGCACCGACAGCGTGGCCGCGCTCCACCGCTTTCTCGACATGGGCATCGAGGCGTTCTTGATCGCCTCGGCGGTGGTCGGCGTGATCGGTCAGCGTCTGTTGCGCCGCATCTGCGATTCGTGCAAGGAACCCTACAGCCCGGGTGCCGACGAGCTGGCTGCGTTCCGCCAGCACAGTGGTGGCAGTGACAAGGCCCAGTTCTTCCACGGCGTCGGCTGCAACTTCTGCGCAGGCACCGGCTACCGAGACCGCATCGGCGTGTACGAGCTGTTGCGCATCACTCCCGAGCTCCGCCGACTGATCGTCGGCTGGGCAACCACAGAAGAACTCCGTCGACTCGCCGTCGCCCAAGGCATGCGCACCATGCTTCGCGAAGGCATGGCCCTGGTCGAGAACGACGTCACCACAGTCCCCGAAGTCATCAAGACCCTTTACGCCAGCTAGGAGCCACGACAATGCCAAGGTTCGCATATGCCGCCATCGACGCCACCGGAGCGTCCGTCGAAGGGGTGACCAAAGCCGACACCATCGGCGACGCGCGCGCCGCCCTGCTGGAATCGAACTTGTATCCGGTCAAGATCCGAGAGAAGCGCGGTGCGCTCGACTTCGAGCTGACCAAGGAGAAGGTCAAGAAGAAGGAGCTGATGCACTTCACGCGCCAGCTCGCCGTCTTCGTCAAGGCCGGCATCCCGATCACCGAGGCGCTTCAGATCATCGGTGACGAGACCCAGGACGTCGCCCTGCAGCGCACCATCACCATGATGGTCGACGACCTACGCAACGGCGGTACGTTGTCGGAAGCCGCGGCGAAGCATCCTCAAGCCTTTCCGAACTACTACATCGGCATCATGCAGTCCGCCGAGTTGACGGGCAAGCTCGACGAGACGTTGGAGAACCTGTCGCACTATCTCGAGCGCGAGCTGGAGACGCGTTCGAAGGTCGTGGGCGCCTTGTCCTATCCCGGCGTCGTCATGGTGATGGCGATGTTCACAGTTGTCATCCTGGCCGGCTACGTGCTCCCACAGTTCAAGCCGCTCTTCGAGGAACTCCATGCCGACCTGCCGTTGGCGACACGCATGCTGCTCTTCGTCGCCACGCTGTTCAGCACCTTGTGGTACATCCCGTTCAGCGTCTTCTGCGGCTGGGCCGGCCTTGTGTACTGGCTGTTCAAGACCCCTTCGGGTCGGCCGGTGAAGGACAAACTGGTCCTGCGCATCCCTGTCGTCAAAGGCATCATCGAATACGCGATCCTCGAGCGGTTCTGCCGCATTCTGGCGGCGATGGTCAAAGCCGGCGTGCCACTTCCCGACGGGATGAAGACAACCACCGAGTCGACGACCAACAGCGTCTTTCGGGAGCGCCTCGAAGTGGCTCAGGCGGAGATGGTCGAGGGCGGCGGGTTCGCCAAGCCACTGGCGGCGACCGAGCTGTTCCCCGGCGCGGCCAAGCAGATGTTCAAGGTCGGCGAGGAGACGGGAACGCTCGACGAGCAGCTCGAGGTCGCCAGTCTCTACTTCGACCGGGAACTGGAGAGCCGCATCAAGAAGTTCACGACGATGTTCGAACCGATCATGATCGTCTTCGTCGGGCTGATCGTGGGTTTCGTGGCGGTTGCGCTCGTGTCGGCGATGTACGGCGTGCTCGACGGAGTCAAGGAACAGGCCTGAGACCGCTCCCAGGTCGGCGAGCCGCAGTCAGCGTCGGTCAGCGTCCCATGAAGACGTCGATGAAGCGCTGACCGACGAAGATGGCCACGATGGTTCCGAGGGCGAGGAACGGCCCGAACGGCACGGCAGTCTTTCGACCGGCGCGACCAGTTGCCATCATCGCCACGCCGACGACGGCGCCGGCGAAGAATCCGAAGAACAACCCGACGGGTACGAGACCAGGGTTGAGCCAGCCGAGGTATGCGCCGAGCAGGGGCGACAGTCGCACGTCGCCGTCGCCCATGCCACCGCGACTCACGACGTAGACGAGGCTCATGAACGCCAGGGCGATACCGGCGCCGAGCAACATCATCCAGATCCGCTCCGGCTCGTCGCGTGCCAATGCCGCGACGCACAACAACGGTATTCCGATCACAGCCGTGACGTAGATGATCTGTCGGGGCAGGCGCTTGGTGCGCAGGTCGATCCAGCTGAGACCGATCAGGCCGACGGCGAGCGCGCAGTACGCCGGGAGGGCCCAGTCGAGCCCGAACTTCCACGCGAACAATCCGAACAGCAGACCGGTAAGCAGCTCAAGAATCAGCGGTTCTTTGCCGATATCCATACGACAACGGCGACATTTGCCTCGCAGTGCGAGCCAGCTGAACACCGGAACAAGATCTCGGAAACCAAGGTTCAGGCCGCAGTTTCCACATTTCGAACCAGGGGAAACGATCGATGCACCACGAGGTACACGGTCGACAACCACGGTGAGGAACGAACCAAAAAGAAGGCCGTACGCGGCCGCAATCGCAATCGTCATAGAGCAATCGTCATAAGTAGTTGTGCCACTCCTCGGGGCGGCGGGCAAAGGGAGGCTAGTCCGATGTTCAATCCAGACCAGATGTTGGTGACACTGCTGCAGGCAACGGTTGCTGCGGGGGCCAGCGACTTGCACTTGTCGGTCGGTCGTCCTCCCACGGCGCGCCGGGACGGCACGCTGGTGCCCTTCGAAGGCGTCAGTGTGCTCCAGCCGTCCGACACCGAACGGATCGTGCACTCGCTCCTCGAGGATTTCCAGCGCAGGGAACTCGACGAGGTCCAGCAGGTCGACTTCTCGTTCGGCATCGAAGGTCTCGGTCGCTTCCGCGCCAACGCCTTCAAGCAACGCAACACGTATGCACTGGCCCTGCGTGTCGTCCCGTACCGCGTTCGATCGCTCGAGGAGCTCGGTGCGCCCCCTGTGGCGAACGACCTCTTGAACCGACCGTACGGGCTCGTCCTCGTCGTCGGCCCGACTGGTTCCGGAAAGAGCACGACCCTCGCGGCGATGATCGATCGGATCAACGCGACCAAGCCACTACACATCCTGACGATCGAGGACCCGGTCGAATACCTGCACACCCACAAGATGTCGATGGTCAACCAGCGCGAAGTCGGCACCGACGTCCAGAGCTTCACCGACGGCCTGCGCAGTGCCCTTCGTGAGGACCCCGATGTCATCCTGCTCGGCGAAATGCGCGACCTCGACTCGATTGCGATCACCTTGACGCTCGCCGAAACCGGTCACCTGGTGTTCGCCACCTTGCACACCAACGACGCCTCGCAGGCACTCGACCGTATCGTCGACGTGTTCCCACCCGAACGCCGCGACCAGATCCAGATCATGCTGGCCGGCTCGTTGCAGGGCGTGATCAGCCAGCGGCTCCTGCCCGCCGAGGGCGGCGGCCGCGTCGCCGCGTACGAGGTGCTGATCGGCAACGATGCCGTGCGCAACCTGTTGCGTGAAGGCAAGACCCGTCAGTTGCGCAACACGATGATCTCCGGTCAGCAAGAGGGCATGCAGACCATCGAGATGGACCTCGCCCGTCTGGTGGCCAGCGGCATCATCAGCTTCGAGACGGCCGCAAGCGTCAGCGCCTACCCGAAGGAGATCATGGCCCAGGCGGCGACGCAGCGTTCGCAACTGCAGGCACAGGCAACGGTCGCCTCGGGGCAGGCTGCCTCCACGGGTTCCGGCCAACTCGTCGGCGTCTGACGCCTCCGCGCTCATGGTTGCGTCGAAGCTTCCGTACAAGACCTTGGGCGGCATCATGCCGTGTCCGGGGGGTTGGCTGATCGTGCCGGCGCGTCTCGCCGGCGTGACGGTCAACGTCGAGGAGCCCGAGGTTGCCCGCACGTTGATGGACGTACTCGAGTACAAGCCGAAGTTCGACGCTGCGGCGATCTACGCGCCCGTCGGGTTCTTCGAGCAACCGGTCGGTCCATACCGTCCGTGTGACACCGAAGCACGCGAGCTGGTCGGCTGGCCACGCGTCGTCGCGCTCAAGCCGATGCCGTCTCGCGCCGCCTTGCGGGCCAAGAACCGGGCAGAGGCACGGATGATCGAACCATGGCTGACCAACGACGACTTCCGGCGATTCAAGTGGTGGCGCGAGGCCGAACGGGAGTTCCAGCCGTTCCACCAACGGACGTTCTTTGCAGCCCACCCGGATCTCAGCTTCACCAACCTCAACGGCGACGTTCCGTTGACGACGTCGCCACATCACCATGAGGGTGTGCTGGAGCGAATGCAGCTGATTCGCGACAAGATGCCGGGTGTCGAGGAGGTGGTGATGCGTGTGCCGCCGGCCGGTGCCGGGCAGCTGCACGTGATGCAGGCGTGCGGTTTGGTGTGGACGGCCCGACGAGCGGCCGGGCGGGCGATGAGTCGCCTGCCGATGGATGCGATCTGGGACGACGCCGGCATGCGTATGGAGCTCGTCCGGTAGCGCTTTGGGGATGTAGACCTACCGGTCGGTAACATCCGCGTCATGCAGCACATGGCCGAGGCCGTCGAGCAGGGAGCATCGAGCGACGACATCGCCGCGCTGCCCGTACCGGAGTCGTATCGGGCCGCGCATGTGCTGAAGACCGAGCAGGACATGTGGGCCGGCATCGCCTCTGCCGACAAGGATCCTCGGCGCAGCCTGCACATCGGCGAGGTACCGACCCCGGCTCTCGCTCCCGACGAGGCCTTCGTCGCCGTGATGGCCAGCAGCATCAACTTCAACACCGTGTGGAGCAGCATCTTCGAGCCGGTGAGCACGTTCGGGTCGCTGACCCGCCTGGCTCGCGAGAGCGAGTGGGCGAGCCGCCACGACCAGCCGTATCAGGTGGTCGGCAGCGATGCGGCAGGGGTCGTCGTGCGGGTCGGTGCGGCCGTGCGCAACTGGAAGCCCGGCGACCGCGTCACGGTCCACTGCAATCACGTCGACGATCAGGATCAGTCTGCTCACGACGATTCGATGATGGCCAGCAATCAGCGCATCTGGGGCTACGAGACCAACTTCGGCGGGCTCGCCGACCTCGCCGTGGTCAAGGCCAACCAGCTGCTGCCCAAGCCCGCCCACCTCACCTGGGAGGAGGCGGCCGTCAACGCGCTGTGCAACTCGACGAGCTACCGCATGTTGGTGTCCAGGAACGGTGCGGCGATGAAGCAGGGCGACGTCGTGCTGATCTGGGGCGCCACCGGCGGCATCGGTGCCTACGCCGCGCAATACGTCCTCAACGGCGGCGGCATCCCGGTGTGCGTGGTCTCGTCGCCCGACAAGGCCGCGATCCTGCGATCGATGGGGGTCGAGGCGGTCATCGACCGGAGGGCGGCCGACTACCGGTTCTGGAAGGACGAGCACACCCATGACGAGAGCGAATGGCGGCGCTTCGGCAAGGACATCCGCGATCTGGTCGGCGAGGACCCCGACATCGTCTTCGAGCATCCCGGCCGATCGACGTTCGCCGCCTCGATGTACGTCGCCAAGCGCGGCGGCATCGTCGTGTCGTGTGCGGCCACCAGTGGCTTCATGCTCGAATTCGACAACCGCCACTTCTGGATGCGGCTGAAGCGGCTGATCGGAAGCCACTTCGCCAACTACAAGGAGGCCTGGGAGGCCAACCGGCTGGTCTCGAAAGGCATGATCCACCCTGTGCTGTCGCAGGTGTTTCAGCTCGAGCAGACCGGCGAAGCCGCCTACCAGGTGCACCACAACATGCACGAGGGCAAGATCGGAGTGTTGTGCCTTGCACCGCACGAGGGTCTCGGTGTGACCGACCACGAGCTTCGCGACAAGCTCGGCGACAAGCTGCACCGTTTCCGACGATGAGCTCTCGCCGCTGACGCTGTTCGAGCGGCGCCTTTCTGGTTCACTGGGCCGATGCTGTTGACCGAGATCGACCACATCGCCATCGCCGTTCGCGACCTCGAGGCGGCCATCGACTACTACCGTCGGGCGTTCGGGGCGGAAGTGCACCACCGCGAAATCGTCGAGAGCGATGGCGTGGACGAGGCACTGATCAAGGTCGCCGACAGCTACATCCAGCTGACCGCAGCAACTCGTCCCGATTCACCGATCGCCAGGTCGATCGACAAACGCGGCGAGGGATTGCATCACGTCGGCTACCGGGTTGCCGATTGCGCCACAGCGCTGGCGTCGATGGTGGCCGCCGGCGCGACCCCGATCGACAAGGCGCCGAGGCCCGGCAGTCGCGGGACAACCGTTGCGTTCGTGCACCCCAAAGGCGGCTTCGGCACGCTCATCGAGTTGGTTCAGGAGTAGTCAGGGAAAACGGCAGAAGCCGGGCCCGAAGGCCCGGCTTCTTTCAATTTTTCAACTCGATCCGAGAGGATCAGAAGCCGGTGCAGACGCCGGTGCTGGTGTAGGCCGCCGGGGTTGCGGGCGGGCCGACCGTCGGAAGTACGAACGTCCACTTGGCGGAGTCCGGCAACGACTTGATGTAGCCGGGCGACAGGGCGGACTCCGCAGCCGGGTCGAAACCGTTGTCCGCGAAGTAGGCCTCGATGGCCGTGTCGAGCGTGCGACGTTCGACGGCGCAGGCGTTGTCCTGGCCCTTGTCGGTGATGCCTCGGACAGCGAACACCGTAACGGTGGCCAAAATGCCGAGAATCACGATGACGATCAGCAGTTCAACAAGGGTGAATCCCTTGTCCTGCTTCTTCTCTTCAACTGCGATGTGGTTTTCCATGATGAGCGTTCCTCCCGCTTTAGGTGATGAATCCACGTTGTGAACGCCATTGGGTTCCCGCTAGCGCAAATCAATGATCGGACCATTCCCGGGGACGCTTGAGCGGAAATTCCTCAATCGTTTCTCAAGACGTTCGCGTTCAAGGATCAAGTCCACGCGGCCGATACATAGATGTGCGCCTGCGTGGGCGCCGGCGGGTAGGAGAAGGAAGACGGCGATGCGACGCAATGACAAGAGTTGGGCAGAACTCGATGAGCTCCTGGAGCCATTCCTGCCAGAGGAGACCGCCGAAAACGCCAGCGTCATGGCGATCGAACTTCGCAAGCGCCTGGTGAAACTCGAACAGCAGGTGTTGTCGCAGTACAGCGCGATGGCCGCCTACGCCACGATCGCCAAGCAAGACACCGAGTCCGTCAAGGCGGAGAGTCGTTCCGACCTCGACCGCTCGCAGGCCACGGTGATCGGCCTGCTGGAGAAGCTTCGCAACGAGGTCAACATCCGCCTAGATGGCCTCGAGCGACGCAGTGCCGGTGGGGATCTGTCGGGCGACGCCGGTTCGCGGCTGAACAGGCTCGAGGACGAGCTCGCCGTCGGCCACGACTGCACTTGCAGGAGTGCGTCCGGGAGAACCACGAGTTGCGTGCCCAGGTCGCCGAGCTGGTCGAGCATCGCATGCATGAGCAGGGCTGGCTGGTCAGCAGCGGCACCACGCAGGCACTGTCGCTGCACTGATCCAGTACCCTTGTCGGGTGGCCAACGTACGCAGAAAGGGCTACTGGCGCGCCACGCTCGTCGCTGCGGCGATGATCGGGCTCAGCGCATGCAACCCGAACCGCTTCATCAGCGGCTGGGTGCCGTACTGGAACGCCACGGAGGGACGGGCCGGCTTCACCGATCCGCAGGCGACGACGATGTTCAGCGACATCTCCCCATTTTTCTTCAGTGCCCTCCCCGACGGAACGATCGGTCTCGTCGGCAGCGCCGGCCAGCTGAACGCGACCGTGCACGAAGCGCACATCCGCGGGCTCATGGTCATGCCGTCGATCACCGACGGCAGCGGCCAATGGATGATGGCGACGGTGATCCTGGCCAACACGACCAGCCGCGCCCAACACATCGCCAACATCGTCTCGTTGACCGACACGTACCCGGAGATCGATGGCATCGATCTCGACTACGAGGGCTTTGCCTTTGCCGATGGGCCGGCCTCGTGGCCGACCACTCAGCCGGTGTGGGTCGCTTTCGTCACTGAGTTGGCCGCTGCGCTGCACGCCAGGGGCAAGCTGCTGTCAGTGACCATCCCTCCGACGTGGATCGACATCAACGTGGTCCGCGGTTACCCGGTCTATGCCCCGCAGCAGATCGGCGCCGTCGCCGATCGAGTCAGGCTGATGGTCTACGACTGGAGTGTCGGTTCGCCCGGACCGATCTCGCCGATGTCGTGGCTCAACCTCGTCATTGCCTACAACGATCCGATCGTGCCCAACCACAAGCTGCAGCTCGGTGTGCCGTCGTATGGTCGCAACTGGGGTCGACAGGTCTATGCCGACGAGATCTGTCCCGACGGGGCGCTGAAGACCACCAGCATCGAGCTGCAGAACATGCCGGCACTGATCGCCGCTCACGACGCGACGCCCACACGCCATGGCTCGGGTGAGATGTACTTCTCCTACGACGTCGTCGCAACGGGATACAGCACGAAACCCATCCCGGCGCCACCATACGTGCCGCCCACACGGGTCGTCCCGACGGTGGCCGGGCCCGCCACCGGGTCGGCTACCGGTTTGCAGCCGGCTCTGCGATTGATGCCACCGACCACGCAGCAGTCCTGCACAGTGCGTCACTTCGTGTACTTCCCCGACGCCACCACGATTCAGCAACATGCCCAAGCCGCTCTCGATGCCGATTGGTCGGGCATCGTCATCTGGGCACTCGGCTACGAAACGGCCGATGTGTACACGGCGTTGGCCGGCACGACGCCGTGAACCTCGCAACCTTCGGCTAGACAACAACCGTCACAAGACAGCCAACAAGAGAAGATCAGAAGGGGATCCAGCCATGGCAGGGTCGTACATCGTCGCCGGAGCACGCACACCGATCGGCAAGCTCAGCGGGGCCCTGGCCTCGTTCAGCGCCGCCGATCTCGGGGGGATGGCCATCAAGGCGGCCCTCGAACGCGCCGGCGTTTCGCCCGATGAAGTCGAGCACGTGTTGATGGGTCAAGTGTTGATGGCCGGTCAGGGTCAGGTGCCGTCACGTCAGGCCGCGGTCAACGCCGGCATCCCGATGAGCGTGCCCAGCGTCAACATCAACAAGGTCTGCCTGTCGGGTCTCAACACCATCTATCTCGCCGATCAGATGATCGCCGCCGGCGAGGCCGACATCGTGATCGCCGGAGGTATGGAGAGCATGACCAACGCTCCATACCTTGCGGCAGGAGCTCGTGGCGGGTTCCGCTACGGCAACGCCGAGCTCGCCGACGCGATCATCACAGACGGCCTGTGGTGCGCGTTCGACGCCTGCCTGATGGGGCTCGGTACCGAGCGGTACGTCGCCGGCGGGATCACCCGCGAGCAGCAAGACGAGATCGCCATGAAGTCGAACGAACGCGCCGCCAACGCCATCAAGGACGGCCGTCTCGCCGATGAGATCATTCCGGTGAGCGTCGCCCAAAGGCGCGGCGAGCCGATCCTCGTCGAGACCGACGAGGGCGTGAGGCCGGGGACGACGATGGAGTCGTTGGCAGGGTTGAGGCCGGCGTTCGACAAGGAGGGAACGATCACTGCCGCGAACGCATCGCAGATCAGCGACGGCGGTTGCGCGCTGGTGATGATGAGCGAGCGAGCCGTCACGGCCCGAGGTCTCTCGCCGCTCGGGCAGGTGGTCGGGTACGGCATGGTGGCCGGGCCCGACAATGCATCATTGCTGCATCAGCCGAGCCGTGCCATCGACGCGGCTCTGGCCCGGGCCGGCAAGACCGTCGCCGCCGTCGATCTGTTCGAGATCAACGAGGCATTCGCCGCGGTCGGCATCGCATCCATGGCCGAGCTCGGGATCACCGACGAGATCGTCAACGTCAATGGTGGCGCCATCGCCCTCGGGCATCCGATCGGGATGAGTGGCAACCGTCTCGCCCTGACGTTGCTGCACGAGCTGCGCCGCCGCGGCGGAGGTCTCGGCGCCGCCGCCCTGTGCGGTGGTGGCGGCCAAGGCGACGCACTACTCGTTCAGAGTTGCTAATCGCCGTTCCTGACTGTTGCAGCTGTTTTTCACCTGTTCTCAGGCTTTTCATCGCCGTTCGTCATGATTGGAGACGTTTCGTAACGTTGAGGGCTTAAGTTCAGCGGGTAGTAGTTGGTCAATCACTTTTCGTTGATATTGCTTGACATCGTGACCCCGTTGCCGTAATGTAACCGTCACATACACGTCAGCAACACCGTCCCGTTGCCGACGTGAGTTCTGGGGTACCGCCTCTGGAGCTGGCCCGTCCGCCCGCTACCAGGTCCAGGAGTGGTACCCCAGCCCTTTTTGCACCCGGGATTCATCCGGGTCTCAAGCAGTGAGTTCGCGACGGCCTTCCAGGGCCCGGCCGAGCGTCAACTCATCTGCGTATTCGAGATCGCCGCCGACCGGCAGACCGCTGGCGATTCGAGTGACCCGGATGCCGAAGGGACGCAGCATGCGCGCCAGGTACATCGCGGTGACTTCACCCTCGGTATTGGGATTCGTGCAGACGATCACTTCTTGCACACCCTCGGGTTCGAGCCGGGCGAACAGCTCTTTCATCTTCAACTGCTCGGGGCCGATTCCGTCGAGCGGGCTCATCGCCCCGAGCAACACGTGGTATCGACCGCGGAACTCGCCGGTCTTCTCGATCGACACGATGTCGCGCGATTCCTCGACCACACACAACGTCGTCGCATCGCGACGATCGTCGAGACAGATCGGGCACAGCTCGCCATCCGCGAAGTTCCAGCAGCGAACGCAGAATCGCACGCGGGCCTTGGCGTCGGTGATCGACATCGCCAATCGGGTCACGTCGTCAGTCGGCAGCTTCAGCAGATGGAAGGCGATGCGCTGCGCCGACTTCGGCCCGATGCCCGGCAGGCGACCGAGCTCGTCGATCAGCGCCTGCACCGGCTGGGTGTAGACGGCCGCCATCAGGTGCGCTCCTCGATGATCTCCGAACCCGGGAACGCCTGGGTGAGGCGATCGATGGGCGATACCACGGCATCGGGTGGCACGTCGACGAGATCGCCGGTGTCGACGTCTTCGTCGGCTGTGGTTGGCTCGGCGCGCTTCAACTGCACGACGTTGTCATCATGCGTCGCCGCGTGGTCGACCACCAACGACAACGGGATTGGGCGACCCGCGGCCGCCGCCAACGCCCGCTCGACCTCTTTGCGGTACTCCTCGGCGCGAACTCGATGCGGCTCGCCTGCGAAGTTGATCACCAACGCTCCCCCCGACATCGTGCCGACGTGAGCGCCCATGTAGATCGCTTTGGTCATGCCGCGCAGCGCTGGGCGGACCTGCGTCTCGAACAGGGCGGGGATCTGACCTTCGTCGATCGAGGTCGTCACCCCGGGCACGGCAGCCGCGGGTGGGGTCTCGGTCGACTGCTGGGACGGATGGGTTGACGCGGTGGCAGGCGCCGGCGTGGGCGCGACATCGCGCCGGGCACGACCACCGATCGTTGCTCGCCCGCTGGGGTCGGTGGGCACCGGTTTGGGTACAGGAGACCCCGCCGCACCGGCGGCCACAGTTTGCTCGAGACGCTCGAGCCTCGACATCAGGCTGTGCAGATCGGAGCCGGCGGCGTCGTGGGTCAATTGCACCAAGGCCACCTCGAGCAACAAGCGCGGATCAGGCGCATGGCGCATCTCGACGAGCATCTCGCCGAGACGTTCCATCGAGCGCACGATCGACGCCGCGCCCAGACGAGTGGCCTGCGATGACACTTCTTCTTCGCGCTGCGCGGGAAGCTGCACGAGCTCGGGTGCCATCAGGGCCAGGAAGCAGTCACGCAGATGCCGAATGATCTCTTCGGTCAACGTTCGCGGGTCGCGACCTTGCAGTACTGCATGGGCAACCACCGCCAGGGCGCGCCCCGGGTCGTGTTCGATGAACGCTTCGACGAACTCGTCGAGCGGCGTGGCCTCAGGTGCCTCACCGCCGCTGGCAGCGACGAGCTCGAGTGCCGAGATCGTGTCGCGTGCGGAACCGCCGCCCTGACGCAGCACGGATTGCACTGCCGCATCGGTCAGTTCGATGCCGGCGTCGGCTGCCAGCCAGCGAATGTGCTGCTCGAGCACATCCATCGGCAGCAGATGGAACTGTAGGTGTTGCGTGCGACTGCGGATTGTTTCACTGACCTTTTGGGGATCGGTGGTGGCCAGCACGAACACGACGTGGGCAGGCGGCTCCTCGAGCGTCTTCAGCAGAGCTGCCTCGGCAGCCTTGGAGAGCATGTGTACCTCGTCGAGGATGTACACCTTGTGTCGCCCGGGTGTGCCGAGCGACGCCTTTTCGATCAGGTCGCGCATCGCATCGACGCCGTTGTTGCTCGCCGCGTCGAGCTCATGAACGTCGTAGCTCGTGCCGCGCTCGACGGCGAGACACGAATCGCACTCGCAGCATGGCTCGCCATCGACTGGCCGCTCGCAATTGAGAACCTTGGCGAGGATGCGGGCCGAGGTGGTCTTGCCCGTGCCACGCGGACCGGAGAACAGGTAGGCCTGACCCTCGCGCTGGTTGATGACGGCGTTGCGCAAGGCGCGCACGACATGCTCCTGACCGCGCACCTCGCTGAATCGGCGCGGTCGATAGCGGCGGTAGAGCGACTGGGTAGCCATCGAGGTGGAGCCTACTCAGGGGGTGCCACAATGGGTTCTACGATGGCTTCGCCCGCGAGGGACAATCGGGGTGGCGTGGGCAACTCCCACCCATCCTCTAGCGTTGAGTTACCAGCATGAAGAGGATCTCCCCGCCCACACGCGCCTTTCGCCGCGTTCTCACCCTGTTCGTCGCCATCGCCGGCGTCGGCGCTCTCGCCCTCCCCCACGCCGATGCGGCGGACAACACGCTGGTCTCGTCGACACCTGCCGCCAACAGCACCATCGAGACCTCGCCGCTGTCGCTGGTGCTCACGTTCGCCAACGCGCTGGGCGTGACGAACACCGTCGAAGTGGTCTGCAACGGCTCCCCGTTCGCCGTCGGCACCCCGCAGGTCGGGATCGACGGCGTCTCGTTGACCGTGTCGGTGCCGAATCCCCTGCCCAAGGGCGAATGCGTGGTCTCCTGGCTGGTCAGCCAGCCCGATGGCGTCGGTGGCGGAAGTTCGACGTTTGCGTTCACGATCGCCAATGACACGGTGGCCACCCTGGCTCCACCCGTCACCACGACGCCGACCGGCTCGGTCCCTGCAGCGGGTTCGACCGAGCCTCCGGCAACAGTCACGCCCACCGACACCACGACACCTACCGAGTCGGGTTCGGGCGGGCCCTTGGGTCTGTCGCGACTGTTGGTCTGGCTCGGCGTCGCCGTGCTCTTCGGCTCGTTGGTGCTGATCGCCACCGCGTGGCCTGAAGGTGTCGAATACATCCTCACCGTTCGGTTCCTGCGCTCGGCATGGCTGTTGACTCTTGCATTCGCGGTCTTCAACACGGCGTGCGTCGCGGCGCGAATCTCCGGCGAGGGCATCGGGAGTTCGCTGTCGCCGACGGCATGGAGCGGCCTCACCGACACGACGCCAGGCATCGCCGCGCTCGCCAGGACGATCTTCGTCCTCTTGACCGGGTGGGTGGTGATGCGTCCGGAGCGAGTCATCGATCCGGCCACCCAACTCCCGGCCCTGGCACTACCCGGTCTTGCCGTGGCGACCCTCGGTTTCGACCGCGCCGGTGGTCAGCTGGCCGTTCTCGGCTACGCCGTCGGCATCGTCCACGCATTGGCGATGGCCGTGTGGCTCGGCGGGTTGATCCTGCTGGCGCGGGTGGTGTTGGCCGGACCGGGTGAGGAGGACCTCGTCCACGCAGTGCGCGGCTTCGCCCGGATCTCGACTCCGGCCCTGGCGATCACGATCTTCACCGGCTTCATCCAGATGTATCGCCTCGATTGGGGCGAGATCTTCACCAGCAGCCATGGCCGGGTTCTTTTCTTGAAATCGATCGCTGTCGGCGCGATGGTCTTCCTCGGCGTCGCCGCGCGCCAGTTCATCAAGGAGCGCGTCGCCAGAGTTGATGCGATGACCGGCCAACTGGCCATCAGGCTTCGCCGCGCTGTTGGCATCGAGGCGATGTGTGGTGTCGTCGTGCTCGCTCTCACGGCCTGGATGCTGTCGTTGTCACCTCCGAAGGTGGCCGCAACGACCGACAACACGGATGGGCTTGCGGCCAGCCTGCACATCACGAACGAGGCGGCCGACGTGACAGTGCAGTTCAGCGCGGTGATCGGCCCCAACGCCGTTCGCGTCGAGGTGGTCCAGCCCGAGACGGGGATCGAGGCGCTGGCGATCGACTTCAGCCCGCCCGTCGGTACGGCGGTTCCGGGTGTCATCCTCAACGTTCCGTTGACCGAGGCAGGTACTGCATTTCTGCCGATCGAACAGGGCTTGCCGCTCGGTTCCCCCGGCGTGTGGACCGTGACCGTGCGATTCGGTGACACACCGATCGGCTCGAAGACAGTGCTGCTCACCGACGGTTCGACGATCGCCACGGTGAGTACCACGCTGCCGCCGATCACGCCGTAGTCAGGTCGTCGTCAGGTCGTAGTCAGGTCGTCGTCAGGTCGTCTCAGCTCGTAGTCAGGTCGTAGTCGCCCGTCCGACGACCGAGGCGAACGCCACCGGGCTGGCGACGTCGAGCTGGTCGTACCGGCAGGATTCGGGTTGACGATCCGGCCTCCACCGAACGAACTGCGAGCCGTGACGGAACCGCCCTTCCTGCAATTGGCCGAACGTCACCTCGGCGACCCGTTCGATGCGCAACGGGACCCAGCTGAGATCCTTGCCGGCGTTCCACCGGCTGCCGCCTCCCGGCATCCGCGTGCCGCTGCCCTCGGCTCGGGCCATCCACTCCGCCCAATCCCTCCAAGGATGGTCTTCGAGCGCGTCATGGGTGAGCGGCTCGAGTTCGGCGAGCAACTCGGCCCGCCGCTTGACCGTGAACGACGCGACAACGCCGACGTGGTTGAGATCGCCGTCGGCGTCGTAGAGACCGAGCAGAAGCGACCCGACCCCGTTGCCGTCCTTGTGGATCCGATAGCCGGCAATCACACAGTCGGCGGTCCGCTGATGCTTGACCTTGACCAGCGTGCGCTTGTCGGGTGTGTACGGATCGGTGAGCCGCTTGGCGACAACCCCGTCGAGGCCTGCACCCTCGAACTCGGTGAACCACCGCTGCGCGGTTGCGGCATCGTGTGTGTGCGGGCACAGGTACACAGGTGGGGCCGCAGACGCCAGTTGCCCGGTGAGGAGTCGATGACGCTCCGCCAGCGGGCGATCCAACAGCGAGTCGTCGTCGAGCGCGAGCAGGTCGAAGACGACGAACGAGGCCGGTGTCTCGGCCGCCAGCCGTCGCACACGGGACTCGGCCGGGTGGATGCGTTGCAGCAGGGCATCGAAGTCGAGCCCGCGATCGTCGGTCGCCGGCACGACGATCTCGCCGTCGACCACGCACCGCTCCGGCAACGACAACAGCAGCGGTGTGAGCAGCTCGGGGAAGTACCGTGTGAACGGACGTTCGTTACGACTGGCCAGCTCGATCTGATCACCGTCGCGGAAGACGATGCAACGAAAGCCGTCCCACTTCGGTTCGTAATGCCAACCGTCGCCGGTCGGGATGTCGGTCGCAGCCTTGGCCAGCATCGGCGCGAGCGGCGGCGATATCGGCAGCGTCATCGGCAGTGTCATCCGCTCCAGCTTGCCAGGCCGACGTCGACCTCCGAAGTAGCGTGGACGGCAATGACCAACCCGATGGACGCCAAGCTCGAAGAACTCCGACAACGCCGCGACCAGGCCTATCACGCCGGGTCGCAGCGTGCCGTCGAGCGCCAGCACGAGAAGGGCAAGATGCTGGCTCGCGAGCGGCTCGACTGCTTCCTCGATCCGGGTAGCTTTCACGAGCTCGACCTGCTGGCTCGTCACCGGGCCCAGGCCGCCGGTCTCGAGGAGCGGCCGTACACCGACGGGGTGATCACCGGATGGGGCACCGTCGAAGGTCGCAAGGTGTTCGTGTTCAGTCAGGACTTCACCGTGTTCGGCGGAGCCCTCGGCGAGGTGTTCGCCGAGAAGATCCACAAGATGATGGACCTGGCGTTGAAGGTTGGCGCCCCGGTGATCGGTCTCAACGACGGCGCCGGCGCCCGCATTCAGGAGGGTGTCGTCTCCCTGGCCAGCTATGGCGGCATCTTCTACCGCAACGTGCTGTCGAGTGGCGTCGTGCCGCAGATCTCGGTCATTCTCGGGCCCTGCGCCGGCGGCGCCGTGTACAGCCCGGCGATGACCGACTTCATCTTCATGGTCCGCGAGTCGAGCCACATGTTCATCACCGGCCCCGATGTGGTCAAGACCGTCACCGGCGAAGAGGTCACCTTGGAGGAGCTGGGTGGGGCAATGAGCCATGCCTCGAAGAGCGGCGTGGCCACATTCGTGTCATCCGACGAGAAGTCGTGCCTCGACGATGTGCGGTTCCTACTCAGCTTCCTGCCATCGAACAACCTCGAGGATCCACCCCACGTCGACACCGGCGACGACCCCGACCGGTTGTGCCCGGCGCTCAACGAGTTGCTTCCGCCGAGCGCCAACCAGCCGTACGACATGAAGGCTGTCGTCCGCGAGGTCGTCGACAACGGTGAGTTCTTCGAGTACTTCCCGCACTGGGCCCGAAGCATCGTCTGCGGGTTCAGCCGCGTCGACGGTCATCCGGTCGGCATCGTCGGCAATCAACCGCTGATGTTGGCCGGCGTCCTCGACATCGAGAGCTCCGAGAAGGCCGCCCGCTTCGTCCGCACGTGCGATGCCTTCAACATTCCGCTGCTGACCTTCGTCGATGTGCCGGGATTCCTGCCCGGCGTCGATCAGGAGTACGGCGGCATCATCCGTCACGGCGCCAAGCTGCTCTACGCGTATTGCGAGGCCACCGTGCCGCGCATCCAGATCATCACCCGCAAGGCCTACGGCGGTGCGTACGTGGTGATGAACTCGAAGTCGATCGGTGCCGACCTGGCCTACGCCTGGCCAACGGCCGAACTCGCAGTGATGGGCCCGCAAGGCGCGGTGGAGATCGTCTACCGCCGCGAGCTGCAACAGGCAGCCGACCCGACACAGCGTCGCGCCGAGCTGGTCGCCGAGTACACCGAGAAGTACGCCAACCCGTACAACGCCGCCGAGCGCGGCTACGTCGACGATGTCATCGATCCCGCCGAGACCCGCCAGAAAATCGTCGCCGGACTACGCATGCTGCGCACCAAGCGCGAAGAGTTGCCGCGACGCAAACACGGCAACATGCCGTTGTGAATGTGCTCGCTCGCCTCCGCTCCCTGGCGGTCGCTTTGGCTCCTCGCAGTGTGTCGGCGGCTCCCTGGCGGTCGCGCTCCGACCGCGACCCCCCTCCGGGTTGCCCGGTGAACATCGAGATCTCCCCCGGAGCCACCGATGAGGAGGTCGCCGCCATCGTCTCTGCGCTCGAGGCGCTGTGGCCGAGGCCGGCACTGGTCGAGGCCGCGCCGGTCGGGCGCGTCCCGACCTGGCGCTTCAGCAATCGATGGTGGATCAAGCCATTGGCCAGCCGCCGCGAGCGTCCACGCCGGTAGCGCTACTCTCCGCCGGGTGGACATCACGACCATCGCCGATGATCTGATCGTCGCCCATCCGGCAACAACAGGCGGCGTGGTCGTACGCCTCACAGATCTGCAGCCGAATTCGATCCACCACGTCGGAAGTCACGAGGTGCGAACACTGTCGCGCCCGGCCGGACAACTGCTGTGCAAGATCGGCACGGTCAACGATCTCCACCTCGGAGAAATCGAGTGCGGCAAGATCGACGACGACCCTCGCGGACCGATCCAGCGCGTCGAAGCCGGCGAGCTGCCGCATCCCGAGACGATGAACCGCGCCGCTGTCGCCGAGATGGATGCTGCGGCCCTCGCCGCCGTGGTGGTCAAGGGCGATCTCACCCGAGACGGCACCGACGACGAGTTCGAGTCGTTCGAGACCGTCTACCGTGAGACGTTCGGCGATCGTCTGCACGTGGTACGGGGCAACCACGATGCCTATCGCGGCCAAGAGCGATACACCGGTGACAAGTGGATCGATCTTCCCGGCGTGTCGATAGCGATGCTCGACACGGTTCTGCCCGAGCGCACCCCCGGTTCGCTGACGGCCACGCAACTGCAGTGGCTCGACGATCTGACGGCCAACGCCGATCGACCGGTGGTGGTGATGGGCCACCATCAGCAATGGATCAGCGGCAGGCGCCACAACGACTACTTCGGCCTCGACCCCGACAGCAGCGACGGTCTCGCCGAGATCGCCGCCCGGCGTCCGCGAATCGTCGCCTACACCGCAGGGCACACGCATCGACACCGCGTGCGGCTGATGTCGTGCGGCGTACCATCGATCGAGGTCGGCTGCGTGAAGGACTTTCCCGGCACCTGGGCCGAATACCGGGTGTACGAGGGCGGCATCACTCAGGTGGTACATCGAATGTCGTCGCCCGACGCGCTGAGCTGGAGCGAGCGCTGTCGCCACCTGCTGTCGGATTTCGGGATCGACTACGAGACATATGCGCTGGGCAAATTGGAGGATCGGTGCTTCAACATCCCGCTGCGGTGAGAGCAGCATTCGAAGACGCGGCCTCGTCGCTGTTGACAACGATCAAGCGGATTCAACCCCATCAATGGGAACTCCCAGGGCTCGGTGTCTGGACCGTGCGCGAGTTGACCGCGCACACGTTGCGCGGCTTCACGACGATCGAGCGATACCTGACCGCCGGGCCGACGGTCGACAGGGTCATCGTCGACGCCGCCGACTACTACCGCATCGCCCTGGCCGATCCCAAGATTCACGTCGGCGTCGCCGAACGCGGTCGTCTGGCCGGGGCGCAGCTGGCCGATCCAGTAGGTGAGGCGGAGGCGACCACACAACGAATACTCGCACTGGTTGCCTCAACCGCGGACGACGACGTGCTCGACACTTCGATGGGCCAAATGATGTTCATCGAGTACCTCGCGACCCGGGCGGCAGAGGTGTCGTTGCACACCCTCGACATCCAACGCGCAACGGGTCAGCCGCTGTCGATGCCGTTGGCGACATCGTCGATGGTGGTCGGTCTCATGGCCGAGCTCGCCGACCCGATCAAGCTGCTGTCTGCGTTGACCGGCCGAGGGAGCCTTCCGACGGACTACAACGTTCTCGGGTAGTCGTGGTTCGATAGAGACCATGGCCCCAGCACCTCTGCACGGTTTGCGCGTGCTCGACCTGTCAACCGTGCTCGCCGGACCCAACTGCGCCCGGTACCTGGCCGACTTCGGTGCCGACGTGATCAAGATCGAGCGTCCCGATGGTGGCGACAGCTTGCGCAACATGGCCTGGCGCGATCCGCGCGACGGCGAGGGTCTGTGGTGGAAGTTGGTCAACAGGAACAAGCGCACGATCGCTCTGGATCTCAAGGCCGACGCTGACCTCGAGGTCATGCGCCGGCTGGTTGCCGATGCCGACGTGCTGATCGAGAACTTCCGTCCGGGCACGCTCGAACGGCTCGGTCTCGGGCCCGACGAGCTGCACGGACTCAACCCATCGCTGGTGATCACCAGGGTGACCGGCTTCGGTCAGACCGGCCCTTATCGCAATCGCCCGGGTTTCGCGACGATTGCCGAGTCGATGTCGGGCCTCGCCTCCATCTCCGGCGAGCCCGACGGGCAGCCGCTGTTGCCGGCGATCGCCCTCACCGATGAGGTCACCGGGGTCGTGGCCGCGTTTGCCACGATGGTCGCGTTGCGCAGCGGCGTCGGGCAGGTGGTCGACGTCAGCTTGTTGGAGAGCCTGTTCCAGCTGATGGGACCCTTGATCTCGCTCTACGAGCTGACCGGGCAGATGCAAGAACGGCTCGGTTCGGGACTGCCCTATTCGGTGCCGCGTGGCACGTATCGATGCAAGGACGGGGACTGGATCGGCGTCTCGACATCGAGCGACACCGTAGCGGCGCGGGTGCTGAACCTGCTCGGCGTCGGTGGTGACGTGCGATTCACGTCGTTCGCGGCACGCATGGAGAACCGTGAGGCACTGGAAGCTGTGATGACGGCGTGGTGTGCCGAGCGCACACAGTCCGAGGTGATGGAAGCATTCACCGCGGCAGAGGCTGCAATCGGGCCGGTGATGTCGATGGCCGACATTGCCGCCGACCCGCACTATGCAGAACGCCAGGCAATCGTCGAGGTCGACGGCACACCGATGCAGGGCCTGATTGCCCATCTCAGCGCGACCCCTGGCGCCCTGAAGTGGCAAGGACGTCGGCTCGACGCCGACGGCGACGGCATCCGCGCCAACGGATGGGGCGACGCCTCGGATCAGCCATGAACACTGTCACAGAGAAACAGTTGAAGGCGTATATCGCCGGACCGCTGTTCGACGAGGGCGAGCGGTGGTGGATCGAACGAGTCGAGCGGGTGGTTGCCGCCATCGGCTTCACGACGTTTCTACCGCATCGCGACAACCCACCGAAAGACCAGCACAACGTCGCCGCGATCTTCGCCAACGATCGCCGCGCCATCGATGAATGCGATGTCGTCGTGGCCAGCCTCAACGGGCTGATCACCGACGACGGCACGGCGTGGGAGCTCGGGTACTCGTTCGCCCACGACAAGCCGATCGTCGGCCTGCACACCGATTGGCGGCGGCGATTCGACCACGAGGTCGTCAACCTGATGATCGAGTGCTCGCTGACCTTGCTGGTGCGTTCGCTCGACGATCTGGCGGATGTGTTGCGAACGATGTTCGCGGCCGAGTTGTCTACGCCGTGAGACCGATGGGACAGCTGACGCCGGTGCCACCGATGCCGCAGTAGCCGCTGGGGTTCTTCGCCAGGTACTGCTGGTGGTACGGCTCGGCGTAGAAGAACTCGCCGAGTGGTTTGACTTCGGTCGTGATGTCGCCGAACCCGGCAGCGGTGAGTCGCTGCTGATACATCGCCAGCGAGCTGTCGATGGCCGCGCGCTGCGCCTCGGACGAGTAGTAGATGGCGCTGCGGTACTGCGTGCCGTGATCGTTGCCCTGGCGCATGCCCTGCGTGGGGTCGTGATTCTCCCAGAACACCTTCAGGAGCTGATCGAAGCTGACCCGCGACGGGTCGAAGACCACCAACACGACCTCGGCGTGACCGGTGAGACCACTGCACGTCTCTTCGTACGTGGCGTTGGGTGTGTAGCCACCGGCGTACCCGACCGCCGTTGTGTACACGCCATCGGTCTGCCAGAACTTGCGCTCGGCACCCCAGAAGCAGCCAAGCCCGAACACCGCTGTCTCGAAGCCCTCGGGCCACGGCCCGACCAACGGATTGCGATTGACGAAGTGCTGCTCCGGCACGGGCATCGTGTGGTCCGTGCGCCCGGCCAACGCGTCTTCGGCGCTGACCATCTCTGGCCTCTTGTGAAACATCATGGTTCAAGGCTACGAGGAATCGTCCGGGTCGAATACCGTTGGAGTGGTGAGGATTCGCGAAACGACCACCGACGATCTGCCCGCTGCACTGGCCCTGAACAACGCCAGCATCCCTGGTCTCAACGAGCTCGACGAGGCCGAGATCGAACGACTGCTCGGCATGGCCGCTGTGGCTCTGACTGCCGAGGTCGACGGTGGCTTCGCAGGGTTCTGCATCACCTTTCCGCCGAGAGTCGACTACGCCAGCTTGAACTATGGCTGGTTCAGTCGGAACTACGACGACTTCGTCTACCTCGACCGCATCGCCGTCGATCCGAGCTACCGCCGCCTGGGCATCGGTAGAGCCTTCTATGCCCACGTCGTCGAACGATTCACCGGAGTGTTCCCCCATCTTTTGTGCGAGGTCAACGTGCGACCGCGCAACGAGGCTTCGCTGCTGTTCCACCATTCGATCGGCTTTCGCGAAGTCGGCCAGCAAGAAACCGACGGCGGCAACAAGACCGTCAGCCTGTTGGCACTCCGGCTGGAGTGACGCCGCCTCCCACGCAACGGAATCATGCCGCCAGCACCTTCGGTGGGCCCGTGGTCATCGTGGTGCCGTCGGGGCGGATGATCGTGAGGTTGCGAGCCCAGTCGATGCTGAGCTTCCAGCCACCTTCGTGAGCGAGGTGATGGTGCTTGGTGCACAGTGGCAGAAGATTGGCAATGTCGGTCGGGCCGTCGTTTCGGAAGTACTTCAGATGATGGATGACCACGTAATCCCAGGCGACGCAGCAGCCGGGGACGGCGCAGCCCCGGTACATCGCCCGGAGCGCCCGCCGCTGCTCGCGACTGGCCAACCGTGTGGTGCGGCCCAGGTCCAGGTGCACCCCATCGGCACCCACGATGATCGGCGTGATGTCGGCGTAGCAGGCCATGCGACGAACGGACTCGATCGGGAGCTCGATGGGCAAACCGCAGTCGATCACCGAGTGCTCGTGCATGCCGTCGACAAGGGTCTTGGCGTCGACCAGGATCGACATGTCGATCGCTCCGGCCCGCCCGACACGCTTGCCCTCGGTCAACACAACCAGCGCCAGCGCTCGGAGGTGATGCTGCTTCTCCAGCGGATCGCTCGGGCACGTCGTGGGTGTGGCGTCGTGGAACAAGGCTTCGAGCGTGCTGCGCAGCCGGTTGTCGAGGAACGCGCCCGATTCCGGGTCGAACTCTCCATGCATGCACCACATGCCGGTCTCGCGATCGATCCACGTGCGCAGCCGGGTGTTGCGGCGCTGCCGTTCGAGCCGGGCGATGCCATCGTCGGCTCGTGCCCGGCGGATCTCGGCACGCACCGTGCGCCCGAACTCGGCCGACGTGGTTCGCGTGGCGACGTCGGCGAGGAACTGGTCACGACCGGCCAGCCGCTGCTTCGTAGCTGTGTCGAGCCCGGCGACGCTCCGGGCGAGCAGATCGAGATGATCGACGTTGACCGCTCCCGCGGTCAGCGCAGCGCCGAACTCAGGGAGCAACTCGACTGCTTCTGCCCGTCGAAATGGTTGAAAGGCCTGCGTCAGAGTGACCCGCGTGGCATCGGCGACGATCTGCTCGGGAAAGATCCCAGGGGTGCGATCAGCGAGCTCATTGAGCCGCTGGGTGACAGCGAGCGTGCGAGATTCGACCCACGAACGAAGGTGATTCAAACGGGCGAGCAAATCCCCACACTGTCCCGAACTCGACACAGTGAGACTGGCATCAGCGACCTCGCCAACCAGCTCGTCAAACTGTTCTGAATTCATGAATCGAACATTAGTTCGATTACGAGAAGAAAGCAACCGCTTTACGGAAAATCCTCGCACAGGGGTGTGACATCCCGCCGCTACGCCCGTTCGATGACGGCGTCGATCTCGACGAGTTGCCCCGCGTGACCGAGGAGGGTCACGCCCAACAGCGTCGCCGGCGGCACGTCCGATTCGAAGAACGACGTCACCTCGCCCCAGGCGCGGATGAGGTTGTCGTGCGGCCCCACGACGTACACCGTCAACTGGTGGACATCGTCGCGCCGGTAGCCGTGATGCGTGATCAGTGTGACGAGGTTCGCCAGGCATTGGCGAGCCTGTGCAGCCGGATCGTCGATCCCGACCACGTTGCGACGGGCATCGACGGGCACCTGGCCGGCCACGAACAGACGGTTCCCAACTCGATCGGCGTATCGATAGTTCGATGTCTGCGCCAGACCCGCTTCGATCTCACCTTCGTTCATCGCTCCGCCGCCGCCCTGCGCGATACGACGATCAACGCAATCGGCACGGCGACGAACAACGCCAGACCTCCGATGCTCACGATGACGTCGCCGGAGGCCAAGCCATCGGTGTTGGCGATGTGATACACGAGGTGAGGTACTCCATACAGCAACGTGGCTACCGAGGCGACGATGATCAATGGTCGCGAGAGCGTGATGAAGGCGGCGATCATGACCGCCGAGATGGCGAGGTTCAGGCCACCGACATCGCGCACCAGGTGCTCGTTGAACGGGCCGTCGATGCGTACCCATGCCCTTCCGAGACCCGGGAAGATGTCGTAGAACGATCGCGGCGCGAACTGCGCCCAGACTCCGACCTCGAGCGACACGAGAGTGAGATATCCGAGGGCGATCCGAGTCCAAGTCCGGTAGGTCACGGCAGCTCCTTCCATCGATCAACGCAGCGGATGCGGGGTGCCCATTGCGACACGTCGCGGAGGGATTGCGACGAGATTCGGTGCGATCTTGCCAGGTTGGCGGCGGCCTCGCGGCGCAACGAGTCGGTCGTTCGCCATCCCGAACGCAACGCCGCCGAGGGGCCTGTCGGGGATGTGTGTCGCCAGGTGGGCCACGGTGTCGTGACCGGCGATCGCGACACGCATCGCGGCCCGATCGAACAGATCGGCCTGCACCCCGGTTGCTCCGGTGACGAACACTCGCTGACCCATCAGCGCAGCCGTGGTAGTCGCTCGAGAGCCAAACAACTAGGGCGCGGGTAGGAAATCGACCAGCAACGCCGACACCTGATCGGCGACCTCGAGTTGCATCCAGTGTCCGGCGCCTTCGATCCGCTCGTACCGCCAGGTGCCATCGACGTATCGCTGCGAGCCGGTCATGCCGGCCTCGTCGAGGGCGAAGTCGCCCGAGCTCCACACACCCATCGTCGGGGCCTGAACCTGTGGGAAGGTCAGAGGTGGCTCGATCCATGTTCGCGGGTGCACGTTGGCCCGGTACCAGTTGAGCGCCGCGGTCAACGCCCCGGGCCGGGCCAGGTCGATCGCCACCTGATCCATGTCGGGGTGCTTTGCCCACGCACGCATGTTGGCGAAATCGTCGGCCGACAGCCACTGCTCGGCAATGCCCTCGAACTGGAACAGCAACATGTACCACGACTTCTCACGCTGCACGAACCCGGCGCCGCGGAACGCCAACGGATGACCGACCGACAAGGCGACCAGATGATCGACCCGATCTGGCACGAACGCGGCCAAGGCCCATGCGAGTGCCGCACCCCAGTCGTGACCGACGACGTGGGCCCGTTGCACACCACACGAGTCGAGGATTCCCAACACGTCACCGGCGATGTCGAGAATGCCATATCGCTCGGCCTCGGCTGGTTTGGATGACTCGCCGAAGCCACGCAGATCGGGGACGATCACCCGGTACCCGGCATCGACGAGTGCTGGTACCTGATGCCGCCACAGCGAGTGCGAGTCGGGGAAGCCGTGGAGCAGCAGCACGGCCGGTCCCTCGCCCTCGTCCTGAACCGCGAAGGTCAGATCGCCGAGAGTGACAGTGTTCATCGTCGAACGCCCTTTCTCATGCACCCACCAGGCTGAGCAACTCGGCTCGATCGGGCCCCGGGAGCGGCGTCGGGTCGGCCAGAGCGACGGCCCGTTCAGCGACGCCGGGTTGTGACAGCACGTCGACGCCACGTTCGAGCACCGACGCCACCTTCAGGAAGCCACGCAGCAGATCCGGGCCGTTCATGATCGAGCTGGCGAGGGCCTGGAGCAGGAGCCAACGCGGGTCATCGGTCTCGTACGGGCGGCCCTCGATCGTGGCCTCGATCTCGGCCAGGCGGTGACGGTCGAACGAGAGCGTGTCGGTGAACAGCGGTTCGACCTGCTCGCTGGTGAGCTCGCTCCAGCGCACGGCCAGGGCGCGCTGATCGGCGATCAGATCCTCGGCGAGCAATGTGCGCAGCGCGGCCGCGTGGATCAGACCGATCGAGATGCCGCGACCGAGGGAGGGGTTGGTGCAGGCCCACGAATCGGCAAGCGGAACGACGCCGGTGGCGACCGGCGTGCCGTCGACGACGTAGGTGCGCTGCCGGTCTTCGATCTTGGCCATCAGTTTGACGTCGGTGATCGGCTCGGCGTCGATCCAGTGAGCGACCATCGGGAACGAGTGCACGACCTTCTCCCACGTGTCACTGTCCAGCAAGCCGCGCAGCGCGGCATCTTTCGAGCTGGTCACCACGCCGACCCCCCAGGTGCCGTTGTCGGCCGGCAGCGTGAGGATCGAAATCGAACCGTACGGCTGCAGCAACCCGCCGAACGCCGGTGGTACCGACCCGTCGGCGGAGCGGAAGTGGCGCCCGTAGTACACGAAGCCGCAGTCCTCGATCATCTCGGCCGGCCCGGGCGAGCCGGCCTCGCGCAGCCAGGCGGGCATCGACGAACGGCGCCCACCGGCGTCGACGACGAGGTCGGCGGTCAGCTCCTCGCCGTCAGCAGTGCGCACCCCGGTGACGTGGACGATGCCATCCGCACCGGATGTCGTCAGCACGCCGGCCACGCCGACACCGCGCCGGATGGTGAGCCCGTCTGTCGAGGCGGCGACCTGGGCGACGACCGACTCGGCCACGGGTCGGCGGGCTGTGACGACCTCGAAGCGCTCGTCACCCTCCTGCCATCCACCACTGATCGCATCGGGGATGCCGACGAGGGGGTTCATCCGCAACGCACCGGCGGCGACCATCGCGTCGGTCAGCCCGGGCAGTTCGGCATCGGCGACCTCGCGGAACCTGGCGTGGAAGTAGTGCAGCATCCGGAACTGGTTGACACCGCTCCGGTCCCACTCGTCCCACGCCGTGTCGGGCGGAGGCGGGGGGGTCGGGTCACGCTCGAGCACGGTGACGTCGTGACCGTCGTTGGCCAACATCATCGCTGCGCACGTGCCGACGATGCCGCCACCCACGAACAAGATCTTCCCCACGTAGATCCCCCTTTCGACCGGCCCGTCCGTCGACCATGTCTACCCTAATCGGTGGTTCAACCGTCGTAGTCGAAGTTGGTCACGTGCGGCTCTGGCGTGTGGTAGTCGGCGTGTTCGGCCATCCACCATGCTCCCTTCGTACGCAATCCGGTGGGCTGGTCCAACGTGCCGGCGCAGATCGACAGATGCCCGGGCTCCGACGCAGCGCGCCAGAACAGCGACGAGCCGCACGTGGAACAGAACCCGTACTCGACGGTCGGGTCCGGCGAGTACCAGGTGAGAGATTCGTCACTGATGAAGGTGACCATGTCGGGCGAGGTGCCGGTGGCTGCCATGTGATGTCCAGTGAACCGGCGACATCGGTAGCAGTGACAGTTCAACACCGGGCGCAACGGTCCGTTGACGACATAGCTGACTCCACCGCACTCACACCTGCCCGATGCCCCGTGTTCCATCGCAATCAGTAGATGGTCTGGCGGACGCGCTCCGGGTACGCGGCGTCGTAGGCCGCGCCGTCGAGCGCGCCGGCGGTGATGGCTTCCATGATCTCGCCCACCGACGGCAGCTCCGACGCCTCACGATGACGGTCGGGGTCCCAAAGGTGCGACCGGATCAAGGCCTTCGGGCATTGCGTGTACACGGCAGTGGTGGTCACGACGATGACCGTCGCCGGCAGCTTGCCGTCGATGGCGAACGATTCGCGCAGCCTGGCGTCGGTCGAAAGTTCGGCAAGGCCGTTGACCCTCAGAGTCACGCCGATGCCAGGGACCAGGAAGAGCAGCCCGATACGCGGATCGACGACGAGATTGCGCAAGGTGTCGAGGCGGTTGTTGCCGCGTCGATCCGGCATCAGCAGCGTCCGCTCGTCGGTGACGCGGACGAACCCGGGGGGGTCGCCCCTCGGCGAGCAGTCGACGCCGCCAGGACCGGAGGTGGCGACGATCACGAACGGCGAAGCCTCGACGTAGGCCCGGTGCTGGTCCGTGAGGTGGTCGACCTCCTTGGTGATCGACGTCGGCACCGGAGCGTCGTACAACGCCTCCAGCTCGGCGACCGTGCGGATGATCGACATGCGCCGACAGTAGCGCCCGCGTCAGCCGCTGGTCGGAGCTTGGATGCGGAAGCGTTGGCCGTCGGGATCCTGGATCACCATCACCTTCGTTCCCCAGTGGGTGTCGAAGAAGGGAATGACGACCTCGACGCCCTCGGGAGCCACGAAGTCGGCGTCGGCGGCGAGGTACACCTCCGTGGCCAGCGGGTTCTCGATCGACTGCTCGGCTACGAACACGGTCGGACCACCGTTCGGATGGCGCAGCATGCCCGAACCGTGGCCGGTGTCGAACTCGATCTCGAACCCCAGTCGCTGCCAGAACGCCACCGCCTTACCCCAGTTGTGGGTCTCGACGTAGATGTGATCAAAGCCGTTCGTGCTCATTCCTGATTCCTTTCACGTGGTCGACGAATGCCCGCAACGCCTCGGTGCGCCCCCCGAACTTTGTCACTCCGAACATGCTGAGCGTGTTGAGAGCGACAAGGTTCGGGCAACGGGCGTCAGCTGTCGCTCGTCAGGGTTCGGGCGATGTAGCGGTCGAAGTCGTAGACGTTGCGTTCGAGGTACGACAGCGGGGCTCGCACCGGGTCACGCCCTCGTACACCCCGGAACACTCCCTCGACGATGGGTCGATCCTCGGCGTTCACCAGGTTGAGCAGATCGAGCAACCCGATGACGTAGCAGCCGGGATCGGCCTGATCGGCGAGCACCTCCGGCGCGACGGAGACATCCCACCGGATGCGAACACGATCGACACCGAGCGGGCTCAGCTGCAGGTACCACAGCCAATCAGGCTGCAATTGCATGACGTGCGTGGGGAACGCCGCACCCAGCACGATCGTATGCCGCCACTCGCCCTCGAGTGTGGTGTTCGACGGATGAGCAACGCCCGAGACTGCATCAGCGGCATGGCCGACGAGGTGATAGGCGTAGTGGTCGGTGCCGTCGTGCATCGTGGTCAGCAGGGTGTTGTCGCCGTTCTTGGCAAAGCTGTTCTTGTGCACCTTGAACACGTGGTACGCATCCATGAAGTTCTCGAACAGCAGCTTCCAGTTCGTTTCCCACACGTCGACCTGACGATGCACCGGCACGTACCCCGCCATGTGATAGCGACCGACGACGTCGGTGAGCCCACCGAGCCGGGTGTGCAGGTCTGCGGCATTGGGATCCTGGGTGACAAAGACGAAGCCCTCCCACTCCTCCAACCGGAGGGTGGTGAGGTGATGGTCCGCGGGGTCGAATGCCCTCCCGGCCGCATCGACGGTGCGGTTCATGTATGGCGCGCCGATCAGTTGACCGTCGAGCCTGTAGACCCACGCGTGATACGGGCAGGTGATGCGGGCCTCGTTGCCGCAGCCGTGCAGCAGCGGCGAGCCGCGGTGCACACAGACGTTGTCGAGCGCCGAGAGCGCTCCGTCGTCTCTGCGCATCACGATGACCGAGCGGTGCTCGCCGGGGTGCAGCGGATCTGCCGTGGGAATCTCGGCGACCAGGTAGTCCCCACGACGCGGTAGATCGGCAGCCCGGCCGACGCACGACCATTCACCGGCGAAGATACGGCGATGCTCCTCCGCCAGGACCTCGGGTGAGGTGTAGGCACCGGCCGGCAGCATGCGGGCCTCGTCGAACCGCAGCCGCCCGTGCTCGGCCAGCTCGGACCAGATCGATTCAGCCCCACTCGACATCGAGCACCGTGCCTTCTCTCCACGGCAGCGTGGACGTCGTGACCACCCACCCGTCGCCTGCCCGTTCGGCCACGCTGAACTCGCAGTCGAGCAGCGCCTCCATCATCGCCCGATCCTGGGAGTATTCGTCCAACAGCTCGGGCAATCGGGCCGGACGGGGAATGTCGATGGCTCGATCGCGGACGAACACGGCGATGTCCCCGCTCCGGTAGATCACCTCGCCACCGATCTGCATGACGCACAGCGGCCGTCGGCTCCCGGGAACGAGTCGCCATTCCTCGACGTATGCGCCACTCGGGGCCCGCTCGACCATCACGGTGCCATCTTCGTCCCATGTCATCAGCCCCGGTTCCGGGAAGGCGGACACCGGCTGGAAGTTCACCCCATGGCCGCGGGTGTGCCACGACACGGTCGCGGTACGCAGGCCGTCGGCCCCCACCACGACCGGTCCGCACTCGGTGTATCCACTGCTTGCGTCGCTGACGGAGATGGCGCGAAGTTCCTCGACGGTGCAGTCGTGCAGACCGGAGCGAGTCGCGAGGTCGGGGCGGTCGGCAGCGATGCGAACGTCAGCCATGAGTGATTGTGTCTGCAGCCAGACAACCGTGCCGGTGTCGTCGATCGTGCCATCGGCGAACTCGATCCACGCCCGCTTCCAACATCCGGTCATTACGTCGGGAACAGTCGCTGCGGCCACGATCACCATGGTTCGGTTGTCGGCGCGACTATCGACGGTCCTGCAGGAAACGGAACCGATCGCGCACCTCGGCCACGCGCTCGGCCGTGATGTCTGCGAGCAGGATCGTCTCGGTCTGCGCGGCAGCGACCAGCACTTCACCCAACGGGTCGATGATTCGCGAATCACCGCTGTAGGCGAGACCATTGCCGCTGCCGACACGGTTGCACCCGATCACGTACGCCTGGTTCTCGATGGCTCGGGCCTGCAGCAGGGCCGTCCACGGCAACCGCCGCGCCTCGGGCCAGTTGGCGGGCACCAGGTACAGGTCGGTGTCGTCGGCCAGCTGCCAGAACTCGTCGGCGAAGCGCAGGTCGTAACACACGAACAAGGTGACGCGCAGTCCTTCGACGTCGACCGTGACGAACTGATCACCGGCCCGGAAGTGCTTGGTCTCGCCGCCGTAGGTGAACGGATGGATCTTTCGGTAGCGGTGCTGCGAACCATCGGGCGCGGCGAGCACGAAGGTGTTGTGTGGCCGCTGGTCATCGGCGGGGGCGCCGGTCGCGATCTCCGGACAGGAGCCACCGACCCACACGTCGTGAAGTTGTGCCTGCGCCGCCAGGAACTGTGACGACGGCCCGCCCTCAGGCTCACCGAGGTCCTCGCGATCGGTGGCGAAACCCGTCGAGAACGTCTCGCTGAGCAGGATCAGACGCGCCCCGGCGGCTGCGGCGCCGGCGATGAGCGGGGCGAGATGGGCGAAGTTCGCCTGACGATCGCACCAGGTGATGTCGTGTTGGATTGCGGCGACGCGCATCGTCGCAGACTATCCGGTGGCCAGTTTGGCCAGCCGCTCGGCGGCCTCGTCGAGCACCTCGGCGCGCTTGCAGAACGCGAACCGAACAAGGTGTCGGCCCTCGTGTCGATTGGCGTAGAACACCTCGTTGGGAATCGCCACCACGCCGCAGCGACCGGGAAGCGCACGGCAGAAGGCCATGCCGTCTCCGTCGGGCTGCACCGGGCGGATGTCGACCGTGACGAAGTACGTGCCATGGGTCGGGTACACGGTGAAACCGGCAGCGTGCAGACCCGGCAGCAACCGGTCGCGTTTGCCCTGCATGTCGGCGGCGAACTCGGAGAAGAACGAGTCGGGAAGGCCGAGGCCGACGGCGATGGCCGGCTGGAAGGGAGCGCCGCTGACATAGGTGAGGAACTGCTTGGCGGTGCGTGCGGCCGCGAGCAGTTCCGGCGGAGCGCATATCCAGCCGATCTTCCAGCC
The DNA here is from genome assembly GCA_963773085.1 of Ilumatobacteraceae bacterium. GTDB lineage: Bacteria > Actinomycetota > Acidimicrobiia > Acidimicrobiales > Ilumatobacteraceae > JAENVT01. The sequence continues at coordinate 196,107 of CAVYZS010000001.1, read as the reverse complement.
GGTGGTGTTGAAGGTCTTGCCGCCGCTGGAGATCACCATCGTGCGGTCGCGCATGCCGGGCAGACCCGCCAATGGCATGTGTCGAGCGTCGTCGAACACGAGGTGCTCATAGACCTCGTCGGTGACCACGATCAGGTCGTGTTCGATGGCCAGATCGGCGATCAGCCGGCATTCCCCGGCATCGAGCACGTGGCCCGTCGGGTTGTGCGGGCTGTTGATCAACAGCAGCTTGGTCTTCGGCGTAATGGCCGCACGAAGCTCGGCCGGGTCGAAGCTGTAAGTCGGGGGTCGCAGCGTGACCGGCTTGGCGGTGGCGCCTGCCAGGGCGATGCACGCCTGGTAGCTGTCGTACATCGGTTCGAACAGCACGACTTCGTCGCCCGTGTCGAGCAATCCCAGCAACGCCCCGGCGAGCGCCTCGGTTGCACCGGCCGTCACCAGGACCTCGGAGTCGGGGTCGTACTGCAGCCCGTAGAAGCGGTGCTGATGAGCCGCGATCGCCTCGCGTAATACCGCCATCCCGGGCCCGGGCGGATACTGGTTGACGCCGCCGTTGATTGCCGCAATAGCCGCGTCGAGCACCTCGCGCGGGCCATCGGTGTCGGGGAAACCCTGGCCGAGATTGACGCTTCCTGTCTCCATCGCCAAGGCGCTCATCTCGGCGAAGATCGTGGTGCCGAAACCTTGCAGCTTGGCGGTCAGATAGGGCAGACGGGCTGATGACACGCCGCCAGCGTAGGCCGGTCAGGTGACGGTGATCGTGCCGTGCATCGAGCCGTGGATCCTGCAGTGGATCTTGTAGGTCCCGGGTGCATCGATCGTGAGCGGTGCGGTGCCGCCGGCTGGAACCTCGACGTCGAAGGCGCCGGCGTCGTCGGTCACCGTGTGGGTCCGGCCGTCCTCGTTGGCGATGGTGAATTCGGTGCCGGCGGTGACCGAGGCTTCGCTGAACGCGGAGTCGGCAATGGTCAGCGCGGCAGCCGAAGCCGGGCTGCCGGCGGCGGCGGTGCCCGACGAGGCGCTCGTCGAGTTGGACCCGCCGTCGTCACTGCCGCCGCACGCCGTGGCGACGAACGCCAGCAACAAGGCACCACCCACGAACACGCGAAGTCTGCTCTGATTCATCTCGCTCCCCTCTCATTGTTGGAACTCGCTGAGATGTTGTGGCCCGAACGAATGCGGCAACAGCCCGTCCAGGGTGAAGGTGGCCCGCACCCCCTCGGGACCCGCCGCGTAGATGGGTGTTTCTCCAGAAGCGAATTCACGGAGGCGCTGCCGGCAGCCACCGCAGCAGGTGCCGATGGCCTCGCCGTCGCAGATCGTGAGCACCGCCACGATCTCCCGTTCACCGCCGGCGACCATGGCCGAGATCGCCCCGGCTTCGGCGCACGATCCCTGCGGATAGGCGGCGTTCTCCACATTGCAGCCGGAGAAGATCCGCCCGCTGGCAGCACGTACCGCTGCACCGACTCGGAAATGCGAGTACGGGGCGTGAGCATTGACCTGCACCGCTCTGGCGGCAGCCAGTAGCTCCTCTACGTCCGGCGTCATCAGCCACTCACAGTAGGCACATCTCCGATCGGATGTCTGGTCGGGTGAGCGTAGGCCCTCAGGAGACGACGGGTGCATCTCCCAACGGATGCATCGTCGCTCTCCACCCATCATCCACCGCGATGCTCCAGCCGTTTCCCGTGAAGGTCTCCCCGGCCACGAGCAGATCGTCGTACGGCGGCAGGCCGATCAGCGGCGTTTGCGTGCGGGTCGAGTCACTGCCGTCAACGAGATGTATGGCGACACCGCTCGCCGGGAGGTGGTCGTCGAACCCTTCGGCGACGAGCAGCTCGATGGTGATGAAACGACGATCGTCGAGTTCGATGACGGCCAGTCTGGTCCCGGTCGAGCCGTTCGATGCTGCGAGCGTGACCGTTCCACCCGATGCCGGCACGACGGCCACGGCCGACGTCGGCAGCCAACCAGCTGCCAATCGATTGACGGCGAGTGTGTCGGGGGCATCACGACGCGCCGGGTTGACATCGCGGGGCGCGGCACTGTTGCTCATCACGTCGAGGGAACTGCGGTTCGGTTCGCTCCACGATTCGTCGTAGCCGCTGTGCGGCCATCCGAGTGCGTGGCCGATTTCGTGTTCGACGAGATCCATCGGCGGTTGGTCACCCCAATCGGTGCTGAAGTCCGACGCGCCGACGTACACCGATCGCCGGCTGGTCGCGGCGGTGCACGGCGAGTTGGAACATCCGTCACCCGGGTTGCCGAACCCACCGGGTTGCCCCTCGTTGTGTTCGGCATCGGCGACGACGATGACACCCCGAGCCTGGTCGCCGGCCGATTCCAGCGCCAGGTCGACGCAGGCCTGGGGTTCGTCGGCCGCGCCAATCCTCACCTCACCGCCGGCCACGAAGCTCGGCCGGTAGGCACCCCGCGACAGCGTGTCGAAATACGCGGTGACCTTTGTGTTGAACAGTGCGGCCAATGCCTCGGGTTGAAGCGGCATACGAAGTGGCAATCCGGCGTACACGACGGACTGAGTGTCAGCAGGGACGTGACAGACCAAGACGGCCCATGGATCATCGCCATTGCTCATCCACGCCATCCGACCACCGGTGTCGACGACGGCCTGTACCGCTGGTGGCAACTGCGCCCGCGACTGGCTGCACGCGACCATCGCGAAAAGCCCGATCAACCACCTGCGTCGCACGCCGAGAGGCTATGTGCGAGTCACCTTCGATACGTGACACGATGTGATCATGGTTGCTCGTCCCATTCGCCATCGACTGCTGCGCAACACAGTGGTTCGAACCGTGCTCTCGCTGTGGGCATGGCTGGTACTCGGTATCGTCGTCATCATCTGGGTGCCGCTCGTTGCTGTTGTGCGCCTGGCCACTGCGCCGTTCGACAAGGGTCGTTACGCCGCCGGCTACCTCTTCCGCAAGCTCAGTGTCGTGCACCAGTGGCTCAATCCGTTGTGGACGTTCCGAACGTCGGGCGTCAAGATCACCGACCCCCGTCGTCCCTACGTCGTTGTCGCCAATCACCAGAGCTTCGTCGACATGCTGTTGATCTCCCAGCTCCCATGGGAGATGAAGTGGCTGTCGAAGGAAGACTTCTTCAAGTACCCCCTCGTTGGTTGGCTGATGCACATGGCCGGTGACATCAAGTTGATTCGCGGCAAGCGCGACTCGATCATCGCGGCGATGGATTCGTGCAAGGACCGCTTGTCGAAGCGAGTCAGCGTGATGATCTTCCCTGAGGGCACCAGGAGCAGGGACGGGGAGTTGCAGCAGTTCAAGGATGGCGCGTTCCGCCTCGCCATCGAGACCGGCACGCCCATCCTCCCGCTGGTGCTCGAGGGCACCTTCCCAGCGCTGCAAAAGGGCGACTGGCGATTCGGCGTGACCGACGCAGAGGTGCGCGTGCTGGAACCGATCGAGACTGTCGGCCTCACACTCGACGATGTGCCCGTGCTGCGTGATCGCGTGCACACCGTGATCGCTGACGAACTGGCGTTGATGAAGGCCGGCTGATGCCGCTGCTGTTCGCCAGCGATGACGATCGCGATCTGGTGCGAGCCGAGCGGGATGTCGGCGCAGCGTTCAGCGATCTCGATCTCGACCTTCGGTCACTGGCAGCGGTCTCCAACATCTTCCGTGCGGCCACGGCTGTACGGAATCACATGGAGAACGGCGTCCTGGCGCAACACGAGTTGTCGTGGAGCGCTTTCACCACGCTGTTCGTGCTGAGGGTGTGGGGTGACATGGATGCTCGGTCGTTGGCGGCCGAGGCCGGGGTGACCGCGGCGACGCTGACGGGGGTGATGAAGACCCTGGAGCGGCGGGGTCTGCTGCGGCGCAAGGCGGATCGCCTCGACGGTCGCCGGATTCTGGTGTCGCTGACGCCGCGTGGCCGAAACGTCGTCGGCGATGTCATGCCGGCGTTCAACCGGCACGAAGGTCTGGTCACCCAAGCGCTCACCGAGTCGGAGCGAGATGACCTGGCCCGCTCGCTGCGCACCATCTTGCGCACCATCGAAGCCATCGACCTGTAGCCGGTTCAGGTTGCATGGTGTCGGGCCTCTTCGACCAGCCAGGCGAACGCCGGGTCGGGCTGCTCGGCAAGCATCTCGGGATGCCACTGAACGGCGAGTACCTCGGGTCGTCCGTCGAGCTCGAACCCTTCGATCACCCCATCCTCGGCAATGCCGGTGACGACAACGCCGCTTCCGGGGCGCCCCACCGCTTGATGATGCAAGCTATTGGTCTCCACGACCTCGCCGTACAGCGAGGCCAGCCGGCTCCCGGCGCTGACCCGAACGGTGTGGCATCGGTCGCTACGCGGAGTCGTCCACAGCGCATGAGTGTCGGCCTCGTCGAGATGCTGAACGAGCGTTCCCCCGAGAGCAATGTTCAGCAGTTGGGCGCCACGGCACACACACAACATCGGCAGCCGTCGCTGCAGGGCGGCGCGGATCAGGGCCAGCTCCCACTGATCGCGACCAGGCTCGGTTTCACCGAGGTCAGGGTGCGGGGACTGTCCATACAGGGACGGGTCGGGGTCTGCGCCACCGGTCATCACCAGGCCGTCGAGGCGGCCGATCATGTCGACGGGGTCGGCATCGCGGGTGAGTTGCACAGGAAGACCGCCGACAGCCGAGATGCCCTTCGGATACTCGCTGAGGTGAATGTCGACCTCTTCGCCCTGCAGCGCCCCCTGCGGGAGATCGGGTACCCGTTCGACCGGCCAGCGACGCCCGGACAGACCGATGAGCGGCCGGCGGCTGATGCCCGCGCCACTGCCGAGATCGAGGATGGACGATGTCATCCAGGTAGTCTGGCCTGTGGCGAAGGGGAGTAGCTCAACGCTGGGAGATCGACATGCTGGGTGATGAGCCCCGGTCCCCAGGCCCGCTCGTGCGGGTGAGCGAGACCTTCGATCAGGCATCAACCAGATGCCCGGTCGAGGGCGTGCAACCCTTTCCGGGCCGAACCCGGAAGGACTCGATTGGACGCCTTTCTGATCAGTTTCGGCATCATCTTCGTCGCCGAACTCGGCGACAAGAGCCAACTGATGGCCATGACGTTCGCCGCCCGGTACCGGGCCGTGACGATTCTGATCGCCATCACCGCGGCCACTGCACTCGTCCACCTCTTCAGCGTGTTGCTCGGCGCGGCAGTGGGCGTTGCCCTGCCGACGAGAGCGATCTCCATCGTGGCCGGGTTCGCGTTCTTGGGCTTCGCTGCCTGGACGCTTCGCGGTGACGAACTCGACGACGATGACCGCTCACGCGCCGAGCAGAGCACGAAGTCGGTACTGCTCACGGTCGGCCTTGCATTCTTCCTGGCGGAACTCGGCGACAAGACCATGCTGGCGACGGTCACCCTCGCCACCACCCACGGGCTCGTAGGAACCTGGTTAGGGTCGACACTCGGGATGGTGGCAGCCGACGCGCTCGCCATCATCGTCGGTCAGCAACTGGGAGCGCGGCTTCCCGAACGAGTGGTGCGGATCGGGGCTGCGATCACGTTCGCCGTGTTCGGGCTCATCCTGATCGCCTCTGGACTTGGGTCGTGAGTCAAGATGGTGTTCATGGACTTCGCAGAGCGGGTGGCGATCGTGACCGGAGGCGCCTCGGGTATGGGAGCGGCAACGGCACGACGTCTGGCAGCGAGAGGCGCCCACGTCGTGATCGTCGACCGAAACGCCGATCTCGCCCGGAGCGTCGCCGCAGAGATCCGCGGCACACGTGCTGTGGGCGATGTCGCCGATTCATCGTTCTGCGACCGTGTCGTCGGCGATGCCGTCGGGGTTCACGGCCATCTCGACGTATTGGTCAACGCTGCTGGGGTCATCGTGCGTGCGAGCGGTGAGGACACCACCGACGACCAATGGGCGAGGATCATGGGAGTCAACGTCAGCGGGACCTTCTACATGTGCCGAGCCGCGCTCCGGGTGATGAAACCAGCGGGAAGCGGAGCCATCGTCAACTTCGGCTCGATCTGGGGTGACCTCGGCTCCGCAGGCGTGGCCGCGTACTGCGCCTCGAAGGGTGCCGTACACAACTTGACCCGGGCGCTGGCGATGGATCACGCGGCCGACGGGATTCGTGTCAACGCAGTGTGCCCGGGAGAGGTCAACACACCGATGCTGCAATCCGAACGTGCCGAGCCCGTCACCGATCAACTGCTGGCGCAGATCGCCGCCACCGTGCCGATGGGGCGCCTTGCCGATCCTGACGAGATCGCCCGGGTCGTCTGCTTCTTGGCCTCCGACGACGCCAGCTACATGACCGGGGCGATGGTCAGTGTCGATGCCGGATACGGAGCGAGGTGAGCGTGGAACACCGACGACTCGGTCACACCGGAGCACACGTGGCACCACTGGCGCTCGGGACTGACAACATTCTGAACCCGACACCGGAGGACGAGTCGAGCCGAATGATCATCACCGCTCTGGACGCCGGCATCAACTTGATCGACACGTCGAACAGCTACGGCTCGGGTGAGGCCGAGCGGGTGATCGGGCGTGTGCTCGCCGAGAGTGGACGGCGCGACGAGGCCCTGATCGCCACCAAGGTCCACTACCCCACCGGGCCTGGTCCGAACGATAGCGGTAACTCCCGGGTGCACATCATGCGCGCCTGCGAGGAGTCGCTGCGCCGCCTGCAAACAGATCACATCGATCTCTACCAGCTTCACCGTCCCGACTTCGACGTGCCGATCGACGAGACGCTCGGCGCGCTCACCGACCTGGTCCGCCAGGGCAAGGTTCGCTACATCGGCAGCTCCACCGCGCCCGCGTGGAAGGTCCTGGAGGGCGTGCTGGTCGCCGAGTTGAAGGGTCTGGTGCCCTTCGTCACGGAGCAGCCGCCGTACAACCTGCTCGATCGGCGAGTGGAGAACGAGCTGGTACCGATGGCGTTGCGATACGGCCTCGGGCTGTTGCCATGGTCGCCGCTGGCGATGGGCGTCCTGGCTGGCCGGTACGCCGACGACGACATCCGCCCTTCAGGTTCGCGCGCTTCGTTGCGGGGTGGGATCTACGCGGACCGCGTCAGCCAGGCGGCGGTCGAGGCCGGCAACAAGTTCGTGCGACTGGCTCGTGAAGTGGGCATCGATCCGGCGCGCTTGGCGATCGCCTGGGTGATGCATCAACCCGCGGTCACTGCGCCGATCATCGGCCCCCGCACGGTGGAACAGCTGGAGCATCTGGTCCCCGTGATGGACATGGTCGTGTCCGCCGACGTCGCGGCGGCATGTGACGAGATCTGTGCGCCCGGCAGCGCCGTCGCCAACTTCCACAATTCGGCGCCCTGGATGAAGATGCGGATCGGCTGACGCTGATGTCCAACTTTCGCACGGGCGCGGTGGACCGCCACGGGCGTTTCAACGGGGCTACCGCCGTGCCACGGGAGAGCTAGGACTTTCTCCCCTGTCGGCCGACGCACGGCGGACGGATACTCCCGACATGACGATGAAGATCATTGTCGGCGTAGATGGGTCCGAGCCGTCGTTCGACGCAGTGCGGTGGGCCGCCTACGAAGCTCACCGACGCAACGCAGAAATCAGAATCGTGTCGTGCTACACCGTGCCCGCATACGGAGGCATCGACGGCGCGATATACCCGAGTTCGGTCGATATCGAGACGTTGAAACAGGAGTCAGCCGACATCGTCCGCCAGGCAATCCAGATCGCCACCGACATCAACCCATCGCTCGTCGTCGAAGGGGTGACACCGATCTCCACGCCGGTCGTCGGTCTCGCCACGTCAGCGGCGATAGGAGACGAGATCGTCGTCGGGGCGACCGGGCATACCGGCGTGCTGAACGGACTCGTCGGGTCTGTGACGACCGGAGTGATCCATCGTGCTCACGTGCCAGTGATCGTGGTGCCGTCCAAAGCGTCGGCAGAGGCCAGCGAGGCGATGAGGACGATCGTCGTGGGCGTCGACGGTTCGCCGGAGTCACTGCTCGCCCTCGAATGGGCCTACGACGAAGCCCTGGCAAGCGGTGCCGAGCTGAACGTCGTTCATGCCTGGATCTGCCCGTACACGATCTCCGAGTCGTCAGTCCGGGAAGTGCGAAAGCCAATGGAGTTCGCCGCTGCCAAGGAACTGCAATCGAGCCTCGAGTCGCTGGGCACGCGGTTGACCGATGGATCGGTGGTCATTCACTCGACACTCTGCGAGAAAACACCCGCCGAGGCGTTGTTGAGGGAGACCGAGGGCGCTGACCTACTCGTCGTCGGCTCCCGAGGTCGTGGTGGATTGCGATCGCTCGTGCTCGGGTCGGTGAGCCGCAGCGTGCTACATCACGCCGTCACTCCCGTCGCGGTGGTACGAATTCCAGGACGTCACGATCCCGATGATCAACCCCGCCGTCACGAAGAACTCGTGACCAGTAAGTAGCCATTGCTGCGATCATGGGCTAGAACTGCGCTGGTGGCTGACGCGTCGGTGAATCCTTGGGCGTTGTTCGAGAGCATTCCGGAGATGGTCGTCGTTGTCGACAACGATGGCACCATCTTGTACGCCAACGCGCACAGCGTCGATGTTCTCGATTGGTCGCCGTCAGACTTGGTCGGGCTGCAGATCGAGGTGTTGATTCCCGACCGACTACATCCCCTGCATCGTTCGCACCGGACGGCCTACGCCGCCGGTCCGAAAGCTCGGCCCATGGGCAGCGGATTACTGCTCACGGCGTTGCACCGAACCGGCCGCGAGGTGCCAGTAGAGATCGCCCTGAGCCCACTGAGCGGCGAGATTGCGGCCACCGTGGCAACTGTGCGCGATGTCACCGAGAGGCTGGAGACATCGGCGCAACTCCTCGAGGCGAGGACCCGTCTCGAGGTGCTCGACGACCGCGACCGCATTGCTCGCGAGTTGCACGACAGCGTCATTCAACGGTTGTTCGCCGCCGGGCTGCATTTGCAGGCGTCGACCGGCCGTCCCGACACGACCGAACGGGTGTCGGCGGTGGTCGACGAGATCGACGAAGCCATCCGCGAGATACGCGGGGTCATCTTCACCTTGCAACGGCCGTCTCAACTCGACAGTGGGTTGGCCGCGGCGTTGAGTGTCAGCATCAACGAGGCCGCACGGCTCCTCGGTCATCGTCCGACGTTGAGGCTCGGTGGCATTCTCGGCAATGTGTCGAACGACCTCAGCTCCGAGTTGTTGACCGTGCTCCGCGAGGCATTGATGAACGTCGCCAAGCACGCACAGGCGACGAAGACCGACGTTTCGCTCGACGTCGGAGCCGATTCGGTAACCCTCGTCGTTTCCGACGATGGCGTAGGTATCCCCCCGAAAACGGCGATTCAGACCGGAGGGCTCGGGCTTCGCAACATCCGAGAGCGGGCGACGCGGCTCGGCGGCCAGGCAACGTTCTCCGCCGGCAACCCTCGTGGGACCGAGGTGCGTTGGATGGTGCCTCGATCCACCTCGGGTGGCTGAACCCGCCGATTGGGTCGATCAGCTCTCGGTCTTGGCCCTGACGGCGAAGACGGCAGCCTCGGTTCGCCTGGTCATGCCCAGCTTCATCAGGATCGACGACATGTAGTTCTTGACGGTCTTCTCGGCACGATTGACCTTGTTGGCGATCTGGCGATTGGTCAGACCCTCCGCCACGTAGTCGAGAATCGTCCGTTCGAGCTCGGTCAATGCTGCTAGACGCGGATCTTGGTCCTGATGCGGGTTACGCAGCCGCTCGAGCAGTTGCCCGGTGACAGCAGGATCGATGAGCGATTCGCCATTCGCCACCCGATGTACTGCCGAGACCAGATCATTGCCACGAATCTGCTTCAGGACGTATCCGGCGGCACCTGCCATCACCGACTGGAAGAGAGCCTCTTCGTCGGAGAACGAGGTCAACATCAGACAGACCAGATCCGGCCGCATGCTGCGAACATCTCGACAGACTTCGACCCCGCTTCCGTCGGGCAACTGCACGTCGAGAACTGCGACCTGCGGTCGGGTCGCTCGGATTCGTGTCACAGCGTCGGCGCAGGTGCCGGCTTCGCCGACGACCTCGATCGTGCCATCTGCTTCCAACAGCTGCCGAACGCCCTCGCGGACAAGCTCGTGGTCATCGAGAAGGAACACCGTGACCTTCTGGGAAACTTCGTCCATCCCCCTATGGGATCACATCTCGTGCCAATTACCAAGGACCAAGGTCCTTCGCCGCCCTGACGGCGGGCGAGGACGGGACGTTCTCCCCTACCGTTTCGCATCAAGATCAGGTGATCTGGTGTCAACAACCTTTTGTGGCAGAAATGCTTGAACGGAGCAAGGGGCACGGATATGGAACGCCAAGGTCTGATCGATGTGCTGGTTGTTGACGGTCACTACATAGTTGCCAAGGGTTTGGCCATGGTCGTCAACGGCGAGCCCACAATGCGCGCAGTGGCAACCGCCGGGAGCATCAAGGAAGCGGTCGAGGCGTGTATCGCGACGCCACCCGACGTAGTTCTGCTGGACGTCGACCTACCCGACGGCGACGCGATCGCCGCGATCAGGCGGATCCGTGCGGTCTCGCCGAGGTCCAAGATCGTGGTGATCACCGGCGCCAGCGACAACAAGGCACTGGCGATCGCCGTCGACATGGGATGCATCGGGTACGTGCACAAATCTGCACGCGTCGAAGAGTTGGTCGGCGCCGTTTCGTCGGCCGCCGACGATTGCGCCTACTTCCCGACGGCCGAACTTGCTCTTCTGCTTCGTGAACGCTGGTCCACACCGCGTGGTGGCCACACGGTCTCCGACCGCGAGCGCGAAGTGCTGCAGCTCCTGGCTGATGGGCGAAGTGTCGCCGAGATCGCCGGTTGCATGGAATTGTCCACTCATACCGTGCGGAACCACATCCGCCGGGCGATGAAGCACCTTGGCGTGCACACCCGGTTGGACGCTGTCGTCGCTGCGGCCCGGGCCGGAATCCTGTCGGTCGAGAGCTCGAAGACCAAGAGGCCGGCCATGCGTTGAGACCGATCGGTCTCACTCCAGCTCGGCAGGATGCCTGGCTTCGTCGGAGGCGTGCGGGAACAGCAGTTGGGCCGTGAGGCCCGTCGTGACCTCGCCGAACTGACCGGCGAGGGCGACAACCAGGTCGTCGAGCGCGAGCAGCCCGGTGACCTTGCCGTGGTCGATGATGGGAAGCCGGCGCACTGCATGATGACCGAAGGCGCTCATCGCATCGCGCACGTCGGCTGCAGCATCGAGCGCGATGACGTTCATGCTCATGATGTCGTCGATTCGTGTGTCGAGGGGCAACCCTCTGGCGAGGGCCCTGATCACAAGATCCCGATCGGTCACAATGCCGATCAGACGGTCCCCCTCAGTGATGATCAGCGACCCAACGGCCTGGCGCGACATCAGCTGGGCTGCCTGCAGAATGGTCGTATCGGCTGCAGCTGTGACCGGTGGCCGCACCGTGATTTCCTGGACCTTCATGTCGGCTCCTTCCGCTCGAGATGCTCGACCACAGCGTCTGTACCGGGGAACAGCAGCGTCACGTGACCGCTGTCGTCCCATCGAACGAGGAAGGGCGCCGAACCGTCGGGTCCCCGGGCTTCGAGCACCTCGCCCCTCCGGTCGGGCATCCCGATCCGATTTCCTTTGACAACGACCTGATCTCCGCTGTGCGCTCGCATGCGACACCTCCGCGTCTTCGGTGATTGCAGTGTGCGCCGTGTTGCCTCGAATGGCCAGGGGACGAAGGTCCACGCACCGTGCACTGTTGCGCTTGCAACGGTTTCGTGAGGTCGTTCGGCCCTTCAGTACCTCAGCACAGCAGCGACGAGGACGCCTCCTGACAAGCTCTCGTCATCGACCACGTGGATGCGTGCGCGATGCCGAAACGCTTCGTTCACTGCGACGACGATGCTGTGCCGTCCGAGCGCTCTCGTCGGCGGGGTTTCGTCGGCGTCCGTGACGGATCGCGCCACCAGTAGGTCGCTGACCGAACCGTTCATGCTGGCAGCAACGACTTCATCGGGATCGGTCGCCGTCTTGCCCGTACCGTCGAGCTGGCGAAGCCGTTCCAGAGCATCGGCAGCCGAGGCATGGGCCCGCGACCTCACGAATTCCCAGGATCGTTCGTGCAACTCTTCGGCCGACATCGACTCGGGACTCCCCGAGACGGCGATGTCGACGGTGTGCCGGTAGTGGGTGTGATTGATGAACATCGCCGCCTCGTACTCGACACCGATGACAACGAGCGGCGCCTCGGCACCGTTGAGCACCGGCGTGATCGCCTTGTCGATGAGATGGATGTACTGGCGCACGTCGTCCTTGCGCAAGTCTTGTCCACCGCCGGCCCCGTGGACCACGCCGGATCCCTGACGATTCAGGGCCGGCTCTCGACGGACATACCACAAGGCTTCGTCGATCGATCCGGGCATCTCCGGGACAGGCACCACGTCGAAGCCGAAGCGACTGCCGCGGAACAGCGTCGCCCCCTTCTTGTCGATCGTCACGGCAAAGAAGTCGATGTCGTCGACAAAGGCGGGCAGCAGGCGAAGCAGGTCGACCCGATCACCGACCTCGACGGCTGGACCCACGCTGATGGGCAGGGGCACGTGCAGCTCTTGCTCCGACGACAGGAAGATCGCCAGTCCTCGAGCGGAGCGTGGCACGTCGTCGAGAAGTGTCCCCGCCAACAGCGGCGCGACGAACGCAGCGGCAGCTCCAGGCTCGACATCGTGCTGCTCTGTCAGCCGAGCGGCCGCTGTCTGAGCGGCGAGACGGAGCGCTCTGCTGAGGGAATCCGTTGCCTGCGGGCGGGAGAAATCCACCGGGACGAAGGCACTGACGACAGGAGGGGATTCCCAACCGACCAATGCGCAGAGGGTGATGTGATTTGGTCCGGCGAGGGTGGTCATGAGCTCAGCGAACTTCGTTTGTCCGAGGTGGTCACGGGCCGGACGTCCTGCTCGTTAGGGACCAACAGCCTGTCGCCCATCCTGGACGGCTTCGATGATCTCATCGATGCCATGGAGCGCCGACGCGAGGCGCACGGACAACACCGATTCGTTCGCTGCGCTGGCCGCAATCGACGTGCCGAGGGCGAACAGACGCTGAATCACCAGATCGAGAGAACCCTGCAGTCGATCGACTTGCGATCTGGCGTTGGCCAGATCGATTTTGGTGATCGCGCAGTCGACCGATGCCTGTCGCTCCCGCGTCATGTCGCGGATGGTCGCCACCACGAGGGACGTACCGGGCAGAGCGTTCAGCTGAACGTCGATCGAGAAGAAGCGAGCCGTCGGCGCGACGACCCTCGATGTCGAGGTCCTCGCGACCCATCGGGCGCGGTGTGGGATTGGCGAGGAAGTCCTGCACATGATGACGATGATGGTCGCGGAGATAGTCCGGCAACAGGATCTCGACCGGTTGGCCGATCAGGTCCTCGGCGCCGTAGCCGAACAGCTGCAGGAGCGGAAGGTTGGCGTAAACGATCACTCCGTGGCCGTCTGTCATCACAACGCCGTCCGTCGTGCGATCGAGCACCATCGACAGGAAGGCATTCGACGTGAAGCTGGCGGCTTCGCCACGAACAGTGGCAAGGTGCGAAGTCTCGGTCATCATCGTTTCAGTATCAGCTGTGCCCGTCTGTGGTGGCCACGGCCAAATGTCCCGAGAAGTCATGGTCGTGCGGGCCGATCGTGCGAATCGGCGACGTCGCGTGCGGTCGCCGCCGCGATCAAGGCGACGACCTCGTCATCGCTCACAGCTTCGAAATGGCGATACCAGGTGCCGACTGCCCAGAACGGATCGGGTTGGGCCAGGCACACGACCCCATCGGCCTCCGACCTCAGCATCTCCACGACGTCGGGTGGAGCGACTGGCGCAGCGACGGTGACATCTCGTGCGCCGTTCGCCCGAGCCACTCGGATCGCCGCCCGCATCGTGGCCCCGGTTGCGACGCCGTCGTCGACGATGACCGCCGAGCGACCGACCAGCGACTCCCGCGGGCGCACGGAACGTACGCGCCGCAGCCTCCTGTCGAGCTCCGCTCGTTCTCGTGACTCGACCTCGCGGAGGTCGGCCTCGGTCACGTGTGCGCTTCGCACGACATCGTCGTTCAACACGACTGCGCCGTCCTCCCCGATGGCTCCCATGGCGAGCTCGCGCTGGTGAGGAACCCCGAGCTTGCGAACGACGATGACGTCGAGCGGGGCGCCGAGGGCCTCGGCAACCTTGGCAGCAACGGGAACCCCGCCGCGCGGCAACCCCAGCACAACGGGGTTCTGGAGACCGGCCTTAACCACCTCGATCCCCAACAGTGCACCCGCCGATCGGCGGTCATACAGGACGCGATGATCCATCATGCTCCCCTCAGCGGGGTGATTATCGCGCCCCGTGCTGTGCAGCAGGAAGGGCTTTTGGGCTCTCCACGATGACACAGCATGCCTACGTCGTTCTCTACTGCTAATCCGTGACCCGCAGGGCGACGACGGGGCCGAGCGACGGTTGGATGTCACTGATCGAGCAGGCAAGGCGCAGTGCCTCGGCGGCGAGCACCGCCTCCGATTCGCGGCGAGCATGAACGACACCGAGAGGCCGATCGCGGTCGACATACTCGCCGATTGCTATCACGTCGGTGAGACCGACGGAATGGTCGATCTCGTCGTCCACTCGAAGGCGACCACCACCCAGAGCGACAACGGCGAGCCCGACCGCCCGGGTGTCAATCGAATCGATGTAGCCGTCGCGGGTGGCGTCGACGCGGTGTGCGACCTCCGCCTGGCGCAGGTAAGCGGCCGGGTTGTGGATGAGATCGCCGGGCCCGCCGAGTGCCGTGACCATCTCTTGGAACCGTTCCGCAGCGACACCGGACTCACGCACGGCGATCAGTCGATTGGTGGCCGACCCGACGTCGGCGTCGAGGCCACCCAACACCAGCATCTCCGCACCGAGAGCCAGGACGACTTCGGTCAGTCGAGTGTCGTCGCCTGCACCGGTCAGCCAGTCGATTGCTTCGCTCACCTCGAGGGCATTGCCCGCGGTGCGCCCCAGCACTTGGTTCATGTCGGTGAGCAGCGCACTGGTGACGAGCCCGGCGCTTCGAGCCACGGTGACGATGCTGCGGGCCAGTTCCTCGGCCCGGTCGAGATCGGTCATGAACGCGCCATTGCCGAAGGTGACATCCATGACCAGAGCGTCGAGTCCGGCAGCAAGTTTCTTGGACAGGATCGAAGCGGTGATGAGCGCGACCGACTCGACCGTGGCTGTCACATCACGGATCGCATACAGCCGACCATCGGCCGGCGCGAGATTCGACGTCTGACCGATGATCGCGCAGCCAACGTCGGCGACGACCTTGTGAAACAGGTCGTTGTCGGGGCGCGTGATGTACCCGGGGATGCTCTCGAGCTTGTCGAGTGTGCCCCCCGTATGACCCAATCCACGACCGGAGATCATTGGTACATGGCCGCCGCAGGCGGCGACCAGCGGAGCAAGCATCAGGCTGACCTTGTCGCCGACACCGCCGGTGGAGTGCTTGTCGATCACCGGACCGTGCAGGTCGTTGCGGTTCCAGTGCATGGTGTCACCCGATTGCGACATCGCGCGCGTCAGTGCGACGCGTTCACCGATGTCCATTCCCTGGAAGAACACCGCCATGGCCAAGGCAGCGGCCTGGCCGTCGCCGATGCTCCCGTCGGTCAGTCCCCCGACGAACTGGCCGATCTCGACATCCGTCAACCGGGACCCGTCGCGCTTGGAGCGGATGATCTCTTGTGGCAGGAAGCTTGCCGAGCTCACTAATACTCCGTCGGCAGCTGCGCGTCGTGCGAGCTCCCGAGCACCCGGACGATGTCGTTCAGGAGACCGCTGGCCCCAAAGCGGAAGTTGCCGGGATCTGCACCCTCTGGAAGGAGATATCGATCGGCGAGCTCCAGATAGAACGCCGCCTCCTCGACGGTCTTGACCCCGCCGGCGACCTTGAGGCCGATGCTGTGACCGGCTCGTCGTGCGGCAACGATGACTTCCAACAACGCCTCGGCAGCCGCAGGGGTGGCGGCAGGTTCCAGCTTGCCGGTCGAGGTCTTCAAGAAGTCGGCGCCGTTGGCGACGGCAACTGCGGCCGCGGCCTTGATCACGTCGGTGTCGTGCAGGACACCAGTCTCCAAGATGACCTTCAGCTTGATCGGTTGCCTGATCGGCGAGGTCGCTGGATGGTCGCCGTGGTGACACACCGTGGCGATGCGGTGCACGAGCTCGCCGGCGGCGAGATGATCCCCGGCCAGATATGCGCGGAACGGGAAGACGACATCGATCTCGTCGGCGCCGTCGGCCAACGCCTGCTCGACCTCGTCGACGACCTGACCGATGGGCGACGTTCCCAACGGGAAGTTGGCGACGGCGGCCACGGCGATGCCCGTGCCGGCCAGGCGGGCACGGACCTGGCTGACGAATGCCGGATAGATGCACACCGCGGCGGGGTGCAGCTCGATGCCGGGAGCCGGCGAGAGCGCTCGGTCGCACAGGGCATCCAGACGTTGCGGAGTGTCGTCGAGGTTCAGGCTCGTCAGATCGAGGCAACTCAATGCCCTCGCCGCGTGCCGGGCCTGGCTCGTTGCAGTCAGCTCGCTCATCCTGAAAGCCTGCCTCATCTGAGTCCCCCGCGACAGGGTCGAAGGACCCGAGGAACTACCTCGAAGTGCCCTGTCGCCTGGACCCAGGATCGCCGACACTTCGACAATGACAACCAGTCGTATTCCACATGATCTCAGCGAGGTTGACCGAGCGCTGATCGAGCACCTCAGTAGCCACGTCGAGTCGGAAAAGGAAATGATCGGCCTGTACGACGCGCTGGCGCACGACGACCATCCGTACGTGGCGTACGTCGCCGAGCTGATCGCTGAGGACGAGGCCAGGCACCACCGGCTGTTCCTGGAGTGGATCGAGACGATCAAGGCGTTGGCCGAACTGCGCGAGGCGCCGGAAGGCATCCCGCACGTCGACTACCGCCCCGTTCCCCCCGAGACGATCGCCATGGTGGACCGGTTGTTGAAGTTCGAAAGAAAGGACCTCGCTGAATCGCGGAAACTGCAGCGCGAGATCCACAACGTGCGCACCTCGACGCTATGGGGAATGCTGGTGGAACTGGTGATCGCCGACACCAAGAAGCACATCAAGGTGCTGAAGTTCCTGCGGGACCGTCTCGCCGAGCGCGAGGTTTCAGATGTAGCGGCGCGGGCGTGATCTCGAACTCCTGGTACTACGCCCCCACCAGGAGTTCAAGATCATCAACTCGTCATCAACCAGTTGGTTCGTCGCTGCGGACCACCGTGACGGGTACGGTCGAACGGCTGACCAGCTGGAGCGCAGTCGAGCCGATGTCAGAGCCTGTGTCGCCTGTGCCACGGTGCCCGACCACGATGTGACGAGAGCCGGCGCGCCGGGCGACCCGGATCAAGGTCTCACACGGTGGCCCCGGCTCGACCAGCGCAGTGAGTGCAGTCAACGTCGCGCCGCTCAGTGTGTGGGCGATCAGGTCAGTGACGTCGACGTGAGGTACGTACGAGCCCTCCTCGAGAAGCCCTTCGGCATGAACCGCGAGCAGTGGAACGCCTGTGCTGGCCGCGAGGTCGGCCGCCCACCGCAGAGCCGCGATCGACTCGGGGGAGGTGTCGACACCCACCACGATCGTGTCGCTCGGCGAATCGGGACGGGTCGAATCAGTACTCATCGCAGCCTCCGTACGGACAACTCTGGGTGGGGGACGTTCGGCACGGCACGCACCCGGAGATCGACGACATGGAGCCCATCGGGTGCGGCAATGATCGGGTTGAGGTCGATCTCGAGGATCTCGGGAACGGCGTGGGCGAGCTGACCGAGGCGCACCAGCAGCGCTTCGAGCGGCGCGTGATCGATCACCGGCATGCCACGGAATCCGTCGAGGAGCGGAGAGATTCGCAGCCCGCGAACCATTCGCACGGCATCGGCGACCGTCAGCGGCGCAGGTCGCACGACACGATCCTTCAACAGCTCGGCTGCTGTGCCCCCGGCGCCGAAGATCACCAGTGGTCCGAATGCCGGGTCGGTCGTGACGCCGGCCAGAAACTCGACACCGGACGGCGCCATTTTCTGCACTGCGAAGCCCGCGAGCTGATCACCGAGCGCGTCGCGTATCGCCGAACCGGCCTCGATCACTGCTCGTTCATCCCTGAGTGAGAGCTTGACCGCGCCGAGATCGGTCTTGTGGAGGATGGAGGCTCCGGTGCCCTTGAGGGCCACGGGAAAGCCGAGCCTCGTCGCTGCTGCGACAGCATCGTCGAGTCCGTCGACGACCGCGGTCTCGACGAGTGGCAGTCCTGCGGCGGCCGCGACCGCCGCGGCCGACGACATGTCGAGCCACTCTCCCTGCGGAACGGCGCGCAAGAAATCGCCGATCACCTTGCGCGCCTGCACCTTGTCGATCAGTTGCTCAGGCATCTCTGCATCGTTGGTTCGCAACCATTCGGAGCGGCTGACCATGTGGGCGAGTGCTCGCACGGCCGACTCGGGGAACCGATATGTCGGCACCGTCAGCCCGCCGAGCTGCACGGTCTCGTTTCCGGCCAGGACCGTGGCGAGCATCGTCTTCTCCGGATGTGTCGCCGCCGCTGTGGCGATCGCGTCGAGCATGGTGCGATCACGATCCGGCAGGGGTGGGACGTACAGAGCCAACACCGCGTCGATCTGCGGATCATCGAGTACGACGCAGAGGGCCTCCTGGAACGCCGACGGTGACCCCGCGGCGACGATGTCGACCGGATTGCGGGTCGCCGCCGCTGCCGGCAGGAAACTCCTGAGACGGGCCTGTGTGTCCTCGCTGAGCTCAGGAACGATCAGGCCGTTGGCGGTGGCCGCATCGGCGGCCAGGATCGCTGGACCGCCAGCGTTACCGACGATGGCCACGCGTCGGCCGGCCGGTGCGGGCTGACTGGCGAAGGCTTGGGTGGTGTCGAAGAGCTCTTCAAGGGTGTCGACGCGGGTGACGCCTGACCTCGACAACACCAGTTCAGCGACGTCGTCGGAGGTCGCCAGTGCGGCCGAGTGCGAGGAGGCACCGCGGACGCCCGCCGGGCTGCGACCGGATTTCACGGCGATGATCGGCTTGACCCGGGCGACCCGCGAGGCAACCCGCACGAACTTTCGAGGGTTGCCGAACGACTCCAGGTACAGCGCAATCACCGCTGTCGACTCGTCGGTCTCCCAATAGCGCAACAGGTCGTTGCCGGAGATGTCTGCCTTGTTGCCGACCGAGACGAAGCTGGAGATGCCGATGCCGCGACGGGCGCTCTCGTCGATCAACGAGATGCCGAGTGCCCCCGACTGAGTCATGAAGGCCACGTTGCCCGGGATCGGGTCGACCGGGGCGAACGTGGCGTTCATACGAATCGTTGGGTGGGTGTTGGCCAATCCCATGCAGTTCGGGCCGACGACGCGCATCCCGTAACCCCGTGCCGACTTGACCAGCCGAGCCTCGATGACGCGGCCACTCGCGCCGAGTTCGGCAAATCCGGCACTGATGATGACGATCCCACCCACGTGTGCCTTGCCACACTCCTCGATCACCGCTGCGACGCGGTCGGCGGGCACAGCGATGATGGCCAGGTCCGGTGCGACTGGTAGATCCCCGATGCTGGCGTAGGCGTGAATCCCACCAACCGATCCAGCCTGTGGGTTGACCGGCAGCACGGCTCCGGTGAAGCCGCCGCGCACCAGGTTGTGAACGATTTCGAAGCCGATCGTGCCTGCAGTCCGACTGGCACCGACGACGGCAATCGATGTCGGGCAGAGGATGCGCCGGATCGAAGCGACCACTGCGCCCCGCTCGCGATCGTCGATCCGTTGATCGAGTTCGGCGGACGGCGTCAACGGGAACGAGACGTCGATGACGCCGCTGTCGAAGTGACTGCTGAGATCGAACCCGGCATGCCGGAACACATCCATCATCGCCCGGTTGTCGGGCAACGTCTCGGCGTCGAACCGCTCGATGCCGTTGCTCCTGGCGACTGCCGCGAGATGTTCGAGCATCACCGTCGCCAACCCGCGGCGCTGTTGGTGGTCCTCGACCACGAAGGCGACCTCGGCGGCGGTCTCGTCCTCGAGGCGGTCGTACCGTGCGACCGCAACGACCTGCCCATCGAGTTCGGCGACGAGCGCGAACCGGTCTCGATAGTCGACCTCGGCGAGCCGGTGGAGTTGGGCCTCGGGGACCCTCGGTATCGGCGAGAAGAACCGGAAATAGATCGACTGCGGCGACAGTCGGCCGTGCAGAGCGCGGAGTTGTTCGAGGTCGTCGGCCCGGATCGGTCGGATGTGCGCAGTCCCCCCATCGATCAGGACGACGTCACACTCCCACTGGCTCGGGTAGGTCGTGACCGCGACGGGGTCGGCTCCGACTGTCACTGATCGGCCTCCACGGGCGCCGGCCCAAAGCTCAGCCCTACGATCATGCGGCCCATGGCCTCGCCCCATTCTCGTGCTCGTTCGATCTCGCCGAAGGCTAGCGGGCCGGCTGTTCCCGTGACGAGGAAGCTGTGTGGCTCGCCGAACGACGAGAACCGAGCGGCGTGCAAACGGCGTTGAATCGACCGCGCCGCGGACCCGATGTGCAGCGTCGGCTGGTCGAATCTGGTGTCGAATGCAACGGCGCGACAGTTGTGATGCCGCGGCAGCCAGTGCAGCCACTCCCGCACACCCGGTCCCGGCGAAGCCGATTCGAGGAGGTGATCAGCGTGATTCGCGGCGCCATTTGCCGCTGACTCCCGAGTGCTCGCACGACTCAGACCCCAGCCGTGCGTGGGTGCACCGACGACCAACAGCCGCACGTCGCCGAGATCGACGTCACCCGCATCGCGGACCGACAGCACCTCGGTCGGAATCGACCGTCGCAGTCCGTCACTGATCGCCTCGGCGATGTGCCGGGTGTTCCCATACATCGACTCGAACACCACCAGCGCTTTCATGGTCGCTCCTTTACCCATCTCGAACGTACTGACGGCTCGCATCGCTCGGCCAGAGTCGCGAGGCTCGGGTTTCGGGACGTCTGTCCCCCTGGGACGTGCGGTCAGGACCGACTCGAGAGTCCACGTAACATCGACGGGCATGCGCATCCTGTCTCTCCTGCCGTCGGCAACCGAGATCCTCTTCCAGCTCGGCCTCGGTGACCAGGTCGTCGGGGTGACGTTCGAATGCGACTTTCCGGCTGAGGCCCGCACGAAGCGGATCGTGTCGACCTCGGCGCTACCCGAAGGCCTCACGCCTGCGGAGATCGACGCCGTGGTGAAGCAGCGACTGGCGGCGGGAGACGACCTGTATCGGCTCGACCGCGACGTCTTCGCGGCGATCGATCCGACGCTGGTCGTCACCCAGGATCTGTGCGCCGTCTGCGCAGTCGACGTCACCGAGGTCGACGACGCCGCTGCCTATCTGGGTTGCCGCGCCGAGATCCTCACACTGGATCCGATGACGCTCGCCGAAGTGATCGATTCGGTCGGCGTGATCGGCGCGGCAACCGGCACGAACGAGTTGGCGGCGGGGATCATGGCCGGCTGTCGTGACCGGCTTGCCGCCGTGACGGCCAAACTCGATGGCGCAACGGCCCGGCCGACGCTCCTGCTGGAATGGACCGATCCGGCCTTCACCGACGGCCATTGGGTGCCCGACATGATCACCGCTGCCGGCGGTCGATCGGTGATGGGCCGACCCGGACGTGACTCGCAGGGTGCGTCATGGAGCGAGATCGGCGCGTGCGCTGCCGATGTGGTGATCGTCGCTCCGTGCGGATTCCGCCTCGACGGCGCCACGGAACTGGCGGAACAGGTAGCGGCCCGTGGGGCTCTGCCCACCGACTCCGAGGTGTGGGCAGTCGACGCCGACGCCTTGGTCGTGCGGCCGAGCCCACGGGTGGTCGACGGCGTCGAGATGTTCGCCTCGATCCTGCATCCGGAGCGACACGGATCGCCGGACCCGGTGACTGCTACGAGGATCCGCTGACGGGGTTTACTGCTCCGAGTGCTCAGCTCGTCAGCCACGGATAGCGGGCGGTGTCCTTGCCGGCGTAGTCGGGATCGAGATAGATGAACACCCGCTGGATCTTCCAGTCGCGGATTTCGAACACATCGCACCAACGCCCCGCACCGGACTCCGGTGCCCCTGCCCTCCACGGGCCATCTTGATGCTCGCCATGACTCGTGCCCTCGGCGACCAGAGTGTCGCTGCCGGAGAAGATCCAGTTGAAATGAGAGAAGTGATGGGTGATGCCCTTCAAGGTGGCGCCGACATCACCGAACAACTTGCCGATCTCCTCCTTACCGTTGGCAAGGCCCCACTTCGGGAAGTACACCTGGGCATCGTCGGCGAACAGATCGAGAATGCTTCCACCGGTCGACGTGACCCCGCCATTGTCGAAAGCCTTCAGGTACTCGATCGCCACCGACTTGCGCTGCTCGTCGGTCATCGTCTGAGTGGTCAGTGCCATGCGGGCCTCCTCTGGTGCTCGGATGAGAGCCGCAGATTACGCCCCCGGCACGACCTTTGTCGCTGTCAACACGCTCAGCATGTTCGGAGCGACAAAGTTGGGTGGAAATGGTTTCCGGGGGGCGTCAAGCGATGGGCGACTCGAATGCCTCCAGCGTCGATGTGCGGTATACGTGGCCATCGATTCCGACGAGCAGACCGGCAAGGCCGACACGCTCGAGCATCGTCACCGCTGCGGTGCCATCCAACATCATCGCCGCCGTGGCGAAGGTCTCGGCGGTTGCAGCATCGGCGGCTATGACCGTCGCTGTCAGCAGTGTCGTGGTCGACGGCGTAGCCCTGTCGGGGTCGATGAGGTGGTGGGCCACTCCGCCGTTGGAGGTTTTCCACCGCCGTACGGTCGTGCCCGATGTTGCCACTCCACCCGCTTCCAGACGCAGGAGGGCGCTGTGCCGCGGGGGATTGCCCGGGTCTTCGATCCCGAGAAACCACGACGTATCGTTCGACGGTCGGCCGAGTACGACGAGATCGCCGCCCAGGTTGACGAGGGCTCCGAGCGCACCCGCTTCGATCAGTTCTTCGGCGACGATGTCGGCCGCGAACCCCTTGCCGATGCCGCCGAGGTCGATAGCTGTGGAGGCCGGCACGGTCAGCGTCGACTCGGTGTAGTCGACTCCGACCCAGGCACTGAGCCCTACTTTGGTGCCAGGCACGCTGGGCGCGGCGACGTTCGTGATGGCACTGTGGGTGTAACCCTGCTCGAGCAGCGCCGGGAGCATGGTGATGTCGAATCGGCCCTCGGTCTGGCGCCACGCGTCGAGGGCCCGGCTCACCACGGCAAGCGTGTCTTCGTGTACCTGCACGGGTTCTCCTGCGGCCCGGTTGGCCCGGGTGATGTCACTGTCGTCGAGAAATCGACTCCACAACGACTCGAGGTCGCGCAGTCGCTGTTCGGCGGCATCGAGCATCTCTGTCGTACCGCCGTGAACGACGATGTGCGCCCGGCAACCCATCACCCGGAAGTCGCGTTGCAGCGGCTCGATCGTCAGCGACGTCGGACCGTGGCCGGTCGTCGAGGTTGCGTTCAGAGCGTCCATGGTTTTTCCTCCTCGTGTCAAGCCTTCGGGTGATGGGTGTGAACGGTCTACGGAGCGCTCGGTGCCGTCGTGGCTGCAGGGGCCGGAGCGGCCGGAGCCGGTGCCGGAGCAGCCACCGGAGCGGGAGCCGGGGCGGGAGCCGGAGCCGGGGCGGGAGCCGCCACCGGAGCGGGAGCCGCCACCGGAGCGGGAGCCGGTGCTGGTGCCGCGGCAGGCGCGGGGGCCGATGCGGGAGCGTTGGCCTTCGGCGCAGCCTTGGCAGGGGTGGCCGCCGTGGGAGCCGGGGTGGGGATAGCTACAACCGTCGCAGGGATCGTAGTTGGCGCAGGGAGGGTGGGAAGGCTCAGCACGACGGTTTGGGCCGGTGGTACCGCGACCGGCGCGGCGCCCGTCGGCGGAATGGTCGGCGTGATGGCCGCCACCGGGATCGTGGTTGCCGCCGCTGGAGCAACGGCAGCCGGTGCCGCCGGTTGGCTCGCGGCGGCGATCACCGTCGTGAGCCCGAAGACGCCGGACGCGGCGAGTCCGGTGGCAAGGATGCGTGCGCCGGCCGCCACGTGCGGACGCCGCGGGCTCTTGGCCCGGGCCGGTCGGGTGGTGCGCCGAGTAGGTGCCGGCCCCGGCGGTGGGACGGCGATGAACGCCGCGTGCGGCGCGGGCGGGGCCCAGGTCGACGCGAGTGTCGTCGGTGCCGTGGGCGTGCTGACCATCGGTATGTCGACGGGTGGCTGGCCCCGCTTGGCGCGCATAGCTGCGATACGTGCTGCTTGGCTCTGGTCAGTCATCGTTCGACTCCTCGTGTTCGTCATCGCTGCCGTGGTCGTCGCTGTTGTCGTCATCTCCGCTTCCCGAGGGAGCGGTTGTGGCTGCCGGCTTGGGTGGCTGCTCGGTGGTCGGGACCGCCGATGGCTGTGCCGCTGCGCCGGGCTGGGGGGTGGCCGGCCTCGGCTGTGAAATGGTCCTGGCGCTTCCCGCGCTCGATTGCGCGATCACGCTGACGTCGATCGGGGCCGGTGGCACTGGAGCAATGGTCCCCGGCGCCGGCACGGAGGTCAGCGCAACGACGACGTCGTTCCCGTTGACGATGTCGGCGCCGAACGTGACGAGCTGGATGGCGTCGGTGAACTGCAGCCTCGACATGGCTGCCGACGGCTGTCGTGGTGACAACGCTCCAACCAGTGCCGACCGTTGCGGCATCGACGGCGAGTGCGCCGTCCGTAGCTGTGAGGGTCACTGTGCCGGCAGCACCGACCTGGTAGTTGACGGTGCGGCTCTGTGGGGCTTGGACGAACTCGCTGGCCTTGACAGCAGTGAGTGTTTGCGCAGCGACCGGTGCGTCGTTGCCGCTGGTGGCAACGGCGGCGAAGGCGCCACCCGACCCCGCGACGCTTGCCAGGGTCAGCCCTGTGATCCATGTGCGATTCATCGAAGTCTCCTTGGTGGTTTGTCGAACACCCGCTGCGAAGAGTCAACCGGGCGTGATCCAAGGGGTGTCCGACGCAGATCCAAGGGACGTCAAAGACTCGCCCAAAGAGCGGAACAACCGCCAGCGAAGCGGGGTAGTGTCCCGCGATCGCAGGCAGCGGTGCTGGCACATGGGGGTGCACGATGGAAACAGGGATGACTCGTATCGCGGTCCTCGGCGGAGGCGCCGGGGCAATCGCGGCAGCATTCGAGCTCACTGCCACGCCCGAGTTACGGGCCCGACATCAGGTGACCGTGTACCAACCGGGATGGCGGTTGGGTGGCAAGTGCGCGAGTGGGCGCAACGCCGCTCAGCACTATCGCATCGAGGAGCACGGCCTCCACGTCCTGTTCGGTTTCTACGACAACGCCTTCGACCTGACCCAACGGGCGTACGAGGAACTGAGGCGCGACCCCAGCGCTCCGTTGGCGACCTGGGAGCAGGCCTTCAGCCAATGCCACGACCTGGTGTTCTTCGACCAGTACGGCGGCTGGAGCAAGCAGATCCTGCGCTTTCCCGCCAACAGGCGTGTGCCAGGCGATGGTGACAGGGTCCACATCGGCGAGGCGATCCGCAGGTCGATCGACGCGCTCCTCGGCAGCATCGAGGCGATCACCGGCATCAGCCGCGACGACGTGGTGCCATCGGCCTCGGTCGCCCAGCGTGGTCTGATCGGCAGTGTCGCCCACGTGATCAATGAGCACGTCACGCGATGGTTCCAGGAGCTCGCCCACGCGACCGAGCACGAGGTGCACCACGAGGTGGTCCGGCTGCTGGCAACCGAGCTCCATCACCTCGAATCAAGCTTCGACCATCTGATGGCCAGCGCCTTCGGGGGCGTCGGCAACGCCCTGCGCGCGGCCCGCGATCTGCTGTGGAAGCTGTGGATGCAACGCCACCTGCAGGAGAACGAGTTCCGGTTCGCGTTCACATCGCTCGACGTGTTGGGCACCATGATCTCCGGAATCGTCGACGACAATCTGCTCGGCGACGGCTTCCAGAAGGTCAACGGCGAAGACTTCAAGGCCTGGTTGCTCCGCAATGGAGCACTCCCGTTCTCGGTCGACAACTCACCGATCGTGCGCGGGCTCTACGACCTCACATTCGGGTTCGAGGACGGCAATCCGACCAAACCCGACCTGGCCGCCGGACAGTCGATCGAGGCATTGGTGCGCATCGGCTGCCTCTACAAGGGGTCGATCACCTACAAGATGAACGCCGGAATGGGCGACACCATCTTCGGGCCGATGTACGAGGTGCTGTCGAGGCGGGGCGTCGAATTCAAGATGTTCCACTGGGTGTCCAGACTCGGGGCGGCCGACAACGAAGACGCGATCGACACGATCGAGGTCATCGCCCAGGTCGACATCGAGGAGAACTACCCCTTCCTCATCGACGTCGGCGGGTTGCCATGTTGGCCCTCGCAACCGGCATGGGATCACATCGTCGGCGGCGATCGGCTTCGTGCCTCGGGCGTGGATCTGGAGCAGACGGCAAACCCACTGAACCGCGAACCAACCGTGCTGCGACGCGGCGTCGACTTCGACCAAGTCGTGCTGGGGATCTCTGTCGGAGGGTTGAAGCCGATCTGTGGCGACATCGGTGGTGAACGCAACCCGAAGTTCCAGGCAATGCTCGACAACCTCCCGACGGTAGGAACTCGGGCGGTACAGGTCTGGTCGGGGTCGACCACCGAGGATCTCGGGTGGTCGCCGACCGCGAGCTCGATCGCCACCAGCTATGCCGAACCGCTCGACACCTATTGCGACATGTCGCATCTCATCCCGAGCGAGGCCTTCCCGGCCGGCGCGGTCAAGAGCATCGGCTACTTCTGCGGGCCACTGACAGACGCAGCCGATCACGATGCCGACCTTGCCGCCGTCAAGCAGCAGGCGCTCGGCTTCTTCTCGACGCAGGCCGAGCCGCTGTGGCCCAAGGCCGCGACGCCAGGTTTCGACTGGAACGTGTTGGTCGATGACAGCGACGGTCAGGGAGCCACTCGATTCGACGCGCAGTACTGGCGGGCCAACACTCAGGGAACCGAGCGCTACGTAGCAACGCGCAAGGGCTCGGTGCAGTACCGCCTGCGTTCCGACGACAGCGGATACTCGAACATGGTGTTGGCGGGTGACTGGACACGCAACGGCATCGATGGTGGGGCCGTCGAAGCCGCATTCGCATCTGGGCGCATGGCGTCGCGGGCGCTGTGCGGATCGCCCTCGTACGTGCCCGGGTGAGCACGGACCGCTGGTCGACGGTCGGCGCGTGGCCGAGCCGCCGAGCTACATCGAGTTCGGTGGGCTCGACACCTTCCCCGGCCCGTACGACTGCAGGCAGACCACGCTGTACTCGTTCATGGTGATGGCCGACATGGGCGCGCTCGAGCGTCTCGTCGAGCTCGTGCTGACCCGCCCGACGCTGGGCGCCGCGGAGTTCCGTCCCCTTGCACCGATGGTGATGCTGAGCGTCGGCGACATCGCCCATGTCGTTCCGCTTACTCCGCCGTACAACTCGTATGGGAATGTCAACGAGGCGCAGCTCGCCGTGTGGGTCCCTGTCGTGCAGGTCTCGGGGAAGGGAGCGGAGAGGAAAGCGAAGAACTTCTGGATGTTCACGTCCTACATCTGGGTCGACAATCCCGATGTCGATGGCGACCGGCAGGGAGATGTACGGCTGGCCGAAATCGATGGGGGTGATCCAAATTGCCCGATGCCACCAATGCATCGCTCGTGTTGCAGACCTACGGCCTCGATTTCGCGCCGGGCAATCAACCGTCGTATCGAGAGTTGCTGCGGATGATGCCAACCCCAAACCCGGTCGAGGGATCGCGAACCGGAACGACCGTCGCCGCATTTGCACGAGCCGTGGTCGACACCGTGAAGGCTGAGCACAGCATCGACCTCACCGAAGGACTCGGAGTTGCCGTCGACCTGACCGACGATGCCGTCGAGATGGCCTTGCCGGAGATCTACCTGAAGCAGATCAGGTCGATCGAGTGCGGTACCGATGCCGCGCTGCAGCAGCTGTGCGACTCGCACGCCACCATCGAGACAGTGTCGTTCCAGCAGTTGCCGACGTCGTACTCGTTGAACATCACGACGGTCAAGAGCCACCCGCTGGCACAGGATCTCGGCATCGCCGACCAGGAGATGAAGGTGGCGTTCAAGATCGTGATGAACTTCCGCCAGGACGTCGGCCGGGTGTTGTGGGA
The DNA here is from genome assembly GCA_963773085.1 of Ilumatobacteraceae bacterium. Lineage (GTDB taxonomy): Bacteria > Actinomycetota > Acidimicrobiia > Acidimicrobiales > Ilumatobacteraceae > JAENVT01. Next base: position 167,855 of record CAVYZS010000001.1, on the reverse strand, counting down.
TGCGTACGACCCGAACGTCGTCTTCTAGCCCGAAACCTGTTCGGGGGCCACCTGCGAAGCGGCGGCGAGTGCCGCGCTGGTGAAATCGATCGCCTGGCGAAGTGTGCACGAGGCGAGTGCGACGGTGGCACCGGCGACACCCTCGTCGTCGAGCGCGTCTCGGCCGCCGGCATGAGTCGCTCGACCGCAGCGACCTGATCGGGATGGACAGGGGTGATCCGATTTCGTTGCTCCCAGCCGAGGATGGTCGAGCGCGTCACGATGCTGTCCGGCGCGCAGCAGGAGGATGGCCGACTGCATCATCCAGCCGATCGCTTCCCGAGGATCGGCCAGCGAGAGCTTGGCCATGCCTTCGACGGCATCCGCCACAGCCTGCGATTGTGCCGTCGCCCTTGCTGACTCGAGGCCGACGAGTTGACGGGTCGCGGTCGCCGCGAGGAACGAGTTGCGCACCAGTCGGAACTGATCGCGATAGCGCACGACCCGATCCGAGAGCTCGATGGGATCGAGGTTCGAGTAGCGCGAGACCTGCCATTCGGCGAGGGTTCGCCAACTCGGCACGTCGTCGTCGGCCAGCATCGTCGAGCGCCGCCTCGGCCAGCTGGCGAGCGCTGTCCGGACGGTTCGAGTAGCCGTGGATGCTGGATTGGCTGATCATGTTCATCGCCAGCGCCGTCGACGGACCGAGCGTGCCCAAACGAGCGCTCAACCGCTCGGCGATGGCATCGCCGTCGGCGAGTTGACCGAGGAAGAAACACACCGAGCTGCCACCGACAAGGTCGGCGGGGAGCTCCTCGGGCGCCAGCTCGAGGCTGAGGGCCTCGGCGTCGGCGACGAGGTCGCGGGCCCGCTCGACACGGCCCTCGTTGATCTCGAGGCAGGCAGCCGTCTGGTAGAGGCAGCAGCGATCGGCAATCGTGAGCGACGACAGATCGAGTTGATCAACGGCCTCCGTGGCCCAGACGGCCACCTCGATTCGGCCGTGCATCATCACGTCGATCGCCGCCCGGGCCACGAAGTCGGCGACGAGGTCGACACGCTGCGTGCGAGCGACTCCACATGTACGCAGCACGGATGTCGTCGTGGACGCGGTTGCGGTGCTGCACGGCGGCGCCTTCGCCGGGGCTCAACATCTGCTCGAACAGCCGCCGTGACAACTGTGCGTAGTGGCGGGCATGGGCATCACGCAACACCTCACGCTCATCGCCGAACTCGACGTCGCCGAACTCGCGAACGGTGTCGAGCAACCGGTATTCGGCGGTGTCGGTGGAGACGTCGACGATCACCAACGAGTGATCGACGAGCTCGTCGAGTTGATCCGAGATGGTGAGCAGATCCTGGTCGCCGTCGCCGACGACGTCGAGCGCATCGGCGGCAGTGAACTGACCAGCGAACACCGACAGGCGGCGCAGCAGAACCTGCAACTCGGGTTCGAGATGCTGGTACGACCATTCGAGGGTGTCGTACAACACTCGATGACGTTCGTCGAATCCCTTCGTGCTGCGCAGGAGGCGGAACCGTTCGTCGAGATGATGCTCGATCTCTTCCGGCGACATCGATCGAACTCGCGCAGCAGCAAGTTCGATCGCCAGCGGGATTCCGTCGAGGCGCCGACAGATCCTCGACACCACGGCTTCACGCTCGCCGCTGAGGTCGACGCTGGCGTTTGCCGCCTGTGCTCTGGCGACGAACATCTGATCCGCTGGCGAGTCGTGTGTGCCGGTGGGGAGCGCGTCGATGGCGTAGACCTGCTCACCGGTGACACCGAGCGCGGTGCGGCTGGTGGCGAGAACACGAAGATGCGGACAGGCCTCGAGCAGTTCGATCGTGAGGTCGGGACCGCACGGTCGAGGTGCTCGCAGTTGTCGAACACGATGAGCGTTGATGACGACCCGATCGACGTGGCAATGGCCTCGACCGGCGTCTGACCGGCGGGTTGCGACAATCCGAGGCTCTTGAGGACGTGGAACGGAAGCGACGCTGAGTCGGCCAGTGATGACAGAGCGACGAAGCGAACCACGTCGACCGATTGTCCGACGGCTTCGGCGGCGACCTGCAGCGACAGCCGGGTCTTGCCGATGCCACCGAGGCCGCGCAATGTGACCAGGCGACTCGAGTGGAGCAGTGCGAGCAGGTCGGCGATCTCCTGGGAGCGTCCCACGAAGCCGCTCAGCTGAGTCGGCAGGTTGGCGCGCATGCGGTCGAGTGAGTTCAGCTTGGGGAACTCGCGTCCGAGCCCGTGAATGACGACCTGCCACACGTGTTCGGGCGCGGACAGGTCCTTGAGATAGTGGATGCCCAGGTCGATCACCTCGACGTCGGGGCAGTCGGCGCGGGCTTCGTCCGAGATCAGGAGCTGGCCGCCGTGCCCGGTGGCCATGATTCGCGCCGTTCGATTCACGACAGAGCCGAAGTAGTTGTGCCCGCGAAGGTTGGCGACTCCGGCGTGGATCGCCATCCGCGCCTTGACGTCGATCGGCGTCGGCCACGGTTCGCCGGCGAAGACCCGCTGGATCTCGACGGCGGCGGAGACGGCGTCCGACACGCGCCCGAAGACGGCGGCGAAGCTGTCACCGGCGTTGGAGAAGACGATTCCGCCCCACCGCTCGATCGACTCGACCATCAGCTCGTCGTGTCGCGAAACCGCCTGGTGCATCAGCAGCGGCTCGGCGTCCCACTGTTCGCGTGGATCCTTCGAGGTCGGTGAAGAAGAAAGCGCTTCGTCCGACCGGCATGCGTTGGGTTGGTGGTGAAGCGCTGGCCATTGGTGCGCCCCTGGGGCTGGCTCGGTCCCGCGTCGGCGCGGATGGGGTTCGAATGTAGCCCAAGCCCGTGCGATGAGAGATGAGCCGTGCCCGGCGGCTCATCTCTCATCGCCCAGGTCAACGCATCGCGTCGGAGGCGTCGTCGGCCAGCGAAAGGAAGCTCTCGTCCTCCTGCGCGAAATGCAGCTCCAGCAAGGCGTACAACCCATAGAGCAGGCGCTGCAGTTCGAGCACGTCCGTGGGCGTCGGTGGGGCGTCACCGATGCGCTCGATGATCATCCCGGTCTGGGCCGTCAGTTTGCTGATCTCCGCGTGTGCACGACTCATCGTGCCTGTGGGGTCGGTTCCGCCGAGCGCACCGGCGAGAGCGGGATACAGGAGGCGATCCTCGGCTTGCTCGTGTGGCCCGATCTCGTCGACGAGCAGACGCTGGGCGGCACGCACGGCAACCATCGCCTCGGTCCCAGAGCGCGTGCCCAGGCGATCGGCGGCCGAGCGCAACAACGACACGTCGGGGCGCAGCGTGCGGTGGGCAGCGGTGAACTGGCGGGCTAGCGTGGCGCTGGGTTCGTCGAGGTAGAACTCACCGCGGCCACGACCGAGCGCACGCAGAGCATTCAAGATCACGGCGACGTCGATGACCTCCTGCAGCAGCGCTCCCCACGTAGGTGGGAGTTGACCGGCAGCGGCGACACCCATCGCGACCAGCGACAACGCCATGCCGACGACGACACTCTGCAAGGCGATCGACCGCGCCCGGCGAGCGATCAAGTGGGCCTCACCCAAGCGATCGAGCCGATCCACGGTCAGCACGATGTCGGCCGTTTCCGATGACGCCGTCGAGCCCCGGGCGCCGATGGCGACACCCACGTTCGCCGCAGCGAGCGCCGGCGCGTCGTTGATGCCGTCACCGACCATGATCGTGGCTCCCACGGCGGTCTCGCGGCGGACGACCTCGACCTTGCCGGCCGGCGTCTGCTGTGCCGCGATGTCGTCCACACCCAGGATCGCCCCGATCGACGCCGCCACCTCGGCGCGGTCGCCCGTCACCATCACGACCCGGCGGATCCCGCTACGACGGAGGTTGCGGATGGTACGCGCCGCATCCGGACGGATCGGGTCGCTGAGGATCAGTGCGCCTGCGGGTGAACCATCGACGCCAACGAACACGCAGACGGCTCCCTCGAACTCGGCGAGGGAGCGCGCCTGGACAACCCACATCTCGTCGCCGTTCACACCCGCCCACAACCCGTTGCCCACCCGGACCTGCCGCTCGGCAACCGTGCCGCTGATACCGGATCCCGGCTGTTCGGCAGCATCCGAGGGCACGATCAAGTCAAGGCCTCGCCCATGAGCACTACGAACGATCGCTGACGCCAATACGTGTGGCGAGACCTGATCGAGCGAGGCGGCGAGGCGCAGCACCTCGGAGCCATCGAAGCCGTCGGCAGCGAGGATCTCGATGATAACCGGATGACCCGCGGTCAGCGTGCCCGTCTTGTCGAACAGGAGGACATCGGCGCGCGCCAGGGCCTCCAGCGCACCACCACCTTTCACCACGACACCTCGGCGCGCGGCTCGTGACATGCCGGCGACGATCGCCACCGGGGCTGCGAGGATCAACGGACACGGGGTCGCCACGACGAGCACCGCAACGGCTCGTTCCGGATCACCGGACAGCAACCAAGCCAACCCGGCTCCGAGAAACGACACGAAGAGAAAGCCGAGCGCGAATCGGTCAGCCAGTCGGACGAATGGAGAACTGGCGGCCGACGCCTGCTCGACGAGCCGAACGATGCCGGCATAGGTGGAGTCACCCGCAGTAGTCGTGGCAACGAGGTCGAACGGGCCGCCGGCGTTGACGGCTCCGCTACGAACGATGTCGCCCGATTCGCGCTGGACGGGCAGGGACTCACCAGTGAGAGCGCTGTCGTCGATCGCCGCCGGTCCAGTGCGCACGGTGCCGTCCACCGGCACCACCTCGCCGGGTTGGACCAGCAGCAAGTCGCCGACTGCGACGCCATCGAGCGGGCAGTCGACGAGATCGCCGTTCTGATGGCGGTGGGCGACTCGTGGTGCATGCTCGAGCAGGGCGCGCAGTTCTCGTTCGGCGCGCCCTGCTGCCCACGCCTCGAGTGAGCGCCCCGTTGTGAGCATCACCGTGATCATCGCTCCAGCGAGGTATTCATCGACGACGAGGGTTCCCAACAGCGCCGCAAGGGCGATCAGGTCGACGCCGACTCGCCGCTCCACCAGCGCAGCGATCACCCACCACGTGGCGAGCAGCACGCCGAGCAGCGTTACCGCGATCCAGCAGATCGACGAAACGGCGTCCGCACCTGCTGTTGCAGCGACGACACCGCCGACGAGCCCGATGACCGCGACAGCGAACGTGCTGGTCCGCACCATGCGCTCGACAGACTTGGCCGGCGGGATTCGTGCAGTCATCGGCTCCACGATGACGCATCCGGGCTGATGTGGTGAGAGCCGAAGGTCCGTTCTGCTAGCGGCCGGCGCGGCACCCCGAGGCCACGGCGGAGTACTCCCGGTACCCCGGTGCGCTGACATGGAACGCCGCGTCGAGGTCTGCGTCGGCAGATGGCCCATCTTCGGACTCGGCAACTCCTGTTCAACTCCAGCCCCACCCACCTGATCGTGGATGTCAACGGCTGCTTGCCCGGCTGAACGGTCCGCAACGAAGGCCTCCACGGCAATCGTGACGACGGCCCCTACAGTCTTGGACCGTGAGACACGGTTGCTCGAAGCTCCATCGCCACCCGAGTCGTCCAGGGGTCGCATGAAGACACCGGTCGGTCTCGTATTCGACGTGGCCGGAAGCCCTCGCGTGAAAACCTCGAGGAAGTCGGTGCAGGAGGCGGATACCCAGACTCCCGTCGCGGTCGCCGTGCCGGCGTGGTTCGGTATGGCCGACCGCCATCAGCTGGCGAGATACCTCGATCCTTCCGGAGCCCGGCCGGTCGGGCTGGTGTCGTCGACGCTGGCAGGTGTCTACGGCTACCGCACCGCTGCATTCGGTCGGCGACCGGGGTCTGCCGTGTTGTGTCTCGACGTCCGAAGAGGTTGGTCCGCCGGGCTCGTTCGGGTCGACCCGGAGCGTTTCACCGAGATCGCCTCGTGGGGGATCGGGCCCCACGAGGTCGCCGGTCGCCTCGATGACGTTGTCGTTTCTCCCTGGTTGGTGGATCAGCTGTTCGTGGCGGCCGCGGCAATCACCGACAACAACCCAATCGGTGCGGTGCTGGTGATCGACGATCCCGGTGATCGCGCCGACCTCATTCATCACGCCATTCGGCACAGCGATCACCCTTGGGCGCAATGCCAGGTCGTCGTCGACGACGCCCGGTGTGTCATGGAGGGAGAGGAGGAAATGCTTCGTCGTTCGGACGCCGTGGGGCACTCCGTCGGCGCCTTGGCACACGCCTTGACGGTGCGAGCCGATGGCGATCCCGAGCGGCTGGCGATGTACGTCGTTGCCGAGGAGCACGCCCTCTTCCCCTCGATGACTCGCCCGGTGTTCGAGCTGGGACCGAACGACGGTGCGCCGCTGCATTTCGATGTGTACGAGCAGCGTCGCGGTGCTCCGGGGAACAGCGCCGTCGACCACCGATTCGTCTTGCGCGCCCACCTCTTGCGTGAGCGAGGCTACGACCAGAACATGATGGTCACCTTCGAGCTGGGCTTGAAGGGGCTGCTGGCGATCGGGCCGTCCAAAGCCTGGGGTCTCGAGTGGCAGCCCGGTTCGCTGGGCCTCGTGACCCCTCGATGATTATCCCAACCGGCATGTCACCCGCGGTAGCGCGGCGATCGAGCCGCTCGAATCCTTGAGCAGCCCATCGAAGTTTGCAGCGTGTCGGCGGCACAGAAGTCTTCCACCCGAGTGCCACCCGGGTTCATGTACTCCACCTGGAAGACGGCCTTGTTCTGGTCGATGTACACGGAGTAGCCGGAGCATTCGTCGAAGGTGTTGCATTCTTCGTTGAGTGCCCAGTCGGTGAACTGAGCGATCGCCCGCTCGAAGGAGCCGTCAGGTGACGCTCCGTTCTTGAGACCGATGGACGGCCCTCGTGCGTGGGCGGCATCAGCAACGGCGAGGTTGAAGACCAACCAATTGGTCGTCCTGGGTGAGTGCGAACCCGGTGTCGTACGCGTTGTAGGTGTCGATATCACGCCCACGTTCCACCCCGACCACACTCCGTCCCTTTCGAGTCACTGACGAGAGGATTGTCGCGTCGTCAGGTTCCGCAGTTCGTTACGCCAGCCTTGTGGGAAGGCAAAGGAGCACGGCTGCAGGGAGATCGGCAATGACTTCATCCGTTACGGCAGGCGATGCGTGGTAAGGCACCCAACGATTCGCTCGACAATTTCAAGATCCCGTCGAAATTGGCTGCGTTGTTGGCAGGACACACCTGGCCTGCGGTGGTGCCCGAAGCCGTGTATTCCACCTGGAATACTGCCTTGTTCGCGGCGATGTACACCTGGTAGCCACCGCACTCGTCGAACTGGTTGCACTCTTCGTTGAGCGCCCAATCGGTGAATTGCACCATCGCCTGCTCGAAGACACCGCCGGACGCACCGTTCTTCAGGCCGATCGACATCCCACGGGCGTGGGCGAGGTCGGCAACCGCCTTGTTGAATGCGAGTTGGTCCTGCATCGTCAGCGGGAAGCCCGTGATGTAACCGTTGTACGTGTCGTCGAGGTCGGGCTCGATGCCGTCACAGCCCTTTGCCTTGGCGATGTCGAAGCGAGCGGCGATGATCGGCTGCAGCACCGAGATCTGACGAATGTCGACGAGGCGTTCGTTCGGAAAGCCGGCCAACGTGTTGCCCAGGACGCTCGCCGGATAGGCGCCGGCGTCTGGACGGTAGTTCTCCCAACTCCCTGTCTCGACGTAGCACACCACATAGATCCCCTTTGCATGCAGACGCTGAATGGTCCCGGCATCGGTCGCGAACAGATCGATGTCGTACATCTTCTTCGGATTGGTCACGCCGTCGAGGACGGTCTCGTCAATGGTGTTCCCGTCGATCTGCCACTGCCATGAAGTTCCTGGGGTCAGAGCACCAGGTGGGGGCCCTCCAGGTGCGGGCGCCCCTGGTGCCGGTCGGCTGTCCATCAGGCGTGCCGGCACCAGGCCGGTGAACGAGCCGCTGGCCGGGAACCACCCGAGCACATCGATCACCACATCGGCGCCCACGGGGGTGAACAGCGAGATCTTCCCCGTGGTGCCGAGCTTGACGATGACCATGTTCGGCACGGTCTGGCCGACGCTGAAGTTGAGGTTGGAGGACAGCGGGCGACCGGCGTCGCTCGGCCAGACGGTGAGGAACGACGGGCCCGACGGGTTGGTGATCGTCACGTTCAAGGCGACCGCCGCGGCTCCGGCCGGGGGCCCGCCCGGCCGTCCGGTAATCGGGACGTCAGTGCTCTTTCCACCGACGAGCGCCGATGTCAGTCGGGTGTCCAGCACGCGAGCCGGCACGAGGGGGGTGAAGGTGCTCCCAGAGGGGAACCAGCCGAGCACGTCGACCACCACGTCGACGCTGCCGGTGTTGTTGTAGATCGACACCTGACCGCCGACACCGACCTTGGCGATCACCATGTTGGGCACCGTCTGTCCCGGGACGAAGTTGAGATTGGATGCGGTTGGCCGGTCGACCCCCGTGGGCCAGACCGTGACGAACGAAGCGGTGGTCGAATCGGTAGCGGTGACGTTCAGCGCGACTGCGCCCACGCCCGACGCCGGTACGCCCGCACGGTCGAGGACCGTGACGTCGGCCGTTTTGGCCTGTCCTCGTGGGCCGGTGTTCGAGAACCGACCGTCGATGGTGGGACTGTTTCGTGTGTCGGCCAGACGGGCCGGCGTCACACCCACGTACGACTGGCCGGCGGGGAACCACCCCACCACGTCGACCACGACGTGCACGGCACCGGAATTGTTGAAGATCGAGATCGTGCCGTCGGCACCGACCTTGACGATCACGGCGTTCGCCACGGTCTGACCGGCACTGAAGTTCAGGTTCGATGCCCATGGCCGCGCTGTCGCCGTCGGCCAGACGGTGAGGAAGGATGCGGCTGTCGGCTCCGTCGCGGTGACGTTGAGGGCCACCGCGCCCACGCCGGTGAGGGGCACGCCGCCGCGACCGACGACGGTCATCGTCGCTACCCCACCCGCCCCAATCTGGCCGATGCCGGAGTACAACCCGTCGATCGTCGCCGGACTCGCAGCATGTGCGACGGTCGGCGACACGACAGGGATCGCCAGCACGGCGAGTGCCGCGAGCGCCGCGAGCGCGGTACGTAGTCGGCTCATTCGAATCCTCCAGGGTCCACTTCAACACAACGACCAGCCGTCGCCACGGAATCCGCCCTGGTTTCCGAGTTGATCCTAACGGGACTCTGCGACTTGGGACAAAGGACCTGCGACCAGCCTGCGTGCGGGCGTGGCCCGGCTTGACATCATCTGGGGCGCTTGGTAACAACGGCCATGCACAGATTGCTCGCCTTCGTAGTGCTCGTTGGCGGCATCGTGGCGTTGACGATGAGCCTCGGCCCGAACGGCACGACGAAGTCGGTGGGGCAGGCCGACACCACGACCATTGCATCCGGGACATTCTTCCCGGAGTCAGCGGCCGAGCTGACCCGGTTGGCCCTCGGAGAGGCCGAGGCGATCGTCGCCCTGGGCAGCACCGGCGCCGGCACCCCGGCCGAGCACCCAGGTCACTCCTCGGGAGAGGTTGTCGCCAAGGAAGCGTTGAGTCCCGCCGACGCGGCCGTCTTCGACAGTCAGTGGCGCGCCGCTGTCGAGGCGATTCCGATTCACGACACCGAGGAGGAAGCAGCCGCGCTCGGATACGTACGGGCCACGAGCCCGGCGGGGGGCATCGGTACCCACTGGGTGTTGTGGTCGCAGATTGCCAAACCTTTCGACGCAGCGACGCCATCGATGCTGCTCTTCGACGAACGCAAGCGCCCTCCCGTGCTTGTCGGTTACTCCTACGCGTTGCAGTCGCCGACACGTCCCGAGGGCTTCGCCGGTGGTAACGACCATTGGCACCAGCACATCGGGCTGTGCGTCGACAACGGTTGGGTGGTGCGCGAACAGGCGTCCGGCCCCGACGCGTGCGACGGCACATACATCGCGGGCGGTGACTTCTGGATGCTGCACGCCTGGATGGTGCCGGGTTGGAGCAACCGCAAGGGTGACTTCGCCCCCTTCAATCCCAAGCTCTGCCCTCCGGTGACGGGCACGCCCGACGTGAACCGCTGCCCCGACTGACCTCGGTACTGCCCGGACTGCCGCTGTCAGGCGTCGCCGAAACCGAGGTCGCCCGCCCACGGCGGCGCACATGCGTACGGCGGGGTCCACGGCCCGCGACCGCAGTAGACCCACAGATCGCTGGCGGCATCGGCGCAGTTCTCCATCGACTGCTTTACCGTGTCGACCGTCCAGCCGCGCCGCCCCAGCTCGCCGTGCGGTTCGAACATCCCCGCCAGGGCGTTGAGTTGGAACGTGCAGTGCGAGTCGTCGCGGGTGGCCAGGTTGAGGTTGACTGCAAGAAAGTTGCAGCCACCCTCACGCGATGCGATGTAGGTGAAGAACTGCTGCGTGGCATCGTCGGCACCGTCTTTTTCGAACTCGTTGGCGATGATGTCGGCGTTGGCCTTCGTGCAGGCGACGTGATTGCCGTAGAAGGGAATCCCGTCACGGGTCAGGTTCCAGTTCGGGAAGGGCTCGCGGCCCGCCGGCCATGGACCTCCCGGGGCCAACGCTGGGATCTGCCCGCCGCCCTGGAGAGTGGTCTTGCCGCTCCAGATGCCCAACGCCGCCAACGTCGACGGACCCGCATTCCCGTCGGTCTCGAGCGGTGGCGTTGCGAACTGGAAGGCCCGCAGCGCTGTCCGCGGTGCCCTTGTCGAAGGTACCGGTGGCCTTCGCCAGCAGGTAACCGTCTTGGATCAATTTGTCCTGCAGGCACTTCACCGACGCTCCGGTCGATCCCACACCGAGTCGGGCGTCGGCAAGACAGACCGGGGGCGGTTCCTTGTCGACGCCGGAGTAGATCCCCAGTTCGGTCAGCACCAGCGGGCTTCCGACGCCATCGACACGCAGCGGCGGATGGTCGGCCTGGAAGATCGCCATCGCCTCGGCGGTCGGCTTGTCGTACTTCTGTGTGAGGGTGGCGTGATACAGCCCCAGCGCCGCAAGGGTGAACTGCAGGCAGGCGACGCTGGATCCGGTGGAACCGATGGCCATTCCGGCATCGCTGGTGCACCACGCCAGCTCGGGCACCTCGGCCCGAGCGACAGGCGAGGCCGACGGCGTTGCCACGTTGAACAACAGCGTCGTCGCAACCAGCGTCAGGGCCCGGCGCCGCAGCTTCACCCACGTATTCTGCCGTAGATGGGCCGAGACGACGCCGCACTACCCAACATCTTGTTGATCACACTCGATCAGTTCCGGGCCGACTGCCTTTCGTGCGCCGGACATCCCGTGGTGCAAACTCCGGCCCTCGACGCCCTGGCCGATCAGGGCATCCGGCTCGCCCACCACTATTCGCAGGCGGCGCCCTGCTCACCCGGTCGGGCCGCCCTGTACACCGGCACCTACCAGATGAACAACCGGGTCGTCGCCAACGGCACACCACTCGACACCCGGTTCGACAACATCGCCCTTGCCGCTCGCCGAGCTGGGTACGAGCCGGCGTTGTTCGGGTACACCGACCAAGGTGTCGATCCCCGGACCGTCGATGATCCCGACGATCCACGACTCTCGACGTACGAGGGAGTGCTCCCAGGGTTCGATCCCGTGCTCGACATGAGCGGCTGGCAGCTCCCGTGGTTGCACTGGCTGAACAGCCATGGCTACGACTTCGCCGATCCAATTGCCGCCCTCGGTGTCGAACACGAGCGACCCGCTGAGCTGTCGACCTCGACGTTTCTCACCAATGGCTTCCTCGGCTGGCTCGACGATCAGGGTCCGTCGTGGTTCGCCCATCTCTCGTACCTGCGTCCGCACCCTCCCTACAGTGCGGCGGGCCGGTTCTCGACGATGTACGAGCCGCGTTCCTGCCCGGCGCCGATGCCGATCCCGACCAATCGTCACCGACTGTTCGACGGTCTGCTGCGCAGCCCTGTGGTAGCGGCGCCGCAGGCCCCCGACGAAGTTGCCGACATGCAGGCGCAGTACTTCGGCATGATCAGCGAAGTCGACGCCCAGTTGACTCGGGTGTGGGCCGCCTTGGAGGCTCGTGACGAGTGGGACAACACCGTCATCGTTGTCACCTCCGATCACGGCGAGCAGTTGGGCGACCAGGGCTTGGTTCAAAAGGCCGGGTTCTACGAATCGAGCTACGCCGTCGTGGGAATCGTGCGTGATCCGCGGTTCGACCACGTCGGCGTCGTCGACGACTTCACTGAGAACGTCGACATCATGCCGACGTTGTGCGAGGCGATGGGTATCGACGTGCCTGCGCAATGCGACGGCCTGCCACTCACCGCATTCCTACGGGGCGACCGGCCGGCCGGCTGGCGCGATGCCGCGTTCTACGAGTGGGATTGGCGCGACGTCTTCATCCCACATGGCGAGCACAAGTGGCCGTGGGACCGGCGCCTGGAACGCCAGAACCTGGCGGTGCGGCGAACCCGCGATCGAGCGTTCGTTCACTTCGGCGACGGATCCTGGCGATGCTTCGATCTGGCGGTCGATCCGACCTGGCAGACCGAGATCAGCGACCCGGAAGTCGTGCTGGCCGAGGCTGCGGCGATGCTCAGTTGGCGTTCCTGCAACCTCGATCGGACGATGACCGACATGTTGCTGCAGGACGGCGGCATCGGCCGCAGGCCTGCGCCGATCGCAGGCCGAGGGCGCGCCAGGCCCGCGTCAGGCTGGACGAGCTAGCTCGCGGCACCCGAGCCGATCACTCGGCTCGCAGGTCGTACCCGATCGTGCCGTACTCGATGGTGCCATCGTCGGCGATGTCGTTGATCACCGGCACATGAACCACGCGCGTCGACGAGCCGCCGTGCTCGAGGAACTCGGCCACATCCTCGGGGAACTCGCGCAGGACGCTCGACACGACCAGTTGCTCCTCGGTGCCGAGGAAACATCGGTTGGCGTCGGTCACCCGGCGAAGGCGAGCGGCGATCTCGCCGAGGATCTGGTCGTCGGCTTCGCCGTTGCAGATCGCCGCCAGGTCAGCGGTGATCGCCAACGAGCCCTGCTTGCACGGCGGACATTGGCCGCACGACTCCGCTGCCAGAAATTGGGACCAGGCGTGGGCAACGACCGTCATGTTGACCGAGTCGTCGTAGACCGCGAAGCCGGCGGCACCGAGGCCGGTGCCGCGCGCCGCGAAGTCCTCATAGGTCAGCGGCACGTCGAAAGCGGCTGCGGGCAGCACGGCATTCGACACCCCGGAGAACGCTGCCTTGAGCGCCCGCCCGGGAAGTTGCCCGCCGCATCGATCCAGCAGGACCGAGAACGGTGTTCCCATCTCCACCTCGTGCACACCCGGGCGCACGACGTCGCCGACGACGGTGGCGATGATCGTGCCGGGCGACTCGGCCGTGCCCATCGAGCGAAACCACTCGACCCCATTGGCCATGATGTGCGCCGCTGACGCCAGCGTCTCGACGTTGTTGACCACGGTCGGGTTGGATTCGCTTCGTCCCGACACCGGGCGAGCGCCTGCTTCCCAGCCGATCGCCGAGTCGGTGGCGAACAGCCCGAGTTCGTACGGCGGCAGGAGCCGGGGCAACGGGTCGCGACCTTCGATCACCTCCAGCAGCGCTTTCTCCTCACCATAGAGGTAGTCGTCGGGCCCTTCGACGATGTTGACACTGAGCTCTTGCAGCACGCCGGCGGCACCGAGTTCGACAGCGGCTCGCGTCAGCGCTTGCACCTCGCGCCGGTACGACCTCTTCGTCGCCAGGTAGACGGTCCCGGCGCCGACAGCGAGCGCGGCAACGGCCGCGCCCTCGATGATGCTGTACGGGTCCATGCGGATCAGCATCCGGTCCTTGAACGTGGCCGGCTCACCCTCGGCTGCGTTGGCGACGACGAAGCGCATCCCCGCGCCTGCGTCGCGAACCGAGGCCCACTTTCGACCGGTCGAGAAGCCGGCCCCACCGCGGCCTCGCAATCCGGCCGCCGTGATCACGTCGATGGTCGCGACATCGCCGAGGTGTATGGCGCGTTCGAGTCCGCGCCCACCTCCGGCTGCCAGGTAGTCGTCGATTCGTTCGATCGGCGACGGCGGTAGCAGGTGCTGGTGCGTCAACGTGGCCCTACGGTCAGGTCAGCGGCGGGCGCTTTTCCTTCTTCTCGCGCTTGGCCTCGCGCTTTTCCTTGAGGGTCTTACCGGCCTTCTTGGCCGACGGCTTCTGTGGTGATTTGCTGGGCATGGAGCCCTCCTCGTAACTGACGCACCTTAGCAGCGCAGCGAGGCCCGCTGTGCCGGTGTTACTGTTTCTGCCTCACGCGGCGAACCTCGTTCGCGCTGTTGGAGGAGGCACACATATGGACCCCAAGTCGCAGGCCACAGGTGCTGTGGCAATACTCACGCCGCTCGTGAACGGCACCCGGGCCGACCAACTCGACGTCCAGACGCCATGCAGCGAATGGAAGGTCCGCGACCTGTTGAACCATGTGATCGGTGGCGGCTACATGTTCGCTGCGGGTCTCCGTGGCGAGACGTTCGATGGCAGTGCCGCCGCCACCGATCTCGTCGGCGACGACCATCGGGCCTCGTTCAAGACGTCCGTCGACGGCTTCTCTGCGGCACTGGCCGTCACCGACGACCTCGACCAGCCGGTCAGCCTCCCGTTCGGAACGCTTCCCGCGGTCGCGGCGCTGCAATTGGCCGCCGGTGACCTACTCGTACACTCGTGGGATCTGGCGCAGGCGACCGGCCAGCAGTTCGATCCCCCGGTGGATCTCGTCGAGTCGTCGTACGGATTTTTTCGGGTGGCCGTGACCGACGATCTGCGGTCAGCGGGCCTCTTCGGCCCGGCCGTCGAGGTCGAGGACGACGCCGCCGCTTTGAACAAGCTGCTGGCTCACTCCGGCCGCCGCGCCTGACTCTCTCTCTCTCTCTCGTCCGGTGTCAGGCGATCCCGGGCGTCACCAGACCGGCCTCGTAGGCACGCATCACGAGCTGAGCCCTGTCGCGGGACTCGAGCTTCATCAGAAGGCGGGACACGTGCGTCTTACTGGTCGCCGGGCTCATGTACAGGATCTCGGCAATCTCGGCGTTCGAGTGGCCGCGGGCCACCAGCACCAGCACTTCCCGCTCGCGCTCTGTGAGCACATCGAGTGACGCCGCGGGAACCGCCGGCGCCGGCCGGGTGGTGAACTCCTCGATCAGCCGACGCGTGATCTGCGGTGCCAGCAACGCCTCGCCGTCAGCGACGATCCTGACAGCGTCGAGGAGGATGTCGGGACGGGTGTCTTTCAACAGGAAGCCGCTGGCGCCGGCGCGCAAGCCGTCGTACACGTACTCGTCGAGATCGAACGTCGTGACGATCAGGATCTTCGTCGATGCGGTGCGGGGGTCGGCGATGATCCGCCGGGTCGCTTCGATGCCGTCGAAAACCGGCATTCGGATGTCCATCAGCACGATGTCGGGCCGCTCGCGAAGGACCACGTCGACTGCTTCCGCGCCGTCGCCGGCCTCGCCGACCACCTCGATGTCGGGCGCAGAGTTCAGGAGCACGGTGAACCCGCCCCTGACCAGCGCCTGATCGTCGGCAACGACGACCCTGATGGTCATTTCTGATCCACCAGCGGTGCGGATCCACGATCGGCGGTGTCGACCCAACGCAATCTGGCGAAGACCCGGAATCCACCTCCGGGACGGGCGCCCGCCTCGAGCGAACCGCCAAACAGAGCCACACGCTCGCGCATGCCGACCAGACCGTGGCCACCAGGTACACCCGGCGCCCTTGACGCCACGGCAAGACCGCGACCGTCGTCGACGACCTCGATGGTGGTCTCACCGACACGCTCGACGATCGACACGATGACCGACGCAGTCCCGGCATGCTTCAACACATTCGTGAGCGCCTCCTGCAGGATTCGGTAGCGATTCAGCAGAACGCTGTCAGGCGGCATCACATCGGCAGTCATTCCCTCCCAACGCAACTCGACCGGCACCCCGGCAGCGCGCACGGTCTCGATCAAGGTCTCGACATCCTCGGCTCGCGGGGCGGGCGCCAGCGCTCCACCACGATCGCCTTCCTCGCGCAGAACGCCGAGCATTCGCCGCAGTTCGTCGAGCGCTCTGCGGCTCGTCGACTCGATCGCCTGCAGTGCCTTCTTGGCCTCGTCGGGCTGGGAATCGATCACATGAGCGCCCATGCCGGACTGCACGGCGATCACGCTCATTGCGTGGGCGACCACGTCGTGCAACTCCTGGGCGATACGCAGCCGCTCGCTGCTGACCGCCTGGCGCGCGTCCGCGTCGCGATCGCGCTCCAGCCGCGCTGCACGCTCCAACGCATCTGCTAGGCGTTCGCGGCGCGTGCGCACAGCCTCGCCGATGATCCAGACGACAGCGAAGGCCAACGCATTGGCCGCCAGATCGGCCCGAGTAAAGCCGCTGGTCTGGCTTGTCAGCAGCAGGATCGAGAACGCCATGGCGAGCACGAGGCAGGCGACGAGGCGAAGGCGTCGACGCGCGTACGCGGCCAGAGAGTAGAAGCTGATTAGCGCGGCAAGGGGCACACCCGCTTCTTCGTACCCGAGGCTCGCTATCGCCACGGCGGCTCCGGAGGTGACCACCAGGACGGCCAGCGGGTTGCTGCGACGCCACGTCAAGGCGCCCATTCCGACAGCAGCCAGGAGATACACCCACACGTCGGTCTTCGGCTCACCAGAATTGTGATCGACGAGGCTGCCGATCGACAGCACGAGCATCACGAGGGCGATCGCACCGTCCTGCACGATGATTGGAAGGGCGCGAGCCCGGATAAAAGCGTCTTGATCATCGACGTGCCCGGTGTGCTGCCACGGCAAGACCGTAGACCCATCAACGCGGGTTACGCATCAGCCTCGACGCCATCAGGCGCGTACATCTCCAGGCGTACATGCTCGACCATATGGGTCTCGCGGATCAGCCCGTCGGTGACCGACGAAGGGCCGCGGGGGCGATGTGGCGCGTGGGGTGTCGGGCTCATTGTGAGGGCATGACATTCACCACCACACTTCCAGCACCGGTCATGCCGGTGCACCACACTGTCCCTGCTGCGATGGCGTTCCAGGCGACCAAGGTCTATGGCCGGAACGAGAGCGAAGTCCGGGCGCTGGATGGCGTCGACGTGACCTTCGCTTCCTCACAGTTCACCGCCATCATGGGTCCCTCGGGCTCCGGCAAGTCGACGCTGATGCATTGCGTTGCCGGGCTCGACACGCTGACGAGCGGCCAGGTGTTCATCGGCGAGACCGACCTCGGCAGTCTCAACGATCGTCAACTGACGCAGCTCCGACGCGAACGGGTCGGTTTCATCTTCCAGGCCTTCAACCTCGTGCCGACGCTCACCGCAATCGAGAACATCACCCTCCCGCTGACCTTGGCCGGCCGCAAGCCCGACCGCGATTGGCTCGAATCGGTCGTCGACACTGTCGGCCTCGGTAGCCGTCTCCGGCATCGTCCGTCGGAGCTCTCCGGCGGTCAGCAGCAGCGCGTCGCAGTCGCCCGTGCCCTTGCCAGCCGACCGGAGATCATCTTCGCCGACGAGCCGACGGGCAACCTCGACTCGCACACAGGCGCCGAGATCCTCTCGTTCATGCGCCGCGCGGTCCGCGAGATGGGCCAGACGATCGTGATGGTCACCCACGACTCCGTGGCCGCCTCGTACGCAGACCGGGCGCTGTTCCTGGCCGATGGCCGGATCGTCGACGACATGGCCGACCCCACCGCCGACCTGGTCCTCGACCGGATCAAGCAACTCGGCCAACCCCACCCGAATCACACCAGCCCAGACCAATCCAACGCAGACCAGTTCAACGCCGACCACCTCAACGCAGAACGGAACTAATCGTCATGTTTCACCTCACCCTACGAGAGCTGGCAGCCAAGAAGCTGCGGCTGCTGACGACGGCCATCGCAGTGATGCTCGGCGTCGCCTTCATGGCGGGCACTTTGGTGCTGACCGCCACCATTTCCAAGACGTTCGACGGTCTGTTCGCGGACGGCTACGCGGGCACCGATGCCTACGTGCGCGGGGTCTCCGAGATCGACGCCGAGTTCGGCGCCCAGCGCCCCCGACTCGACGCCTCGATCGTCGACACGATCAATCATGTCGACGGAGTCGCCGCTGCCGAAGGCAAGGTCAGCGGGTATGCACAACTGGTCGATGAGGCCGGCGAACCGGTGGGCAATCCCGGTGAGGGAGCGCCGACATTCGGTGAGAGCTGGACGACGGTCGCCGAGCTCAACCCGTACCGCATCGCCGAAGGTCATGCCCCGAGCCGACCCGACGAGGTCGTCATCGATCGACATTCGGCGAAGACTGCTGACATCCACGTGAACGACGTCACGACCGTGCTCACCAAGCGCGGCGCCCAACAGTTCACGGTCAGCGGCATCGCCACGTTCGGTGACGCCGACTCGATGGGTGGCGCATCCGCGGTGCTGTTCGACGCCGCGACCGCCCAAGCACTCGTGGCCGAGCCCGGTCAGGTCGACGGTGTCGCCGTCGTCGCCGCCGACGGGGTATCGCAGCAGCAGGTCAACGAGAGCATCGCCAAGGTCCTCCCATCTGGTGCGGAGGTCCTGACGGGAGACCAGATCACCGCCGAGACACAAGGGGACGTCAAGGACGGCATGGCCTTCTTCAACACGTTCCTGATGGTCTTCGCCGTCATCGCCCTCTTCGTCGGTGCGTTCATCATCTTCAACACCTTCTCGATCATCGTCGCCCAGCGCCAGAAGGAGATGGCACTGCTGCGTGCGCTCGGCGCAAGCAATCGTCAGGTGACTCGCTCGGTGCTCGGCGAGGCAACGGTCGTCGGCCTCATCGCCTCGCTCGCCGGCGTTGGTGCCGGCATCGGAGTGGCCAAGCTGCTGAAGATGTTGCTGGCGGCGTTCGGCATCGACATCCCTGCCGGTTCGGTCGTAGTCGAGCTGAGCACGGTCCTGATCTGCCTCGCTGTCGGCACCATCGTGACAGTCGCCTCGGCGCTCATCCCGGCTCGGCGGGCCGGCCGGGTTCCACCGGTCGCCGCCATGCGGGCAGTCGCCATCGACCGCGCCGCGAGCTCCCATCGGCGAATGGTCATCGGCAGTGTGATCCTGGCCGCAGGCATCGGTTCGCTGACCGCCGGTTTGAGCGGTGGGGCGATCGCCCTGGTCGGGCTGGGGGCACTGGTGATGTTCGTCGCCGTCGCCGTCCTGGCGCCGGTACTGGCCCGCCCGGTCGCACGCTTGATCGGTGCGCCGATGGCACGCTTCGGCGGGGTCAGCGGCAGGCTGGGTCGCGAGAACGCGATGAGGACACCCAAGCGGACAGCATCCACTGCTGCCGCTCTCATGATCGGTGTCGCGCTGGTCGGGTTCATCATGACTTTCGCGGCCTCTGCCAAGGCTTCGATCAACGGGTCCATCGATCGTGACTTCCGCGGAGACTATGTCCTCGACACCGGTACGTACGGCGTCGGTGGCGTCAGCCACACGCTGGCCACCGACCTCGCCGGCCGGCCGGAGTTCAGCGCCGTCACGGCGACCCGCTTCACGGCGGCCGAGATCGACGGCACGGTGACCGACATCACCAGCTGGGACAGCGCCACGGTCGCGTCGGTCTTCGACGTCGAACCCCAGCAGGGCGACCTCGCAACGCTGGGTGCCGACGGAATCGCTGTCGACGACGACTACGCGGCCGCGCACGGTTGGACACTCGGCTCGACCGTGCCGGTCTCCTTCGCCCAAGGCACCACGACGTTGACCGTCGAGGCGATCTACGGCGACGGCACGTGGACCGGACCGGTCTTCATCGACCATGCCGTGCTCGATACATTCGGAATCGACCCGCTCGATGCCAAGATCTACGTTCGTGACGCCGCCGCGATCGATGCTGCGGCAGCTCGGACGATCCTGGACGAAGCAGCGGCCACTTACCCGAGCGTAGAGGTGATGGACCACGCAGACTTCAAGAAGGCGAAGGCCAGCGGCATCGATACGTTGCTGAACCTCATCTACGCCTTGCTGGCGTTGGCGATCGTGATCGCGCTGATCGGGATCACCAACACCTTGGCGCTCTCGATCTTCGAGCGCACCAGGGAACTGGGCCTGTTGCGGGCAATCGGCATGACCCGCGGTCAGCTGCGGGCCACCGTGCGCTGGGAATCGATGATCATCGCCCTGTTCGGCACGGCGATGGGTCTGTCGATCGGGCTGTTCTTCGGCTGGAGCATCGTCCACGCCCTGGCCGACCAAGGGTTCAAGACCTTCGTCGTGCCGACCGGCTCAATGGTGGTCGTCGCGGTGATCGCAGCGGTCGCCGGCGTGGCCGCGGCGGTGCTGCCGGCCCGCCGGGCAGCGCGACTCGACGTGCTGGGAGCGATCGCCACCCAGTAGCAGAACCCCTCCCCTCCGACCAGTGCCCCCGCCACGTGCGGGGGCACTGTCGCGTTAGGTCGTCGAGCTTCGTGTTCAGGTGGCGAACCCGGTCGGATGCGCTGCGATAGGTACTGGCGAAGTAGGTCGCCTCGACCGGAAGCTGCGCGATCATCGGTCCAGCGTTGACTCGTAGGCGTGAGCGAGCCGAAGCAGTTCGACGTCGCCGCGCGGACGCCCGATCAGCTGCATGCCCATCGGCAATCCACGCCCGTCGAAACCCACCGGCACGCTGATGGCAGGGAGACCGGCGAAGGTGGCATACGACGTGACCTCCATCCACCGGTGGTAGGTGTCCATCTCGCGGTCACCTATGCGACGCGGCCACCGCTCCGACGCCTCGAACGGCCACACCTGTGCGCTCGGGAGAGCGAGCACGTCGAAGTGATCGAACAGCGCGGTGATCTTGGAGAAGAAGACCGTGCGATCGACGGAGGCCTGGCTCAACTGCGACGCCTCGATGTGCCGACTGTGGTCGATCTCCCACAGCGCCTCCGGTTTCATCAATTCGCGCCGAGTGGGATCGGTGAGCAACGGCGAGAGGTTGGCCGACACCAGGACATGTCGCCACACCAACCACGCCTCCCAGACGCGCTCGGCTGAGACCCCGAAGGCCGCGGGGTCCACCGTGCACCCGAACGACTCCATCCGCACCAGCGCGTCGGTGCAATGCTCGAGGATGCCGGGTTCCACCGCCAGATGTCCGTCGAGATCGCCGAGCCATCCCACCCTCGCTCCAGGGGGTCGGTGCTCCAGCTCTCGACGAGCCAGCGCCACGGTCGCGAACTCGTCGAGGCGGCCCGACAACGACAGTGGCACCCTCGCGTCATAGCCGGCCTGGGTACCGAGCAGCATGGCAACGTCGAGGACGGTGCGACCCATCGGACCCTCGGTGACGAGCTGGGCAAGATAGCTATCACGCTCCGGCCAGCCAGGCACCCGACCTTGGCTCGGGCGGAACCCGAACACGTTGTTCCACGCCGCCGGATTGCGCAACGAGCCCATGTAGTCGCTGCCGTCGGCGACCGGCAGCATGTGCGTGGCCAGGGCTACTGCTGCGCCGCCGCTGCTGCCGCCGGCGGTCCGGGTCAGGTCGAACGGGTTTCGAGTGGTGCCGAACACGTCGTTGAAGGTGTGCGAGCCGAGCCCGAATTCGGGCACGTTGGTCTTGCCGATGACGACGCACCCAGCGTCTTTCATGCGCGCCACCATCAGGCAGTCGAAGTCCGGAACGAACCGTTCGAGCAGGCGCGAGCCTTTGGTCGTACGGAGCCCTTTGGTCTCGGCGAGGTCTTTCACAGCTTGCGGCATGCCGTGCATCCAGCCGCGGGACAGATCATGGGCCAGTTCGAGGTCGCACTCCGCGGCCTCGGCGAGCAACTCGTCGCGGTCGCGCAGGCTGACGATCGCGTTCACCGCCGGGTTGTGCTCGTCGATGCGATCGAGGTACGCGATCATCACCTCGCGGCATGACACCTCACCGCCATGAATGGCCTCCGAGAGCTGCGCGGCCGAGAACTCGGTGATGTCCATCCCGAAAGCCTGCCACGCATCTCGCCGCGACAGGCGTGATCAGATCGACGGCCGGATGAGGAACTTCTGCCCTGTTGCCTGCCGGGCGTAGACGGCGATCGCGTCGAGGCTCAACGCACCGGCAAGCGACAGCTCGTCGGTGTAATGACTGGCAAAGGTGGTGGTCAGTTCGGCGACCACCCGCTCGCGCAGCCGATCGACGCCGGCCTGGCCGAGCTTGCCGAGGAACGGGGTCAGCAGCCAACCACCGACCGACCATGCCATTCCGAAGTTGCGGGTGAACTCCGTCGCGCTCCGGTCGAGCGCGCCGTAGATGTAGACCTGCTTGTGCACGTCCGATCCGTACCTGGCGTACCCGGAGGCGGACGCGTTGATTGCCGCCTCCATGCAGGCCAGGATCTGGCCGGCCAGGCGTCCACCGCCGATCGCGTCGAAGGCGATGGTCGCGCCGGTGTCGATGAGCGCTTGGGTGAGATCCGCCATGAACGTCGGAGACGAGGAGTCACACACGTGCGCAGCACCGAGGCCCTGCAGTAGCTCCTGCTGTTCGGGCCGGCGAACGATGTTGACCAGGGGAATCCCGTCGGCGAGACAGATCCGCAAGAGCATCTGCCCGAGGTTCGACGCCGCGGCAGTGTGGACGAGTGCACGATGACCTTCCATTCTCATCGTCTCGACCATGCCGAGCGCAGTGAGCGGGTTGACGAAGCACGAAGCACCTTGCGCTGGTTCGGTTCCATCGGGCAAGGCCAGGCACATTGCGGCGGGCAAGCAGCGGTACTCCGCGTACGTTGCACCGCCGATGATTGCGACAGTGCAACCGACGAGTGCTTGCGCCTCGTCGGACGAGCCGGCGGCCACGACGATGCCCGCGCCCTCGTTGCCGACGGGCATCGACTGACCTACGCGTGCCGCGAGACCACGGAGTGTCTGCGGTGGGATGGCCGCCGTGACGACCGGGTTGTCGGCGGTGCCGGACGCGGTGGCCGTCTCGAGATCGGCGGTGGACAGCAGGAGCCCCAGATCGGACGGATTGATCGGCGCGGCCTCGATCCGTACGAGCACCTCGTGAGGTTGCGGCGCAGGAATGTCGACGGACGCGAGAGACAACTCCAACTTGCCATCGTTCGTGATCAAGGATCGGATCTGTCGCATCGTGGCGGGGACATCGTTCGGCATGGTGCAGCTCCGATGGGTTCGGCCGGGCTCGGCGATGTCGGTACCCTACCGAGGAGGTCACTGGTCGCTGGAACGCTTCCAGAGATTGATCCCGGCGTCGGTTGCGTACTGATCGATCTCTGCCAGCTCGTCGGCGTTCAGTGACATGTTGCCGAGAGCGGCGATGTTGTCGTCGAGTTGTTTGATGCTGCTCGCCCCGATCACCAGCGACGTCATCCGCGGGTCGCGGAGCGCCCAAACCAGCGCCAGTTGAGCAAGCGACTGGCCACGACGCGCGGCGATCTCGCCCAGAGTACGGACCTGGGCGAGGCGCTCCGCGGTGATCGAGTCGGCCTGCAACGCTCCCCCGGTGGCGGCGCGCGAGTCGGGTGGAATGCCGTGCAGGTAGCGGTCGGTGAGGAGGCCCTGGGCGAGGGGGGAGAAGGCGATGCATCCGGCGCCCAGTTCGTCGAGCGTGTTGAGGAGATGGTCACCCTCGGTCCAGCGGTTGAGCATCGAATAGGACGGCTGGTGGATCAGCAAAGGAACCTTGTGCTCGGCCAGCAGCCGGGCGGCCTCGCGCGTGCGATCCGACGAGTACGACGAGATGCCGACGTACAAGGCCTTGCCCTGCTGAACCGCCGTTGCGAGCGCGCCCATCGTCTCTTCCATCGGTGTGTCGGGGTCGAGGCGGTGCGAGTAGAAGATGTCGACGTAGTCCAACCCCATCCGGGCGAGCGACTGATCCAGCGATGCGAGCAGGTACTTGCGGGAGCCGAGATCGCCGTAGGGGCCCGGCCACATGTCGTAGCCGGCCTTCGTCGAGATCACCAGCTCGTCGCGATAACCGGCGAAGTCTGCGGCCAGGATGCGTCCGAAGTTGGTCTCGGCGGCGCCGTACGGCGGTCCGTAGTTGTTCGCCAGATCGAAATGTGTCACGCCGAGGTCGAAGGCCCGCCTGCAGATCTCACGTTGCGTCGCCCAGGATCGGTCGTCGCCGAAGTTGTGCCACAGCCCGAGAGAGATGGCCGGCAGCAGCAGACCGCTGCGGCCGCAACGGCGGTACACCATCGACTCGTAGCGTGCGGGGTCGGCGACGTATGGCATGAACGGAGACACTAGGTCCGAGCCGCCAGGGCTTGGTGATCGCAGAGTGAACGGCCACCACGAATAGCGTTCGAGTGACCACTAAAAGCGGGCCGATTGCCGGTCGGATTAGTGCCAAAGGGCCCCCGTGGGAGTGGTCGGATCGGCTCATCATGAGGTCGAGGTGGTCCTCGCGAGCAGGGCCTTCGCCTCCCTGAGAGGAAGTGGTGGGCAATGAGGGGTGACCGGAGGCCCAACGGCCTTCCATTCTCCTCGTTGCACATGCTCGCCTCGGGTGCGAGGCGATGCATGTTGATGACCGCCGTGGTGTGCTTGTCCGCCATCCTCATCGGGCCGGCCCTCGCCGCCGAGGCGGGTTCGGTGAACGCCCGAGATCCGGCAACGACGGCGGCGCCGCAGTTCGTGTCGTTGGGTTCACCGAATAGTTCGAGTGCCACCACGGCAGGGCCATCGCCGCGATACATCGTCCGGTTGAGGACCAGGAGCGCGCTCTCGGCTGCCGTGGCCGACACGTCAGCGAGCGGCGGTGAGGTCGATGCGGTCATGACCGGTGCTCTCAACGGATTCGTCGCCACGCTTTCGGGCGACGATGTGAGGCGGTTGCAGAACGATCCGGACGTCACGGCGATCGAGCGGGACACGGCAGTGGCGATTGCCGGCGACCAGATCAATCCGCCATGGGGTCTCGACCGGCTCGATCAGATCGGGTTGCCACTGAGCAACAACTACGCCTATGGGACGACCGGGAACGGCGTCACCGCGTACATCGTCGATACCGGCATCCGCAGCACGCACAACGAGTTCGCCGGAAGAATCGCTCGCGGGGCGTTCATCGACTGGGGCGACGGCACGGGCATCGAGGACTGCAATGGTCACGGCACTCACGTCGCCGGGACCATCGGCGGTACGACGTACGGCGTCGCGAAGTCGGTGCAGCTGGTTCCCATGAAGGTGTTCACCTGTAACGGCGTCACCACCGCTTCCAGCGTCATCATCGGTCTCGACTGGATCGTCAAGGACCACGTCGCCGGCGCGCCGGCGGTGGTCAACATGAGTCTCGGCGGTGTTGTGTCTCCGGCATTCGACGCAGCGGTCAATGCCGCGATCGCCGACGGTCTCACGGTCGTGGTCGCCGCAGGAAACGATGCTTCCAATGCCTGCAACTACAGCCCGGCCCGGGTCCCGGCGGCAATCACCGTCGGGGCAACCCAGATCGACGACAGTGTGGCCGCCTACTCGAACTATGGACCATGCCTCGATCTGTTCGCTCCGGGCTCGAGCGTCCTGTCCGCGTGGAAGACCAGCAACACCTCCTCGGCCACGATCAGCGGTACGTCGATGGCGGCGCCACACGTGTCGGGCACGGTGGCCCGGCTCCTACAGGCGCGACCGTCGGATTCGCCGGCCCAGGTGTGGGCGGCACTCGATGCAGCGTCCACGGCCGGCGCAGTTCACGCAATCCGCAGCGGCGACCCGAACAAACTCGTCCACCTCACGCCGACAGCGATGACACCTCCGGATGCGCCTCGGCGGGTGGACGGCGCGGCGGGCAACGCTCACGTGTCGTTGTGGTGGATCGCGCCGTGGTTCGACGTCGGCTTGCCGGTCCTCGACTTCGTGGTCCAGTACCGGCCGGTAGGAGGCTCGTGGTCGACATTCGCCGACGGCCCATCCGCCGCAACCGCAGCGATAGTCACCGGTCTGGCGAATGAGACGAGCTACGAGTTCCAGGTCGCGGCGGTCAACGCTGCAGGCGCGGGGCCGATGAGCACGCCCTCGGAGCCCTTGACGACGTCGAGCTCCGGAACATCGTCGCCGGCGCTCGTGCCACCGTCGACTACCGGTTTCACCGCTCTGGATCCGGTTCGGCTCTTCGACACCCGCCCCGACGCACCACAAGGCGTCGTGCCCGTGATCAAGGCACGCTACGGAGGGCCGAACGTGTTGACGCTGAAGATCCCAGGGATCGCAGGGGTGCCGCTGTCCGGAGTGAGTGCGGTGTCGTTGAACGTCACCGTCGTCGACCCGGTCGATCCAGGATTCGTCACGGTGTACCCGTGCGGCGATCGCCCATCGACATCGAGCCTCAACTTCGTCGCCGGGCAGATCGTTCCGAACGCCGTGATCGCACCGCTCTCGCCCAACGGTGAGATCTGCGTGTTCTCCTCGGTCGACACCCACGTGATCGCCGACATCAACGGTTGGTTCGCCGACGGATCGGCGTTCACCGCCTTGTCTCCGGCGCGCGTCTTCGACACCCGGCTCGACGAGGTCCAGGGCGCGGTGACCGTGACCAAGCGGGCCTACGGGGACTTGAGGGTCAAGATCACCGGGTCCGCCGGCGTCCCGACATCCGGGGTCGACGCTGTATCGCTGAACGTGACAGTCGTCGACCCTGTTGGTTCAGGGTTCGTCACCGTATACCCGTGCGGCGAGCGTCCGCTGACGTCGAGCCTCAACTACGTGATCGACGAGATCACACCGAACGCTGTCATCGCACCGGTGTCAAGGGACGGCGAGGTCTGCTTCTACTCGTCGGTCGACGCCGGTCTGGTCGCCGATGTCAACGGCTGGTTCGCCGACGGACCGGAGTTCATCGCGCTGCCTCCGGTCCGTGTCTTCGACACCCGTCCCGACGAGCCGCAGGGCTCGGTTGGAGTGAGCCAGCAGTACTACGGCGGAGCGAACGTGCTGATGGTGAGGGTCGCCGATTTGGCTGGCGTGCCGGCATCCGGGGTGGGCGCAGTTTCGCTGAACGTGACGGTGCTCGAAGCGGTCGGCCCGGGTTTCGTGACGGTCTATCCGTGCGGCGAGCGTCCGCTGACGTCGAGCCTCAACTACGTCACCAGCGAGATCGCACCGAACGCAGTGATCGCGCCGGTGTCACCGGACGGTGACATCTGTCTGTACTCCTCGGTCGATGCCCACCTACTCGCCGATGTCAACGGCTGGTTCGCCGGCTGAATGAACTTTGTCGCTCTCAACAGGCTGAGCATGTCCCGAGCGACAAAGCTCCGTGGCGACGGGTTCAGCCGTCGATCAGGCGGAGCAGGTTTCGATCGCTGACAGCAGCCGACGATCGACTCAGGACCGCCTCGGCAAGCTGCACTGCACGGCGGCTTTCCATGTCGCAGAAACCACCGATGATGAGCGGGTACGAGAACAGGAACAAGATGCCGACGTCGTAGTCGTCGAAGCACTGCTCCAGCGTGTAGCCGGTGACGCCGTGGCTCACCAGCCCTGAGTAGTAGTGCTCGATCAGTTCCTGCTCGTGGGCGCGGCGCACGTCGACGTCGATGCTCTGGCTCAGCAAGTACGAGACGTCGTGGGCCGGGTTCGACACCATGACCGCCTGCCAGTCGATCAGCATCACCGGATGCTGGTGCGGACCTTCGCCGAACATCACGTTGTCGAGCCGAACATCGCCGTGCACCACGGTTTGGGTGCGCCGGCCCATCAGCCGCATCACGTCGCGCAGCGTCTCGACATACCTGCCGACCTCGGGGAGCACATCGGGAGCGATGACATGGGGGAACATGGCGACGCCGTTCTGCCACGTGGCCTCGACACTGGGCATGAAGGCGTGAAGGTACGACGTGTCGATGCGCATCTGGTTCTCCAGCAGCGGCTGGTCAGTACGTCCCCAGAATTTCGCGTGCAGCGGCACGATCGCATCGATGATCAACCTGGCGTCGTCGGGACCGATACCGTCCACCTGGTCACCGGCTCGATAGGCCTTCAGGTCTTCGAGGGCAACGATGTTGTGACCCGTCGCGTTGTCGATCGCGGCGAAGTAGCACGCCGGCATCGGAACGTCGATCGATGGCGCAACGCTGTTGAAGAACGTCACCTCACGCTCGTACATGCGGGTGTTCATGGCGATGGCGCGATTGGCATCGACGGGCGTGGCGAACTTGATCACGATCGACTCTGGTCCCGGAGCCGAGCCACTGCCGTCGTAGACGAGGTGCACTCGCACCACCAGGCCGAGCAGGCCGATGCCGGCCCCGACGTTGGTGATCGTGAATTCGGTGACAGACCGACCGGCGTCGAGCACGCCGGCGTTCGTCAACGCAGTGGTCAACCACTCGTTGGTGAGTTGTTCCGGCTGCACAGGAAATGTCGTGGTCATGAGCTGCTGCCCCCTTGGTCCAAGCCCAGGAGCATCATGCCACGCGTCGGTCGAACCATCCCTACGCCGGCTCGGTCGAGGAGACCCTGCCAAAGGTCCCGGTCGTGGGTGACATACAACCGATGGGTCCCGGGTAGGGAGGACCAAATCCCCTAACAGCATGTCTCAGCACCAAGCACCATTGGGTACCAGAATCCGTGAATGATTTCACGAATCCTTCACATCCAAAATGATTCGAAATCCAAATGAAGGGGTTGTCATGTTCAAGAAGCCAATGGGACTGCTCGGGATCTTCCTGATCGTCGTCGGAATCGGTTACTTCGTGGGAGCAGGTGTCGCCTATAGCAAGGCTCAGGGCGGATATGACTCCCTTCAGGCGTTCAGCGAGGCCCAGAACGTCCAGCTCAGCTACAACGATCAGGGCCAACTCGTCGACCGCGGTGAGACCGCCGGCGCCGACGCGATCATGGTCTTGCTCAAGGACGACTGGAAGTTCCCCGTCGTCAACTCCGATCTGGATCCCAACGATCCACTCGTCAACACCGCCACCGAGTTCATGTACCAGATGGCGACGATCTCCCACCACACCCTGGACGGCACCCAGAACGTGACGCTGACCGAGTCCGACCTGACCGGTGACGACGGCACGGTTGCCACCGAGTACGACTGCAACGGCGAAATGGTCGCAGTTCCCCAGCCATTCCCGGCCGACGGTGTGACCTGCGAATTCAAGGTCGACGGTCGCTACTGGACCGGCTTCGATCGCTCGATCCCGGTACAGGCAAAGGCTCGTGACATGGCCTGGAGCGGCACCGCTCACGCCCTCGTCGCCGAACTCGGCGTCGGCGCAGCAACACACAGCGCCTTGCAGCTGGCCCTCGGCATCGCCGCACTACTCGCCGGACTCGGCGTGGTCTGCACGGTGATGGGCGCCGCCTTCATCTGGGACACCCGCAAGAAGAGCAAGGTCAACGTCCCCGACACCATCCCGGAGTCGATGCTCAACGACACACCGGCCAAGCCACAGACGGTCTGACACACACAGACAATCTCCACCAAACAAATGGGCCCCTCCACGGAGGGGCCCATTTGCAGTTTTCGAGGTGCAACATCGGCGGAACGGGAGGGATTTGAACCCCCGGGGCTTTGACACCCTTCCGCTTTCAAGGCGGATGCATTTGGCCGCTCTGCCACCGTTCCGGCTTCGAGGTTAGCGAGCCACGCTGGTCGTAGTGACGTGAGTAGTCAGGTCGTCGCCGCGTGACGGCCGGCCAGGAAGCCGAACACCATGCCGGGAGCAAGGGTTCCGCCGCCACCGCCGTACGTCATGCCCATCGCCGAGGCCATCACGTTGCCTGCGGCGTACAGACCACCGATCGGGATCCCGTCGACATCGATGACTTGTGCGTCGGCGGTGGTGCGCGGCCCGCCCTTCGTCCCGAGGGCGCCGGGATGCAACTCGACGGCGTAGAACGGACCTGTGTCGATCGGGCCGAGTGTGGCCTCGACCCCCTGGCGCTGGGCGTCGCCCCACCAACGGTCGTTGACGCTGCGGCCACGGCCGAAGTCAGGATCATCGCCGTCGGCGCAGATGGCATTCCATCGTGCGACGGTGTCGTCGAGCGCTCCGGCCGGCATCCCGAGTTGTTCGCCGAGCGCAGCCAGAGTCGGCGCATGCACGATCCACGATGGCACCGGGCCTTCGCCGCGGAACCTTCCGGCGAGGCCGTACTGCGTGGCATACAACTGGTCGAACAGCAGCCACGACGGCATGTTGGTGTACTCGAAGCTGGTCGTGTCCATCGCGTGGAAGGCTGTGCCGAAGGCGTTGTAGTTGACCGCTTCGTTGGTGAATCGCCGTCCCGACCGGTTGACGATGATCGACCGCGGACGGGTCCGCTCGCGGTTGACCAGCCACGGCAGTGACGGACCATCGTCGTCGGAGACGTCCATGATCGGAACCCACCACGCCTCGCGCATGTTGCCGAGCGCAGCACCGATGCGCATCGCCATCTTCAGCCCGTCGCCCGTGTTGGTCTCGATCGCGACGCTGCGCTCCAGCGGCCCGCGGATGAAACTGCGCACCAACTCCGGATCCCAATCGAACCCACCGGTCGCCAACACCACACCCTTCCGGGCCTCGACGCGCCGGATCTCGTCGCCGATCTCGAACTCGACGCCGGTCACCCGACCCTCGTCGACCAGGAGACGTACGGCACGGTGCCCGACATGAGGCTGGATCGCCCGATCGAGGCAGCCCTTCAACAGCCGACCGATCAGCGCCTGGCCACATCCACGAAGATCACCCTCCTGCCGGCGGGCGGCCTCGACAGGATCGATCTGGTCGGTGGTGCCCTTGCCGAGGGTGGTTTCGTTCATCACCAGGTGCTTGCCCATCTGATAGCCCTGCACCACCCGGTCGGCCCACGGCCCGAGCTCGCCGAACGGGAACAACGGGCACTCCAACGACCGACCGCCCCCGGTCTTGCCGCCGGGATGTTCGGGGTGATAGTCGGGAAAGCCCTCGACGACACCGAAGCTGACAGGCGTGTTGTCCTCCAGCCAGCGCAGCATCTCCGGGCCGCCGTCGACAAAGGCCTCGGCGAGCTCGTCGATGATCATCCCGTGCGACAGCGAGTGCAGATACGTCAACGCCTCTTCGCGCGAATCGGTGAGACCGAACTCACTCATCTGGTGATTGCACGGGATCCAGATCATCCCGCCCGACCTGGCCGAGGTGCCGCCGATCTCGTCTCCCTTCTCGAACAACCCGACCGTGACACCGTGACCCGCAGCAGTGACCGCGGCGGTGAGACCCGACGCGCCGGTCCCCAGGACTATGACATCGAAGCTGTCCATGAAACCTTTGCTAGCAGATCGCGTCCGAGTGTTGGAAAGCGCCCCGGGGAGGCCCGAAACACCCGGACGGGTCAGCGGATCTGATCCCGGAGGGACTCGACCCAGTCGTCGGCTTCACGCCATCGACTGTCGGCGTGCTCGCGGGCGCTGTGGGCATGCTCGCCGGCGGCCGGGTACGAGCCGAGGAACTTGACCTTGCCCTGCTTGGCGCGCAGCGATCGCACGGCATCGGCCACCAGTTCGTCGGCGATGTGGCCGTCGGCATAGACCACGAAGCAGTAGTCGCCGAGGCCGCCGTCCTTGGTCGGCCTCGACAACAGGTTCGACAGGTTGATGCGCCGCGCCGCGAACTCCTGCAGGATCGAGATCAGGCTGCCAGGTTCGTCGGCACGCTGGTAGATCACCAGACCGGTGCGGTCGTGACCGGTGCGAGCCGGCACGCCGCGGCGGGCGACCAGCACGAAGCGGGTCTGGTTGCCAGGGTGATCGGCGATGTCGTCGGCCAGGACCGCCAGGCCGTAGACGTCGCCGGCGATCCGCGGGGCGATGGCCGCCAGACCGGGCCCGGCCTCTTCGCTGACCGTGCGCGCCGCCTCGGCCGTCGAGTTGGCCGCCCGTAATTCGGCCAGCGGCAACACGGTTCGCACGTATGCGTGGCACTGCGCGGTGGCGACGGGGATCGACAGCACAGTCTTCACGTCGGCGAGAGTCGTTCCCGACTTGGCCAACAGACAGTGCTCGATGTCGAGCACCACCTCGCGCTGGATCAGCAGGTCGTGGCTGAACGCCAGCTCGTCCTGCGTCAGGTTGACAGTTCCCTCGATCGAGTTCTCGATGGCCACGAAACCGAAATCGATCTCACCGGCCTCGACCCCATCGAGCACATCCGGCATGGTCCGGTACAGCACGTGCTCGGCTTCAGCAAGGTCGCGCTGCGACTTCAGCGCCTGCTCGGTGAAGGTGCCGAGCGGTCCGAGAAAGCCGACACGGCTGGAGGGGTCAATCACGTATCACAGGCTATTGGTCCGCGCTCTCCACTATCGAGCGATATGAACGGCAACACCGAGAGCCCCACCGTCACGAAGTTCACCGGCACCAGTATGACCGGCAGCGCTATCGTCGCCCGCACCTGGTACAGCCAGGTGCGCTCGGCATTCGCCAAGCCGCGCGTCGAGCTGATGTCGGATGCGCACGGTGCGGCAATGGTCGCCCATCCAGCGCATTCCGTCGCCGCTCTGCTCGGAACGATTCCTTCGCTGCGATTCGTCAAACCCGCCGGGCTACGGACATTGGCCGACGCAACTCAACGCGAGGCGGTAGCAGCCGGCGACACGGTGATTCGCCAGGGGGAGCACGGTGACGACGTCTTCTTCGTCGTCGACGGCAGCTTCGAGGTGTTGATCAGCCATCTCGGCCAGACCCCCGACTACATCCGCGCCATTCAGGCCGGCGACGCGTTCGGTGAACTGAGCGTGCTCTACGACGTGCCCCGCACCGCGACCGTTCGGTGCACCTCGGCCGGTCACATTCTGCGGATCCCCGGCCAGGCATTTCTCGACGCACTCGATACCGGGAGCTGATCACCGCCACAATGGTCGGGTGGACGAAGCCGCGCTGCGAAAACTGATCGAAGACGTCCGCGCGGGCACCGTCGACCCCGACACCGCCGTCGAGCAACTGCGCCGTCTGCCGTTCGCCGAGGTCGGCGATTCCCTCGTCGACCACCATCGTGCTCTACGACAGGGCATGCCCGAGGCGATCTACGGCAGAGGCAAGACCGTCGAGCAGTGCGTCGCCATCGTCGGCGAACTACTGGCCAACGGTGTCGGCCCGGTGCTGCTGACCCGAGCCGACGCGGCACAACTTGACGCCGCGCGCGCCGCCTATGGCCCCGGTGAGCAGGCGACCGGCGCCGTTCTGTGGCGCCGTCCGGCGGCGCATCGCCGTGCCCGGGTGCTGGTTGCCAGCGCCGGCACCAGCGACGGACCGATCGTCGACGAATGCGTGCTCACTCTGCGGGCCTACGGCTTCGAACCCGATCGGCTGACCGACATCGGCGTGTCCGGGCTGCACCGACTTCTCGCCCACGTCGACCGCATCACCACCGCCGATGCAGTGGTCGTGGTGGCAGGCATGGAGGGTGCCCTGGCCAGCGTGATCGGCGGACTCACCAGCGGACCGGTGGTCGCAGTGCCGAGCAGCGTTGGCTACGGGGCAAGCCTCGACGGCATCACCGCGCTGCTGGCGATGCATGCGTCGTGCGCCAGTGGTGTCACGGTGGTCGGAATCGACAACGGGTTTGGAGCAGCGTGCGCGATCGCCAGAATGATGCAGTGACACGAACCGCGTGGTTCCACTGCTTCGCCGGCACTGCCGGTGACATGACCATGGCGGCTCTGGTCGACGCAGGAGCCGAACCGTTGATGATCGCCGAAGTCATCGGGCGGCTCGATCTCGACGGATACGCATTGACATTCGACGACGTGATGCGCTGCGGGATCGCCGCCACCCGGGCCCACGTCGTCGTGATCGACGACGATCACGACGATGATGACGGTGATCATGACCACCGTCATCCTCGCCACCGCAGCTACCGGGTGATCCGCGAATTGATCGACGCCGCCGATCTTCCGGAACGAGTTCGGCGAGCGTGCCCACAGGACGTTTCGCATGCTCGCCGATGTGGAGGGAGCGATGCATCGCATGCCTGCCGACGATGTCGAGTTCCACGAAGTCGGGTCGATCGACGCCATCATCGACATCGTCGCCACCTGCGCGGCATTGGAATCGCTCGGCATCGATCGCATCGTCTGCAGCTCGATCACGGTGGGCGAAGGCACCGTGCTGGCCGCCCACGGTCAGCTCCCCAATCCAGCGCCGGCCGTCACCGAACTGCTCGCCCGTCGCAACGCGCCGAGCCGCGGCATCGACGACCGCAAAGAGCTGGCAACGCCCACCGGTGTGGCGCTGATGTGCGCGTTGGCCGACGAGTTCGGCCCGATGCCGGCGTTCAACGTCACCTCCGTCGGCTACGGGGCCGGCGCCGCCGACATTCCCGGCCGGCCCAATGTCGTGCAGGTCGTGATCGGTGACGCGGTCTCACCGAGCGCCTTGCCGCAGCCCGGACAGCCGGTGCAACTGCTGGAAACCAACGTCGACGACGCCACCGGTGAGGTGATCGCCCACACCATCGCCGCTCTGATCGCGGCCGGCGCACACGACGCCTGGGCGACGCCGATCGTGATGAAGAAGGGCCGCCCGGCGCACACCGTGCATGCGTTGTGCGACCCCGCCGCGGCGCCGCTGATCGGAGCCCTGATGCTGCGCGAGACAGGCTCGCTCGGTCTGCGCGGCACCGAGATGCGCCGCTGGCCGCAGCATCGCAGCGAGCGCGAGGTGATCATCGACGGTCACATCGTGCGCGCCAAGGTGGCGCTCGGGCGGGTCAAGATCGAGTACGACGATGCTGCGGCGGCCGCGGCAGGCACTCGGCCGTCCACTACGCGATGTGATCGCCCAGGCAACTGCCCTAGCAGAACGAGACATTCAATGATCCCACCGTTCGTCGACGCCGAGTTCGTCGATGCGCATCCCGAAGCTGTGCTCGCCGACGTGCGTTGGTACCTCGACGGTCGCGACGGGCTTGCCGCGTTCGAGGCCGACCACATCGCCGGTGCCGTTTGGGTCGACCTCGACCGTCAGTTGGCGACCGGCGAGCGTCCGCCGACCGAGGGGCGTCATCCGCTGCCGGCTCCGGCCTCGTTCGCCGACGCAATGGGGTCACTCGGCATCGCCAACGACACGCTCGTCGTCGCCTACGACGACACCGGCGGCCTGACTGCCGGAAGACTGGCGGTGATGTTGCGGATGCTCGGGTGCGACGCAACCGTGCTCGCCGGTGGGCTCGGCGCCTGGACCGGTGCCATCGAGACCGGCGCCGGCCGTACCCCGGTACCCGCCAGGTTCGTCGCCACGGATTGGCCGACCGAACGTCTGGCCACGGCCGACGATGTCCAGCGGATCGCCGCCACAGGCGGGGCTGTGCTCGACGCCCGCTCACACGAGCGCTTCCTGGGCGCCGTCACGCAGATCGACAAGCGACCGGGGCACATCCCCGGCGCCAGCAGCGCCCCGTGGTCGGCGGTGCTCGACTCCGACGCCGTGCCGCGATCGGTCGACGATCTGCGCCACTACTTCGGCAACCTCGGCGTCGACGACAACCGCGACGTCGTCACCTACTGCGGCTCAGGTGTCAGTGCATGCCTCAACGTGCTGGCCATGGAGCACGCCGGGTTCGACACCCCGCGGCTGTACGTCGCCAGCTGGTCGGGTTGGTCAGCCGACCCGAACCGTGAAGCTGCCACCGGTGAGTGAGACCGCGCTCGACGTCCTCCACGATCTGCGGCGTCGACGCAAACACCACCGTCTCGGCGACATCGAATGGTTCGACGCCGCGTACCGCGTGTACCTCGTGGCACTGTTCGGTGGCGGAACGGTGCTGTGGATCAGCAGCTCCATCAGTGACACGGGTGTGTCGGACCAAGCCCTGGCCAACATCGCCGAGAACGGCCCTGCGCTGATCGGCATGATCACCGCGTTGGCGTTTCTCGCCGCGCTGACGCAGCGGTGCGCAGGGTGGTCCCCTGGCCCTCGAAGGCGCCGACGTTGCCTACGTCATGCTGTCGCCGGTCGATCGCATGCGCGCCTTGCTGCGACCCGTCACCCAACGAGTTCGCAGCGCGGCATTCGCTCGCCGCGACGTTCGCGGCGATCGTCGGCCAGCTCGCCGGACGACGCCTGCCCGGCACGCCGGTGGCATGGGCGGCGAGCGGCGCCTTCTTCGGCATCGCCACCGCGTTGCTGTGGGCCGGCACAGCCCTCGTCGCTCACGCCATCCGCCTGCCGTTGTGGACCGCCACATCGATCGGCCTCACCGTTGTCGCATGGCAGAGCGCTGCGCTGGCCTGGCACATCCCCGGTCCGGCCAACGTGTTCGGCAGCCTGGCGATGTGGGGATGGCGGCAGTACCCCATCGACCTCGTCAGCGCCCGTTGTCGGCCTCATTGTCCTGATCGCCGGCGTCGGCATGCTGCAACAGACATCGCTCGATGCCCTGGCCCGGCGCAGCAGCCTGGTCGCCCAGCTGCGATTCGCGGTCACGATGCAGGACCTGCGCACGGTCATCCTGCTGCGCCGGCAGCTGAACCAGGAGCAGACCCGGGGCGATCCATGGGTGTCGGTGCCACGATGGATCACACATCCGATCCCCCGCCGCGGCATCGCCAGCGTCGCCCGCTTCCCAGCGACACGCCTGGTGCGGATGACCGCCGTCGCGGCGATGGTCGGTGTATTCCAGGCGATGGTCGTGCGGGGCACGACACCGGCGCTGATCGGCACCGCGTTGATGCTGTTCGTCCTCGGTCTGGAAGTCATGGAACCACTGTCGCAGGAGATCGATCAGCCCGATCGCACCGACAGCTTGCCGATCGAACGCGGCGAGTTGCTGGTCCGCCATCTGGTCGCCCCGGCGATCGCGCTCGGTACCGTTCGCGGTGATCGCCGCGGCCACCGCGGTTGCGGTGCTCGGCACGACACGGGCGATCGCACCGGCGGCCATCCTGGCCCTGCCAACCGTTCTCGCCGGCGTCGCCGGTGGGGTCGTCAGCATCGTCCGTGACGCCCCCGATCCCACCAAGGGAACTGCACAGGCGTTCGTGCCGCCAGAGATGGCCGGCATCTCCAGCGCAATGCGTATCGGACTCCCGATCCTTGTCAGTGCGCTCGCCGCGAGCACCGTCTTGATGGTGCGTCAAGCGGAACGGCTCGGCAACTCGACAACCGGAGGGGCGCTCCGCGGCGCCATCGGCGGAACCCTGCTGGCCATCCTGGTCGGCTACTGGGTTCGCCGGCGCGATCACTGGCGGCGCCGATTCCGCCAGTTCGTCTCCGACGGCCAGACCTACACCAAGCAACAGCGGAGCACCCCGGCATGACCGAAGTGGCAACTCGCCAACTGACCAAGACCTACGGCGACCGGCCGGCGCTCGAACCGCTCGATCTGGAGATCGACTCCGGTGCCAAGATTGCCCTCGTCGGGCACAACGGCAGCGGCAAGACGACGCTGATGAAGATGGCCGCCGGTCTGCTCGACCCGACCGACGGCACCGTGCAGATCGGCCGACATGCAGCGGGCAGCCAGGAGGCTCGTCGGTTGCTGTCGTGGCTCAGCGACACACCGACGTTCTACGACGACCTGTCGCTGTGGGAGCACCTCGAGTTCGTGGCTCGGTTGCACGGCGTCGACGACTGGCAACGACACGCCGAGGAATTGCTCGAACAGATCGGCCTCAGTGCCCGACGCGACGACATTCCGACGACGTTCAGCCGCGGCTTGCGCCAGAAGGCGGCCATCACGCTGGCCTTCATCCGCCCGTTCAAGATCATGCTGGTCGACGAGCCGTTCGTCGGCCTCGACGAGCCCGGTAAGCAGGCGCTCCTGCAGATGTTCGACGCCGCGTCCCGGCGTGGGGTGACGCTGGTGATCGCTACCCACGAACTGAGCTTCGTCAAGCAGGTCGGTCGTCTGCTGGCACTGCGCGACGGCGGGTTGGTGTACGACGGAGCGCCGGCCGACACCGACGTGCATGCCCTCGTCCTGCCGAGTTGACGTTCGCCGCCAATCGATCTTCATCAACCTCTCACGTAGGGGTGATCGCAACGGCCGTCGCGGACACTACGCTCTCGGACCATGCAGGAATTCGAATCGATCAGCGCATCCTCCTACGATCCGTCGGCTCTCGCCACCAAGCTCACCGCCAAGGCCGCGGACGGCTGGTCGGTCGTGGCCATTGTCCCCACAGGCGGCGATGTCACGGCATTCATCAGCCGCGAAAAAGAACGGTGCGGCCGAGTCGACCGAGGCCGAGGCCGAGGCCGAGGTCGAGGTCGAGGCCGAGGTCGAGGCCGAGGCCGAGGCCGAGGAGCCGTGACTCGCCGTGCTTGCCGCCGTCGTCGAGCCCGAGCCGACGCCGGAACCCGTCAGCGAGCCATCTGGCTGGGCAATCGCCCCCGAGCCCGCCAGTCCGGCAGCGGAGCCTGCCGCCGCGGCAGCGGCCATCGTCATCGATCCCGCACCGAGCTACGAGCCGTCATCGTCGTACCAACCGGCCGCGGCGGCCCCGGCTGCGGCCGCTGCTGCTGTTCCGGCCGCTGCCGTCACACCCGAACCTGCACCGACGCCGGCGGTTCCAGCTGGTTGGTATGCCGATCCCGCCGGCCGATTCGAGCTGCGCTACTGGGACGGCAGCACCTGGACCGAGCACGTGTCGCGCGCCGGACAGCAGTTCACCGATCCGCCGGTCGCCTGACACCGGTCGCCTGAGACCGGTCGGCGAAGCCCGATCAACGACGATCACTCACCCCCGTTTCGAATGCGAGCCACCTCCGTCGGCCACGCCGGCATTCTGATCGACACCGTCGACGGATCGATCCTCTGCGATCCCTGGTTCCTGCCGGCGTTCTTCGGATCATGGTTCGTGTTCCCCCGCAACGATCAGCTCCCGGCCGAGTTGATGGAGCGCATCGAGCACCCGACCTACCTGTACATCTCTCATCTCCACGCCGATCATCTCGACGAACCGTGGCTCGCCGAGCACGTCGACCGCAACACCACCGTGCTGGTCCCCGGGTTCCCGACCCGTGAGTTGGAGCACAAGATCCGCTCATTCGGTTTCGACAACATCATCCGCACGACCGACGGCCAGGAGCTGGCGCTCGGCCCGCATCTGCGCATCGCCATCCACGTCGAGACGAGCATCACCGATGGCCCCGGCGGCGACTCCGCGCTGGTCGTCAGCGACGGAACTGCTCGACTGGTCAACCAGAACGACTGTCGCACCGACGACCTCGACGCGCTCCGCGCCCACGGCCCCATCGATCTGCACTGGCTGCAGTACAGCGGGGCGATCTGGTATCCGATGGTCTACGACGAGCCGGTGCAACGCATGCGCGAGTTGGTCGACGCCAAGGTCACCAGCCAGTTCGCGAGGGCGATGCGCTACGTCGAAGCACTCGGCGCCAGGGCCGTGGTGCCCAGCGCCGGCCCACCGGCATTCCTCGATCCGGAACTGTTCCGGTTCAACGTCATCGACGGTGACGAGCTGAGCATCTTCCCTGATCAGCGGAGCTTCATGAGCCGCCTCGCCACCGCTGGGCATCGCGGCGTGCTGGCCATCCCCGGCACGGTCATCGATGTCACCGCCGACGCGATCAACGTCACACACCCGATCGCCGACCAGGCCGTCGACGAGATCTTCGATCACAAGGCCGACTACCTCGTACCGCTACCAGGCCGACTGGATGCCGTGGCTCACCGACATGCATCGCAGTTGGAACCCACCCAGCACTGACCTGTTGGCCACCCTGAAGGCCTGGTGGGAACCGTTGCTGGCAATGGCGCCGACGCTGCGGCGCGGCGTCGGGGACTGCTGCGTGCTGCGGGCCGGGGACCTCGCAGTGATCATCGACTTCCCCAACGGTGAGGTGCGCGAGTTCGCCGGAGAGCCCTATGCCTTCCGCTTCGAGATCCAACGCGAACTGGTCGAGACCGTGGTTGCCGAGCAGGCAGTCGACTGGAGCAACGCCTTGTTCTTGTCGTGCCGGTTCCGGGCATGGCGATCCGGATCGTTCAACGAGTACATCTACAACTTCTTCAAGTCGCTCTCGCCCGAACGTATGCGACGGGCCGAGGCGGAGGCCCAGCGGCGACTCGACCCCAGACGAGACGAGCTCGCCGGCGAGGAGATCCGTCTCGGCGACTACATCGTCGAGCGGCTGTGCCCTCACCGGCAGGCCGACCTCAGCGTGTTCGGCGAGATCGACGACGGCGAAATGGTGTGCACGCTGCACGGCTGGCGGTTCGATCTCGAGACGGGTCGCTGCTTCACCGCCGACGACCGCAGACTGCGCATCCGTCGCGCGCGACGACTGACTCAAGTGCGGCCACCGCCGTGCCGATAACCCGTCATGCGAAGATCTCGTGGTCGTCTCGTCAGCATCGGCACCGACTGGCGGACGGTCCTCGACGATTGGCTGGCGGCGATCCAGGTCGACGCCGGCCAGCAACTCGACCTCAGCATTGTCGACGCCGCCTCGAACGTTGTCGAGACCTTGCACAACCGGAGGCGCGGGCTGCGCGGAACATTGCGTCGCCTCGGCAACACCCTGGGCGACCTCGGCTGGCCACTCGAACAACTGAACCTGTGGATCGCCGAGTTGGCGATCCTCACCACCCGCTCACGCCGCGCCGAGTTGCGTTCGTTCGAATCCGTGGCGGCCCTCACCGAGGGCTGGGCGGAACGGTACGTACGCGGCGCGCGCTCGGGCGTGTGCATCGACGCCGTGACCGGTCTCGGTACGCCGGCCGTGCTGCGTTTGCGTCTCAAGGAGATCTACCAGCACTGCCGAGCCTTCGGAATCGCACCGACCGACGCCTACTGCTTGGTGGTCGTCGACGCCGCGACCGACGATCTCGCACCGTTCGAGCGTGACGCGGTGATGATCACGACGGCCGGCGTCGTCGGCGATGTCTTCCACAGCGGCGAGACCGTGATTCGCCACCGCAGCCGAGTGATCGTTCTGGCCAGCAAGTCCGAGTCCACCCGCGACCGGGCCGCGGCCCTGACCCGGGCACTTCGGGAAGCGCCGATCACCCGCTCTGCCGATCCGACGGTGTGGGCTGACGAGTTGCCGGCATCGACCCTCGATCTCGACCGCCATCTGCGCCAATTGGTGGGGTGACCGCCCCTAGCTGTGCACCCACACGGTGATGTGGAGCGGCATCAGGTTCTGATCCCAGATGAAGTCCATCGCGCCCGTGCTGAGGCGAACGCAACCGTGCGACACGGGGTGGTTCGGCACGCTGGTCATGCCATGGATCGCGACGCCACCGCGGAAGTACTTCGGCCGGTAGATCTTGCCGAGATCGCCTTCCCACCAACCCTCGGGGCGCTCGCGGGTGGTTCGGAAGAGACCCTCGGGCGTCACCGCGTCGCCCTTTTCGACCTTGGTCGGATCGTTCTTGTTCTGCGCCTCGTAGGGGATCCCGCTACCGGTGGAGGTGTTGAACGTCCAGACCGTCTTGCCGTCGACGACGACGAAGAGCAACTGCTTGGCCTTGTCGACCTCGACGAGCGTGCCGGTGTCGGCCGAGGCATGACCCCTCTCGACGAAGTTGGTGAGGAAGTCGGCGGTAGCCGTGTCGACCAGGCCATCCGCCGGCAGACCGATGTACTTCTGGAAGGCCATCACGGACTGTTTGGTGGTGAACCCGTACTCGCCGTCGGCGCCGGCGTTCCAGAATCCGAGCTGCAGCAACCTGGCCTGCACGGCTGCCGTGGCCGCGCCGCTGTGGCCTCCGACCGCTTCGAGCGGCTGCTCGGCGACGCCGGCGATCTCGACGTTCGACGGCAGCGGCGTCGTAGTCGTGGTCGCCTCGGTCGTTGTGGTCGGCGGCTCGGTCGTTGTGGTCGGCGGCTCGGTCGTTGTGGTCGGCGGCTCGGTCGTGGTCGTCGCGACCTCGGTCGTGGCCGGGCTCGTGACGACATTGGCCGTTGGTGCGGGCAGACCGGAAAGCGTGATCGGCGGCGGGATGGTCTCGGCCGAGGCCGAAGAACCACGCTGCGAACACGATGCGAGGGTCAATGCCAACGCAGGGATCAGCAATGCCAAGGATTGGGTCCTGGTTCGCCGATTCATCGCACGGTCGAATTTACTCCATGGAGCACTCAGAACGACGGCAAATCGAACCACACCGTGAGGGCATATTTCACACCGCTGTCGAGCTGCGTCGTTTCGTGGGGATGGGTGACCAGTGACGGCCAGACCAGCATTTCGCCGACGCCGACAGCCGCATTGTCGAAGGATTGCCGGGGGAACAGCAATTCGGCGCCGGCGTAGCCGTCGTTGAGCTTGATCGAACCCGACAATTGGGCCACGTCGTGATGCATCCGCAGCGCCTCCTGCTCGCCGGGCGCGTAGCGGATCACGAACGCATCGCGCAGACCGTAGTAGTCGACGTACGGCCACACTTCGAGCAGTTGCGGCCAGATGCGAACACCGAAGTCGTCCTGGACCGTCTCGAACAGTCGAGGGCTGATCACCGCCAACGACACCTCGTGACCTGGTACAGGATCGTCGGGTTGCGGCTCGAACGCTCCGATTGCCTCCGCGGCGCGCACGACGGTCGCGCAGAACTGTGGCGTCCAGCACGGCACGACGAGGAGATCCGGGGCTACCTCCGTCACGCCGGCGCGTTCGTCGATGGCACCCCGATACCCGAACAACTGCTGCAGATCGTCGAACATCCACACGATCGTGTCAGAGATCGCCGACGGCGAGGAGCCACGGCGTCCGTGGCAGCTTCTCCGGATCGAAGACCCCGAGCAGATCGCCGGCCAGCACCGCCTGCCCGGCGTTCTCGATCCCGAGACTCGCCGCCAACCGAGCACAGACATCGGCGGGCGACCGCCCGCGGGCGGCCAGGTCGGCCAGCGTGACCGCGCCGTGCCGTTTGGCCAGGCGAGATCCATCGGACGCGAGCACGAGCGGAACGTGGGCGTAGCTCGGAACGGGCAGATCGAGCAGTCGATGCAACGCGATCTGCCGCGGTGTGGTTGCCAGCAGGTCGTCACCGCGGACCACCTCGGTGACACCCTGAGCGGCATCGTCGACGACCACGGCCAGGTTGTACGCGGGTACGCCATCGTTGCGCTGCAGCACCACGTCGTCGACGTGGCCGCTCTGTCGACCACAGAATCGGTCGCCGAACGTCTCTGTTCGACCATCGCCGAGCAACCTCAACGCCGGCCGGCGGCCTGCGCGTCGATGCGCCTCCCGTTCTCGATCGGTCAGGTGGCGGCACGTGCCCGGATAACTGCTGCCGGCATCGGAGCCCTGCGGTGCCTCGGCGGCCTGGCGAATCTCACGCCGCGTGCAGTAGCACTCGTAGACGAGCCCGCCGGCCCGCAGCCGATCGATGGCGTCGTGGTAGAGCCCGAATCGCTCCGACTGCCGGAC
Organism: Ilumatobacteraceae bacterium; assembly: GCA_963773085.1. Classification (GTDB taxonomy): domain Bacteria; phylum Actinomycetota; class Acidimicrobiia; order Acidimicrobiales; family Ilumatobacteraceae; genus JAENVT01. The sequence continues at coordinate 124,592 of CAVYZS010000001.1, read as the reverse complement.
CACCTCGCCATCCCAATCGAGACCGATGCTGCGCAGCGATGCAAGCTGATCAGCCTCGTGTCGCGGGGATGACGTGACGCGGTCGAGATCTTCCATGCGCACGATGAAGCCACCAGCGCCCTGTCGGGCCATCAGCCAGGCGACGAGCGCCGTTCTGAGGTTGCCGAGATGCAACGAACCGGTGGGAGACGGAGCAAAGCGACCACGCACCCACTCAGTCTCGCCGCCCTTTCCGTCGGCTACGGTCGAAGTTCCCGGGATTGTGCCTCAGGAACCAGCCCCGAACGACCGATAACCCAAGAGCGCACCACGCGCCCGAAGTCAAGGAGATCACGGTGGCGGAGGCGGAATCGCCGACCAGGGACGAGCAGGAGGCATACCTCCGGGAACGAGCCCTGGGACCATTCGTAGACAACGCGGCGATCGCACCGCTCTGGCTCATCCCGTTCACCGTGCTGGTCAGCCTCCTCTCGAAGCACGAGAACGAGTCGGCCCGCCTGCAGTGGTGGATCGGATCGGCGGTCGTGTCGACCATCGTCATCGCCGTCGGCGTGGCCGTGTATCGGCGTCGGGGTGGCGACGGTCCGACGCCACGGTGGATCGTTCAACTGCTACGAGCAGGCATGTTGTCGATGGGACTGGTCTTCGGCATGACAACGTGGGTGGCCAGTTCGGCATCCATCGAAATGGTGATGCTCTTCGCCGTCTTCCCCACGACTGCCAGCGCACTCGGCGCAATGCTCACCGCCAGGTCGTCGCGACATGTTCGCCAGCCTGCTGGCGCCGATCGCCGGGATCTCGGCGTTCACCCTGGCGACGTCGTCAAACATCCAGATGCGCAGCCTGGCGTTGCTGTGGGTGTTCTATTCGGCGACGTTGGCCGTGATCCACTCGACCCTGAACAAGACGGTCCGCACCGCGATCCTGCTGCAGAAGACGACCGAAGACCTGCTCGCCGAGATCGAACTCGACCAGGTCAAGCTGACCGAGACCAACGCGCAGCTGGCGAGCTCGATCGAGCAGCTGAAATACCAGGCCACCCACGACGCGCTCACCGGGTTGCTCAATCGGCGTGGCGTATTCGAGACATTGGAGGCGCTCTTCGGAGAGCCCGACTCGCAGCAACCCGTCGGCGTGCTCTTCCTGGATCTCGACCGCTTCAAGGCGGTCAACGACACGCTGGGGCATCGTGGCGGTGACCACTTCTTGCGGATCGTCGCCGATCGAATCGAACGCTGCATCAAACCCACGGGCCTGGCCGGGCGCATCGGTGGCGACGAGTTCGTCGTTGCCCTGCCCGGCGCCGATGAGCAGACGACTGTCGCCGTGGCCAACCAGTTGCAGGGCATTCTCGGGCAGGCGATCCATGCCGCAGGCCGCGAGCTTCCCTCGTCGGTCAGCATCGGGATTGCCCACGCTCCGACACACGGGGCCAACGTCAGCGAGGTGTTGGCCAACGCCAACGTCGCGCTGTACCGGGCCAAGTCGAGCGGCCGGAGCAGAGCTACGCACTTCGATGCAGAACTGGCTCGCGAGAACAGGAAGCGGATCGACCTCGAGTTGCGTCTGCGCCGAGCAATCGACGACGGCGACATCGTGCCCTTCTTCCAGCCCGAGCTCGACGCCAGTTCCGGCATGATCGTCGGCGCAGAGCTGCTCGCCCGTTGGGTGCAACCCAACGGCACCGTCATCGCGGCCAACGACTTCATGGACCTCGCCGTCAGGGCAGGCCTGCTCGACCGGGTGACCGAGCGGGTCCTCGGCGGAGCGCGCCGGCAGATCCGCCGACTGGCGGTCCTCGGCCTGCCCGAAGGGTTCCGCTTCCGTGTCAACCTGGCGCCGCACTCCACCGAACGACCGTGGCGCGACAATCCGATCGACTTGCTGGTGAAGGGAATCGATCCGCACCTGTTGACCGTCGACATTCGCGAATCGTTCGTCACCGTCGACCTTCCCTCGGCGGCCGCGAACCTTGCCGAGTTCCGTGCTCGCGGGGGTCGGGTCTGCCTCGACGACTTCGCCCAGGGCGTGTCGTCGCTCAGCTTGCTGCGCCGTCTGCCACTCGACGAGGTTCGTATCGATCGAATCTCCATCGACACCATCACGACCCACCCGCACGACCGTGCCATCGTCCGCTCGATCATCGCGCTGACACGTGAGATCGGTCTCGAGGTCACGGCCGACGGGGTCGAGACCGGAGCGCAGGCCGACGCGTTGATCGCCCTCGGATGTGTGCGCCAGCAAGGGCATCTGTACGCGCCGGCACTCCCCGAGGAGGGCTTCGAGAGCTACCTCCTGCGCCGCCTTGCCGAGCAGTACGTGCAGGCGTCCGACACCCGCCCGACCTGGAACACCCACGAACTCACCTGACGTTGCCCGGATCAAGGTAGGGCGCCGACAGGACCTTTGGGCCTTACGTCCGCGTGAGACCGCCGGTAGCTTGGGCACAGATGGTCGCAATATCCCTGCTCGCGATGGAGCGGTTCTTCGCGCTGCTGGCCCTGTTTGCCGGCGCTCTGGCGATCGTGCTCGTGATAGCCCGGCTGGTTCCCGCCGGCCGTTCGCTCGTTGACATGGTTCGACCGGCGGGTCTGTGGTTGGCCTGGCTCATTGCCGCGGTCGCCATGGCCGGAAGCCTCTACTTCAGCGAGAACGCCAACTTTCCACCGTGCAAGCTGTGCTGGTTCCAGCGCATCGCGATGTACCCGCTGGCACTCATCCTGCTGATCGCCGCCGTTCGACGCGACCACGGAATCCGCATTTACGCCGTTCCACTCGCGGCGATCGGCGGGTTGATCTCTTCGTACCACTACCTGATCGAGTGGCATCCGTCGTTCAGCAAGGGTTCATGCGACCTCACTGCCCCGTGCACGGTGCCATGGTTCCGTCAGTTCGGGTTCATGTCGCTGGCCTTCATGGCGCTGTGCGGGTTCGCCGCGATCATCGCCCTGCTCACCCTCGGCGCGGGCGACGAACATCCCGACAGTTCTCACCAGGAGTCATGACCATGCCACCGTCACGTTCATCGAAGAAACCATGGTGGTTGTGGGCCGGCATCGGTGGAATCATCGCGATCGCGCTCGGCATCGCCATATGGTCGAGCAGCAGCTCCGACCCTGAAGTCAGCGAGGGCACGGTTGCCGCCGGAAACCCGGGCAGCAGCTCGCCCGCCGAGACCCAGCCGGTCACGGTCGACGGCGCCCCGCTCCCTGCACCGCCCCAGTCCGGTGCGGATCCTGCGGTCGGGCTGACGCCGCCGACGCTCCACGGCTTCTCCTTCGACGGTTCACCCATCGACATCACCCCCGGCGGCCGCGCCAAGATGGTGGTGTTCCTGGCTCACTGGTGTCCACACTGCAACAACGAGATCCCCGTGCTGCAGAGCTGGGCGGCGGCCGGTGGCGTCCCCCCCGATCTGGACATCATCGGCGTGTCGACGGCGGTAAGCGCTCAGCGCGAAAACTACCCACCGAGCGAATGGCTGAAGGCCAAGGAATGGACGTGGCCGGTGCTGGCCGACAGCGCCGCCTCCGACGCGGCCGCAGCGTACGGTGTCGCCGGGTTCCCGACGTTCGCCATCGTCGGTGCCGACGGCCAGGTGAAGGTCCGGTCATCGGGGGAGCTCTCCGTCGAGCAGCTCGACGCGTTGGTGAACCAGGCCGTCACCGGCTGACGCCCGAGGTCGGGATCGCCAAGTCGCGGTTGCCAGCTCGCAGTCGCACCGTGCTTGACTAGGTCGATGTCATCCGAGGAGCCACCGCGTCCCGTTCTGCTCACCGATGAGTTGCGTGCCCAGCTCAACTCTGTCTCGACGGCGACGTTGACCAACCAGCTACAACGCAAGGGCATCCGCTCGACCTTCCTCAGTGGGTTGAAGCCGATCAAGCCGGGACAACGCATGCTCGGCTACGCCCACACGTTGCGGTACGTACCGTTGCGTGAGGACCTCAACACTCAGTACACCTCGGGACAGAACGCTCAGCGGCGGGCGATCGAGAGCATGGCTCCCGACGAGGTTCTGGTCATCGAAGCTCGTGGTGTGCCCGACGCCGGCACCTTCGGGGACGTGTTCGCACTCCGTGCCCTGCGCCGTGGAGCGACCGGGATCATCACTGATGGCGCGGTGCGTGACACGCCTGCCGTCGCCGATCTCGACATCGCCGTGTATCACGGGGCGTCGCACGCGGCGACGTTCGGGCGTCAGCACATGCCGTTGGAGCATCAGATCCCCATCGCCTGCGCCGGTGTCACGGTGATTCCCGGCGACATCGTCGTCGGCGACGGCGAGGGCGCCGTGGTGATCCCTCCATCCCTCGTCGTCGAGCTCGCCGCGGCATCCGTGCAGCAGGAGGCAGAAGAGACCTGGGCATTGGAGCGCGTCGACGCCGGCGAGAGCACCGTCGGTGTGTTCCCGGTCTCGAAAGAACGGCGCGTCGAGTTCGAGGCGTGGTACACCGCCCGTCAAGTTCAGCAACAGGAAGGTCGATGACGATGGCAAGGCAGTCGATCAACATCACCAGCTTCAGCCACACCAACCCGATCCCCGGTGCGTCACGCATCGGCCCGCTGTTGGTGTCGAGCGTGATTGCCGGCCGCGACCCGGGCGCGACCACGGTGCCCGATGGCGCCGAGGCGCAGTACGTGAACCTGTTCCATCACATCGGAGAGATCCTTGCCGCCGCGGGTGCCGAGTGGCGTCACGTCGCCCGCATCACGTTCTTCGTGCCCGATATCTCCTTTCGCGACTCGTGCAACCCGATCTGGGTCGAGCACTTCCCCGATCCCGAATCGCGCCCGGCGAGGCACACCCAGTTCGTGTCCGACGCAAAGCTGGCCACCTGTGAGTTCATCGCCTTTATCGACGACTGAGGCATCGACGACCTGACCGTCGGCGGCTCGGCTTCAACGGGCGCGGAAGCTGACCTCGCCGAGTCCGTTGAACAACGCCTCCACCGTGTCGCCGACCTGGAACGGGATGGCCTTGATGAACGATCCCGACAGGATCACATGGCCGGCCTGGGGCGTGACGCCGAACTCGTGCAGCTTGTTGGCCAGCCAGGCAACCGCGTTGATCGGGTTGCCCATCACGGCGCGAGCCATACCGCTCTCCTCGATGTCACCGTTGATCGACAAGGTGGCCCCGACGTTGCGCACGTCGATGTCTTCCAGCCGCGACGGATTGGCCCCGAGGATCACCAGGCCGCACGCCGCCGCATCGGAGATGCTGTCGATCAAGGTGTTCGGCCCGCGGCCCAATTGACGTGTGTCGACGATCTCGATGGCCGGCAGGACGAACTCGGTGGCGCGGATCACGTCGGCGACACCGACCGCCGGCCCCTGTAGCGGCTCCTTGAGCACGAAGGCCAGTTCGACCTCGACCAGCGGCCGGTTCATCGTGCTGCGCGGCACGATGCTGCCCTCCAGGACGAACCAGTTGTCGAACATCGTGCCGTAGTCGGGCTCGGTGGCGTTGGTGAGGGCACGCATCGCCTTGGATGTCAGCCCGATCTTGTGACCCTTGATCACCCGACCAGCAGCCACCTTGAGGTCGGTGACGGCTTGTGAGATTCGGTAGGCGTCCTCGACGTCGGCGGTCGGATACGTCTCGGAGATCGGGGTGATCGGCGCGTTGTCGAGCTCTGCCTGATACAAGGCCTGAGCTGCGGTTGCGACGTCGGTGTCGGAGAGATGAGGCACATCGTGAACCTAGCCGGGCAGGTTCACGGGCAACGAGTGAAGTGGGCGGCCGGCCTCAGCCGACCAGAGCCTTCACCCACGGCTGCAGCAACCGCGGTGGACTCGGCGCAACGGGCGGGGCGATCGGGGCGATCGGGACGATGCTGCGCGAGGCCTCGGCGATGGCGGTCGCCCGGTGTTGGTAGCCCTTGCCGGTGCAGTGCACGAGGTCGTCGGCCATCCACCGCTGATTCTGAGCAACTGAAGCCCAGTCGAGGACAAACATCTCGTCGGGTCGTTCGGCAGCGACCTCGGCCAGCGCCGAGTTCCACGCCACCTGTCGTTTCCGTATGTCGGGGAGATAGATGTTGACCCACATCACACTGTGGCCACTGCCGATGTGATCCAACATTTCGCGGATCAGATCTGCATGCTTGTCGTTGGAGAAGATGCCGGCGTCGTTGGTGCCCAGAGCGACGACCCAGACGTCGGGTTCGCCCGAGGTTTCCCTGACGGCATCGACCGCGGTCAGGCCCGTGTGCGGGTCGGCCTTCACCTTCGTGCGAATCCCGCGGCTGCCGTGCGCGTCGATCGTGGACTGGGCCCATCCGACCGCCGTGAACGCATCGGCTTGATAGCGCAACGTTCCCTCCGTCAACGAATCACCGACCACGGAGATCCGCCCCCCGGCCGATGGTGACTTCGAGGCGCTGACCGACCCGGCACCGAGCAGTTCGAGGGCGACCCAAGAACCAAGGGCGGCCGACAACCCAGCACCGAGCACCTGCCGGCGCGACGACAGTTGGGGTAAGGATGGTGGCGGCATGGGGGTGGAGGCCTGCATCTGTCGTGACGAGTGGGTTGATCAATCCTAGTCGACCGACGCATCCGAGCAAGCGCGGTATTACAACGGCAAAAGCCCCCGCTGAGCAGGGGCTTTACAGTGGGCGAGGGGGGACTTGAACCCCCACATCCTTTCGAATACTAGCACCTGAAGCTAGCGCGTCTGCCATTTCGCCACTCGCCCGAGTAGAGGTCATCACGCTAGCAATAGCCACCCCGACCCCCAACACCGATTCAACGGGCGCGGACCAAGAACCCGCAGTTCCGGAATCGCGCCCGACCACGGGTCGCGGGCGCGCTGTGAGCACGGGGGGTTCCGGAATCGCGCCCGACCACAACTCGGGCGAGGAGGGCCGAACGCGAACGACGGCTGGACGCCACTACCCTTTCGCCAAGTTATGGGATTGCAATCGTTCGAGCGGTCGCTAGAGCGTATGGTCGAGGGCGTGTTCTCACGTGGTTCTCATTCCAGCATTCGCCCGGTCGAGCTCGGCCGGCGTCTCTTGCGCGAGATGGACGACAATCGCAGTGTCGACGTCAAGGGCCAGCGCATCGTCCCCAACGACTTCACCTTCCACCTGAGTGGGAAGGATCACGCTGGGTTCGCCGACATCGACGAGGCCTTGAACAGCGAGTTGTGCGAGACGGCACGTGAATACGCACGAGCCGAGGGGTTTCAGTTCATGGGTCCGGTGCGGGTGACGATGACGGTCGACAACAACCTCAAACCCGGCCGTTTCACCGTCACGTCGCGCATGCGCGAGGTCGGCCCCGGCGGCGACGCCACGCTCGTGCTGCCTTCTGGCGAGCGGGTGTCGCTGACCGACCGGGTCGTCACCATCGGGCGACTTCCCGATTGCACGATCGCCTTGCCCGACGCCAACGTCAGCCGCCGGCACACCGAGGTGCATCACCGCGGCAACGCCTTTGTCATCGTCGATCTCGGCTCGACCAACGGCACCAAGATCAACGGCACGCGCATCGACAGCGAACGAACGTTGAGCGACGGCGACATCGTGAGCGTGGGGAGCACGCACCTGCGCTTCGAGGCAACGTGATCGCAGCTGCCACCGAGCCGCTCCTCGGCGTTCTCAAGTACGTACTGCTGGCGCTGCTCTATCTGTTCTTCGCCCGGGTGCTGTGGGCGGTGTGGAGCGAGGTCCGCGGACCACGCGGGGGCGTGGTGGTGCCGCAGACCGCCCCGGCCGGGGTCGCCCCGACCGATCCCACCGTCGCCGCGCCATCACCGGCCGCGCCCCAGCTCAAGCACGGGAAACGCGCCGTGCGAGCACCGAAGGGCAGGCGCGGCAACGTCGGCCGGTTCGTGGTCATCGAACCGAAGGCCACTCGCGGCTCGGCGTTCGCCATGGGCGAGGAGATCACCATCGGGCGCGCCGCGACAAGCACGATCGGCATGCCCGATGATTCCTTCGTGTCGCAGTTGCACGCCCGTGTCTATCGCGACGCCGGCTCGACGATGATCGAAGATCTCGGCTCGACGAACGGCACATACCTCAACGGCAAGCGTCTGACTGCACCCGAGCACGTCACCAAGGGCGATCGGGTGCAGATCGGTAGCACCGTGTTCGAGGCCGAATGATGAGCGATCACGTCGCGTTCACCGACCAGCCCGCCGTGCGGTGGGGTTCCGCTACGCACGTCGGTCTGGTGAGGGCTGGAAACGAAGACGCCTTCGTCACCGAGCCGATGGTCTTCGGTGTTGCCGATGGCATGGGTGGGCATCAAGCCGGCGAGGTCGCCAGCGACATCGCCGCCCGGATCATCCGCGACCGACTCGGCGCCGGTGCGAGCAACGTCGGTGTTGTCGTCGCCTCGGTCGTCGAGGCCAACGCTTCGATCTACCAGGCTGCACACGCCAGCGTCGATCATCATGGGATGGGCACGACGCTGACCGCACTGGTGGTGCTGCGCGCCGACGAATCGAGTGTTGCCCGCTTCGCGCTCGTCAACGTGGGCGACTCACGCACCTACTTGCTGCGCAACGGGGTGCTGCATCGCGCCACGGTCGATCACAGCTACGTGCAAGAGCTGGTCAACACCGGCCACATCAGCGAGGACGAGGCGCGCGCGCACCCGCGGCGCAACATCGTGACGCGCGCCCTCGGCATCGAGCCCACCGTGCGTGTCGACACCTGGCTGGTTCCGATGGTTCACGGTGACCGGTTCATCCTCTGCAGTGACGGGCTCGTCGACGAGGTTCACGACGACGACATCGAGGCCATCGCTCTCGCTGCCGGCGACCCCCAGTCCGCCGCCGAGCAGTTGGTCGCCAAGGCCAACGCCAACGGTGGGCGTGACAACGTGACGGTCGTCGTGGTCGATGTCTTGCAGGGTGTCGAGCCCACCGAGGCCGATGCCGAGCTCGAATCCGAACCAGGTTGGCCGGGCTCGGATTCGACAACCACGATGATCGACGCCGATGCGAACAGTGTGCTCAGCCCGGTCGCGATCGTCGACGGTCCCACCGTGCCGGTGCCACCGATCACTCCCGTCGCCGGACTCGACGAAACCACCCCGCCGAGCCGGTGGGGGACGCGTCGGTTCCTGTTGTTGCTGGGTAGCGCCGCTGTTCTCGTGCTGCTGGCCGCGCTCATCGGTGCCCTCGTCTACAACAGCGTGCACGATGACCAGGCGCCCACCCCGACGACTGTCGCGGTCACCGAGCCGGAGACGACGCCCGACACCGCGCCGGCAACGAGTTCTACAAGCTCGACCAGCAGCACGACATCGACATCGACGACGACGATCGTGGGCACGAGCACATCAGGGCCATGAGCGTGTCGCCGATCGCCTCCGCTCGGCGTCGTACCGAACTCGGCCTGATCGTGATGGCGGCGACCATCACGGGCGTGGCCTACACGTTGGCTTCACTGGGCAAGAACGCCGAGATCCCGCCGATCCTGGTTCCGTTCCTGATCGCTCTCCTCGGCCTGCTCGTGGTCGCCCACCTCGCCAATCGGGTGCTGGCCAAAGGCGCCGACGCGCACGATCCTCCCGCTCGCGGCATTGATGAACGGCATCGGCTACGTCATCATCGCCAGGCTCAGCGAGCGCTCCGCCGGCCTGCAGACGACATGGACGTTCGTCGCCATCGTCGCCTATGTCGTCACGCTCGTCGTGATCCAACGCACTGCCGATCTGGCCCGTTACCAGTGGAGCTTTCTGGCCATCGGTGCGACGTTGCTGCTGTTGCCGCTGGTCCCCGGGCTGGGCAACAGCAAGGGTGGGGCAAAGATCTGGGTCAGTCTCGGGCCGATCAACTTCCAACCCGGCGAGTTCGCCAAGATCGCCCTGGCGCTGTTCTTCGCCGGCTACCTCGCCGACCATCGCGAGTTGATCGCCTCGGGCGCATGGCGGGTGGGACCGTTCCACCTCCCGGAACTGCGCCACCTGTTGCCCATCGCCTTCGCGTGGGGCTTCGCCGTTGTGGTGATGGTGGCCGAGAAGGACCTCGGTTCGTCGCTGCTGTTCTTCACCCTGTTCGTCGTGATGATGTGGGTCTCCACCGAACGGGCCAGCTACCTGGTGATCGGCCTGCTGCTGTTCTCCGGCGCGGCGTTCGCCGCGTGGCGATTGTTCGATCACGTCAAGACCCGCGTCGCGATCTGGCGCAACCCGTGGCCGCAGTACGAGGGCAAGGGCTACCAGATCGTGCAGGCAATGTTCGCGTTCGCGAACGGCGGTACCAGCGGCACCGGCCTGGGGCTCGGCAGCCCCAACAAGATCCCGGTGGCGAAGACCGACTTCATCTTCGCCGCGATCGGCGAGGAAATGGGCCTGTTCGGTACCACCGCCATCCTCATCGGCTTCCTGCTGATGATCGGTAGTGGTCTGCGGATCGCGATTCGGGCGGACCGGGCGTTCGAGAAATTGTTGGCCACCGGCCTGACGACGATCGTGGGTATGCAGGCCTTCATCATCATCGGCGGCGTCACCCGCGTCGTGCCACTGACCGGCATTGCCCTGCCGTTCGTCAGCTACGGCGGCTCCAGCCTCCTGGCCAACTACGTGCTGCTGGCGCTCCTGGTGCGGGTCAGCGATTCGACCGCCAGGCGCCTCGGCGAGACGCCCAACGAACTGTCCCCGCAGGAACGCTTCCAATCCTTCCGGCAGCGTCGCGCAGCGCTCGAAGGCGTCCAAGTGAACAAGCAGATCCGCCGCCTCGCCGTCGCCTTGTTGGCGTGCTACCTGGCCCTGTTCGTGCAGTTGAACGTGTTGGCTGTCGGCCGCCAGCAAGAACTCAACGCCGACCCCCGCAACAACCGCCAGACCGAACGCGACTTCAACCGGCCCCGCGGCTCGATCGTGGCCGCCGATGGCACCGTGCTCGCCCGCAGCGTGCCGACACCTCGAGGCGACGAGTTCAACTACCAGCGCGAGTACCCGACGGGCGATCTCTTCGGCAACGTCACCGGTTACTACACGTACAGCTTCGGTTCCACCCAGATCGAGCGGACCCAGAACGACGTCTTGATGGGCGACACCAACGAGCAGAAGTTGCGGGCGATCGAGGGGCTGTTCCGCGGCTCCGACGCCACCGGCACCGTCGTGCTGACGATGCGACCGGACGTGCAACAGGTCGCCGCCGACGCGCTCGGCACGCGCGAGGGATCGGTGGTCGTGATGGAACCGCACACGGGTGCGATCCTCGCCATGATCAGCAACCCGCGCTTCAACCCCGCCGACATCGCCGTGCACAACTCCGTGGAGGCCGAGAACGCGCTGACCTTCCTCAACGCCTCGCCTGGAAAGCCGCTGCTGGCCAACGCCTACCAGGAGCGGTACATGCCCGGTTCGGCGTTCAAGGTGATCACCACCTCGATCGCCTTCGAGAACGGCGTCACCTCGCTCGACCGCGAGTTTCCTGCGTCCAAGGAGTACATACCGCCGCAGACCACCAACCCGATCGGTAACTACGGCGGCTCGGTCTGCGGCGGCACCATGGTCGTGGTCTTCTACCGCAGCTGCAACATTCCCTTTGCCCAATTGGCCGTCGAGTTGGGGCCGGAGAGAATGGTCGATGGAACCAAGAAGTGGGGAATCGGCGAGAAGGTGCCGATCGACCTGCCCGGGGCAGCGGCGAGCAGCTTCGGCGAGGTCGCCGACTTCACCGATCAACTGCCCCTGCTGGCAATCGGCGGCTTCGGTCAGGGCAGTACGACGATGGTGCCGTTGCACATGGCCATGATCGCCAGCACCATTGCCAACGACGGGGTGATGATGAAGCCGTACGTCGTCGCCGCGACCCTCGACCACAACAATGAGGTCTTGACACGCACCACGCCATCGGTGTGGAAGACACCGATCTCTCCGGCTACGGCGGAGACACTGACCACGCTGATGATCGGGGTCGTCAACCAGGGAACTGGACGGACGATGCAGCTCGCCGGAGGCGTGCAGGCGGCGGCGAAGACCGGTACCGCGCAATTGAACGCGACGGGCCCGGAACGATCGAACGCTTGGATCATCGGTTTCGCCCCGACCGTGGCGCCGCAGTACGCCGTCGCCGTCGTTTTGAAAGGTGGTCCCGACGACGAGATCAGCGCCAGCACCGGCGGAAAATTGGCTGGTCCGATTGCCAAACAGGTGCTCGATTACCTGTTCGCCCAGCCCGGTCCGACGAGCGGGTGACGGGTGGCGACGTCAGATCAGCAGCGTTGCGTAGGTAACCTCGTGGCGCGTTCGACGCGCAAGAAAGCAGCGTAGGCAGCACGTGACAGACAACGGCGAGCGGACGGTACTCAACGACCGCTACGAAATCCAGCAGCGCATCGGGCGGGGTGGCATGGCCGACGTGTTCTTGGCGCGCGACCTGTTGCTCGATCGCCTGGTGGCCATCAAGGTGTTGTTCCCCGAGTTCGCCACCGACCCCAACTTCGTCGAACGCTTCCGTCGCGAGGCCCAGTCGGCGGCGAACCTGACCCATCCCAACATCGTTGCGGTCTACGACTGGGGTAAGTACGCCAACACCTACTTCATGGCAATGGAGTACGTGCAGGGCCGCACCCTCGCCGACATCCTGCGGGCCAACGGGCACGTCAACTCCGTTCAGGCCGCCGAGATCGCCAACGAGGTCGCGGCCGCGCTGGGCAACGCCCACGCCAGCGGCGTCGTGCATCGCGACATCAAGCCGGCCAACATCTTGATCGGCGGGAATGGCCAGGTGAAGGTTGCCGACTTCGGCATCGCCCGGGCGATGAACGCCGGTAGCGAGAACAACCTCACTCAGGTCGGCTCGGTCATGGGCACGGCTACGTACTTCTCCCCGGAGCAGGCCCAAGGCGCCCAACCCGATCCACGCAGCGATCTCTATTCCCTCGGCATCGTGTTGTACGAGATGGTGGCCGGCAAACCACCGTTCGCCGGCGAGAACCCGGTCAGCATCGCCTACAAGCAGGTGCACGACCTACCGCAGCCGCTGAACCAGTTGGTGGCCGATGTGCCTCGCCCGTTCGAGGCGATCGTCGCCAAGTTGCTGGCCAAAGACCCGAACATGCGCTACCCCAGCGCCGAGGCACTGCGCGACGATCTGCGCAGGTACCGCAGCGGCGAGCCGGTGCTGGCCCTGGCGGCGGTCGCCGGTTCCACTCCACCTCCACCGCCACGCACCGGCGACACCGGCTCGGCCGCAAATGTCACCCGGGCGATGCCGCGCACGGCCGCCAATCCAGCCCAGGGTTCGACCACGGTGATGGCTCGAACCACGACAATGCCCCAGCAGGCCAACCGTGGTCCGCGCCGCAACAACTGGTACGGCATCGCCGCCTTCATCGCCCTTCTGGCGCTGGTCGCCGGCGGCATCGTGCTGTTCAACGTGTTGAAGAACGACGAGAAGGCTTCATCGTTCCCACTCGAGGACGTCGTCGGTCTGCCGCTCGACGAAGCCACCACGAAGTTGGAGGATGCCGGCCTGGCGTTCAACAAGTTCGAGGAACCGACGCCGGCGGCCGTCGAAGGTGCAGTTGTGCGCACGTTGCCGATAGCAGGCACGATCGTCAGCACTGGTCAGGCGATCGACGTGTACTACAACCCGATCGCGGCTCCGGTGCCGATCGTCGACGTCAAGGGCATGACCGTCGAGGAGGCGACCAGCACCTTGACCGGCGCAGGTTTCACCGTGTCGCCCGACAGCGTGTTCGTCGTCGACTCGACGATCGAGCCGGGCATGGTGCTGAGCACCAACCCTCCGTTCGGTGAATCGGCCAAGCAGGGCACTGTCGTCGTCTTGACGGTGTCGAAGGCGCCGGACCAGGTCAGCGTGCCCGATTTGACAGGGCAGACCAGCGATGCCGCCAGGGCCTTGCTCGAGGCCGAGCCGTACACGTTCGTGGTCACCGTGACCTCCGAACCGAGCGCGGACGTACCCCTCGACGTGGTGCTACGCACCGATCCGGTCGTCAACACACCGGTGGCCAAGGGGTCGAACATCACGGTCATTTCGTCGGCTGGTCCAGCCAAGGTCAAGGTGCCCCCGGTCGAGGGGCTCACCGAGGCGGCCGCGCGAAACCAGTTGACCACTCGCGGGCTCGTCGCCGATGTGGTCTACGTAACGGTGGCCATTGGTTCACCCGACGACGGCCACGTCATCTCACAGAGCATTCCGCCGACCGATTCTGTGGTGCCCGGAACTACGGTCCGGCTCAAGGTCGGCAAGTCCGCGCCGCCGCCGACGACCACCATTCCCCCAACCACCATCCCCCCGACGACCGTCGTACCGACCGCTGACCTGGCGATCACCAAGTCCGACGGACTCACGACGACGGCACCGGGCCCGGTGACCTACACGATCAAGGCCAGCAACCTCGGCCCGTTCGACGTCACCGGGGCTCGGGTGAGTGACACGGTGCCTTCTGCGCTCACCGGTGTGACGTGGATCTGTGCGGCAACGGGCGGTGCCAGTTGCCCGGCAAGTGGCAGTGGCAGCGGCTCCCTCGACGAGACGGTCAATATTCCAGTCGGTGGCGTGGTGGCGTTCGCGGTCACCGGTACGGTCGCCGGGACGTCGGGCACCATGTCCAACACGGCCACGATCACTCCGCCGAGCGGTGTCACCGATCCGAACCTGGGGAACAACTCGGCGACCGACACCGACAATCTCGGGCCGTAGCCGGCTCAACGATCGTCGTCGAGGAAGTTTCGCAACAGGTCGTGACCGACGTCGGTGAGGATGCTCTCCGGATGGAACTGCACCCCTTCGATCGGTAGCTCTCGATGGCGCACGCCCATGACCACGTCGTCGGATGTCGCCGTCACCTCGAGACATGCCGGCACGGTGGCCGGATCGATCACCAGACTGTGGTAGCGCGTCGCGGTCAGCGGTGACGGCAGATCGCGGAACACGCCGACCCCTAGGTGGTCGATCGGTGAGGTCTTGCCGTGCATCAACGACGGCGCTCTGACGATCGCAGCTCCGTACACCTGGCCGATCGCTTGCAGACCGAGGCACACCCCGAGCACGCGGATGCCACGCTCGGCAAAGGCCGGTACGGCCGCGCAGATGATCCCAGCGTCCTCAGGTCGACCTGGGCCCGGTGAGAGCAGCAAGGCGTCGGGTTCGACGGCAAGCGCATCGTCGATCGTCAGTTGATCGTTGCGAACCACGATCGGCTCGGCACCGAGCTCGCCGAGATACTGCACGAGGTTGTACACGAAGCTGTCGTAGCTGTCGATCACCAGGACGCGCTGACCAGTCACATCACCAGACTGTCTCAGCACGCCCGGTCGTGTCGAATATGTTCTGTGGCCTATGCTCTCACGCCGTGGCTCCACCGAAACGAAAGACATCGGGTCGGGTGACCCCGAAGGGCACCAAACCAGGACAGACGACAACGACGCACGAGCCGATCACCACGTCGTCCGCCGCAGGAGTCTCCGCATCGTCGCGCTATACGCCGCCGACACCGAAGGATTTCTACGAGAGCCCACGGTGGGTGCCGATCCTCATGCTCACGCTGCTGGCAATCGGCGTTCTGGCGATTCTGTCGCGCTACGTGATCTGGGACAACACCAACACCCCGGTGTTGGTTGGTCTCGGCTTCCTGTTGGCCGGGCTGTGGGTGGCCACGAAATGGCGTTGAAGCAACTCACACTCTTGTAGTTTCCGCACAAACTTATCCACAGGCTGTGGAGATCACTCGTAGAGCGGCGCGACGATGTCCATGTCCTCGAGACAGTGTCGTGGCGGGGGTGGATCCTCGTCCGGAGCCAGCGTGAGCTTGATTTCCAGGCCACACACGCTGCATCGGTACCTCACGTTGACCTTGCGCAGCTCACCCGCAGGTGGAGGTGCGGGCATCGGTGTCGTGAGGCTTCTCAGCAGGCCAATACCGCTTTTCCACAGGATGAAACCGAGGGCCAGGCCAGCCAGCACCCACAGGATCGTCGACAGGGCCGGCATCACCCTCAGGCTACCCGTGAGGTTCGGTCCGTCCTAGGCGGCAAGTGGATCGTTCGTGGTGATCCAACGGAGGCCTTCGGCTGGGTCGATGCGGCGTTCGTTGACCTCGTCGAGCATTGCCCGAATACGAGCGAGTTCGTTCGACGCGGCGATGCCGAAGCGCAACGGATTCGATGCCGCGACGGTGACACAGGTCTTGCACGCGCGATCGGTGCAATGCGTTGAAGTGCTGACCGGCGAGCGGAGCGGCCGAGCAGACCACACAACGTCTCCCGTCGACGGCCTTCGGGGCGGACCGATGTGCGCAGGGCATGAACTCTGCCGTGCCCGGGCACCATCCCGGTGACGCTGCGCTCGTACCCGGTGCCGGTCCATGTCTCGCCACGAGCTTGCGCCGGTAACGGTCGGACCGTTCGTTCGTGTTCGAATCCGTGACGATGTTCGTAGGCTCGCTGGCGGCAGGCATGGTCGCAGTACAGGCGAGGGCGACCGGGACGGCGAACGACGGGGAACTCGTGGCGCACCACGAACAGGCCCGGTGTGTAGGACGAGGATGGGAGATGATCGGCATGGCATTCGTTGTACCCGGCGGGTGTGACAGAGATCATCGTGGGTGCCTTCCCCGAGGTGGTCTGGCTGTGGGTGTGATCGAGCCCGTGCGGACCACGGTGAGCTCACGCCCACCCCTCGTCAATCGTCCGTGACGAAACCATCGACCCGAGCACCCGCTCAGCTCCCTCGTGAATCGTCCGTGACGAAACCGCCGCGTCGATGCCACCCCCGGGAATCGTCAGTGACGAAACGCACGAGCCCGACGCGCGGAATTACGTCACCGACGATTCACGACGGGCACGAACCGCGACCAGCGACGGAATTACGTCACTGACGATTCACGAGGGATGGACTCGACGGACGGGATACGTCACCGACGATTCACGAGGGTCGGAGCGCGGGGCGTCCCGGAGCCGGGCCCACGGGCGGCGGCAGACCGGCTACGCGCCTGCGGGCCGGAGTAGCTAACCGAGGCGTTCGATGATCGTGGCGTTGGCCATGCCGCCGCCTTCGCACATCGTCTGCAGCCCATAGCGGCCACCGGTGCGTTCCAGCTCGTTGAGCAACGTGGTCATCAACCGGGCACCCGAGGCGCCCAGCGGATGACCCAGTGCGATCGCTCCCCCATTGACGTTGACCTTGGTCATGTCGGGATGCAGCTCCTTCTCCCACGCCAGCACGACCGAGGCGAACGCCTCGTTGATCTCGACCAGATCCATGTCGTCGATCGTCATACCGGCCCGAGCGAGCACCTTCTCCGTCGCCGGGATCGGGGCCGTCAGCATCATCCGCGGATCAGCACCGGCCAACGAGAAGTTGACGAACCGGGCCCGCGGCGTGAGACCCAACTGTGCGGCCTTTTCCTCGCTCATGATCAGCAGCGCCGAGGCGCCGTCGGTGATCTGCGACGAGTTGCCGGCCGTGACTCGGCCACCTTCTTCCTCGGTACGGAACACCGGCTTCAACTTGGCCAGCGACTCCATCGTCGTCTCGCGTAGACCCTCGTCGACCGACATCATCTCCCCGTCGATGCCGAGCACCGGAAGGATCTCCGCCTGGAACCGGCCCTCGGCCGTCGCTCGCGCCGCGTACTGCTGCGAGCGCACCCCGAACGCGTCGAGATCGTCGCGCGACAACCCCCACTTGTCGGCGATCAGCTCGGCCGAGATGCCCTGCGGTACGAGACCTCCGCTCGAGCGCATAGCGCGCACCCGACCTTCGGGCCGAACGGGAATCCGAACTTGCCATCGACCATCGAGGCCCCCATCGGCACGCGAGTCATGACCTCGACACCGGCCGCGACCACGACGTCGTACGCACCCGCGATCACGCCCTGGGCGGCGAAGTGGGCGGCCTGCTGACTCGACCCGCACTGGCGATCGATCGTCGTGCCAGGCACCGATTCCGGCCATCCAGCCGCGAGCACGGCATTGCGACCGACGTTGACCGCCTGCTCGCCGACCTGCATCACGCAACCCATCACCACGTCGTCGACGATCGCCGGGTCGATGCCTGTGCGATCGATCAAGGCCTTCATCGTCTCGGCAGCAAGATCGACAGGATGCCAGTCCTTGAGCTTGCCGTTGCGGCGACCGAGTGGTGTGCGGATGGCATCGACGATGACTGCTGTGGGCATGGCGGATCCCCTTTGATGGGTGGGCGTGTTGCAGTCTGCAACGTGCCGGTACCGATACTCAAACCGGACGACCCTGCTCGTCGCGCGACGTGAGAGACTTGTCACATGCCACGAGTTTCGATCGAAGAGATCCACAACGCCGTCGCAGGAACAACCGCCCCGCAGCTGTTCTTGAAACTGGCGAGCTGAGCACCCCGATCTCAGCGCCCTCCATTCGATGCGCGGCGATGCTCCCGGCTCGTGGAACACGTGGACGCTCGGCGAGTACGCCGAAACCACGGCACAGGCCGTTGCAGGTCTCCGCAATGCTGGTCTCGCACCGAGCAGCGCATCGTGTTGATGATGCGCAACCGGCCCGAGTTCCACTGGTTCGACCTTGCCGCCCAGTTCCTGCGGGCCACGCCGGTCAGCATCTACAACTCGTCATCGCCGAGGAGATCCAGTACCTCGCCGCCCACGCCGGGGCCGAGATCGCCATCGTCGAGGACGCTCGCGTTCCTCTCCCGACTGCTCAAGGTCCGCGACGAGCTCCCGCTGCTCAAGCAGATCTACGTGATCGATCCCCCGCCGGACGGTTGTCCCCCGGGTGTGCAGCCTGCGTCAGAGTTGATGACGCACGGCTCGGCCGACCTCAACGCCCTGGCCGACGAGGTCCGCCCCGACGACATCGCCACACTGATCTACACGAGCGGCACCACGGGCCCGCCCAAGGGCGTCATGATCAGCCAGTACAACGTCGTGTACACCGTCGAGTCCCTGCGCATCTGCTTCGGGATCGACACCTTCGTGGGCAGGCGCGTCGTCAGCTACCTCCCGATGGCGCACATCGCCGAGCGGATGATGAGCCACTACCAAGCCCTGATCCTCGGCTACAGCGTGTACTGCTGCCCCGACGCCAACCAGCTGTCGGCCTTCCTCAAGGAGGTGCACCCGGAGATCGTCTTCGGTGTCCCGCGTGTGTGGGAGAAGATCTACAACGGCGTCAACGCTGCACTCGCCAAGAACCCCGAGAACAAGGCCAAGTTCGACGAAGGTGTGGCCGATGGCGACGGCCATCAAGGCCGCCGAGCGCGAGGGCACCGCCACCAAGGAACAACTCGACACCGTGGCCTTCCTCGACGGGGTGGCCTTTGCCAACGTTCGCCAGCTCGTCGGGCTCGACGCCGTCGTCGCCGCAGTCACCGGTGCCGCGGCGATACCCCGTCCGATCCTCGAGTGGTACAACGCGATCGGGGTGCCGCTGAGCGAGATCTACGGGATGAGCGAGTCGAGTGGTCCGATGACATGGAGCCCCCACGCCAACCATCCCGGCTACGTCGGTCAGGCGATTCCGGGATGCGACGTAGTGATCGCCGACGACGGCGAAGTGCTGTGCCGCGGTGGCCACGTGTTCCAGGGTTACTTCGAGCAGCCCGACAAGACCGCCGAGACCATCATCGACGGCTGGCTGCACTCGGGTGACATCGGCGAACTCGACGGCGACGGCTACCTGCGAATCGTCGACCGCAAGAAGGAGCTGATCATCACCTCCGGTGGCAAGAACATCAGTCCGGCCAACCTCGAAGCGGCGTTGAAGACCATCCCCTTGATCGGGCAGGCCGCCGCGATCGGCGACAACCGCAAGTTCTGCTCGGCGATCCTGGTGCTCGATCCCGAGGCGGCCCGAGTCTGGGCCACGTCCCACGGGAGGCAAGATGCGTCGTTGGTCGAACTGGCGACCGACCCGGTGGTGCGCTACGAGGTTCAAGAAGGCGTCGACGAGATCAACCAGCAGTTCGCCCAGGTCGAGCAGATCAAGAAGTTCACACTCGTGGGCGAGGAATGGCTGCCCGACAGCGACATGCTCACACCGACGTCGAAGCTCAAGCGTCGTGGAGTGACGGCTCGATTTGCCGACGAGATCGAGGCGATGTACGCCGGCCTCGACTAGGCGCCGAGCTTGCCGAAGATCCGCTGCAGCGCGGCGACGTCGGTATCGGTCAGCACGTTGGCGAAGTGCTGCTGCACCATGCGCCGATAGGTGATGTTGGCGTCGCGCCATTCGGCCCGACCGTCGCGGGTCAACGACACGGTCACCGCCCGCTTGTCGTCGAGCATCGGAGTTGCGGCGCGGCTCACGAAGCCCTCCTCCTCGAGTCGATCGAGCCGGCGCGACAGGCTCGACGGGAGTTCGTGCAGCACCTCGCACAGCTCCCCGACCCGCATCGCTCCACCGGCGGCCTGTAGGGCGGCGAGGATCTCGAACCAGGTCAGCGGAAGGTCGTAGTCGTCGATCAACCCGGCCTCGACCTTGCGCTGCATCTCGGCGGCGACCACGCCGAAGGCGCGCCAGGTGGCCACCCGTCCGGCGTCGAGGCGCGGCATGAATCAGGCGGTGGCTTTGAGTGCTGCAGCGAATGCTGCAAGACCGAGGTCGATCTCTCGTTCGCTGACCACCAGCGGTGGCATCCACCGCAGGCACTTGCCGTACGTCCCGGCATTCATCACGATCATGTGACCCTCTTCGAGGCAGTGCTTCTGGATCGCCGCGACGCGGGCTGCGTCGTGGAACTCGGTGCCGACCATCAGGCCCAGACCACGCACCTGAGCGATGACATCGTGCTCTTGCTGCAGTTCGCGAATGCCGGACTGCAACTGCTCGCCACGGGCGACGACGTTCTCAAGGAACCCCGGTTCGCTCATCACTTCGATCGTGGCCAAGGCTGCCGCGCAACCGATGGCGTTACCGCCGTAGGTGCCCCCGTGGCTTCCGGTCGGCCACTTGTCGTCGAGCTCACGACGGGTCCCGAGTGCCGAGAACGGGAAACCGCTGGCGATGCCCTTCGCCATGCAGATCACGTCGGGCTCGATCCCGTAGTGCTCGACCGCAAACATCTTGCCGGTGCGACCGAAGCCGCTCTGCACCTCGTCGGCGATGAAGAGGATCCCGTGCTGGCGACAGCGCTCGACAAGGCCGGTCATGAACGCCTGGGGAGCCGGGATGTAACCACCCTCGCCGAGCACCGGCTCGAGGATCACAGCCGCCGTCTCTTCGGGCGCAGTCATCGACTTCAGCAAGTGGTCGAAGCCCTTCAACGCCTCGGTCACCGCCGCGTCCTGATCGGCGGCCAGCGGATCGGGGTACGGAGCGACGAAGACCCCGGCAGGCAGGGCGAAATGACCGGCGCGATAGCCGGTCTTCGACGTGGTCATGGCCATCGCCATGTGCGTGCGGCCGTGGAAGCTGCCGCTGAACACGATGGTGTTGGGACGCTTGGTGACCTGCTTGGCCAGCTTGATCGCGGCCTCGGTGATCTCCGCGCCGGAGTTGGCGAAGAAGAACGTGTCGATCGAGCCGGGGGACAGCTCGCTGAGCTTGGCGGCCAGTGGCTCGAACAGATCGTGCTTGTACACGTTGACCTGCGCGTGGATGAACCGCTGGGCCTGCTCGGCGATCGCCTTGGCGACGTGCGGGTGGGAGTGCCCGGTCGAGTTGACGGCGATGCCGGCGGCGAAGTCGAGGTACTCCTCACCGTCGGTCGTCGTGACCCAGCACCCCTTGCCGCTGGCGACCTGCAGTGGGGTGACCGAGAACCACACGTTGGACAGATGTGATGTCATGCGGGCAATGCTACGCCCGTCGTAGCGACCGGTCGAGCGGCGGCCTGGTGTCAGTCGGCGAACGCCGCGTCGAGCACGTCGGCGTAGGTGTCGGCGAGGTGAAAGGTCATCGCCTCGCGGACGTTGTCGGGCAGGTCTTCGAGATCGGGGCCGTTGCGCTTCGGCAGGATCACCTCGGTGAGGCCGGCGCGGTGCGCGGCGAGCACCTTCTGCTTGACCCCGCCGATCGGCAGCACCTTGCCCTGCAAGGTGATCTCACCGGTCATGCCGACGATGGGCTTCACGGGACGATCCGTCAGCAGCGACACCAGCGCAGTCGTCATGGTGATGCCGGCCGATGGCCCGTCCTTCGGAACGGCACCGGCCGGCACGTGCACGTGCACCCGTTTGTTCATCGTGGCCAGATCGACACCGAGTTGCTCGGCATGTGACCGCACGTAGCTGAGCGCAATCTGCGCGCTCTCCTTCATCACGTCGCCGAGTTGGCCGGTGAGCGTCAGCGACGGTTCGCCGTCGACGGCCAACGGGAACGCCGTGGTCTCGATGAACAACACGTCGCCACCCATGCCGGTGACGGCCAGGCCCGTGGCAACACCGGGCACGTTGGTCCGCTCGGCAACCTCGTCGTCGACCTTGACCCGGCCCAGCCAGGTGCGCACATCGTCAACGTCGACCTCGACCGGGGTCGAGCCCTGATCGGTTGCCACCGTTGCCGCGATCTTGCGGGTCAACTTGCCGAGCTCACGCTCGAGCGAACGGACCCCTGCCTCGCGGGTGTACCCGGTGATGGTGGCCCGCAGCGCCGCCTCGGTCAACGTGACCTCGTCGACACGCAAGCCCGCCCGCTCGATCTGTCGCGGCAGCAGATAGCGCTCGGCGATGAACACCTTCTCGTCCTCGGTGTAACCATCGAGACGGATGAACTCCATCCGGTCGAGCAGCGGTGCAGGGATGGTGTCGGCGACGTTGGCGGTGGCGATGAAGACCACGTTGCTGAGATCGAGATCGACCTCGAGGTAGTGATCGCGGAACGTGTGGTTCTGCGCCGGGTCGAGCACTTCGAGCAGCGCGGCGGTCGGGTCGCCGCTCCAGCCACCTGCGCTGAACTTGTCGACCTCGTCGAGCAGCACGACCGGGTTCATCGTGCCGGCCTCGATGATCGCCCGGGCGATGCGTCCCGGCTGGCTGCCGACGTAGGTGCGGCGATGACCGCGGATCTCGGCCTCGTCGCGCACGCCGCCCAGCGACGACCCGCACGAACTTGCGGCCCATCGCCCGGGCGACGGACTCGCCGAGGCTGGTCTTGCCGACGCCCGGAGGGCCGACCAGGGTCAGGACGACGCCCGATTGCCGGACTCGCGAGACCGTCTCGTCACCGGGCTCGTCACGAGCCAGCCGCAGCTTGCGAACCGCCAGGAACTCGACGATGCGATCCTTGACCTCATCGAGACCGTAGTGGTCGGCGTCGAGGACCGCGCGCGCCGTATCGAGATCGAGCTGATCGTCGGTGCGGGTGTTCCAGGGCAGTTCGAAGACGCGGTCGAGCCACGTGCGGATCCACGAATGCTCCGGTGATTGCTGACCCATGTGTTCGAGGCGGTCGATCTCCTTGTTGATCGCGTTGGCCACCTTTTCCGGCAGACCGAGCTCGGCGACCTTGGCGCGGTACTGCCCGACGACGTCGTCGTCACCCTCGCCGAGTTCCCTGCGGATCGCCGCCAACTGCTGGCGAAGGAGGTACTCCCGTTGCTGCTTGTCGACTCCTTCGGTGACGTCGGCGCGGATCTGCGCGGTGACCTGCAACTCGGCGAGATGGTCCTTGGCCCAAGCGGTGACCAGATCGACACGATCGCCGAGATCGACTGCGGCGAGCACGGCGGCCTGGTGGTCGGTGTCCGCTTCGCTCCACGTCGTGACGGCATCGGCCAGCTGGCCCGGATCGACGACGCTGCGCAGGATCTCCGGCAACCGGCGGCTGCCGCGCAACTTGGCGATCTCCTCGAGCACCACGCGCAGCTCGCGCGCCGCGGACTCGACTCGAGGTGTCGGGCGCGCAGTCGGCGAGCAGCATCGACGTCGACATGATCGCTGCCACGTTCGCCGGGATGACGGGCGACGATGCGCGCCCGAACCTCGGCCTGCACGATGGCGGCCATTTCGCCATTGGGCATGGCGCCGGCGTTGGGCACCCGGGCCACGACCCCGATGTCGCCGGCGGCCTCGTTGTGGAGCACGAGCCGGCCATCGGCGACCCCAGCGGCGTGCACGGCGGCACGGGACTGCATCCGACGACAGAGCGAACGTGAAGACCGTGCCGGGTAGCACCACCGTGGGCACGGCAAGGAGAGGCAGGGTGAGCTGACGGGTGTCGAGATCGGTCATACCTGGGGAGGGTAACAACACAAAACTTGAGTTGCTACTACTCAGCTTTATTGAGCGTTAGCCCTGGGCGAACTACAGCGCATCGGGCCACGACGTTCGCGAGGCGACGAGCTTGCGATACGGCATCACGACCTTGGGCATGTTCACGCCGAGCACGCCACGGAGCCGGCCTGCGTAGCCGTACATGGCCGTGAAGTTCCCGGCGACGTCGCCGGCCACGACCTGCACCTCGTCGTCGCCGTGAGCCCGCCCGACGAATTGGATGCGGCTGTCGAACTGGTCGCTCCAGAAGAACGGCACAGGCGCGTACGGCGTCGCGGTTTCGCCAGCAAGCTCAGCGAGTAGGTTCGCCGCCGCCACAGCGCCCTGCTCGGCGGCGTTGGTCCAGTGTTCGACGCGCATCTCCTCGCCGTCCTCGCCGAACAGCGCGTTGACCCATCTCGCGCAGTCCCCGGCAGCAAAGATCCCGTCGGCAGCGCGAAGCGTTGCCGTGCACACGATCCCATCACGGATCTCGAGCCCGCTCCCGTCGAGCCATCCCGTGGCCGGAGACACGCCGATCCCGACGACGACCACGTCGGCCACGACCAGTTCGCCGTCGCCGAGGTGAACGCCGGTGACCCGGCCGTCATGGCCCTCGATCGCCGCGACCGTCACGGCGCAGCGCACGTCGACCCCGTGCCGGGCATGAACCCGCGCCACGACCTCGCCCATCTCGACACCGAGCCCGCGCATCAGCGGCGCGGGGGCGCCCTCCAGGACGACCACCGAGCAACCGGTCTGGGCAGCGGTTGCGGCGACTTCGAGACCGATGAACCCGGCGCCGATCACGGCGACCCGCGGCTGGTCGGCCAAACGGCGACGGAGCGCGAGCGAATCGTCGAGCGTACGCAACATCGTGACGCCGTCGAGGTCGGGCTGGCCCGGCAGCGGTCGCGGTGTGCTGCCCGTGGCGATGATCACGCCGTCGCCGGCGACGACCTCACCGGTCCCGACGGTCACGGCCCGGTTCGAGACGTCGAGCGCCGTTGCGGTGACACCGAGCCGCAGATCGAGTTGCAGCGACGCCAGATCATCGGGCTTGCGCAACTGGATCCGCTCCGGCTCCCAGTCACCTTTCAGCAACGCCTTGCTGAGCGGCGGCCGGTCGTACGGTTGGTGAACTTCGTCACCGATCACGGTGATCGTGCCTGCGTAGCCCGCGGTGCGCAGCGTCTCGCAGGCGCGCAACCCTGCCAACGATGCGCCGACGACGACAATTCGATCCATCGCGTGCAGCTTCGCGCGTCGCCCTACGATCACCGCGATGAGCGAAACGATCACCCTCGAAGCTTGGCGTGGCCCGTGGCCCGCCGACGACAAGGACGCCAACCTCAAGGCCGACATCGCCCTCTACGCCAACGTCGACCCGCTGCGTACCGTTCGCGGTCTCTCGGACTCGATCAACGTGCCGATCGGGGCGATCATTCACTACGTTCTCGCCCGTTGGGCGAGCGAAGGCGCGTCGGGACTCTTGGAGCTGGGTCCGACGTTGTCGCGACGGCTGCAAGCCGTCTGTGCCGACGCCGAGTCGGACGGGTCACCCGAAGCACGTCTCGCCGCCTTCGAGCAGCTCAGGCAGATGATCTCGTGGCTCAACCATCCCCTCGACCACCCCGAGGTCTACGACGACTAACCGGTGCAGTCGGTGCAGTGCACGTCGAGGTCTGGCTGACGAGCCACGAGGTCACTGACCCAATCGACCAGACGCACCCCTTCGACCGTTTCGGTGTAGAAGGACGGACTGCTGAGCACCGTGTGCCCTTGGCCGGGTGCGATGTAGCTGTGCAGGTCGACGCCGCCTTGTTCGATCTGGGTCTCGTTGGCATCGATGACCGTCAACAGATCAGTCGCTTGATAGCCGACCAGAGCGGTGAAGATCTGCTGGACGAAATCGAAGGCGTAGTCGTGGCGGCCGAAGATGATGTTCGGGTCGTGCTTGCCGGCCTGCACGAACATCTGAGGCGCGCTCCAGTCGCCGACGGTGAGACCCTCGTTCTCCGGCCACGGCGGAATGACAGCCGCAGTTCCCCACAACTCGCCGACCCGGGCGTCGACCGCCGGGTCGTCGGGATAGGCGCCGGATCCGTCGGCCAACACGGTGATCGCCGAGTCCGGCAGGAGATCGTGCGCCAGACCGGCGTACAACGGGGTCGGTACCGAGCCGGCACTCTCCCCGGTAACGACGAGTTGCGTCGGTGTCGGGGAACTGCTCGGCAAGCGCCTCCAATGCCGTCGTGGCATTGACCGCACCCTTGTGCTGCACCGTCAGCTCTGGTCCGTACACGTGCGTGGCGTTGCCGATGTGGACATCGCCGGTGCAGTACGGAGCGAAGACGAACGAGTAACCGACCAACGGGTTGCGCGCATCGGCGAAGTCGAAGATGCCACTGTGGAACCCGTTGGGGTCGTCCTCGGCTCCGATTGCCGAGCGGTAGGCGAGGCCACCGAAGGTGCAGGTGAGCTGGTCGACGCACGCTCCTCCACCTTCCAGGAAGAACACGACCTTGGTGGGGTCTGCCTTGTGGATCCAGTAGCTGTACGGGCTGCCGTCGGCACACATGCAATCGCTCGGGGCGGTGACCTGTTCCCACTTCGCTCCGGATGCCCCAGGCGTCGTGGGGGCGTCGGCCTTGGTGGTGGTGGTGGTGACCTCCGTGGTCGGCGCTCCGGTCGTGCTGATCTCTGTGGTCGCCGGAACCGTCTCGGGCGGTGCGGACGTGGTCGTCGGCTCGACCGTGGTTGCCACCGCGCCAACGGCCGACGGGCTCGACGCGTCGTCGGAGCAGGCCGTGATGAGGCCGAGCAGAACGAGGGCCGCTACAGCGACGCGCCTCACTTGGCGATCACGGCATCGAGCGAGGCTCGCAGCGTGGCCACGACCTGATCGAGCTCGTCGTCGCTGATGACAAATGGCGGCGCGACCATCACCGCACTCGGAACCGGCCCGGATCCGGCGGGGTAGATCCAGACGTCGCGCGACAATGCCTCGGCAACCACCTGCTGCTGTGGGATGCGCAGTTCGATGCCGTAGAACATGCCGCGACCGCGGACCTCGACGACGGCCGAATGGCCGTCGAGCTCGGCGTGCAACCGGTCGCCGAGCACGGCGCCCATCTTGGCGGCGCGCTCGACCAGACCTTCGCGTTCCATGATGTCGAGCACCGCGACGCTGGCCGCGCACGCCGCGTCGTTGCCCCCGAAGGTGAAGTACATGAGCCCGGCTTCGCTCAACACGTCGGCCACTTCTGCGCGGGCCGCGACTGCGCCCATGGGCACGTAGCCGCCACCGAGCCCTTTGCCGCCGACGATCACGTCGGGCTCGAACGGAAAGTGCTGGAAGCCGAAATTCAAACCGGTGCGGCCGTAACCACACATCACCTCGTCGGTGATCAACAAGATGTCGTACTGGTGACAGATGTCGGTGACGACCCGCCAGTAGTCGTCGCTGGCCGTCAGGCAAGCACCGGCGGCGCCGGTGATGGGCTCGGCAATGAAGCCGGCGATGGTTTCCGGCCCCTCTCGCTCGATGATCTCGATGACCGCCGCTGGATCGTTCCACGGCACCTTCGGGAATGGAAGCAACAGTGGTTCGAAGCCGATCTGCCGGGTGGAGTGACTGGCAACCGCAATGGTGCCGAGGGTCATCCCGTGATAGCTGGGGTGACGCCCGACAACTTTCCATCGCTCAGGTCGGCCCTTGCCGAGTTGATAGTTGCGAGCCAGTCGAAGCGCCGAGTCGGTGCTCTCACTGCCGCCACTGGTGAAGAAGACCTTGGTGAAACCCGGCGGCAACCAACGCTCGACCAGCCGATCGCGCAGTAACAGGCGCTGCTCGCTGGGCCAGATCGGCACCGAGTAGGCACCCTTCAGCATCGCCGCGTGAGTGGCATCGGCGACCTCGGCGCGCCCCCAACCGATGTTGCCGACGATGGCCCCTCCAGCACCGTCGAGAATGCGTCGGCCGTCGGCGGTGAGGAGCCAGCAGCCCTCGCCGCCGATGATGGTCGGTTGGTCGCCGGCATTTGGGACGAAGTGGTATCGGGCGTCGTTCACCCCGTGAGTCTCTCACTTCAAATCGGCCAAGTTGTGGCGGAACATGATCGACAGGCGAGGACCAGTGGCGGCGACCTTGGGCACGCAATGCTCCCAATCGTGTTGGCACGAGCCGCCCATCACGAACAGATCGCCGTGACCGAGCTGCCACGAGCGTGACGCCCCGCCGCCTCGCGGGCGGAGATGAAATGGTCGGGGTTGCCCGGTGCTGACGATGACCACCGTCGGGTCTTCGAGGTCGTACCGCTCGCGGTCGCCGTGCCAGGCCACCGAGTCGTGGCCGTCGCGATACAGGTTGAAGCCGATCGAGTCGAACGGTCGTGCGTAGTGATCGGTCAGCACATGGCGGGCATCGGCGAGCACCGGTAGCACCTCGGCATCGGGCGCGGACGTGCTCCACCACGCCGTCAGACGAGGCTCTGGCAGGCGGCGGTCGTACATCGTCACCTGTCGCTGCTGCCATGGCAGCACGGCGATGAGCTCGGCGAAGACCCGATCGGCGCCGTGCATCCAGCGCGGTGCGTAGTCGACCCAGGACTCGGCGTCGAGCCACGTTCTGGTCACGGCGGCGAAGTCGCGATCCACCGACGGTTCTTCGAAGGCGAACAGGCACTGCTGCCAGATCAGGTCGACGTCGGCAAGTTGATGCATGACCTCATCATCGCGAATCGAACACGTGTTCGCAAGTGGCTTCGTGGTCGCCACGCCTACAGTTCGCAGGGTGGTGATCGAGATCGACGACCCGCTCGACCCCAGACTCGTCGATTACCGAGGGCTGCGTGAGCGGGGCAAGGAGAGTGACGAGTACTTCATCGTCGAGGGTCTCACGGCCATCGAGCGCTTGCTGACGTCGCGGTACCCGGTTCGATCGGTGCTGTTGACACCGGCGACCCACACCCGACTCGGCGAACGATCCCCCGAAGTGACCATCTACGTGATCTCCACCGAGGCGATGTCGGCCGTTGCCGGGGTCAATCTGCACCGCGGTGCGGTGGCGTCGGCCACACGCCTGCCTTCACCGGCACTCGCCGACGTGCTCCCCGGCGCCCGGCGACTATTGATGCTGGAAGGGATCAACGACCACGAGAACCTCGGAGCAATCGCCCGCACGGCCAGGGGGTTGGGCGCCGATGCCCTCCTGCTCGACCCGACATGTGCCGACCCGTTCTACCGACGCAGCGTGCGGGTCTCGATGGGCGAGCTGCTGCATCTGCCCATCGTGCGCTGCGACGATTGGCCCGCGACGTTCGACCGGATCGCGGAGGCCGGTTTCGACGTCTGGGCGCTGACGCCGTCAACGTCCGCCATCGACATCTTCACCATGGCAACGCCGCCGCTGTGGGCTCTGGTGGTTGGTGCGGAGGGACCTGGCCTGCGCGCCGAGACCCTGGCGAGGTGCACCAGCGTGCGCATCCCGATGCGCAACGGCGTCGACTCGTTGAACGTCGGTCACGCGGTCGCCGCGGCGCTTGCCCGCTGACGAGAGATCCTACCGATGGCATGCGCGGTCAACCGGAAGGTAGTCAGAGCGCCGATTCCGTTGACGTCGCGTTCGGGCACGAACTCGACCACGTCGAAGCCGACGATCCTGGCTCGGTCGGCCACGCCGTCGATGATCTCGATCGCCTGGAAGTAGGTCAACCCACCCGGTTCTGGACCGATGACGCCCGGCACCAGCGATGGGTCGAGTCCGTCGACGTCGACGGTGATGAACACATCACCACCGACGGGTACGCGTTCGAGGATCTCTTCGACGCCGTGCCGATGTACGTCGTGGGCGGGGAAGAAGTGCACACCGCGCTCCTCGGCGGCGGCCAGATCTGCCGGGCGAGCAGACCCGACACCGCGCCGTCCGACCTGGATCATCTCTTCGACGTGCGCCATCTCCGAGGCCCGGCGCATGGTCGACGACAGCCCCCACCGCTCGCCCTGCACCTCGTCGCGCCAGTCGATGTGGGCGTCGATCTGCACGATCGAGATCGGACCCCGACCGGTGTACGCCTGCAGGACCGGGATCGGGATCGAATCGTCGCCGCCGAGTACGACTGGCACCGCTCCGGAGGCCAGCACCGATTCACAGGCGTGGCGAATCGCGGCGCGGTTGACGTCGTACGCCGTGGCGTCCCACGGCACATCGCCGAGATCGTACGCCGTGGTTCCCTCGATCAACATCGGTCCGCCGAGGTCGAAGTTGTGATGGTGGCGAATGCCGGAGTACGTAGCCGACGCGGCGCGGATCGCGGCCGGTGCCTCCCTGCAATACGGTCCCACCGACGAGTACGGGGTTGCGCACGGCGCACCGATCACTACGACATCGGCGTCGCCCAAGTTGTCGGAGGTGACCGACGGGAGACCGAGAAACGTGCCGGCATCACCAGCACCGAACATCGAACCAAGGTTTGCCATCGGCACAGCTTGGCCCATCGCACGATGACGCCCGACACCTCACATGTGTCACGCATGCAGGGCACGCGGCTATCGCTAGCGGACAAGGCAGCGCGGGCGCTGATACATCGAACGCGGCGCGAGCGGGACCAAACCGAGCACCAACCGGTTGCAGGCCCGGAGCAAACCGCCGTGGTTGAGAGTGACTCACGTCAGCCGGATCCAACGGGGAGCCGGCCAGCATCAGAGGAGAACGACATGACTACTCAATTGAATCTTCGCAACTCCGCCGGCGCGCTCACGACGGCCCCGAACACCGAGCGGACCGCCGCTGGGAGAGTCGCTCCACGGTGGGCCGGCCGCGCAGCGCTGGCCGCTCTGGCGGTTGCCGGAGTGGTCGGCGTCTACGCGCTCCGCGACTCGGGCCCGACAAACGAGCCCACCACCACGACTCCACGAGCCGAGGCCACCGCCGGTGTGGAGCCCTTGATCATCGCCGAGGAGCAGGCATTCATCGACGGCAAGTATTCCCACGCACGCACGAATGGCGACGAGTGGTGCGCGACACACATTCCCTGCTGACCCGAGTCGCCTTGTCCGACTCACCGTTCGAACGGAACGGGTTCCGGCGTCTACTTCGCGTTCCCGGCGAACGCCCTGTAGACAACCGGGAGGCCACGCCATTCGCTGTTCGCTCCCTGAGATACGAGCTCGTCGAAGCGTGCCCGGCCGAGCGCTTCACAGCATGCCGCAAACGCTGACTCGGCGAGTGGGCGGTGGGACAGCCGCAGCGTGATGTCGAGACGGTCCTGTTCGGCAGCTGCGAAGCCGAACAGGACCGCTGCGGTCTCGTGCTGGCCGAGATCGTTGGCGGTGATGGCGAGGAGCGAGGCCACGTGCATCGCGATCGCGAGCCGTCGCTCGTCGCCGGTGATCATGTCGGCGAGCGTGGCGAGCCGATCGAACGCTGCAGTGGGGTCACCTCGGGCCAGGTCGATCGGGGTGCAGACGAGTTGAGCCTGCTGGATGTAGGTCTTGTAGTCGTTCGTCTGATGCGGCTGGAGCACGGCGATCGCATCGTCGTAGCGGCCGAGCGCGCCGAGCGCCTCGCTGCGCAGCAGGTGGAGGTCGCTCAGCGACGATTCGTCGAACCCCGTGGGGTTCTCGGTCAGGCGCACGACCTGGTCCCACTCCCCGGCGCAGGCGGCCACGCCGGCCTCGATCTTGACGGCCGTCGGCGGGGTCTGCGAGAAGAGGTCCAGTGTCTCACCGAGTCGCTCGAGGATCGTGTCGCTGTCGTGCAGCGTGCCGGTGAGCCACGACAGCTCGATCTGGTTGTTCAGGATGTCGATAGACCGCGGTCCAAGCGGTGCGGCAACCCATGCCTCGTCGTGGAGCGCCTCGGCGGCCCGTGGGTCCGCGTCCATCACGGACACTCCCAGCGCCGCCAGGAGTCGCGACTTGACGACTGGGTCGCGAACCGTGGCGAGTCCTCGACGCACCCGCTCCGCAGCGAAATGCTCCACGTCGCTGTCGCCGAGGTTGTACGCGTCGATGACCGTGCCCGCGGCGACGAGCAGGACGTCGTCGTCATCGTCGTCGACGAGCTCCAGCGCCGTACGACCCCAGCGAACGTTCTCATTTCCTTCCACCTGTTCCCAGAAGTACGTCCACAGGTGTGTGGCGATCGACATGCCGAGTCGGGGGTGGGCGTTGGCGTATGCCCAGGTGATGGCGGCACGGAGGTTGCCGAGCTCTTGGTCGCCGAGTCTTACCGATGTCTCGTGATCGTCGAATCTCAACTCGGCGATGCGGGCGGCGATCGACGAGTAGTAGGTGGCGTGGCTGAGGCCGAGACGGTCGCGAGCGTGCCTGGTCGAGCTGGCCAGCCGCGAAATCGCGCACGGTTTCGAGCATGCGGTACCGTGCCGCGCCGCCGACTTCGACGAACGTGATCAGGCTGGCGTCGACGAGCCTGTCCAGGCTGTCGAGAACGTCGATGGTCGATGGAGCCCCGTCACTACCGATCACGGTCGCCGCCTCGAGGGTGAAGCCGTCGGTGAACACCGAGAGTCGCCGCAGCAGTTCGCTGTCTGCGTCGTCCAGCAGGTCGTAGCTCCAGGTCATCGTCGCCAGTAGCGACTGCTGCCGACCGTCGGCGTTGCGATCAGCCCTGGTCAGCAACCGGAACCGGTCTTCGAGATGGTCGGCAACCTGGTTGACGGTCATTGTCTTGAGTCGTGCGCTGGCGAGTTCGATCGCCAGTGGGATGCCATCGAGGCGTTCGCAGATCTGTTCGATCACGCCGCGA
Organism: Ilumatobacteraceae bacterium; assembly: GCA_963773085.1. Taxonomy (GTDB): domain Bacteria; phylum Actinomycetota; class Acidimicrobiia; order Acidimicrobiales; family Ilumatobacteraceae; genus JAENVT01. Next base: position 91,694 of record CAVYZS010000001.1, on the reverse strand, counting down.
TTCGAGTCGTCGACCTGGAACCCGGGCCGAACGAGCCGAGCTCGCTGTGAGAACAGCTCGAACGCCGCAGTAGCGATCGCGAGCGGCTGGACGTGCCAGATCACCTCATCGCGCACACCCAGGCTCAACCGGCTCGTCGTCAGCACTCGAACGTCGGGGGCGGCCCGGACGAGCCGCCCGACCAGGTCGCCCACGTCGTCGACGAGGTGCTCGCAGTTGTCGACGACAATCAAGGCGTTCCGCGTCGCGAGCTGCGACACGAGATAGGCCTCCGGGTCACGGTTGCCGGTGGCTGGGAGCCCGACCCCGGCGATGAATGTGTCGGGTAGCAAGATCGCCTCGGTGATCGGGACCAGGTCGACGAACCAGACGCCGTCGACGAACCGATCCGCGAGGTTCGCCGCGACCTCGATCGCCAGGCGGGTCTTGCCGACCCCACCGAAACTGAGCAAGGAGACGAGGCGGGTCGTCAGCAACAACTCGGAGATCTCGCGGATCTCGTCGGTTCGACCGACGAACGACGACAGCGGCGTCGGCAGATTGCCCGCCCGGCCCGGAGTGGCGGCGGAGGACTCCGGATCGGACGCCGAGAGCGGCGCGCTTTCGCCGGCGAGGAGTTGCTGTTCGAGTTGTCGGAGTTGGCCCGATGGCTCGATGCCGAGCTCCGAGCCGAGTCGCCTCCGCAGATCTCCGTAAACGCGCAGCGCATCCGCAGGTGCGACCCGATCCGTGGAGCGCGATCATCAAGAGTTGGGCGACGGCTTCTTCGAGCGGTTGCTCGGCGGCCATGACTTCGAGGTCGCCGATCACATCGGCCGGGCGGCCCTGTGCAATGCGGGACTCGGCCAACGTCTGCCGCGCCAACAAATGTCGCCCTTCGAGACGTCGGGACTCGACCTCGACGAAGACATCGTCGAGGTCTGCGAACGGACGCCCACGTCGAAGGCGCAGTGCCTGCTCGATCAACGCCTGGCAAGCGGCTCGGATCTGTCGGCAAGGCTTCTCGGGCGAGATCGATCAGGCGATCGAACTCGTGCGCATCGACGTGGTCGGATTCGACGTTGAGCACGTATCCGGCCGAGGTGGTCGTGATCACCGAGCCTTCGTCGGCCCGGGCGGGCTCCAGCAGGCTGCGCAGCTTCGAGATCTGATAGGCGACGGCCCGCACTCCGGAATCGGGCTGTGCGTCACCCCAGACCTCTTCCAGCAACCGATCCGCCGACACCGCTTCGCCGGCATGGAGAACGAGACAGGCCAGCACTGCTCGCTGCCGACGAGCCGTGATCGGCCGCTCGACGCCGCCCACCTCGATCCGGATTGGACCCAGCACCCCGACCCGAGTACCGATCGTGACACCATCAGCATGGGAGGCGGCGTCTCCGATGGCTCGCTGACCATCCATCCGTCAACCGTATCCGAGGCACCCGCTTGGCGCTACTGGACCGAATCAACGACGAGGACGCCTTGGCCCACCAGCACCACACCGCCGACGACAACCGTTGGTGAATCCGGAATGAGATCGACGTTGATGGCTGACTCGTTGTCCCCTCCCATGTAGCGGTTCTCGCCGAGAGCCAGGAACACTGCACCGGGTCGGTGCTCGTCGACAATCGTCCATCCGATCGATCCGAACACGAGCGGATTGGCGGCGATGCCGAGATGCGAGACCCGCTCGCCCGCGTACGGCCCATCGACAACGCGCCCGTCGGCGTCGAATCGAAGCACTGCGCCGTCAGCCAGCCGAGTGTCACCACGGGTGGCATCCTCGATGACGGTCCAATACAACGAGCCAGCGGGCAGGTTCGACACCACGGCCCCGCAAACCAGATCGGCACGATCGACCATCCCATCATCGATCATCAGCGGCCGTCGGCCGCGTTCCACCACGAGCGTCCCGGCCGCGGTCATCACCTCGACTGTTGAGGTTGCTTCGAGAGCGCTGAGGAGAGGCGTGACGCTGTCGTTCAACGACTCCGCAGACATCAGCAACCCGGGCAACACCCGCGCCTCGAGCTCCGCCAACGTGATGCCGAGGCGCACGGCGACGTACTCCGTCGGTACGGCAACGACGACCGTCGGCACCTTGCGCTGCTCCAACCCTCGCTCGGCACGTCCCACGGCCGCGACCCACGCATCGATCGATCCCTGAGGCAGGCCGGCGAGATCTGCATGCCACCCACCGAGCACGATCAAGCCGTTCACCGACGAGGTCAGATGGGCTCGATCGACATCCCAGCGAGCCAGCTCGGCGGGAGGGGTCGAGCCGATGATCTCGCGGAGCTGATCGTTCGATACGTGCTCGATGACCGGATCGAGTCCTCTCCCCCGGCACTCGTGGACAACCGCATCGACGACATCGGCACGTCCACAGCGATCACGCACGAGCACCGTCCCCGACACGGTCGGCAGGGCATCGACCACCCTTCGGGCGACGAGTTCCATCCGCTCGATCAGGTAGCAGCCGACTGCGGACCCCCCACTGACTCGACCTGAGATCAGACTCCCCCTGTGCTATCGCGAGTGTTTGGGGCTCATCGGAGTGCCTGCTACACACAGGGGTGTCCGGAACAGCTCGATGGACGACAAACCGCACCGGGTGCCCTAAGTGCCGTAATGAGAGAACACTCGATGGACCCGACGAGCATCGGCGCCAACGCCCAGTCGGACGTCGCGATCCTGGTGGAGACGAGGGGAATCGAACCCCTGACATCTACCTTGCAAAGGTAGCGCTCTGCCAACTGAGCTACGTCCCCTAAGGGAGCCATCAGGATAGCGGTCCGCCCCGGCGATCTGCCGTGTCGATTCTCTAGTGTGGCGGGATGCGGTCACCACGCCTCCGGTTCGGCACCTTCCTTGCGCCACATCATCCGCTCGGAGAGAACCCGACTCTGCAGTTCCAGAGCGACCTGGAATTCGCCGCCCATCTCGATCACCTGGGTTTCGACGAGTTCTGGTGCGGCGAACACCACTCCACCGGGTGGGAGATGATTGCCTCGCCGGAGATGTTCCTGGCCGCAGCGGGCCAGGTGACGCACACCATCAGGCTCGGCACGGGCGTGGTGTCGCTCCCCTACCACCATCCCTTCAACGTCGCCCAGCGGATCGTGCAACTCGACCACATGACCAGAGGTCGAGCGATGTTCGGCAGCGGGCCCGGAGCGTTGCCGAGCGACGCCCGCACGATGGGCATCAGTCCGATGCTGCTGCGCGATCGGCAGGACGAGGCGATGGGCGTGATCATCCGCTTGCTCAACGGCGAGGACCGGTTCAGCTACGACAGCGATTGGTTCACGCTGCACGACGCGGCCCTGCAGATCCTTCCGATCCAAGAGCACATGCCAATGGCGACCGCCTCGAGCATCAGCCCCAGCGGCATGCAACTGGCCGGCAAGTACGGCATTGGCGTGCTGTCCATCGCTTCGAACAGCATCGAAGGACTGCAAGCGCTGCCGACGCAGTGGGGCTTCGCCGAAGAGGCCGCCGCTGCTCATGGCACCACCGTCGATCGTGCCGATTGGCGGGTGCTGATGAGCTGGCACATCGCCGAGACCAAAGAGCAGGCCCGGCGCGAAGCCGTCGAGGGCCTGCACCGCTGGCACAACGAGTACAACGTGAGGGTGCTCGGTCGTCCCGGTGCAATCCACGTCGACGATCAATGGGACCTGCTCGAACAGGTGACCGAGAGCGGCGCCGAGGGCGGTGGTGCGGCAGTGATCGGCACGCCCGACGACCTGATCAAGGCGATCGAACAACTGCAACGGATCACCGGCGGTTTCGGGGTCGTGCTCGGCTTCGCCCACGATTGGGCCAACCGGGAGAACGGTCGGCGCTCGTGGGACATGGTCGCTCGCTATGTCATCCCCGCACTCAACGGTTCGGTGCGACCGATGCAGGCGTCGGCCGATTACGTCGAAGCCAACAAGGCCGAATTGATCGGCGGTGCATCGGCTGCGGTACTCGACAAGATCCTGTCCCACGATGGCGCCGCGGCGGCGATGGCCACCACCATGGCTCAGATGGCGCAGCGAGCAGCCGCCCGCGAGGCCAAGAAGGAAGGGCCGGCGAACGACCCGGTCTTCCGTCCGGGCACTGGCCTACCTGACCCGACGTGACGCGGCAGGCTCAGTCGTCCTTCAACGCCACGGCGTTGGGTGTGACGTTGATCTTCGGCTCGTACTCGGCAACCTCGACGATCCGGCCTTCTCCGAGGTACTTGGCGCGCAGTTCGGTACGGCACGATTGACACGGTCCGTAGAACCGCTCGTCGACGGTGGCACCGCAACGAGGGCAGGCGAACGAAACGGTATCGCTCACCCCGCCGACGCGTTCTTGAGCATCGTCCCGGCGAACACACCGGTGTGTTCGCCGTGGTCCATGAACACCTGGCCGTTGACCAGTGTGTAGTCGTAGCCGCTGGCACCTTGAACGTAGCGCCCGGCTCCGTGCGGGAAGTCGTACACGTACGACGGGGTCGGCAGGTCGAGCGCATCGAGGTCGATCACGTTCACATCGGCGAAGCTACCCGACACCAGACGACCGCGCCCGGCCAATCCGAAAAGGTCGGCCGTGTCGCTGGTGAGCCGTCGGACCCCTTCCTCCAGGCTCCAGCGCTGCCGCTCGCGGATCCAGTACGACAGCAGGAACGTCGGCTGGCTGGCATCGAGGATCTGACCCACGTGGGCACCGGCGTCGGCCAAACCGAGCGTGACGAGTTGCTCGTCGAGCATGTACTCCACGGCGGACAACTGCTGATTGAGGAACGGGAAGCTGCAGATCAGGCCACCATCGGTTTCCAATTGCAGCTCGATGTACGCGGCAGCGGCGCTGATGCCACGGCCGTCTGCAATCGCCGCGAGCGATGTGGACGGGTCGAGGTCGTAGCGGGCACCGCCATAGCCGCCGTTTTGATTGTTGACGACGAACAAGCGGGCGAGATCCATTCTGGGTGGGGTGGAATCAGCCGCCTCTATCAGCCGAGCCCGCGTCGCCGGGTTGCGCAGAGCGACCAACTTCTTGCCGTTGCGCATGCTGCGGAGTTCGCGCCAACATTCGGCTCGATCGAACGGGCTGCGCGTGTCGAGACTGAACAGCAGGCCGACGCTGCGCGTGGTCGTCTGCGGCCGCACCATTGCTCCGAGCGAATTCTCGTGCTTGACCAGTTCGATGACCTGTGCGTAGAGGTCGGGTCGGCTGTCGTGTTGCAGCAGACCGAAGCTGACCGGGCATCCGCTGCGCCGGCTGACCTCGCCCATCCAGGTCATCTCGGCTCGAGTCAGAGGAATTCCGGCGTCGTCGCGCTCGCCCTCACCGATGCGGCTGGCGCTCTCGAACACACCTGCACCGTGGCGACGGAGGACCTCGCCGAACGCGAACAGTTCCTGTGGTTGGGCGTACGTACCGGGAACCGGCCGGCCATCGGGCACCTTGTGGAGAAACGTCCGGCTGGTGCTGAAACCCAGCGCTCCGGCACGCATCGCCTCGGCGAGGAGATCTGTCATGACGGCGAGATCATCCGCGGTCGGCGGGTCCTGGTCGATCCCGCGGGTACCCATCGCGTATTGGCGTAGGGCGCAGTGCCCGACCATGCCACCGACGTTGAGACCCTTCGGTAGACGGGCCATGCTCTCGAGATACTCGCCGTACGTCACCCAGTCCCAGGCCAACTCGTCCAGAATCGCGTCCTGGGGGATGTCCTCGACGCTCGCCATCATGCCCGCCAGGACCTCACGGTCTTCGGGCCGGCACGGGGCGAAGGTGACACCGCAGTTGCCCATCACCACGCTGGTGATGCCGTGATAACAGCTGCTCGACCCGATCGGATCCCACGCCAACTGGGCATCGAAGTGGGTGTGGATGTCGACGAACCCCGGTGTCACAACGCGGTCACTGGCGTCGATCACCCTGTTCGCGGTGCCGACGATGTCGGCGGCGACATCGACGATGTGGTCGTTGATGATCGCCACATCGGCGACCCGCGCCGGCGCGCCCGTGCCGTCGACCACGGTGCCACCGCGAATCAGCATGTCGAAGGTACCCACCTGTTCCGACCCCCGTTGACTACGGCCCCTGACAAGCCGAAGACCGACACCATAGCGGTCCGTCACCTCGCGGTCGATGGCTAGACGGTTGCAATCTGATTACACTCCGTGGCGGGGCGACCTCTCATCGCAGCGCCAGGCATGTAACGAGGTCGTCGTCACGTTCCTCGGATCGCCGCCCCGAGGCGAGCCACACCTTCGGCGATGTCGGCCTCGTCGTAGAACGCATAGCTCAGCCTCACGTGGTTGCCCAACGTACCCGTCGGCGAGAACTGGGAGCCGTGGCGCACGTCGACGCCGTGCTGGTTGCCGAGCGAACGGAGCGTGGCGCCATCGACGTTCGGTGGCAGGCGCAGCCACACGAAGTACCCACCACTGGGCACGTCGTAGTCCACCCATTCCGGCATGTGCTGGCGAAGGGCGGAAATCATGGTTGCTGATCGTTGGGCGAACAAAGCCCGCAACCAGTCGAGATACTCCTGGAGCCACCCCATGCGCATCATGGCCGTCGCCAGGCTCGACGTCACCGGGTTGAGCCCCCCGCCGCTGAGGATCAGACCCGAGTCGGCGAACGCAGCGAGGCGGTCGACCGAACCGTGGATCCAACCGAGGCGCATCCCGGGAGCGAGGATCTTGGAGAACGTGCCGATCGACAGGATCGGACCGTCGTCGACATACGCCGACATGGCGGGTGGCATCGGCCCCGGGGCGAACCGCAACAGGTGGTACACCTCGTCGGCGACGATCAGCACGTCGTTGCCGGCTGCTGCCGCGACGAGGTCGAGGCGTCGTTGCCCCGACATCGTCACGCCGCTCGGGTTCTGGAACGTGGGAATGGTGTAGACGAACGCGATGCGCTTGCCAGCGGCGCGCAGCAAGTTGACTTCGTCGATCAACGCGTCGACGACGAGTCCTTCCGAGTCGATCGGTACGCCGTGGATCTCCAAGCCATGGTCACGAAACATCTGGAACGCAAGGAAGTAGGTGGGTTCCTCGACGATCACGACATCGCCCGGTTCGGTCAACATCGTGCACAACATGTCCAACGCCTGCGAGTTCCCGTTCGTCGAGAAGAGCTGCTCGGGGGCAACGGGTATCCCGTAGGCCTCGCTGAGATACTCGCCGAGCGCGACACGATGATGACCGTCACCCCACTCGGCGCCGTACTGCAGGAACTCGGGCGAATCGGTGAATTGCATCGCTGCGGCACGGCTGATGTAGTCGACCGGGAGGATCGCGTTGTTCGGCTGTCCGACACCGAGGTCGATGACGCCCTCGGGAACGACCACCTGCTGAAACTGAATCGTCGACACGCGTCTAACGTAGGTCCATGAGGAGCGCCGCGCGAACCACGGCCGAGATCGTCAGCGGAAGCTGTCATCACGACTGTCCCGATACGTGCGGCTGGCACGTCACCGTCGATCGCAGCGGCCCGACCGCGGTCGCTCTTCAGATCCGCGGCAACCCCGATCACCCGTACAGCAAGGGTGAACTGTGCCCGAAGGTCAACAAGTTCCTCGATCGGGTGTACAGCGACGAACGAGTGCTGTATCCGCTGCGTCGGATCGGACCGAAGGGCGAGGGCAGGTTCGAGCGGATCACGTGGGACGAGGCACTCACCGAGATCGTCTCGCGCTTCCACGAGATCATCGATCGCGACGGCGCAGAGGCGATCATGCCGTACAGCGATGCCGGCAACCAGAGCCTGCTGGCCATGGGTTTCCCCGAGCGGTTCTGGAATCGCCTGGGCGCGACGCGCGTGGTTCGGGCGATCTGCGGGCCCACCGTCGGCGCCGGGGTGAAGATGACCAACGGCACCACCAAGGGTCTCGATCCGCTGGAGATCCGCCACTCGAAGCTGATCATCCTGTGGGGGACCAACACCAAGATGACCAATCGGCACCTTTGGCCGACCATCGCCGAAGCCCGCGCCGACGGCGCACAGATCGTCGTCATCGATCCGATCCGCACGATGACCGCCGACGACGCCGACTGGTTCATCCAACCACTGCCCGGTACCGACATCGCCCTGATGTTGGCGATCGTCCACGTGTTGATACGCGACGGACTGACCGATCAACAGTGGATCGCCGAGCACACCCTCGGCTTCGAAGAGTTGGTGGCGCACGTCGCCGAATGGACGCCGGATCGGGCCGCTACCGCGTGCGGAGTCCCGGCTACCGACATCGAGCGGTTGGCGACGTTGTACGGCACGATCCGTCCGGCGGTGATCCGCACATTGGTCGGCGCCGAGCATCACGAGAACGGGGCGATGTTCTTCCGCACCCTCGCCTGTCTTCCGGCCCTCGTCGGTGCCTGGCGCGACCGTGGCGGCGGCCTGGCGCGCTCGATCGGCGTGTGGACCGGATCGGTTGTCGACGGCAACGCCCTGGAACGTCCGGCGCTGCTCGACGGCCGGCAACCACGATGGGTCAACATGAGTCGCCTGGCCGAAATCCTCACCGAGACCATCGATCCACCGATCAAGGCCCTCGTGGTGTGGAACTGCAACCCGCTGGTCATCACACCGAACGTCGAGAAGATCCGCGCCGGCGTGCTGCGCGACGATCTGTTCACCGTCGTCCACGAGCAGTTCATCACCGACACGGCCCGGTACGCCGACATCGTGTTGCCGGCGACCACACAGATCGAGAGCACCGATGTCGTGCCGCCGTGGGGGCACCTGTGGTTGAGTTGGAACGACGCCGCGATCGAGCCACGCGGCGAGGCCGTCAGCAACAGCGAACTGTTCCGACGGCTCGCCAAGGCGATGGGCTTCACCGAGCCCGAACTGTTCGACGACGACATGACCGCCATCCGCGATTCGCTGCCCGGTATCGACGTCGACGAACTGCGGCGCGTCGGGAATGTGCGGGTTCCCTATCCCGACGACGGCCGACCGTTCGGCGACGGTGTGTTCCCCACGGCCAGCGGACGCGTCGAGTTCGTCAGCGAGGCGCTGGTCGCCATGGGTCAACCGGCACTGCCCACCTTCGTCCCGCCCATCGAGGGGCCCGGCTCGGCATTGGCAGCGCGCTACCCGCTGCAACTGTTGACGCCGAAGCAACACACCCGGTTCCTCAACGGCAGCTACTCGCACCTGCCCGGCCACGGCGGTCGCGAGGCGGGACCGTTTCTAGAACTCTGTGCCGACGATGCCGCCGAACGGGGCATCGCCGACGGGCAGTGCGTGCGGGTGTTCAACGACCGGGCATCGATCGAAGTGCCGGCCCGCATCAGCGAGCGGCTGCGCCCGGGTGTGGTGTCGATTCCCTGGGGATGGTGGAGCCGCCACCACCCGGACGGCATGGTCGCCAACTCGCTGACGAACGACACCCTGACCGAATGGGGCGGCGGCGTCGCGTTCTCCGACACGCTGGTCGAGGTCAGCGCAAGCTGACGCGTCTGTCGACGACCGTCACTGTGAACTTTGTCGCTCTCAACACGCTGGGCATGTTGAGAGTGACAAAGTTCGGAGAGGAGGTACCTGCTATTCGGGCAATCCATCCCGTCTGAGCAGGGACGCGGGGGTAGCCTTGCAGCATGGCAGGCGAGCTGATCTACGCATTTCGAGTCATGCGCCTGCCGCTGCTCGACGCCGGTGGTGCACCCATCGGTCGGCTCGACGACATCGTGGTCATTCCCGGCCGCCCCGGTGTCGCCCCACGCGTACTCGGATTCGTCGCCACCAGCCAGCGGCGGCGGATCTTCGTCAATGCGAACCGGCTGGCAGGGATCGACAGCGACGGCGCCCGTTTGCGCAGCTGGGATGTCGACCTCAATCCGTTCAAGCCCAAGTCGGGCGAGGTGCTGATCGGTCGCGACATCATCGATCGACGGCTCGGAGACGAGACCGTGAGTGACGTGGCCATGCGCATCGGCGGCGACGGTCGCCAGATCTGGTGGCAGTTGGCCAAGGTTCGCTTGGCACGACGCAGCGCCTTGCGACGGCGACCGAGCTACCGCCTGGTCGACGTGGCCGAGGTTCCCGAGCTCTTCCATACAGCCGGGTCCGAGGTCGCTGCCGAGGTCGCCAGGCTGCGCGACATGCATCCCAGCGACGTTGCCAGCGTCGTGCGTTCGATGCCGCTCGCCCAACGCAAGCAGCTCGCCGAGGCGATGGACGACGAACGGCTCGCCGACCTGCTCGAGGAGCTTCCCGAAGCCGAGCAGCTGCGGATCATCGAAGGCCTCGATCTCGAGCGGCTCGTCGACGTGCTCGAGGAGATGGAATACGACGACCTCGCCGACCTGCTGGCCGAGATGCCCGGCGAACAACGCAGCCGTATTCTCGAGGCGATGGATGCCGAGGATGCCGATCTGGTTCGTCGGTTGTTGAGCTACGACGAAGGCACCGCCGGGGCCTTGATGACCCCCGACATCATCATCCTCGGTCCGACCTCGACCGTGGCCGAGGCCTTGGCCGAACTGCGCAACCCCGACTGGTTGGTGTCGATCGCCGCCCAGGTGTTCGTCGTCCAGCCGCCGTACAAAACGCCAACTGGTACCTACCTCGGCATCGTCCACTTCCAGCGGCTGCTGCGCGAGCCGCCGAGCATGGAACTCGGTCGCTGCCTCGAGCAGGAGCCGACGATCACACCCGACCTGCCCGAGCGCGAGGTCGCCGAGCGGCTGGCGAGCTACAACATGCTCGCCCTCGGTGTCTGCGACGAGGCCGGCCGGTTGTTGGGCGCGATCACCGTCGACGACGTGCTCGACCGCACGTTGCCAACCGGTTGGCGCCAGCGCAGGCGGGTGAACACAGGTTCGGTAACGCGATGAAGCGCCGCGAAGACCTGACCACACCACGCCAGCGCCGGGGATTGGGCGTCCACTACGACCCTGAGGCGTTCGGCCAGTTCAGCGAGACCATTGCGCGTACTCTGGGCACGGCCCGCTTCCTGGTATTTCAGAGCGTGTTCATCGCCCTGTGGATCTTGCTGAACCAGGTCAGGGAGTTCGATGGCAAGCAATTGCAGTTGCTCACCCTGCTCCTCTCGTTGCAGGCGGCCTATGCCGCCCCGCTGATCCTGCTCGCTCAGAACCGTCAGGAGCAGCGCGATCGGGTGCAGATCGAGATCGATCGCCGCGTCGCCGAACGCACCCAGGTCGACACCGAGTTCCTCGCCCGCGAGCTGGCCGGCGTGCGTCTCGGGTTGTCCGATGTTGCCAGCTCCAGCGAACTCGAGGATCACCTCGAACGAATCAGCCGCGCCATCGAACGCCTCGCCGATCGACTGGGCCACCTCGAAGCCCGAGTCGACAGGGCTTCGGACGACTGAGTCAGATCCGCGCGGTCGACGACTTGCTGGCGACGAGTTCGACCAGTTCGACCGTGATGGCAGCGTACTCGCTGGGATGCTCCCAGGCGCTGAGGTGGTCACCGGCCAACTCGCGAACTTCCGCGTGCAGCGTCGCGGCCAGAGCACGCTGCTTGCGCGGTTTCACCAGACGGTCGCGGGTGGTGATCAGCGACGCGGCAGGCACGGTCAGATCCCGCGCCCACGGCCTGGCGTCGTAGCGACTCAACGCCTGCCCGGCCTGCACGACGCTGACCGGATCGTTACGGCGCATCTCGCCACTGAGCCATGGCACGAAGATCTGCAGCGGGTGGTTCACTCCCAGCAGCCGGCGGATGCCGTGGCCGAGCCAGCGCTGGTAGGCAAACGATCGCAGCAGCGGTCCGATGATCCGGGCAGTCTTCCAACGCACGCGCTCGAGCCGTGTCGAGCACCACTCCAGCGCCGTCGCCTGCACCACGATGGCCCGGACGAGATCGGGGTGGCGGCGAGCCAGCAGCATCGCCACCGGGCCGCCCATCGAGTACCCGACGGCGATCACCGGGCCGACGCCGAGCGACTCGATCAAGGCCGCCGCGTCGTCGGCGACATCTTCGATCTCGAAGCGGTGGTCGGAACGCATACCACGGCCGTGTCCACGATGATCGATGGTGACGAACGAGCACCGGGCCGCCAGTGCTTCGTAAGCCGTGAAGAACTGCAGGTCGGCGCTCCCCGTCCAACCATGCAGTAGGAGCACCGTCGGCGCGTCAGTGGTCGGGGTGCTGATAGCGACGGTAGAAAAGCTCGCCCCGGCCGGGGGCCAGCAAGGTTCGGCCTTCGGGCAGCCATGGGATCACTGCGTCGGTCGGTGTGTCGATCACCCCGCAGACGGTAGCGGCCAGACGGTGGCGGAGGTTCGGTCACCAGTCGGTCACCGGTCGGTCACCAGGCGGATGATCGGGCAACTCCGGTGAACTCCTGCAGGCGCACGCCCAAAGCGAGGGCGCGGCGCAACAGCGACTGCGGGTCGAGTGCTGCCTCGCCGACCAGATGGACGCCGGGCTCGATCGAGCCGGTCAGGTAGGCCTCGATGCATGCCGTCGTCACAGCCGCAGCGAGGTCACCTGTGGGCCCGGAGGCACCGGCGATCACCGTGACGCGAGCGCCGTCGGCCGCGGCACCACGCACCTCGACACGAACGGCCCCAAGGTCGCCAGCTGCGTGTGGTGGGGTCAACATCGGCAGCCTCGCGGTGAGCCGGTCACGCCGGGTGCCGGACACTCGTGCGCTGATCCGTGACGCCGCCGGGAAGATCCGATGGAGCAGGAATGGGTCGGGGAGCGCGCCGCGGTAGCAGTCCCGGGCGCCGATCGGCTCCGGAAACCAATCGAGCTCCCGCCCACTGCCACCGGGTCGCTCGATCCAGTCGCCATCGTGCCAGCCGATCGCGGTCTCACCGAGTGCATCGTGGTGCTGCACCGCGCACGCCGGCCCGGCTGTGCCGTGCGTGGCGATGTGGATCTCCTCGGCGACATGCAGTTGTCGCCACAGATGATCGGCGAGCAGGCCGGTCAAACCGGGGCTCATCGCCGCTCCGACGACCAGCACGGCGGCGTTGCGACGGGCCAGGTCGTCGAGATCGACGAGCACGCGGACATCGGTAATGTCGGCAGACGTCGACACCACCGAGACTCCGGCGGCGAGGTACTCCGCGGCCAGTTGCGAATGTGGATGAGGATGGCACAGGCCGACCACATCGGTGACCGCCAGATCGGCCGCATGTCCGACGGTGACGACGCCTCGAGGTGAGGTCGACACTGCCGGATCGAACACAGCGACATGGCTCCCACCGCGGAGAAGGTGGGATCCGACGCGGCGGCCCGTGACCCCGTAGCCGACCAGGCCGACGATCGGTGTACCCCGATCGGAGGTCGTCATGTCGGAGGCAGTTTGAGCTCGCGCCAACCGCCCTCTTGCGGGGGGACACCACCCTTGCCGCGAAGTCGCAACACGCCGGCAATCGCACCGGCAAGAGAGAGGGCCACAAAGGCTCGACGCAGTGCTTTCACCGTGGGGCTAGCTGGAATCGAACCAGCGACCTTCACATTATCAGTGTGACGCTCTAACCAACTGAGCTATAGCCCCGTCAACTACGGAGCCGTCAGGCTACCGGGCGGCCTCCACCGGACTCAACCGACAATCGCCTCATCAGGCGGCGTCGCCAACGATTCTTCGACGTCAGCGCCATCGCCGACTGCTGAGTCTGCAGCCAGTGGATCGGCGACTGGTTCGAGCTCGGCGTCGTGCACCGGTTGCGTACCTCGTTCGGTGCGCGTGCGAACCTCTTCTTCCAGCACGCTGAAGCGCACACCACCGACCAGGTCCGTGATCAGGTTGAACAGGGTCGCCATCAAGACGGCGAGACCAGTCATCCCGACCGCCACGAACACGCCGGCGATCCAGGCGTTGTGGAAGATCTGCCCACCGTTGAACTTGAAGGTCTCCCAGCCGAAGCCTTCGAAGAACTTCTCGACGTTGTCGATCGTGCCGGTCGCATACGCCACCTGCCACAGCAACACCCCGGCGACCATGGTCACCGCATAGAAGAACGCACTGAACACCAGCGCGACTTTGAACACGCTCCACGTGTCGACATGGCGTACGACGCGTGTGACACGGCGTACACGTGGCCGGGGTGCCCGACGGAAATGCACGGGCTTGCGCAGCGGCCTGGTCTCGAGAATCGGGCCGATCTTGGTGACGTCTTCGATCGTCGCTGCCTCGTCGTACAAGATCGGCGGGGCGGGCGCAGGAAGTGGCACTGCCCACAAGTTGGGGGGAATGGGTTCGGTCGGCATGAGTGCCGTTGGCGGCTCGGCAGGCGCCGGCAACTCGACCGTCGGAGCCAGGGCCGTGAGCGGCTCGGCTTCGATCACGGCATCGGCGACCGGCTCGTCCGGCGCCGGAACCGGTGGGTCGGTGGGCGCCAACGTGAGGGGCAGGGCGACGGAGAACTCGATCGGTGCATCCAAGCTTCCGGTCTCGCGGTGCTTGGCAGCATGCGGGATCAACGCCCCAGGTCGACGCCACAGGGTCTTGCCGGCACGCGACGTGCCCCGGGGGGAACTCGGGTCCTCGGTGCGCGGGTCGACGGGTCCCGGCCGGGCGGAACCGTTGCCACTCGACTTGGCGGCACCACCCTTGTCGTCGCCGGTCTTGGCGACCCCACCACCGCCGGTGCGCGATCCGTCACGCTTCGATGTCTGGGGCACACCGCTGTCCACACGCAGCAGTGTAGGCACTGAGGATCGCCAACGGCAGCGCAACCTGCCATCGATCCCCGGCGACCTGGGGCTACGGGCCGTCGGTCGCCCGAGCCGTGGCCCGCTCGTCGCCGACTTCGACGGTGACGATCACCGCATCGCCCACCCGGGCGAACCCGATCAACCGGCCACCGTTGCTGATCGCGAAACGCTGTGCCGCCGGCTGACCACCGACCACGGCGGCCAACGCCGCGGCGTCGGCCGCCGTGTGAGCCCGACCGCGATCGATGATGCGCCGGCTGAACGACCCGACAGCAACCACTGCCAGAGCTGCCAGTACCACGACGGCCAACAGCAGCACAACCGCTTGACCGCGGTCACTTCGTGTCGAATACATCCCTTGACCTCCACGTCACTCCAGTGGGAAGGCGGCGAAGCCGATGCGGAGCCGAAGCTCGATGGATGCGTTGTTACTCTTCGTCGTTGGCGATGATCACGGCAACGGATGCCACGGACTGCCCGTCGTCGACGTTCATGACACGAACGCCAGTGGCATCGCGGCCTTGGGATGAGATGTCGCGCACGCCCATTCGGATCGCCACGCCACCGCTCGACACGGCCACGATCTCGTCGTCGAGACCGACCATGAATGCCGCGACGACTTGGCCCTTCTTACCGGTCAGGCGGATACCGATCACACCCTGGCCACCGCGGCCTTGCACGTTGAACTTGTCGAGTTGGGTGCGTTTGCCGTAACCGGCCGACGTGATGATCAAGATGGCGGTGTCGTCGCGGGCGACATCGACCGAGACCACCTCGTCGCCGGGCTTCATCTTCATGCCGCGCACGCCCGATGCGGCGCGACCCATCGGCCGCACCTCGTCCTCGCTGAAGCGGATGGTCAGGCCCTTGCGGCTGACCATGAAGATGTCGTCGTTGCCGGTCGTCTCGATGACACGAACCAGCTCGTCACCGTCGCGCAGGTTGAGAGCGATCAAGCCGTCGCGCCGACCGTTGTCGTACTCGTGGAACGAGGTCTTCTTGACCACGCCGAGTCGAGTGGCGAAGAACAGGTTGCGCTCGCCGGCGAAATCGCGGGTGTCGATGATCGCCTGGATGGTCTCGCCGGCCTGCAACGGGAGCAGGTTGACGATGGGCATGCCCTTGGCCGTGCGTTCGCGCTCGGGGATGTCCATCGCCCGCAATCGATAGACCCTCCCGCGATTGCTGAAGAAGAGCAGGAACGCGTGGGCTGTGGTGAAGATGACGTGACGTACGATGTCGTCGGTCTTCAACTTGGCGCCACTGACACCGCGGCCGCCGCGGCCCTGGGTCTTGAAGCTGTCGGCTGTGACTGCCTTCACGTACTGCGCCTCGGTCATGACGATGACAAGCTCTTTGTCTTCGACCAGGTCGAGGTCGGTCATCTCGCCGTCGTCGAGGCCGATCTGGCAGATCCGCGGAGTAGCGAACTCTTCCTTGATCGCGGTCATCTCCGAACGGATGACCTCGTTGCGCACAGCCGAGTCGGCAAGGATGGCCTCGAGCTCGACGATGCGTGCCCGCACGTCGATGATCTCCTGCTCGATGTCGATGCGGCTGAGCCGGGTGAGCTGGCCGAGACGCATCTCGAGGATGTCTTGGGCCTGCAGTTCACTGAACTCGAACGGTGCTGACATCAAGCCGACCTTGGCCGCCGCCGGGTTCTCGCTGGCGCGAATGAGGGCGATGATCTGATCGATGACGTCGAGCGCCTTGAGTCGGCCGTCGAGGATGTGCTCGCGCTCGCGGGCCTTCCTGAGGCGATACTGCGAGCGGCGGGTGATGACATCGACCTGGTGACGCAGGTAGCCCTGCAAGGCGGTGACGAGGTTGAGCGTGCGCGGCACGCCATCGACCAGGGCCACCATGTTGACACCGAAACTGGTCTGCAGTTGCGTGAGCTTGAAGAGGTTGTTGAGCACCACGTTGGCATTGGCGTCACGTTTGAGCGTGACCACCAAGCTGGTCTTGCCGCCGGCGGAGCCGTCGTTGACGTCGGCGATCCCGTCGAGGTCACCACCATCGACCAGCTCTTGGATACGCCCGGCGATGGCCGAACAACTGGTCTGGTACGGCAACTCTGTGACCACGATCTGCATCTGGCCGCGCTTGCCCTCCTCGATGGCCGCCTTGGCGCGCATCTTGATGCTGCCACGACCCGTGCGGTAGGCGTCCATGATTCCGGCGCGCCCGAGGATGCTGCCACCAGTCGGGAAGTCGGGGCCCTTGACGAACTGCATCAGGTCGTCGGCTGTCGCCTCCGGGTGGGCGAGCAGGTGGATTGCTGCGTCGATCACTTCGCCCAGGTTGTGCGGGGGAATGTTGGTGGCCATGCCGACGGCGATGCCCTGGCTGCCGTTGACCAACAGGTTCGGGAAACGTGACGGGAGCACCGTCGGCTCCTCGCGGCTGCCGTCGTACGTCGGCTGCATGTCGACGGTCTCTTCATCGATGTCGGACAGCAGTTGCATCGCCAGCGGGTGCAACCGGCACTCGGTGTAGCGCGCCGCGGCAGGTCCGAAATCCGGGCTGCCGTAGTTGCCGTGGAAATCGATCAGCGGATGGCGCAACGAGAACGGCTGGGCCATGCGAACCAGCGAGTCGTAGATCGCGCTGTCACCGTGGGGGTGATACCTGGCCATGGTGTCGCCGGTGACGCGTGCCGACTTGACGAACGGGCGGTCGGGTCGGAAGCCCTGCTCCTCCATGTCCCAGATGATGCGGCGGTGCACGGGCTTGAGTCCGTCGCGCACGTCGGGCAATGCCCGCGACATGATGACCGACATGGCGTAGTCGAGGAAGCTGCGCTCCATCTCGTCTTGCAGCGCCACCGGTTGCACGGACAGCGACGGGTCGTCGTGAGCGTCGCCGGCGTCGTCGCCGTTGGTGGGGGGAATCGGGGTGTCACTCATCAGAAATCGAGGTTCCTCACGTCGCGGGCGTTGGTGACGATGAAGTTCTTGCGTGATTCGACGTCGTCACCCATCAACACGCTCATCATCTCGTCGGCCAGCGCTGCCTCTTCGACCTCGACCTGCAACAACGTGCGGGTGGCGGCATCCATGGTGGTCGGCTTGAGCTCCTCCCAGTCCATCTCGCCGAGACCCTTCAACCGTTGGAACTCCTTCTTGTGGTTGGGGTGCGCTTCGACCCACGCCGTCTTGGCCTGGTCGTCTTTGAGGTAGACCTTCTCTTTGCCGACAACCGTGGAGAACAATGGCGGCTGGGCGATGTAGACGTAGCCGGACTCGACCAGCGGGCGCATCTGCCGATAGAAGAACGTGAGCAGCAAGGTGCGGATGTGGCTGCCGTCGACATCGGCGTCGGCCAACAGGATCACCTTGTGGTAGCGGGCCTTGCTGGCATCGAACTCTTCGCCGACTCCACCACCGATCGCGGTGATCAGACTCTGCACTTCGTTGTTCTTCAACATCTTGTCGAGTCGCGCTCGTTCGACGTTGAGGATCTTGCCGCGGATCGGCAGCAAGGCTTGCGTGCGTGGATCGCGGGCGTTGAGTGCAGAACCGCCGGCGGAGTCGCCCTCGACGATGAACAGTTCGCTCTCGTCGGGGTTGCCACTGCTGCAGTCCTTCAACTTGTCGGGCATGCCGGCGCCGGTGAGCGCCGTCTTGCGGCGGATCGCGTTGCGGGCGTTCTTGGCCGCCAGCCGGGCCTGCGCCGCGGCCTGGGCCTTCTTGACCAGTCGGTTGGCCTCGACCGGGTTCTCTTCGAGCCATTCGGCCAGGCGCTCGTTGGTTGCCTTCTGCACGAAGGAACGCATGGGCACGTTGCCCAGCTTGGCCTTGGTCTGCCCCTCGAACTGCGGGTCGCGCAGCTTCACCGAGACGATCGCCGTGATGCCTTCGCGAATGTCTTCGCCGAGCAGGTTCTCGTCCTTCTCCTTGAGCAGGTTCTTGGATCGGGCGTACTTGTTGACCACGCCGGTCAGCGCAGTCTTGAAGCCCTCGACGTGCATGCCGCCCTCGATCGTGGAGATCCCGTTGGCGTACCCGTGGATGCCCTCGTAGTACCCGGTGTTCCACTGGATCGCGATGTCGAGCGTCTGGCTGTCGGTCTCGTCTTCGTCCTCGAAGTGGGCGACCTTGGAGAACAGGGCTTCTTTCGACGCGTTGAGGTGCTTGACGAAGTCGACGATGCCGCCCTTGTACTGAAAGGTCTGCTCGAATTCGCGATCCGGTCGCTCGTCGCGAAAGACGATCTCCAACCCCTTGTTGAGGAAGGCCATCGTCTGCAGACGTTCGAGCACCGTGCGGCTCACGAACTCGGTGCCCTCGGCGAGGAACACGGTGTGGTCGGGCCAGAACGTCACCGACGTTCCCGTCTTGCGCGTCAGCGGCCCACGTGTGGGGGTGTCGCCGATCACGGCGAGTTTGCCTTGCGGCTTGCCGCCCTTGGCGTACTCCTGGTGGTAGCGCTTGCCGCCCTTGTCGACCTCGATGATCAGACGCTCGCTGAGGGCGTTGACCACGCTGACGCCGACCCCGTGGAGACCACCGGAGACCTTGTAGCCGGCACCGCCGAACTTGCCGCCGGCGTGCAGGACAGTGAGCACGACCTCGACCGCACTCTTGCCCTTGTGCGGGCCCGAGGGGTACGGATCGACCGGAACACCGCGGCCGTTGTCGTCGACCCGGCACCCGCCATCGGGCAACAACGTGACGCCGATACGCGTGCAGAAGCCGGCCATCGCCTCGTCGACGGAGTTGTCGACGACCTCCCAAATGAGGTGATGGAGCCCCGCCAAACCGGTCGACCCGATGTACATTCCCGGTCGTTTTCTGACCGGGTCGAGACCTTCTAAAACCTGGATGTCCTTGGCGCCGTAGTCGGCAGTTGGCTTGTTGGTGTCGAACGACACGCGCACCTCAATCTATCGGCAAGAAAAGCTTGCTTGACCTGCGGTTCTGTTGGCGACCAACCGACTGGCTTCCTGCGCTTCAGCTGCTGTCGCGATCGGTATTCATCCTACCGGAACGGTGTGACACAAAGACGGCAATCCGACCCCGTTCAGAAGCGTCGGACCCTCGCCTCGATCGTCTCGATCGAGGCGCCGGCGACCTCGAACAACCGCTGCTTCACGGTTGCCTCCAAGAATCGCAACTGCGTCGCCCAGGCCGGGTCGTCGACCTCGACGATCAGCTTCGTACCGTCGAGCTTCACCGGCTTGACATGTGCGGCAACGGCATCACCGACCGCCTCTGCCCACCGACCGAAGACATTCCCCATCTGGCTCGCTGACTGGCCCGTGGACGAGCCCGGCCCCTGGCCCGTCGCCGCCGAATCAGCGGCGTCGTTGCGCAGTGACCGCACAACACTGTTGAGGCTGTCTCCAATCGGCACCGGGTCGCGACTCACGACATCACCATGCCACCTTCGATGTGCACCACGGCGTCAGGGTGGGCTGCTTCTGGCAACACTCCGGCAGTCGTCAACACGACCTGACCCGCCGGAAGGTGGCGCAGCAGCGCCTGACAACGCTGTGGGTCGAGTTCGCTGAGCACATCGTCGAGCACCAACACGGGTGCGCTGCCCGCTTTGTCGGTCACCAGGCGGTGCGCTCCCAACCGCAATGCCAACGCAAGTGTGCGCTGCTCGCCCTGCGACGCATGTGTGCGCGCCGGGAGGCCGTCGATGAACAGTTCGACGTCATCGCGGTGCGGGCCGACCGTCGACACACCCCGGCGCACGTCGTCGGGGCGCGCCTCCGCCAGGGCAGCGCCCAGTCCACGTCGGCGCCACGCCGGCTCGTAGCGCAGCTCGATGCTGGTGGGGTGATCAGCCAGCTGTTCGTAGGCCTCGGTGACCACAGGAGACAGGCGCGCCACCAACACGGCCCTGGCGTGCCCGAACTGGTCACCGACGTCGGCCATCTTCGAATCCCACACGTCGAGGGTCAGGGCCGCCTCGTCGCCCATCCGACCACCGAGTTGCTTGAGCAGCATGTTGCGCTGTTTGACGATGCGGTCCAGCTCCAGTCGCGCCGCGTCGTATTTGAGGGCGAGGGTCACCAGGACGTCGTCGATGAAGCGGCGCCGGACACCAGGACCCTCTTTGACCACGGCGAGGTCATCGGGGGAGAACACGGTGACGCGCATGACCCCGAGGAGATCACGCGATCGACCGAGCTTCTGTCGGTTGACAAGCACTCGGTTGCGACCGTTTCTGGTCAGCTCCAGCTCGACAAGGACCTCTCGGCCGTCGTCGTGCACCACAGTGGCCCGCACGACCGCGGTATCGGCGCCGACACGAATCAACGCATCCAGCGGAGCCCCGCGAAAGCTGTCGAGCGTGGCGAGATAGGCCATCGCCTCGGCCAGATTGGTCTTGCCCTGCCCGTTGCGCCCGATGATCGCTGTGGTACCGGGCTGAAACTCGAACGCCGCGGCGACGTAGTTGCGGAAGTCGACAAGTTCGAGCCGAGAGACGATCATGTGCTCGGCGACGAGCCCGCCATCATCACGGCACGCGGACGGGCATCAACAAGTACAGGTAGTCGTCGTCACCGACTCCACGCACGACCGCCGGCTTCAACGAGTCGAGCGTCGACAACGTGATCGAATCCGTCGAGCATGCTTCGACACCGGCAGCGAAGTACTCGGGGTTGAATGCCACGGTCAGTTCGGTGCCTTCGTACGTGGCGTCGAGTTCTTCCGAGGCGTTGCCGACGTCTTGGGTGATCGCAGTCAGTCGGAGCGTGTCGCCGCCCATTTGCAGACGCACCGGTGTTGCATCCCTGGCCAGGATCTTGACGCGACGAATGGCTTCGAGGAGCGGTTCGCGTTCGACGGTGAGCGTGTTCGGGTGACTGGCGGGTATCAGCTGGCGATAGTTCGGGAACTCGCCCTCGATGAGACGCGTCGACAGGCGGGTGCCGCCGACTTCGAACGTGGCATCACGATCACCGAGACGCATCGTCAGATCTTCACCTCCACCGACCAGGCGCTGCAGTTCGCTGAGTGCCCGACCGGGTACGAGCACTTTCTGATCTGCTCCCAGCACCTGGTGGTTGGCGAGATCACGGACAGCGAGCCGATATGAATCGGTTGCCACCATTCGCAACCCGCCATTCTCTGCGGTGAGCAGCACACCCGTGAGGATGGGCCTGGCCTCGTCGGTGCTGGCGGCCCGGACGA
Organism: Ilumatobacteraceae bacterium; assembly: GCA_963773085.1. Classification (GTDB taxonomy): domain Bacteria; phylum Actinomycetota; class Acidimicrobiia; order Acidimicrobiales; family Ilumatobacteraceae; genus JAENVT01. Next base: position 69,915 of record CAVYZS010000001.1, on the reverse strand, counting down.
CTTGACGCAAGGCCTCACCGACAGCTGCTGCGGGCAACGTGACCGACGACGTAGTGGGTGTCGCCAACTTCGGATAGTCGTCGAACGAGAGCGGGCGCACACTGAACTGCGACCGCCCGCCGGTGATGCTGACCTCGTCGCCTTCGACGGCAACTTCGACCTTGCCGGCGCCCATCGATCGGACGATGTCGGCCGCGAGTCGGGCAGGTAGCACGACACCACCGTCACCGTCACCACCCACCGACAACGTCAGCTGGATCGTCAGATCGAGATCGGTGCCGGTGACGCTCAACTGGTCGCCGACCAGTTCGAGGCGGAGCCCCGACAAGACCGGGAGTGCCCCGGTACGGCCGGTTGCAGCACGTCCTGCAGTGGAGAGCGCTTCGGCGAGTGCTTCGCGTTCGCAACGGAACTTCACAGGGAGGCCTTTCTCACAATGAGGTGATGTATAAAGGTAATAACGGTAATAAGGGCTGTGGACTGTGCATAAGTCGTTGATCGGCCAGCGTAGGGGTAAGAACTGCTTCCCCATGCGTATCCCCGGCCGTACACAGGCCGGAAATGACACGATTGTGGTTCGGTGGACAGTGTTGGTGTTGTCCCCGCGTCGTAGCCCGTCGTCCACATGACGTGCACAGCTAGGCCTTCTTCAACCGCTGGACGAGATCGGTGACCTGATCGTAGACCTGCTTGCGTTCTTTCATCAGCCGCTGGATCTTGTCGACGGCGTGGATCACGGTGGTGTGGTCGCGGCCACCGAACAGCCGAGCGATGGCCGGGTAGCTGAGATCGGTGAGTTCACGGAAGACGTACATGGCCATCTGCCGAGCGGTGACGAGGGGTCGCTGCCGGCTCTTGCCACGTAACGCTTCGACGCTGTGACCGAGGATGACGGCCATCTCGCTGAGCAACTCGTCGTCGGTGCGCGGTTTGACGTAGGTGTCGCTCATCAGATCGGTCAGGAGCTGCTCGGCCAGGTGAGTGCTGATCGGGACGTGGTTGAGACTGGCGTAAGCCGTGACACGGATCAGGGCGCCCTCGAGCTCACGGATGTTGGTCGTGATCCGCGAGGCGATCAGTTCCAAGGTTTCGGAGGGAACGGGGCTGTGGTCGCGCTCAGCCTTGTTTCGCAGAATGGCCAACCGGGTCTCGAGGTCGGGTGGTTGGATGTCGGTGATCAGTCCCCACTTGAAGCGGCCGCGCAGTCGTTCTTCGAGCGTCGGGATGGCGTCGGGCATTCGATCGCTGGAGATCACGATCTGCTTGTTGGCGCCGTGCAGGGAGTTGAACGTGTGGAAGAACTCCTCTTGCAATCCTTCCTTGCCCTCCATGAACTGGATGTCGTCGATGAGCAGCACATCGATGTCGCGGTAGCGACGTTTGAAGTTGGCGATGGTGTTGGTGCGGATGCCGTCGACGTATTCGTTGAGGAAGGTCTCGGTGCTGACGTAGCGCACGATGTCGTGCTGATAGTGGCTGTGCACGTAGTGGCCGATGGCGTGCAACAGGTGGGTCTTGCCGAGTCCGGCCGAGCCATAGATGAACAGTGGGTTGTACGAACGGCCCGGTGTCTCGGCGACTCGCAGCGCAGCGGCGAGGGCGAACTGGTTGGACGCACCCTTGACGAACGCCTCGAAGGTGTATCGCGGATTCATCCCGCCACTGGAGATCGGAATCGCCGAACCGCTGCGACCACTCGTGTTCGCCAACTCGATCGCCGGGTCGGGGATCTGCTCGACGAATTCCTGTTCGGCAGCATCGGCGACTTGCACTTCGACGACGAACTGGCGGTTCGCCGCACCGATTTCTTCCAGCGCATCGCGAACCAGAGGGAGGTAACGCGACAATATGCGATCTCGGGTATGACCGTTCGGCGCGCCGACGCGCAGCATCGACGGGTCACTGTCGAGAGCAGTCACATCTTGAAACGTGGAGAACCACACCGCCTCGGAGACTTGCGCCCGTAGCAGTTGGGCCACCGCTGTCCACAACTGATCATGGTCGCTCACCTGCACCTCCATTCCTGGCGTCGATCGTTGTCCACATAATTGTCCACATCTTGTGGACAATTCAAATTTGCGGAAGGTAGGCACGCTATCAGGCGCAGTGACCGTGCCTGGACGGGTTGCATCGGGTTGGCCGTTGTGGAGCAGTTGTGCGGTCTCGTCGGAGTGCTCGGTTGCTATGCGCCCGTGCACAGCCCTAGCCTTGTCGGTTGGCCGGGTTAGCCGAGAAGTTGCGGCGTTCCTTTCCATATTCTCACTTGCCATCGAAAGTGCTGCCCACCATGCGTGCGTGGCCGAGGAGGGTTGCGTGAAGCGCACCTACCAACCGAACAATCGTCGCCGCGCCAAGAAGCACGGCTTCCGCCACCGGATGAGCACCCGCGCCGGGCGAGCCGTGCTGAGGTCACGTCGCGCCAAGGGCCGGCACAGCCTGTCGGCTTGATCTGGCGCATCCGGGAACGCAGCGCGTTCACGCGCTTGGCCCACGAGGGCCGGCGGACCCGGGCCGGAGTGCTCTGGTGCACGTACATCCCCGATCCTTCTGCAACGCCACCGAGGGTGGCCTATGCACTCGGTCGCGCCATCGGACCAGCCGTCGTTCGCAATCGGTTGCGTCGGCGACTGCGCGCCGTGATGGCGCACTCTTCGTTGCCGCCGGGTCTGTACCTGATCGGCGCCCAACCCGCCGCCGCACAGCGATCCCAAAGCGAACTGGAGTTCGATCTCTCCCGTCTCGTGGCGTCCGTGGTCGATTGATTGCCCTGGTCATCGGGTATCAACAGGCTGTCGAGGGACGACCCTCACCATGTCGCTTCACTCCCTCATGTTCGTCCTACGCACTCGAGGCCCTCGAGGTCCATGGCACGGCCCGTGGTCTGTGGCTGACGTTGCGCCGTTTCGTTCGTTGCCGACCATTCGGCCCATCGGGGTACGACCCCGTGCCAGAAGGAAAGAGATGACTTCATGATCGCCGGCCTCTTCGAACCGCCCGCCGTACTGATTGCCTGGTTCTACAGCATCACCCACAACTACATCCTCGCCATCTCGCTGATCGCCCTCGTGGTGATGATCCTCACGGCCCCGCTGGTGTTGAAGAGCACCAAGGGAATGCTCGAGATGCAGAAGCTGCAGCCAGAAATGCGCAAGCTGCAGCAGGAGTATCGCGGCGATCGTCAGAAGCTCAATGAAGAGATGATGAAGCTGTATCAGCAGCACAAGGTCAACCCGATGGCCTCGTGCTTCCCGCTGCTGCTGCAGATGCCGGTGTTCATCATCATGTACCGGGTCCTCCATGGCCTCACCAACCACACTCAGGGCCTCCCGGGATACCCGGGATTCACGCCGCAGTACGTTTCCAAGAGCTCCGAGTTGTACCAGTCGCTGGTCGGCCAGACGCAGATGTTGTCGTGGGGCCTCGATCTGTCGAAACGACCGTCGCAAATGATCGCCGAAGGATTCGTCACCGGTCTTCCGTACGCCATGCTGGTCGTGGGGCTGGGGGTGCTCTACTACGTGCAGCAGAAGATGGTCGCGGCCCGTGCGCAGGTTGCGCCGAACATGTCGGAGACCCAGGCGAAACTGATGCAGTACCTGCCAGTGGTCTTTGCCGGCTTCCTGGTGTTCTACCTGACCGGCCTGGTGATCTACTACATGGCCCAGGCGATCTTTCGAATCGGCCTGCAGTACTACATCACTCATCGTTTCTACAAAGGTGAGCATTCCCTCGGTCGGCAAGCCCAGGCTGCCGGCGAGCGCGCTCGCGAGATTTCCAAGAAAGATGGTGGTGGTGGGGGTCTGTTCGCCCAGGCCAAGCGGGAGCTGAGTGCCACCAAGCAGGCACCCGCCAAACCTCCGGTCACGCCGACCACCAGCAAGCGAGTGACGCCTCCAAAGAATCGTCCCACGCCGAGCGGCGGTACCCGTCCGGCGTCGACCGGTAAGTCTGTGCGCCCCGATGCGCGCCCCAAGAAGAAGTAGGAACACCATGGAATGGGTTGAATTCACCGCACGAACACTCGAGGAAGCCAAGGACCTCGCCCTGGATCGGCTGGGTGTCGCCGCTGACGATGCCGAGTTCGAGGTCTTGGCCGAACCCAAGCCGGGACTGTTCGGGCGGCTCCGCGGCGAGGCCCGGGTGCGCGCTCGGGTCCGCCCCGCCCAGGCGCGCCAGAAGGTTGACCGACGTGAACGGCGACCCCGGAAGTCTGAGAGCAGCGAGGGTGCAGCCAAGACCTCCAAGCCCCGAGCACAGGCCGGCCCCAAGCAGCCGGCTCGACCACGCCAGCCGGCAGCGGCTGTGGCGAGCGCTGAAGTAGCCGAGGCGATCCCGCAACCAACGAAGGAGCAGAACGACGTGAATGCACGACAGGTTGGCGAAGAGGCCCGGAAGTTCATCGACGAACTGGTTACCGCGTTTGCGTTCACCGGCACCACCGAGCTCATCGAGGACGGTGACGATCTCGAAGTTCGCGTGCATGGCGAGAACCTCGGCTTGCTGGTCGGCCCTCGAGGCACGACCTTGCAGGCGGTGCAGGACCTCGCCCGCGTCGCCTCCCAGCGTCGTCTCGGCGACCACGACACTCGCCTCCGGGTCGACATCGGTGGCTATCGCCAGCGGCGCAAGGAAGCCCTCGATCGCTTCGCCGTGCAGATGGCCGAAGAGGTCAAGCAGTCGGGCGTCGCCCGTGTGCTCGAACCGATGTCGGCCGCTGACCGCAAGGTGGTGCACGACTCGCTGAGCGAGATCGAAGGGATCAGTACGCGTTCCGAGGGCGACGATCCATACCGGCGTGTGGTCATCACGCCGGCCAATGCCTGACGACACTCGCCTCGTCGCGGCCCTGACGGTCATCCAGGCGCGCGGCGCAATCGGTGAACGCTCACTGGTTGATGCCGTCGCCCATGCCGACCGCTTCGTCGAACTGATTCCACCCGGTCGCCGTTCCGTCGTCGATCTCGGTTCTGGCGGGGGATTGCCTGCGCTGGTCATTGCCTGGCGGCGGACCGACCTGACGGTGACGATGGTCGAGCGCCGGGCCACACGCGCCGATCTGCTACGTCGAGCGATTGCTGCTCTTGATCTGGGGAACCGGGCTATGGTGCTCAGCGAGGACGTCAGCACGGTCTCCACGCGACCTGGCGTTGGTTTCGATGTGGTGACTGCGCGGAGTTTTGCCGACGTTGCGACAACGGTGGGATTCGTCGACCGACTGCTGTCCGAGCGTGGGTCGGCCTTGATCAGCGAGCCACCGGTCGATCGCTCGGCGACGTGGTCGTTGGTCCTCGCCGGTTATCCGACGCTCGCCGACGAGGGCGTTCACCTGGGCATTCGGGTGCTGAGGCGCTGTTGACCGATCACCACGTTTCACGTGAAACAGCAATCATCACGACCCATCTCGGGGAGGTCGACGTTTCACGTGAAACATGGCCATCCACCCGGCGGCCAATACCGTCCGCTACCATGCGGTGCCGTCGATCCGACGTAGAACCCGCGTGAACAGGAGCTCTTCCTCGATGACCGCAACCGAATCTGCCGAGGGCCGCCCATTGCCCAGAGTGATCGCCATCGCCAACCAGAAGGGTGGCGTCGGCAAGACCACCACCACCATCAACCTTGGCGCCTGTCTGGCCGAGCTCGGCTTTCGGACGCTGATCGTCGACCTCGACCCGCAGGGCAACGCGTCGACGGGTCTCGGCATCGAGAACCGCGGTATCGAGACGTCGATGTACCACGTGATCATGCACGAGGTTCCGCTGGAGAACTGCATCGAACCGTCGTCGGTCAAAAATCTCTTCGTCGCCCCGGCGAGCCTCGACCTCGCCGGAGCCGAGATCGAACTGGTGCCGGCTTTCAGCCGCGAGAATCGACTTCGGAAGGCTATCCACGCAGTCCTCGACGACTACGACTTTGTCCTCATCGACTGTCCACCCTCGCTCGGTCTGCTGACCGTCAACGGCCTCAACGCCGCCGACGAGGTCTTGGTTCCGATTCAATGCGAGTACTACGCGCTCGAGGGGCTCGGACAACTGCTACGCAACGTCGACCTCGTCAAACGCAACCTCAACCCGACGTTGGAGGTCACCACGATCGTGTGCGTGATGTACGACGCCCGCACGAAACTCGCCGATCAGGTGGTCAACGAGGTCCGCGAGCACTTCGGCGACAAGGTCTGCCGCACCGTGGTGCCGCGTACGGTCCGGCTCTCCGAAGCACCGTCCTTCGGCCAGCCGATCATCACATTCGACTCAACATCGCGCGGCGCGTCGGCATACCGCAGCGTGGCAAAGGAGGTCAGTCATGGCTCGACTCGGCGGTCTCGGTAAGGGCCTCGGCGCCCTGATTCCGTCAGAGGCCGGCACCATCGAGGGAGACGTCCCTCGGCTCGTCGACCTGCCCATCGACAGCATTATCCCCAATCAGCATCAACCCCGCGTTCACTTTGACGAGGAGTCGCTCGCCGAACTGGCCTCGTCGATCCGCGAGATCGGTGTGCTCCAGCCGGTACTCGTGCGGCCGATCGGTGACGCGGCCTACGAGCTGGTTGCCGGCGAACGCCGCTGGCGTGCAGCACGGCGTGCAGGCCTCTCGGTCATGCCGGCGATCGTGCGCAACACCGATGATCTCGGTTTGGTGGAGCGGGCGCTGGTCGAGAACCTCCACCGGCAGGACTTGACTCCGCTGGAAGAGGCCGCGGCCTATCAGCAGCTCATCGAGGATTTCAAGCTCACCCACGAGCAAGTTGCCAACAGGGTTGGCAAGAGCCGATCGGCTGTCACCAACACCTTGCGGTTGATGTCGTTGCCGCCGGGCATCCAACATCTCCTCGCCGACGGGCGGCTGTCGGCCGGTCATGCCCGGGCCCTGCTCGGAACACCGGACCGCACCTTGCAGGAGCAACTCGCTCGGCAGGCGGCCGCCGAGAACTGGTCGGTGAGGATGCTCGAAGAGATGGTCCGTGAGCGCGGCGAGCCGACGTCGACCGTGACGAGGTTGCCGATCCGTCCCGCCGATGGCGCCGGCTTGACCCCCGCTACCAGGTTGCGTGCCCCCGGGCTACTGGAGCTCGAAGAACTGTTGGCCGAGCATCTCCAGACTCGTGTTGGTGTCACGATGGGTCCCAAGCGGGGCAAGGTGGTGATCGAGTTCGCCGACCTCGAGGATCTCGAGCGGATCTACCACGCGATGACCAACCCACCCGATTCGATCGCCTGAACGGCAGGCAACTATCGCACACTGAGCACCAAACGACACCGGATAACCACGCAGAGTGGCAGATCCAACGCAATGTCAACTTGAGGGTTGCACACAGCGAGTGGACAATGTTGTGGATAAACCCTTAGCTAGACCGTGAGACCCACTGCTCGACGGCCTCGATGACGGCCACGGCGATGGCCGGCCCACGTTCGATTGCCACGCGGACAGGCCCGAAGACGCACTGAACCGCTGGCATCCGTGTTTCACGGAGCATCTGCAGTCGCATTCCGGCAACTTCGGGCGTCAGATCGTCGAGCCGACTCAGCCGATCGGCGATCAGCTCGGCCAGCGAGCGTCCGCCGGCCGATTCAAACGTCGGCACTCTGTAGAACTGGACGGCCGCACACGGCTCGGTGTGGCTCTCGAAGCCGAGATAGACGTCGGCCGCGAAGTGATTGGCGGCAGTTGCCTGAGCGACCGCGTCGGGCTCGTCGAGCGACATGACGGTGGCCCCACGAAGCCGCAACTCACGGGAAAGTGTCCTGGTCAGGGCGCTGAGCCCGCCATATTGTCCGACGACGATTCGGCATTGAGCGACTGAGCCGAAGCCCGTGCGCAGCCGGTCGCGTTCGCGTACGGCGGCGATCCCCGGGCCGGCACCGGTCTGTGAGCTCATCACGGCCAAGGTCCGCACCGTGTCAGGCCCACAGACTCCGTCCGGCGCCGTGCCGCAGTTCGACTGGAACTCCTCCAGCGCCCGCGCTGTGCTGGGGCCGAGAATGCCGTCGACGCGACCGCAGTCGAATCCGAGCCGACCGAGTCGCGATTGCAGCTCAGCGACATCATCTCCACGGAGGTTCGGCGAGGTGAGGAACAGCAGGCGGTCACCGAGCTTCCAGCTGGCCTCGACCAGAGCGGTCCAGGTCTGTTCGTCGCAGCGACCGTCACAACGCAGCCCGCGGCCGGTCTGGAAGGCACGAACCGCAGCTTCGGTGGCAGGGCAGAAGGCCGCCGCCTCGGCGCCGGCGGCGGGTGGAAACCCGGCGACACCGAGGCGGCGCTGCAGATCGCGTATGGCCTCGCCGCGCTGACCGGGTGTCAGCGGGAAGTAGGCAGAAATTCGTTGAGCTCCTGCAGCAGTTGACCCTTGCCCTTGGCGCCGACGAGGCGCTTGCGAACCTCACCACCATCGAAGATCAACAGCGTTGGAATGCTCATCACGTTGAATCGCATGGCGATCTCGGGGTTCTCGTCGACATTGAGCTTGGCGATCGTCAGGTGATCTCCCTGCTCAGCGGCAATTTCGCCGAGGATCGGGGCGATCATCTTGCAGGGACCACACCACTCGGCCCAGAAATCGACGATGACCGGCTTGTCGGCCGCGGCCACGGTCTCGTCGAACGTGGAAGTGGTAAGAGTGACGATGCCAGCGGTCATGGCGGGTCCTTTCGATTGGAATCGTGATGCTATCCGCAGTGAACGACAGCGCCGCGACAAGCATTCCCCAGGCGCTCGTGACTGTCGGCACGGCGCCCACCGTCGTCCGATTCAGGTGCCTGGTCTCGGTGCCTGGTCTAGGAGCTGGACTCGAGCCAGCGTTCGCAGTCGATCGCCGCCATGCAACCCGAGCCGGCCGCCGTGATCGCCTGGCGGTAGGTGTGATCCTGGACGTCGCCGCAGGCGAAGACGCCAGGGATGTTGGTGTGCGACGAGCCCGGCTGGGTGACGAGGTAACCGTTGTCCTCCATGTCGAGAAGACCCTTGAACAGATCGGTGTTGGGACGATGACCGATCGCTACGAACAAGCCGGTGACCGGCAACGTGGAGACCTCGCCCGTGACCACGTTGCGGACGACCGCACCTTCCAGCTTCGTCTCGCCGACCAGGTCGTCGACGACGGTGTTCCACATGATCTCGATCTTCGGGTTGCTGAGCGCCCGATCCTGCATGATCTTGGAGGCCCGCAACGTGTCGCGGCGGTGGATCATGATGACCTTGGACGCGAACTTCGTGAGGAACGTGGCCTCTTCCACGGCGCTGTCGCCACCGCCGGCGACGGCGATCTCTTGACCCCGGAAGAAGAAACCGTCGCACGTTGCGCACGTCGACAGGCCATAGCCCAACAGCCGGGACTCGGCCTCGAGCCCCAGCATCAGGCTTTGCGCACCGGTGGAGACGATCACTGCGTCGGCGGTGAACGTGCGATCGCGCACCATGATCTTGAACGGTCGCTCGCTGAAGTCGACGGCGGTGACCTTCTCGGTGAGGAACTCGGCGCCGAACCTCGACGCTTGCTCGCGAAACTTGAGCATGAGCTCGGGGCCCATGATGCCGTCGGGGAAACCCGGATAGTTCTCGACATCGGTGGTCAACATCAGCTGCCCGCCGGGCTGATCGGAGGTGCTGGACGGTTCACCCTCGATGACGAGGGGATGGAGGTTGGCGCGGGCCGCGTAGATCGCGGCGGTGAGACCGGCGGGACCAGATCCGATGATGACGACGTGTTGGTGACTCATGCTTCCTCGAGGGCGAAACGCTTGCGCATCGCCACCGAGCCACCGATCAACAGCAACACACCGATGATCATGTACGAAATCCAGATCGACGAATCGTGATCGGTCCAGATGCTGACGATGCTCTGCACGAGCTTGGTGATGAAGATCAACAGGAAGGCGAAGGTGACCGGGGCCGCGATGGCGATGACGATGCCGAACACGACGCCACGCACGGCGTACACGGCTCGGTCGGTGACTGTGGTGCGTATCTTGCCGACGTAGCCATCGATGAGGTCGGCGAGGCCTGCTGCCCAGTTGGGATCGGTGAGTGGATTACCCGGCATGACATCGAGCCTACTGTGGTGCGGCACCGAGCCGGACCCTCGACGGACTACGGGCCGTCGACCGAGAAGAAGACCCGGCAATTGGCCGCGTCGATGGCCCGCACCATGCCGGTGGAGGTATCGCGCACAGCGAATGCAGGGGTGCCCAAGACCGTGATGGCCCCGAGAATGACTTCGTTCGGGGGCAGACACGACGGCGTCTGGTAGGCGACGACAGGAGTGGCCGCGGGGACCGTCCGTACTGCGTCGGTTGCCTCCGGCGCAGCGGTTGCCGCCGTCGCTGCCGGCGCTGCCGTCGCCGCAGCCGCTGCGGTGGTTGCCGCCGGTGCTGCGGACGTACTGCCCCCGGCGTCGCTGTTGTCGGCGGCATACTGGGCCAAGGCCTCGCGGCTGTCGACTGCCGGGACAGCGGACGCCGCACTGTCGGCGGCCGAACCGGCCGCAGGCACGTCAGCCGTGGTCTCGGTGGATGCAGCTTCGGTCTCGGCGGCCTTCAATACCGGCTGCTCTGCTGACTCGACGGTCGATGCATCGGCCGCGACGGATGCTTCGGTGGCCGAGAACGAATCGGTGTCGTCTCCGGTCGAGTTGAGGGCGGCGACCGCGACAACACCGATCACTACCGCGGCCGCAACTCCCGACAGCAGCCGGTACGTTCGCATGCGGCGGGCCTTCAGCGGCGTGACCGTGGCCACGGCAGCAGCCGCGACCGGCGCTGCCGTGCCGCGGGCGTCGAACTCGGCGAGCGCTGCGGCGATGGCAGACGATCTCGTGTCGTCGGCAGCCGGCGCGACGTCGGCCAACGCCGCACGAACCTGCACGAACGACTCGGCCAAGGCCATGGTCTCGGGATCAGCAGTTGCCCTACTGCGTTCGGCCGCGTCGAGCTCACCGTCGACATAAGCGCTGGCCGTTTCGGCGCGCATCGGCAGTTCGTCGTTGTTCATGGTGCCCTGCTTGGACGCTCGGGATCGGTCGGTTGGTTCCCGGTCTGCTCGTTCTCGGTTCGTGGCGCCAGGACCTTGGCCAGCGCTGACCGCCCCCTGGCGATCCTGCTCCTCACGGTGCCGGGCGGGATGTCGAGAACGGCCGCGATTTCTGCGTAGTCGAGGTCGGCTACATCACGGAGCACCACCGGCAGGCGGTACTCGTCGCTGAGGTTTCGGAGCGCACTGTCGAGGGCCATGTGATCACCGACGGCTTCGATCCGCCGGTCACCATCGGGGTCGGCGAGCTCCGTGTGGTGATGGTCCTCGTCGTCGCTGATCGGAACACCGCGGCGCTTGCGTCGACGCAACTCGTCGACGCTGGCATTCGTGGCGATGCGGTACGCCCAGGTACCGAAGGACGAATGACCGTCGAATCGGTCGAGGTTGCGTACGATCGAGATCATTGCTTCCTGTGTTGCGTCGGCGGCGTCGGCGTCGTGGCCGGTGATTCGCCGGCAGACGGCATGGACGCGGTCGTAGTGACGACGGAGTAGCTGGTCGAGTGCCCCACGGTCTCCCCCCTGGGCTGCAGTCACCAGCTCGTGGTCGGCGAGCTGTGTTGCGATGGCGGCGAGACTACTGTCCGTCAACTGGCGACGAAGCGCATCTCCGAGATGTCCCCGCGGTATGGGTTCTTGGTGCACTCCGGAGTCTTGGCGAGCTGCTTGAAGAGCACCAGCACGTAACGCGTCGGCTTGCTGATCGACACGGTGACCGCTTCGGGGTCGGCGCCGGTTGCCCGTTTGAGCGGCGAACCCCAGTCGGCTATCTGGGCGGGGATCGTGCCGTCGGGGGCGATCAGGATCTGGATCTGATATGGCGCGCTGGCGATTGACGCCGTGAACGTGCCCATCGCAGGGGTGCCGAGATCGGCGACGACGCCGACACCCTGCTTGCCACCGAGGGTCCGCGAGCCGTAGCACAACGTCGACCAGATCGTGGCCGGGTCGCCGTCGATGGCCAGCGACACGAGGTTGTCGTTCTCCTGACCGTCGTCTCCTTCTGGATCGTAGGTCGTGACCTGGACGATCTTCGATGAAGGAGCGATCGGGGCGGCAATCGAGCTGGTTGGCAAGACGGTCGGCGGTGCCGCGAACCCGCTGTCGGGCGTGTCGTCGCGCAGCGTGGTCCACAGCAAGCCACCGAGCACGAGCGCGGCCGCCAGCAGACCACCGACGAGGATCGACGATGGTCCGCGGCGGTGCTCGAACGTGCGATTCGGGTGTTGGCGCGGTCTGGTCGTGCTGGTCGGAGTGCGGTCTCCGCGCTGCGCTGGGCCGACCGGGTGACCACTCCGCGTTATCGGTCGATACCCACCTATGGTGCCCGGCTGCGACCCGGCGATAGCAGCATGCTCGGCCGTCGAGATGCCGTTGGGGGCCCCCTCCGGAGGTGTGGCCGAGGTCGGATCGGCAGTTCGATTGGCGATCTTGGTGAGTGCGGCGCGGACCTCCGAGCCGGTCGCGTAGCGATCCATCGGGCGCCGGGCAAGCAGGCGGTGGATCAACTCGGCAAGACCGTACGGCAAGGTCGGACGCAACCGAGCAAGGTCGGTTGGATCGCGGTTGAGTCGCGCCAATGCCGTGTCGGTGTCTGTCTCGCCGAGGAACGGCACTCGTCCGGCGAGACACTCGTAGAGCACGAGGCCGAGCGAGTAGAGATCGGCGCGTCCGTCCAACTTCTTGCCGCGGACCTGCTCGGGTGACAGGTACTTGGCGGTGCCCATCATCACGTTCGCGCTGGTGAGGTCGTCGCCCGTGGCGCCGAGGCCCTTGGCGATCCCGAAGTCGGTCAGCAGCACGCGCCCGTCGGGCGTGATCAAGATGTTGCCCGGCTTCACGTCGCGGTGCACCAGCCCGGCGCGGTGCGCAGCGTCGAGCGCCGCGGCGACACACGAGCCGATGTGGATGGTCAGGTCAGGGCTCAACCGGCGTTGCTCGTCGAGCAGTTGTCGCAAGCTCTTGCCGTTGATGAGTTGCATCACGACGGCGAGGCGCCGGCTGCTGCCAGTGGTGTCTTCGATGGCGTCGTACACGGCAACGATGTTCGGGTGGCTCAACTGGGCGACGGCGATCGCTTCGCGGCGGAAGCGTTCGGCGACGACCGGATCAGCTGCCAGCGCCGGCTTCAACAGCTTCACGGCAACCTGTCGCGTCAGCGCCAGATCGGTTGCCAACCACACCTCTGCCATCCCGCCTTGCGCGAGTCGACGCTCCAGCTGGTAACGCTGGGCGAGGATTGTGGCTGAGATCGGTTGAGGGCTGGCCGCGCCAGGAATCGTTGCTGACATGTCCGCCCTCGAACGCTAGTGGCGAACGGCCGAGGAAACCGGGCATAGGTCAGCGAGGAGCGAAGAAGGCGACCCCCATGGTGCCTCGCCCGGCGTGCGAGCCGACCACGGGCCCGATGTCGCCGACGATGATCTCACCGGCAACGTGGGGGCGCAGCATCTCGACGAATTGATCGACGTCTCGGCAATCGGCGTGCGCGACGTAGACCCGATCGAGCGCATCGACCGCGGCTACCTTGTCGACCAGGAATGCCAAGGCCTTGCTGCGGGTGCGCTGCTTGCCGCCCTGCTCGACCTTGCCGTCGCGTACCTCGATGATCGGCTTGATCGCCAACGCCGAGGCCAACAACGCTTTGGCGCCGCCGATGCGGCCGCCCTTCTTGAGGTTGTCGAGGGTGTCGAGCGCTCCCCACACGTGAGTGCGGTCGGCCAGGTCGCGAGCATGTGCAGCGATCTCGTCGGGCCCATCCCCGGCGGCCGCCAACCGAGCACATTCGGCCGCGATCGCGCCGAGACCCAACGTGACCGATCGGCTGTCGACGACGGTCACCGGAATGACCTCGGCGACCGAACGTGCCGCCAGCTCCGCGGCCTGCATGGTGGCCGAGAGAGCGCCGCTGAGCGAGATGGTCACCACACTGGTGGCGCCGTCGTCGGCCAGTTGTCGATAGGTCTGCTCGAACTGGCCGGGCGACGGCGCCGCCGTCTCGGGCAGTGTCGGCGAGGCCGCACACTTGGCCCAGAACTCGGCGGGGGTCAGGTCTCGACGGTCGACGTACTCGTGGCCGTCGATGCGTATGGTCAGCGGAACGATCTCGATCCCCAGCTCGTCGGCGACGGACTGAGGGAGATCGCAGGCCGAGTCGGTGACGATGCGGACGCGATTGGTGCTCACGAGGCAGGCAGGGTAGCTGGCGAATGCTGCCGACGCTTTCGCCATGTCGATCGCATGTGGTGAAGCCACCACAACAGCACCAGTCCGAACAACGCTGTGGTCATGACGTTGCCGACACCGAGGGCGTTGACCCTGAACTTCAACGGCACGGTGTCACCGAGGGGAACATCGTTGGGGGTGGACACGTCGAGTGACACACCGGAGGTTCCGTTGGAGCGGGCCACGACCTCGACGTCGACATTGGACGGCACGCCCGGTGGGAGCACCTCGGGCTCCGGATTGTTGGCGAACACGAGCTTGCCGGAAGGTGATGTCAACTGGACCTTGATCTTCAGCGGGACGTCGGCCGTGTTCACGAATCGCACCCGCACCGTGCTGCGTCGCCCGGCCAGGTTGACCGTGTACGCGGAGGGCATCTGTACGGCAGCCTTGATCGCCTCGACCTCCGACTCCACGGTGGCGATCATGGCGTCCGCGTCGGCATCGTCGAGTGCAGTCGTCGGCAGCAGGTTCGAAAGTTCCCGCCAGTCACTCGGTCGCTCGTCGTCGTCGGGCAGCATCGACGCGGCGGCGTCGATGTCGTTGTTCAGCACCGCCTGTTTGAACACCCTCTGCTCCAGTTCGTCACCGTCGAGCGACGGAAGGGTCACGGGCCGGTCCTCGCCCTCGATGAGCAGCCGGTCGGTTCGCACGGCGACGTCGTCGAGCGTCGCGGGTGTCAGTCCGGGGGTGTCGGCGATCAACGCCGCGATCGATCCGAGCAACGCGGCATCAGGCACGCCGAGATCCGGTTCTGCAATGACGACGGAGTGTCGCTGCACGCTGGCTCCGGAGATCTCGATGCCTTGTCGCAGAGCCAGCAGCTCGGCCACCGCGTAGATCTTGGTTTGCTCGGTGGTCGCCTGTGGATGGATGAGCATGTCGGAGATCTTGTGGTCCACGACCGCGATGTCGAAGACGGTGTCGTTGGGGAGTTGGGCCGGAACCAGTTCGCCGGTGTAGTCGCTGAAGTCCGCGATGGTGCCGTCGAGTTGGTCGTAGATGTCCGGTGCCATGACCATCAGTCCGGCGCCGAGGTTGCGGCTCAGAGTGGCGCCTTCCGCACCGATCGGTTCATCGACCAAGATCGTCGATCTGCTGATGAGGGCCGGACCGAGACCGAGACCGACGAGTCGATCCTGACCGTTGCGCAGCCACGAGGTGTACAACGAGTCCTGCCCGGCAGATGCAGCAGCGGATCGGTCGAGCGGCCATTCGGGCTCGGCGACGACCTGATGAAGTTGCAGCGAGGCGATCAATCGGGTGAACAAGGTCTGATCGAGTTGCTGGAGACCGGCCAGGACGGCCGGGCCGATTCGAACAGTTGACGGGAACTTGCTGACGTCGAGTGCGTCGAGAGCGTCGGCCAGAGCGGTTCCCTCCTCGACCGCCGATGAATCGAGGCTCTTGGTTCCCTTGCTGTCGATGTGGATCGTGCTGTGTGTGCCGATCGCCACGGCGACGGACATCGCCTCGGTTTCGGCGGCTTCGTCGGCGGCCGGCAGCCGGTTCACGAACGTCAGGATCCTCGACAGGACCTGACCGTCGCGCTGCATCGCGATCGTCACCGGATAGAGGCCCGCACGCGGAATGCTCAAAGCATCGGGGAGCACCTCGGCGACCTCGAACGGTATCGAGACCGTGAGTTGACCGGGCTCCGGCCCGGCGCAGCACGCAGGTGAGATCGCCACGGTGTCGTCCGGACGCGACAGTGCGCCGGTCATGATCTGAACGAGGTCTTCGCGTTTGTCGACTCGTTCGTAGACCGTCACGGCGAGCAGCGCTGTCGATAGGTCGATGTCGGCGAGCTCGGCCGGCAGCGCGACCGTGGCCGTCAGCGAACCGTCCGCGGCAACGTTGAAGTTCTGCGAGATCAACTGCAGATCGCCAGTCGCGGCGTCGACACGTGCAGGTTGCAGAACAGCGAACGATGCGTAGATGAAGACGAGCAGGGCGAGCGCTCCTCGGCGTCGAATCACTCGATCCGCCGTTCGAAGACACGGAGTCGGTCGTTGAGCTCCGAGAAGCCGAAGCGGTGGTACAACGCCAGCGCGGCCTCGTTACCGATGTGGGTGTTGACCAGGGCACGCTGGACGCGCCATCGCGCCATCCAGCGCAACGCGTCGCTGACCAGTACCGCTCCGTGGCCTCGTTGTTGGTGGGCGGGTGAGACAGCCAGCCGCTGGATGTATCCGCTCCTGCCGTCACGGCCGGAAATGGAGTAGGCGACGATCTCGTCGCCGACCCGCACGCAGCGTGCCCGGTGGCGGGGAGTAGCCGAACGGACGTCGGCGAGCCCGACACGATCGATGCACCACCCCGGACCGAACGCGGCCACATCCACCCGGCTCGCCTCGCTGTCGTCCTCGATGACCAGACGCACCGTGCCCGATGAGGAGGTGGTGGCCGAACTGATGGCCGTCTGCTCGAGGAGCACCAAACTCTGAACGACCTCGAACCCGAGCCGTTCGAACCGGGCGCCCGCCTGTGCCCCCAGGGCACCGGTGCGGATGGTGTCGTAACCGGCGAGACGCAACTCTCCGATCCAGCATGTGATGTCGGACGGCGTCGGCAGCCGGCTCTGGTTGTACAGCACCAAATGAGCCACGCCGGGCTCGAACGCCCATGGCCGCACCCGGGCGACGACACCGCCGGCGCGAAGGATCAGCGGCGCGGCGACGAGGGGCTGCGTCACTGGCTTCACGAGTGGAACGGTAGCCCCGACGGGACCGGATGGGGGTAGCGTCCAGCAGCGTGACCGTGCTGTTCGCTACCCATTCGGCATACCTCGATCATCTCGCCGGCCCACGCCACCCCGAGCGCCCAGAGCGCCTCGATGCCGTGCTCGAAGGCGTTCGCCGCGCCGGCCTCGGCGATGCCATCTCGGCACTGGAGCCCCGACCTGCCGAGCGGGTCGACCTCGAGCGGGTCCATCCCACGTGGTACCTGGATCGGATGGAGACGATGTGCGCCGGAGGTGGCGGCCGTCTCGATCCCGACACGTACGCAAGCCCGGGCAGCTTCCACGCCGCAAGGCTTGCGGCCGGCGCGGGACTGACCGCCGTCGAAGCGCTGCGCTCGGGCCGTGGCGATGCCGCATTCTGTGCCGTCAGGCCGCCCGGCCACCACGCCTCGGCAACCGAGTCGATGGGTTTCTGCATGATCTCGAATGTTGCAGTGGTCGCCGCGTCGCTGGCAGATGAGGGTGAACGTGTGCTGGTGCTCGACTACGACGCCCACCACGGCAACGGTACCCAGGCTGTGTTCTATGACGACCCGCGGGTGTTGTTCGTGAGCTACCACCAGTGGCCGCTGTATCCGGGTACCGGCGGTGTCGACGAGACGGGCGGCGGTGCGGGTGCGGGCACCACGCTCAACATCCCGCTGCCTGCTGGCGCGACCGGCGACGTATACCTACGGGCGTTCGACGAGATCGTCGCACCGGTCGCTGAACGCTTCGCGCCGACGTGGGTGATCGTGTCGGCCGGTTTTGATGCTCATCGCGACGATCCTCTGACCGACATGGGTCTGGCCGCCGGCGACTACGGCCCCCTGACCCGGCGCGTGCTGTCATTGGTTCCCGTGGGTCGGCGGCTGGTGATGCTCGAAGGCGGCTACGACCTCGATGCGTTGACGACGTGCTCGACCGAGGTGATGCGCGAGTTGGCAGGGGTATCGGCGCCGGCCGGGCAGCGCGCCGGCCAATCAGCGGGCGACGTGGAGGGACCGACAGCGGCAGGTCCCGGCTCCGATGCTGTCGTTGCGGTGGCGCGCCACTGGCAGCAGCAGGGCTGGTTGTGATTCCGGATCGTTTCCGTCCGGTCCTCGACGAACTTTCTCCACTGACAGAGCGGTTCGCCGCCCGTGGGCATCGGCTGTATCTGGTCGGTGGCACGGTCCGCGATCTTCTGATCGGCGACGAGCGCGACGACCGCGACTTCGATGCCACCACGTCGGCGCGCCCGGCCGAGATCAAGGCCTGTCTCGCCGGATGGGCCGATTCGGTGTGGACCCAGGGCGAGCGCTTCGGCACGATCGGCGCCATGAAGGACGGCCGCACGTACGAGATCACGACGCACCGGGCCGAGGCCTACGCTGACGATTCGCGTAAGCCACACGTCGAGTTCGCCGCAGATGTCGAGGCGGATCTCTCGCGACGCGATTTCACGATCAACGCCATGGCGCTCGAAGTCACAGCCCCGACGCCGACCCTCGTGGATCCATTCGACGGCGCAGGGGACCTCGCCACCCGAACCCTGCGGACGCCGTTGTCACCCGAGGTATCGTTCAGCGACGACCCCTTGCGGATGTTCCGCGCCGCACGGTTCATCGCCCGTTACCAATTGCAGCCCGTCGCCCCGCTGACGGCAGCGGTCACCTCGATGCACAGCCGCTTGGAGATCGTGTCCGCCGAGCGAATTCGCGACGAGCTCGACAAGCTGATCACTGTGGCGCACCCCAGCGCCGGCCTGTGGTTCGTGATCGAAACGGGTCTCGCCGCGGATTTCTTGCCGGAGCTCCCGGCGATGCGACTCGAACAAGACCCGATCCACCGACACAAGGATGTGCTGACGCACACCCTGGCCGTTGTCGAGAACGTTCGCCCCGACATCCGCGCCGATTTCGACTTTCGGCGGACGCGCCTCGCCGCGCTGTTCCACGACGTCGGCAAGCCGCAGACGCGTGGCATCCAACGAGGCAAGGGCGTGACCTTTCACCATCACGATGCGGTCGGGGCGAGGATGACCCGAAAGCGGCTGACCGCGCTGCGCTACTCGAACGACGATGTCGAAGCGATCACCGAGCTCGTGGCCTTGCACCTGCGGTTCCACACCTACCAGATGGGGTGGACCGACTCGGCCGTGCGTCGGTACGTGCGCGACGCGGGCCCGTTGTTGGCCGAGCTGAACGTGCTCACGCGCTGCGACTGCACGACCCGCAACGAACGTAAGGCGACGGTTCTGGCGAAGCGGATGGACGAGCTCGAGCAACGGATCAACGAGCTCGCCGAGCACGAAGAACTGGCGTCGATCCGCCCAGAACTGGACGGCAAGCAGGTGATGGAGCACCTCGGCGTCGGGCCAGGTCCATTGATCGGCAAGGCCCTGGCGTTCCTGTTGGAAATTCGGCTGGAGGAGGGCATGCTCGGTGACGCGGAGATCCGCAATAGACTCGACCAGTGGCGGCTTGACCACGAAGGGTAATGATAGGATCGACGGCGGGAGTGACCGGCACGAAGTGAACGACAACGCAGACAATCTCCGCGCACCACGCCGCCGGATCGATGTCCTCCTCACGCCATCGCGCTCGTCGGCGATCAAGATCGGGCTCATCGCCCTGGCCCTGATCCTGACCACGACGATCGTCGAAATCGCGCTACACGGACTGCACGTCGAGTCGTGGGGTTCGGTCACCAGCAGCGCCCTGGTGTTGGTCTCCGCCTGGGGTGGATTGTTGATGCTGGCCCGCTACCGACTCGACCGACGCCTCGAATGGCTGTTCATCGGGATTGGTTCACTCGGCTGGGCCGCCGGCCAGCTGTCGTGGATCATTCAGATCACTTTGGTCGGCTCGACCGCCTGGCCGTCCGTCGCAGATGTCGGCTACCTGTTGTGGCCGATCGGGGCGGTCGGCGCAGTGCTGGTGCTCACCCGACCGTTCGAACGCTCGACGCGGATCGTGTTCATCGTCGATTCGATGGTCCTGGCGGTGGCGCTGAGCTTCGTGGCTTGGGAGCTGATCATCCGCTCCGGCGTCGGGGATCCGGCACGGTTCTCGCTGCCGGCCCAGTTGGCAATGTTGATCTACCCGCTCACAGACATCGCCGTGGCAACGATGCTCGGCCTGATGCTCTTGATCGGCCGGTCACCGGCCCGGGTGTGCCTGCTGATCGGAGCGGTCTTCGTGACCGTCGCCGACATCGCCTACTCGGCGACGGTCGGTTCGACCTCCAATGTGTCGTACGCCGTGTCGTTCCCGGCGTGGGCGTTGGGTTTCGCAGTCATCGCCGTCGCGGCGAGTGCGCCCAGTGGCGGCACCGTCCGCTACACCCGGCCCACGATGTCGCGGTTGCTGGTCGTGCATGTTCCGGTCATGGCTGCGGTGTGGTTGGCCTCGTGGCGGTACATGATCCTCCACGTCGAGGCGACAACCGTCACGATCGTGATCGGCGCCTTCGCAGGGGTGCTGATCATCGTTGAACAGATGGCCACCTGGTACCACTCCTCCACGTTGTCGGACCGGCTGCAGGTCAACATCACGAACCTGCGTCACACCGAGGCCGAGCTCCGCGCCCTGCTCGACGACCTGCCCGACTCGGTGATCGTGCTCGATGGCGCAGGCCGCATCGTCGAAGCCAACAAGTTGGCCTTGGAGATCACGGGGCGGTCGCATGCCTCGGTCTTGAACAAGACGTTCGACTCCTTGGTCCGTCCAGCGGATCGACCGATGCTGCTCGAGGCGTGGAACAAGTTCCGTCGTGGAGAAGACGTCAACAGTCCGGTCTTCCCGTTCGACCAGCCGAGCGGCGACCAGATCCTCCTCGAAGTCGACGTGCACACCCCCGTACGCGATCCCGAACGCGTCGTCGTGACGCTACGGGATATCACCCACCGTCTCCGCGAGGCCCATGATCTCGATCTCGCCCAGGAGCGTTTCCGCCTGGCGTTCCACGGTGCTCCGACAGGCATGTCGCTGTCGCTCGCCGAATCCGGCGCGCTGATCGACGTCAATCAATCGCTGGCGACGATGCTCGGCTACACGCGAGAGGAGCTGGTCGGTCGGGCAATGCAGTCGGTCACGCATCCCGACGACTGGCAGCGCGGCGAGACACACACGGCCGGGATCGCCGCCGATTCATACCACATGGAACGGCGTTACATCCGCAAGGACCACAGCGTCATGTGGGCGCGGACCTGGGTGACGGTGATGGACGACGGCGATGGGAGCAGCCTGGCCATCACCCACATCGAAGACATCACCGAGCAGCGGCACAGTGCTGAACGGCTGGAGTGGGCAGCGACCCACGACGAACTGACACGGCTTCCGAACCGCTTCCGCTTCCTTGACCAGCTCGCCCGATTCCTGGCCACCAGCGAACCCGGTGCAGTTGCCGTGATGTTCATCGACCTCGACAACTTCAAGGTGATCAACGACAGCCTCGGGCACGGCGTGGGCGACGAGTTGCTCCGCGGGATGAGCGAGCGCCTGCGGGCCGTCGTTCGAGATCGCGACATGCTCAGCAGGTTCGGCGGCGACGAGTTCATCGTCATGTTGCGCGACATCGGCGCCACCGTCTCGCCCGTCGAGATCGCCGAGCGGTTGCGCGCCGAGATCGCCCAGCCACTCGTCGTCGATGGAGCGGAACTGTTCGTGACCGCCAGCATCGGCATCGCCGTCGCCGATCGCGCCGGGGTGACGACGACCGACCTGCTCCGTGACGCCGACGCGGCCATGTATCGAGCCAAGGCCCGGGGCCGCGACTGCGTCGAGGTGTTCTCACCGGGTACTCACGACGCCACCGTGTTGACTCTCAGAACCACGAACGAGTTGCGGCGGGGGCTGGAGCGTCACGAGATCGTGCCCTACTACCAGCCGATCGTGCGACTCGACTCGGGCCATCTCATCGGGTTCGAAGTGCTGGCCCGCTGGCGACATCCCGACCGCGGTCTGCTCGGGCCCGAGCAGTTCCTACCGATGGCCGAGGAGACCGGGCTGATCGGGGAGGTCGGGGCCGCGGTTTTGCGATCGTCGCTGTCGCAGCTCGGTCAGTGGCGCAGCCGCTTGCCACGTTTCGCCAACCTCACGGTCGCTGTCAACGTCAGTGGCCGCCAGTTGATGAGCCTGTCGTTCCAGGCCACCGTCGCCGAGGCCTTGGCCGAGAGCGGGCTCACCGCTGACGCACTGTGGTTGGAGATCACCGAGTCGGCGTTGATGAGCGATGTCAAGGCCGCCACCGTGGCGTTGCGCGAGTTGCGCAACCTCGGCCTGCACCTTGCCGTCGACGACTTCGGCACGGGTTACTCCTCGCTCACCTACCTCAAGCGGTTCCCGGTCGAGGCGATCAAGGTCGATCGATCCTTCGTCAGTGGCCTCGGGATCGACCCGGAAGACACCACCATCGTCGAGGCTGTCGTCAAGCTCGGTCATTCACTCGGGCTGCTGGTGGTGGCCGAGGGAGTGGAGACCCCACTCCAGCTGGCCAGGTTGCGTGAGATCAGCTGCGATCACGGTCAGGGCTACGTGTTCGGTCGACCACGGCCCGCGGAACTGGTCGAGTCGGAATACGCCCTCGCGTAATCTCCGGGCTTTGGTTGTCGAGCCTCTGGCGCCGGGAGCAGCCGGGCAGGAGCGATCGACGGTCAGTTGCCCTGCTTGCGGGCGCGCAGCACCAGCACCGAAGGAGCCACTGCATCGCGCACATGGCGGGTGTTCAACTCGTACACCATGTCGAAATGGAAGTTGGTGCGCTCGAATGCCATGTAGAGCTCGCCGAAGGTGATTCCTTCGGCGCCGTATGCCCGCCGTGCGGTGGGGTCGGTGCCGTCGAACATCGCCGCCACCGGATGGCGCATGGCCACCACGAATGCGGAGCCCAACTTCAACACGCGGTGGACCTGGCGCAACAGCCGGGGGAGGTCGTCGATGTTGGCCAGTGTGTGGGCGGCGATGACGAGGTCGATCGAGCCGCTGGTGGCCATCCCCAGATCGGCGAGCTCGCCGTGGTGGCATTCGACCTTGACCTCGGCGGCGTCGGCCGCCGTTCGGAGTCGGGCGATCCGCTCGGCCGATGGATCGAGCGCGATCGCCTTGGCTCCACCGGCAGCCACGGCGATGGCGTTCGATGTCGACGCCACCCCCAGTTCGAGTACCCGCTTGCCGACGATGTCACCGCACAATCGCAGCTCGCTGTCGTCGGCGACGTTGTCGCCGTACCAGATGCTCATAGGACAACAGTGTGCCCGGTGGAGTTGCGGCGTTGGCGGATGCGTAACTCGCTAGCCTTGCGGGAATGGCTTTTGGGATCGACTCACTGCGCGGGGCGCGAGCGATTGTCGATCACCGTCTGGCGCGCCGTCACTTGATCAACGAGTTCCACCGCGGCCGGTTGCGCCAGGACCAAGTGTGCGACGCCCATCCCGAACTGATTCGGGCGGCGCGCAACGTGGGCACTCCGGCGTCGATGGCGTGCCCGATCTGTCGCCAGGCACGGCTGTTCCTGGTGACGTATGTGTTCGGTTCGCGACTGCCCTCTCATGGTCGCTGTGTGTCGACCGCTGCCGAGTTGTCGAAGCTCAACACCCGCTCCGATCCGTTGACGGCATACGTGGTCGAGGCCTGCACCGAATGCCGGTGGCACCATCTGTTGCGCGTGCTGCCGATCGGCGGGGGTATCGCTAGAACGGGCTGAGCCCCATCCGGTTGCGAACCGAGATCGCCTCGCCGACGTGGGCGTGGCCGTGCCCGATGACCGGCCACTGCACCAGCCACCACACCGGCTTGTCGACCCACATGCGGTGTAGCCAATCCACCTCCTCGACGGAGAGGTCGGCCTTGGTCGCCAGCCGGCGGCCGGTGTCGGGGACCGTGTCGAGCGCCAACGTGCCGACCTCGTCGAGCCAGGTTCTGGTGGCATCGAAGACGGTCTCGAAATATGTCATCAGTGGTTCGATCACGAGAGCACGACTCGTTGCCGGGTCTTCACGCTCGGCGAGCCCGATCGACGAGGGGGTGTCGGGAAGCCCGAGTGCGGCGCGATGCGTGGCGAACAACGGTGGTTGATTGCGGATCGCGGTGGTCACGGCGAGGTCATGATGACGAGCAATGTGCAGCACCAAGTGGGCGACTGACGACCCTCCGTCATCGACTTGTTCGACCCAGCGTTGCCTCGGAACCACGCTCAGTACGGAGGCCGAGAGTTTGCCGTGTACGCTTTCGAGGTCGTTGCCAATCCAGGTATGCACGTTCACATGGCGAACGTAGTCCTAAAGTGTCTCTGCCGGGCCGCTCGCGGACCGGCGGAGGAAATTTCACGGCGTCCTTCCGTGGACGGGCAGCCGTGTACACAACCACCAGTTGACCCCTTCGGGAGTCGGCAAGTGTGGCGCCACGCCCACCAGTTCACCCGTCCCGAGCTGGTGGGCGATGGTCGCCCCCGCCGACGACAGCGCGGGAACCGAGGCCCGTTCGGCTCTCTGTAACACCCCCTTGTCATGCTGGCAGGCGTGGACATCGCCTTTCACCGCTACACTCGCCAGGTCATATTGGCCCTGCCCCATACCGGGGCCCCGGGTAGGCCCCGGGTCCGAAGGGAGGTTGCACTCGCATGACGCGTGCTTACGAACTCATGGTCATCATCGATGGTGACATCGACGATACCGCTGCCCAGGCGAGGGTGAAGTCGATCACCGACTCCATCGTCAACGCCGGCGGCACGATCCACGGCAAGCCCGATTGGTGGGGTCGCCGTCAGTATGCATACCCGATCAACAAGAAGGAATACGGCTACTACGTCGTGTACCAGCTCCTTGCTCCGGGTGGAGCCCTCGACGACCTCGAGCGGTCGTTCCGCATCGCTGACGACATCGTCCGCCACAAGCTCATCCGGCTTCCCGATACCGAGGCAGCTCGCCGCGGCCTCACGGAGCCAGCGGCCTGACTGGGCCGCACGTCGAGACAAGGAGCCATCATGGCCGATAGCACCGTCACCATCGTCGGAAACCTCACCCGCGATCCCGAACTGCGGTTCACCGCCGGCGGCAAAGGCGTCGCCAGCTTCGGCGTCGCTGTCAACCGTCGTTATCAAGTCAATGGCGAATGGCAAGAGAAGGTGTCGTTCTTCAACGTCACCGCTTGGGACAGCCTCGGCGAGAATGCCGCGGCGTCGCTCACCAAGGGAACCCGCATCATGGTCACCGGTCGCCTCGAGCAGCGCGAGTACGAGACCACTGCCGGCGAGAAGCGCAACGTCGTCGAGATCGTCGCCGACGAACTCGGGCCGAGCCTGCGCTGGGCTCGCGCCGAGGTCGAGCGTACGCAACGCACCGGCCCCGACGGCACCCCCTCCGGCGGCGCCCGCCCTGCGGCGGCGGCCGCCGGTGGTGGCCGTCCAAGCGATCCTGTGTACGGCGACGAAGAGCCGTTCTGACCCCGTAACGATTGTTCCGAGAAAGACACCACGAAATGACCAGCAAGAAGAATCGGGCCAGAGCCCCCAAGGAAATCAACAAGAAGTTCAAGAAGAAGACGAGCGTGCTCGTCACCGACAAGGTCGAGTTCGTCGACTACAAAGACGTCAACTTGTTGAACCGCTTCGTCAGCGATCGCTCCAAGATCCGCAACCGCCGAGTCACCGGCAACACGGTGCAGCAGCAGCGCGACATCGCCAACGCGGTGAAGAACGCGCGTGAGATGGCCCTTCTGCCGTACACCAAGCGCGTGTCGCAGACCCGGGCCGGTCGTCCGCCGCGAGAGCGCGACGACGATGGCGGCGGCGGTCGTCGTGGTGACGACAGCGGCGGTCGTCGCGAGTCGTTCAAGGCCGAGACGGCTGTGCCCGACTTGGTGACCGAGATCGACGATGTCGTCATCGAGATCGACGACGACGAGACGGTCGAGGCATGAGCATGAGGATCATTCTCCGTTCCGACCGCAAGGGTCTCGGCAAGCGCGGTGACATCGTCGAGGTCTCCGATGGTCACGCCCGCAACTTCTTGTTGCCTCACGGCCATGCGTTGGTGGCGTCCGACGGCGCGGTCACACAGGCCGCGTCGATGCGCCGGTCCCGTGATCTGCGCGACGCGCAGGATCGTGAAGGCGCCCAGACCATCGCCTCCGCGCTCGTGCCCAAGGTCATCACCATCTCTGCCAAGTCCGGTCTCGAGGGCAAGCTGTACGGTTCGGTCACCCTGGCCGATGTCGCCCACGCAGTCGAAGAGCAGACCAAGATCGTCATCGACCGCAAGCACCTCCACATGGAGCCGATCAAGTCGCTCGGCACCCATACGGTGACCGCCAAGCTGCACAGCGACGTCGAGTTCCCGATCACCGTCGAGGTCGTCAGCAAGTAATCCCACTCGATTCTCCACAGGGTTGTCCACAGCCCCGGTGCGGCCTCGCGCGGGCCGTGTCCGGGGCTGTGCTGTGCCACCACCAACGTTGTTTGTCCACATAGCTCCACATCGCTCCTCACAGCCAAGTCACAGGGTTGTTGCCCTTACGTTCCACAGGCCCGATCAGGCAAGGTAGGTGATACATGACTGATTACTCGCGCGACTCGGTTCGCGATCGCACGTCGCGCCGGTCCGATGGTCGCGTGCCCCCTCACAACCTCAACGCCGAAGAGAGCCTGCTGGGGGCCTTGTTGCTGTCGCGCGATGTCGTCGACCAGATCGGCGAGCTCGGGGTGATGGTCGATCACTTCTACAAGCCGGCTCACCAACACATCTACGCGGCGATCCGCGGCTTGATGGCCACGGGCCAGCCCGTCGACGCGGTGACAGTCGCCGACGAGCTGCGTCGCAATGGCCTGCTCGACGAGATCGGCGGGCCACAGACGCTGCTCGAGTTGCAGAACGCCACGCCGGCGGTTTCCAACGCCTCGCGTTACGCCAAGATCGTGCAAGACACGGCCATGCTGCGCAAGTTGATCGGTGTCGCCAGCGACATCGCCGAGATCGCCTATCTCGAACCCGACGATGTCACCAAGGCCCTCGACGAGGCCGAGACCAAGGTTTTCGAAGTTGCCGAGGAACGGGTGACCGACTCGATCCGATCGCTCAGCGACTTGCTGCCGCTGGCGATGGACAAGCTGCAAGAGACGTTCGAGCGTGGCGACATCATCACCGGCACGGCCACCGGGTTCCACGACCTCGACGAGATCCTCTCCGGGTTGCAGCCGTCGACGCTCAACATCATCGGTGCCCGCCCGGCGATGGGCAAGACCAGCCTCGGTCTGGGCATCGCCGCCTACGTGGCTCAGACGGCGCGGCGCCCGGTGCTGATCTTCTCGTTGGAAATGGGCCACACCGAACTGACCCAGCGGATCCTGTCGAGCGAGGCCGAGGTCGACTCGCAGAAGTTGCGTACCGGTCGACTGGTCGAGGCCGACTGGACCAAGATCGGCAAGGCGATCAACCGCCTCGACGTGCCGCTCTACCTCGACGACAATCCGCGGGTCACGGTCATGGAGATCCGCGCCAAGGCGCGGCGGATGAAAGCTCGCCAGGGTGGGCTGGCGTTGATCGTGATCGACTACCTGCAGCTGATGAGCGGGGGTACCTCGGCCGAGAACCGCCAACTGGAGGTCAGCGAGATCAGCCGTGGTCTGAAGATCCTGGCCCGTGAATTGGAAGTGCCGATCATCGCGCTCAGCCAGTTGAGCCGAAACCTGGAGACCCGCGGCGACAAGCGACCGATGCTGTCGGACCTACGCGAAAGCGGGTGTCTCACAGCCGACACGCGACTGGTCCGCGCCGACACCAACGCAGAGGTCACGCTCGGCGAACTGGTCGAGTCGGGCGACACCGGCGTGCCGGTGTGGTCGCTCGACGAGCGCTATCGCCTGGTGGAAGGCACGGTGACGGCAGCATTCTCCAGCGGAGTCAAGTCGGTCTTCCGCCTTCGGTTCGCCTCAGGTCGAACCGTTGACGCCAGCGCCAATCACCCGTTCATGACCCTGGGCGGCTGGGAACGAGTCGAGGACTTGCAGATCGGGGCCCACCTTGCCGTCGGTCGTCGCTTACCTGAAGTTGCGACGAAGCCATCGATGGCCGATGAGGAGCTGATCTTGCTCGGGCATCTGATCAGTGATGGCTGCACGCTCGCTCGTCATGCCGTGCAGTACACGACAGTTGACCCATTGAATGTCGAGGCTGTCAGTCAGGCGGCCCGGTTCTTCGGTGTGACCGCCCGCGTGAAGCACGAAGCAACGCGGGACCGCGGACATGGATGGACTCAGGTGTACCTGCCCAGTCCGTTCCCACTGACGCACGGTCGACATCACCCGATCTCGTCGTGGTTACGAGCACTCGGCGTCTGGGACTTGCGGTCGTGGGAGAAGAAGATCCCTGCAGCACTCTTCGTGCAGCCCCAGGAGAAGATCGCGCTGTTCCTGCGGCATCTGTGGGCCACAGACGGTTCTGTCGCGTCGACCATCTACTACGCGACCTCGAGCAGTGAACTCGCGCGTGGGGTGCAGGAGCTGTTGACCAGACTGGATGTTCGCTCTCGTCTGCGAACGGTGCGTGCGCGGCGCGGGCGCACGCAGTACCACGTCGAGGTGTCGGGTCGCGACGAACAGATCCGCTTTGCCGATGTCGTGGGCGTTCACGGTTTCCGGGCGGGCAAGCTCGATGAGCGCACCGAACGGAACCGGCAACTTCGATCAAACCCCAACGTCGACGTCATTCCCAAGGAAGTGTGGGATCACATTCGTCACAAGTCGCTGCCCGCGGCTGGCATGACAGCGCGGGAACTGGCTTCGTCGATCGGTATGTCGTACTGCGGTTCGGCGCTGTACAAGTCGGGCTGTTCGCGCGCCCGCCTCGAACGGTTCGCCGAGGCCACCGGCGATCCGTGGTTGGCGGATCTGGTGGCGAGCGACGTGTTGTGGGATCGGCTGGTCGAGATCGAGGCGCTCGGTGAGATGGAGGTCTTCGATGCCACGGTCGAACCCCATCACAACTTCCTTGCCAACGGCGTTGTGGCCCACAACTCGCTCGAGCAGGACGCCGACGTGGTCATGTTCTTGTACCGAGACGAGGTCTACAACAAGGAGTCGGCCGACAAGGCGATGGCTGAGGTGATCATCGCCAAGCACCGTTCCGGCCCGACAGGTACGGTGCGGCTGGTGTTCCGTGGTCAGTACACCAAGTTCGGCAACGCCGCCCGCGGTGTGTGATCGAGCGTTCGGAAGATTTGGCGCCACCACCCCGGGTGGACGGCAGACGCTCCGATGAGCCGGAAGCACTCGCGCTCGGCTCGCGTCCGCTCCGCTGCACGGGTCGTCCTCGGTGGTGCACTCATCATCGCCGGGCTCGGCCACCTGACGTTTGCCCGCAACGACTTCCAGGCTCAGGTTCCCGATTGGGTCGGGATCGACAAGAACGTGGTGGTGATCTTGTCCGGCCTCGTCGAGATCGCGCTCGGTTCGGCGTTGATCGTCGTACGACGCCATCGATCCCTGCTCGGCCTCGCAGTGGGTCTCTTCTTCATCGTCGTGTTCCCGGGCAACATCAGCCAGTTCATCGACGGCCACGATGCGTTCGGCTTGAGTTCCGATGCTGCAAGACGCAACCGCCTGTTCTTCCAGCCCGTGCTCGTCGCCTGGGCGTGGTGGTCTACGAACGCCGTTGTCCTCCTCCGCAGGAGCCGGAGCGCGTGAGATGAGTCGGAAGACAATGGCGTCCGAGTGTCTGCCGCCCCCACCCGGGGTGTACGGAAACACTCCACTGGCCTCCGAATGCCGGGTGAATCGGCCGTGGTGTGGCTCGAAAGAGGCGCGCCGGGCTTGAGGGATCGGACCGAATGTGGCCAAGTCGCGCGCATTGTCGGCCATGACCAACGGGTTCCTACGTGAAGCCATCGTCGCTAGATCAGATCGGCGAGGACGCGCCGCCATGTGTTCATCATCGTGTCGCCGCCGTGGCCCTCGTCGTCGATCACGATGAACTTGCTGCCCGGCCAGGCCTGGTGGATCTGCCAGGGCGCATCGAGCGGGCTGCTCAGGTCGAGCCGGCCATGGATCAACCACCCAGGGATTCCGGCCAGCCTGCCGGTATTGCTGACGATCTCGTCCGGTGCGAGCCACGAGTCGTTCCGCCAGCAGTGGGTCACCTGTCGGGCGAACCCCAGCCGGAATCTGGCATCGAGGTAGCGCGGGTTGGGTACGGCGCCGGGCACGGTCGCGACGTGGGCGTCCTCCCATCGACACCATGCCGCTGCGGCAGCGTTGTGCACGGCGGGGTCCGGATCCATCAGCAGCCGGTTGTAGGCATCGACCAGGCGTAGGTCGCGGAGACCGGCAGAGACGTGGTTCCGGAACTCGTCCCACTCCGCGGGGAAGAACCGCCCGGCGTGAACCGTCAACCAATCGATCTCGGCACGAGTCCCGGTGCTGACTGCACCCGCCACGACCGCCGTGACACGCTCAGGGTGGCGTTCGGCGTACGTGAGTGCCAGAACCGAACCCCACGAGAGGCCGAACACGATCCATCGGGCGATTCCAAGGTGCTCGCGGAGTTGTTCGATGTCGTGCACGTGGTGGTTCATGTCGATCGAGCCCCAATGCACGCCTTCGTCGCCGGCGTACGGGATGCTGCGTCCGGCGGCCCGCTGGTCGAAGAGGACGGCACGGTGACGCTGCGCGTCGAAGTTCTCCCTGGCACCAGGCGTGAAGCCCGACCCTGGGCCGCCGTGCAGGTACACGACCGGGGTCCCGTCGGGGTGTCCGACCTGCTCGTAGAGCAGCACATGGCCATCCCCGACATCGAGGAGGCCGGTATCGAACACTTCCGGGACCGCGATTGGCATGCGGCAAGTCTGCCCGCCTTCGCGGATTGGCCGGTGCAGCGACGCCGCCCGATGGGGCAAGCTCTCTGCCGACGGGGGAGGCTGCGCCATGACCAATTCGAGGATCCTGTTCACCTGCCGCCCGTTGTCGGGACACTTCGATCCACTTCTCCCTCTCGCGGTGGCGGCACGAACAGCGGGGCACACGGTGGCGTTCGCATCAGGTGATCCAGTGGTCGGTCGGGCCGGCGCGGCCGGCTTCACTGCGTTCCAAGCAGGTCCGGCGGAGACGTTTCGAGGGGAATGGGCGCCACGGTTCCCGGGCTTCACCACACTGGTCGGCGACGCGCAACGCAAGTTCTTCTTCACCGAGATCTTTGCCAACTTGGAGTTGGTACCGCGGGCCGCTGATCTCGAGTCGATCATGTCCGAGTGGCAACCAGACGTCGTCGTGCACGAGGTGGCCGAGCTTGCCGCGCCGTTGGTGTGTACGTCGCTCGGGATTCCGTACGTCGACGTCGGTTACAGCACGCTGGCGCCACGCGCCGTGCTCGAGGCGACCGGCGCGGCTGCCGCCGTGCACTGGCGAGCCCGCGGACTCGCACCGCATCCGATGGCCGGCTTGTTCCGCTATCTCTACGTCGACCCGTGTCCTCCGTCCTTGCAGATCGCTGAGATCGCCGACATCGAATCGGTGCAGCGGATGCGTCCAGCTGATGGCGTAGCACCCTGCGGCGAACGACCCCACTGGCTCGATGACCTGCCGTACCGACACACCGTGTACGTCACTCTGGGAACGATCTGGAACACCGATCTGAACGTCTTCCGACTGTTGATCGAGGCGCTCGGCGACACGTTCAATCTGATCGTCACCGTCGGTCGGCAGAACGATCCGGCGCTGCTCGGGCCTCAGCCGAGATCGGTGATCATCCGTAACCACATCCCGCAGCACGAGTTCCTGCCGTGGTGTGACGCCGTCGTCGCCCACGGAGGGTCGGGTACCGTACTCGGCGCGTTGGCCCACGGAGTACCCCTGTTGGTGGTTCCGCAAGGTGCCGATCAGTGGAGCAACGCCCAGCAGATCGTCACCGCCGGTGCGGGCCGGCGATTGCTGCGCGACGAGCTGACGGTGTCGGCCGTCCGGGAATGCGTGGCGGCGCTCCTGAGCGAACCCTTATATCGTCAGGCCGCGTCGAACATCGAGGCAGAGATCCGCGCCATGCCGTCAGTTGCGGACACAGTCGTCGGACTGGAGGCGCTGCTGGAGCGCGGGAGCCGAAGGCCAGCGTCGAATTGACGCGCCGAGGTGGCGCAGTCACGAGCGAGCCGCCAGACTTGCGAGGTGTTCCTCGGCGACGATCTTCTGGCCTGGCTGATTCTCGCACTGGGGGGCGCGTTGTTCGCCGGGAACCTGATGGCGTTGGTCAAACCGCCTCCGCCGAAGGAGGGTGACCTCGCCAAGGCCCCGATTGCTCGCAGCGTGCTGATGGGCGTGGTCGGGCTTGTCGCCGCGGTGTGGGCGCTCGCCTCGCTGGTCAGTTGATGGCCAACACCGCAGCCAGCGTCTGCAGAAAGCGGTCGTTCTCGTCGGGCGTCGAGATCGTCACCCGGATCCCTTCGTTGCTGAAAGGTCGGGTCACCACGCCGCGCTTCTCGAGACCGAGGTAGATCTCGTCGGTGCGTTCGCCGATGGGGAGGTAGACGAAGTTCGCCTGGGCATCAGGCAGGTGCCAGCCGGCGGCAGTCAATTCAGCGATCACCCGGGCTCGCTCGCTGAGGATGTTGCCGACGCGAACGACGATCTCGGCCTCTGCGTCGATGGCGGCGATCGCGGCCGCCTGGGCGAGAGCGCTGACGGCGAACGGGAACAGGGTCTTGTCGACGTCGGCGATCACTTCGGGGTCGGCGATGGCGTAGCCGGCGCGGATCCCGGCCATGCCCTGCGCCTTGGAGAACGTGCGGGTGACGACCACGTTCGGGTAGCGGGGGATCAGATCGCGCACTGGATCGCCGAGCGAGGGATCGAGGAACTCGCGGTAGGCCTCGTCGATCACCACGATCGTGGCCGGTGAGATGTCGTCGAGCAGGGTCGCGATGTCGGTCGTCGACAGCGCCGTGCCAGTGGGGTTGTTCGGCGTAGCCAGTAGCACCAGTTTGGTGCGGTCAGTGATGGCGCCCGCAACGGCGTCGAGGTCGAACGCGTGAGCGGTGGTCAGCGCCGTGGTCACTGCCTTGCCGGCCATCATTTGGGTGTACACGGGATAGACCTCGAACGAACGCCATGGGTAGACGACCTCGTCGCCAGGATCGACGTACGTGAGGAACAGTTGCTGCAGCAGTCCGACGGACCCGGAGCCGACGGTGATCCGCTCGACATCGACACCGAGCCACATCGACAGCCGCTCACGTACGGCCGTGGCCCGGTGATCGGCATAACGATTGGCGCCAATGGCAGCGCGGGCGACGGCGTCGACGATCGACTGGACGGGCGGCAACGGGTTCTCGTTGGATGCCAGCTTGATGGCGTTGGTGATGCCGTGTTCGGCCTCGGCCTGCGCGGCGCCCTTGCCGGGGCGGTAGGCGGGCATGAGGTCGACGGCAGGGCGCGGCCTGCCGACGGAATGCATTGCGGTCATGGAAGCTCCGGTTGACGAGTGGTCAGCCAAACGTAGCGCCGCGCGCAGGGTCGCCGTGGAGCGTGACCGCCATCGGTCCGAGCAGCGGCTGCGCGGCAAGCGTGACTCGATCACGCCCGCCGTCTTTCGATTTGAACAACGCCTCGTCGGCGCGGATCAGCGTCTGGGCGACGTGAGCACCCTTGCCGAGAGCGACGCCGATGGACACTGTCAGCGGTTCGTCGACGGCCAGTGCCATCCGTGACACCGCGAAGCGAATGCGCTCGGCCACCTGTCCTGCTTCGACGGTGGTCGTGTTGACCAGCACCACGCAGAACTCTTCACCGCCGTACCGGTAGACGACATCGCCGGTGCGCACTTCGCCGCGCAACACGTCGGCCACAGCGCGTAGTGCCTGGTCGCCGGCGTCGTGCCCGTAGTCGTCGTTGATCCGTTTGAAATGATCGACGTCGACCATGATCACCGCAACGGGCGCGTCTGCGTTGTTGGCCTCGATCGACAGGTCGCGGTCGAGCCGACGGCGGTTGCCGACACCGGTCAGGTCGTCACACAGCGCCAGTTGGGCGAAGTGCCGGTTGCGACGGCTGCGTACGGCGGCGAACAGACCAAGACCGGCGCCGATGGTTGCGAGCACGCCGATCGCCACGAGGGCGAGCAGGATCGTCTGATCCGGTGCCGCCGCAGCGTTCAAGATGTTCATGCGCCCGCCAAATTTCATCAATGGTCTATCGGCGTCAGGGCACGCAAAGTTGAACACCGAATCCGAACCTGACTCCATGTGCAATAGTGCCCGCATGGGCGCAGGTATCGAGCGATGGGGTTCAGGTGGACCGTGGGAGGGCATCGTCGGCTACAGCAGGGTGGTGCGCAGCGGCGACCATGTGCACGTAGCCGGCACGACCGCCACAGTCGATGGTCAGGTGGTCGGCAAAGGTGACGCCGGCGAACAGACCAGGGTGACGCTGAGGATCATCGGCGAGGCGTTGGCCAAGGCCGGTGCATCGTTCGACCAGGTCGTGAGGTCGCGGATCTTCGTGCTCGACATCGCCGATTGGGAGGCGGTCGGCACCGCGCACGGGGAGGTGTTCGCCGACATCCGACCGGTATCGACGATGGTCGAAGTCTCCAGGCTGATCGATCCCGATCATCTCGTCGAGATCGAGGTCGATGCCTACAGCCCGCTCGGCGAATGAGGTCGCCCGCGCCTCTGGGTTGAGCATGGGAGACTTGGCCCGTGGCTGATCCCGACGATGGTCCGGGTGAGTCGAGCGGCATGCGCGACGAGCTCGAACGGATGCTCGCGTTCCCCGCCAAGCTGATCCCGACCTCGGTCATCGTCCCCGCATGGCGGCGGCTGACGGACGGCGAATCGACCTGGCCGGTTCGTCTGGCGGTGGTTGCCGCGACGGCCCTGCAGGTCGCCCTGCCCAATCGCTACGAGATCCCCCCGACGTGGTTGCTGCCGACACTCGGCGTCCTCCTGGCGGTCGGACTGTCCGTTGCCCATCCGCGCCGGATCTCCCGCCATTCACCGCAGTTGCGTCTCGTCAGCATCTTGCTGATCGCCGTGATCACCTTGGCCAACGCCGGGTCGGCAGGACGGCTGATCACGGCGCTGCTGCAGGGCCGGGCGCACGAGGACGCCACTACCTTGTTGTTGACCGGTGGAGCGATCTGGTTGACCAACGTGATCGTGTTCGGCATGTGGTACTGGAACCTCGATCGCGGTGGCCCGGCAGCGCGGGCCCAAGCGCTCAAGTCGTACCCCGATTTCCTGTTCCCGCAGATGACTGCGCCCGATCTGTCGCCGCCCGAATGGCAGCCGGAGTTCGTCGACTACCTGTATCTCTCGTTCACCAACGCCGCGGCGTTCAGTCCTACCGACACGCTGCCGTTGGCGCGGTGGGCGAAGATGACCATGATGATGCAATCAATCGTCTCACTCGGCACTGTTGTGCTGGTCATCGCCCGCGCCGTCAACATCTTGAAGTGACCGCCTGGTGGCGACGATCACGGCCAGCACGCCGGCACCCAAGGCGATCATCGGGATCAAGGAATCGGGTCGGTCGTTGGCCAGGTTGCCCAGGTGACCCTTGATCGCCGCGATTCCGATGACGATCGTGACGAGGCCGAGCAGCAGCGACACGGGGTCGAATCGATGGGGTTTCACGGTTGAACCTCCACAGGTGTCGTGGCAACGATGGTCGTGGTGAACGGTGGCGGGAGCGGGTCGAGCGAGGTCGGCGCGGGCGATGGGGCGTGCAGGCGGGGGATCACGAACCCGCCCGGCGACACCACCGAGCCGTCGGCGCGGATCACGGCACCGTTGTCGAGTTGTACCGAGCCATCGGAGCGTTGCTCGACGATCGTGATCTGGTAGCTGCCGTCGGCCTCGATCCGTCGCCCGTCGCCGAAATCGATGGAGCCGTCGTCGAACAGCACTGTGCCATCGCCGAAGTACCGCAACGCAGGGATGTCGGGCAGGAACTTCGGAGGCGTGATGGCGGGTAGGGCCTCTGTGGAGGAGGCGCGGCGAACATCGATCGAACCGACGCCGACCCGTAGCGTCAGCTTGATCAGAGGGCTGCCGGTGCGGGTGTCGAGGTTCAACGTGCGTCGGTAGCCGCTGCGGGTCGAGCCGAGGGCGTCGATGGTACCCATGCCGACTCTCGCATCGATCTGCACCTGGGCGTCATTGGGCACGACGACCGTCAGCTCACCGACGCCGACCTCGACCGTCGTCGTGACGTCGTTGGGATGGTCTGCCAACCACAGCCCGAAATTGCCGAGCCCGGTTCGGTACTCGGCGGCCACTGTGCCGCCCGGGTCGACGACCTCGGTGCGACCACCGGAGCGATTCGTCAGGCCGACACCCGCGAAGCCGATCGCCGCCGCCGCCACGGCTGCCGTCGCGGTTGCCAGCGCCGGAACGATCAACCAACGGGCGCGCCCGACCACGCTGCCGACCACCAAGCCGATCCCGAGCACCACGGTGGCCCATCCGAAGGCGACGGCGCCGCGGTTGGCAGCCGTCCCATTGACCAGCCAGGCCAGTGCTCCGACGATGGTGGCAGTGCCGATCGTCAATAGCCCGAGTGCCGATCGCGGGGGGCGCGGTCGGTCTCGTCGCGCAGCCGTCAACGATGCCCACCGATCTGTCGTCGAGCCACCATGCGCGTCGGTCAGGGGTTCGGCCGGGGGTGGTGCGTCGGCCACCGTGCTGCGACCCCGCCACAGGGCGACTGCCGCGCCGAATAGGCCGACAGCGACGACCCAACCGGCCGCCGGCAGATGGGCATTGCCGCCGAACAACCAGCGAGCGCTGATCACGGCGGCGAGCGCTCCGAGCACTCTGCGTATTGCCGACGGTGGCGCGGACGTCGGCGAGTTGGCAAGCAATGCCAGCCCGGCGAGGTAGAGCACGATCCCCACGCCGCTGAAGAGCGCCAGGACCACAAAGACGAGTCGAACGATCAACGGGTCGATTGCCAGGGCGCGTCCCAACCCGCTCGCAACTCCGAACACCACCCGGTCATCCGATCGTGCCCAGCGGCGCTGAGGCGGCTCGGGGTTCGCCGGCGTCGGTGGTGGCAGCGAAGCCGGTTCGGTGTCGAGGTTCGTCATGAGATGAACGGTACGGATGTGGGCCTCCCCACGCCATCGGGGAAGACCCTGGTTGATCCCTGAGACGCTCAGACCTCAATCAGGGTTCCCACCTGATGTGTCGAGGGGCGTTCGATGGCACGATATGGGCATGGACAGCATGTCGGCAGCACATCGCGTCGGGCGTCGGGTCGAGTTCAGCCGATCGTCGAGCGATCGGATGTTGCTCGGTGTGTGCGGTGGAGTCGCCCAGCGCTACGGCGTCGACGCCTATGTGGTGCGCATCGCCGTGTTGCTCCTGACCCTCACCGGTGGGGTAGGTGTCGTGCTCTACCTGGTGGGCTGGGCGATCAGCACTCCGCCCGACGAGGAGTCGGCATCGACCGTCCTGGAGCCCGGGGTGGGGTCGGTGCGGTCGCTCGCTGTAGCCGCGGCGACCGGTGGGTTGTTGATGACCGCCCGCAACATCGGCGTGTGGCCCGGCGATGCTGTCATGCTGCCGGCCGTCGTGGTTGCCTGCGGATCGGCGCTGCTCTGGTACCGAGGGCGAGACCGGCACCCGGAAGGCGATCCGCTGGAGCGGGTGCTGAATGGTCGGGTGACCCCGTTGCGGTCACTGGGAGGCGTCGCTCTGGCGCTGGCCGGAGTGGTTGCGTTGGCTGCAGGCGGTGTGCACCTGTCCCAACTGCCTGCCGCGCTGGCTGCCTTGGCGATGGCGCTGGCGGGTGCCGCAGTCCTGGTCGGTCCCTACGTCGGTCGGCTGACAGCTCAGTTGCGCGACGAGGAGCGTGCCCGCATACGCGATCAGGAACGCAACGACATGGCCGCCCATCTTCACGATTCGGTGCTGCAGACGTTGGCCCTCATGCAACGTGCTGCGGCAGATCCGCGGCGAATGGTGATGCTCGCCCGCCGCCAGGAGCGCGAACTGCGTAGTTGGTTGTACGACGTCAAAGCAAGCGCCGTGGCGGGATCGTTGGCTGCGCGTGCCGAGGGGATTGCTGCCGAAGTCGAGCTCGATCACGGCTTGCCCGTCGACCTCGTGGTCGTTGGCGATGTCACGGTATCGCCACCCGTCGAGGCCCTGCTGCTGGCAGTGCGTGAGGCAACGGTCAACGCGGCCAAGCATGCACAGGCCGAGCTCGTCAGCGTCTTCATCGAGGTCGAGCCGCACACCATCACGGCCTTTGTTCGTGACAAGGGCGTCGGCTTCTCGCCCGCCGAGATCGGCGACGATCGCCGAGGCATCGCCATGTCGATCCACGATCGGGTCGAGCGCGTCGGCGGCCGAGCGGTGCTGGATTCGGCGCCGGGAGCCGGCACCGAATGGGAGTTGGTGGTGCCGACGTGACCGCTCGGATTCGCGTGTTCGTCGTCGACGATCATGCCCTGTTTCGGTCCGGTGTGAAGGCGGAGATCGGTGACGCGGTCGACATCGTGGGCGACGTCGGTACCGTCGACGAGGCGATTGTTGCGATCCGAGCGACGAAGCCGGATGTGGTGCTGCTCGATGTGCATCTTCCCAACGGCGGCGGTCGAGCGATCCTCGAGGGGCTTGCCGACGACCTCCCTGATACGAAGTGTCTGGCACTGTCGGTCTCT
Source organism: Ilumatobacteraceae bacterium (assembly GCA_963773085.1). Taxonomy (GTDB): domain Bacteria; phylum Actinomycetota; class Acidimicrobiia; order Acidimicrobiales; family Ilumatobacteraceae; genus JAENVT01. The sequence continues at coordinate 31,313 of CAVYZS010000001.1, read as the reverse complement.
GACGCCGCCGACGACGTGATCGGCGTGATCCGCTCCGGCGCCAGGGGCTACGTCACCAAGACGATCACCCGCGAGGAACTGCTCGATGCCATCCGCCGCGTGCACGCCGGCGACGCCGTGTTCTCCCCACGCCTGGCCGGATTCGTGCTCGACGCTTTCGCTGGTTCCGCTCCAGTGGCCTCCGATCCCGAGATGGATCGGCTGACGCAGCGAGAGCAGGAAGTTCTGCGGCTGATTGCCCGCGGGTACACCTACAAAGAGGTCGCTGCTCGGATTCACGTCTCGGTGAAGACCGTCGAGACGCATGTCTCGTCGGTTCTGCGCAAGTTGCAGCTCTCCAACCGTCACGAACTCACCGCCTGGGCGGCGGATCGCCGTTTGCTGTAGCTCTCAGTCGCCGTCGCCGTCGCTGCCGGCTGTGGCTGGGGCGCTGTCGCCCTCGGGTTCGGTGGCATCGAATGACGAATCAGCGGGCTCCGGCGGCCGGGCCGCCCACGCCGGACGAGTGCCGGTCTCCAGTTCGATCAGATCAGCCTTGGCTTCTCGCCAAGCCAGGTCAGCGGCGGCCGCGCCCTTGCCGGTTCGCTGCGCTTCCTTGACCTGTTCGACTGCCCGATGATGTGCAGCCTGAGCGCGCTCGAGTCTGGCCGCCTGTTCGATGGCTTCGAGCCTGCGGCGCTCTTTTTCTGCCTTGCGATCGATCTCGGCCTGCTTCGCCCGTCGATCGGCTTCTTCATGTTCGCGCACGCTCTGAGCGAACCGCTCGACGTCGGTGAGCGGGCGCGGCGGTGGAGCCTTTGGGCGTCGGCGACTTGGCATGGACAGCCATTGTGCACGGCCGCGGCACCGATCTCAACTTGCCCGGTCGATCCGCATATCGATCGGCCGTATCGATCGGCTGGACGGCTCAGCGCAGGACGAGCATGACGATGACGATGAGAAGGACGAGGCCGAGCAGGCCACCGCTGATGTAGATCCCGGATGCAAGCAACATGCCCCGGTGATACCCAAAGTGTGCTCGCTGTCAGACCTTCTCCGAGCGGTTTGAGCCTCGTTGGGCGCGGAACCGGAGCTCAGACTGCTCACATCGCGCCCACGGAGCCCGCACGGGCGCGATGTGAGCACTGGCAGTGCATGTTTCGCGCCCGATGAGGATGGAGAACAGCGGGCTCGGGTGTGATGGGGCATGCTGTGGATGGTGTCGAGCACGCGACCGCGAGTGTTGATCGTCGAGGACGATGTCGGTGTGCGCCAGGGGTTGGAGCGAGGGTTGGCCCGCGCCGGCTTCGACACCGTTGCGGTCGCCGCAGCAGCGGATGCACTCGGTATCGCCGATCACGACATCGCCCTGGTTGACCTCGGGCTTCCCGACAGCGACGGCATCGACCTCTGTCGGCAACTCCGACACCGCAATCCCGGGACGCCGATCATCGTCGTCACCGGACGACACGACGAGCTCGATGTCGTCGATGCACTCGACGCCGGGGCTGATGACTACGTCACCAAACCGTTCTCGCTCGCGGTGCTGACCGTGCGCATCCGTCGACATCTCGACCGTGCGGCGGCCGTCACCACGGTCGGAGATCTGCGGATCGATCGCGGGGCGAGACGGGTGACCGTCGCCGGCAAGGTACTGGGCCTGACGACACGGGAGTTCGATCTGCTCGCCACGCTGGCCGACAAGGCCGGGGAAACAATCGGCAGTGGGGAGTTGATCGCGACGGTGTGGGACGTGCACTGGTCGAAGTCGACGCATACGCTCGCCGTCCACATCAGTGCGCTGCGGGCGAAGTTGCGCAACGCACATGTCGGCGCGCCGATGATTGTCACGGTTCCGGGGCTCGGCTACCGGCTCGACGCATCGCCTTCGAATCGATAGCCGATGCCGCGCACCGTCGCGATGTAGCGGGGTGCCGCCGCGTCGTCGCCGAGCTTGCGACGCAGCCAGGCCATGTGCACATCGAGCGTCTTGGTGCTGCCGGCGAAGTCGGCTCCCCACACCTTGTCCATCAGCTGCTCGCGTTTGATCACGGTGCCTGCACCGCGAACGAGCTCGGCGAGGAGGTCGAACTCCTTGGTCGACAGCCCGAGTTCACGGTCGGCCTGCCAGGCACGGCGAGCGGCGACGTCGATGGTGATGTCCTCCGATTCGAGTCGCGTTGCGGTGACCGCCCGCAGCCGGGCCCGAATGCGGGCCAGCAGCTCACTGAGCCGGAACGGCTTCGTCATATAGTCGTCGGCTCCAGCCTCGAAACCTTCGACGATGTCGAGCTCGTCACGTCGCGCCGTGAGCACGATGATCGGAAGCCATTCGTGTGCGGACCGGAGATGTCGACACACCTCGATGCCATCGAGGTCGGGGAGGCCGAGGTCGAGCACGACAAGCTCGGGCTGCAGGTCGAAGACGGCGACTTCGGCGTCGCCGCCAGTGGTCACCCAATGTGTGGTGTGCCCTGCCCGGTCGAGGGCGCGCCTGAGCGGCCCGGCGATGGCTGCATCATCCTCGACCACGAGCAGCACTGCCATCCGCTCACCCTTCCCGTGCTGGACGCGCGAATCTAGGGCCATGGCCACGCGCTTGCGCAGTCGCATGATTCGATCGGTTCTCGTGCTGGTCGTTGCGATACTCGCCGTGGCCGGGCTGACGAGCGGGATCCTGTTCGCCAAGGAGGTTCGAGAAGGCGCCCGCTTGCGGCTCACCGGGCAGGCCGAGACCATGAACATCTCGCTCACCGATCGCTTGGACGAGCAAGGGGAGCTGACGACCGCGGATGTCGAACGACTGGCGCCGATCGGGACCGAAGTCGTCTTGCGAAACCGCACCGGCGAAGTCGTGGCCCGTACGGGACCGGTGCTTGCCGAGCGGGTGATGTCGGTCGATGTCCGCGGCCCGGGTGACCTTTCCTCGACCGTGTCCGTCGACATGGCGCCGATCGATCATCGCGTGCGTATGGCGTGGGACGCGATCATCGGTATCGCGATCGCCATTGCTGCGTTGGCAGGCGTGGCGTCGATGCTGCAGGCCCGCCAGCTCAGCCGGCCTCTTGATCGCCTTGCCCGAACGGCGGTACAGATCGGAACTGGCGATGCCAGCGTCATTGCGCCCCGTAGCGGAGTCGTGGAGGTCGACGCGATCGCCGAAGCCCTCGAGGACAGCGGTCAGCGGGTTTCGGAGCTGATGTCGGCCGAGCGCCAGTTCAGCGCCAACGCCAGCCATCAACTGCGTTCGCCGCTCACGGCCATCGCTATCAGTCTGGAGCTCATCGGCGACAGTCCTGATCCGGCTGCTCGTCGGGAGGCGGCTGAGGCGCTCACCCAGGTTGCCGGTCTCGACGATCGCATCAACGAACTGCTCGAGTTGGCCCGAACGGGTCGTGTGGCGGCGCCGGCCCGCATCGACGTCGCCGCCCTGGTTGCTCGACACGTTCAGGCCATCGCGGCGCGGTTCCACCGCGCCGGACGCCGGCTGACCCTCGACGCACCCGGTGTCGTCGAAGCCGATGTCACGGCAAGCGCGCTGACACAGAGTGTGGAGATCCTGCTCGACAACGCACTCGTGCACGGCAGTGGCGACGTCGAAGTGCGCGTCGTCGCCGTCGACAGGGGAGGGGTTGAGATCGTCATCCGCGACGAGGGCCACATCGTCGACACGCCCGACGTGAGCGCGGGTATCGGTCAGGATCGTCGAGGTCATGGTCTCGGACTGCTGCTCGCCGGAAACCTGCTGCGACCCGACGGCGGCAGCGTCGAATTGCAGTCGATGACACCGACGACGTTCGTCATCCGTTTGCCCGAGCACGCTGCGGTTCGCGAGGCGAGGCCGGGATCAGGCGCGCACCTCCTGATGCATGAACGACGCGTAGGCACCGGCAAACAGGAGAGCGACCACGCCTACCAAGGCGACGACCTGCCACCACGCCAGCACGAGGCTCTCGGAAAGAGACAGAGTGCTCGGCAGGGCCTGAGACGTGGAGTCTTCAACGACCAGGCCCGTTGACTGGCGCGACGGGTTCAGCAGCACGCCGGTCGCTTCCTGGTACAACTCCGACGGCGAGAACCGCCGAACGTTCTGTTCGAGCCGGGCGTTGGCCAGCACGGCTTCGGCGGTTGCCGAGGCCGGCACGGGATGCACGGTGTCGGCGACCAGTCCGGCGATCAAGCCGCCGAACAACGTGAACACCAACCATGCGGCGATGCCGGCCAGAGCCGCCGTGGCCGCGCGGCGTGTCAGCACCGACAAGGCCGTTGCCAGCGCCAACCACAATGCGATGTAGACGACGGCGACGACGAAGAACGCCAGCATGCGTACGACTTCGCCGGTGGTCGGTCCGATGCCGAGGCGCAGCATCCCGTACGACACCACCACGGCCATCACCGAGGCCAGGGCCAGAGCGATCGCGCCGAGCCCGGCGACGAACTTGCCGTTGATCACCTCGTCGCGGTGGATCGGCTGGGCGACCAGGCGGGGCAAGGTGCGCTGTGACCGCTCGCCGTTGACGGCGTCGAAGCCGAAGGCAATGCCGAGCAGTGGGCCGAGGATGGCGATGAATTCGTGGAACGCGGGCACTCGGTCCGGTGCCAGGGTGAACAGGTAGAGGAAGATCGACGGGACGTCGGTTGTCTGGCTGGCGGCGTCGCGGATCGGTCCGCTGGCCGAGTGCACCGAGGCGAGGCCGGCGAGGGCGACCAGCACCACGAGGATGACGAATCGAATCGAGTGGATGTGGTCGGTGAACTCCTTGCGAGCGACGATCCGCCATCCACCGTGGAGCCGCTCGACGGCAATTTCGTCGTCGATGATGCGGGTGTCAGGCATCGACGCGATGGTCGCTGTCATCGATCCTCCCGGTGAAGTAGCGGTGGTAGATCGCGTCCAGGTCAGCGCCTCGGCGCACGAAGTGGTCGATGGTGCCCCCCGTGGAATCGACAGCCGCGATCAGCTGGGCGTGTACGTCGCGGCTGGCATGGATCATCCACCGACCGGGGCCGTCGACTCCCACGTGACTGACACCGGATACCCCGCCGATGGCTTCGGAAAGCTGTGTGGCGGAGGGCCCGGGGTCGACGCCGAGCTCGAAGACCCAGTCGTCGTCGAGCTCGCCGGCCAGCTCGCCGACGGTGCCGAGACCGACGAGGCGGCCATCGACGAAGATGCCGATGCGATCGCAGATCTGCTCGACCTGATGCAACAGATGCGACGACAGCAACACCGTCATGCCTTCGTTGGTTCGCAGATCGCTCACGAACTTGAGCAGTTCACGCACGCCCTCGGGGTCGATGTTGACGGTCGGCTCGTCGAGGATGAGGATCGACGGGGTCTTGATCAGAGCATCGGCCAGGCCCAGACGTTGACGCATACCTCGCGAGAACGTGCGCACCCGACGATCGATCACCTCGGTGAGGCCGACCTGCTCGAGCAGGAACTCGATCCGCTCCGTCGCCTCAGGGTCTCTCAGCCGGTTCAGTCGGGCGGTGTATTGCAGATTTTCACGGGCCGTCGCGTCGTCATAGAAGCCGACGTCGTCTGGTAGGTAGCCGACTCGGCGTTTGACCGCGAGCGGGTCTCGTCGGGGATCGAGACCGCCGACCCGTGCTGTGCCGTCGGATGGTTCGGTCAACCCGAGCAGCATCAGAATTGTGGTGGTCTTGCCGGCCCCGTTCGGGCCGAGCAAGCCGAAGATCTCGCCGCGACGGATCTGCAGGCTCAGCGAGTCGACTGCGATCCGTTCGCCGTAACGCTTGGTGAGGTCGCTGGTCTCCAGGGCGATCGCATGCCGCTCGTCAGCGCGAAGGCCATCAACCGCCGTTGCTGTATCCACCCAGGTCATCGACGTCACCGTCGACCGAGGCGGCGGAACAGCCACGCCAGACCGATGAACACGAAGGCGATGATCGCGATGGCGACGATCCCCAACGTCTGCGACCCCTTGACCCCGTAGCGGAGGTCGAGGGTCGACGCCTGGCTGCCCGCGCTCGCTCGAACGCCAATCGCGTAGTCGCCGGCGAGGGCGTTCTTGGCCGGCTTGATGATGGCGACCACCTGGGTGGTCTCGTTCGGCTTCACCTCGTCGACCTTCGGGGGATCAAACGTCACCGTCCAACCCGACGGAGGTGTGGCCGCGAATTGCACAGTGCTCACCGCGGCGGTGCCCGAGTTGGCGACCACGAGCGTCACGCGCTTCTCTCTGTTCGCCTGGCCACTGAAGTTGAGCCGTTGGTCGGCTGTCGCAACTGCAAGCTTCGATGTTCCGGTGACCTCGGCGGTCAGCTGGAACGAACCCGAGGCGCCCGAGTCCGACGCGATCGTGACATTGATCGGGTACGTTCCTTCGGCGACGCCATCGGATGGCGTCGCCGACACCTTGACCTGCGCGGTCCCATCGGCGTCGACCGTGACGGTGTTGGCGTTGGCGGCCGCAACAGGCGAGGCGGTCACCGTCCAACCCTGTGGGCCCTCTGCGGTGAACGTGAACGTCTGCGACTCGGGGGTGTTGTTCGTGACGGTCAAGGTGTAGCTGAACGCGGTGCCGGGGTCGCCGCGTAGGGACGGAAAGTCAGCCTTCACGCCGACACCCGAGTCGACCTCTGCCTGGACCTGCACGGCGAGCGGGAGCGCGGCCTGGCCGGCGCCATCGGAGGCGAGAACGTCCACCGAATAGGCACCGGCCGCCGCGTCGGGGGGCACGACGATCTCGGCCGTCACCTTTCCAGGTGCATCGGGCGCAGCCGTGACGGCACTGACAACGAAACCTCCGCCTCGCAAGGTCGTCTTCCATCCGGTCGGTATCTGGTCGACTGTCAACTGGGCGACGCTCACGGAGGGTGCCGTCACGGCGAGGTCGAACTTGACCGTCGAGCCAGGGCGGGCGACCACGGATGGATAAGGGGTCGAGAGGACAAGATCAGCCGCTTCTGCACGACCGGCTGAATACATCCAGACGAGGGCCGTGGTGGCGACCACAACGACAGCGACCGACCGCAGGAGCCTTCCCGACGAACACGAACCACGCTTCGATGTCGACATCCCCATCCTTTCGATTCACGGACATGCGGAAGTGTCGTGTCACTTCGTTCAGAAGTTCGTTGCGCCAACCTTGTGCGAAGGTAAAGGATCACCGCGAACAGGGAGACCTCAAGCTATGGACGAATCGACGATCGACACCGACTACCTCATCGTGGGGGCGGGTGCGGCAGGCATGGCCTTCGCCGATTCTCTGCTGACCGACACAGCGGCCAACATCGCGATCGTCGATAGGCACCATCGACCCGGCGGCCATTGGAACGATGCCTACCCGTTCGTGCGGCTGCACCAGCCGGCTGCCAACTACGGCGTCAATTCCCGGTCTCTCGGATCAGGTGCAAAGGACGAGGTGGGCCTCAACAAGGGCCTGTACGAGTTGGCTTCCGGCCAGGAGGTGCTGAGCCACTTCGACCTCGTCATGCAGCAACGGTTCCTGTCGTCCGGCCGTGTTCGCTATCTCCCCATGAGCGACTTTGCCGACGAAGGATGTATCACGTCGCTTCTGTCCGGCCGGCGGAGAGCAGTCATGGCCGGGAAGATCGTCGACGCGACACATTCGAAGATGTCGGTTCCCTCCACTCATCCGCCGCAGTACGCGGTGTCCCCCGGCGTGACGTGCGTCCCGTTGAACGAACTTCCACGCATTGCCCACACCCAGAACGATTATGTCGTGATCGGCGCGGGGAAGACGGGGATGGATGCCTGCATCTGGCTCCTCGACAACGGCGCAGATCCCGACAGCATCCGCTGGATCATGCCACGCGATTCGTGGTTGTTGAACCGGTCCAGGTTTCAGCCGGGCGACGAGTTCTTCGAACGAGTGGTGCAGAGCCTCGCCGACCAGGTCGAGGCTCTGGCGACGGGGGACTCCATCGACGACGTGTTCGCCCGGCTCGAGGCTTTCGACGAGGTCCGCCGAATCGATCCGGCCGTCAAGCCGGAGGCGTACCACTGCGCGATCGTCAGCGATGGAGAGCTGGCGCAGCTTCGCCGCATCCACAACATCGTTCGCCTCGGGCGGGTGACGCGAATCGACTCCGACCAGATCGTGCTGGAGCACGGAGCCATCGCCACGGGCCCCGACGCGGTGCACATCGATTGTTCGGCGGCCGGCATTCCTACCAGGCCCGTGAAGCCAGTGTTCGATGGTGACCGGATCACATTGCAATGGGTCCGGCTGTGTCAGCCCACGTTCAGCGCAGCGCTGATCGGCCATGTGGAGGCTGTCTTCGCCGACGAAGCTGAGAAGAACCGCATCTGCACGCCGATCGCACCGCCGACCGTTCCGTCCGACTGGCTGCGCATGATGGTCGTGGAACTGGCCAATCGCAAGTGCTGGTCCGCGATTCCAGAACTCGGCGAGTGGCTGCAGCACGCCCGTCTCGACGGGTTCATGGCGCGGCTCGGGGCCCTGACCGGGACGGAAACGGAAGTCCTCGCCCATCTCCAGCGATACCTCGAGCACGTGGGAGCAGCGGCCGCGAACGCCCGCCGGCTGTTGGGCATCTGAGGCGCACATGGGCACACACTTCGATGACACCGTGGGCGAAATGGCGGAGGCGGTCGAAGCGTGCCGGCGCGCCAAACATCGGGCCGGGTACTTCGCCGCGCTGTACTGGCGCACGACCAAGGCAGTGCGCGTTCGGGCCGACGCCGGGCGGTTCGAGGACCGTGACCGGATGGAACGCTTCGCCGGCGCCTTCGCGCAACGGTATCTCGCGGCCTTTCGGGCGTGGCAGAGCGATGGACAGATGACAGCGTCGTGGAAGCTCGCGTTCGAGACCGCGTCGGCTCGCCGGCCGATTGTGCTTCAGCACCTCGTGTTGGGGATGAGCGCGCACATCAACTTGGATCTGGGGATCGTGGTGGCCGATCTGGCTCGCGATGTGCCGGGTGGCTTGGCTTCGATGCGGTTCGACTTCGACCTCATCAACGATGTCTTGTCGGAAGAACTCGACGCGTCGCAGGCTTGCGTCGATCGAGTGTCGCCGTTCATCAGTCTCGCCGACCGCGTTGGCCTGCGCTCCGACGAGGCGATTGGCGGGTTTGCACTTCGCATCGCCCGCCAGGGAGCCTGGAAGTCGGCCGAAGAACTCTCGAAGTGCCCGGTCGACGAGCGGGACGCAGCGATCGCCCGCCGTGATCAGGCGGTCGCCAAGTTCAGCTCCGGGTTGGTGCATCCCGGCGGTCTGCTCGGTGTGGCGATGGCGGTCGTGCGAGTAGGTGAGCGACACTCGGTGCCGCACGTGATCGACGCGCTCTCGACCTGATCGAACGAACACCTGTCTTCCCTGTGATTGAGTGTGGGAGATCTCGTTGCCAAGCGAGACGGTTGCGAACACGCTCCATATCACTGGGGATTCTGGGCGGCCTGTTGTTGTCAGAGTGTTTGCGGCTCATCCGAGTCTCTGCTACCCACCCGGGGTGTCCGGTAACACTCCTATGGACGAGCGCAAGGCCGCGATGCCGGTGCTGGTTGCGCGGACCGGTCAGGTCAAACGGGCAGGGTCACAGCCCGGCCTTGCGGCGAACACCTGAGACGTCGCAGACGTCGATGTGGGCCCGGGTGATACGGAGCAGACCCGCTTGCTGAGCTTGGCGAAGTACTCGGTTGGCCGTCGATCGGGTGACGCCGGCCATCTCGGAGATGTCGTTCTGGGTGAGCGGAATCGACGCTCCCGAACCCATGTCGAACATCTGATACATTCGGTCGACGCAGCGCAACACCCTGGTTTCGGCCGGCAGGTACAGCGCCTCGAGGAGGCGTTGTGAAGTTGCCCGTAGCCGGGCGCCGACGAGCATCAACAAGAACCTGTCGACATCGGGGTGGTTGTCGCGTAACCCGCACAAGCTGCGATAGTCGAGAGACAGAGTCTCGACCCGTCCGACAGCGACGGTCGTTGCGGTGCGCACGCCGACCCCATCGATGAGTGACTGTTCGCCGAAGGTGTCGCCGGGTTGGAAGATGTCGATCAGGCCGATTTCTCCCATCGGTGTCGTCAGTTTGACGGCGACGTGACCGATGTCGATGAGGTGCATCACGGAGGCGGGGTCGCCTTCGTGAAAGATCACCTCGCCACGAGCGAACTTCCGGCGAACGCAAAGCGTGCGTAGCTCACGTTCGTCAAGACCGGCGGCAGCGGCCAAGGCCGCCCAGCCGACCCGCGCCGTAGGCGTTGATACCGGTGATGTATCCACCGTCGGGCGATCGTAGCCCGTAGCAGCCTGTGGACGAGACCGTCTTCAGCACCATGACTGCACTGCCGATATCTGACGGTTCACGCGTCGTTCGTGCTGCGGGGCAAGTTGCGCGGCAGGGAACGGCGACGGTGACGACGTGGTAGCCGACTCCGAAGTGACGAGTGCAGATCCCGCGCGTGATGACGGTCGGCACTGTTCGACAGTTGACGCTCGCGGACGAGGTCGCGGGGGCGCCAACGGAAGTCAATGCCATGATGAGTGCAACGATCTTCGACATCGATCCTCCGTTCAGCATCGGGCTGGAACCTCACCAGCCATTGACCACAATGCACCCCATCGTCGGTCGTGTCGTACGCCGAAGTCGCATCGGATTTGTGCTCGACCGCACACTCGGGTTGGGTTTATCGGCCGGCCGCGACCAGCTCTGGATTTCCGACGGTGTCAACCACGTAGGTCGAACACGGCGCGTGATGCACAACCCGGCTGGGCACGTTGCCGCGCACGTAGCGCGTCTTCGATCCGATGCCGCGGTTGCCGACGACGACCAGTGCCGCCCCCACATCGTTGATGACGTCGATGATCACTTCTGCGGCGAATCCGACGCGAGGATGGACTGTGGCCTGCACCCCGGCCATGCGGGCCCGCGACTCCGCTTCGGCCAGCACCGAGTCGACTGTGCTGGTCGGCGTGAGCGTCGCGGCAATCTCGGCGGGCATGCCCGACTTGATGGATTGCGGTCGATACGCGCTGACGATGTGCAGAGGCTGGGCAAAGGCCTTGGCGAACGAAATCGCGGTTCTCACTGCGCGTTGGGCAGTTTCTGACCCGTCTGTACCGACAACGATCGGACCGTTCATCACACCGTGCCTCCTGCTTGCGAAGGCCGGGATCCCACGACCCCGGCCTCACAAGCAAACTCGTCACCGAGAGTCCTGTCGTTGACCGACCCGACGCAAGAAATGTGTCGAATGACGCAGAGGGAGGACGACGCGTTACTGACGGGCCATGTGCGCCCGCAACTCGGCCTCGGGATCGTGGATCAGTTCGCCGCTGACGTCGACAGTGACCGTTCGCAAGGCGCCGGTGAACTTGAACCCGCTCGTGTAGTCGTCGGAGACGGGTGAGCCAGGGTTGGACCCGCAGGTGAGCGCACCCGGGTTGAACATGAACGGCGTCGTCATCGGTGCCTCGTTGGTGGCGACGAGGGCCCCGTCGATGTACAGCTGCATGTTCCCGGAGGCACCCCGCCCATTTGCTAGGTCCGGCGCGCCGGTGGGTTCGAACTCGAATCGCAGTTCGTGTCGTCCCGACGGCACGTCGATCTCGGACTGCACCTTGTAGACGGCTCGTCCGACATAGTTGTGCACATATTGCAGCTTGCCGTCCTTGATGAAGAACGAGAAGCCGCCGGCGGCGGTTCCCTGGCTCAGCAGCACACCTTCCGCCCCACCGGTCGGCACCTCGACATCGGCGGTGATGCTGTGTGGACGGTTGAGCACTCTGGGCGCAGCGTTGAACGGGACCGATTGGGTGTTCGGCCGGTAGGTGTAACTCTCGCGGGGTAACGAGACCATCGGCTTTTCGGAGATGATGCGCGCCAGGCCGCTTCCGTCGACCGGCATCACGCCGTACTTCCCTGCTTCGACGTACCAGGTCGCGATCAGTGCGATCAGGCGATCGCGGTTGTCGGCTGCCACGTTGTGGTTCTCGGCGAAGTCGTCGTCGACGTGGTAGAGCTCCCAGCTGTTGGCGTCGAGGTGCGACAGTTGCTCGGCCGAGATCGGCTGACCGAACCCGACACCGGCCTCGGCGAACGACGGTCCCGGCCATGGGCACACGGCCCGCCAGCCGTCGTGGTAGATCGAGCGATGCCCGAGCATCTCGAAGTATTGGGTGTGCCGTGGGCTCGGGGCGGTCGCGTCGTCGAGGGTTGCGGCGAAACTGAGTCCCTGCAGCGGCGCTTGGGTGATGCCGCGGATGGTCGACGGTGGCTCGATGCCGATCAGGTCGAGGACTGTCGGGACCATGTCGATGATGTGCGCGTACTGTGTGCGCACCTCGCCTTTGGCCTTGATGCCCTTCGGCCACGAGACGATGAACGGGTCGGCGGTGCCACCGCGGTAGGTCTCACGCTTCCAGCGACGGAACGGCGTGTTGCCGGCGTTCGTCCAGCCCCACGGGTAGTGGTTGAAGTGCCGGGGGCCACCGATCTCGTCGATGAGCGCCAGGCTCTCCTCCATCGGCTCCTGGGCGTTGTTGAAGAACTGCGCCTCGTTGGTCGTTCCCGTTGGCCCGCCCTCGGCACTCGCGCCGTTGTCGGAGATGACCATGATCACCGTGTTGTCGAGCTGACCGATCTCGGTGAGAAACTCGAGCAGCCGCCCGAGGTGGTGATCGGTGTGCGTCAGGAAGCCGGCGTAGACCTCCATGAATCGGGCGTACAGCCTGCGGGCGTCAGCCGACAGGCTCGCCCAGTCGGGTACATCGGGGTCCTTGCGGGACAGCTCGGTGTCCGGCGGTACCACACCCAGTTCGATCTGCTTGGCCAAGGTCCGCTCACGGTAGGCATCCCAGCCGTCGTCGAACGCGCCCTTGTAGCGATCGGCCCATTCCTTGCCGACGTGGTGCGGAGCGTGCATCGCACCGAAGCACAGATGCAGATAGAACGGCTTGTTCGGATCGATCTGCTTGGCGTCGGAGATGAATTCCACCGCTCGGTCGACGAGGTCCTCGGTGAGGTGGTAACCCTCCTCGGGCGTCTTGGGCGGCTCGACCTGGTGATTGTCGTAGACCAGATCGGGATACCACTGACTGGTGTCACCACCGAGGAAACCGTAGTAGCGCTCGAAGCCACGCCCCAGCGGCCACCGGTCGTACGGGCCGGCCGCGGTCTCCTGATTGCTGGGCGTCAAGTGCCACTTGCCGACCATGAAGGTGTTGTAGCCGTTCCCGACCAGCATCTCCGACAGCATCCCGTTCTCGAACGGCATCACCCCGTTGTAACCCGGGTAGCCCGTCGCCAGCTCGGTGATGCAGGCCATCGCGTTGGAATGGTGGTTGCGTCCGGTGACGATGCACGAACGGCTCGGCGAGCACAACGCCGTGGTGTGCATGTTGTTGTACCGCAAGCCGTTGGCAGCGACCGCGTCGAAGTTCGGCGTCGCGATCGGGCTCCCGAAGCAGCCGAGATTGCCGAACCCGGTGTCATCCAAGACGATCATCACGACGTTCGGTGCTTCGGCGCGTGCCCTGGCGGGCGCTGGCCAAGCGGGGCTCGACTCCTCGGCCGTACGTCCGATGACGCCGGGGAACGTCCCTCCCTCTGGATACTCGACGACAGGCATGGTGCTTGCCTTCCTCCTTCGGCCCCTCGAGGCCGATGTCGCTGATCTGGTCTGGCTTGATAGCACGCTGCCACCTCGCAGCGCCACCTCAGGGTACGACGGACCAGGCCAACGAGTAATCGCCCGAAGTTGGTGAATACCCCTCCGGTAGGGTCAGCCTTGCTGCGACTCGGCCGCGGTGACGTCAACGCTGAAGACACTTGCCCAGTCGTTCTTCATGCTCACGACAGTCCAGCCCAACTCGTTCGCGGCTGCCAGCGACTTCTCCGCGCCGTTGATGTAGTGGTACTCGCGGTCGGCGTCGTCGTGGTTGAGCAGCAGTGCGAATCTGGCGCACTCGAGCATCTCGATGTCGACGTCGGCGTTGCCGCCGGCGAATATCGGGAGCCGTCCGGTGCGAGAGAAGATGTGCTCGGGCTTGCCTGGTCCGAGCGCCAGGCCACCGTACATCCGGTCGGTGCGCACGATCCTGCCATCTCGGTACTCGTACTCGGCGGAGGTGCCGATCACATTCTCGTTGTAGATGCCCCACAGGTCCTCGGCGAAGACCCGCATGAAATCCCGCCCACCGCCGGAGCACACCATCACCCGGAACTGGTGAGCCTTCAGGTATTCGAACAACTCGAGCATCGGCTGGTACACGAGCGCGGTGTATCCCACTCCGAAGCGCGGCTGCTTCACCGTGTCAATCCACTCCCGGACCTCTGCGTCGAAGACATCCGGCGTGGTGCCGCTCCAGGTCCGTCCCGCAGCGCTCTCCAACGCCGCCAACGCTGTGGGATCCTGTTCGGCGAGGTCGTCGAAGAACCCCTTGTCGTGCTCGAGGATCGCCTTGTAGGGCTGTTGCGTCGCCAGCGACGGGTCGTTCATCGCAGCCTTGGTCCATGCTCGGATCAGGAAGTCGAACTGGGGCGGCGCGGGCTTCTCGACCCACAGTGTGCCGTCGTTGTCGAACGTCGCGATCCGGTCCGCCACGCTGACGAACCCGGGGCCGGATTGCGACACCGATTCGACGAGCTCGACGATCGCCCGTTTCGCGGCGCCGTCGTTCCAACTTGGCAGATACTGAACTGGCATCTGCGGACTCTAGCGAAGCGAGGGAGGTCCTCACGGCGAGCAATGTCTATGCTCGCAGCCGTGACGACGCCGGCACACACTGCCGCTCCTGCCGACCCCACGGGGATCGAACGGCACGTGCCGGGGCTGCACGTGTTGCGGACCTACCAACGTCGCTGGCTGCGGTCTGATCTGGTCGCCGGGGTCGTGCTGGCTGCCATCCTGGTGCCGCAGGGGATGGCGTACGCGGAGCTCGCCGGGCTGCCGGCGGTGAACGGCTTGTACACCACCGTCGCCTGTCTGATCGGTTATGCGATCATGGGTCCGAGCCGGATCCTGGTACTGGGTCCCGACTCGTCGTTGGGGCCGTTGATCTTCGCCGCAATCGCACCGTTGGTCGTGGCCGGCGATGACCCCGGTAAGGCTGTGGTGCTGGCGGGGATGATGGCGATGATCGTCGGCGTCATCGAACTCGGCCTCGGCTTCGGCCACTTGGGCTTCGTCGCCGACCTGCTGTCGAAAGAAGTGCAGGTCGGTTACATGAACGGGCTGGCGCTCACCATCGTCGTCGGGCAACTGCCGAAGTTGTGTGGCTTCTCCACCGACGCCGACAGCTTTGTCGGCGAGTTGCAGGCGTTCGTGGATGGATTCTCCGGCCGCAACCCAACCGCGATGTGGCTCGGGATCTCGCTGCTGATCGTGCTACTGGTGCTGCCGCGCTTCACCACGAAGATCCCCGCCGTGCTCCTGGTAGTTGTCGGGGCCACCTTTGTCACGAGCGTCTTCGACCTCGACGTGAAGACCGTCGGCGCGTTGCCTCAAGGATTCCCCAGGCCTTCACTGCCATGGACCGACTGGGAGGATTTCCTGCCCATGTTGGTCGCGGCAGCCGGCGTCACGTTGGTGTCCCTGACCGACACCATCGCCACCTCGTCGAGTTTCGCCGCTCGACGGGGCGACGAGGTCAACCCCAATCAGGAGATGATCGGCATCGGCGCCTCCAACATCATGGCGGGATTCTTCCAGGGCTTCGCCGTTTCCACCAGTGGGTCTCGAACAGCGGTCGCCGAGCAGTCGGGCGCCAAGAGCCAGGTCACCGGAGTGGTGGGCGCAGGCATTGTCCTTCTGATGCTGGTCGCTTTCAGCTCGCTGTTCGCCGACCTGCCCCAGACCGCCCTCGCCGCGGTGGTCATCGCGGCTGCCCTCTCGCTCGCCGACATCCCGGCAACCGTTCGCTTCGCGAAGGTGCGCCTGAGCTCGCTGCTCTTGTCGCTGGCGGCCTTTGCAGGTGTGGTCTTCCTTGGTGTCCTGCCTGGCATCCTCGTCGCGATCGTGCTGTCGATCCTGCTGTTCTTCCGCCGGAACTGGTGGCCACACGGCGAGATACTCGGCCGTGAGGAGGGCACCGGTGAATGGCACTCCCACAGCGCGAGGCACGATGTGGTCGAGCCGGAGGAAGTGCTGGTCTTCCGGTGGGAAGCCCCGCTGTTCTTTGCCAACGCCGGCATGTTCCGGCAACAGATCCGTCACCTGGTACGCGAGCGGCAGCCGCGTTGGCTGGTGCTGCAGTGCGAGGCCATCACCGATATCGACGTGACGGCTGCCGGCGTGCTCGAACAGCTCGACACCGAGCTGGATGCCGCGGGCGTCAACATCCTCTTCGTCGAGCTGCGCACACGGCTCCACGAGCTGGTGGACCGTTACGGTCTGTACGCCACACTCAACCCCGACCATTTCTACGACTCGATCACAGAAGCCCTTGCCGAGATCGAGCAGGAGAAGCGTGACCGGCCCCAAGCGTCCGGCGAGGCACCAGCCACTTGATCCGGTGACCTCCTCTGAGAGGTCACTCATCATTGCGGGCGGCATTGATACGCTTCGGTCCACGCGGCGGCACACACCGTCGTGGACTCGACTCCAAAGGAGATCCAATGTCCGAAAATCAACCCAGTGCGTGGGCGGTCGGCTGGGCCGGCTTCGCAGGGTTCATGTTGATCCTCGCCGGCATCATGCAGGGCCTCAATGGCCTGGCAGCCCTTTTCAACGACGAGTTCTTCGTAAAGTTCCCGAACTACACGTTCAGGCTGGACATCACCCAGTGGGGTTGGATCCACCTGATCATCGGACTCGCGCTCATCGCCGCCGGCGCCGGCATCTTCAAGGGCCATATGCTCGGACGCATCGTCGGCGTGGCTGCCGCAGGCCTGTCAATCGTCGGAAACTTCATGTGGATGCCGTACTACCCGGTCTGGGCGATCATCGCCATCTTCATGGGCCTTGCCGTCATCTGGGCGCTCACCGTCCATGGCCGCGACATCGTCCTCGCCACCGAGGGCTGAGACGACCGCCGACCCAGACGTCGATCACAACGCGGATGCCGAAGACCTTCGGCCCTACCACCGCGCGTTCACCGTGCCTAGGCTGCGCAGGCGGTAGCACAAGCTACCCACGTCCCACACAGAGAGAAGCTGAACATGGCCGACGACACTCCCCTCCTCGACACCCTCGCGATGATGACCGCGGCATCGCTCGAGAGCTGCGAACTTGACCCACGCGAGCTGATGCTCGCCCGTATTGCCGCCTTGGCAGCCGTCGGTGCTCCGGCCGCGTCGTACCTGCTCAACGCCGGAACTGCCAGTGACGTGGGAATCACCCTCGAAGATGTCCAAGGCGTGCTCATCGCAGTCGCTCCGATCATCGGCACCGCCCGCACCGTTACGGCCGCGGGCAACATCACGCGGGCCCTCGGGTTCGCGATCGCAGTGCTCGAGGCCGAACTCGAGGCTGAACTCGAGGCCGACACAGACTGAACCGTGGTGGCGCATCGAGCCGGGCGGCTGACCTGGTCACAGCTGACACAGTCGCCGTCCGGCTCGGCCACATCGGGCGTTCAGGACGCGAGGATGCGTGCCTTCTCCTGCTCGAACTCCAGTTCAGTGAGGACGCCCTGCTCTTTCAGTTGGCCAAGCTGTTGGAGCGCAGCCATACGGTCCGTCGACGATTCGGCAGGCGGGGCCGGGGGCGGCGGAGCCTGGTACACCGGAGCAGCCTGCGCCGGCGGCGCCTCCTGGTAGGTGGGCTCCGGTTGCGGATTGTCTGCCGCCCACTTGTTGGCCTGACGGCGTGAGACTCGATTGGAAACGGCGGTGGCGGTACCGGCTACGACGGCCGTGCGGGCCACTCCGCGGATCAATCTGGGCATGTCATCTCTCCTTGTGGTTCAGTCTTCGAGCGCTGCGAGTAGCGCTTGCACTGGGATGCGGCCGTTGGCCACCAGTTGAGCGCCGTTCTTCCGGAGCGCAACGGCGAATGGGGCGGCCCACCTGTTCTCGTACACGAGCACGGCGGCGGAGCAACCTGGCTCCAGCACCGAGCCGGCTTCTCCGAGATCTTCGTTGTCCAGCAGACCCGAGGATGCACCCTCGAACACGGTGATGTCGATCTCGCCGGTGAGGCCCATGTCGTTGATGTCGACGCCGACAACAGAGCCATCGGGCATGCGCCGCACGAAACCGAGGTCGAGAACCCGAATGATGCCGCGGTCGACGAGGTCGACGAGGTGGTGTAGTGCTGAGCCGTCAGGCTCACGGTCTGCCGGGAACTCGACCACCAGATAGTCGATGGGTCCGAGTTCGTAATCGGTGTCCGTCATGACTCCTCCTTGACTCGGGCGCGAATGCCCGTCAGCGGGACAGCGTTGCATACAGCCCAGGTCGCGTCATAGCCCAGATCGGGTGATTCACCGGCCGTTCACCTCGTTGATCGAGAACCGGCATGGGACATCTACCCTTCGGCGCACCGCGAGATTCACCTCGCGCCGGTACGAGTCAGATCGGAGGGCGGGTCCAGGAATGCGACCGGAGCCGCCGTCCCCGAGGTCAATGCCCCACTTGTGCTAGCGGCTTCGCATCCTGACGGTTTGGCTCAGGCGTCGTTGGCTGCGTCGGTTCCGGCTTCCTCTGCTGCAGCTTTGATGTCGTCGGCCACCACCTTGTCGATGGCCTTCTCGACGATCGCGTCGGCCTTGTCGAGTGCCTCGCGGATCTGTACGACATTCGGGTCGGAGACCAATGCGAGGATGCCCGAGTGTCCGGGAGCGATTGCGTTCTCCAACTCATCTGCTAATTCGCTGCGGTGGTGGAGCTCGCGAACCTTACCGGTGGCGGCGCCGGCGATTCCGAGGGCGACAGCGCTGCCGAGGATCGATGGTGGGAAGATCACTCCGAGCGCGACGCCGCCGACGACACCCCATTTCAGGTCGTGGCGCGTGCTGTGATCGGTGACCTTTTGGACTTCCAAGGTGCCGTCTGCCTCGCGCTTGACCACGATGACACCTTCGATCTCCAGGGTGCGGCCGTCCTCGACCGATTTCAGGGCCTCGTATGCGTCCCAGGCCGTGGCCGTATCGGTGAAGTCGGCGACGAAGAGCGTGTAGGCGCCATCCGTGATCGCGGCGGCAGCCGCGACGACCTCGGTTGGCTCCTGGTTGCTTTGGTTTTCGGACATTGGATCTCCTGGTCGTTCGCAAATCGTCGGGAATCGGAGGGGGTAGAGACTCGCCTGGCCCTCATCGACGACTCGACCCTAACAGCCGCCGCGGGTCCTCGGGGTGGGGCGACAGTGGATCGAATTCTCGGCCTAGGGATGACGTGGTCAACTGCCGTTCGCGCTGTGCCTTCACGACTTGAGGTGTGTGGGTGGAAGAGGCCAGGTAGTGGTGAAGGTGGTCGGCGAGCGCCTCCGTGTCGTGCGAAGCGCCGGCGATGTAGCTGGAGCGGCGTGTGCGCAGCAGGCTGCCGCCGAGCAGGTACATGCCCGGCGCGTCGGTGACGACGCCGCCGTCGTGACGCACTCGGCCCTTGTGGTCGAGCACCGGCACGTCGAGCCACGAATGGTCGGGACGGAAGCCGGTCGCCCAGAGGATCGTGCCGATGTTGCGCCGGCGCAGATCGATCGCGAGGGTGGCGACCGAACCGACCGTCGTCGGCTCGAACCGATGTGGAGGCTCGACCACGCCGACGTCCGACGCGGCGCTCCCACTCGTCGAACCGATCGAGCAGGCGATTCAGCTTCAGATCGGCGAGTCGGCAGGTGTTGGCGAGGCCACCCGAGAAGAGGGCCACGCCGTCGCGGATCGTGCCGAGGCGACCGACGACCTCGACGCCGAGCGCGGCGAGCGAGTTGAGGTCGAGTGATCGGCGGTCGGGAGTGCCGATCAGTTGCGGCGAAGGGACGTGGCGGGCCCGGATGAGATCGTCGACCTCGTCGTAGCGCTCGTCGAGGACACCAGCGGCCTCCATCCACCAGAAGATGTCGCGACCGCGGTAGGTGCGCGGCATCCTCACGTGCTCGCCGACGGCAAGAGTGACGTGCCGTCCGCTGCGGTGGATCTCGTCGGCGAGTTGCACGCCGGTGGCCGATCCACCGACGACGAGCACCCCGGCGTCGTCGAGCTGGTCGGGTGACCGATACGTGAGCGGCGTGACGCTGGCGACTTCCGACGGGGTGGCCGCGGCGATCGCCGGCACCTCGGCGACGCTGCATGCCCCGCTGGCGAGCACGACCGTCGCGCAGTTCCACACGTCGCGGTTGGTGATGACCTGATAGCCGGTCTCGGTGGCCGCAACTCTGGTCACCGTCGTGCTGGTCTGCACGGGGGCGTCGATGCTGGTGGCATAGCTGCCGACGAACTCCACCACCTCGGGCATGGTCATGAAGCCGTCGGGGTCGTTCCCGGCGTAAGTCCTCCCCGGCAGTGTCGCCTGCCAGTTCGGGGTCAGCAACCGCAGCGAGCTCCACCGCTCGGTCCGCCATGAGTTCGCCACCTCACCGCGCTCGAGGACCACATGGTCGATCGAACGTTCGGTGAGCCGGCGACTCATGGCGAGACCGGCATGGCCGGCCCCGATGATCACGGTGGTGGTGGTGCCCATCGGCCAATCGTCCTCCGCTCAGGCGACGCGGACAGTGACGTTGGTCGGGTTCGTCATGATGTCGAACACCGCGGAGCGCTTCTGTGACTGGGCGACCAGAGCCTCGATCTCATCGGCATCGGCGTCGGCGTCGACGTCGAAGCGAACCTGGACGTCGTTGAAGCCGTTGCGGGTATCGGGATCGGCGCCGAGGATGCCGAGGACGTTCATCGTCCCCTCGAGCGTGGCCGTGACCGACCGCAGCTGGATGCCGCGGTTCTGCGCCACGGCGGCGACGCCGGCCGTCAGGCAGCTGCCCAGCGCCGAGAGGACGATCTCGACCGGCGTGGCGCCACGATCTTCGGAGGCGAAGACGGTGGGATGGTCGGCGTCGACCGTGAACGTGGCCTTGTGGACGTGATCCTGGCCGAGGCCGGAGAAGCCCTCGATCGTCGATCGGCTGTAGGTGCCGTTGATCCACGTGGTGGTGGATCGCCAGGTGAACTCGGCCGCTTCGGGAGCTTGGCTGAGAGCGTTGCGGGCGTCGAGCAGGGCGGCGCTGTTGACGCCGTTGTCGACCGGGTTGCTGGTCATGGTCATGTGGTTGCTTCTTTCTGTGTGGTTGTGCTTTGGGGACTGAGATCGACGGGCAGCTCGGCGAGGCCGCGCAGCACGAGGCCGTCGCCGTGCGACCAACGCAAGTCGTCGCGGGGGACGGCGAGTCGAGGGTGCGGGAATCGCCCGAGCAGTGCGGTGAAGGCGATGCGAGCTTCGAGACGGGCCAGTGGTGCGCCGAGGCAGAAGTGGGGGCCGTGCCCGAAGCCGAGGTGCGACTTCGGCGGGCGGCTGACGTCGAGCACCTCGGGGTCCTGGCGTACGTCGGGGTCGTGGTTCGCGCCGCCGAGGCAGACCAGGACCTGCTTGCCGGCGGGGACCACGACGCCGTCCAATTCGACGGGTTCCGTCGAGACGCGGAACGTCGCGTGGGGGACCGGTGCCGAGTAGCGGATGAACTCCTCGATTGCTGCCGGCATCCGCTCCGGTTCCTCCGCCAGCAGCTGCAACTGGTCAGGGTGGTCGAGCAGGGCGACGACGCTGTTGCCGATGAGGCTCGTCGTGGTGTCGGTGCCGGCAACGATGAGCTGGAAGAGGCTCGACAGGAGCTCCTGTTCGTTCAGCCGCTCGTCGTCGTCGCTCGCCGTGACGAGCACACCGACGAGGTCGTCGGACGGCGTTTGGCGATGCGTCGCCACCAGGTGCTGAAGGTAGGCGACAATCGAGTCCGATGCCGCGACGGTCGCCGGCGGCGGGGAACCGCTCCACGGCTGGAACAGGGTCCGGAACCAGCGGTACAGCCCTTCCTGGTCTGCCAGCGGGATGCCGAACAGCTCGCCGATGACCCGGAACGGCAGCGGATGGGCGAAGCTCTCGACCAGATCGACGACAGCGCCCGACCCGCCAGTGGATGCGGCGGCGACGAGTTCGTCGAGGAGCTCGTCGACGATGCGCACAATGGCGGGTTCGAGGGCGGCGA
Organism: Ilumatobacteraceae bacterium; assembly: GCA_963773085.1. Classification (GTDB taxonomy): domain Bacteria; phylum Actinomycetota; class Acidimicrobiia; order Acidimicrobiales; family Ilumatobacteraceae; genus JAENVT01. The sequence continues at coordinate 9,245 of CAVYZS010000001.1, read as the reverse complement.
TCCGCGCCGGAGCGAAGGCTCGGGCGACGAGCTGGCGCAAACGGGTGTGATCCTCCCCGTCGACGGCGAGCATGTGCCGCGCGAACGCCGGACCGGGAAGGCCGGCGTCGACGACATCCGGATCCTCGTCGAGGGCGGCGAGGAAGTCCTTCGAGAACCGGGGGTCACGGAGTGCCTGGCGAGCGGCATCGTGACCGACCACCAGCCAGGCCTCGTGCCCGCCGGCCAGGAGCACCTGGTGCACCGGACACTTCGATCGCATGTCTGCAAACAAGGGGTATGGGTCGCTTTGCGTCGCAGTGTCCCAGGCACCCCAAGTTGCGGGGATCTCAGACATCGCTGTGCTCCTTGCAGAAGCCGGAGCACACCATCGACAGGTGCTGGATGCGGCCGTTCGGTCCGGCGTCGGCGTAGCAGTGCTGCTCGACGACGAAGTCCTCTGGGCCGAGGCGGCCACCATGGACGTGCAGGCGCCAGCGGAGCTGGAGCCGTGTGCCGACTTGACCGACGGTGGCGTCGAGCATCTCGTACTCGTCGAATCCGCCGAACCACGTCGTGAAGGCACCGCAGACTGCGTCGCGTCCCTCCCATTCGCGAAGGCCGCGGGGGAGGAGTGCGCTGAGCGTGACGTCTGGCTCGAGTGCCACGGCGAGCCGGTCGAAGTCGCCCGCCGTGAGCCGTTCGATGAACAGGCCTGCAGTGGCGAACTGCGGTGCGGTCGGGGAAGTGGCTGTCGTCATGCCACCGTTGTACGACGGCGGCAGCCGTGCTCACATCGGGCAGCTACCCGATCTTTCGCCGATTCTCCAGGACCGGCGCGACACCAGATCGTCAGCCGGCAAGTGCGTCGACCAGGCCGGTGCGCATCGCGAACAGCGCCGCCTCGGTGCGGGTGGTAACACCGATCTTCGTGTAGATGTGCTCGAGGTGCGACGACACCGTCTTGCGGCTGATCGTGAGCTTCGATGCGATCTCGGGGTTCGATAAGCCACGAGCCAGCAGGACGAGAACCTCCGCCTCTCGCCGTGTGAGACCAGACGGCAACACCGCGCGGCGGCCGACCCGATGGCCGGCGACGCGCAGCACGGCGTTGACGGCGTCGGGATCGAGCCTTCCGTCGTGCACCTCCTGGCGAATCGTCGCCACGGCGGTGTCGCCGTCCATTGCCGGCCGGTGCGGGCGGGCTTGGCGGAGTGCCTGATACACATCGGCGGCAGCGAGCACCCGAGCCGTAGGCCCGATGGCACTGGCCGTCAGCCCGTGCGGATAGCCGCTCCCGTCGATGCGTTCGTGGTGCTGCGCGGCGCAGGTGACGACTGATTTCATCGCCGCCACTCGAGCGAACATGCGCTCCGAGAGATAGGGGTGCGTGCGTGCCCGCTCGCTCTGCGCCAGGGTCCACGGTTCGGTGGCATCCCACACGCCGCTGGGCACACCGACCATGCCGATGTCGTGGATCGCCCCGGCTCGGCGCACGTCTGACGCCTCGTCCTCCGACAGCCCCATCGCCGTTCCGGCCTCTGCCGCCAGTTGAGCGACGCCGCGCGAATGGCCGAGGAAGAACGGTGACTTCAAGTCGGCGAAGTCACCGAGCGCGTCGAGCGCTGCATCGAGCTTCGCGTCGGTCATGTACTCGCCGAGACGCGGGTCGAGCGCGATCACCTGATCCCATGCTCGGAACGCGCCGAGCCCGTCGAGGAAGAACTCGGGTCGCGCGCAGAACCGATCGACCAGCTCCGGGTCGAATTGCGTGCCTCGGCGCGACGTGGCGACCTCGACCGCTGCTTCCAGACCGCCGGTGTGATTGAACGCTTCGATGTTGTCCGCGAGATGCACGAGCCGGATAGCGGGCGCCAGCTCGTCCTTGCCGGCGCGACCCGGCACACCCTTGCCATCCCAGCGCTCGAAGGCCTGGATGAGCGGTGCCGCCACGGACTCGCCGAGCTCGAGGCGATTGGCCAGATCGCTCGTCGACTGGCAGTGGGATTCCATCACTTTCTGCACACCGCGGCCTGCGGTGGCCAGGAACTTGCCGACCATGCCGATCCTGCGCAACCTGGAGCTCCCGTGGCCGAGGTGCTTGGCGACGAACACCGCCATCGCCACCGGAGCGAGGTCGTCGTCGTGGCTGTCCGCGTACAAGTGCATCTCGTCGCCGAACAACTCAGCCAATTCGCTCGTATCGGTCGCACATCCCACCCAGGTGAGCAGCGACGTGTAGTAGGTGGCGGCACTCACCTCGGCACCCACCTCGACATCGTCGGCGAGCCGCATCGCGATCACCGTCTGGCGCAGCACTCGCTCCATCGGACGACCCATGCCGAGGTCGGACACCAGCGACAGCGTCGCAACGAGCTCCGAGAGCTTCACCGGTTCCGGGGGCATGCGGCGCAGCGTAACGATCGGCGTACCGTCGAGCGTTCAGCGGTGCCCGCGGCCTCGCTGGTTGGCCACGCCCCGCCCACCGCCAGACCGCTTCGATAAGGGATCTCGGGCTCGTCAGCGACCGGTCGGGCGCGATTCCGGTACTGACACTGCTCACACCGCACCCGACCAGGCTCAACGGGTGCGAATTCGGTATTGGGAGTACCGAAATCGCGCCCACCAAGTCCGCGGCTCGACGCCGACTACGAACGACTGCCTGAGCTGCGCGCTGCACCCCAGCGCTATGACTGGGGGGAGCCGCTTGAAACGCCCCGCAGCTTGCGCACGCTTCCCCACGGGCTGCGACCCATGGCGACGATCATCATTCGTTGTGGCAAATGGCCCGTCGGGCGCGGAACCGGAACTGCCAGTACCGGAATCGCACCCGTTGACACTGGTGGGGCCTGAAACATGCACGTTCAGTTCCGAAGTCGTGCGCGTCGGGCTGGAAACGAACCCGTGCGCCACACGTTGAGCAGTACTCACACGTAGCGTGTCGAAGCAGGCATGCAGTGGAAGGGAGGGCAGGGAGCGGGTGACGGGAATCGAACCCGCGTTCTCAGCTTGGGAAACGGATTTGGGCGCCTCTCTGACCTGCGACGTTCGGTGAAAGGCCAGCTCAGCGGTGTTGACTAGTCCCACTGGTGTTGCCCTGTGATGCCCAATTCTGCTCCGTTGTGGCACGGATATGGCACGACCGGGGCTCCGAAACTGAGGATATGCACGCGATAATTCAAAGGTAGTACGCGGCGGGCTCCACGATCGGCGACGTCGAGGCACCGCAGTTCGAGCGGACCTCGTCTGTGGCACTTACCCACATTCCGGGTTGATCTACTCAGAATGCGAGTCAATGCGACCGTGCCACCGCTTGCCTCAGTCGTGGGTCGATGCGGTCAACTGAATCGATCGCGCAGCCAGTGGGCTGATGTCTGGATGCTCCGCGACCCGGTCGAGAGTCGCGCGTTCCTTGGTGGTCAACGACGCGCCGGCTCGATCCGCCGGGCCGAGCAGTCGAGCGAGGGCGTCGACGTCGCGGACGTGCTTGGCACGTTCAGCCGAAGACATTGAGACGATCTCCGTAACGGCCGTGGCCTTACCCAACAGCGCGCCGACCAACGTTGGCCTGCGCACGATTCCGGCCGTTTCGTCGTCGAGCTCTACTCGCACGAGTGAGACACGACCGAAGGCCTGTGATGTGCCGGGCGCTTCGATGGTGCGCCCGCTGCCCAGCGAGAGCTTCGCCCTCGCTCCCAAGTGGTCGGGAGCGAGAACGTCGATAGTTGCGCCGCCACGCCGGTAACGATGTGCCACACCCTCCGGGCTGGGAAGGTCCTGCGAGAAGCCGGCCGCAGCAAGGACGTCGTGCGTATGACCGAGCACCGTCGGCTCGATTCGAAGATCGACAACGAGGTCGATGTCGTTGGTGGGGCGAACACGGTCACTCGCTCTACCTCGTGAAGGAACACCATCCGGACCGCCGAGCCCAGCACCGCCACGTGGGCGCGACCTCGTGGCGGACTCGGTCGAGGGCGACGTCACGACCTCGCCCGGCCATCGGCCAGTGCGGGCGAGCCCGCGAACGACAGAAGGCTCAGCCATTGCTGTCCACCAGGTGTTCTCCGGCAATCCAATGCCGGGGATCGCCGGACTCGAGAAGGTCCAGTGCTATCGCATTCCGGGGAGCGACAGCACCCTTTGGGATCAGTTGCCACGCGTCATCGTCAACTACCCGAAGTGCAACGCGGCCCGCCGCATCGGGAACGAACGCGACTCGTGCGTCGAGTCCGCTGAACGACTCGGCTGGCAGGTACAGGTCGACACTGTCATCGAGCGCCAACTGCACGCCGAGATCTATGGCGGCGCGTACGCCGCCGATCAAGGCGCCGACCATCTCAGGCAGCGCGCCGCGACATCTGCTCGGCTCATGTCGCAGCGGATGGTGTTGGCTCGACGCTGATATCTGCCGGGGCTTTGTAGGTCGATCGGGCCGGCGAGGATCTCCTGCCACGCCCGCTGTGGGCCGAGTGGACGCCCTCGAACACCGGGCGAGTGGCGCCGTGCGGCGATCGCATCCTTCGGCACCACCCACACGTTGGCGAACCGTTGACCAGGGAGCTGACCACTGACCACCAGCTGACGAACGCGTTCCACCGACACACCCAAGAGGTCGGCTGCGTCGGCCAGGGGCAGCAACTCGGACATGTTCATAATCTATTGGAGTTCTCCAAGATATACAAGCCCTGGCCGTTCATTTACAAACGGGTGGGCATGTCCGTTGATCTGGTGTGCGTCACGAAATTGCGATTCGGGAGGCATGTTGCAGTGTGAGGGCCATTTTCAATTTTCGAGCTCGCAGGACCGTGACCGGGGCCTCTTGGTGCGCCCGGGCGGTTCCGTGCTCTGTAGGGGGTATGAGGTTCGTCACCGTTTCCCGTTTGTGGTCCTCGGCTCCCCGTACGTTGCCGGCAACTTGTGACGAGATGCGTTCTCAGGAGGCGTGGCTGCTGTGAGTCCGATGCTCGAGCCCTCTGTTGTTGTCCCTCCGGACCTTCTGACTTTGGACGAGGCGGCGGCGGTGTTGCGTGTTGGGCGGAGCACGGCGTATCGCGAGGCGAACGCGTTCGAGGCCTCCGGCGGCAAGACCGGCATTCCGGTGATCCGCTACGGGAAGCTGTTCCGGGTGCCGCGTTGCCGGCTCGAGGAACAGCTCGGTGGACCGATCACCTGGCCTCTCCCCACCGACACCCAGGCCACTACCACGACCACTGCCGTCACGCCCTCGTAAAGCGCGCACCTCGCGCGGTCGCGTCCGCGTTCCACCGCCCAACTCTCGCTCGCGATCGAGTCCTGAGGCATCACCCGTGATGACTACCCGACCCACCGCACCTATGAATGACAGACAGGTGCCCCGCGAGGCAGGGAGTCCTCATGTTGCGAGTGACGACCCTCTACGCCGGGTCGGCTGCGGCAACGGCGAAGTACTACACGAGGTACTTGACGCAAGCGCCGGGAGAGCAACCCGGGCATTGGACGGGCGCGCAGGCCGCGGGGCTGGGTCTCGCCGGTGAGGTCTCGACCGACGCGCTCGAGCTGTTGTTGTCCGGCCGTGACCCAGTCACCGGGTCGACGCTCGGCTTTCCATTGAGGACCGCACGCGTGCCAACGGGACCGTGATCCGCACTGTCGTCGGGTTCGATGCGACGTTGTCGTCACCGAAGTCGCTGTCGGCGTGGTGGGCCCTGACCGGCGACGAAGGGCTGGCGGAGTGCCACGACGTCGCCGTTCGGGCGGTCGTCGACTACCTGGAACGGTTCGGTGCGACGACCGCGTGTGCGATCCAACGGTGGTCGACCGCATACCGACAGCCAAGGCCTGACGGTCGCCGTGTTCCGGCAGACCACCTCACGGCTCGACGACCCGCAGCTGCACACCCATCTGGTCATTTCGGGCAAGGTGCAAACCGACGACGGTCGCTGGCTCGCGCTCGATGCCCGTGTCTTGAAGCACCACCAACGCGCTCTTGGTGGCCTGTACCAGTCGTGCTGCGTGCCGAGCTCACCCACCGTTACGGCGTCGCGTTCGGCGAGATCGTCAAGGGCCAAGCCGAGATCGCCGGTGTCCCGGTCGGAGTTGTTGGAGCAGTTCTCCAAGCGCGCCGCCCAAGTCAGCGCCAGCCCTACGGACAAGATCACCGAGTTCCGCCAACGCGAGGGTCGACATCCGTCGAAGTTCGAACATGCCGCCCTGGAACGTGAAGCGGCCGCTGACACCCGACACCGCAAGACCGGCCACGGTGTCCCAGATCTGCAGGCACGGTGGCGCAGCGAGGCAGCCGGCATCGGAGTCACCCGCGACACCCTGACCGACTCGATCGCCGATGCCGCCAGCGTCGCCTCCGCTCGGCGACAGTCACTGTCGCCGATGTCATCGAGGACCTATCCGAGCAGCGTTCGGCGTGGCATCGGATGGACGTCCTGGAAGCGATGGCCGATCGGCTCCGCCCGCGACCGGGAATGTCCGGTGAACGGTGGACGGAACTGGTGGACGAGCCGTCGATCGGGTGTTGGGCGAGTGCGTCGATCTCGACCCCGCACGCGGCGACGGACGGGTCCGTGTCTCGGACGGTCGTTCGTTGTGGATCGAACCAGTCGCCGCGCACGTCACCAGCCGACAGGTGATCGCCCAAGAAGAACAGATCCTGGCTTGGGCGATCGACGCCCAACTCGACGGACCCAACCCGTCACCCACCGTGCACTCCGACCGACTCGACCTTGCTCCAGGGCGACGCCGCGGCGGTCGCCGGCCATGACCGGCTGGTCGTGATCGTCGGTCCCGCCGGTGCCGGCAAGACCACCATGTTGCGCGCCGCCGCCTCCGACCTCGAGCGACACGGTCGAGTGGTGTTCGGTGTCGCCCCGACGGCCAAAGCAGCGAGGGTGCTGGAGCGTGAGACGGGCATGCCCGCCGACACCGTCGCCAAGTTGCTATACGAATGGGCCCGACCCGTCGGCCCCAAGCCAGAGTGGGCGTTGCCGAGCGGCTCAACGATCGTGGTCGACGAAGCCGGGATGCTCTCCACCCCCGACCTGCACCGCCTCACCCGACTTGCCACCACACAACACTGGCGGCTCGCGTTGATCGGCGACCACCGCCAGTTGCAGGCGGTCGGGCGTGGCGGGATGTTCGCCGAACTGTGCACCACCAGCCGGACGATCGAGCTGGAACGCATCCACCGCTTCACCAACGAATGGGAAGCAGCCGCGTCGCTCAAGTTGCGACCCGGCGACCTACGCGCCCTCGACGCCTACGAGGCCCACGATCGGATCATTCCCGGCACCATCGACGAGCACCTCGACGGAATCGCCGACGACTGGATCAAACGCCACACAGCCGGTAAGACGATGGCGATCACCACCACCACCAACGATCACGTCGACGCCATCAACCACCTCATCCAACAACGACGAATCGAACACGGCGATCTCGACCCGACACGTGCGGCGGTGATCGCCGACGGCGAAGCTGTCGTTGGTGACATCGTTGCCACCCGCCGCAATCAACGCCAGCTGCACACCACCACCGGCGATGTCGTGCGCAACCGTGAGCTGTGGACCGTGACCCAGATCAGCGACACCGGTGACCTGACGGTCACCCAACTCGACGGGCACGGCACCGTCACCCTCCCCGCCGGCTACGTCGGCGAGCACGTTCGTCTCGGCTACGCGGCCACCGAACCCGGCAACCAATCCGACAACCAGACCGGCAGCATCACTCTTGCCACCCCGGCCACCACTGGTCGCGGCCTGTACGTGGCGATGACCCGCGGCAGCAAGAGAACCACGTTCGTGGTCGTGACCGAAACCCACGACATCGCCGAAGCACTCGACATCCTCGAAGCGATCATCACCTCCGATCGTGCCGACGTTCCCGCCACTGCCCAACGCCGACAGCTCGCTCAACAGGACCGACCGGCGGTACGCGCTGCAACCACGATGTGAGATCCCCGACTGGTTCACCGACCTTCTCCTTGACGCCGCGGCCGACTACCGCGAGGCGCGACAAGCACTCGACGACTCACTCGCAGCCCGCCAAAGCCTGGCCGACACGCTGGCAGTTGCCGAGCAACGGTTGGCGATAGCGAACCGGACATGCCGCCCGTTCGACGAGCGGTTCGAAGCAGCCGGTACCGAGTTGAAGCGAGCCGACGAGACCCAACGGCTCGCCAAACGCAAACTCGACGAGTCAGGCCTGCGAGGCCGGCGCCAAGCCCGCACCGAACTCTCCACCGCCAACGAGACCGTCACCGAGGCGCAACAACAGCTCGCACAAGCCAAGCAGCACTCGAGCGCCCCCGACGAGCGCCGAGCCGTCGCCCGCCACGATCTACACAACCGGCACGCCGTCGATCTGTCGAACCACGTCATGTTCCAGCGCTGGCAATACCTCCCCGAACACCTCCAGGCAGCTGAGCAACACTCGTCGCCCTCGACACATGGCGCGACTGGGCCAACGGCAAACCGATCGATCGCGAACATCTCGTCAGCGCTCTCACATCGCTGCGTGAACACGCATCACCCGAGCGGGCCGATGGAACCCAGTTGCTCGCCGACGCCACTCATCGCTGGGCCGCCAAACAAGGCATCGAACTCCACCCAACACGACAGCCGACTATCGAACCGATCGGCATCGAACTCGAGCTGTGACCACCCTGCCGCCAGAGTCAGAGGAACACACTGGCCGCAGGCGCTCTCCGGTAAGAATCGCAACGCCGACGACACCCAGCACCGGGCAGATCGCGGTTACGACGCGGTGGAGGACCTCAATACCCAAGGGATTCCCGTAGCCGCCGAACTCGTTCGCCTTCGGCGTCGCCAGCAGCCTGTTCTTCCGACTGGGAGATGTCCGTTTCGCACCAAACGCCGTCGCCGCATCGACCGATGCCCCGGATGAAGTGACCAGATGGACATGTGGCAAGAAGATCAAAGTGGTCCGGCAATGCAAACTCCTCCAAGCGCGCGGGATCGAAACTTCACATCCTCGTCCACGGGATGAGCTACCGGATGCCGCTCACCTTGGCGGAAGACGAGAAGGAGACAGGGGCCACTCTTCCCCTGCCACTCCTCGTCTACGAGAGAACAGCACCAAGGACATGCGACACGCCGGCACCGGTTCGTAGTAGTCGAGCATGCCCATCAGTTAGACCGTACTGGTCCGACCGAGGCGAGGACCTTCCAGATAGCAATCCGCACCAACGCCGCGCCGCGACCCGACGCAAGGGTCACGGGCGCGAAGAACGAACGCACGAGACCAGGCAGTTCGGA